>NZ_BMLK01000103.1 GCF_014645195.1 Novosphingobium indicum | reverse complement strand
CTTCGGCGACAGGTTCACGGTCTGATGAACAAAAACGACCTCGCGCACAAAATTACTGACAGGCCCCCGCCCATGCGTCGTCAGCTAAATTGTCGCGCATATTCGAATCGAAGGCTTCGAATGAAACGTCAGCCGGTCTCACCGTTTGGAGACCACTTTGGATTTTGAGCCTAGCTAGATCCGTCAATGCTTGATGGAACGACCAAGCTCCTATCGATAGCCAATCGTCGTCAGCAAACTTTGGCTCCAAGCTGTCATAGCAATGCACAACGCTCCAAATTGCGTCGCCCTCGCTTGAACTGGCATCGCTCTTCAAAATGATGAAATCCGGCCACGAGGCGCGGACGCGTTCAAACAGTTGCCGAGCTTGCATTGCGACAACCTACAAGCGTGCATTGCGCTATTCCACCGGTACTCGACTAATGTCCGCTTTCCACTCGTCACGGCCGTTTCATACCAAAACCTGTGGAATCTGACTCACTGAGGGTATCGGGTTTGGGGCTGACGTGATTCACCAT
>NZ_BMLK01000102.1 GCF_014645195.1 Novosphingobium indicum | reverse complement strand
CGCCGGGCCGCAGTTCCGGCACGAGGACCTGGGCGACGTAGGCTTCGAACCAGTCGCCGTTGATCGGCCCATCGAGCACCATGGGCGCGACCATGCCGGTCATGCGCAGGCCGGCGACCAAGGTGGTGGTCTTGCGGTGGCCGTGCGGGAAGCCCATCCGCAGCCGCTCGCCTTTCGGGCAACGACCGTGGCTGCGGGTCATATTGGTCGCGGTCCAGGTTTCGTCGATGAAGACCAGACGCTCCGGTTCGAGATCGAGTTGACCCTCGAACCAGTCCTGACGCTGCTTAAGGATGTCGGGTCGATCTTGCTCTATCGCATGGCCTGTCTTTTTTTGCGCGTCAGTCCGCGGCGAACAAAAAAGCGATGTAGGCCGGCAACGGAAACGTCCATACCCTTGTCTGCCAGCGCCAAGCGCAGTTCTCCGAGGGTGATGTCCCTGCGCTCCTCCCAAATGGCCAGAATGTCCGCTGCCCGCTCTTCCATCCGCCGCGAACGCATATCGCCGCCTAGGGGCTTTGGGGCAATGTCACCCGTCTCGCGCTGCTGTGCCCGCCAGCGGACCGCCGTTGATGGTGCAACACCAAACCGGGCCGCCGCAGCACGACAACTCGATCCACTATCCACCGCTGCCAAGAGCCGAGTGCGCAAATCCATCGAAAGAGCCATCCATGCCGGCCTCCTTCACCAGCACGGAT
>NZ_BMLK01000101.1 GCF_014645195.1 Novosphingobium indicum | reverse complement strand
GCGGCGAGTTTGTCATAGCGGGTGGCGATGCGCCGCCATTGCTTGAGCTTGGCGAAGAAGCCTTCGATGCCCCAGCGTTGTTTGTAGGCGATGCGGTCATAGCGGTGCTGATATATGCGGTGGCGGCGAGGCGGGATGACCGGCTCGCCACCTTGCTCGTAGATGAGGTCGTGCAGGCGGTCGGCATCATAGGCGCGATCCGCCAGCACCTTGCCTGCCGGGATGCCGCGGATCAGGTCGCATGCGGGGGCCATGTCGTTCTGCTGGCCGGGGCCAAGGATGAAGCGGATCGGCAGGCCAAGGGCATCGACTACGGCGTGGACCTTTGTGCCGAACCCGCCGCGCGAGCGCCCGAGAGCCTGGGCTTGAGCACCCCCCTTTTTACCCGCGCTCCGGCAGCTTGAGCCTGAGCACGGATCACGGTCGCATCAATCGCCAGCCACTCAATGTCGGGATCATCTGACACCGCCTCGAAAATCCGGTCGATCACGCCTTGCTCAACCCAGCGGTAATAACGCCGCTTCGCCGTCTGATAGGGGCCGAACCGCTCCGGCAGATCGCGCCAGCGACCACCGGAACGGGCCAGCCAAAGCAGCGCATTGAGAAACAATCTGCCGTCGCTTCTCGGGCCACGCTTGCCCTTCCGGCCTCCCGGCACAAACTCACGCAATCGCTCCCACTGATCGTCCCGCAATACCTCGCCTTCCACACCAGCCT
>NZ_BMLK01000100.1 GCF_014645195.1 Novosphingobium indicum | reverse complement strand
AGGTGCTGCGAGTGTCTGAGCTTTGGTTGTTGAGTGAGGCGCAGATGCGCCGGATTGAGCCTTATTTTCCGCTGTCGCATGGTATTCCGCGGGTCGATGATCGCCGGATCGTCAGCGGCATCATCTTCGTGATCAGGAACGGGCTGCGCTGGCGTGACGCGCCTGCCGGTTACGGCCCGCACAAGACGATCTACAACCGTTTCATCCGCTGGAGCCGCCTGGGCGTGTTCAACCGGATCTTTGCCGCGCTGGCGGCCAAGGGCGGCAAACCCGATCGACTGATGATCGACGCTACCCACCTGAAGGCGCACAGGACGGCGGCAAGCCTGCTAAAAAAGGGGCTCTACCCAGACGTATCGGGCGCACGAAAGGCGGGCTGAACTCCAAGCTCCACGCCGTCTGCGATGGCAAGGGCCGTCCATTGATCATGCTGCTCAGTGAAGGCCAGATGAGCGATTACAAGGGAGCTGCCTTGATGATCGAAGCCTTCCCCAGAGCCAAGGCGTTGCTGGCTGACCGGGGCTATGATGCCGACTGGTTCCGCCATGCCTTGGCCGAGCGTGGCATCACCGCCTGCATCCCGTCAAAGACCAACCGCAAAGTGCCCATCCCGCACGACACAGCCCTCTACCGCCAGCGCCACAAAGTCGAAAACATGTTCGGCAAACTCAAGGACTGGCGCCGCATCCACACCCGCTATGACCGCTGCGCCCACACCT
>NZ_BMLK01000099.1 GCF_014645195.1 Novosphingobium indicum | reverse complement strand
CCAGCGCGGCGCCTTTGCCTTCTGCGGGACAGATCGCCCCAAAGATCCATGCCGAAGCCCGACGCAGATCACGGGGCGCGACGGGTCTCGTCCCGCGTTTGGCCCAGCGCCGGGTGATCTGCGTCTTTTGCCCGATCCGGGCCTCATCTTGCCACCACAGCTCTATCGGCGTGCCTTTGGGCAGGCGCCTTCGGATTTGCGCCAGCCGGACGGGGAAGGCTTTTTAAAAGCGGCAATATCTTCAGGGCGCTGCCCCTGATGGCGTGGCCGGGCCGAGAGCTTGCGATAGCCCATGGTCCGAAGTTCATGCCCCAGTGCCTGCTTGCTGATCGAGACTTCAAACTCTTCCCATAGCCATTGGACGAGGTCGATGATCCGCCAGCGAACCACACCATGAATAGCAGGAATAGGGCCCGCTTCGATGGTTTCGGCCAGCGCGCGTCGATGGCAGTCGTCGAGGATAGTATCCGGCCCCGGCGCCTTGCGCGTTTCCAGACCATCAGGGCCATGCGCGTTGAAGCGCAGCACCCAATCCCTGATAATCTGCAGCGTGACCCCGCCGACCTTGGCTGCGTCGCTGCGGCTTCCGCCCTCCAGGATCGTCGCAATCGCGAGCAGACGGCGGACTTGGTCCGCATCCTTGGCGCAGCGAGCAAAGGCCCGAACCTGCCCAGAGCTGAAATCATCTCGAAGTCTGACTGCCGCGGCCATCGCAAAACTCCAACCGTTTGC
>NZ_BMLK01000098.1 GCF_014645195.1 Novosphingobium indicum | reverse complement strand
GCAATGCTGCCAAGGGGTCCCTTTTGCGCGCCGATAGGGGGTCCCGATTGGACGCCGATTGACAGGCACACAGGCAGCCGAGACCCTCCAATCACTCTCCACGAGTCTCCTAGGCCATTCTAGGGCATCTTCTGCACAGCCCTGCCATCCAGCGCCGCCTAGCCGCATGGGCAAATCCAGTGCCAACAAGGATAGGCGGAATGTAGACTTCCACATCTTTTCGCCGTGATACATGCTGGCCGGAACAGATAGATCATGTGAGAAACCATGCGTAGTTTTTTTGAGAAGGTTGTCCTTGCCGTAATTATGGCTTTCGGCCTTTCGCTGGCGGGATATTTTGCGGGCGGGCGCTTTTCGATGGAAGCCGTTTCACAAGACGGCGATCATATCGCATGGCGGATGGATCGATTTACCGGCGAGGTATCACTTTGCCATGCAAGACAGGGCGGCATGAATGCACCGTCTGCTGAATGCGTTCCTGTTTTCGATGCAGGTGCTCCTTGGAAGGAAGTTGAACTTCCTCGGTCGCTATCGGGAAAACAGGCTCCATAAATCCTCTGCGAATGCCCAGAATGGGGCGAAGCGCCTGCCTGACAATCAAGACTTTCCGGCTTAGTATAGCGGTATGTCTGTACGCCCCTAGCGCCTCGTGTGGACGTATCGCACGCGCAGTCTACTAAAGTTTCTCTAAGAGGAGACAGATAGGATAATACTTATAGAGCGGTTTTCGATCATTCTGGTTCGTACCCGCATGATTTGAAGTAGTTGGCGCATTCGTGGGG
>NZ_BMLK01000097.1 GCF_014645195.1 Novosphingobium indicum | reverse complement strand
GATCGCGCCCCTCCAATGAATCATCATACCCGCCAAAACGCTACCGGTTTTTGCGGGTCTCCAGCTCATAGAATACGTTGGGATTATGGAACGACAGATCGGCAACAACCAATCTAGCTTTCATGATGTATTCGATGATCTGACGCGTGATGACCCCTGGTTTGTCAATCGCATCAGCCCGAACCACGTTCAGCTGAAATGGCTCCAGAGCAGGCTCTACAATAGATCCAAGAAAAAGATCTGAATGCTTTCGCGCCTCCGAACCTTCGTCACCAATAGGAGCAATGTAGAAGCAGGTACTCTCAAACTGAGCATGTTCGGATGTAATTATATTTGTAGAGGCATGTGTTGAATTTTGTTCTGGAGAAGCTGCAACTGCTGGTGACGCGGGGAGATCACTGAGCAGCATATCCGTCGAAATAATACGTTCAGCGCCAGATAACGTTCGCAGGAGCCCCACAAAACGAAGATTGACCACAAAGGTATCAACCGCCTCTGATGCGTGGTTTGCATCGATACCCACGTCTTTAGCAGCATCAATAAGAACTGCATGGGCGGGAAGTTTATTGCCAACGAACTTTTCATAAAGCTTCTGAAACGGCTCGACGCCGGATATCGCTAAAGCGACACGCGTCCGCGCTCGCTCACGCGCGTTAATTTGTTCATCAACCGCCCTTTGCCCCTCGGGTGTGAGTTCAATATTTTCTGCTTGCACTCCGCCTTTTGTGAGCCCGTACCGGCCTGCATTAGAGCGGTTTTCGACCGTTCTGAATCGGCATGGGATTCCCTTTGGTCACGATTTCTGATTCAGA
>NZ_BMLK01000096.1 GCF_014645195.1 Novosphingobium indicum | reverse complement strand
ACGGTGAATCACAAACCCTCGTCAGCGTGAATCCCTCGATTCACAAATCCTGTGCATTGCTCTAGTTTCAACAGAATATTTGTCTCAGTGAGACCTGATTCAGCACGGTCAAATTTCTGCAGCCCCGAGTTCCTCGCTTTATCTATCAGTCAAAAAGAACTAACCAGCGGTGAAGGTGCAGAGAGTCCGATATCCGTGTCCCCCCCGCCGCCAGTCTCCGGCCTTGAAGCCGCCTTTCTTGCAAACCGGCAGCAGCTTCTGCGTTTTCTGCAGGTGAGAGGTGCAGACGATGCTGCCGAGGACATTCTGCACGAAGTCTGGATTCGTCTTGCTACCAGTGGCGCCGGTCCGGTTTCGGCGCCTGTGGCCTATCTCTACAGCGCGGTAAACGCGGCCATGATCGACCGCTACCGCTCGCGGCGCCAGGCGGAAAAGCGCGAGCGCGACTGGAGCGACGTCCAGTCGGGTGAGGGAGAGGCTTCCAGCGAACCTTCGGCGGAACGCCGGCTGGCCGCTACACAGGAGGCGGCGCAGGTTCTCGCTATGCTCGACAGCCTTGGCCCGCGCATCGCCCAGACCTTTCGCCGCCACCGCGTTGACGGGATCGCACAGAAAGCAGTCGCGGCAGAACTGGGCGTGAGTCTGAGCACTGTCGAGAGCGACCTGCGCACGGCCTACCGGGCCCTCGCCGAATGGAAGGCCCGCGCCGATGGAGAGATACGATGAGGTTGCGGGTAATCGACTCCGTCTCGGTTGTGAAAGGAGCGCACCGTGGCCAGTGACGAGACAATTCGCGACGAAGCGGTCCGTGAGCAGGCTCTCGACTGGGCCGTGCGCA
>NZ_BMLK01000095.1 GCF_014645195.1 Novosphingobium indicum | reverse complement strand
AACTACACCCAGCGTCTCGCCGAGGCCAACCTCGTGCCATCGGTCGGCAGCGTCGGTGACAGCTACGACTGTGAGAAGGTGCGTGCAGTCTGGAAGGCCTGACCCGTGCTTACGACTGACCACGTGTCATGGCGTTGATCTGTCGGCCCTCCAGGCTGCACCCGGGGCGCCGCGAGGCGTGACTTGATAGGAGCCTGAGGGAGTGCCGTCCCGTCACAGTCCTGTCCGCTCGCGAAGCGCCTTCGGGTTCCACCCGCCTGGAGGACCCGTATGCATGATATCACACCCGAGGCCGTCGTCATCGGCATCGACACCCATAAAGACGTTCACGTCGCCGTCGCGATCAACGGACTGGGTGTCCGGCTAGCCACCGCATCGTTCCCGGTAACCAGCGCGGGCTATCGCCAGGTGGTTAACTGGGCAACCGGGCACGGAACTGTGCATGCGTTCGGCATCGAAGGAACTGGCTCCTACGGGGCAGGCCTCGCACGTGCGCTGGCTGCGAAGGGCTTGCGCGTCATCGAGGTCGGCCGGGTCAACCGGCAGCTCCGACGCCGGCATGGCAAGACCGACACCGTGGATGCCGAGTCCGCCGCACGAGCCGTTCTTGCGGGTGAGGCCGACGGTGAGCCCAAATTCGGCGATGGCACCGTCGAAATGATCCGCCACCTCAAGATCGCTCGCGACACCGCGCTCAAGGCGCGAACACAAGCCATGGTCACGCTCAAGACACTGCTGGTGAACGCACCGCAACCCTTGCGCGAGCGGTTTATCGGCATGACCTGTGGACCGGCGTGCAAAAGGAACCCCGTAGCGGGTTGATCGGCGTCCAATCGGGACCCCTCATTC
>NZ_BMLK01000094.1 GCF_014645195.1 Novosphingobium indicum | reverse complement strand
GTTTGAACAGATCGCAGATATTGCCGATGGCCGCGATCAGGGCATCGAAAGTTCTGGTTGCGGCCTTGCGCAGGTGGGCCTTGAGCTTGGAGAAGGCCATCTCGATCGGGTTCAGGTCGGGCGAGTATTGCGGCAGGAACAGCATCCATGCGCCGCGCGCTCTGACGGCGGCTTCGGCCTTGGCGCTCTTGTGCACCGAGAGGTTGTCGAGGATCACCACGTCGCCGGGCGCCAGCGTCGGGGCGAGCTGGGTCTCGATGTAGGTGTTGAAGGCTGCACGATCCATCGCGCCGGGGATCACCCAAGGCGCGGTGAGGCCATCGTGGCGAAGCCCTGCGATGAACGTCTGCGTGCCCCATTTGCCGAACGGAGCCTTGGCCGTGAGGCGCTTGCCCTTCTTTGCCCGGCCGCGTTGGCGCGTCATCTTGGTGTTCACTGAAGTCTCGTCGATGAACACCAGGCGGTGCGGTTCGCGGCGCATCGCAGGTTGCCGTTCGCCGATCCACACCCGGCGGCGTTCAGCCACATCGACGCGTGCGCATTCCGATGCCATCAGCTGTTTTTTTATATGTGAACCCAGCCCTGCCGAGCAGCCGGGAGAGCGTCCATTCGGCTCCCTTGATCCCACGCTCGGCCAGCAGCCGGGCGGCAAGCTCCTTCATCGTGATGTCCGGCTGCGCCTCCACCGCCGCGACCATGAAGTCCAGATGATCCGCCAGCGGCCCCTTGCCCGCCGGACGACCTTGCTTGCGCGGGGCGGGGCTGCCCTCGTTCGCCGCCCGTTCGCTCCAGCGGATCGCCGAACTCGCACTCACCGAATACCGCGCCGCAGCCGCCCGCCGCGAACTTCCCGCAGCAACCGCCTCAACAACCCGATTGCGTAAATCGTCAGAACGGCAGCTTCCCATGATCCACCTCCGGAA
>NZ_BMLK01000093.1 GCF_014645195.1 Novosphingobium indicum | reverse complement strand
TTTCGGCTACAAATCCCACATCAGCATCGACCGACGCTTCGGCTTCATCCGAGGCATGGCGGTGACTTCGGCGTCAGCGGCGGACGGGCGTCTTCTCCGGCAGGTCGTCAGCACGGATAATACCGGTTCCGAGGTCTGGGCAGACAGTGCCTATCGATCCAGGCGCAACGAGAAGTGGCTGTCGGATCGGATGCTCACGTCCCGCATTCATCGGCGCAAACCCAAGGGTAAGCCCATCGCGAAGGCAACTGCGCGGGCCAATGCCGCCAAGTCTTCGATCCGGGCCCATGTTGAGCATGTCTTCGCCCATCAGAAGAACCGGTTCGGCCTGTTCATCCGCACGATCGGCCTGGCCCGTGCCGAAGCGAAGTTGACCCTTTGCAACCTGGCCTACAACTTCAACAGACTGATCTTCCACGAACGCCGGGAAAGCATGGGGTAACTCTGCCTGCAATCCGCGAAGCGCGGGTGAAATCGCACGGAATGTCATCGGAAACAGGCCAAAGGCGGGCGCCACAGCGTCCGGCAGCATCGGCATCTCCGTCGTCAGGCTCCCAAGCCTTGTCCAACCCGGTTTTTGCGGGTCTCCAGCTGACTGGATCGTCGGCGGCCTTGGCTTCGATACAGCGGTGCTTGGGTGAAGTTAAGCGGGCGCTTGCAGCAGATCAGCGTGAACAGCAACGGAGGCAGCAGCGGTGGGGTGATTTACCGAAAGACCCGTTTGCGAAAGCCGCTCATGGCCCGATCCTGCATGAGGGCGGGGCCGCACGGATTTTGGCCAACTATCCCACGCGAGCAGCCCGAGAGCAGCGCGGGGGTAAAGTTGAGTTCTCTGCGCGGGTCACCCCGGAAGGCAGGGCCACCGATTGCCGGGTAACGCAGTCTTCCGGTCAGCCCGATCTGGATGAAGCGGCTTGCGCTGGCGTCGAGCGCTACCTTCGGTTCGACCCGGCCACCAATAACAACGGAGAGCCGATCGAGAGCGAATACAGCAGCAGTGTGAACTATAATACCAAGACTCTCTGATCACGACCCATGCGCCCACTGGCGCAAGCCGATGGACATGATGCGCCATGG
>NZ_BMLK01000092.1 GCF_014645195.1 Novosphingobium indicum | reverse complement strand
GCCGCAGGTGGAGCGAAGCGGAACCGGAGGACAGCCATGGCGGTGTTGCCGCTTCCGGGGCCGGAGGCCGATAGCCCAGCGAGCTGTGCGGTCTGACGGTGTTGTAGTGCCGGCGCCAGGCTTCGATCAGGATCTGGGCTTCAGCCAAGGTGTAGAAGATCTCCCCGTTCAAGAGTTCGTCGCGCATCGAGCCATTGAATGACTCGCAATAGCCATTCTCCCATGGGCTGCCGGGTGTAATGTAGAGTGTCTTCACGCCGATCCTGGCCAGCCATTCTTGTACGGCGTTGGCGATGAACTCCGGTCCATTGTCTGACCGTATATGTGCCGGTGGACCGCGGGTAATGAACAACTCGGCCAACGCGGCCAGCACATCCTCGCTTCTGAGCCTTCGGGCCACCGGCAGGGCCAGGCATTCTCTGCTGGCCTCGTCGATGATAGACAGGATGCGGAACTTGCGGCCATCGTGGGTGCGGCCCTCGACGAAGTCGTAAGACCACACGTGCCCCGGGTACTCGGGGCGCAGTCGGACGCACGATCCATCGTTGAGCCAGAGCCTTCCCCGCTTCGGTTGCTTCTGCGGCACCTTGAGGTCCTCTCGTCGCCAGATGCGCTCCACGCGCTTGCGGTTCACATGCCAGCCCGCATCGCGCAGCAGGGCTGTCACCCGGCGATAGCCATAACGGCCATACTGCCTGGCCAAGGCGATGATGTCCTCGGTCAGGGCTGCTTCGTCATCTGCCCCGCGTGGCACCTTGCGCTGCGTCGATCGATGCTGGCCGAGCACGCGGCACAACCGCCGCTCGGAGACAGCCATCATTCCCCGGATATGATCGATACAGCGCCGCCGCCTTGCAGGGCTCAATAATTTCCCCGTGCGGCCTCCTGCAGGATCAGCTTGTCGAGCGTCAGATCCGACACCGCCCGGCGCAACCGCGCATTCTCCTTCTCAAGGTCCTTCATCCGCCGCGCCTGGTCCATCTTCAGGCCGCCATACTCCTTGCGCCAGCGATAATAGCTCTGCTCGGTGACGCCGATCCGGCGGCACGCATCCGCAACCGTCCCGCCCTGCGCCAGCACGATCTCGGCCTCACGCAGCTTGCTGATGATCTCTTCCGGCTTGTGTTTCCTCGC
>NZ_BMLK01000091.1 GCF_014645195.1 Novosphingobium indicum | reverse complement strand
ACGGTCGGTGATCAGCCGTATTCGGGATCAGGATTTCCTTTCTTTGTCGGCCGGCCACGCCGCCTCGGCGGTGGTGGATTGAACGCGGTGCCGTTGCGCACGTTTTCGGGCACAAGCGCAGCGTGCTCACGCATTCGGTAACTGGAGCCCTCGATCTGGATGACAACGGCGTGGTGCAGCAGTCTGTCGAGCAGCGCAGTGGCGACTACGGCATCGCCGAAGACCTCGCCCCATTCGGCGAAGCCGCGATTGGAGGTGAGGATCATGGCGCCCTTTTCGTAGCGGGCGTTGACCAACTGGAAGAACAGGTTGGCGCCGCCCGGTGTGACCGGCAGGTAACCGATCTCATCGACGACCAGCAGCGATGCGCGGGCAAGAAACCGGATCTTCTCCCTGAGCGTGCCTTCGCGCTCGGCTTTGGCGAGTTGGGCGATGAGATCGGCCAGCGGGATGAAGTAGACCGCCTTGCCGGCGCGGACTGCCTCGACCGCGGGCGCGGTAGCAATGTGGCTTTTGCCGGTGCCGGGCGGGCCCAGCAGATGGACGACCTCGGCCCGTTCTATGAAGTCGAGGCCGGCGAGTGCCAGGATGCGGTTCTTGTCGAGCGAGGGCTGGAACGAGAAGTCATAGCTGGCGAGCGTCTTCACGACAGGCAGCCGGGCCATGCGCAGGGCCGCCTTGATCCGCCGGTTCTCGCGTAGCGACAGTTCTTCGCCCAGCAGTTCATCAAGCGCTTCAATGCCGTCGATCTGCCCCTGCTCGATGCGGCGCAGGGTTGCATCCAGGATCTCGAGCGCGCGGGGCATCTTGAGGCTGACGAGGCTCCGGCGGATGGAGTCAACGCGCGTGGATGGCGCAATGCCGTTCATGGCCGCCCCTCCATGGCAAGGCTCGCGCCGATCGCATCGTAGATGGCCAGCGAGCGCAACGGTACATGATCGCCGATCCGACCGATCATCGTCATGGGGCGATCCGGCGTTCGCGGCTGCGGCCGCCCAGTGCGATGGCGCTGGTCGATACGATATTGCCGGCGCCCTTCGAGCACGGGGTGTTCGGCAACGACGATGCCGCGGTCAATCACGCGGATCAGGTCCGGCAGTTGCTCGACTTCGACGATCCGCCGCGTCCGGTCGGGC
>NZ_BMLK01000090.1 GCF_014645195.1 Novosphingobium indicum | reverse complement strand
ATGATAGCGAACTGGGTTTTGGCCTCGAACCACTCGCGCGGCGGCCGTTTCCATTCTTCGGCCGCGTGATTGAGAACGAGGTATAGCAGTTTCATCGCCGCCTCGTCACCGGGGAAGTGGCCGCGCGTGCGCACTGCCCGCCTGAGCTTCGAGTTCAGGGCCTCGATGGCGTTGGTGGTATAGATCATCCGCCGGATCGGCGCACTGAAGGCAAAGAATGGGATCACTTGCTCCCAGTGCCTACGCCAGCTCTGGGGGATGGCTGGATATTTCTGGCCCCAGGGCCCTGCCTCGAAGGCTTCCAGCGCGGCCAGGCCGGTCTCGGCATTCTCGGCGCGATAGATGCTGCGCAGGGAAGCTGCGATGGCCTTCCGGTCCTTCCACGACGCAAAGCCCATCGAGTTACGGATCAGATGCACAATGCAGGTCTGGACCACCGTTTGCGGGAACACGGCGTTGATGGCATCGGGGAAGCCCTTCAATCCGTCGACGACGGCAATGAGGATGTCGGCCACCCCCCGGTTCTTGAGCTCGTTCATGACGCGCATCCAGAACTTGGCCCCCTCGGTCTGCTCGATCCACATCCCGAGGATTTCCTTGGTCCCGTCGGGCAGGATACCGAGCGCGATGTACACCGCCTTGTTACGGACAAAGCCCTCATCCCGGATTTTGACCCGGATCGCGTCGAAGAAGACCAGCGGGTAGCAGGCATCAAGCGGCCGTCCTTGCCATTCAGCGACGGTTTCCAGCACGGCGTCGGTCACCGTCGAGATCAGGTCCGGCGACACATCTATGCCGTAAAGCTCCTCCAGGTGTCCCCGGATCTCACGCACCGTCATGCCGCGCGCATACATCGAGATGATTTTGTCGTCGAAGTCCGGGAAGCGGCGCTGGTATTTGGCGATCAACTTGGGATCGAATGTGCCCTGCCGGTCACGCGGAATGTCCAGCGTCAGCTTCGAAGAACCGGTCAGCATCGTCTTCTTCGAGGTGCCGTTGCGGCGATTGCCGATCCCAAATTCGGCTTCCGATTCGAGATGATCGTCCAGTTCGGCGGCAAGCATCCGCTCCGAAAGCGCCTTCTTCAGTTCAGCAATCAAGCCGTCCTTGGCAAACAAATCCTGCGGATCACGCCCTGACAGCAACTGATCCAGTAAATCCTTGTCGA
>NZ_BMLK01000089.1 GCF_014645195.1 Novosphingobium indicum | reverse complement strand
AGGATCTCGCTCATTCGAGGCTGAAATTCGCAGTTGTCTGCCGTGTTGGCGCGGTCTTGGTGATGTGAGCGGCACGATTAGGCCGCAGCCAGCAGTTTCGGCAGTCTGATGAGGTTGTAGGCGGCAGCGGTGAGCGTGAAGGACCATCCGACGCGGTCTTGGCCTCGATGGCGGGTCTTTCGCATGGTGCCGCAGGTCTTCGTCCATCCGAACACTTCCTCGATCCGTTTGCGGATCTTCTGGGAGAGGCCGTAGCCGGGATGGCGTGTCGTGCGCCCGTCGATGGCGGAACGCCGGTTGGTGTTGTTCTGGGCCACGTGCGGGGTGACGCCCATCTCGCGCAGCGCCGCGACGAAGGCGGCGGTGTCGTAGTTCTTGTCCGCGCCCAGGGTAATCCGATGGCGTCCTTCCATACGGCCCAGCATGGTCAGCGCCGCCTCACGTTCGGCGGTGCCGGTGGCGTGGGTCAGGATCGCATCGACAACGAGGCCGTTGCGGTTCTCCATGAGGACATGGGCCATGTGGCACAGCTTCGCAGCCTGGCCACGCGCCTTCTTGAACAGCCGGGCATCGGGATCGGTGGTCGATGCATGGGTTGCATTGCTGCGCTTCTCTCCGCGAAAATCGCGTCCGGCACTACGGTCGGTCGGCGTTGCTGCCTGCTCGCCCCGGCTGGCGACCGCCCCACCGTCATCATCATCCCCGGGGCCGCCTTCATCCTTGGACCTGAAGCTCTTCACGCTGGCCCAGGCTTCGATCAACGTGCCGTCCACCGAGAAATGATCGTCCGAGAGAAGAGCCTGTACGCGCGCCTGGCTGATGATGGCCGACAGGAACTTGGCGGCAACGTCGCCTGCCAGCAGCCTCTCCCGGTTCTTGGTGAAGACCGTGACATCCCAGATCGGCGCATCCATCGCCAGGCCGACAAACCAGCGAAAGAGTAGGTTGTAGTCCATCTGCTCCATCAACTGGCGCTCCGAGCGGATCGAATAGAACGCCTGCAGGAGCAAGGCCCGAAGGAGTTTCTCGGGCGGGATCGAGGGCCTCCCGATACGAGAATACAGGCCGTCGAAGTCCGCAGACAGCACTTCGAGCGCTTCATCGACAATCGCCCGGATCGCGCGAAGGGGATGGTTCGCCGGCACCCGAGCCTCGCAACTCACGTACGAGAACAGCCCCTCGCTCCGTTCATCACCGCCGCGCATCCCGATCCCTTCAAC
>NZ_BMLK01000088.1 GCF_014645195.1 Novosphingobium indicum | reverse complement strand
CAAAACCTCGAGCGGATCTCCCTCCTTGCTCAGGGCCTCAAGGTGATCGCTCAAACTGAACAGGGACTTGGTATCCATGAATGGCCTCCGTGATCGCGCCCCTTCAATGAATCATCATACCCGCCAAAACGCTACCGGTTTTTGCGGGTCTCCAGCTCCAAACGATCAATGAGTTGCCCATTCAGGTAAACCCGTAGCATCGAAGATCGGCTCAGCGCTGCCTTGAACCCGGCCGGGAGGCTGGTCGTGAACCCCTTGCGATCGCCCGAAACCAAGCCTTTGCTGGCAAGGCTTTCAAACTTGGTATCGTCGAGGGCGAAGCTGACAGCATAGTCGGTATCACCGACCGCAGACCAGTTGCGATTACCTAGCGCCACTGTCTGTTCGCCGCTGGCAAATTCGAGAAAGGCGAGCATGCTGTTGCCCGGGCTTTCGTAATTCTTGGTAGCGCCACAGCTGTCCTCTCCGCGAATAACCACCCAACCTTGCACATCGGCGTAAACTTCTGCCCGCGCGGTAGAGGTCGACAAAGCAGCGAACATGGTCGCCAGCAATGCGGTCGCGCGCAGCCCTGCCACTCCGGTCATTTCCGAGTATCTCCTGTTCTGTGGGCTCATGCTATTTCTTGCCCGCCGTCTTCGTGGGCATTTTTTTGGCGCATCCGTTTTCACTGAACAAGAGCAAAGCAGACTTGCACTTGCAGGTGTGCGGCGCAGGTCAGTCTGGCATTCTGGACGACGCTTAAGGATCAACGCCGCATCGGCGAGGCTCGAGTGCAACGGGGAGTCAGTTACATTCGCTTTGCGGAGGCAGTCCCGATGCCGCCGCTACCCTTTTGGCTCGTGCCGGTTATTCATGCGAGCGGCTTTGTTGCGCAAATACCCGAGGGATTCCGTTTGTAAATCCAGTTGGTTAAGGGGCGGAGATGAGCAAACCGCCCAGGGCCCGCTACCGCACGACAAACTGGAAGTCCTATAACGCAGCGCTGGCGCAGAGAGGTTCGCTTCGGGTTTGGTTTGATCCGGGAATGCAGTGGTTGTCCGCGCCGACCGGCAAGCGGGGGCGACAGCCTATGTTCTCGGATGCCGCGATCCAAGCCTGCCTCACGTTGAAGGGTGTGTTCAAGCTGCCTTTGCGCCAGACCACCGGCATGGTCGCAAGTCTTCTCGAGATGGCAGGGCTTGATTGGCCAGTGCCGGATTTCAGCACCCTGAGCCGAAGGCAGAAGACCTTGCTTGTCGAGATCCCCTGCCAGCCCCGTTCCGGGCCGTTGCACCTGCTGATCGACAGCACGGGCATCAAGGCCGTTGGAGACGGGGAATGGTGCAGGCGCAAG
>NZ_BMLK01000087.1 GCF_014645195.1 Novosphingobium indicum | reverse complement strand
CGGCGCAAACCCAAGGGTAAGCCCATGGCGAAGGCAACTGCGCGGGCCAATGCTGCCAAGTCTTCGGTCCGGGCCCATGTCGAACATGTCTTCGCCCATCAGAAGAACCGGTTCGGCCTGTTCATCCGCACGATCGGCCTAGCCCGTGCCGAAGCGAAGTTGACCCTTTGCAACCTGGCCTACAACTTCAACAGACTGATCTTCCACGAACGCCGGGAAAGCATGGGGTGACTCTGTCTGAAATCCGCGAAGCGCGGGTGAAATCGCACGGAATGTCATCGGAAACAGGCCAAAGGCGGGCGCCACAGCGTCCGGCAGCATCGGCATCTCCGTCGTCAGGCTCCCAAGCCCTGCGCAACACGGTTTTTGCGGGTCTCCAGCTCTGCGCGATCTATGCATCCAGTATAGTCCCTTGCGACGATCCGCGTCAAAGGAGTTGCTTGCTTGCTGCTGCTGGCCTGACGCCTGCCCTGCATGCGCCCGCACAGGAGCGGGACGCCGCTGCGCCGCCGGCTCATACCAGACTAAACAATTGCGATTGCAGCCAGTCGCAACCCGCAAAGGTTCAGCATTTCCGGTCAACCCAAGCCCAGGAATCCAATCCTGCCGTGAGCAGTTGTAGGGGCCATCACGTTTCGCAAGAGCTGCTTTGACCAGCCCAATCTGGAGCGAGGCACGTATTTCCGGAAGCACGCGCATTGCTCTAAATCCATGTTGCCGGATCGCGCGGAAGACCAACTCTTACTTCTCCGCGCAATGCTCTAGCTCATCCCTGTACAATCCTTCGGCGAAGGACTGCGAAACATCTCAAGCCTTGCCCTGAAGTCCGCCTGCCAAGGGGCCTCCGCCACTGCCCGCTCTTGAACATTGACGGCTTCCTCGAACTGCTTATCAAGTGCCAATGAGCATGCGAGCGTATCTAGATAATTTGCTTGCGGATCGCGGGAGACAGCGTATCGCGCGGCCGCAATCGCAGGTTCAATATGTGCGTCACGCCCTGCAAAACGACGCGTCGCTACGAGCCACGCATAGTTATTGTAAGGCATGGGAACTTCGGTATGCAGCCTCATTGCCGACTTGTAATCCGAGATTGCTTCTTCGTACTTGCCTGTCTCGCTCTGAACAGGGGCCCTCAACACATAAAGATAGGCCAGAGTTTCATCGTCGGTCAGGCTTCTTCCCTCGTAGCTAGGCAGGTTGGACGGCGTGATGCACACGCTTCGCCCATTCGTATCCCAATCGAAATAGCTGCCGTCGTTCAGTTCCCATCTGACATAGTTGTGGCCGCTCCCCGACCTGAGTGTGATATCGACCAGAGATGCTGACAAACCATAGGAAGCAGCAACTTCGAGGAGAATGAGCGAACCTGTGTCACAATCGATGGTGTGGAGAGGCGTCCCATCTGCGCTTTTGAGAAACCGGAGCGCATCGCCAAGTGTCTCATACCAAAACCTGTGGAATCTGACTCACTGAGGGTATCGGGTTTGGGGCTGACGTGATTCACCAT
>NZ_BMLK01000086.1 GCF_014645195.1 Novosphingobium indicum | reverse complement strand
AATTCCTCCTTTCTCTTTTGCATTCCAACATACGCCTCCCGGATCATCCGGGACGAGGCGCACTGTAGGTGATGTCTGTCACCCAGGCCCGGTTCGGCGCAGTCACATCGAACTGCCGGCCCAGAGTATTGTCGACCGCCAGGGATGGCTTGCCGCCATAGCTGCCGGGCCTGCGCTTGTAGCCGATCTGCGCCTTGATACCCGCCAGCCTGGTCAACCGGGCAACGCGGTTCGGGCAGCAGGTCTCGCCGTGATCGAGCAGGTCATCGTGCAGCTTGCGATAGCCGTAGACCTTGCCGCTGTCGTCCCAGGCCCGCCGGATCAGCTCCGTCTGCCGAGCATCTTCCCGAGCCCGCTGGCTCAGCGGGCTCTTCTGCCAGGCATAATAACCACTGGGCTGCACGGCGAGGCACCGGCACATCGCCCGCACGCCGAAACAATCGCGATGCTCGGCGATGAACGCGTACCTCACTTTGCATCTCGGGCGAAGTACGCGGTGGCTTTTTTTAGGATGTCGCGCTCCTCGGTCACCCGGGCCAGATCGCGCTTCAACTGGCGGATCTCGGCATCCTTGCTGGCATCGCCCGACACTTGCCTGCCCAGCTGCCGCTTCCAGGCATAAAGCGAATGTTGGCTGACACCGAGCCGCTGCGAAACCTCGGCCACCGGATATCCACGCTCGGTGATCTGGGCCACCGCATCACGCTTGAACTCATCACTGAAGTTGGGCTTCCCCGTCGCCTCCTGTCCTCAAAATTAGGATCGAAGGCGTCCAGAAATCTAGGGGCTACTCACTATGCCCGTTATATCGTGGGCTGGCGGGTGAGCAGAACGGCGCATGCGAGTTTCGTGCTCGATGCTCTGGAACAGGCGATCCACGATCAACGACCTGCCATCGTGGCGGCCTGATCCACCACAGTGACCGCAGCAGCCAATATGTGTCGATCAAGTATACCGAGCGACTTGCCTGTCAGTGGGCGTGTAATTCTCCGCAAAAGTGGGCTTTGAAAATTCCCTGATTGTTGGACCTGATTGCCAATGAGCCGGGGTTAACCCCGGCTCATTGGCAACGCCAAAATCGGCGCGAGAAAGTCTCCTCGTGGGAGGCGGCGCTGATGATCCGACTTGGAGAAGCCATGATGATACTGGAGTTGCACCGGCAGGGACTGTCGGTGACCGCGATCGCGCGCCGAACGGGGCGCGATCCCAAGACCGTGCGCAAATACATCGAGCGGGGCGTCGAGGTTCCGGTCTACGGTCCGCGCACGACGGGCCGGCCGAGCAAGATCGCTCCTTACATGGAGTTCCTGCGCGAGCGGGTGACGGCATTTCCTGACCTGACCGCCTCGCGGCTGACCCGCGAGATCAGGGAGATGGGCTACATGGGCGCCTACACGGCGGTGAAGCGTTACCTCGCGGCGATCCGGCCCGTGCTCGATGCTCTGGAACAGGCGATCCATGCCCGCCGGCCCGGCCCCGATGACGGGCTGATCCACCACAGCGACAGGGGCGTTCAATACCTGGCCATG
>NZ_BMLK01000085.1 GCF_014645195.1 Novosphingobium indicum | reverse complement strand
ATCGCGCCCCTCCAATGAATCATCATACCCGCCAAAACGCTACCGGTTTTTGCGGGTCTCCAGCTGGCCAAGAAGGACGAGTCTTTCGCCGATTTTCTGAGGGACAAGGGCATACTCAAACCGGGATACGAGTTTGCAGAAGCCCGCGTTGCGTCAGATGTTCGCAAAACACTTCCCATTGTGATGGCCAGGAATTTTTATCTCCGGGAATTCCGAAGATCCAAAGGCATTGGATCCACTCGACCTCGAAAGTCCTACAGCCTCTACACAGGCTATCCATCCATAATCGAAGTTACCGAAGGAAACCCTAGGGCAATTCTGACTCTAATCACGCCTCTCGCCCAAGAGCAGCTCATCAAGGCCGCTAAACATGAAAGGCTGGAGGCAATTTCAGTAGGGTCGCAAGCAGAAGCGATACGTCGGGTAGAGTTGCTTCTCACTTCGTTGCTGCAGGTAATTCCTTTGGACCTTCAGGGCTTTGATAGGGATAAGGGCCTCTTAGACTTCGTAGATAAGATTGGTGAAGCGTTCGAAAATCGCCTGATCAAAGGGCCATTCAAGGCGGATTATGTCGGCACATTTCGTCTGGATCTGGATGCACCCAAAGATGTTGTGAATGCAGTTGGAAAGGCTTTGAATGCAGGGGCATTGATACATGTGCCGATGACTGGCGGCAGCTCAGATAGCCTACTTAGAGGCCTTCAGGGCCAACGTTTTCGCGTTTCTTATGCGCTAGCGCCAAGGCACAGCTTGCTCCTGACGTTGGGCGATTTTGTCTGGCTCTCGAATCTAACTAGTCGTGTCGAATTGTCTGAGCAGGGTACCGCGCAGTCTTCCTTCTTCGATACGGAGCAGTCCAATGGCAATTCTCACTGAAGCTGACGGCCGCCCTGACGACTTGAAATTTGATGCGGTATTTGTCGCAGCGGGCTACGAAAGCCGGTGCCGATGGGTGGTTGAGCAAACTAACATTGACAGCGATCGAAAGTACGCGCTGACTTTTGGTTACCTAGAAGTGGGTGACTACCAATCGAATATCGATTTTTTTGCAGGTAGGGATTTTATATTTCGCGACGGCTTTGCGACCGGATTAGCGGATGAGCTAATCACAAGCCTGTCTGTAACTCAGAATTCGATTCCTCGAATTTTGATCGATATTTCGTCTATGTCTAGGAAGATGATTGCGAATTTACTCCTAACAATGGACCAAGTTCGCCGAACTCGAGCTATCGAAATTGTTGTTGCTTATGCGGCTTCGCAATACTCATCCGATTACAATCCTGGACCAATTCGCGAAGCCGCGCCCATCCGTCGAGAGTTTGCCGGTTGGTCATCACGGCCAGAGTTGCCTCTCGGCGCAGTGTTCGGACTCGGGTGTGAACCTGGCTTAGTGTTGGGCGCGCTTCAGACCCTCGAGCCGGATAAGGTTTGGGCATTCGCGCCAAATGGTTTCGACGAAGCTTTCGGTGAGGAGAGCGCTAAGGCTAGAGCGGTTTTCGACCGTTCTGAATCGGCATGGGATTCCCTTTGGTCACGATTTCTGATTCAGA
>NZ_BMLK01000084.1 GCF_014645195.1 Novosphingobium indicum | reverse complement strand
GGCCCGGCGGTGTCGGTTATGCTGTGGGCTCAAACCACTGAGATCATGGCATAATCAACACACGCCGGAGCCGACAATGCGCCAAAAACGCATCATCCAGAGCAGCCTATTCGATCTGTTTGCCGATCACCAGATCGGACGTGAGCTCAAGGCGATTTCAGGGTGGCTCGATGCGCACCCTGAGTTGCTGCCACTGCTGGCGGCAGATCTTGGTGAGGCTGGCATCAAGGACACGGGGCGTCAGGGGCTACCGGTGGAATCGGTTCTGCGGTGCGCCGTGCTCAAGCAATATCGTCAGCTGAGTTACGAGGAACTGGCCTTTCATCTCGAGGATTCATGTTCATTCCGCGCCTTTGCCCGACTGCCCCTGGCGTTGCGCCCGAAGAAGTCGGTGCTGCAAAAGACGATCAGTCGGATCGGGGCGCAGACCTGGGAACAAGTCAATCAGGCGTTGCTGCGCGATGCCAGGCAGGAAAAGCTCGAGCGCGGCACACTCGTACGGATCGACAGTACCGTGTGCGAGGCACTGATGCATGCTCCCAGCGACAGTTCGCTGCTGTGCGATAGTGTGCGGGTCATGACACGCTTGCTCAAGCAGGCCGCCAGCCTGCCGGGCGGCACCGCCATCGTCTGGCGCAATCGCCAGCGGCTCGCCAGGAAAAGGGCGCTGGCGATCCGATACAGTCGGGGCAAGGACAAGAAGGCGCGGCTGTACCGGGACTTGATCGATGCCACCCAGGCCACGATGGCATCGCTGCGCAGCCTGGCGTTGCACCTTGGCTCGAGCATCGAGAGCGCAGCCTGGCGTCTTGAGGTCGAACACTATCTGTCCCTGATCGAACGGGTCATCGATCAGAGCCGGCGGCGGGTCTTCGCCGGCGAGCGCGTCCCGACGGCCGACAAGCTGGTCAGCCTGTTTGAACCGCATGCCGAAATCATCGTCAAAGGCGGCCGCGACGTTCAATACGGCCACAAGCTCAACTTCTCCACCGGCAAGAGCGGCATGATCCTCGACGTCGTCATCGAGGATGGCAATCCGGCGGATGCGGCGCGCTTCCTGCCCATGCTCGAACGGCATGTCGCCATGTATGGCGAGCCGCCGCGCCAATCAGCCGCCGATGGCGGTTTTGCCAGTCGGGACAATCTCAAACAGGCCAAGGCAATCGGGGTACGCGACGTGGCCTTCCACAAGAAGTGCGGTCTCAGAATCGAGGACATGGCCAAGAGTAAATGGGTTTATCGCCAGCTGCGCAACTTCCGCGCCGGCATCGAGGCCGGCATCTCGTGCCTCAAGCGCGCCTACGGCCTGACGCGCTGTACGTGGCGCGGGATTGAGCACTTCAAATCCTATGTGTGGTCGTCGGTCGTCGCCAACAATCTCGCAATCTTCGCCCGCCTCAAGCCAACATAGTCAGGTCCGCGCCCCGAGACTGCTCCACCGGCGGCCGCCGGGCGATCTCACGTGCCTGCTGTTCGGGCAAAAGTGCCGGTCTCGCCATAACCCTGCCCCGGGCGCCAAAACAGCGACGTGCCCAACTCAGAATACGCTGTCGATA
>NZ_BMLK01000083.1 GCF_014645195.1 Novosphingobium indicum | reverse complement strand
AGGGCCTGATCGATCGGCAGGACACAACCGCCCATGTCGTCAATGTCTTCCCATTTTCGTCGATGTGACCAGTAGGCGATCCTGACCTCGTCATCTTCGCCCGTCGGCTTGAGCCGCGCGATCGGTGCCTCGGTTGCCAGCAGGTATAGGTGGTAAGCGCCTTTGTCCTCGTACCAGCCAACTCCGCCGCCATTGGCTTCATCAAATGCTTCGATGCGCAGTGCGATTTCGTCTTCGTCCATGACGCAGCCATAACTGCCTTCGACTCAGGGCGCATCCGATTCACTTCGCCGCATGGTTGCTGCGATGGCCTTGCCACCTTTGCCGGTGAAGATTCGAAGCATTGGGATGCTGCAGAATCCCAATGCCGATATCGGCGATGCCGTTCCCCAAGTCCTGCGCCAATGGCTGCAAGCATGGCGCCCCTGCTTTACGGCGCCCAGCTGGGAGCATGTGCTTGTTCTGGTGATGGGCGCCCTGCTGGCGCCGGGCAAGCGGACGGTCACTTCCTGCCTGCGCATGACCGGCCGGGCCGAAGCCGCCAACTTTGCAACCTTTCACCAGATCCTCAACCGCGCCCGATGGAGCTCCCGTGCTGTTGCCAGACGGTTGCTGAGCGTCGTGGTGGAGCGGCTCGTGCCCGCTGGCCCTGTCGTCATCGGTTTGGACGACACCATTGAGCGCCGATGGGGACGCCGGATCACCGCACGTGGCATCTACCGGGACCCGGTACGATCCAGCCATGGCCATTTCGTCAAGGCCAGCGGGCTGCGCTGGCTGAGCTTCATGGTGCTCACCCCGGTGCCATGGACCCGCCTGATTAAGGCCTTGCCGGTCCTGACCCTGCTTGCCCCTTCGGAACGATCCAACCGTCAACGCGGCTGTCGTCACAAGTTGCTGACAGACTGGGCCCGCCAGGGCGCACTACAGCTATGTCGCTGGCTGCCAGGTCGCCGGATCATCTTCATCGGCGACAGCAGCTTCGCCGTCCACGAACTGGCTCATGCCATTACCCGGCGGGCAACGCTCATCAGCAGGCTGCGGTTGGATGCGAGCCTGTTTGCACCGCCTGCGAAACGAACATCGCGCACGATGGGACGGCCTGCGCAAAAAGGTCCGGCACTGCCAAAGCTCAAGACCCTGCTGTCCAACCCGACGACAAGCTGGACGAAGATAATCGCCTCTGCCTGGTACGGCCATGCGGAGGGCAAGGCCCTCCAGATCACTTCCGACATCGCCTTGTGGTACAGAACGGGCACCCCGGTGTTGCCGGTTCGATGGGTCCTGGTCCGCGATCCCGACGGAAAACGCGATCCCCAAGCCTTCTTCAGCACCGACGTCACCCTCGAACCCGCGGACATCATCGCGCTGTATGTCCGCCGCTGGCAGATCGAGGTCACGTTCGCCGAAACCCGAGCTCACCTCGGTGTCGAGACACAGCGCCAATGGAGTGACCAGGCCATAGCCCGAACCACCCCGGTGCTCCTCGGTCTCTACAGCCTCGTATCGCTATGCGCCTGCGATCTGCTCACCACCAGCAGCATCCCTTACGCCGCCGCCTGGTACCGAAAAACCAGCCTGACGTTCACTGACGCCATCGGTGCCGTCCGCCTCAAAATCTGGCTCGGCGACATTAACCAACGTTCCCCGCCCCACCGCGAACCGCATTATATTCC
>NZ_BMLK01000082.1 GCF_014645195.1 Novosphingobium indicum | reverse complement strand
GGCAAGGGCTTTCATTGCATCCTTTCGGGCATGAATGCGGAAAGAGTTCTTATTGCTGCCGAATGCGTCGGTGATGCAAAATGGTTTACCCGAAAATCCATTGCTTATGCCAATCAACGGGTGGTTTTCGATCGCCCCATTGGCATGAATCAGGGCGTCTCTTTCCCGATCGCGCGAGCCCACGCAAATATGCGCGCTGCCGAGCTCATGGTCCATGAGGCCGCGCGCCTTTACGAAGCGGGGCTTGAACATGGACCCGAGGCGAACATGGCAAAAATGCTTGCCGCGGACGTAGCAGTCGAAGCGGGCAACGCCTGCATCCAGACATATGGCGGATATGGCTTTGCTGAGGAATACGACATCGAACGGAAATTTCGAGAGGCCCGCCTTTATCAGGTGGCACCTGTTTCGACCAATCTCATATTGTCATTCATCGCAGAGCATGTCCTGAAACTACCGCGAAGCTATTGAGGCGGCCACCACGCTCCGTCGTTTCCGCTCACTCGACACAACGATTGTTGCTGCGACCAGGCAGCGCAACACTGAAGAAGAAAGGTGGCCTGCCCTAGAATGCGGCAATGCCAGTGAGTGCTCGACCAAGGATGAGCGCGTGCACATCGTGCGTGCCTTCATAGGTGTTGACGGTTTCCAGATTCACCATGTGCCGCATGACTTGATATTCATCGCTGATGCCATTACCGCCGTGCATGTCTCGGGCATGGCGCGCAATATCAAGCGATTTTCCGACATTGTTACGCTTGACGAGAGAGACCATCTCCGGCGCGAACCTGCCTTCATCCATTAGGCGGCCGACACGCAATGAGGCTTGCAACCCTAGCGCAATGTCTGTTTGCATATCGGCGAGCTTCTTTTGATAGAGTTGGTTGGAGGCAAGCGGCTTTCCAAACTGGTGCCGATCAAGCCCATATTGGCGGGCTGCGTGCATGCAATATTCTGCTGCGCCGAGCGCTCCCCAACTGATCCCATAGCGTGCGCGGTTTAGGCAATCGAAGGGGCCCTTGAGACCCTGGACCCCGGGGAGCAAGGCTTCTTCGTCAACCTCAACCTCATCCATCACGATCATGCCGGTGGTCGAGGCGCGCAGGCTGAGCTTGCCCTTGATCTTGGGAGCGGAAAGCCCCTTCAGGCCCTTTTCAAGCACGAAGCCGCAAATGGCCCCATCATGTGCTTCGCTCTTTGCCCAGACGACAAAGACGTCGGCGAAAGGAGCATTCGAAATCCATGTTTTGATGCCGGAAAGGACATAGCCACCATCAATCCTCTTCGCGATTGTGCGCATGCCCGCAGGATCAGATCCCGCATCAGGTTCTGTCAGGCCGAAGCAGCCGATCAGCGAGCCTGCGGCTAGGCCAGGCAGATATTTAAACCGCTGTTCCTCCGAGCCGAAAGCAAAAATCGGATACATGACGAGCGAGCTTTGCACCGATGCCATTGACCGATAGCCCGAATCCACGCGCTCAATCTCGCGCGCGATCAGACCGTAGGAGACATAGCCAGCTCCAGCACCGCCATAAGACTGTGGGATCGTCGCTCCAAGCAAGCCGGCTTGTCCCATGAGTGGAAACAACTCTGCTGCATCCAGCTCTTCGCGGAAGGCATTGATGACCCGGGGCTGAAGTTCGCCTTGCGCGAAGCCATGAGCCGCATCACGCACCATTCGTTCTTCTTCAGTCAGTTGATCGTCAAAGTTGAAGGGATCGCTCCAATCAAACCGTGCCATCTCGATCATAAATTCCACTCGTCATATGATATCATTCGGTTCAGATGCAGTAATGGCGAGGAGTTCTTCAAGCGTTACCGCGAACCTTGTGAGTTGGACAAATCCCGAAAGTGAAACAATCCACGCAAATACCCGCATGCGGTTGTAGCGAGCTGAAATTCCCCCGAAGGCTACCCTGCCGAGCATAAGGCCAACCGGGCCAGCGAGGAAAACTGGACTGAAAGCGCTTTTGTCGAGCAGCGAAGCGGAATCGAACACCAGCGCAATGA
>NZ_BMLK01000081.1 GCF_014645195.1 Novosphingobium indicum | reverse complement strand
ACGCTGTAGTAGTTGCCACCGACCGCCACGAGCCCGTCGTGGCTGACCCGCCGTTCGAGCTTCTGCCCACCCGCTGGGAGAAGCCGGTCACCAACTTCCTGCTGAACCTGCGCGGCCGGGAGAAGGTCGAGGTCGTGACCACCGACATGTGGAAGCCCTACCGCAAGGCGGTGAAGATCGCGATGCCGCAGGCCGTCCTCGTGGTCGATAAGTGGCACGTCATGCGGATGGCGAACGACGCCATGGAGACCGCGCGCCGGGTCTACCAGGGCGGGCAAGGCATCTCGAAGGAAACCCGCAAACAGTTGAAGAAGGGCTGGTCGATCTTCCTCAAACGCCCGTACCAACTCAGCCCGAAGCAGCTGCTCGACCTCGACGGATGGCTCAAGAACACGCCTGAACTGGCTGGAGCATACGAGTGCAAAGAGCAGTTCATGGACATCTGGAAAGCCCGAACAGCCACCAACGCGCTGGCCCGGCTCAACCACTGGCGCGACAACATCCCGCCCCACCTGTACCGCCTGTTCAAGCCTGTCGTCACAGCTACCACGAACTGGGAAGCGGAAATCATGGCCTACTTCACTACTGGCCGCCAGTGGACCAATGCGGCCACGGAAGCGCGCAACCGCGTGGTTAAGATGACCAACCGCATCGGCGCCGGATACAGTTTCAACGCAATTCGCGCTCGCGCTCTGTTCGGAAAGCGGCCCGGTAGGGTCGCCAAAGAGAAGAAGGACGCGCAGGCGGAGCCTGCACCTGCTTCCCCTCGCTACCTTGAATGCGTCTCCTGCAAGGCCCTCGTTCCCCGTGGCGACCACTGGAAGTACGACGAATACTACGTCGATGGGCACGTCTTCGAAGTCGCTGCGCTCTGTGCCGACTGTGCCCGTTTCAACACGGAAGAGTGGTTCGGTGCAGAAGGTCATTCTACACCGAAATCCGAATAGCCGGAAATGCCGACACCCGCTCGCGCAGGAACTCCATGTAAGGAGCGATCTTGCTCGGCCGGCCCGTCGTGCGCGGACCGTAGACCGGAACCTCGACGCCCCGCTCGATGTATTTGCGCACGGTCTTGGGATCGCGCCCCGTTCGGCGCGCGATCGCGGTCACCGACAGTCCCTGCCGGTGCAACTCCAGTATCATCATGGCTTCTCCAAGTCGGATCATCAGCGCCGCCTCCCACGAGGAGACTTTCTCGCGCCGATTTTGGCGTTGCCAATGAGCCGGGGTTAACCCCGGCTCATTGGCAATCAGGTCCAACAATCAGGGAATTTTCAAAGCCCACTTTTGCGGAGAATTACACGCCCACTGACATCGTGAGGAGAACCTGCGGGTCCGCCGCCGCAACGGTCGCAAGCGTGCCCTGGGCACCAGGGCACCGATGGTGCTGCCGGATGGGCCGAACCAGCGATGGAGCCTGGACTTCGTCTCGGACACCTTCGCCTGCAGCCGGCGCTTCCGCATCCTGTGCGTGGTCGACGACTACACGCGCGAGTGCCTGGCGATCCATGTCCAACGCAAGTTGAAGAGCGATGACGTGCTGGCGGTGCTCACTGAGCTGTTCCAGCGGCACGGTCCGCCCGATCACATCCGCTCGGACAACGTCCTAGGTCGGGAAGCAGCGGCGGAAAACAGCCAGAAGGTCTCGTTGCGCCGATCACGATCAGCGCTGATGTGGTTCTGATCCAGATGGCTTCCATCGTCAAGGAAAGCGCTCTCGGCCATAGCAAACACAGGATCCAGCGGCCGCGTTGGTCGTGGTCCTCACCGTCCTTAAAATGAGATGCGCGTGCCGGATGGAAGGCCCGAACATTATCTACAGGGTCGCCGAAGCGCCCTCACGGCTGCACAGAGAGGGGTCCTTCCATCTGGTGTCCGCCCGTTCGACGAACGGACGGTACTCGGTTCCCGTCTTGATGACGGCGTGCGCGACACGCGCCATCTTGGCGGTGAGTGCGGTCATCGCCTTGCGGCGTCGATCAGGGTCGTTGCCATGCCCGGCGACATAGCGCCCTAGGCTCAGGACTCATTGCGGCAGCCAGAAGATGACGGTGGCGGCGATGCAGATGGCTGAGAAGA
>NZ_BMLK01000080.1 GCF_014645195.1 Novosphingobium indicum | reverse complement strand
CGAATGCCTTGCCCTCTGCTGTGAGGGGGCATGAGCCCAAGCGGCGGTGACCTGCTGTCAACTGGCAGGGTGACGTAGCCCGCAGGTAAAGGGGATTGAGGCGAAGCCGTTACGCCAAGATGGTCCCCGAGGCTGTAGCGCTGGAAGGTTGAGGAACACGAACCGGTTAATCCGCATCCGAGGGCTGAAATGTCGCCTTCGCCTACACGGCTTAACAGGCGGAATGCTGATGATGGCGCCGGACACGTATGTCGGCGACATCCGATTGCGGGCGTACATGTAGGTCGCCCGCATGGAGCCATGGAGAGAACGCAGTCAGGCCATGGCATCGGTATCGACTTGCGGGACGCAAGGACAAGGACTGCGACCGGCAGCCTCCCCAGCGCGTGAAAGTCCAGCATATGAACGAGGGAAGGCATGATGGAATGCCAAGGGAGTTGGCCCCGATGTCCATCATGCTGGCGGAGTTCCCGTAGTAGTCCGCGGCAGGGAAAGCCTGTCACATGGCGAAGGGGGACAGTTCAATCTGCTTGAAGTGCAAACTACCTGACCAAACGAGGTGAAGACCTTTGATAATCAGCGAAATGCAGCACAAGCTCGCGACATGGGCCGAGAGCGATCCGAACCGCAGGTTCGACCGCCTATTCAGGCTCATTGCTGACAGGGCGTGGCTTGCCGAGGCAGCCCGGATCGTGCTGGCGTCTAGCGGCGCCAATACGCCGGGTATCGACGGAATGGACAAGCAACGGATGCAGGCCGGACTGGCAGATCATCTGGCCAGCCTGCGAACGGACTTGCTGACGGGGAATTACGTCCCGCAGCCGGTCAGGCGAATCTATATCCTGAAAGCCAATGGCAAGAAACGTCCACTGGGTATCCCGACCCTGAAAGACCGCATCGTCCAACGTGCGATGCTGATGGCCATGGAGCCGATCTGGGAAAGCGACTTCCATCGCCTCTCCTACGGCTTCAGGCCGGAACGCAGCGTGCATCACGCTGTCCGGACCGTGAAGATACAGTTGCAGGATAGTGGCGCCGGAACGCGGGGCCGCTGGATCATCGAAGGTGATCTGGCGAGCTACTTCGACACGGTCCACCACCGGCTTCTTCTTCGCTGCGTCCGGCGGCGTATCCGGGATGATCGGTTCGTCGATCTGCTCTGGCGGTTCCTGAAAGCAGGCCACATTGACCGTGGCCTGTTCGTCGCCTCAAGTGAAGGTGTTCCGCAAGGCGGCGTGTTGTCGCCGCTCCTGTCCAACATCATGCTCCATGAGTTTGATGCGTGGCTGGAGGCGAAATACCTGAGCGACAAGGCGCGAAAGGATCGCTGGGCATGGAACTTCGGTATCCAGCAGGGCCGCCCCATCACGGTTCGCGAGAACCGGCAATGGAAACCTGCTGTCGCCTACTGCCGTTACGCCGACGACTTCGTCGTCATCGTCAAGGGCACCAAGGCACATGCCGAGGCCATCCGCGAGGAATGCCGGGCCTTTCTGGAAGGCGACCTGAAGCTGACGCTGAATATGGACAAGACCCATATCACGCACGTCGACGACGGGTTCGTGTTCCTCGGGCACCGGATTATCCGCAGGCGGGGATCGAGCGGACGCATGTCCGTGGTCTCGACGATACCCAAGGAGAAAGCCAAGACCTTCGCTCGCCGATTGGTCGAGGCCCTCTCCGGCAATCATGAGATTGCCACGGTGGACATGATCGACAGCCTGAACCGCCAACTGGCGGGTTGGGCCGCATTCTACAAGTTCACCGACTTCACGGCACGCATATTCCGGCGCATCGACACGGTCGTGTTCTGGAAAATGGCGCACTGGTTGGCGCGGAAATACCGGTCCCGTATCAAGCCCTTGATGCGCAAATGGTACCGCGTGCCGGAAATCGGCCACTCAAAGACGTGGCTGATTTACGGACGAAACAATCAGGGCAATGCCGTCGGCAAGGCACTACGACGACTGGTCACCAGCCAGAAGTTGCAGTTCCGGTGGCGGAACCCGGAGCGAAATCCCTACATCTTCCGGGACGAACTCCGAAACACCGTCACTTCTCGCTATCATGATGTCGCCATGGCCTTGGGCCACGGTTGAATAGAGAGC
>NZ_BMLK01000079.1 GCF_014645195.1 Novosphingobium indicum | reverse complement strand
CGTCCGGCAGCATCGGCATCTCCGTCGTCAGGCTCCCAAGCCTTGTCCAACCCGGTTTTTGCGGGTCTCCAGCTTGCCTCGGGGAGGGGGACCATCCGCAGGATGGTGGAGGGGCATGGGCGGAAGCCTGTGCCCTTTCATTTCTTCGTGAGGAGGCGGCAAGCAAGCATTGGAATGCCTGATTTAATGGCAAAGGCGTCGCTTACTTCGAACCAAGAGCCGTGCATCCCAGAACCGTGGTTTGCTCCCATACAAGAACATTCACATTCGTGCCCCTGAGCTTCCATACAAGCACGTGCGCAGACTTCTGTCTCCTTGTATGGCTGGATTATGTAGACGCTTCCAAAACGATCTAATGTTCTATTCACAAAGTCATTGAACCAAGCTTTTGGAATTTCCCAATAGCTTTCTGTGGTCCGCCAACGAGGAATATGTGGGCGTGAGTTTCGGAGCCAGAGCTGATCCTCGATCCGAAACTCTAATTCACCGGGAAGCCTCAGGCGAAGTTTTTCTCCCTTGCCCGTCCGACGCAAAATAACGGCAACTTCCCGCTGCCTCCAAATTGCCATTAGTCTCGAATTGCCCGTCTTCATGCCGCTAACCCCGATTTATCCTGTCTTCCTCGGCCGCCCGCCCTTGGCACCATTCGTTCGCGCCGCCGCCGCCTTTGCCGCAGACGTTGTCCGGCCCGCTTTCGCGGCCATCCATTTCGCCGTGCCGAACACGCCATTGACGAGGCCGGGCACGGAATAATCCTCGTCGAGTTGCGGCCAATGCAGGCCATAGCCGCTTGGCGATATCTCGATCTCGGCAAGCTGTTCGGGGGTGGCGTCGCACAGGCCCTGCACGAGCGCCGGCGGGAAGGCGAACGTGGCGCCGTTGGTCAGATCGACCACGATCCGTCCGGCCTTGGCATCGTAACGGGCCGATGCCGCGCGGGGCTCGCTCGCTTGCGCGATCCGGCCTTGCTCGTTCGCCGCCTCGATCTGGGCGTCAGTCAGTTCCATCGTGTATCTCCTGCCACTTCGTCAGCAGATTAACGCCTTTAACATAGCGCCGCAGTGCAGCGGTATCGGCATGGAGGCGTGTTCCGCGTGAACTTTCGTTCATGGCCGGGTTCTCCCCTCCCGCAAGCGGGAGGGGTTGGGGGTGGGCTTTCTCGCGCCACGTCTGCTTGGGGAGCCCACCCCGCTGCGACTAGGCGCGTGCCGCGCCAAGTCTCGCTGCCCCTCCCGCTTGCGGTTGGGGAGGGGTGTGTTATAACGTCGGTATGAACACACCTCTCAAAATCACCAAGATCGGCAATTCCGCCGGTGTCGTCCTGCCCAAGGAAGTGCTCGCGAAGCTGCGCGTCGGGCTGGGGGATACGCTGCATCTCACAGAGGCGCCGGACGGGGTGCGGCTGACGGCGACCGATCCTGACTTTGCGGCCAAGATGGATGTGGCCGAAGAGATCATGCGCGAAGATCGCGATATCCTGCGCGTTCTGGCGAAGTAGGTTTGGCGGGCGAGGCCCCACCCCCACCCCCCTCCCATGAAGATGAGGGGGCTCCAGAGCGCATCGAGCCGGTCTGGCTGGAAGTCGAACTGGCGCTGGCAATTCACGACCGGCAGTTGGCCGAGCATGGCGGCGGAGCGGGGCTGCGCGATGCCGGGGCGCTCGAAAGCGCGCTGGCCCGGCCGGTGAACAAGTGGACTTATGGCGAGGACGATTGCTGCGTGCTTGCGGCGGCCTATGCCTATGGCATTGCCCGCAATCACCCTTTTGCGGACGGCAACAAGCGCACCGCCTGGGTCTTCGCGCGCCTGTTCCTTCGGCTGAACGGGCAGAGCATCTCGTTTACACCGAGAGAGGCTATCGAGATGGTTATGGCGCTGGCGGCTGGAGAGCTGACCGAAGAAGCGCTGGCCGACTGGTTCCGGGCGCGGCTTTAGCTCCCCTCCCGCAAGCGGGAGGGGCCGGGGGTGGGCTTTCTCGCGCTACGTCGGTTGAGGGAGCCCACCCCGCTGCGACTAGGCGCGTGCCGCGCCAAGTCTCGCTGCCCCTCCCGCTTGCGGTTGGGGAGGTCGGGCGCGCAACGTCGCTGCGGGCGCCGCGCCGACAGTAAGGGGAGGGCGAGGTGTCCTGAGCTTGTCGAAGGGCCCTCGCACCCTTCTTTCCTTCCCTCCCGACAAACCGTTTGGCGATTGTACCTTTTGCAAACACGGCGCCGTGGACAATGAAGCGCCTGTAACTGGACTCAGGA
>NZ_BMLK01000078.1 GCF_014645195.1 Novosphingobium indicum | reverse complement strand
TGGAAAAGTGGTTCCGCGATCAGGGGGATCCGGTCAGCAATCGCGATATGGCTCGCCGGGCTCCGAACTGTTTTCGCAAGCTCAATCTGAGCAAGCGCGAGGCCATTCTGCGTTCGATGGAGCGTGACGAGTACATCCGGGCGGTGGAGGTTGCGCGTGGTAATACCAAGACGATCATGTGGGAGATCAAGGACTAGGCTGGGTGTCGCAGCGGGTGTCGCAGGTTTTCTGTGACACCCGTCTGTTTTCTGCGACAAGGTGTCGCAACTGGTTGCGACAAAACATGCCGCGCAGGCACTTTTTTGCGACACCTTTAGGCGCGCAAAATGGCTGATTGCTGCCATTTCATAAGTTCTGTCGCAGGTGTCATAGGTGTCGCAAGCTCCCAGACGCCGAGTCAGAGGTCCTAATAGATAAGATGGTTTATCTCTTTCTTATATTGGTGTTTTCCATCCATTCCTCGCTCCGCGTTGCGACACCTGTGACACCTGTGACACCTGCACGTCGCGTCACTCCATCGATCGCGTTTCGCTACGCGTGCCCCTGGCGGGTATTTCCGCGCCTATCGAGATGTTGGTCCCTGCCGGGTAGGTCTCATGGGGTATACCTCGGCGCGATCATGGTTCTGCGTACCCTGGAGTCTCACGCCATTGCGGATTCCATCCAGATGAGATATTATCATAGATGTTAATCAGATGAGACAAAGGCGGTGGTATGAAGATCGGGTACGCGCGTGTGTCGACTACGGACCAGTCGTTGGATATTCAGCGTGCCGCACTTCTCGCTGCTGGGGTGGCGGAAGAGCACCTGTTCTGCGAGAAGGTCTCGGGCCGGACCGCTGATGACAGGCCTGAACTTCAGCGTTGCCTTTCCTTCGCCAGGAGCGGTGACACGATCCTGGCGACGAAGCTCGACAGGTTCGCCCGTTCTGCTCGCGACCTCCATAATCTGCTCGCTGATCTCGACAGCCGGGGCGTCGGCTTCCAATGTTTGGATCAGGCCATCGATACGACGTCTTCGACCGGGCGGCTGACTCTCAGCATTCTCGGTGCTGTGGCCGAGTTCGAACTCGCGATCCGCGCCGAGCGCCAGCGAGATGGCATTGCGGCAGCGAAGAACAGGGGGACCTACCGAGCGAGGAAGTCCGCCATCGACGTGGACCGGGTGCGCGACCTCTCAGCCAGGGGCATGAAGCCGGAGGAGGCTGCGGCCGTAATGGGCATCAGCCGCGCTTCGGTGTACAGGGCGCTGGCTACGATCAAGGCATCGTCTGCGGCGGCATGATCTGATCACTTCGCGGGAAGACCGCAGGCCGCCCGGAACCTCGCGGCATCTTCGCGGTTCTCGAACCCGAACCGGACCACATCGAGCCGCACACGGTCTATCCGTCGTGCCCGGATACCATGGGCGCGCAACCATAAGGTAAGTTCGTCGCCGATGTACTCCGGGCAATCCCCATCCTGGAGGGGAACAGTCACGTCTTCGACGATCACGATCTCGCGGTTGAGGTTGCGCAGGGTGAGCAGCCAGGCTGGCGGTGTAGCAGTTGTCATCGGGTATTTAGCCGTGACCGTGCCCGGTACCGGCGAGCACGAAAGTCGTGATCCGCAGGACATCAGAAGGCCTTGGGAGCCTCTCCATCGAGGCTTGCCAGCCATGCGAGGAACTCCTTCTTCGACATCGTCCTGCCCTGTGTGCCTGCCGAGGCCATGACCATCTCGACGATGTCCTTCGGGACCTTTCTGCCGTCGCAGAACGGGCAACTGCACGCACCTGGATCATCAGCGATCAATGCACTGTCCTCGTCACCCTGACCGCGTCACCATCGATGCAGGACCGGCAGATCACGCTGAATACCTTGTCGCCCCGGACCTTGATCTGGTCAGAATGGAAATCACGTTCGCACAGATCGCAACCCCGAGCCGCAGCGACCTCGACGAGCGACATATCCACTTCGTCTTGCATCGTAGTCTCCTTGGATCGCAGGTCGTCATGGTATCACGCCACTTCGGTTACGATGATCCCGGAGGACATTTGCAAAGACCTCCCGCGACCACCGAACCAGCTCATCGTCCCCCAGATCATACAGGCCCGGCATCATGACATCACGCTCGACCAAGACCACGCCCGCGTCGGGGCCCCATGCTGCCCGCGATGATGGCCGCGACGACGTACACGGAATCGACGATCTCGTTGCCCGAATACGGACCGCACACCGCGACGGAACGAGCCTCGCCAACCTCCGTCAGGCCTTCTCGGAAATCGCAAAAAACG
>NZ_BMLK01000077.1 GCF_014645195.1 Novosphingobium indicum | reverse complement strand
TGATGGTTTAGGCAGCGGCCTGGTTTTCCAGGTGGCGAGATCGGGATGTTGGTTGTGGAGACAGTGGTACGGATTCGGCGCGAGCATGCGGGGGGCAAGCCGATCAAGGCGATTGCACGTGATCTGCGACTGTCGCGGAAGGTTGTGCGCAAGGCTATCCGGGCTCCTGAAGGCGCGTTCGATTATCATCGCTCGGTTCAGCCTCTGCCCCGGATCGGGCCTTTCCAGGAGCGGCTCGATACGCTGCTGACGGAGAACGAAGCGCGGCATCGGCGTGATCGACTGCGGATGACGCGGATCCACGATCTGCTGCGACGCGAGGGGTTCGAGGGTTCGTACGATGCGGTCCGGCGCTATTCTCGGCGCTGGGCGGATGCTCGCCGCAAGGATCCCGGTGACGATGTGGCCGCGTTCATCCCGCTGCTGTTCAAGCCGGGCGAGGCGTACCAGTTTGACTGGAGCCACGAGGACGTGGAGATCGCCGGCAAACCGATGCGCGTGAAGGTTGCGCACATGCGGCTTTGTGCCTCGCGGGCGGTGTACGTGCGGGCCTATCCGCGCGAGACGCAGGAGATGGTGTTCGATGCGCATGCACGTGGCTTCGCCTTCTTCGGCGGGGTTCCGCTGCGCGGTATCTACGACAACATGAAGACTGCGGTGACTTCCGTGTTCGTGGGCAAGGAACGCGTGTTCAACCGCCGGTTCCTGGTCATGGCCGATCATTACATGGTCGAGCCGACCGCGTGCTCACCGGCCGCAGGCTGGGAGAAGGGCCAGGTCGAGAACCAAGTCCAGACGATCCGGGGCCGCTTCTTCCAGCCCCGGCTGCGGTTTGCCAGCCTTGAGGATCTCAACGGGTGGCTGGAGGCCGAGTGCCTGCGCTGGGCCGCGATGCAGGCGCATCCCGAGCAGAAGGATATGACCGTTGCCGAGGCATGGGATGCGGAGCGCCCGGCGCTGCAGCCGATGTTGGCGCCGTTCGACGGCTTCCACGAGACGAGCCACGCGGTGACCGGAACCTGCCTGATCAGCTTCGACCGCAACCGCTACTCGGTGGCGGCGCGGGCCGCGCGCCGCGCAGTCCAGGTCCGCGCTTATGCCGATCGGATCGTCGTGCGCCTGGGCGACGAGGTCGTTGCCGAACATCCCCGCCACTTCGGGCGCGACCGGACGATCTACGATCCCTGGCACTATCTGCCGGTACTGGCGCACAAGCCCGGGGCACTCAGGAACGGCGCGCCGTTCCAGGGCTGGGATCTGCCACCGGCGCTGGCCCGGCTGCGGCGCAAGCTCGGCAGCGGCGATGAAGCCGACCGCCGGTTCGTTCGTGTGCTGACGGCGGTATCGAGTGATGGGCTGGAAGCCGTCGAGGCCGCCATCCGCGAAGCGCTCGACGCCAGCACCGCCAGCGACGAGGTGATCCTCAACATCCTGTCGCGGCGACGCGAGCCGCCGCCCGTTCGCCCGCTCGACGTCGTGGCCGATCTGCAGCTGAGCCATCCGCCCATTGCCGATTGCGCGCGCTACGACACAGTGCGAGGCCTCGATGCAGCGGCATGAGATGATCGACGCCATGCGCGGCCTCGGCCTGAAGGGGATGGTCGGCGCGTTCGATGAAGCCGTCACCGCCGGCGTGCAGCGCCAGCGCTCCATTACCGAGATCCTGACCGATCTGCTGCGCGCCGAAGCCGCGCACCGCCATGCCGCCTCGATCCGTTACCGGATGAGCGCCGCCAAGCTGCCGGTGGTGAAGGATATCGACGCGTTCCTGTTCGAGGGCACGCCGATCAACGAAGGGCTGGTCCGCTCGCTTCATGCCGGATCGTTCCTGCCCGGCAGACGCAATATCGTGTTAGTCGGGGGAACAGGCACGGGAAAGACGCACCTAGCCATCGCCATTACCGCTAGCGTCGTGCGCGCCGGTGCCCGTGGCCGCTACTTCAACACCGTCGACCTGGTCACCCGGCTCGAGGAGGAAGCCCGCATCGGCAAAGCCGGAGCACTTGCCGCTCAGCTCGGACGCCTCGAACTCGTCGTGCTCGATGAGCTGGGCTATCTGCCGTTCGCCCGCTCGGGCGGCCAGTTGCTGTTCCACCTGATCAGCAAGCTTTACGAGAAGACTTCGGTGATCATCACCACCAACCTGGCGTTCGGCGAATGGCCCAGCGTATTCGGCGACCCCAAGATGACGACCGCATTGCTCGACCGCATCACCCATCACTGCGATATCGTCGAGACCGGCAACGACAGCTGGCGCTTCAAGAACCGCAGCTGACCCGCCCCAGAAGCCAAAAGAGACGACCTTCGCTCTGCTGGTGCCTCCGGTCGGGCTACGCCCTCCCTATGCCACCAGCAGAGCGAAACTCGCGCCCAGCATCAACGGAT
>NZ_BMLK01000076.1 GCF_014645195.1 Novosphingobium indicum | reverse complement strand
GGCGTAGGGCGTAGCCCGGAGCCGGATCAGCAGGTGGCGATGGCGCCCTTTTCAGGGGCGTTTCTGGTGGTCGCGGCCGGTCAGGTACTCAGAGGCATAACTTCGCGAGAGGGGATGCCGCGGATGCCGGGCCGCCACGTCAACGATCATCAGATGAGGCTCTACATGAAGCTCCGACAGACCCACGCCGTGCCGGTGGCGGCCGCCAAGGCCGGTATCAGCCCGGCGACGGCATATCGCATCGAGGGAGATCCTCGGCTCCCATCTCAAAGACAGGCGCAGCGAGAGCGACGGCGCCCTGACCCATTAGCCGGGATATTCGAGGAAGAGGTCGTTCCCTTGCTCCAGGCTGCGCCTGGCGTCCGGGTGGTTGCCATTTTCGAGGAGATGCTGCGCCGGCATCCTGATCTCGATGCAGGCATCCGACGGACATTGGAACGACGTATCCGGGCATGGCGGGCCATTCATGGCCCTGAACAGGAAGTGATCTTCCGGCAGGTGCATGAGCCAGGACGGCTCGGCCTATCGGACTTTACCGAGATGAAGGATGAGGAGGTAACGGTCGCCGGCGTGCCGCTCGATCATCGCCTCTATCATTTTCGGCTGATGTGGTCGGGCTTCGAACACGCCCATGTCATTCTGGGCGGCGAGAGCTATGTCGCTTTGGCCGAGGGGCTGCAAAACGCCCTGTGGGCCGTCGGCGGCGCCCCGACCGAGCATCGCAGCGACAGCCTGTCAGCCGCGTTCCGTAACCTGGATGCCGACGCCCGGCAGGATCTGACGCTGCGCTATGACGCCCTGTGCGAGCATTATGGCATGACGCCCACGCGTAATAACCGCGGGGTTGCCCATGAGAATGGCGGGATCGAGAGCCCGCACGGGCATTTGAAGGCGGCGATAAAGGACGCGCTGCTGATGCGCGGATCGCGGGACTTCGATGATCTGGCGAGCTATCGGCACTTCATCGACGAGGTCGTCAGCCGCAAGAACCGGCGCAATGGCCCGCGCATCGACGCCGAGCGTGCGGTATTGCAACCGCTACCCGGCGCCCGCACCAGCGATTATGAGGAGACGATCGTCACGGTCACATCGAGCAGCAGCTTCACCCTTCGCAAGGTGTTCTACACCGTGCCCTCACGGCTGATCGGACACAGGCTACGGGTCCGGCTTTACGATGACCGGCTCGATCTCTTCATCGGCGGCACCCACCTGATGACGCTGCAGCGGGGACGGTCCTTCAACAATGGTGCCCACGGCCATGTGGTCGATTATCGGCACGTCATCCATAGCCTTCGGCGCAAACCGATGGCGCTCCTGAAGCTGGTCTATCGTGATCAACTGTTCCCACGGGAGCCTTATCGGCAGATCTTCGATCGGCTCATTGCCGCGTTGCCGGAACGGATCGCTTGCCGGCATATGGTCGAACTGTTGGCCATGGCCCACGAAAGGGCTTGCGAAGCCGAACTTGCTGATCTGCTGGCCGCCGACGTGGCTGCCGATCGTCTTCCTGACATGGATGCCTTGCGGACACGCTTCGCTCCCGATCCGGCGGCGCTTCCCGATGTCGTTGTGGAACTGGTCCCCCTTACCACCTACGATGTTCTTCTGACGGGAGAAGCCGCATGAGCCGGAACGCACCCGCTATCGACGCCCAGCGCCTGAGCCTCATCCTCAACGACCTGCGCCTGCCGGCGATCAAACTGGTCTGGTCCGACTTCACCACGCGGGCTGACAAGGAAGGCTGGCCTGGCGCCCGGCTGCTTGCGGCGCTCGCCGAGCATGAGATCGCAGAACGGGATCGTCGCCGGATCGAAAGGCATCTGGGCGAAGCCCGCCTGCCACCAGGCAAGACTCTCGACAGCTTCGCCTTCGACGCGGTGCCGATGATCTCGCGCGCCCAGGTTACGGCGCTGTGTTCTGGTGATGGCTGGCTTGAAAAAGGCGCAAACCTCATCCTGTTCGGTCCACCGGGCGGGGGTAAAACCCATCTGGCAGCCGCAATCGGCCTCGCGCTGATCGAAAATGGCTGGCGCGTCCTGTTCACCCGCACCTCCGATCTGGTCCAGAAACTTCAGGTCGCCCGCCGTGAGTTGGCGCTCGAGGCCGCGATCACCAAGCTGGACAAATATCATCTGCTGGTCCTCGACGACCTTGCATATGTGACCAAGGATCAGGCCGAAACGTCCGTCCTCTTCGAGCTGATCAGCGCACGGTACGAACGGCGCTCCACGCTCATCACCGCAAACCAGCCCTTTGGCGAATGGAACCGGGTCTTCCCCGATCCCGCCATGACGCTCGCCGCAGTGGACCGCCTTGTTCACCACGCGACGATCTTCGAGATGAACGTCGAAAGCTATCGCCGCCGTTCCGCGCTCCAGCGTCAATCACGCGCTGGCCGGCCACCGACCTTCGCGACAATCAAGTCGACCGAGGAAATGTCGCGCGCCGACAATCAAACCTGCGAGTAACGGCTTGCCAGCGTCAATCAAAGCAGGCACCACGT
>NZ_BMLK01000075.1 GCF_014645195.1 Novosphingobium indicum | reverse complement strand
ACAGGCAGTGAACGATCATGCCCGGATCAGTCACGATTCGGAGGCAGTAATGTCCAATCAATCGGTAAATTTCGAGTTTGGCAGTGTTCAGTACGTTAGCAAGATCGATCCTGTCCCGCCCTCAACGCGAGTGGAAGGCAACGTCACTTATAACGAGATTGGGTCAGACGGCTTTCCGGCATACTTCAAGGCCACGTTCATGCTGACTTGCGAAACCCAGCTTGGAGATACCGACAAGGTTATGAGGAACATCTTCCACTGGACCGAAGCAATGGTAGGCCTTGCACGCGAGACGCCATATTCTGAAGTTGAAGCTCAAGCCGCTCGACAGCTTGCTCCAAGTCTTCGAGCCGTTGCTGATCAGATCGAGAAGCTTGTGGCTGAGTTCGATCAGGGCAAGTCCGCTGTGAAGCCATAATTTTCACACCTCACTATGAGAGGTGTCATAATACCGGAGGTAAAATGATACCTCAAGGGTTTGAGGATGTTTTATCCTCTGTCTTAGCTTTCGCGATCTTCTTGAGCCGCTCATCCCAGCGTGCTTCGTCCTCATCGGATTCGAGTTCGCGGGCAAGTTCTTTGAACTTATCCGATTGACTCTTTTGTTCTTCATCGCCCATCGATACCTCCGTGTCAGATAAGCACTACATAATTTACGCGGATGAATCCGACAAAAAAGGGGATTATTTCTCCAACTTCTTTGGCGGCGTGATTTTGGCCGCGTCAGACCAAAAAAAGATTAGTGATGAATTAAACATTGAAAAACTGCGATTAGGATTAAACCATGAAGTAAAGTGGCAGAACGTTGATGCATCCAATTGGGATCGGTACGCTGAATTTATCCGCCTATACTTTAGTTTTGTTGCCGCTTCACGGCTTAAGGTGCGGGTTATGTTCACGCAGAACATGCGTGTTCCGCAAAATCTTGAGCAACGCCATCGAGACGACCAGTATTTTCTACTGTATTATCAGTTCATAAAGCACGCCTTTGGCTTGCTTTATGCAGATTTCGGGCCGGATCAAGAAGTGTTCGTAAGTATTTTGCCGGACAAGATTCCTGATACAAAAGAGAAGGTTGAACGCTTCAAGGACTACTTGTGTCGCATACCTTCGTCAGCCCGCTTTCGCCACACTAAACTATATATTCCAAGGTCAGGTATCGGCGATGTTGACTCCAAGGAGCACGTGATCCTGCAAGGGTTAGATCTGATACTTGGCTCTATGTGTTCACGATTGAACGAGAAGCTAACGGCCAAGCCACCCGGCAAAAAGGTGCGTGGCAAGCGCACCCGCGCCAAGGAAAAACTCTACAAGGTCATCAACAAAGAGATACGGAGCATCTACCCTGGCTTCAACGTTGGTGTCGGGACCGCCTGCCATTATGGGCCGTCCGACAGATGGACGCACCCATACCGCCATTGGCTGTTCATGCCGACAAACTACGAGATGGACAGAGCCTTGGGGAAGAAGGCGGCCCCGAGAAAGCCTACATAAGGTCCGACGCAAGCGTTGGGCTTCAACTCTCTCAGGGCCGCAAGATATAGTAGAGAATTTCGCCAAATTGTCAAATTCAAGGGGTTAGATCAGGCCATTTCGAACGCTTTTTCAGACCCCCCGTACGTGAGGCGCTTACCAACGATGCCGCGAAGCGCATTTCCAGCACGATCCTGATCATTGCAGCCCAGCTTCTCGCGATTGTTGTAGCGGAACTCGAACTCAGCGAGATAGCGGTGCAGGTGCTGTTCGCCGCAGTGCTGGTAAACACCCTTCATGCCGCGTTTGAAGATCGAGAATGCGCCCTCAACCGTGTTCGTGTGGATCGTGCGATCCTCAAAATCGACGTACTGCTTCGACTTGTGGTTCGTTGTGCCATGCTCTGCATATTCACGGCCAAGAACGGTATAAACGCGCGCCTCATCGGTCATAAGGCGTGCTTCGCGTGCGACATTGGCACGTACAACCGGGTGAATGTCCTTGGCGCTGAAACGGTCGAACGTGAAGGTGCGCATGGTGCCGCTTTCACGGTCAACCAATGCCAGCACACCTAGCTTGTGCTGATAGCCATGCTTCTTGGGCACACCGTCCTTGCGGCCAAAATACGTTTCATCGACCTCAACCGGAGTGCCGTTGCCACCAAACGGAGCAAGATTGCCGTCACGCATAGCTTCACGGATGCGATGGCACAGGAACCACGCGCTCTTGTAGGTGATCTCAAGGACGCGGTGCAGTTGATGGGCGCTGATACCCTTCTTGCTGCTGGTCATCAGGTAAACGGCCTGCAATGCCTTGTGCAGCGGAATGCGCATGTGTTCGAACACCGTGCCGATCTTGACGGTGAACTGCTTCTTGCAGTCACCGCAGCGCCACAGGCCAACACGAATGCGCTTCTCAAGGTTTGCCTTAACCTTGGTGATGCGATCCAGACCGCCGCAGTGAGGGCAAGCCGTTCCATCGGCCCAGACGATGCTTTCCAGATAGGTGAAAGCGGCTTCTTCGTCGTGGAAATATGGCTTCGAAAGAACGGACACTG
>NZ_BMLK01000074.1 GCF_014645195.1 Novosphingobium indicum | reverse complement strand
CGCGTTCGCCCTCGGTGTTGCGCTGTCTTGGCGCAGGCACCAGCGAGGCGTCCACGATCTGCCCCGACATGGGAATGTAACCCTTCTTCTGGAGTTGCCAGTCAAAGGCCTTCATCACCCGCTTGAGTGTTCCCGTCCCGGTCAGGCGATTGCGAAAATGCCGGATCGTGTTCTCGTCCGGCGTCCGGTCCCCAAGCGAGAGCCCCAGAAACCGCAACCAACTCAGCCGGTCGCGGATCATGAACTCCATCCGCGCATCCGACAGATTATGCTGCGCCTGCAGGATCAGCGCCTTGAACATCATCACCGGATCGAAGGGAGGGCGCCCACCTTTGCTGCCATCGCCATAGCCAAGCCCTTCGACCAGCCACGCCCGGAAATACTCGAAATCCACCGTATCCTGCAAAACCTCGAGCGGATCTCCCTCCTTGCTCAGGGCCTCAAGGTGATCGCTCAAACTGAACAGGGACTTGGGATCCATGAATGGCCTCCGTGATCGCGCCCCTTCAATGAATCATCATACCCGCCAAAACGCTACCGGTTTTTGCGGGTCTCCAGCTATGCACAGGTAGACAACATCTACGCGCTTTCGACATGGCTCTCTGTCCTGGAAAGCATGCCATATCACGCCGTGGTGCGTGGACGTCTCGTCGAGGGTCGCGATCCGATTGGTGTGCGTCGTACGCTGCATACCGTTGTTAACCCCGAAGGCAATTTTGAAGCGGTGCCTGGCGGATTGACGTGGCTGATGTTTGATATCGATAAGCTGCCGGTCGCATCGTACGGCTACACCACGACGGGGGAGCGCCTGGCTCACCTCATTTCCATTCTGCCGTCTGAGTTCCATCACGCGACGTTTCGCTATCAGTGGTCGAGTTCCGCAGGTCTCGATGATTGGAGTACGCTTTCCTGCCATCTATGGTTCTTTCTCAGTGAACCGTGGCCGTGTCGGACCCTCTACGAGCGCATCGAGTATGGTGACTGGAAGGATTACGACATCGATCCTGCGCCATTCACCGCCAATCAACTCCACTACACCGCAGCCCCCATTTTCATTGGTACCGACGATCCTCTCGCGGCTGACAGGTCTGGTCTCGTCCCTGGCGCTGTCGATTCCGTAGCGCTGTCCCCGTGGATGAGGGAGGTTACGCCTCGACCGATGTTCACTGCAGTCGAACGAGAGGAGCGATTTCCGGGCGCAGGTTTTGAAGACCTGCTCGCAGATATCGGCCCGAGCTACCACAGGCCCATTCTTCGCGCTGTCGCGCATTACGTCGCGGTAACGCGCAATCCGGATATTTCGTGGCTCGGACAGCGGCTCCGGGAGGCGATTTGGAGCGCTCCGCCGGGGCGTAATCGGGTCGAGGACTATCTTGATGAGCGCTACCTGCACCGCGTCATCTACGGGGCGCTGAGCAAGTACGGGAGGTTCGACTGATGTGCGATTTTCCGCTCGAACTGCTGCCTGACACCGTGCAGCGAGCCATCAGTGCGCAGGTCAGTACCGCGAAGTATCCAGTGGAGGCAGTTGGCACTGCCGCACTGGCGGTCATCTGCCATGCGGCGCAGGGTCTGCGTAATATCGACAGTCTGCATACGACTGGAGGGAGTTACCCCTTATCCGAATTCTTCATGGTCTTGGCGCGATCTGGGGATGCCAAATCATCTGTATTTCAATCCTTTATGAATGGGATCATTCGCTGGCAGGATCGGCAGCGGCTCGTCTACGATGAGGACATCATCGATTACATCGCGCTCAAAAAAGTCTGGGACCGCGATTGTAGGAAAGCTGAAAAGGACGGGTGTGCGGATCAGTTCAGGTCGCTGGAGCGGGAAAGGCCTGTGAAGCCTCTGAATCCTGATAACGTTCTGAGCAAGGCAACGACCAACGGAATCTTCCGGACCCTCGAAACTGGATGGCCAGCCCTTGGCATCTTCACCGGGGAAGGTGGGTCCTTGCTTGGCGGCCATTCGCTTCGCGCCGAGAATTCACCCACGGAATTCGCGTCCATGTTAACGACCGTGTGGGACGGGGGTACTGTCGACCGTAGCACCGGTGAGGTGACCGTCCGTTTGCCGGGGCGGCGAATTTCCGCGCTCATCATGGTGCAGCCAGAGGTCGCCGAGGCCTTCTTGGCCGATCCAAAGCTCAAGCCGCACGGTATTCATGCCCGTTTCCTGATCGTCAGCCCTCCTGCCTGGTCACCGCCTCAGGCCAACTTCTTGGACGACGTCGATCTGGGCAGAAAAGCTCGGCTCGAAGAAGCCATGGAGTGTTTCCATGATCGCATCGACTGGCTTCTGTCGCGCGATCTACCGGTTTCTGAGTTCGACAGGAGTAAACTGGAGCCGCCGATCCTGTATTGGAGCAAGGATGCCAAGGCGCACATGCAAGAGTGGTTCAATAGCACGTGCATCTCCTGGCGGAACGACGGGAATCCGTTTTTCAACCGTGCGTTCGAACATGCCTGCCGGCTCGCAGGAGCCCTGACCGTGTTTGCCAACGACACCTACGTTCCTTTGGCGCTCGCCAAGGCTGGTACGGCGTTGGTCGAATTCTATGCAGATCAGCTGCGCGGCCTTGACATTGGCACGCCAGATGTCCGCCATTCCGACGAGGGGCCGATTATCCAGAAAT
>NZ_BMLK01000073.1 GCF_014645195.1 Novosphingobium indicum | reverse complement strand
GGTACCGGCGTATAATCGTTGAGCGACCAGTTGTAGCCGGTCGACTTGGAACTGATCTCGTAGAACTTCTGCGGCGCCAGCCCGGCCTTCTTGGCCAGCGCCATGGCCTCGCAAGTGCCTATCATGTGGATCGCCAGCAGCATGTTGTTGCACATCTTGGCAACCTGCCCGCTGCCGGTCTGCCCGGCGTGGATCACCGCCTTGGACATCGGCTCCAGCACAGCCTGCGCCTGTGCGAAGGCTTCCGACGTTCCGCCGACCATGAAGGTGAGCGAGCCGCCGTTGGCTGCCGCGATGCCGCCCGATACCGGGGCATCGACCATCGTGTAGCCCGCGTTTTCAGCCAGTTCGGCGACTTCGCGCGTGGTGGCGACGTCGATCGTCGAGCAGTCGAGGAACAACGCCCCCTTGGGTGCCTTGCCGATCACCTCGCCGGTGTAGACCGACTTTACGATCTTGCCGTTGGGCAGCATCGTGACGACCGCATCGGCCTCGGCGACCGCTTCAGAGACGGTCGAGAACAGCACGCAGCCATTTTCCTTCGCCTTCGCCCGCGCTTCCTCGGAGAGATCGAAGGCGCGGACCTTGTAGCCGGCGGTGACGAGGTTTGCAGCCATGCCGCCACCCATGTTGCCAAGGCCGATGAACGCGATCGTCTTCATGTCAGTCTCCAGGGAAATGCATTGGTTCGTGCCGGTTCCGGGGCAGTCCGGTGCCGGTGGGCAGCCAGCCAAAAGGCCAGCTGCCGCAAGAGGTTTGCTTACTTGCCTTTCCAGACGCCCGGACGCTTCTCGACGAAGGCCGTCATGCCTTCGACCTTGTCTTCGGTCGCGGTCAAGATCTGGAACATGCGGCGTTCGGCCAGCAGGCCTTGGTCGAGCGTCGTCTCGAACGCGACGTTGACCATCTCCTTGTTGATCATCGCGGCGAGCGGCGGCATCGCGGCGATCTTGCCGGCCGCCTTGAGAGCCTCGTCGAGAAGCTGATCGGCGGGAACGATGCGGCTGACGAGGCCCGAACGCTCGGCTTCCTCGGCGCCCATGTTGCGGCCGGTCAGGCACATGTCCATCGCCTTGGCCTTGCCTACCGCGCGAGTCAGGCGCTGCGAACCGCCCATGCCGGGCGCAACCGCCAGCTTGATTTCGGGCTGGCCGAACTGCGCCGTTTCCGAGGCAATGATGAAATCGGCCATCATCGCCAGCTCGCAGCCCCCGCCCAGCGCAAAGCCGTTCACGGCCGCGATCCAGGGCTTGCGGGTGCGGCGCACGATATCCGCCTGCCAGCCGGCGAAGAAGTCTTCGAGGAAGAATTCGGCGCCCGACTTCTCGACCATTTCCTTGATATCGGCACCGGCCGCGAAGGCCTTGTCACCCGAACCGGTGATGACCGCGCAGCCCTGGCTCTTGTCGGCCTCGAACTTGGCGAAGGCATCGGTCAGTTCGGCGAGTACTGTCGAATTGAGCGCGTTGAGCGCCTTGGGACGATTGAGCGTGATGAGGGTAACGGCACCCTTCTGTTCGACGAGGATCGTTTCGTAAGTGGTTTCGGGGCTCATAGCGGCTTCCATTCCTCTTCCGTGGGGAGCGGCGCGAAGATCGCGTCCAGCATTTCGTCGCTCACGCCTTCAGGCGTGGCAGGGTTCCATTTCGGCGCGTGATCCTTGTCGACGATCACCGCGCGCACGCCTTCGGCGAAGTCCGGCAGGACCAGCACCCGGCTGCCGATGCGGTATTCCATCGCCATGTTCTGGGCGAAGGTTTCCAGCTTCCCGGATTCGGACAGCTGGCGCAGCGAGACCTTGCAGGCCTGCGGGCTCTTGGTGCGCAGCGTCGCCAGTTCCTTGGCCGCCCATTCGCTGTCGTCGCCCTCGAGCGAGGCGAGCACCTCTTCCAGCGTATCGAAGGCGAAGTGCTTGCGGATCGCGCCCGCATTCCTGGCGATCTGCGGCTCGGGCGGAGTTACCGCCAGCGCGCTCAGCACACCGGCAATCTCGTGCCCGGCGGCAATGCGCTTCTTGGCTTCTTCCAGCGCCTCGCTTGGAAGGTAGTGCGTGGCGAGACCGGCCCAGAGGCATTCCTCGCCCTTCAGCCGCGCGCCGGTGAGCGCGAGAAACTGACCCACGCGACCATCCAAGCGCGAGAGATACCAGCCGCCCCCCACGTCCGGGAACAGGCCGATGCCGGTCTCGGGCATGGCGAAGCGGGTGTTCTCGGTCGCGACGCGGTACTTCGCAGGCTGCGAGATACCGACGCCGCCGCCCATGGTGATGCCGTCCATGAAAGCGACCACCGGCTTGTCGTAGGTGAAAAGCTGGTGGTTGAGTCGGTACTCGTCGAAGAAGAACTTGCGACCGGAAACGCCCTCGTCGGTGAGAGCCGACTGGCGCAGCAGGTTGATGTCCCCGCCAGAGCAGAAGCCGCGGCCTTCGGAGTGATCGAGGATCACCGCCTTGACCGCTGGATCGCCTGCCCACTGGCTCAGCGTTTCCATCATCCCCTGGCACATGCCGAGGGTCAGGGCGTGGATCGCCTTGGGCCGGTTGAGCGAAATAACGCCCGCGACACCGTCGCGGCGGATCAGCAGTTCGTCGGGCATTACTTCAGCAGGTCCCGGCCGATGATCATGCGCATCACCTCGTTGGTGCCCTCGAGGATGCGGTGGACGCGCAG
>NZ_BMLK01000072.1 GCF_014645195.1 Novosphingobium indicum | reverse complement strand
CAATTCCTCCTTTCTCTTTTGCATTCCAACATACGCCTCCCGGATCATCCGGGACGAGGCGCACTGTAAGTGAAATCCACCACCCACAAGGCGTTGGGCCGTTCAACGCGGAACTCACGATTGACCTTGTCCAGCGGGCATGGGGCTTTCGGGTTGCTGACCGTGGTGACCGTCGTCTTGCCGCGCCGTACGCCTGCCAGCCCCATGGTCGCCATCAGGCGCTCCACGGTGCATCGGGCAACGGCCACGCCGTCGCGCAGCAACTGGCGCCATACCTTGCGTGCGCCGTAGAGCCCGGAACTGGCCTCGTGGACGCGCTTGATCTGCTCCATGATCTCGTCATCACGGCGAGCACGCGCAGGACGCCTGCCGGGATCGGCCAAGCGCCGGGCATGCTCATGATAGGAGGAAGGGGCGACTGCCAGTACCCGGCAGATCGGCTCGATACCCAGGTCCTCGCGATGGCTGTCGATGAACGACATCACCATTTGCCTTGGCGGTCGAGCTCCGCCTGCGCAAAATACGCCGATGCTTTACGCAGGATCTCGTTGGCCCGCCGTAGCTCCTTGACCTCGCGTTCCAGCAGCTTGAGCCGAGCTTTGTCGTCGGTGGCCTGTGCCGCTGGTGCCATTCGTCGGCTCGCCTCCTCACGGCACCAGCGGCGCAGCGTCTCGGCCGTGCAGCCTATCTTGCTGGCGATCGAGGTCATCGCCTCCCACTCCGAGCCGTAATCGGCGCGATGCTCGCCCACCATGCGTACCGCGCGTTCGCGGACTTCAGGTGAAAACTTGTTCCGGGTCTTGCTCATCACGAAAGCTCCTTCTCACAAATAGGAGCCTCCGGGAAAGCCGGGGCGGTTCACAGGCCGGCCTCGGCATTCTCGGCGCGATAGACGCTGCGTAGGGACTGGGCGATGGCCTTGCGGTCTTTCCAGGACGCGAAGCTCATGCTGTTTCGGATCAGATGCACGATGCAGGTTTGAACGACGGTTTCGGGGAAGACCGCGTTGATCGCATCCGGGAAGCCCTTCAGGCCGTCGACAACGGCGATCAGGATATCGGCTACGCCCCGGTTTTTCAGCTCGTTCATGACGCGCATCCAGAACTTGGCGTCTTCGGTTTGCTCTATCCAGATGCCGAGGATTTCCTTGGTTCCATCGGGCAAGATGCCCAGCGCGATGTAGACCGCCTTGTTGCGCACGAAGCCTTCGTCCCTGATCTTGACCCGGATCGCGTCAAAGAACACCAGCGGATAACAGGCATCGAGCGGTCGTCCCTGCCATTCGCTGACCGTTTCCAGCACGGCGTCGGTCACCGTCGATATCAGGTCCGGCGATACGTCGATGCCGTAAAGCTCCTCAAGGTGCCCCCGGATCTCGCGCACCGTCATGCCGCGTGCGTACATCGAGATGATCTTGTCGTCGAAGTCCGGGAAGCGGCGTTGGTATTTGGCGATCAGCTTGGGATCAAACGTACCCGACCGGTCGCGCGGAATGTCCAGCGTCACCTTCGACGAACCGGTCAACATCGTCTTCTTCGAACTGCCATTGCGGCGATTGCCAACCCTGGTTTCCGCTTCCGATTCGAGATGATCGTCCAGTTCGGCAGCGAGCATCCGCTCCGAAAGCGCCTTCTTCAACTCGTCGATCAGCCCGTCCTTGGCGAACAAATCCTGCGGATCACGACCGTCCAGAAGCTGATCCAGTAAATCCTTGTCGATTGCCATATCGATGGTCCTTTCCATTCCATCTATATGGCCTCGCGCACAAAATTACTGACAGGCCCATGGAACGCCGCTCCCCATGATCGCCCTGCCGGTCTTCGGCTACAAATCCCACATCAGCATCGACCGGCGCTTCGGCTTCATCCGAGGTATGGCGGTGACTTCGGCGTCAGCGGCGGACGGGCGCCTTCTCCGGCAGGTTGTCAGCACGGACAATACCAGTTCCGAGGTATGGGCTGACAGTGCCTATCGATCCAGGCGCAACGAGAAGTGGTTGTCGGATCAGATGCTCACGTCCCGCATCCATCGGCGCAAACCCAAGGGCAAACCTATGGCGAAGGCGACCGCGCGGGCCAACGTTGCCAAATCCTCGATCCGGGCTCATGTCGAACATGTCTTCGCCCATCAAAAGAACAGGTTCGGGTTGTTCATCCGCACCATCGGCCTGGCCAGGGCCGAAGCGAAGTTGACCCTTTGCAACCTGGCCTACAACTTCAACAGGCTGATCTTCCACGAACGCCGGGAATGCACGGGCTGACTCTGCCCGCAATCCGCGAAGCGCGGGTGAAACCACCCGAAATGTCGTCGGAAACAGGCCAAAGGCAGCCGCCACAGCGTCCGGCACCATCGGTATCTCCGCCGTCAGGCTCCCAAGCCTTGCTCAACCCGGTTTTTGCGGGTCTCCAGCTTGGCTAGGTCTGGTTCCTCGGCAGCACTCTTCAGGAGGCAAACAGCGCCTTGGGCGGGTATCGAAAGCAGGGCAGCGCGACATCCGCCGACTATTGATTGTTGGCGCCATGTCGCGGCTGAACTGGCTCGGGCGCAAGTCGATCATCGAAGGCTCGTGGCTTGATAGGATCAAAGGGCGTAAGCCGAGAATGCTTGTCGCAGTGGCCCTTGCCAACAAGATGGCGCGCATGATCTGGGCGATTGCGACCAGGAAAGAAGTTGGCGTTTATATACTTTGCAAACACACCTGATTCTGGTATGCTCCGAAGGGTAAGGAGTTAAGC
>NZ_BMLK01000071.1 GCF_014645195.1 Novosphingobium indicum | reverse complement strand
CATTCCATTCCTCCTTCGTGGCAAAATCTAAAACAGATTTTGGGCCACTCAGAAGGGGGCAGATCAGTGGGCGATCTGGGTATCCCCCATGCCGGATGCGACCAACCCCACGCAATCGACTTCGCGCGGGCTGAATCGCGGCAGGGACGGCACCGTGCGCTCCAGGCCGAGCCGCATGCGAACCAGCTTGCGCGCGGTCTCGAAACCAAATCCTGCGACAATATGCGTGGCCCCCCGAATGTGCGGCGTCATGGAAACAGGCTGCGAAGTCGCGAAGGAACATGTGCCACGGTATTCCCCCGGCGAATGGACTGGCACAGTGACGCCGTCCTGGAGCCCGAAACTGGCACCTTCCTTGAGGATGGTTCGTTGACGTCTGCTCTGAAACATCTCCGAACCGATGGCATGCCAGGCGTAGGGCGTGTTGCGACCGATGCTGGCGGCATGTACCGGATCGTCGAGATAATAGCGCTCGGTCAGGATGCGCTCGACCCAACCATCGGGGTAGTTTGATATTGCGACTGCCTCGTCGGCGGCGGCAACGAGATCGACATGGCTGACGAACGCGAACTGCTCGAAACCCAGCCTGCGGGTCGTATCCAGCATGAGGTCAAAGAAGTCCGCATCTGACCGCACCTGGCCGAGGCAGAGAAGAAACTCGATAAGCTCTGAACCGATAAACATCCCGCACTTCCCCTGTTGAAGCGCAGGCATTCGGCGTGGCTGGTTAGCAATCCTTCATCGCAATATCGCGGTGCCCCCGCTCAGCCAGGCCATTCGCCTGCAGTCAGCACACGCGGCAGGGCGTAAATTTGGTATCGACGTTCCATCGGAGACGTAGTTTGCATCCGAATTCGCGCCGGGGCCGGATCACGCCAAGCCGCAGTTAGAGAATGACATTTATGTGACGCTGCGATGGGTTACATTTTGGAAATGCCGTCTGCGTTTTGCTCCAGACGTCCGGATTATTTCGCATGGTAGTCCTTGGGCGATTCCATCCATTCCAGGACAGACGACAACCGCCAACCCACAGCTCTGGCGCCTATGGGGATTTGAGGGGGGAAGGTGCCTTCGGCAATCATTCGGTAGATTGCCGCGCGGGAGCGTCCGGTTTTCCTGGTGACATCCCCCATTCGGAGGAATCTGTCTTCGTGCTCGTTCATGCAAACCGATCCTTCATCGGTCTGCCCGCTGCTCCAAATCTGCTGGAAAGGCCGCTCGATGACAAGGCTTTATGAAGAGCCGGAAGCTGGCAAAAGGAGAAGTGCAGTTTCAGCTGCACCCGTTGGCGGTATACGCGCTAGGCCCGGTGGTGGGACCGTCATCGGCTGCTTGGTCTGTGACGTCTGGTATACCTTCCTGCCCAGCCTGCGCTTTAATCTCGGTTGTCCGTTTTTCGATCTCCCCTGATCGTCGCGACCAGCCGGTCTTCGTAATTGATCGGGATATCCATGTTTTGGCCTGGGAATTGCCGGTTGCGGCGACAACGGCGCCGAATTGGGAGTCATCTTCGATGACGATTTTTCTTACCGATCGGGAAGAATGTCCTTCGGCAGGAGGCAATCGGTCATAGTTTTTCCCGATCGGTAAGATGTGCGGATGTGCGGATGTGCGTTGACGGGAATTCCAATGTGGGAGGTCGTTGATGTTTGCCTTCTCCCGTTCGTCTGAGAGCGAATTAGGAAGGAGGGAGGCGGGGCAATCGGTTTGACGTTCAAGGCCGGTTGCGGTTAGAATCCTGCCTGCAATCACAGTCGATAAGTGACTGATTTGCTGACCTGAAATGGAAAGAGGGTCCCAAAGAGGGTCCCAGATCAACACGAATGAGGAAAACGCCCATGTTTCAGCACATTATGGGCGTGGTTTGGCGGACACCCGCTCCGCCACTTCAGTCCCAAGCTGGAGACCCGCAAAAACCGTGTTGCGCAGGGCTTGGGAGCCTGACGACGGAGATGCCGATGCTGCCGGACGCTGTGGCGCCCGCCTTTGGCCTGTTTCCGATGACATTCCGTGCGATTTCATCCGCGCTTCGCGGATTGCAGGCAGAGTCACCCCATGCTTTCCCGGCGTTCGTGGAAGATCAGCCTGTTGAAGTTGTAGGCCAGATTGCAAAGGGTCAACTTCGCTTCGGCACGGGCCAGGCCGATCGTGCGGATGAACAGCCCGAACCGGTTTTTCTGATGGGCGAAGACATGTTCGACATGGGCCCGGACCGAAGACTTGGCGGCATTGGCCCGCGCAGTTGCCTTCGCCATGGGCTTACCCTTGGGTTTGCGCCGATGAATGCGGGACGTGAGCATCCGATCCGACAGCCACTTCTCGTTGCGCCTGGATCGATAGGCACTGTCTGCCCATACCTCGGAACCGGTATTGTCCGTGCTGACGACCTGCCGGAGAAGACGCCCGTCCGCTGCTGACGCCGAAGTCACCGCCATGCCTCGGATGAAGCCGAAGCGTCGGTCGATGCTGATGTGGGATTTGTAGCCGAAAACCGGAAGGGCGATCATGGGGAGCGGCGTTCCATCCGCGCGATACCGGACTTTCCCGCCGACCTTGAGTGTCCAGCGGGCGTCGGTATCCTTCTGGGCTGCCTTGTTCGGCTCGTCCGGCCAGATATCTCTGGCGCTCTTGCCCGAATTGATCGCTTCGCGTTCGCCCTCGGTGTTGCGCTGTCTTGGCGCAGGCACCAGCGAGGCGTCCACGATCTGCCCCGACATTGGAATGTAATACCAAAACCTGTGGAATCTGACTCACTGAGGGTATCGGGTTTGGGGCTGACGTGATTCACCATC
>NZ_BMLK01000070.1 GCF_014645195.1 Novosphingobium indicum | reverse complement strand
CGTATGCGCTGAAAGGTGCACGTACGGTTCGGGGAGGGGAAGCGCTCATGCGCTTCCTACTCCACTGGCGACGTGGTCGGGGTTCGTCTACGTGGCCTTCGTGATCGACGTCTATGCCCGTTATATCGTGGGCTGGCGGGTGAGCAGAACGGCGCATGCGAGTTTCGTGCTCGATGCTCTGGAACAGGCGATCCACGATCGACGACCTGTCCATCGTGGCGGCCTGATCCACCACAGTGACCGCAGCAGCCAATATGTGTCGATCAAGTATACCGAGCGACTTGCCGAAGCCGGGATCGAGCCGTCGGTCGGTAGTGTTGGCGACAGCTACGACAACGCCTTGGCTGAGACGATCAACGGCCTTTACAAGGCCGAGGTGATCCACAGGAGAGGACCGTGGCGATCCTTTGAAGCCGTTGAATACGCCACGCTCGAATGGGTGGACTGGTTCAACAATCGCCGGCTGCTCGCGCCCATCGGCAATATTCCGCCTGCCGAAGCCGAGGAACGCTATTACGCCATGCTGGACGACGCCCCCATCCATGCCGCGCAGCCATTGGAAGCGGTGGTATGAGCGGGCACCGCCATATCTTCGTGGCCGGATTGCACCGGTCGGGCACGAGCCTGATCGCGCGCTTGCTGGCCGAACATCCCGACATTGCCGCCATTACAGACGCGCCCGTCCCCGAAAGCGAAGGCTGCTATCTGCAAGGGGCGATCCCCCATGCCGCCCGCCACGGCGTGCCCGGCCATTTCGCCACCGATCCCGAACAGCATCTGGTCGAAGGGTCGCCGCTCGACCGGCTGGAAACGCGGCTGCGACTGCAAGCGGACTGGGCGCCGTGGTTCGATGCGGACAAGCCGTGGCGGGTGGAAAAATCGCCGGTGAACCTGACCCGCATGCGTCTGTTGCAGTCCCTGTTCCCGCTGTCGCAATTCATCATTGTGACGCGCCATCCTGCCTTTACCAATGAAGCGATGCGCAAATGGGTCGATGTCGATGCCATCGGCTTTCGCCGCTATTGGCAGGCGGCGCATGATATCGTGCTCGCCGATATCGAATATCTGCATGGCGCGATGATCGTCCGCTATGAAGACCTGGTCGAGCAGCCAGAACGCATCCGCCGAGCGATGTTCGCGTTCCTCGACCTGCCCTTGTGTACAACGGCGCAGCCGGTGGCCAATGGCAATCTGCAATACTGCGATTCCCCGCAGCGCAGCAACGCGTGCTATCCGCGACTGGGTTATGCACCCGGCGCCTCGCATGGCCCGCTTCAGGTACGGGTGCGCCATCCGCTGCGCGCCATTCGCGAACAGGTCGAAAGCGCGCTTACCGGCAACAGCCTCGCCGATCAAACCGGCTGACCGGTTTATTTCCGCATTGCGCGAAACCAAACATGCCTCCGCGCATTGCGGATGGGTATCAAGGAGATTGCTCGATGGCTAAGGAAATTGGGCGCCTATGCCGACGAGACAGGTCTCCCGGAAAATGGAAGGAATGACCTTTTCTTTCCCCGGGGGCAATGCCGCCGATCCCTTCTTTTTCTTCGCTACACTACGCCATCGGAAAGCTTCCCATTGCGCCTGCCTGCAGGGCGGTGGCTAACTTCGTGTGCGAAGAAACCTCGGAGCACTGCAATGGCGAAAGGCAATCCGGTTCCCTACACACGAACCGTACGGCGCCAACAACTCAAGGAAATGGTGCCACTTGCGGACAGCACCATATTCGAAATGGAGCGGCGGGGAGAATTTCCGCGCCGCTATGCACTCTCGCCGCGTACCGTCGTGTGGAATCTCGACGAAGTGGAGGCATGGCTCGCGGATCGCAAAGCACGCCCGGTCCAGCGGGCACAATCTGTCGACGTAAAGGACCGTCGCACCCGCCCGGTCAAAGGCTAGGATCAATCTCCAGGACCGGCGCCGATGGAGGGGTCACCATGGGGGCGTATTTCTTCCCGGCGATCCAGGCATCGATCGTGTTCGACCATTCCTGCATCATGTGCCGCCGCTGCATCTCATATTCAGCCTTGTTGTAGATGCCGCGAGAAGAGCGTCCGTCTTCGTGCGCTAGGCATTTTTCGATCCAGTCGCTGTTGAAACCCAGTTCGTTGAGCAACGTCGAACCAGTCCGGCGCAAGTCGTGCACGGTGAATGGCTCGAGGGGCAGGCCTTCCTGTTTAGCCTGCTCGACCACCGCATATGTCACCCTGTTGAAGGTCGCCCGCGACATGGGCGCGTCGGCATCGTAGCGCGATGGCAAGAGATACCTGGAATTGCCCGCACAGGTCTTGAGTGCAATCAGGATGTCCAGCATCTGGCTCGAGAGGTAAACATTGTGCGGCTTGGATCGCTTCATGCGCTCTTTCGGGATCGACCACACCGCGTTCTCGAAATCCACCTCATCCCAGACGGCATCCTGCAACTCGCTCTTGCGGACCATCGAGAGGAGGAAGAATTTCACGCCGAGCCGGATGGTCGGCAGTGTCGCGACATGATCGATGACACGGAACAGGACGCGGATCTCTGAAGGGCTGAGTGAGCGATCCTTGGGCTTGAAAGTGGCGATGGAGGCTGGCCCGACTTCGTCGGCCGGGTTCTTGATCTTCTCACCATGCAGGATTGCATAGCCATAGATCTGCTTCACGATGTCACGGACATGGATCGCGGTAGCCGGCGCACCGCGTTCCACGATCTTGAGGCAATGCTCGCGCAGGTCTCCGGGCGTGATCTCAGTGAGAAGCCGGCTACGCCATACGGGGAGTAGGTCACGCTCGAAGATCGACCGGCGCATGGCGCGAGTGCTGTCCGCCATGGGA
>NZ_BMLK01000069.1 GCF_014645195.1 Novosphingobium indicum | reverse complement strand
CCACAGCGTCCGGCAGCATCGGCATCTCCGTCGTCAGGCTCCCAAGCCTTGTCCAACCCGGTTTTTGCGGGTCTCCAGCTCAGAAAATTCCTTTGGGAGGCTGTCCCGCCTATTTGTCGCAACGCGTGGACCTCCGAACCCTCCTTCAGGAGGGCGCTGGAAAACATCTTCAACCCTGTCAATTTCCAAGCCGAGCCGATGGAAAGTGCGCTGCACCAGAGCGCGTGTAAATTGCGCCGCATCAGACTTATTCGAATAGGTAAGAGGAATTGTTTGGTAATCATGTATGGGATGCGGCGACTTCGGATCCTTACCGAATTGTGCATCTTCCATGTATGGTGCCATGGCCAATTTGAGGATGATGCGCTCATCCAATCCGCGAACACCCGAAAGCAAGAACTGTTTGACGCGTGTCGGGGCAATCTCAAGCTCATCAATCAGGAGCGCCCAGCGCCGTGCGTCATCCCCAATCAAGCCATTGAATGCAGTTACAAGGGTGGAAATCAATGAAGGAAGAACTTCGTATGAAAACCGCTCCAAATCGCCGCCAGGCGCTTGGTTGAGTGAATTTTCGACGCCTATCTCTACACCCAACAATGTCGGGAGGATTGGCTCTATAGCTAGCGAGTCACTCGCCACCTGGGCAAATGATGCTTCATCTTCCTTTGTTAGCTCAGCAGCAAGATGCTTCACGTGATCAGGAATATGGCTCATGCGACCTAGCTCGACTGCCTCTCGCATCGCTCTAATCAGGCCACGAATGCAATGTAGAACGAACGCCGCCTCACATCTTGACGGCAATTCGTCTGAGGATTCATCCAACGCGCGGATCTGGCTACCCCACGCTAAATCTGCCGGAATGAAAGCAGAATTAAAAGAAACTTGCTTGGCGTAGCTAGGGGCGTCTTCATGCTCCCAGTGTTGCAGTGCTCGAAGCGTCAACATCTTCAGTAGCGTCGTCTTACCGCTTCCTCTCGGGCCAACGATCAGCGCAGAATTCTTTGAAAATAGTTTTCCAAAGTTTGGCTCTGGTGGGATGAACGACTTAGCGACATCGCGTGGCGCCAATGATCGAGCATTATATTCGACATCGAATTTCATTTCCACCGACCTACTTGCAATGGCAGACCGTCGCCGTCGAATGCCAAGCTGATCCCCGATTGTGACAGCAGTTGTATGAGCGCGATTTGGTCCGACGGAATCTGGTAAGCAAGGCCGGGAAACTGCTCCATGGCTTGTCTCCAATCGAGCGCGCCTTTTGGCTTTGGTATGGCTTGCTCAAGTTGCTTCGCCAGTGCCTTCGGTGGATTTCGGTAGCAGTTGTATGGGGGGATTATCGCCCATTGCGTTGCCGCCCCAAGGCACGTTGTAATGTCCCTTCAGGTTTGTTCGCCAAAGGCCATTGAAACAATTTCGATTCAGGTAAAGGAATCGAACTGCGGACTCAAGACCGACAGGTTCCATTTCATTGAATTCACCTCTAATCCGGTAGTAGACTGAGCATGAGCAACCTGTATTGGCTGACGGACGAGCAGATGGCGCGTCTTTCGCCATATTTTCCCAAGAGCCATGGAAAGCCGCGTGTCGATGATCGGCGCGTTCTGAGCGGCATCATCTTCGTCAATCGGAACGGCTTGCGTTGGCGTGATGCACCCAGGGAGTACGGGCCTCACAAAACCTTGTACAATCGCTGGAAGCGATGGAGCGAGATGGGCGTGTTCAGCCGGATGATGGAAGGTCTGTCTGCCCAGAGCGCTGAGCCCAGAACCATCATGATCGATGCGACCTACCTCAAGGCTCACCGCACGGCTTCCAGCCTTGGGGTAAAAAAGGGGATCTCGGGCGCCTGATCGGACGAACCAAGGGCGGCATGAATACCAAGCTCCACGCCGTCACTGATGCCAACGGACGGCCCTTGAGCTTCTTCATTACGGCGGGCCAGATCAGCGATTACACCGGTGCAGCGGCTTTGCTCGATGACTTGCCAAAGGCACAGTGGATGCTGGCCGACCGCGGCTACGACGCCGAATGGTTCCGGGATGCTCTTGAGCAAAAGGGCATCAAACCTTGCATTCCAGGCCGGAAATCCCGCTCGATGCCCGTCAAATACGACAAGCGTCGATACAAGCGCCGCAACCGTATCGAGATCATGTTCGGGCGCCTGAAGGACTGGCGTCGCGTCGCAACCCGCTACGACCGCTGCCCGACCGTATTCTTCTCAACCCTCGCTCTCGCAGCCACCGTCCTCTTTTGGCTCTGATCAACGAGTCCTGAGCCTAGCGCCTGTTTGCAGCCTAAGCGTTGCCACGTGACGCTGAATGGTAGCCCTGAGTTCCTCGCTTTATCTGCCAGCCAAAACGCACTAACCAGCGGTGCAGGAGCAGAGAATCCGATATCCGTGTCCCCCCCGCCGCCAGCCTCCGGCCTCGAAGCCGCCTTCCTTGCAAACCGGCAGCAGCTTTTGCGCTTCCTGCAGGTAAGAGGTGCGGGCGATGCTGCCGAGGACATTCTGCACGAAGTCTGGATTCGTGTTGCCACCAGCGGAGCGGGGCCGGTCTCGGCGCCTGTCCCCTATCTCTACAGCGCGGCAAACGCGGCCATGATCGATCGCTACTGCTCGCAGCGTCAGGCGGAAAAGCGCGAGCGCGACTGGAGCGATGTCCAATCGGGCGGGGGAGAGGCTTCTTCCGAACCTTCGGCGGAACGCCGGCTGGCCGCCACGCAGGAGGCGGCGCAGGTGTTCGCCATGCTCGACAGCCTTGGCCCTCGCATCGCACAGACCTTCCGCCGACACCGGGTAGATGGGATCGCCCAGAAGGCGCTTGCTGCGGAGCTCGGCGTGAGCCTCAGCACGGTGGAGAGTGACCTGCGTACGGCCTATCGGGCCCTTGCCGAATGGAAGGCTCGCGCCGACGGAGAGACGCGATGAGGTTGCGGGTAATCGATTCCGTCTTGGTTGTGAAAGGAGCCCGGCATGGCCAGTGACGAGACAATTCGCGACGAAGCGGTCCGTGAGCAGGCTCTCGACTGGGCCGTGCGCA
>NZ_BMLK01000068.1 GCF_014645195.1 Novosphingobium indicum | reverse complement strand
CATTCCCGACAAGGACGAAGGATCGGCCAAGGTTGTGTCCTACGGCGCGGCACCGGCGATGGTCATTGGCGCTACGGATCATGCTGTCACCGTTGGTCCGGTGGCCGGTACAGCGAACGGTTACGGCTTGCAGATCGACGGTACGATCGAAGGGCGCGGGCTCTATTCCGGCGTTGATGCGACCGGGCTGGCCATTGGCGGTCGCGGCGGTGCCGTCACCATAGCCAACGGTATCGGCGTTCGCGGTTCGATCACGGCTGCCTCCAACGGCGCAAGCGCAACAGCCGTGCGAATCGGCGTCGGCGCGACGACGCCCGAACTCAAGAACGCGGGTTCCATCGCGGCGACCGGCGGCGATGCCGCTTCGGCCATGGCCACTGCCGTCCATGTGACGGCCGGGGCCAGCCTGCCTGCGATCCGCAACAGCGGCTCGATCAAGGCCGCTGCCGGCAAGGCTGGCACGGCAACGGCCATCCTCGATGAAAGCGGCACGGTTACGCTCGTCGAAAACAGCGGCACCATTGCCGCGAGCGGGGCACAGGATGGCTCGGGGCGCAACGTGGCCATCGACCTTTCGGCCGGAAACCAGGGTGCGACGGTGCGTCAGACCCAGGTGGGCGCGGGATTCGCCGCGCCGGCGACCACCGGGGACATCCGCTTCGGGAGCGGCGATGATCTGCTGTCCATCGCCGACGGCAGTCTCACGGGTGATGTCACGTTCGGGGGCGGCAGCGACACGCTGGCGTTGTCTGGCGATGCCGTGCAGACCGGAAAGGTGACCTTCGGTAACGGCGCCGACACGATGACCCTCGAAGGCAGTGCCGGCTATAGCGGTACGTTGGACTTCGGCGGCGGCGCGGACATACTGACTTTGACGGGTGCCTCAAGGTTCTCGGGCGGCTTGCTGAATGCCGCGCAAGCTTCGGTGAAAGTGACGGGCGGCACGTTTGATGTCCGCAAGCCTGCCGAAATCGCCTCGCTCGACATCGGCAAGGATGGCGTGCTGGTGGCGACTCTCGATGCCGCGGCTGGCCAGGGGAGCGCCTATACCGTCTCCGGCACGGCCAGCTTCGCAGAGGGATCGAAACTGGCGATCCGTCTTGCGGACGTCTCCACGGCGGAAGGCAGCTATCAGGTGCTGACAGCCGGCGCTATCCAGGGCCTCGACAAGCTCGAAACCGTCACCGATCTCGTTCCCTTCATGTTCAAGGCCTCGCTCGACGAAAGTGCTGTTGCCAATACGATCGTTGTCGATATCGCGCGCCGTTCGGTTGCCGAGCTGGGCCTCAACCGCTCGCAGGCCAGCGCCTACGATGCGGTCTTCGCTGCTCTTACCAGGGACGACAAGGTCGAGGATGTGTTTCTTTCGATCACCGACGGCGGCACGTTCCGCGATGCCGTCACCCAGATGCTGCCCGATCATGCTGGCGGCGCGTTCGAGGGTATCAGCCTGGGTGTTCGCACGCTTGCCCGACAGTTGCAGGATCCGCCGAACCGGATCGAGGCCGATGGCAAGATCGCCGCGACCGTCAATCTCGCGTTCTGGGCCAGCGACAAGAAGACCGGTCAGACCGCAGCCTATGACCTGAGCGGCTATTCCTGGTCGCTTGGCGGCGAATACGAGACGGGCCTGGGCTATTTCGGTGCAACGGTATCCTACTTGTGGAACAGGCATACCATCGGCGCTGCCAGCGAAGTGAAGTCGGGTTCGGTGGAAGGCGCGGCGCACTGGCGGGGTCACTGGGGCGCCTTTGGGGGCTTCGCCCGCGCCTCGATCGGCCATTCCGATTTCGATAGCGAGCGTACCTTTACCGGCGTCGGTTCGACCGGCGACACGAAGCGCACCATGGACGGTAGCTGGAACGGCAAATTCGTAAGCTTCGCCGCCGGCGCGGCGGCTGAGGGTGGCAACCAGTTCTTTTTCTTCCGCCCCCAGGTCTCGCTCGACTACGTCCGGCTAAAGGAGGATGGCTACGCTGAAACGGGTGACGATGCGCTTGATCTCACCGTGGAGACACGGACCAGCGACGAGCTTGGCGTCAACGCCGGCATGACTATCGGGGTCGATCTGCTAGGGATGGGGGCCCGCGACGAGAACTGGATGCGTATCGAGACCGAGGGCGGCTGGCGCGAAGTGCTGAGCGGTAACCTGGGCGCCACGACCGCGCGTTTCGGCACCGGCGATGTGGAACAGGGCGAGCACTTTACCTTGTCCCCTGAAGGTTCGACCAGCGGCTGGTTTGCCCGGCTCAGGGCCTATGGCGGTCCGGGCGGCTTCATCATGGGGGGCGAACTCTCGGCGGATCAGCGCCATGGGGACGTCAACCTTGCGTTGCGCGGTAGCGTGACAGTCAAATGGTAAGGGCTGCCTTTTGCCTGGCGGCCGCGGTTCTCATCTCGGCGTTACTGGGCGGGTGCACCATGGCACCGGCCGGGACCAAGCCCGCCCGGCCCAAGGAAGAACTCATTATCTCGCGCGGACCCTGTCACGGCTTTTGTCCTGTCTATCGTGTCAGCGTGACACCGGGCGGGCTGGTCAGCTTCGATGGCATGCAGCACACGGCTCTGCTTGGTTCGCGCACGCGGGCCGTATCGCGCAAGGTCTACGAGGAGGTGAGCCGGGCAATCTTGCCTATGCGTCCGCCGACGGGCAGCGTGCGGGACTGGCGCTGCGAACACCAACCTACCGATACGTCGCTCATCACGCTGGAATGGCAACGCGAGGACGGTACGCGCACGGTACTCCGCTATAAGCTCGGGTGCCGTAGCGCCGATGGCGCCATGATCGAGCGACTGATCGAACGGCAACTTCAGCGTCTGGGCGTTGTAGGCTGGCTTCGACAAGCGTCGCCGCCAGATAGCCGTCACGTCTTGAATGACACGAGTGATAAGACCGGTAGAGGATCGTCGCTCCGCAAATGAGCATAGCTGAACGCGCCCATGTCGCCATCACATGCTGGGTCTATATACCTAGTATCTAAGTGGAGAGGGAATGATTCTGAGCCCTCCAGAGGGGGCCAGTGATACGCCAGGATGCGAAGCAACTAGCTGATAAAAAATAATTTATTCCTGACAACATTCGAAGACAATCGGTGGGTAGCCTTCGCATCCGCCGGACGGATTGACGGTACCCGCTCCCCTTGTCTCAATTAAAATTGCTCGGTACCGTCAGGGTCAAC
>NZ_BMLK01000067.1:3002-3259 GCF_014645195.1 Novosphingobium indicum | reverse complement strand
CCATGGCGCATCATGTCCATCGGCTTGCGCCAGTGGGCGCATGGGTCGTGATCAGAGAGTCTTGGTATAACCCTTCTTCTGGAGTTGCCAGTCAAAGGCCTTCATCACCCGCTTGAGCGTTCCCGTCTCGGTCAGGCGATTGCGAAAATGCCGGATCATGAACTCCATCCGCGCATCCGACAGGTTGTGCTGTGCCTGCAGGATCAGCGCCTTGAACATCATCACCGGATCGAAGGGCGGGCGACCGCCCTTGCTGC
>NZ_BMLK01000067.1:0-2952 GCF_014645195.1 Novosphingobium indicum | reverse complement strand
GTGATCGCTCAAACTGAACAGGGACTTGGGATCCATGAATGGCCTCCGTGATCGCGCCCCTTCAATGAATCATCATACCCGCCAAAACGCTACCGGTTTTTGCGGGGCTCCAGCTTCTTCTCATCGCTCAAGCGCGAGCGCATCCGGCGCCGGAATTACAAAACCCGCGAGGAGGCCCGGCAGGACGTGTCGATTACATCGAGATGTTATACAACCCGGTGCGCAAGCAAGTCAGGAACGGGATGCTGTCGCCCGTCGAGTTCGAACGACAGCAGATTTTAAAAGCGGAAGGCGTCTAGAAAACTAGGGGCTACTCAAGGAGACAAGTGATTGGGGCCATGCGGCACCAGTGTAATGCATGGCCGCGCGGGACTTGGCTTGTTGAGCTTCTGCGTCAATTAATATTATAGAAAACTCCGCCCTCTTCCTTTTTACAAAGGGGAGGGCGGAGTTCAGTCGTTTGAGTGGGCTTAAAATTTCAGATCAACGCAAAAAAGCTGCTTGAAGTGATCTCCGAGTGCATTTTCCCACTTGGGAACCCCGAAAGTCAGGGCGATCAGACGGTTTCTTTGAGCGCGTGCAGCAGCGTTTCGCCGAGCAGCGATGGCGAGGGGGAGACGCGGATGCCCGCCTCTTCCATCGCCGCGATCTTGTCTTCGGCGCCGCCCTGGCCGCCCGAGACGATGGCACCGGCGTGGCCCATGCGGCGGCCCGGAGGCGCCGTGCGGCCCGCGATGAAGCCGGCCATCGGCTTGCTGCGGCCGCGCTTGGCTTCGTCCTTCAGGAACTGCGCGGCTTCTTCTTCGGCGCTGCCGCCGATTTCGCCGATCATGATGATCGACTTGGTCTCGTCGTCGGCAAGGAAGAGTTCGAGCACGTCGATAAAGTTGGTGCCGTTGACCGGGTCACCGCCGATGCCGACAGCCGTGGTCTGGCCGAGGCCCGCGTTGGTGGTCTGGAACACGGCTTCATAAGTGAGCGTGCCCGAGCGCGAGACGACGCCGACCGAACCCTTCGAGAAGATGTTGCCGGGCATGATGCCGATCTTGCACTCGTTCGGCGTCAGCACGCCGGGGCAGTTCGGACCGATCAGGCGCGACTTCGAACCGGTCAGCGCGCGCTTCACCGGGATCATGTCGAGGACGGGAATGCCCTCGGTGATGCAGATGATCAGTTCCATCTCGGCGTCGATTGCCTCGAGGATGGCGTCGGCGGCACCGGCCGGCGGCACGTAGACGCACGAAGCGGTGGCGCCGGTCGCGGCCTTGGCTTCATGCACGGTGTTGAACTGGGGCAGGCCGAGGTGCTCGGTGCCGCCGCGGCCCGGCGTCACGCCGCCAACCATCTTGGTACCGTAAGCGAGTGCGGTTTCGGTGTGGAAGCTGCCGGTCTTGCCGGTCATCCCCTGGGTGATGACCTTGGTATTCTTGTCGACGAGAATGGACATGGGATCTTGCCTTGCTGAATGGGGAAACTGTATCGGGCAGCGCCGCTCAGGCGACCTTCTGCACTTCGGCGACGATCTTCTGCGCGGCGTCGCCCAGGTCGTTTGCCGGAACGATGGCGAGGCCGGAATTTGCGAGGATGTCCTTGCCCTGCTGGACGTTGGTGCCTTCGAGGCGAACCACCAGCGGAACCGAGAGGTTCACGTCCTTGGCCGCGGCAACGATGCCCTCGGCAATGACGTCGCACTTCATGATGCCGCCGAAGATGTTCACGAGGATGCCCTTCACGTTGGGATCGCCGAGGATGATCTTGAACGCGGCCGTCACCTTCTCCTTGTTGGCGCCGCCGCCCACGTCGAGGAAGTTGGCGGGGAAGGAGCCGTTGAGCTTGATGATGTCCATGGTCGCCATGGCGAGGCCGGCGCCGTTCACCATGCAGCCGATGTCGCCATCGAGCTTGATGTAGGCGAGGTCGTACTTGCTGGCTTCGATCTCGGCCGGATCTTCCTCGGTCTCGTCGCGCAGCTCGGCCACGTCGGGGTGGCGGTAGAGCGAGTTCGAATCGAAACTCATCTTGGTGTCGAGCACGAGCAGCTTGCCGTCGGCGCTTTCGACCAGCGGGTTGATCTCGAGCATGTCGCAGTCGAGGGCGATGAAGGCTTCGTAGACCTGCTTGGCGAGCTTCTGGGCCTGCTTGTTGAGGTCGCCCGTCAGCTTGAGCGCGAAAGCGACGGCGCGGCCGTGGTGCGGCTGGAAGCCTTCGGCCGGATCGATCGTGACGGTGGTGATCTTTTCCGGAGTCGAGTGGGCGACTTCCTCGATGTCCATGCCGCCTTCGGTCGAGGCGATCATGGCGACGCGACCGCTGGCGCGGTCGACGAGCATCGAGAAGTAGTATTCCTTGGCAATGTCGACGCCATCGGTCACGTAGAGGCGGTTCACCTGCTTGCCGGCTTCACCGGTCTGGATGGTGACGAGGGTGTTGCCGAGCATTTCCTTGGCGCATTCCTCGACCTCTTCGATCGATTTGGCGAGACGCACGCCACCCTTGGCGTCGGGGCCGAGTTCCTTGAACTTGCCCTTGCCGCGCCCGCCGGCGTGGATCTGGGCCTTCACGACATAGAGCGGTCCGGGAAGCTGCTTGGCGGCGGCAACGGCCTCTTCGACGGTGAGCGCGGGGATACCGGCGGGGATACCCACGCCATATTTAGCAAGCAGTTCCTTGGCCTGATATTCGTGAATGTTCATCGCTGAATCGCTTTCTGCTGGAGTTTCCTCGGGGAAGGTGTGGGTGCCTCAGAGCGTGGTGAAGATCGCGCCGAAGTCCTTGCCGCCATTGCCCGCTTCGACGAAGGCCTTGTAGATTTCCAGCGCGTGCTCGCCGAGGGGAACCTTGGCTTGGGCGTCATGCGCCCCATCAATGGCAAGGCCCAGATCCTTGAGCATCAGGGCCGAGGCGAAGCCGCCCTGGTAGTCGTAGTCCGCCGGGCTGGTCGCGCCGACGCCC
>NZ_BMLK01000066.1 GCF_014645195.1 Novosphingobium indicum | reverse complement strand
TGTGGGACAGTTTCGCCGACGATGCCTTCGTTATGGACGCAGCAAAGGGCATCTATTTCGACCCCGACCGGATGCATGCGCTGAACCACAAGGGCGAGCATTTCTCGGTCACCGGGCCGCTTAACATCGCCCGTCCGGTTCAGGGCTGGCCGGTCATCTTCCAGGCCGGTGCCTCGGACCCGGGCCGCCAGCTCGCTGCCGAAACCGCCGAAGCCGTATTTGCTGCGGAATCGACGTTGGAAGGCAGCAAAGCCTATTACGACGACGTCAAAGGGCGGGCGGCGACGGTCGGACGCAATCCCGATCACATCAAGATCATGCCGGCCGTATTCCTGGTTGTTGGAGACACCGTCGAGGAAGCCCATGCGAAGCGCGCGAAACTGGACAGCCTGGTCCACTACGACAGCGGCATCCATTCACTGTCCGGCATGCTGGGTCACGACGTATCGGGCTTCGAACCCGATGGTCCCCTGCCCGACATCCCCGAATCCAACGCCAGCAAAAGCTCGCGGCGGTTCATGATCGAATTGGCCAGAGCTGAGAACCTGACGATCCGCCAGCTCGCCGCGAAGGCCGGCAGCTATGGCGGTTTGGCCTTTGTCGGCACCGCCAAGACCATCGCCGACGAGATGCAGCATTGGCTTGAGCAAGGCGCTTGCGACGGTTTTACCACAATGTTCCCTTACCTGCCCGAAGGCCTGGAAGACTTTACCGGCAAGGTTGTGCCCGAATTGCAGGCGCGCGGCCTGTTCCGCACCGAATACGAAGGCGAAACGCTGCGCGACCATCTTGGCCTGCCGCGCCCGGACAACCGCTTCTTCGCCTGATGCGATGAGCCGGTTTGTCATCATCGGCGCCGGGGCAATTGGCAGTTTCCTGAGCACGCGGTTGCACAACGCCGGGCATGAAGTTCTGCTGATCGCCAGAGGAGCACGGCTCGAAGCCTTGCGAAACATGGGCGTGCTGCTGTCCGAAGGCGGGGCCGAGCGGCAAGTGCGTGTGCCGGTGTCCGCAGCATGCGATCCCGTAACGCCGCCGGATCATGCCAGCCTAGCAACCAAGACGTTTCAGATCGAATCCGCGCTCGCTCTGCTCGAACCACTGCGCGGAAGCCGCTTCACGCTGCTGACGGTGCAGAATGGGGTCGAAGCACCCGGCATCGCCCAGGCCGCCCTGCCCCGCGCTGTCGTGCTTGGCGCACGCATGCACGGCTTCTTCGAGCTGGAAGACGGGATCGTGCGCCACACCGGCGTCCCCGCCACGCTGCTGGCCGGCCCGGTCGCCGATCGCGCAACCGACCCGGCTGCCGGACAGGCCTCGGCAATCCTTGCGGGCGACCTTATTGCCGCTGGGGTCCCCACCACTCTGACAGGCGACATGCGCCCAGCGTTGTGGGACAAGTTCCTGATGGCCGCGACGATCGGCGCGGTGGCCCCGGCGTTCGGCCTGAAGGTCGGTCAGGTGCTGGTCCATCCCCAGGCCAGCGCGCTGTTGCGCGAGGCCATGGCCAAGGTCGAACGGATCGCAGCAGCGTTAGGCATCGAATTACCGCCCGCTTGCATAGAGGAGAAGCTGGAGTTCATCGGCCGTGACGTGCTCCCATGATTGTTACCAGTCAGAGGTAGAGTCTCGCTCCTTGATGATAGTTGTTTGAGGTGATGGCAACGTGTCTGGGGGCATGCCCCTAGACACGTTGGCCGGCTATCTCGGCGGGGGTCTTCCCGCCCAGTTTCGAGTGTGGCCGCACGTGATTGTAATCGTCCCGCCAGGTATCGAGCACGAACCGAGCGTGGGCCAGCGACGTGAACAGGTTCTCGTTGAGGCATTCGTCGCGCAAGCGACCGTTGAAGCTCTCGACGAAGCCGTTCTGCATCGGCTTGCCCGGCGCGATATAGTGCCATTCGACCCGCCGCTCCTGCGACCAGCGCAGGATGGCCGACGAGGTCAGCTCAGTGCCATAGCACATTGGGAAGCGGTCCCTCGAAGGGCCGCATCGCCTTGATGAAGACAAGGGCGCGCAGCGCCTGCAGGCTTCATCAAGGCGGTCATGACCGGCCAGCAGGTCTCTAGAGTGAAGTTGTCGACTCAACACTTTGGAGAAGGACCGACCATGACCAAGCGTAGCTCTACTCCCGCCGACGCCGTGCTGGTAGCCATCGATATGTCCAAGCACCACCAGGAGGTGCTGATCGAGCGCCCCGAAGGCGGGCGCCGGCGGCGGATGACGGTGATGGCAACGAAGGCGGACTACGACCGCCTCGCAACCGATCTCGGCGATATCGGGCATCCGGTCATCGTCGGTTTCGAGGCTACTGGTAACTACCACCGCACTCTGGCGCACCGATTGCTGGCCGCGGGCTTCGAACTGCGCCTGATCTCGTCCGTCGCCCTGGCCCGCACCCGCGAGGCGCTGCACAATGGTTGGGACAAGAATGATAGCAAGGATGCGCAGGTGATCCTGCACATGCTTCGGATCGGCGCGACCCAGCGATACGTCGATCCGCTGGCCGCCGGCATCAACGATCTGCAGGAGATGTCGAAGACGCACGAGGCGATCTCCAAGGCCAAGACCCAGACATGGCATCGCATCTTGACCCACTACCTGCCGCTCTATTTTCCAGAGATCGAACGCTTCGCCGGCAACAGTCGATCAGACTGGTTCCTTGCTCTGCTCGAGCGCTTCCCGACCCCGGCCAGCATGACCACGCTAGGCCAGGAAGGCTTCACGCGCGAGGCATGGAGCCTGGTCGGCCGCAAGGTATCCAAGGCCCGGTTGCTGAACGATATTTACGAGACAGCGTGCGCCTCCATGGCCCTCCCGGTCGACGAGGACTCGATCGCGATCACTATGTTCCGCATGGTCATCGCTCAGGCCCGCAGCCTGATCCGGCAACGCGACGAGATCGAGCGAACCGCACATTCCATGCTCGCTGAGAACCGCGATTACCAACTTCTCCGCATGATCCCCGGCATCGGACCGATCAACGCACTGACCATTCTGGCAGAAGCCGGCGATCTTCGCCGCTTCGCCCACCACCGCCAGTTCCTCAAGTTCTGCGGGCTAGATCTTGCCACTTGCCAGTCAGGCATGTTCCGAGGCCGAACCAAGCTGTCGAAGTACGGTAACGCTCGGCTCAGGCGCACGTTCTGGATGGCTACCCAGGGCGCGATCCGCCAGCGCGACAACAGCTTCCGCGATAAGCTAGGCTCAGGACCCATTAAATCGCTTGCGCTGGCGATGACGAATTGATTCAATAGCGGCACTGAGG
>NZ_BMLK01000065.1 GCF_014645195.1 Novosphingobium indicum | reverse complement strand
TCTGCATATGGCAGACACACACGTTTTGAGCGCCCTCATGCGGAAGTATGCAAGGCTTATCGGTGAGGCGGAGCAACACGAACGGGAAGCTGTGCGCCTGCGTGAGCTTGCAGGCCACATCGAAACTAGCATCGGAATGTTCGCAGAAGGCTTCGACATTTCGCAGGTCAAGCCCGTTCGCCCGAAATACAGCCGCTGGCGTGGACGCGGCATTGGGATACGGATTTACCTTGAAATCCTGCGCAAGGCTGAAAAACCCCTCACATCGCTTGAGATAGCCGAGAGAGCCATTGCCTTCGATCCGGGCGGGGATTGTGGTCGTGCAGACGTGAAGGCGCTTGTAGGGCCTATCAACAAGGCCTTGCTCAAGAAGGTCGGCTCAGGCGTTGTGCGGATTGAAGGCAGACCGCGACGATGGGCGATTTCAACGCAGAAAGCCGATACGCCTAGGACGTAGCAGGCTGCTAGGAATGCGGCTTCGGTGCGGATGGTCATCAGGCGTGACCATTTTTCCCTTCAACTAGAGAACTATAGGCGGTGTCATAATAACCATCCATGATGAACGGAACGACCCACTCTGGCACCCTCAATGCTTCCGCTATTTCAAATGATGCAAGCTTTTCAGGATACTGATCATAGAACGCGTTGCGCCTGTTCCTAGGGCATAGACACAGCGCCGCCATCCAACGAGTGTCAAGCTCTGACTTCATCATAGGGCTGGCATGCTGCGGAAGAGGCTGGTTTTGAATTTCAGTGACCAGAGAAATGAATTTCTCTGGTGTGTTCGCAACCTGATCTGGCGTATCAAAAACGTGCATTAATTCCTTGGTCAGAGCAAAGCGCCGTTCTCGGGGATGTTCTTTCAGCGAGTCACATCCAATGATCTCAACAACGGTGAACTCCTCTTCATAAGGGGAGGTTCGCTCTGTATCAGCGTGCCAGTAGAATGCTTGCCGATTAGGAACCGCAAATTGCACAAGGCGCACATCAACACGCCCGATCCCAGTGTGATGAGCGTTAACAGCCTGACGGAGGGTCTCAAACCTTATGAAAGGCCCTTCTGAGTCCTCTGCAATTCTATATAGATCACGAAAAAGCATATCCCGCCCTGCTATGAGAGTAGCAGGGCGGGATATAACGAGTTGTCTATCAGGTCAAATCTGCGTCAACATCGTCCACAAGAGTGGAATTTCCTTCACGGATTTGCGCTTCAGCGCGAACGATTTGTTCGGCCATATCCTCAGCGGACATATGCCCTTCGGCTGCACCGAAGAACTTGATGTTTAGCGTTTGCCGTCCCTCTGCGGGGAACAGCAGGTCTGCGGCACGATCTATAAAGTTCGTCACTGGTTCCCTTTCCTTGATTGAGTTACGGATACGAGCCTTGACATATACGGTCGATTCTGCATCTGCCCCGAATATCTTAAAGCTCAGTTAAAACGGCCCAATGCCGATTTTGGCTCCCCACGCAAGCGAAAAAACTGCATCATCATCATATAAGATGCGTTTATCCGCGTTGCAGTTTGCAGATTATAGGGGCTGTGCGATTCACACAAGGATTATGCGATAAAACGTGGTGACGATTCTTTGATTGTCAATGCAACGATTCGCTTTGATGTGCATTGTTTGTTCTACGGCGGGTTGCATTGGCATTACCGCTGCCAGTACCCCGCCCATTTACGCGACACCTGAGCTTCCATAGCAGCCGCAGCAACGGTCATAGCCTGCGAGCCGTTGTCCACGCGGCGGTTGTCCTCACGCCATGAAGCCTCCGCTGCATAGGCAGCGAGATAGCGGCCTGCGATGCGGTGATGCGTACCAACTTCCATACGGCGCAGACGGGAAAAGAAGCTCTCGGCCTGATTAGTGCAGGCGTAGCCGTCCGAATATGCCAGCGAGTGATTGATACGGCGGGTATCGAACTTGGCGTGCAGATCGTCCCAATGCGAAGCCTCGTCAGCGTGGACCGTGCTCATGTGGTGAATGGCTGCGGAAATGATTTCGCCGCCCTTAGCTTCACTCTTGGCAACCGTAACCATGCTGTCACCGCCGCGCTCACGGCCAACGACAACGACCTGCCGCTTGCCGCTCTGATTGATGACAAGGCGACGGTCGCGACGGTTCTTCTTGGCATTGGCAGGGCGAACATGACCGCCGAAGTAGGCGCCGTCCACTTCCACTTCACCTTCGAGAACCTGCCCGGCATCCTCAAGCGCCATCGCCTCGCGCAGCTTGTGCGCCAGGACGAAAGCGGTTTTGTACTGCACATCAAGGTCACGGCTCATTTGCAGCGCGGAAATGCCCTTCGCGCCGTTCACGAAAATGACGATGGCGGCGAGCAGATCGGTGAAGCTCAGCTTGCGCGAAGCGAAGATGGTGCCGCTCGTAACCGAAAACTGGTGATGGCAGGCAACGCACTTGAACTTGCGGCGCGAGGTGATGTTGTACGTCTCGACACAGCCGCAACGGGGGCAAACGGCCTCGCCTTCGGTTTCCGGCCAGCGAAGCTCGCAGAAGGTCCGATAGGCAGCGTCCTCACCCATCTTGAAGACCTTCTTGAGGCTAAGGGTGCGGGCTGCGGAGGAGAGGAGAAAGTGTTGCATGTCATCGTTTCCAGTGCTTATGCACTATATATGATGATATGACGCACTGTTGTCAAGGATAAACGTATCGCATATGATGGCGTAAAGCATCACAGGGATACGCGAATGCCAGTTCAGGAAAAGGAATGGGAAGACAAGGTGAAGGGGATGCTCAAGGGCGAGCTAAAGCGCCGGGGCGTCACCTATGCCGAGTTGGCCGGAAAGCTGGCGGATATCGGAGTGCATGACTCTGAGCCGAATATCCGCAATAAGATCAGCCGTGGGAAGTTTACGGCGGTGTTTTTGATCCAATGTCTGGAAGCTATCGGGGCATCCGATATTCGGATATGACAGTATTGTTGCTGCGTATCTCTGCCTCCAAAGCTTCTCGCGCTTTGAGAAGTTGGCGATTTACAAGTGACGTAATTTGCAATGTTTTTTCGTAAAGCCTGTTGTATTCTTGATCTGGGTGTATTTTAGAAACAGCTTCTATTAATTCTTCAACATTGATAAAATCATCATGCCTAAATCGTAGGTTGTTGTTCACCAATTCGAGGCATTTTTGGGTTGTCTCTCGAACACCACCTTGTATGCGATAACGTTCATAGTCGTTTTGTTTCGGAGCAGCATTCATTCGCTCTGTGGTAGTGGTGGTGATGCTATTGTTGTTGTGAATTAGTTGATTCACTGCATTCAAATCACCGTAAAGGATGGCGCCCCGCTTCAGGGCATTGAGCAAACTAGTAGTGGACCTTAGATCGCGCGACAGCTCAATTGCATCAGATCCGTAAGTGACGTTCTTAACGACTAGATAGCCGAGTATCGCCGTCCAAGAGAGTGCGAACAGCGCAGAGACCCACCACGGCTGCTGTAAGACCCAAATGGCTAGGTTGGCGGCAACCTTTTCCGCGTTTGTGCTGTCATCAGCAATCGTGCTCAACCCTATAAACTCAAGCACGAGCTTCACCACGACCCAAGCCCAGCCAAGAACGGTCATGGCTAAGGCAAGCACTGCGTAAAGTGTCCGTTTTGAACGGTTTGGCATCGGTAATCAGTGCATCATTGACGCCGCGCTGTGGAGTCAATTTATCACAGGATGCGTATAACGCCCCACATACGA
>NZ_BMLK01000064.1 GCF_014645195.1 Novosphingobium indicum | reverse complement strand
CGAACGATCCCGCGTTCGCCGACTGGGAAGCGTTTACGCAGTGGCTGGGGGCCGACCCCGCGCACAGCGCGGCCTACGATGCGATCTGCGCGGCTGCGCTGGACGGCGCTGAGCTGTTGCAGGCGGCAGGTCCCGCAAACGATGGGGCGCCGGTGGAGGAGGTCCTGTCTGCGGCGGCCGGATCGCGCCGCCGCTGGCTTGGCGGGGCGCTGGCGGCGTCGGTGGCACTCGTGCTGGGTGTCGGCCTTTGGCAACGCGAGCGTCCGGTGCCTTATGCTGTCGTTACAGCGCCCGGCGAATTTCGGACCCTGACCCTCGAGCCGGGTACATCGATAGCCTTGTCGGGCGGTACGAAGGTCATGCTCGACCGCAACGATCCGCGCCGTGCCCGGGTCGAGCGTGGCGAGGCCCTGTTCACCGTGCGGCACGATGAGAACGCGCCGTTCCGCGTTGCCGTTGGCGATGACGAGGTGGTCGATGTCGGTACAGTCTTCGACATACGCCGCGACCGCCTGGGCATGAGCGTAGCTGTCTCCGAAGGCGCGGTGCAGTTCAATCCAGGCGCGGAAGACGTGCGGATTTCGCCCGGCCAGATGCTGACGCGGGAGGCCGGTACGGACCGTTATGTCCTCTCGTCCCAGGCTATCGAGCGGATCGGCGAGTGGCGGGAGGGGCGGCTGACGTTCGAAGGCGCGTCGCTGGAGCGGGTGGCCAGCGACCTGACCCGCGCAACCGGGATCGCATTTTCCGTGCGCGCCGCGAAGCAGGGGGCAGCGCCTTCACGAACGGTCTCGGGATCGGTCCTGATCGATCCGATCCGCAAGGATCCGCGCGTGCTCGGCAGCCTGCTGGGCCTTGATGTGACGCCAGCAGGCAAGGGCTGGACCATCGGCGGCTCCTGACCATGCGGATTAGCCGGTACCTGATTGGCGCAGCACTGATGGCGCCGGCGCCGGCGCTGGCGGGTCAGGCCGAGGTGGCAACGCGCCCCGGCAACGCAGGGGCCGTGGCAATCGAGATCGCGCGCCAGACGAGCAGCAGCATCGTCATTCTCGATTCCGCACTGGCGGCGCGGCCCGTTCCCGAGATCCGCGGCCGTTTCGATGCGGCTGAAGCCGTGCGCCGCCTGGCCCGCGCGGCGGGCGGGCGCGCGGTGGCGACCGGGCCGATGGCCTGGCGGATCGAACCGGCCGCGGTCCGTCCGGCGAAATTGTCGCGTGCGGTGCAGCCGCATGAACCGGATGGGGGGCGCGCGGCCATCGATGCGCCGCCCGAGCCGATCGTCGTCATCGCGACCAAGCGCGATCTCACGCTCGATCAGGTTGCCGGACAGGTTGCTGTGCTGGATGGTGGCGCGCTGGAAGCAGGCGGAGTCGGCGGAACCGAGAAGATCACGCAGCAGCTTGCCACGGTGGCGTCGACGCATCTCGGCAGCGGGCGGAACAAGCTGTTCATCCGGGGCATCGCGGATTCGAGCTTTACCGGGCCGACGCAGGCGACGGTCGGCCAGTATCTGGGCGACCTGCGCCTGACCTACAACGCGCCTGACCCGGACTTGCGCCTGTCTGACATGGCACGGGTCGAGGTCCTGGAAGGACCGCAGGGCACGCTCTATGGCGCCGGTTCGCTTGGGGGCATCATCCGCCTCGTGCCCAATGCGCCGCAGCTCGATATGACCAGTTTCTCCGGCACGCTTGGCGGTTCGTTGACACAGCACGGCGCGGCCAGCGGTGATGCCGGTGCTGTCATCAATCTCCCCCTGGTCCAGGATACCGCGGCGCTGCGGGGGACGTTCGATGCCATGCGGCTGGGCGGCTATATCGACAAGCCGCTGCTGGGCCGCCGGAACGCCAACCGCACCGATATCCTGGGCGGACGCCTGGCGCTGCGGATCGATCCCGTGCCCGGCTGGCAGGTGGAAGTGCTGGCGCTCGGCCAGTCGACCGATACGGCGGACAGCCAGTATGCGGACCGCGATGGTCCTGCGCTGGAAAACGCGGCACGCGTGCCCGAAAGTGCACATGCGGACTATGCCATGGGACAGATCGTCGTCTCCGGGCGGATCGGGGCGGTCCGCTTGCGCTCGACAACGGGGCTGGTTCGCCAGACCTTGCGGGAAAACTACGACGCGTCGCTGCCAGAAGGGAATCCGCGGCTGTTCACGCAGACCAACCGCACTCGCATGGTTGCCAACGAGACGCGCCTTTGGATGCCCGAGCGCGGCGGTTTCAGCTGGCTCGCTGGTATGAGTTTCACCCACAACGAGGCGACCTTGAGCCGCCTGATCACTGCCGAGGTCGTCCGGAGCGCGACAGCCGGGGTGCGCAACGTCACGGACGAGGCGACGTTCTATGGCGAGGCAAGCCTGCGGCTGGCCGCGCCACTGGTTGCAACGGCGGGAGGGCGTGTTACCTGGTCGCGGCTTGGTGGCGAGGGTGAGGACATCCGGCCCGAGGTGATCATGGCCTATGCGACCAGCGGTATCACGGCGCAGCGGACCCAGACGACCGTCCTGCCCTCTTTTGCGCTGCACCTTGCTCTTGCTTCGCACTCGGCGCTCTATCTGCGCTATCAGGAGGGTTTCCGGCCTGGCGGGCTAGCAATCGAAGGCGACTATGTGCGCCGCTTCCGCGACGATCGCACGCAGACCTTCGAATTGGGCGCGCGCCGCGGCAGTCGAGGCCAGGGAGCGTTCGATCTGGCGATGAGCCTGTCCTATACGCAATGGCAGGATATTCAGGCCGACTTCATCGACGTAACCGGTTTGCCGAGTACGGCCAATATCGGTGACGGGCGGATATGGACTGCCAGCCTATCCGGCGGTGCGCGCGTGTTGCCGGGGTTGCGTATGGAGGCTGGCTTCGCCTGGAACAGAAGCAAGGTGGACAAGCCGGCCCTGCCTCTCGCGCTTCTGGCGGCACGGGCCATGCAGGTACCCAATATCGCCAACGTGGCGGCCCGTATGGGGGTCACCTGGGACGAGGGGCTCGGCGGCGATGTACGCCTGCAGGCGCAGGGTTGGGCCAGCTACGTTGGTCGTTCCCGACTGGGGGTTGGGCCCGAATTGGGCGCGGCTCAGGGTGACTACTTCGACAGCGGTATCTCCGCCCGGATCGGCACGCCACTGTTCGGAGTGACGGTTGGCCTCACCAACATTGCCGACCAGCGCGGCAACCGTTTCGCGCTGGGGACTCCTTTCGGCACCGGCCGCGAACAGGTGACGCCGCTGCGCCCGCGCACGCTGCGGATCGGCGTAGACACGACCTTCTAGAAACTTTTTTCAAGGCTGAGCGCGGATCGCTCCGTCCTTCCGGTCGATACGACCTGAAGGGATTGAGATGTCGCGCTACCTGCTTGCTTCCACCGCACTCTTCGCTCTTGCCGCCGGAGCCCATTCAGTGCGGGCGGAGGACATCACGACCAAGAAGACGACGCCGCTGCGTACCTCCACGATCAAGGGCGGGGCAGCGGATTCCATCAACATTACACAGGATGGGTCGGTCGTCCTGACTGCGGGAACCGCCGTCACCATGGACAGCGATCACGCCGTCACCAATGCAGGCGCGATCGCTGTCAGCAATGGCTCCACCGGGATCCTTGCTGCGGCGGGCACTACCGGAAATATCACCAACAGCGGCACGATCACTGTGGATGAGCCTTACAAGCCTGCGGATGATGACAACGACGGCGATCCCGATGGTCCTTACGCCCTGGGCTCGCATCGCTACGGCATCCGAACCGAAGGAACGCTTGCCGGGAGCATCGCCAACAGTGGGAAGATTTCCGTGCAAG
>NZ_BMLK01000063.1 GCF_014645195.1 Novosphingobium indicum | reverse complement strand
TCGCCATATCGATGGTCCTTTCCATTCCATCTATATGACCTCGCGCACAAAATTACTGACAGGCCCAAAGTGAGTGTTGCACTTTTCAAGCCAGCTCTGTTCCGTTATTGTTCCACCCTAGTCACTCAGGAGTATGGCGCAATGAAGGACAACTATGACCGTTCTATCAGCCTGCAATGTCCGACCTGCGGCGGGACTGATTTCGAGCAGAACGACACTGAGCAGGTGAAATGCTATCGATGCGAGCGCGTGTTGACCAAAGCTGAGCTTCGGGAAGCCAATAATGGTCTTGTAGAGGCTGAGGTGGAAGACTTGAAAGCTGAGCTGCTGAAGGACGTGCGGGACGACTTCAAGAAGATGTTCTCCAAGTGGAAGTAAGTGTTAGCGACGGCATCGCCGTGATGGCTTTAGGGCTGTCGCTTTACACCATTTGGCGGCAGCACGGCTTGGATAAGCTGAACAGGCGTCTCAACGCACTCCTGATTGATAAGGAGGAGGCGGAAAGTCTTGCATCCCAGCGTGCGGACCTTTCGGCTGAGTTTCGGAGCAGAGCACGTAACAACTACGAGCTTCGCGTCTTCAACAGGGGGCGGGGCGTTGCTCGCCAAGTGCAGATGGAAGTTCAGTCTGGCGAAGAATTGTTCCACCGGGGCGATTTAACGAGAAAGCTCCCGTATCCTTCGTTGGATGTTCATCAATCATTCTCGGTTCTTGCGGCGGTACACATGCAATCGCCAAGACGCGCCACTGTTCGCTTGGTTTGGGACGATGATGCAGGTGGGGGCGAAAAGGTAGTTACCGCAGACGTTTTCTGAGAGGCCTCCCCCCCTCACGAACTTCCAACAACAACGAACAAGCTCAACCTTTAGCGGCAATTTTGAAATCGCCTGAGAGCGAGCAAACGAGGGACCCGCAGGAGGGGAAAAGGGACCCAGAAGGGACCCAAAGGCAAAACGCCCCTAGCCTTCTAGCTGCCTGCCACGCTCAGGCGCTTACGCGCTAACGGACTGACCTGCGGTGAGCGGCAGTCGAGCATATGCGGCGCTGCCTGACATGCCTCCCCGTTTTCTGCTGGACATTGGCTCGAATGTGGTGTTTGATTTCAGTCAACGTCCGTAGACTGAAACCATACAGGCATTCCCGATGACCACTTACGTTGCGTATGCTCGCGTCTCTACAGCCAAGCAGGGGCGTTCGGGCCTTGGGCTTGAGGCGCAACAGGAGGCGATCAGCGCTTACCTGAAGCCGGGAGACACTTTGCTTGCCCCTACCTATGTGGAAGTCGAGAGCGGAAAGCGCAGTGATCGGCCTGAACTGGCAAAGGCCCTTGATCATGCAAAGCTGACAGGCGCGACGTTGTTGGTGGCTAAGCTGGACCGTCTGGCCCGTAACGTCCGCTTCCTTCACTCGGTCTTGGAGAGTGGCGTTGAAGTGGCGTTCTGCGACCTTCCTCAAGTGCAAGGGGCAATGGGCCGATTTATCGTCAATCAGATGGCGGGTGTGGCAGAGCTTGAGGCCGGTCTGATCTCTGAGAGGACCAAAGCTGCCCTGAAGGCGGCGAAGGATCGTGGCGTCCAGCTTGGCGGCTATCGTGGGGGCGAGAAGGTCAACCCGTCCCTCGGTCTAGCTGAGCGGCAACGCCGTGCGGCTGACTTTGCGGCTCGCGTCCGTCCCGCCATCGCGGAGGCGCAAGCAAACGGAGCTACGAGCTTGAGGCAGATTGCGGCCTATCTGACGGCCAAAGGTGTCCAGACGCGGCGGGGTGGGCCGTGGGATGCGGCGAAGGTCAGGCAGCTAATGCTTCCCGCCTAGAATGGCGCAGTTCCTGGCCCCAATCGTGGACTGTCCGCAGGTGTAGTAAGTCCATGATATAGAACAAAATAATTTCTCGTTTACCATCTATTTGGGTTGTCGGCGGAATCCGGCCTCTCTAGTTCTCGTGGCACCGGCAGTGAGCCGGGGGACAGCCCAAAGGGAACTACACATGCGGGATCAATTCGAGCTGAGCGGTGAAACGGTCGTTGAGCTTCACGACATGGGGGATGAGTGTCTTGTCTTGTGTGCCGTCAATGAGACAGGACAGGTGGAAAAGGTAGCGCTGGAATGGGGACAGCTCGTGCAGGCTGTGGAAGCTCTGCGGCCCCGCTACGGCACCGACAAAAACACAGATCAGGCGAGCGGGCCTGAGAAGATAGTCTTGGAAGTCTGATCGATGAGCGAAGGGCCTACAGCGTCGGAAGTGGCGAAAGCGCGGAAGTTTGCTCCGCCTGTTCTCACTCTTGGGAGGCGTGCTGTCTCCCCTGAGGCTGAGGCCCTTGTCGCTCATTACCTTCAGGAAATCGTGCTGCCTTCGCTTCCTCCGGGCAAGAAGCGTCCAACAACCGTCCCTGCCATTCAGCGGGCGTTGGAGGGGGTGCTAGGTGGATTGACTGAAGCGGGAGGACAGTGGTTGCGCAGGTCCATGGACCGCAACAGCTTCAGGGCTGAGCCGGGGATAACGGTGGAGCAATTCTCCAAGGTCAAGGACGCCTTAGTTGCCGCTGGGTTTGTCCAACATGCCCCCGGCTTCATAGACCGCTCAGGAGTGGTGGCAGAAGGCGTCCAGACGCGATTGCGGCTTTCTCAGGAGGGCTTGGAGCTTGCAGCGACCTTTGGCGTCTCAGGCCCCCCCGAAAGCCATTTCTGTGATCCTTCAGGACCGCAGCCAGACTAGCAGGTATGCCATGACGATGAAGGCGAGGACAGCAACTAGGATTGCAGCCTCAAGGCGAATTGCCCTGTCTTCCTTGTGATCCCGATCTTCTCTCAACGCTTGCACCTATGGTCTTGCCAATAGCGTTGCCAGCGTAGCGCCCATCCACCGGCCACCATGGCACACGAAATGTCTCCGTAGCGGGGCGAGACGCACCATGCAGCGGTCCTGTTGCCTACCCCGTCGCCCTCGGAGACGCAGTGCAACGCGGGCCCTTCAATCATGACATGGCCTTCCCGGCTGTAGCCGATAGGTGTGCCTAGGAGAGAGGCAAGGGCGTCTCTGGCCTCTTTCGCACCCGCTTTGGGGCATGGTTGATTAGACCTGCATGTTCCGTCGATCTCTCTCGCTGCGATGCCTGCAAGCCTGACCCTTGGCCCTTCCTTGCACCATACGGGGCCATCACCATCCCAAACGCGAACAGGTGTGCAAGTGAACGCCTGATCGGCTGGGATTACAGCGACGGCAGCAAGAATGATTGAAAGCATCGACACTGCTCTATCATTCGCAGCCTATGCCGTCCCCATCCCGGTCAAGGTGGGGTCCATAGCCCGGTTGTCCTCTGTAGACCGGCGCGGCACCGGCAGCTCTAGCTTCCTTGCAGTTGCGATACGCTCCATTGCGGCGAGGTTGCGAATAGAGCGGCTGCGAGCTGCTAGAGCGTGAGGACGATTGGCTTGACTGTCCCGAACGGTGGCAGTGGTATTCCCCGGTCTTTCGGTTCGTATGGCACCCTTCCGCGTTCAATCCGCCTCCGTGGGCCAGCGCAGGGCCAGCCGGAACGGGGAGCATCAGCAACCCTGCGGTGATGATTGTGGCTGTCCTCATGTTTCCCTCACGCCTTGAGTGTTTTGAGCGTCACGGTCGTATGGACTGACCGTTACCCGAGAGTGAAGGTTTCCAAGTGTGAACACTTTGTAACGACGATGGGGAGGCTAATTGTTTGGCTAGAGTTCGGCTTAAGGGGGTGACCAAAGCTGAGACAGGTAGAAAGAGGAAAGTGGAAGACCAAAGATGATGGCCAATGAAGGGTCTTCATCCTTCTATCGTCTGAGCCCAAGGTTGGCTGAACGCCTACCTTACGTCTCCCTTAAGTCTTACTAGAGCGGTTTTCGACCGTTCTGAATCGGCATGGGATTCCCTTTGGTCACGATTTCTGATTCAGAA
>NZ_BMLK01000062.1 GCF_014645195.1 Novosphingobium indicum | reverse complement strand
CAACTTCCTCGGCTTCGTCAAACTCGCATCCATCATGCTATGGATCAAATAGTTAAATCGTCACTACAACCTAGTCCTTCAGCCGGATATGGTCCGGCTCGAACCAAATGTCGATTGATTTTGTTCCCTTCTCGATCTTTGCTGAGTGAACTGCACCAGGTGCCACGATGTAGTACTCGCCGGGCCCGTAGATGCGGGTTTCTCCCTCAATTGTCATTTCGACTTCACCTTCCAAAACGATCCCCAAATGATGGCCGTGGACGTGGTCCGGTGCATTGAAGTCGCCGGTAAAGTCCGAGAAAACGAGCTGGGAATGCTCGCCTTGCAGGAGGTAGCCGGCGAAGCCTGAAACGTGATGCGTAATCGCGGGGAGTTTACTCTTGATGAGGTCTGGGTAGCCTTCTGCGATTTTCATTGTGAAGAAGCTCCTTAGGTTTGATGAATTTTGTGCGGAAAGCAAAGGGCGATAACCGGAAACACCCTTCCAGGCAGGCGTTTACGGTGAGTACAAATTCATGCTGGCTTTCTGCTGCCTTCGAAGGTCATGTCGTGGACTCGGCCTCGACGATTTCGGCAATCGTTGCTGGAACCGTACTGTCTTCTATCGTCGCCGGGATTTCGTATCTGGCGTGATTGACGATCTCGCGCAGCAGGTTGCGCAGGATTTTGCCCGATCGGGTCTTGGGGAGCTGCGGGACGATATGAACCTTTTTCATCGCCGCCACGGCGCCGAGCTCGGATCGCACGGCCTGAACGATCCGTCCGGTAAGGGTATGGTCGGCCTGGTGTCCCGCGCGGGGCGAGACGAAAGCAACCGGGATCATGCCCTTGACGGGATGCTTCGCGCCGATCACCGCGCATTCGGCAACACCTTCTTGTTTTGCGACGATCTGTTCCATCTGGCCGGTCGAAAGTCGATGCCCAGCGACATTGATGATGTCGTCGGTGCGACCCATGATGTGCAGAAAGCCGTCCGGATCCCGATGGCCCGTGTCTCCGGTTTCGTAGAAGCCGGGATAGGTCGCGAAGTTTTTCTCGTAGCCTGCCTGGTTGTTCCAGAGGGTTCGGAAGGCCCCGGGAGCAAGAGGCGCGCGAATGACGACGTTGCCGCTGTTGCCATCGGCAACGGGCTGTCCGCGATCGTCGAGGATCGCAAAATCATAGCCTGGCACTGCTAATCCAGCGCTTCCGCGCTTACGGCGCCAATCACCAAGGCCAATACAGGTGGCAATGGCGGGCCAGCCCAGCTCTGTTTGCCACCAGTGGTCGATCACCGGTAGGCCACTGTGCTGTTCGAGCCAATCGATCGTGTCGGGATCGGCGCGCTCGCCCGCAAGAAAGATTGCCTGGCATCGAGCGATGCCAAGTTGCCTGAGCAAGTCCCCTGCAGGATCTTCCTTGCGAATGGCGCGTATAGCGGTTGGTGCCGTGAAGAAGGACTTCACGCCATGCCGTTCGATAACGCGCCAGAACGTGCCGGGATCGGGAGTTCCCACCGGCTTGCCTTCGAACAAGACCGTAGCCGCTCCGACCAGCAAGGGCCCGTAGACAATGTAGCTGTGGCCGACCACCCAGCCAACATCGGATGCCGCCCAGAACGTGTCTCCAGCCTCGATCCCGTAAATGTTCGTCATGGACCAAGCCAGCGCCACCGCATGCCCGCCATTTTCGCGCACCACGCCCTTTGGCTTGCCGGTGGTTCCGGAGGTGTAAAGGATATAGAGCGGATCGGTTGCAGCAACCGATACGCAAGCGGGAATTTCATCCCCGGCAGTTAGTGCGTGCAGCTCCATCCAGTCGATGTCGCGCGGTGGACGCAGGGCGGCGGTCACCTGTTCGCGTTGCAGCAGCACAACATGGCGCACTTGATGGGAAGAGAGCGCTAGTGCTTCGTCCACTAGCGGTTTGTAGGCGATTGTCCGCCCGCCTTCGATCCCGCATGAGGCGGTCAGGACAAGTTTCGGCGCAGCATCATCGATCCGCTTGGAAAGTTCGGGCGGAGCAAAGCCGCCAAACACCACCGAATGAATGGCGCCAAGCCGGGCGCAGGCCAGCATGGCAAAAACGGTTTCCGGGACCATCGGCATGTAGATGACCACCCGATCGCCTTGCCCCACCCCAAGGCTCTTGAGCATTGCTGCGACGCGACCCGTTTGCTGGAGAAGTTCGGAATAGCTGTACCTCGCGATCGTCTTGGTAACCGGGCTGTCATAAATCAAAGCAGTGCAGTCGCCACGACCTGCGGCGACGTGCCGGTCGAGACAGTTGTAGCACGTGTTCAGTTGGCCGTCAGAGAACCATCCCAAGAAATCATCGAATGGCATATCTGCGCACGCAAACCAATCGATGGCTTCGGCCGCCCTCCCCCAGTACTTCGCAGCGTCAATGCTGGCTTCGTCCTGTGCAGCTTTGAGGCGGTTTATCGCGTGCTGCGACATGGAATCTTCGTTAAAACTCATTTACTTACCTTTCTTGAGAGCAGGAGTGACACCACGATGAGGAGTGACCCAACCAAATGATAGTGCGCAAACCTCTCCCCCAAGAGGGGGACGGCCATCAATACGCCGAAGACTGCCGGAAGATTCATGAAGAGGCCAGCTCGTACCGATCCAATCAGGGCAACCGCGCGATTGAACAACGCGTAGGAAACGAGTGAAGGAAAAATTCCGATGAATACCAGCGCACCTATCGAGGTCAGCGGCAGATCGGATGTGCCGTTAAGCAACATTTGCAAACCGTAAGGGGCGGAAAGCGAGACAATGCCCGCTGCAAATAGCACCACCAGCAGGCTGAAGTGATGCAACTGGGGCGCCCTGCGCAGGGAGGTCGCGTAGGCAGCGTAGAGAAAGACTGCCGCTAGCGCCAGGAGATCGCCAGCATTGAGGGACGCAAGGTGCAAGTTAAACAAGTCACCCTCAGTAATGATCCAAACGGCACCCAGAATCGACAGTCCTGCGCAGACAAACTGGAGCGAGGCAACTCGTTCGCGGAAAATCACTGCTGGCATGATCAGTGTCATGATCGGCATCGTGGATTGTAGCAGCAAGTTGTTGGTCGCCGTCGTAAACTGGAGACTGCTGTACACTAGAAAGGAAAAAACCCCAACTCCAAAGAACCCCAACAATCCCAGAAACCGCCACGACCGACGAATGGCAGGAAGATCGGCGCCAAGATGGCGCCATGCAAACGGCAGGATACATGTTGCGGCGATGAGCCATCTCCAAAAGCCGATCGTCACCGGAGAAAGGTCATCGCGAATGGCCCGGCCAACAATTGGATTCAGCGCCCAGAAAAGGCTTGCGAGGACCATAAGCAAGGTCGGGGAATCCCAGAACCTGACCGCAATCCCTTTCATCCCCCTCCCCAAACGCTGGTAGTGATCGCCTGTTGGTATCAGTGGGGAGCAAAGATTAGCCTTGCGCGCCACACCCATGTTGCATATAGTACACTGCATTGCATGCATAGGCCGAATTTGCTCTTGGAGCCTTAGGCTTAAAAATATGGCAGTTTGGGGATGCCAGGTGGTCTGAGCCCGAGGTTTCTACCGGCTATGAGTAGAGCCTGCGCCCGGTTTGCTCTGCCACCCAACCTTTGGACCGTTCAGGTCTGGAGTTTACGGCTCAGGTCTGGAGTTTACGGCCTTGCTCAGGTTCGGTGGGCTGGTTTCACCGACTGAGTTTGCAAGCATGATCGGGGAGATATTCCCAATCGCGCTATGCGGTCGATCCTCGTTGTAGTGTCTACGCCAAGCCTCCAGCTTTTCGCAAGCATCTTGCAGCGACAGGAACCAGTGGGCGTTCAGGCATTCGCTGCGCAGCTTGCTGTTGAACGCTTCGATGAACGCATCGTCTGTGGGTTTGCCTGGGCGGGAGAAGTCCAGGATCACACTGCGCTGGTAAGCCCACAGATCCATGTCCCGCGAGATAAATTCGCTGCCATAGCACATTGGGAAGCGGTCCCTCGAAGGGCCGCATCGCCTTGATGAAGACAAGGGCGCGC
>NZ_BMLK01000061.1 GCF_014645195.1 Novosphingobium indicum | reverse complement strand
CAACACCGCGACGATCAGTTCTCATCCTGATTGGCGGAAACTTCTCATCCAGATCGCCGCGCCATACCGAGGCCCATCTCGGGGACTTCGCAGGCATCCTGCAGGTCGATGGCTATGGCGGCTACGCCGCGCTCGCCAAGCGGCGCCAGCAGGTCAGCCTCGCCTTCTGCTGGTCGCACGTCCGGCGCAAGTTCTACGATCTAGCCGAGAAGTCGCCGGTCGCGGCCGAGATACTCAAGCGCATCGCGCAACTGTATAAGATCGAGGATCAGGTCCGCGGCTCATCGGCCGAGCAGCGCCGCGCCACGCGCGACGAACACAGCCGGATCCTCGTCGAAGACCTCAAGGTCTATCTCGATGTCCGGCTTCGCCAGCTCAGCGCCAAGAGCAAGCTCGCCGAAGCAATCCGCTACGCCGTCAGTCGCTGGGACGGGCTCGTGCGCTTCCTCGACGACGGGCGCATCGAGCTCGATACCAACACCGTCGAACGCGCGATCCGCCCGCTCGCCCTCAACCGCAATTATGCAAAGCGCCGGATTATGCGCATGTGCCGACGGCGGGGTGTGCCCAGTCCGCTATTTTCCGCCGCATACGTCGCAGCATGACTAACTTCAGCTGCACATAATACGTCTTCCTCTCCGCCCACCATCTGGAGAGGAGCCTTTCATGAAGTCTGATCTATTGCAGCCGGAGCCGCGTCGCTGGCTGGCGAACAGTGTCTTTTCGTCCGTGGAGGAGGAGTATGTCTCCTATCTTCGAGCGGGCCGATATCATCCGAACACAGTGCGAGTGTATTTTGCTTGCGTCGCGCATTTCGCGAAGTGGACGACCGAGGAAGGCTTGGACCTCGCGTTGATCGATGAGGTGGCGCAACGGCGGTTCCTGGATACCCATGTGCCATCTTGCGATTGCCCTTACCCGGTTCGCAAGCTGCGCCACGAGTTGCGCGTCGCTATCCGGCATCTTCTGCATGTGCTTCGTGCCCAAAGGCGGATTGCGGCGATCGAACAGAGGGGCCGGCTCGATGGTGAACTGGCGGCATTCGATCGCTACATGCGCGATGTCGGCGGTCTGGCGGACACAACGCGGCGGCAGCGGATCCATATCATTCGCCGGCTGCTCCTCGAGCGGTTCGGTGATGGCGAGATTGATCCTGAGAAGCTCGACCCGGCAGTCGTCCGGCGTTTTGTCCTTGGTGAGGGCCGTTGTTGGGGTGCTGGCGCCGTGCGTGTCGCTGGCGGGACAGTCGGTTGTTATTTCAAGTTTCGCAAGATGTTGGGTGATGATGTCGACCGGCTCTTGCAGGCCATTCCGCGGGCCGCGTATTGGCGCCTGGCGGAGTTGCCCGACGTGTTGTCGCCAACCCAGATTGACGCGGTTCTCGCGTCATTCGACGATCATCTGTCTTCAAGGCGGCGCGCCTACGCGATGGTCAGGTGCGTCACCGATCTCGGGCTCCGATGTTCCGAAGTCGTAAAGCTCCAGCTCGACGACGTCGACTGGCGCAACGGGATCATTCGTATAGCCAGGACCAAGACGCATTTCACCGACAGCCTTCCATTGCCGGCGGCCACCGGCGACGCCATCGCAGACTATTTGCGCCATGAGCGGCCGAAGACCAGCAACCGTGCGATCTTCGTTCGCCATGTCGCGCCATATGACGTCCCGATCAGGGCAGGCGTCGCCAAGCACGCGGTGATCGCAGCTTTCGCACGATGCGGATGGGATCGAACTGATCCCCATGTCCTTCGTCACAGCATCGCGAGCCGCCTGCTCAGCGACGGCACGCCCATGAAGCACATCGCCGATATCCTGCGTCACCGCAGCCTCGACACGTCAAAGATCTACACCAAGATCGATTTCCGCCGGCTGTCGGCCGTGGCCATGCCCTGGCCAGGGAGGGCGTGATGATGACGACCACCATGACAGCGCAGGTAGAGGCCTATCTTGCTGAACGTACATCGCTGGGATTTCGTGGCGCTGGGCCGAACGCCAGCCAGCTTCGTTCCTTCGCCAGATTCTTCGATGGCTCTGGTCACCGAGGGTCCCTGACAACGGACCTCGCGATCGAGTGGGCAAAGGGGCATGCTCGGGGCCGTGATCCGCGGGCGTGGGCTCGCCGGCTCGACACACTTAGGCCTTTCGCCGCGTACCTTCTGCGGGAAGATCCGGCCACGGAGTTCCCGCAGACTCAGATATTCGGCAAGTCCCATCGCCGGGCCACGCCCCATATCTACACCGAGGATGAGATCTCGGCATTGCTTGCAGCGGCACGCCGTCTCGATCCGGAAGGCGGTCTGCGGCCTGCTGCGTTCGAAGCCTTCTACGGACTGATCGCCGCAACCGGCCTGCGCGTTTCCGAAGCGGTCAAGCTGCGTTGCGCCGATGTGGATCTCGGAAGTCGATGTCTGACGGTCCGGATGACGAAGTTCAGCAAATCGCGGCACGTGCCTTTCCACGCCACCGTCGCCGTCGCGCTCGCAGACTATCTCGGCATGCGGGATCATTTTCTGCCACGCGTGGCTGAGGATCCGTTTTTCGTCTCGACCCCGTCACGATCGCTAAAAAAGCGCGCAGTACATTGGACCTTCCAGAAGTTGCGCGACGAAGCCGGCATCGTTGCCCGGGGCGCCTATCGCGACGTTCGCATCCATGACCTCCGGCACACATTCATCTGCAGACGCATTCAACGGTGGCAAGCCGAAGGTACCGATATCGACAATGCGATCGCGGCGCTCTCGACTTACGTCGGCCATGCAAAGGTATCGGACACCTATTGGTATTTGACCGGCATCCCGGATTTGATGGCCACCGCAGGCAACCGCTTTGAAGATTTCGCTTTCGCGGAGGCTGATCATGGCTGAGCATACCTCTCCAACATTGCCGACGCTCGTCCAGCGCTTCTTTCTGGATCATCTCGGCGAGCAACGTGCGGTCAGCGCTCAGACCGTAGCGGCGTACCGGGATACCTTGCGCCTGCTCCTCAACTATGCGGCCGCAGCACTCCATCGAACGCCCAGCGCCATCACGTTGCCCGATCTCGACGCGCCGTTGTTGCTCGCCTTCCTGGACCATCTCGAGAAGGATCGAGGCAACAGCGTTCGAAGCCGCAACGCACGTCTGGCCGCGATCAGGACGTTCCTTAAATATGCATCGCATCACGACCTTGCGTCGCTGGCGACGATCGAACGGGCGCTGGCGATCCCACTCAAGCGGTTCGATCGGCCAATGGTCGGGTTTCTGTCACGGCCCGAGATCAGCGCCATTCTCGAAGCACCTGACCGGCTTAGCTGGGCCGGACAACGCGACCGCGCCTTGTTCAGCATGATGTATAACACGGGCGCTCGCGTTTCCGAGATGATCGGCATGCGGTGTCGGGACGTTGTGCTTGAAGGACAGCCCGCCGTGCATCTGCGTGGCAAGGGCCGCAAAGAACGCAGTGTGCCGCTCTGGCGGCCGACTGCCGCGCTCATCAGATCCTGGCGCCGCCAGATCGGCGACCCCGCTGGAGAAAGCTTTTTGTTCCCGAACCGAAGCGGTGATCGCATGACTCGCTCGAACGTTACCCAGCGCTTGAACCTCGCCGTCGCCACTGCAGGTCGCAAGAATCCAGGGCTCCTTGACCGCCCGGTCACCCCCCATACGGTGCGACACACAACGGCGATGCACCTTCTTCAATCGGGCGTCGACATCACCGTCATCGCCCTGTGGCTCGGTCATGAGGATACGGCAACGACGCATATGTACGTCGAAGCCGATCTCGCGATGAAGGAACAGGCTCTGATGAAGCTGCAACCAAGCACCGCCGCGCCGGGCCGCTTCCGAGCCTCCGACAATCTGATGAGCTTCCTGCAGTCGCTGTGATTATGTGAAGTTTATGGCGGCGGGTCTGGCGCGACAGCTGGACCCGCCGTCGGCACTTGCGCATAATCCAGCGCTTCGCATAATTCCGATTGAGCGCCATCTCGCAGACATTCTGCCCATGTCGGGCACGACGTTGTCGTCTGGTATCGATGGCATCCATCTTTCGAGCGCACTGTGCGGTGCGAGTATACCGAGGACCGGGCGAACGGCAGAGTCGCCCACATTGTGGTGAGCCCCGGCGAAGTCATCGTAGTTCCGGCTTGGATGTTGAATCGCGAGGTGTGCGATGCGTTCAGCTTGGGTAGCGTTCGGGTTGCCGTAGATGCGTTGACCGATCTCCATAACCTCTTGATCGACGCGGACCTTCGGAATGCCCTGCTGAGCGGTTTGAACGCTCAGGAGGTAAACGATGAAGACCTTGCCCTCACCAACGCGGCTGCCGGCGCTGCGCCAGTTGATCATGCCGCTCGACACCAGAAGTCTGGACGGTCTGACGACAGCCCAGCGCGTCGTCGTAGTGGCAAGCCTAGCCAAGTTGTTGATGGCGGCCGCAGGCGTATTGGACGAGGAGATGACCGATGACGGGCGGTAACCTCCTTCCGATGGCCCTGCTGAGGCGCAAGCCAGTTGTTTACGTCAGGCAGTCGACGCCCCAGCAGGTCAACGGGAACCTGGAGAACCAACGTCGCCAGTATGAACTCGTCGATGTTGCGCGCCGTTGGGGATTTCGTGACGTCGAGGTGATCGACGAGGATCTTGGACGCAGCGCGAGCGGTGCAGTGGATCGCCCCAGTTTCGAGCGTCTGGTGGAGGATTTGTGCACGGGTCGCGTCGGCGCCGTATTGTGCCTTGAGGCCTCTCGCCTTTCCCGCAACGGACCCGACTGGCACCGACTTCTCGAGCTTTGCGGCCAAGTCGATGCTCGTGTCATCGACATCGATGGCGTCTATGATCCGGCCAAGCCGAACGACCGGCAGCTGCTCGGCATGAAGGGCAGTATCAGCGAGTTCGAGCTTTCTGTCATCCGTGCCCGCATGTACGAAGCTGCACGGCAAAAGGCTCAGCGCGGCGAACTGCGCATCAGCGTTCCGATCGCTACATCTGGCATCGCGACTATGGACTGAGTTTTGACCCCGACATTCGAGTTCAGGAGGCCATCAGGCAAATATTCGTGCGGTTCCGCGAGATAGGTAGCGCTCGCCAGGTGCTGATTGTCAGTGGGCGTGTAATTCTCCGCAAAAGTGGGCTTTGAAAATTCCCTGATTGTTGGACCTGAT
>NZ_BMLK01000060.1 GCF_014645195.1 Novosphingobium indicum | reverse complement strand
GCTACCGGGCTGCTCCACCCCGCGTCACCATTGAGGGCTGACATGCCAGCCCGGCAGCAGGTTTTTTTGTTGTTCATTCCGACGTTGTCGGGCTGAACGGCGGGCTGCTCCACCCCGCGTCACCTATGTTTTGGCCTCAGGCGCCGGCGGCTGCATTTGCAGCCTTGGCTATCCTCCCGCCTGACGGCGGTCCGGGCGGCCGTTTGGCCTTGCGAAGCCTTTGGCTTCGGGACCTTGACCCGGTGCGTCTTGATGCGACGCAAAAAGGGCCCTTTGTGGGCCCTTTCGAGGCCTTTGGGGCCTTCTCATTGAGAATGGGTTTTTTGTGAAGCGCGCCGGCTTCAATGCCTGGCGACGTCCTACTCTTCCAACGCTTGAGCGTAAGTACCATCGGCGCTGTCAGGTTTCACGGCCGAGTTCGAGATGGGATCGGGTGGGTCACTGACGCTATGGTCACCAAGCAATGGAGCTGGCGCGTTTCTAATCGATGTATCCGTGCAAATTTGATGTATCTGGCTGGCTTATTGTCCGACATCGCAGACGGCCTTGCGGTTGCAGGACTGTCATTGATGGTGGGATTCATCAAGCATGAACAGAGTTATTAGGACCGGTTAGCTCCATGCGTTACCGCACTTCTACACCCGGCCTATCAACGTGATGGTCTATCACGACTCTATGATACCTAATCTCGAGGGAGGCTTCCCGCTTAGATGCTTTCAGCGGTTATCCCTTCCATACATAGCTACCCTGCTGCGCGGCTGGCGCCACGACAGGTACACCAGAGGTATGTTCATCCCGGTCCTCTCGTACTAGGGACAACTCCTCTCAAGTATCGACGCCCACGGCAGATAGGGACCAAACTGTCTCGCGACGTTCTGAACCCAGCTCACGTACCACTTTAATTGGCGAACAGCCAAACCCTTGGGACCTGCTCCAGCCCCAGGATGTGATGAGCCGACATCGAGGTGCCAAACGATTCCGTCGATATGAGCTCTTGGGAATCATCAGCCTGTTATCCCCGGCGTACCTTTTATCCGTTGAGCGATGGCCCTTCCACGAGGGACCACCGGATCACTATGACCGACTTTCGTCTCTGCTCGATTCGTCAATCTCGCAGTCAGGCAGGCTTATGCCATTGCACTCTTGCAGCCGGTTTCCAACCGGCCTGAGCCTACCATCGCGCGCCTCCGTTACTCTTTAGGAGGCGACCGCCCCAGTCAAACTACCCGCCACAGAGGGTCCCTGTACCGGCTAACGGTACTAGGTTAGACATTAAAAAATCACAGGGTGGTATTTCACCTATGGCTCCACGACAGCTGGCGCCGTCGCTTCAAAGCCTCCCACCTATGCTACACAATAATTTTCCAATGCCACTCTGAAGCTGCAGTAAAGGTGCACGGGGTCTTTCCGTCTAACCGCGGGTACTCCGCATCTTCACGGAGAATTCAATTTCGCTGAGCATATCCTGGAGACAGTGGGGAAGTCGTTACGCCATTCGTGCAGGTCGGAACTTACCCGACAAGGAATTTCGCTACCTTAGGACCGTTATAGTTACGGCCGCCGTTTACCGGGGCTTCAATTCGGAGCTTGCACTCCTCCTCTTAACCTTCCGGCACCGGGCAGGCGTCAGACCCTATACGTCGTCTTGAAGCCGACTTAGCAGAGTCCTGTGTTTTTGCTAAACAGTCGCTACCCCCTGGCCTGTGCCCCCACACACTGCTTGCGCAATGCATGGGCCTCCTTCTTCCGAAGGTACGGAGGCAATTTGCCGAGTTCCTTCAGGATACTTCTCTCAAGCGCCTTGGTATACTCTACCTGACCACCTGTGTCGGTTTCGGGTACGGTCTATACGGAGAGGCTATTTCCTGGAACCACTTCGAAGCCTGACCAATCCGATAAGGTCAGACAACACACGTGATCCGTCACACATCTCCAGGCCCACGAATATTAACGTGGTTCCCATCGACTACCCCCTTCGGGCTCGTCTTAGGGGCCGGCTTACCCTGCTCAGATTAGCTTTAAGCAGGAACCCTTGGTCTTTCGGCGAGAGGGCATCTCACCCTCTTTGTCGCTACTCATGTCAGCATTCGCACTTCCGATACGTCCACGGTCGGTTACCCTCCCGCTTCACTCGCTTACGGAACGCTCCGCTACCGCTCAGAACAAAGTTCTGAACCCTAAGCTTCGGTGCATCACTTGAGCCCCGTTACATTTTCGCCGCAGGATCTCTTATTTAGACCAGTGAGCTGTTACGCTTTCTTTAAAGGATGGCTGCTTCTAAGCCAACCTCCTGGTTGTTTTGGAAATCCCACATGCTTTCCCACTTAGTGATGACTTGGGGACCTTAGCTGTAGGTTAGGGCTGTTTCCCTTTTGACGACGGACCTTAGCACCCGCCGTCTGTCTGCCGGATAAGACTCGTTGGTATTCGGAGTTTGGTTAGAATTGGTAGATCTCGCGACCCCCGCATCCATCCAGTGCTCTACCCCCAACGGCATACATCCGACGCTCTACCTCAATAGATTTCGCGGAGAACCAGCTATTTCCCGGCTTGATTGGCCTTTCACCCCTAAACACAACTCATCCGAGAATTTTTCAACATTCAACGGTTCGGTCCTCCAGTGCGTGTTACCGCACCTTCAACCTGGTCATGCCTAGATCGCCGGGTTTCGGGTCTAATTCATCATACTCAGTCGCCCTGTTCAGACTCGCTTTCGCTGCGCCTACACCTAACGGCTTAAGCTCGCATGATAAATTAAGTCACTGACCCATTATGCAAGAGGTACGCTGTCACTCCCTATAGGAGCTCCAACTGCTTGTAAGCATTCGGTTTCAGGTACTGTTTCACTCCCCTCATCGGGGTGCTTTTCACCTTTCCCTCACGGTACTTGTTCGCTATCGGTCATGTACGAGTATTTAGGCTTGGAGGGTGGTCCCCCCATGTTCAGACAGGATTTCACGTGTCCCGCCCTACTCGAGTCTTCTTGTCTCGCTTTCGCATACGGGGCTGTCACCCGCTATGGCCACTCTTTCCAAAGTGTTCTGCTAGTTGAACAAGAAGCACTGGCCTGGTCCGCGTTCGCTCGCCACTACTAACGGAATCTCGGTTGATGTCTTTTCCTCCGGGTACTTAGATGTTTCAGTTCCCCGGGTTCGCTTCACCAAAGCTATATATTCACTTCGGTGATACCTTATCCACCTCACTCAATAACTGGAAAACCAATCATCGAGAGAAATGGTGAAGGTGGGTTTCCCCATTCGGAAATCGCGGGATCAAAGCTCGCTCACAGCTCCCCCACGCTTATCGCAGCGTGCCACGTCCTTCATCGCCTGTACATGCCAAGGCATCCACCAAATGCTCTTACCTCACGCTTGAGAATCCACACCATCAACGACAGCCCTGCATAAAGACTGCGCTGTAACAGGTGCGGACAATAAATCTCAGCCAGATATACATCTGTATGTAACGCATCGATGTATCTACCGACGTCCGGCAGATACGATGCGCCACGGCATCGATTAAAAAACCCATTCACAATGTCAAAGAAGCGGGCAAATCCCGCATATCCGGTCCGAAGACCGGAATATCGTTTCACTTCATCGCTGGAGTTGCATGTCTGATTGGCTGGTGGAGCCTATCGGGATCGAACCGATGACCCCCTGCTTGCAAAGCAGGTGCTCTCCCAGCTGAGCTAAGGCCCCTTTAGCCAATCTGACCAAGGAAAGTGGTGGGCCTGAGAGGATTTGAACCTCTGACCTCACCCTTATCAGGGGTGCGCTCTAACCAACTGAGCTACAGGCCCACTTTCCGCACCCAGGCAGGCCATAAGGCCGCGGGCGGCGTGAGCCAGCTCAGGCGTACAGCACTCTTGCGAGTGCTATCTCCAGTGATGAAGGGACATGAGGACGACGGCATGTTCTTTGGAGAGGACGAAGCTCTTCCGATGACGAGCACCGGCGCTTTCGGCCAAATCCTTAGAAAGGAGGTGATCCAGCCGCAGGTTCCCCTACGGCTACCTTGTTACGACTTCACCCCAGTCGCTGATCCCACCGTGGCTCGCTGCCCCCTAAAAGGTTAGCGCACGATCTTCGGGTGAAACCAACTCCCATGGTGTGACGGGCGGTGTGTACAAGGCCTGGGAACGTATTCACCGCGGCATGCTGATCCGCGATTACTAGCGATTCCGCCTTCATGCTCTCGAGTTGCAGAGAACAATCCGAACTGAGACGGCTTTTGGAGATTAGCTCACACTCGCGTGCTCGCTGCCCACTGTCACCGCCATTGTAGCACGTGTGTAGCCCAGCCTGTAAGGGCCATGAGGACTTGACGTCATCCCCACCTTCCTCCGGCTTATCACCGGCAGTTTCCTTAGAGTGCCCAACTAAATGGTGGCAACTAAGGACGAGGGTTGCGCTCGTTGCGGGACTTAACCCAACATCTCACGACACGAGCTGACGACAGCCATGCAGCACCTGTCACTGGTCCAGCCGAACTGAAGGAAAAGATCTCTCTAATCCGCGACCAGGATGTCAAAGGCTGGTAAGGTTCTGCGCGTTGCTTCGAATTAAACCACATGCTCCACCGCTTGTGCAGGCCCCCGTCAATTCCTTTGAGTTTTAATCTTGCGACCGTACTCCCCAGGCGGATAACTTAATGCGTTAGCTGCGCCACCCAAACTCCAAGAGCCCGGACAGCTAGTTATCATCGTTTACGGTGTGGACTACCAGGGTATCTAATCCTGTTTGCTCCCCACACTTTCGCACCTCAGCGTCAATACTTGTCCAGCGAGTCGCCTTCGCCACTGGTGTTCTTCCGAATATCTACGAATTTCACCTCTACACTCGGAATTCCACTCGCCTCTCCAAGATTCTAGCGACCTAGTTTCAAAGGCAGTTCCGGGGTTGAGCCCCGGGCTTTCACCTCTGACTTGAGTCACCGCCTACGCGCGCTTTACGCCCAGTAATTCCGAACAACGCTAGCTCCCTCCGTATTACCGCGGCTGCTGGCACGGAGTTAGCCGGAGCTTATTCTCCAGGTACTGTCATTATCATCCCTGGTAAAAGAGCTTTACAACCCTAAGGCCTTCATCACTCACGCGGCATTGCTGGATCAGGCTTTCGCCCATTGTCCAATATTCCCCACTGCTGCCTCCCGTAGGAGTCTGGGCCGTGTCTCAGTCCCAGTGTGGCTGATCATCCTCTCAGACCAGCTATAGATCGTCGCCTTGGTAGGCCATTACCCCACCAACTAGCTAATCTAACGCGGGCTCATCCCTGGGCGATAAATCTTTGGTCCGAAGACATCATCCGGTATTAGCAGTAATTTCTCACTGTTATTCCGAACCCAAGGGCAGATTCCCACGCGTTACGCACCCGTGCGCCACTAAGCCCGAAGGCTTCGTTCGACTTGCATGTGTTAGGCATGCCGCCAGCGTTCGTTCTGAGCCAGGATCAAACTCTCAAGTTTGTGTCACGGATACAAAAGCCGCCAGCCATAAAGGCCAGCCAAGCAATCGCACCGAACTTCAGGAGCCGATACCTGCACTTGTCAAACGTATGGATACGAAGGACATATAAGGTATCGACTGACTATACCGGTTACCGGAGCCCAAAGACCCCCGGACCGGGCGCCGTCGCCCACATGTCCCTTCATCAAAAACCTACAATGTCAAAGAACCACCAACACCCTGCCATCAAGACAAGAACTGGCGGACAACCATCGTTCCCCGTCTCTCGCGACCCGGGGGACTAGCTGTCCGTCTATGTTGGCGACCGCCTCGGTACCGGTGGAAACCGGCGTCGTC
>NZ_BMLK01000059.1 GCF_014645195.1 Novosphingobium indicum | reverse complement strand
TCATCTTCGTCCCGGCTGCCAAGCTGACCAAGTCCCCGAGCAATGTGCGCAAGACGAGCGATTCCGAGGCCGATGCCCAGCTCGAGGCCAGCATTGTCGCGCGCGGCGTGATCCAGAACCTCATCGGCTTGCCGGTCACGCGCAAGAAGGGTCATTATCGGATCACTGCCGGTGGCCGCCGTCTCGATGCCGTTCACCGGGCCATCGAGAAAGGGGACCTCCCTGCCGATACCGAGCTGCCGGTTATGGTCGTCGCCGAAGCAAATGACGCCATCGAAATCAGCCTCTCGGAAAACTTCTTCAAGCTGACGATGTCACCGGCCGATGCCTGCCGTGCTTTCCAGGATATCATCGAGACTGAGAAGAAGACGCCCGCGGATATCGCCAAACGCTTCGGGCTCACCGAGCGCTTCGTGCTTGGCCGTTTGCGCCTTGCCAATCTCGCCGAACCGGTCTTCGAGGCCCTGCGCGAAGGCGAGATCACGCTCGATGTCGCCATGGCCTACGCCAGCACGTCGGATACCGCGCGCCAGGCCTCGGTGTTCGAGCAACTGGGGCAGGGTTACTACCGCAGCAACCTCAGCGAAATCCGCCGTCAGCTTGCCTGCGGCGGCTATCGCGGCAGTGATCCCAAGGCGCTGCTGGTGGGCCGCGAAGCCTATGTGGCATCGGGCGGCCGGATCGATTCCGATCTCTTTTCCGACGAGGAAAGCGAGATGTGGATCGACGGCGATATCCTCGATCACCTCGCAGAAGAAAAGCTTACCGCCGCCGCTGAAGCCATCCGGACACGTGAAGGCTACGCCCAGATCCGTGCGGTTCCCGCTTCGCACATACCCTACACCGAGACCTATGCCCTGCGGCATGTCGAGGGCGAACTGCCGCCGCTCACCGATGAGCAGGAAGCGCGCTGCGAGGCGATCCAGTCCGAGATCGATGCGATCGAAGAGACGGCCGACGACGAGGACGGCGAGGGTTACACCGCCGACGATGAAGCCCGCGTCCAGGAACTCGAGGCGGAATACGAAGCGATCCACAATCGAGTCCCCATCCTCACCGAAGAGCAGAAGGCGTCCTCGCTCGCCTATGTGGTGATCGGCCGCGATGGCCAGCCCAGGGTTCACGAGCAGCTTTACGTCGCACCTGTCGAAGAACCGGCGGGCGACGACGAGGATATCGAGGCCCACGGCGGCGAAGACGAGGATGGTGAGGACGATCCGGCCGAGGTCGCATCCAAACCCGCGCACAGCCAGCGTCTCATCGACGAACTCGCCATGATGAAGACGGAAATGCTGGCGGTTCATGTCGCGAGCGATCCGCGTTTCGCGCTCGATCTCGGAACCTTCATCATGGCTGATGCGGCAACCCGGCTCTACGGTAGCATGGAACTCGCTAGCGACCTGCGCGCCCGGGTGCCAAACCCTCGCGTTTCCAACTTCGAGAGCGGCACGCAAGCCGCCGAGGAATGGGCACGCATCGAGGGTTCCCTCGATCGCAGCTGGTGCGATCACGACGATGTCCGTTTGCGCTACGATGCCTTCTGCGCGCTTCCCGAGGAGGCCATCGCGGCTTGGCTGGGGTGGGCGGTTGCGCGCACGATCGACGCCGTACCAGCCTGTGCAACGGGGAGTGCCTTCATCGACCATCTGGGCACGAAGCTGGATATCGACGTCGCGGCCTGGTGGCGGCCCACGGCTCGCAACTACTTCGACCGCATCACCAAGCCGGCGATCCTTGATCTGTTTGACGACGTTGGCGGCGGCGACCTTCGCCAGCGTTACGGGGCCTCGAAGAAGCACGACCTTGCCGCCTCGGCCGAGAAGCTGTTTGCCGGCGACATTCTGGTCGAGTCCGACATCAAGGAGCGGGCTTTGGCCTGGCTGCCCGACGCCATGCGTTTTGCGCCACTCGATGCTGCGGACGACACCGCTCTGGCGGCGGATGACAGCGACACCGATGTGGTGATCACCGAGCCGGAGATTGAAACCGGTCGCGACATGGAAACAGAACCGAACCCGGCTGCCGAGGATGACAGCGATCCGATCGCCGCGGCAGCCTGAAGACTACTGAACCCTCCTCACGGGGCTGCGGCAATCATGCCGTGGCCCCGTCTCCTTGCGCTCCGCCTACACGGACGGAGGGGGAAAGGAGGGATGGGCGAGGCGGCGGAAGAGCCGCCTGATGTATTCAAGGATCACCCCCGATGAACCTGCCGCTTCTCAATCTCGCCGGGGCCAATGGCGCTGCCGGTACCACCAAGGCCGACAAGCTGCTTGTGGTTGCCAGGGCCGTGGCCGACCGGCTGTCACGGTCTCATCCCGTCTCCCGCCGAAACCTCTCGCAGCTGATGGCCGAGACGTTTGGCGCATCGGACGCCGATGGCGCCTGGTCGATGCGCGATGCCTATGATGCACTCGAGACCGCGCAAGTCCTGCTGCTTTGTCGCAAGGACTGGGGGCCGCAGACGGGTGACGATCCCCACGCTGCGTTCGCCGCGCTTCTCGCATTGCAGAAGGGCCTGCCGACACAGACCTCCCGGTCCGAAACACAGATCGATCTTCAGCAATTCAGCACTCCGCTCGCGCTGGCCTGGCTCGCTGCCCAGGCCGCAAGGATTCTGCCGTCCGACCGCGTGCTCGAACCTTCGGCGGGCACCGGCATGCTCGCGGTCCATGCGGCACGGGCCGGTGCGCGGCTGCTGCTCAACGAACGCGATCCCGGCCGCGCTGCATTGCTGGGCAGGGCGTTGGACCGTGAGGTTACCACGCATGATGCCGAGTTCATCCACGACAAACTGCCCGCTGGCGTTGTCCCTAACGTGATCCTGATCAACCCGCCATTCAGCCGCAGCGAGGGGCGCGGCGCCGATCGGCACGCAGGCGCGCGCCATCTGCGTTCGGCACTTCTGCGGCTCTGCCATGGCGGGCGCTGCGTGGCGATCATGCCGCCCGGTTTTGCCTGCGATGGCAGCGCTTCGACGGGCTACACCGCAGTGGCCGAGGTCGCGCCGCCACGCGCGGAACTGACGATCCTGGGAAGCCCTTTCGCCAAACACGGTACCAGCATCGCGGTGCGTTTGCTGGTTTACGACAAGGGCTGGGCGGGGCCGGTGGAGCGCCACACCGTCCATTCGCTGGAAGAGGCCTTGTCAGTCATTCTGGCACTGCCGCCGCGGTTCGATCCCCCGCCGACACCGCCACCTGCGGCGTCCCTGCCGCAACCGCCAGTGCGTGCCGCTGCGCGGCCTGCCGCATCACCCTTGTTCTCGGGGCTCGCATCGCCGCGCCGCACCACACCCCGGCGGGATCCGCGCATCGACGATGCGGCGAAACCGCTCGAATACACCGTGCGCGGGACACCGCTGCCGGCGGGCGATCCCGTCGGTATCTATGTGCCCTGGCGTCTTTCCCGCATCGAAATTCCATGCGCTGCCGCGCACCCCGATCAGCTCGTGGAATCTATCGCCATGGCTTCAGTCCTGCCGCCGGTGCCCAGCTACCATCCTATGCTGCAGGCGCGGGCCGTCGCCGCGCTCTCCGATGCCCAACTCGAAGCGGTCATTCAGGCAGGAGAGGCCTTTGAACGCGATTTGCCGGGCCGCTTTGTCACGAATGATGCCGGCGACCGGTTGATCGAAGACGAAAGCGGCGCGGTCTATCGCAGCGGCTTCTTCGTCGGAGATGGCACCGGCGTCGGCAAGGGCCGTGAAGCCGCCGGGTGCATCATGGACCAATGGTGCCAGGGGCGACGCAGGGCGGTCATCTTCAGCAAGAGTTCGGCGCTGGAACTGGAGGCCAGGCGTGACTGGAGCGCGCTTGGCGGCCTGCCTGCCGATGTCCAGAACCTCTCCATCTTTCCCCTGGGTTCGCCGATTACCCTGCCGGCGGGGATCCTCTTTGCCACCTATTCCACTCTGCGGTCCGAACGCCACGATACGGCCTCGCGTCTCCACCAGCTCCTGGACTGGCTGGGAGAGGACTTTGACGGCATCATCGTTCTCGACGAGGCTCATGCCCTGGCCAATGCCGCTGGAACGGATAGCCAGTATGGCAGCGCCAAGGGCTCCGGGCAGGGCCTCGCCGGTGTGCGGCTGCAAAACGCGCTGCCGCGCGCTCGTATTCTCTATCTCTCGGCGACAGGTGCCACCGATCCTGCCAATCTTTGCTATGCGGCCCGGCTCGGTCTGTGGGGACCTGGAAGCGCCTTTGCCGATCGCAATGCGTTCATGACGGCGATGGAAGAAGGCGGCATGGCCGCTCTTGAAATCGTGGCGCGCGATTTGAAGGCGATGGGGCTCTACACTGCGAGGGCACTGAGTTTTGCCGGCGTCGAATACGAGGCGCTCGAGCACCAGCTGACGGCGGACCAGATCGCCATCTACGATACCTTCGCCGATGCGTTCCAGGTCGTGCATCTCCATCTGCAGGAGGCCCTCAAGGCCTGCGCGGTTGTCGACCGGATGAGCGGCGAGATCCTCAATGCGCAGGCGCGCGGCTCGGCGCTCAGTACCTTCGAGGCCTCGAAACAGCGACTATTTTCCGCGCTTCTTGTCGCGCTCAAGATGCCGACGCTCATCAAGGCCATCGAAGCCGAACTCGGTAAAGGGCATGCCGCTGTCGTCCAGCTCGTGACAACCGGGCAAGCCGTTCTGGAGCGGCGCCTGGCCGGTCTCACCGATGCCGAACGCGCTGCCATGGATTTCAACCTGTCGCCGCTCGACACGCTCGTCGAGTACATCCGGCATGGATTTCCAACGCGCCAGATGCGCACCTTCCGGACCGATAATGGCGAACTGCGTTCCGAACCCATGATCGATGACGAGGGAAATCCCGCCCATTGCCAGGAAGCGATCACAGCACGCGACGAACTCATCGAACAGATGTGCGCCATGCCGCCGGTTCAAACCGCACTTGATGCGCTGATCGCTCATTTCGGGACCGATATGGTTGCCGAAGTCACCGGCCGCTCGCGCCGCATCGTAGTGGACGATACGGGACGCCAGAAGCTCGAGCGGCGTTCCGCGAGAGCCGGCATTACCGATGCGGACCACTTCCAGGCTGGTCGCAAGCGCATACTGGTGTTTTCCGATGCCGGCGGAACCGGGCGCAGCTATCATGCCGAGCGGGCGAGCGGCAGTGCCCCAAGCCGCCGCATTCACTTCCTGCTCGAACCAGGCTGGCGCGCTGCGGCGGCAATCCAGGGGCTGGGGCGTACGCACCGCACCAATCAGGCGAGCGCGCCGGTGTTCCGACCCGTCACCACCGACTGCAAGGGCGAGCGGCGCTTCATCAGCACCATTGCCCGACGGCTCGACAGCCTTGGCGCGCTGACGCGCGGCCAGCGCCAGACCGGCGGGCAAAATCTCTTCGACCCGGCTGACAATTTGGAAAGTGATTACGCCCGGGAAGCGCTGACACAGTGGTATCACCTTCTTCATGCCGGTAAGCTTGCCAGTATAGGGCTGACCGAGTTCACGGGACTGACTGGCCTCTGGCTGATCAACGAAGACGATGGCACCCTGCTTGAACGTCTGCCGCCGATCCAGCGCTGGCTCAATCGTATCCTCGCGCTGAGGATCGCCACCCAGAATGCGATCTTCGAGGAATATCTCGGGCTCATCCAGACGCGCGTGGATGCAGCTCGCGAGGCGGGCACGCTGGATCTGGGCGTCGAGACCATTCTTGCCGAAAGAATCGTGACTCTGGACGACCGCTTGCTGCGCCGGGACCCGGTTCACGGTGCGGAAACGCGCTTGCAGCGTATCGAGCTCCACCTCAAACGCCGTGCGACGAGCCATGCCCGCCTGCTCGATCTGTGGGGCGGAACGACAGATGTTGTTCGCCTGCGCAATCAGCGCTCCGGCCGGGTGGCGCTGCGCGTACCGTCATGGCCGGTCAC
>NZ_BMLK01000058.1 GCF_014645195.1 Novosphingobium indicum | reverse complement strand
GGATCAGCAGGTGGCGATTCTCATCTTGATTGACGCTGGTCTCTCATCCTGATTGTCGCGCGGCACCTCGGGCCGTTCGGCCTTACGGTCCGCGGCGTAGACGTAGGCCACCATCGGCGGATCACTGCCGCCCCAGGGTCGATCGTCGCGGACATAGGCCCACAGTTGCCCGGTCTTGGTGCGACGTCGCCCGGGATCGAGCACCGGGGCAGTGGTCTCGTCGGCGAAGAGCCGCTCGGCCTTGCGCAACTCCTCGAGCGTGTGATCGCGCAAGGGCCGCAGGTACCAGGCCGCCCGGCCGACCCAGTCAGCGAGCGTCGAGCGATCGAGCTTGATACCCTGGCGGGCGTAGATCTGCGCTTGCCGGTACAAGGGAAGATGATCGGCATACTTGGCGACGAGAACCTGGGCGATCAGCGCCTCGGTCGGAATGCCGCCCTCGACGATCCGCGCCGGTGCTGGCGCCTGCAAGACCGCGCCCTCGCACGAACGGCAGCCGTAGCGCGGACGCCGGGTGACAAGGACGCGGAAGGTCGTGGGAACGACGTCGCGCCGCTCGGCGACATCCTCGCCGATCGCGTGGAGCGCGCCGCCGCAGCAGGGGCAGGACTTGTCCTCGACATCGACGATCTGCTCGATGCGCTCGAGATGTGCGGGCAACGAGCCGCGGTTGGCGTTGCGCGCTCGAGCGGTGTGTTGCTGGCGGGTCGCGGCATCACGCGCCGCGCGAGCCTGGCCCAGCGCCGTCTCTATGTCCTCGAGGCCGAGCTCGAACTGATCGGGATCGAGTTGCTCGGAACGCCGGCCGAAGCGATGGCGCATGAAGGCATCGATGATCGACTGCAGCCGCTCGACCTCGGCATCGGCCTCGCCCTTGGCGAGGGTGACCTCGGCGAGCTTGCGGGACTGTTCGGGGGCGAACGCGCGGAGCGCTTCGATGTCCTCGGGAAGGTCCGCCTCTGCCAGCATGGGCGGAGTGAATCAGCGATCGCGCACCCCGTCAACCGGCGATCTGCGGCGCTTGTGGACGTCGGCCGCCATGCACGCGGCGCCAGTCCAGACCCTCGAGCAAGGCGCCTAGCTGTGCCGCGGTCAGGCGCATCACGCCGTCCTGGATCGCGGGCCAGCGGAAGCCTCCCTGCTCGAGCCTCTTGGCCATCAGACACAGCCCGGTACCGTCCCACCACACGAGCTTGATCCGGTCCGCGCGCTTCGCCCGGAAGACGTAGATTACCCCCGAGTAAGGATCGCCGCCGTACTCCTCGCCGACCAATGCGGCGAGCGCGTCGGGGCCCTTGCGGAAATCCACCGGGCGCGTTGCGACCATCACTCGCGCGCCGACGCCTGGCCCGATCACCGTGCTGACCGAAGTGCTTGAACCACGGCAGCCGCCAGATCAGCCTTGGCCGTTCGTGAGATCCGGATGACGGCGCCGTCGATCTCCACCTCGATCGCAACGTCGCCACGCCGATCGACGTCCGAAACAGCCGGCACGAACATCGGCTCAGCGTCCCTCGAGCCGGTATGCACCTCAAGTGCATAACGAAGCTCGCGGCGCCAAGTGTAGAGCTGCGAGGTCCGAATATCATGCCGCCGGGCGAGCGCGGTCAGGTTATCACAATGTCGAGCCTCAGCGACGATCGCCAGCTTCTGCTCTAGGCTCCAGGAGCGCCGGCGCCCAACCATCGCGCCGAGTACCTCGACGCGTCGAACCGGCTCCGGACTAACTCCAGTGCGGGTGTCCAGTGCGGTCTCAAGTGCTTCGTCATCCATCACCCCGCACGTCTGCCGCAATCATACTGACGCGCAAGGTGGGGTCACGACGGCGCTTACGTCGATCCCGATTACCTTGATGTCCATGTTCGACTCCATCAATTGGTTCAGCCCCACAATGTTGAGCCTGGGTCGCAAGGGGTGTCCATCACATCATGTCCGTGTGGCCCATCGCGATCCAGACCCTCGCGCCCGATGGGATCATCGCAGCGCCTTCAAGATCGCCGAAACCAGTGCGGCAGGCGCAGACGACGAAATGCGCACTTGCCGGCCTTCGCCCAGTTCGACCGTGATCGCGGCACATTGATCATGATCGGCAGGCTGCTCATCATCGGCGAGCACGGCCTGGGCGAAATTTATCTCCGGTACAGGCAAGGACGCAGCCGCCGACTTTTCGCGCAACTTGCGCCGCCATGTATAGATCAGGCTGGTCGAAACGTCGCGCCGCCGGGATACATCGGCAACGCAGGCGCCCGGCGCAAAGGCCTCGGCGAGAATCTCAAGCCGCTCCTCCTCGCTCCAACGCTGACGACGCTCCGGCCCCGTCATCACCGTGGTCTGACCCATGCTCCGCTCCTAAGCTCGCTCATACGAGCACTCTTAAGACTGGTCGTTCACTCGCCGGACAAGGCGGGCCTCTCTGGATGGGTAGTGGGATAGGGGCAACTTCTGCAAGAACTTGCTAACGCTAAAACGCCGCAATGCCAGTGACGGCTCGCCCCAGTATGAGCGCATGCACATCGTGAGCGCCTTCATAGGTGTTGACGGTTTCCAGATTCACCATGTGCCGCATGACTTGATATTCATCGCTGATGCCATTACCGCCGTGTATGTCTCGGGCATGACGCGAAATATCAAGCGATTTTCCGACATTGTTACGCTTGATGATAGAGAGCATTTCCGGCGCGAACCTGCTTTCATTCATTAGGCGGCCGACACGCAATGAGGCTTGCAACCCTAGCGCAATGTCTGTTTGCATATCGGCGAGCTTCTTTTGATAGAGTTGGTTGGCGGCAAGCGGCTTTCCAAACTGGTGTCGATCAAGCCTATATTGGCGTGCTGCGTGCATGCAATATTCTGAGGCGCCGAGCACCCCCCAGCTGATCCCATAGCGTGCGCGGTTTAGGCAATCGAAGGGTCCCTTGAGACCCTGCACCCCGGGGAGCAGGGCTTCTTCGTCAACCTCAACCTGGTCCATCACTATCATGCCGGTGGTTGAGGCGCGCAGGCTGAGTTTGCCCTTAATCTTGGGAGCGGAAAATCCCTTCAGGCCCTTTTCAAGCACAAAGCCGCAAATGGCCCCGTCATGTGCTTCGCTCTTTGCCCAGACGACAAAGACGTCGGCGAAAGGAGCATTTGAAATCCATATCTTGGTGCCGAAAGGACATAGCCACCACCAATCCTCTTCGCGATGGTGCGCATGCCCGCGGGATCGGAACCCGCATCAGGTTCTGTCAGGCCGAAGCAGCCGATCAGCGCGCCTGCGGCTAGACCAGGCAGATATTTAAGCCGCTGTTCCTCCGAGCCGAAAGCAAAAATCGGATACATGACGAGCGAGCTTTGCGCCGATGCCATTGACCGATAACCCGAATCTACGCGTTCAATCTCACGCGCGATCAGACCGTAGGAGACATAGCTAGCTCCAGCACCGCCATAATTCTGTGGAATTGTCACTCCCAGCAAGCCGGCTTGCCCCATGCGTGGAAACAGCTCTGGTGCATCGAGATCTTCGCGGTAAGCGTTGATGATCCGGGGCTGGAGTTCGCCTTGCGCGAAGCCATGCACCGAAGCACGCACCTTCGGTTCTTCTTCAGTCAGTTGATCGTCAAAGTTGAAGGGATCGCTCAAATCAAAGCGTGCCATTTCAGTCATACAATCAATTCTTCGCGTTATATTATTCAGTTCGGATGCCGTAATGGCGATGAGTTCTTCAAGCGTTGCAGCTAGACTTGTGAGTTGGGCAAAACAGACCGAAGGTGCAACAATCCAAGCAAATAACCGGCTTGCGGTTGTAGCGAGCTGAACTTCCCCCGAAGGCTATGCTGCCGAGCATAATACCAAGCTGCGCTGAGGCTGACTCACGTTGTGGGTTCCCAAAGTGATGAAAATCTGAATCTATGGAGCCCTGTATATGGAGGGCGTGACCATGGGATCAGCGATCGGTTTGCGGGCAGATTTTGATAGCTCTGCATTGAGGCGACTGGCGTGCGCGGCGAAGAGCGCGAACCAGGCGCGACGGCTGTTGGCTTTGGCGGAGATTTACTACGGCGGCAGCCGCAGTGCGGCCGCGAAGATCGGCGGGATGGGTTTGCAGATCGTGCGGGACTGGGTTGTCCGGTTCAACGCCCGCGGTCCCGATGGCCTCCTCGACGGCAAGGCGCCGGGACAACGGTCGCGGCTCAATGATGCTCAGCGGCGGGCGCTTGGCGAGACTGTCGAGCGCGGTCCGATCCCTGCGATCCATGGCGTCGTTCGCTGGCGTCTGATCGACCTAGTCCAGTGGCAGTATGAGGAATTTGCAGTCTCGCTCGATGAAACGACCGTGGGCCGCGAGCTGAAAAAGCTGGGTTACGTCAAGCTGACGGCGCGGCCCCGCCACCATGCCCAGAACGAACTTGCCATGGACGCCTTCAAAAGGGGGGCTTCGCTGCCGAGTTGGCAAAGGTCAGAACAGCCCTCCCGAAGGGCACGCCCATAGAGATATGGTTCCAGGATGAGGCGCGGGTCGGCCAAAAGAACAATATCACGCGGCGGTGGGCCAGACGGGGGACGCGGCCGTCGGCGCCGAAAGACCAGCGAACGAAATCTGCCTACATCTTCGGCGCGATCTGCCCGGAGCACGCCAAGGGAGCGGGGCTAGAGCGGTTTCCACACGAACTGACTCGATGGGGATTCCCTTCGATGCCTCGATGTGATTCAAACTTCTTGCTGGTGGCAGGAGGCCAGCATGGATGGCACGAGCTCTTTCACAGGATCTTCGGGACAGGGTTGTTGCCGCGATTGACGGCGGCTTGAGTTGTCACGCGGCGGCAGCCCGCTTCGGTGTCAGCGTGTCGAGCGCAATCCGCTGGCGACAACTTGCCTTGAAGCATGGTCAGGCTGTGGCCAGGCCACGTGGCGGTGACCGGCATTCGGGCAAGATCGAAGCGCATGGCGCCTTCATTCGGGAACTGATCGCCGAGCAAGGCGACATGACGCTAGTCGAAGTTCAGGCGCGGCTGATCGAGCGCGGTGCCTCCGTCGGGATCGGCACAGTTCATCGGTTCTTCGTGCGTCACGGGATTACGCGCAAAAAAAGACCGGGCATGCGATCGAGCAGGACCGTCCCGACGTCCTGAGGCAGCGCCAGCACTGGTTCGACGGCCAGATCGACCTCGAACCCGAGCGCCTCGTCTTCATCGACGAGACCTGGACCGCCACCAACATGACCCGCAGCCATGGCCGCTGCCCGAGGGGCGAGCGGCTGCGGATGGGCTTCCCGCACGGGCATCGCAAGACCACCACGTTGGTAGCCGGCCTTCGCATGACCGGCATGGTCGCACCGATGGTACTCGACGGGCCAATCAACGGCGACTGGTTCGAAGCCTATGTCGCGCAGGTATTGGTGCCCGAGCTACGGCCCGGTGACGTGGTCATCATGGACAATCTCTCGAGCCACAAACGGGCCGCGGTGAAGGAGAGAATCGAAGCAGTCGGCGCAACTCTGCGCTTCCTCCCGCCCTACAGCCCGGACTTCAACCCGATCGAGAAGGCCTTCTCACGGCTCAAGGCCATGCTCCGCAAGGCCGGTGAGCGCACCGTCAGCGGGCTGTGGGACATGATCGGCAAGCTCGTCGACATCTTCCAGCCCGCCGAATGCACCAACTACTTCAGATCATGCGGCTATGAACCAGAATGAATGGAAACCGCTCTAGTGCTGCCATTCTGCAATACCGAAACCATGTCGCTGCATCTGACCGAAATATCGCTCACGGTCGCCCCCGGGCGCTCACGCCGTCGTGCTGATGGATCAGGCCGGGTGGCATATGACCGGAAAGCTCGTCATACCCCACAACATTAGCATCGTCGCGCTGCCGGCGAAATGTCCCGAGTTGAACCCGGTAGAGAACATCTGGCAGTTCATGCGCGACAACTGGCTCTCCAACCGCGTCTTCACTTCCTACGACAACATCATCGACCATTGCTGCGAGGCTTGGAACAAACTCGTTGATCAGCCTTAGCACATCATGACCATCGGGCGACGCAAATGGGCCCGTGGGTCATAATCAATGCAGGTTGGTATAAGGCCATCCAGGCCGTCGAGGAAAACTGGACTGAAAGCGCTTTTGTCGAGCAGCGAAGCGGAATCGAACACCAGCGCAATGA
>NZ_BMLK01000057.1 GCF_014645195.1 Novosphingobium indicum | reverse complement strand
ATGGCGCATCATGTCCATCGGCTTGCGCCAGTGGGCGCATGGGTCGTGATCAGAGAGTCTTGGTATCAGTCGGAATCTCCAGTTGGAACCCCTTGTCTTCGAGAACGTCGCCCGTGATGGCGCTAATCTTCTTCAAGACCGCTTGCGAAGCGTTGACGTTCGGTCTGAGCCCTTCATCTGTGACGCGCAATCGAACCTCATCGATGATCTCGTCTAGGAGCTGGTAGGTTGCGTCCGGCACGAAACATGCCTCGTTTTCAAGATCGAGTGCTGTTCTTGCGATACCCTTATATTTGGGCAAGTAGGAGCGCGCGATTGCATTGGGACAGGCTCGACGCCCCGGGTTGGCGCCCGCAAATCGGGGCGGCGCCTCAATTTCGCCGCAATAAGGTGTGTCATAATTGCGATTGGTCTCCGCCGATGCTGACCCGGCGAAAAGCGCTGAACAGATAAAGGGCGAGACTAGCCAAGATTTGCACATCGACTCTCTCCCGCTGCTTGCGTCATTCTAATTACAAATCAATCAGTATGAATAGAGAATGCCTTGCTTAGCGACGGATCAGCAAAAACACCCGAGACTTTCTATTGTAGGAGCGTAGCCTTTTCCATCGGATTTCGGGATATTGCGCTACCCATTCGTGAAACGCTTTGTATTCCCCAAGCGCTTTAACATCTAGGTCATTTAGCTTCCAGTCATCGAACATGATGATCGACGGTGAGGTCAGAATCGGTGCGACAAATCGAAGGGCATGGCGCGCAGACGTGTAGGTGTCGGAGTCGATCATGACGATCGACGCCCGGCCGATGCCATAGACATCGCCAGCGGACAAAGTGTCGGCATACCAGCCCTCGATGAGGGTTATCGGATTGGCGGTGTCGGTCAGTGGCTCGAGGCGCTGTTCCGTGACGCAGCGAGGACAAGAGAATTGACCGGCGTGCCAGACACCGCCGTCATCATGCGCAGCCGTGTCCGGCAGTCCCTGAAATGAGTCGAACCCGAATAATGAGAGATCGCGAATGCCCAACGTACGCAGAGCACTGCGCATACACAGCATCGAAGAGCCATTGTAGACGCCGAATTCCACATAGGCACCGATTTGGTCGCCAAGGTATTGCGAGAGAATGGTGAGTGCTTCTTCGAAGCGCCCTGTCAAAGTCTCCGTTGGAATGAGTTGCAGCCGATAGGCGTCTTCGCTCGAAGCCGGAACGGGAGAACGTGGAATGGGACGCAGAATTCGATAGATGCGGCGCAAGGGCGAGGCAGGCGCGACCTTGCGCTGCGGAGCTAGTTCACCGGAAGGACTATTCAGCAGCAGCGGCGCAGATTCTATGATGCCATGTTTGCCAATAGTCTGATCCATCCCCACAGCTTGATTCGATGGTGAAGACGTTACTACTTTCTCGTCGGTAGGAACAGTAACCGGGTCCATCGTCACCTGGCCCGAGGAGGAGAACTCTTTGGACTTTGGCAAGGTCGGATAAATCATGCGTTACCACCATTGCACATCGTGACTGGCCGACGATGAGCCTTGTAAAACGATCGAACAAATCCCCGCGCAGAACGGGGTCCAGATTGGCAAATGCTTCGTCCAGAAGGAACACACTTGGATTCTTCGCCAGTGCGCGGGCAAGAGCGAGGCGTTGACGTTCACCTCCCGAGAGAGAACGCGCCTTGCCGGTCAGATGCTGGTCAAGCGCCTTGCCTTTTAGGTCATCGAAAAGCTCCACCTCATGGAGCAGGCGCAGAGCTTCCTCGCGCAGCTTTTGCGCATCGCGCAGACCTGCGGCGCGAAGTGGGAAGGTGACATTCTCCAAGACTGACATGTGTTCATAGACCACGCCTCCTTGCATAACCATGCCAATGGGTTTTCTGAGTTCGGGCGGGCTCCCGTCGATCGTCGCTCCATTGACGAAGACCGAGCCTTGATATTGCAGGTCGTCTTTGCGCCAGAACCAGTGCCAGGGCGATGCGTTCGGTCGCCCCTGTTGAGTGACAAAGCCGGCAACGACATTGAGGATCGAGGATTTCCCAATGCCCGAGCGGCCGACGATGGCTAGTATCTCTCCGGCCCCGACGGCGATTGACAGGCCTTCGACCAAGGGAGGCTCGTCGCGGCGCAGGATGCTGAGTTCCTCAAGACGAAGCATATTTTCGGCAGGAACGATCATACACTACGCCTGTTTGTTGCGGCAATGATGAACGCCAGGATGATCGCGATAAGGCCGAGGACGAGACTGAACAGCGCCGCGCTGGTGTAGCTCGGGAAGGTCGAATCGTTCTGGAAATATCGCAGAATATAGAGATCGACCAAGAGCTTGGACTCGCCGGAGAGGAGTTGCTGTGAAATCACGATATCACCCCATGAGATCAGAGTTCCGATGCAGGTGACGGCGAGATGTCCCCGCCAGAGGTTCCCTTGATAGGCCAGCTTGAACCGCTCGCCCCAACCCGCGCCGTCAATCGCGGCAGATCGGTCCAGAAGATGAGGATAGGATTCTGCGTAGCCGATCGTGAGGATCGAACACATCGGAAGGAGATAGAGAAAGTGCAGCAGCCAGACGCGTGCGAGAGGCTCGATCGGCAACTCCAGCAGATATGGCTGATAGGCTATAAGCAGGAAGATGCTCGGGAGACCATAGGCCACAAGCGAGAGGAATTGCGTCCCGCGTCGCCAGAATCTCGATCGCTGCCGTGTCGCCAGATAGGCCGCGACGATAGCCAGGGTGGATGCTGCCATCGACGCCGAAAGGGCGAGCCAAGTCGTACGCCAGAGCGATACCCACATAACGTCGTTTGAAGGATCCCAAAGCAACGAAAGCCGGGGTCCTTTCCAGTGTCGGAACGCCTCCCATGCGATGCCTTCGGGGCGCACAGCCAGATCAGGGAGCCCGGAAGCGAGCAGCAGCACGATCAGCGGTAGCAGAGCAAAGAGAACGAGCGCGAGCGCGAGAAGGGTGAGTGTGGCCTGCCGCATCATATTAGTCCGCACCTTCCCGCCGTGCGGCCAGATAGCCGAGCGACAAGAGAAAAGATGTGATCTGGAGACACCAGGCGATGATGTTGAGTTCGGGGCTGGTCGACCCGGCAATGGTTCGCCACAACTCGATCGTGGCGACGTCGTCCCCGGATGCAATCATCTCGGTAAAAACGAATGGTGTGTCGAATTTGACGAGCATGAATGCCAATCGCAGCGCAAAAATGGCCATGATCACCGGAAGGATCCTTGCCAGTACGACCATGAGGGTCGTTCTGGTGAAAGGTGCTCCGTCCATTTGGGCGGCTTGCAGCACGGCTCGCGGCGTCGTTCGCAGACCAAGATAGGAGAGGAGGAACGCGAACGGAAAGAACTGCCAGGTACTGGCCAGCACTGCAGCCTCGAATGCATGCTGGTACAGCCAGAAATTGGGAGGAACCCCCAAGAGCGGGCTTGTGAACTGGGCCCAGGCACTTTGTGGCCCGATGGCGAACCGGAATGCCAGCCCGATCACCGAAGCTGGGATCGCATAAGGGATCAGGAAGACCGTAATGAGTGCGAGTTGACTCTTTTTCGTTCGGGCCAGCCAAAGGACGCTCAATGCCGCCAAGAGGCCGAGGCATACTTGTCCGCTAGCCGTGACGAGAGCGAAAACAAAAGCGCGCACAAGAAACGGCCATGCGAGGCTGAGATTGTTTGCCGACGGCCAGGGCGGGAAATCAAATAGCAGGAGTAGCAAGACGAGGAGCAACGACAATGCCATCAAGCTGGCCGGGATGCCAATCAGCACTCGGATCATTGTCGCGCCCCACAAAATCGAGATTATTGTCCCCCGGCTGGCCGTATTTCGCGGTTCACGAGCCGCATGGCCGCCGATTGCGCTTCGTCTAGAATGCTCTCGACATTGGCATTGGGCTCGAGCGCCTGTCCGATCGCCCGCGAGATGATGCCCTGCGCCTGAAGCTGAAGCAGATATGGATTGCGCAAGTCTTCGGCGAGGGTCGAAGAGTCCGGCCCTGGAACCAGAATGGGCCGGGTGAGATTGGCGTCTTCAAGAAACGTCAATGTGTGCCGGTGCCAATCCACCCACCCCGGACGGATGCTATTTAGATATGCCGGGTCATTGGCGAGTTTGCCAAAGATCGGAGTCAGGTGAATGGGAACCGTTGCAACAAACTTCAGATAATTTTCCTGCGCGTAGAACGCGCGCAGGAATTCAGCGGCCAGAGCACGCTTGGTCCCTCCGCCGGGCACCGTCTCCGATGTGGTGCGCTCAAAAATGACGAATGGTTCGGCGTCGATGGTGGCGACAGGTCGGCCATTGGCTTGGGCCGTCGGCGGCGACATGAATCGGAAGACCGAAGCAGTTGCCGATGCGGGTTCGCCTTCGAGGGTTTTTTCGATCGCGACACTTGCTCGCGCATAAGTAACGGGCGTGAGAAACGTGTTGCCCGGTGCTGCAAGCCTGCTGAACTGGTCAACATATTGCTGCCCTTGCCAATCGGGGCTGAGTAAACCGGCATCCTTCAGCCGGATGAAGAATTGTAGGGCCTGCCTCGCCGGTTCGCTCTTGAAGAGAAATTTCTGTGTTGCAGGATCGTACAAGCGGCCGCCCGCGTTGGCGACAAGCTCGCCGAACAGTTGATCCATGAAGAATGGGCTACCTCCCGGCAGCAGAACCTTCGCGTCGGGATTGGCGGCCTTTACCCGGGCGAGATACTGGAAGAGGGCGTCCTGCGAGATCGTACCGCTCGTTCCGCCGGGATATGGCAGCGCCAAGCCGCCAGATTTTCGCGTGTCGAATGTCCAACCGGTAATACCGACTGCATAGGCCATTCCATATCGTTTGCCATCGAAGAGTTGTAAGTCGCGGACAGCCGGCAAAATGGGCCCGTTGGCTTCCTCGATATCGGCGACGATGTCATCGATCGGACTGAGGAGTCCGCGCTCGACAAGCCCATAGGCCATGAAGGGTTCCAGATGGGCGATGTCAGGCGGATCCTCGGCGCGCAACGCCGTGGCGAGCTTTTCCGCCAGCGAGCCCCAAGGGACCGATTCTATTTGGACGTCCACGCCCGGATGCGCCTGTTCGAAGGACACCGCCAAGGCATCGAGAACCTCCTTCGCCTTTGGATCGGTTTCGGTTTGCCAAATGATCAGATCGGTCGTGTTCGCGGCGTCCCGACCCGAGCAACTCGCCAACATGGCTGCAGCCGCCGACACTGCGACCAACTGGCGAAGGACTCGAAGCGACTTCCTCATGCCAAATCTCCTTTGGGATCTTTCTCTTGCGGTAAGTCCGGGGGCTGACTGACCCATTGGTTGAACTCGTCCTTCGCCACATGCTGTTCGGAGCGGTAGGCCAGCGTCACGACCAACTGCAGTGCGAAAAAGATGGCGGCCAAGGCGATCGCCCAGGGCGAAAATTCATCATTGCCCAACAACCGCAAGAACAATGCGCCAAGAACTGCCGCCCCGGCACAGGAGAGGGCGATCAGCGGAATCCAATCGAATGCAATCGAGGTCATGTGCGCCGAGAAGCGCGCTGCCGACCGGCTAGCTGGATCGCCATGTGTACGGACCCCGAAGACCGGCGCCGTGAAGGCATGGGAAGCAACGGGATAGAGCGAGTAGAGCAAATGCCCGTTGTCCAAAGTGTGGGCAGTTGCAAGACGGCGCAGCCTGCGCACATGCAAGAATGCATACAGAATGGAAATCAGGCCGAGGAATTGCAGGATTGGCAGGCTTGCGTCTTTAGGCAGCTGGACCGTGAACATGCCCCCGGCAGGCGCACTTCTCACACGCGTATCTTCAGTTTGCATCGCTACGCGCATGGCGGAAATCGTTTCTCCTAGCCGTTCGAAGTCAGCCAGTGTACGCGGACGTGCTGTGGAATCGACGCCTGAGACCAGGCGATTGGACGATGTCAAAAAGGTCCGATCCGCTGCGCATGTTTCGGCTTCACTGAATATGCTCCACAGTGCCGTTCGCGCTTCGGGCTTTTCCCGGTAGTGCGAGCTGACGAGGCTATCGAGAGCGCCGATCTGGTCATCGCGGTGCTCCAGATAATATCCGCAATAGGAAGGCTTGGCGAGCGAACCGTAACAAAGGCGATCAAAGGCCTTTAGCGAGTCCTGGACCGACGCGATGCCCTTTTCGAAATCTACTAGGTCTTCGAGCAGGAGCTTTTGGTGCGGAATTTCGCACTCGGTGCTCGCCTTGGAGCAGGCACTGGCAATCTTACCGGGAACGGTCTGGAATTTTCGCAGGCCATCAAGCCAAGTGCTCGAGCAGCCAAGCTCTGGCAGATTGGCATTTTGGGCCGCCAAAAGGCTCTGACGAAGCGGCTGGACAGCGCTCATACCAAAACCTGTGGAATCTGACTCACTGAGGGTATCGGGTTTGGGGCTGACGTGATTCACCAT
>NZ_BMLK01000056.1 GCF_014645195.1 Novosphingobium indicum | reverse complement strand
GGCAAGGGCTTTCATTGCATCCTTTCGGGCATGAATGCGGAAAGAGTTCTTATTGCTGCCGAATGCATCGGTGATGCAAAATGGTTTACCCGAAAATCTGTCGCTTATGCCAAATGAACGGGTGGTTTTCGATCGGCCCATTGGCATGAATCAGGGCGTCTCTTTCCCGATCGCGCGAGCCCACGCAAATATGCGCGCAGCCGAGCTCATGGTCCATGAGGCCGTGCGCCTTTACGAAGCGGGGCTTGAACATGGACCCGAGGCGAACATGGCAAAAATGCTTGCCGCCGACGTAGCGGTCGAAGCGGGCAACGTCTGCATCCAGACATATGGCGGATATGGCTTTGCTGAGGAATATGACATCGAACGGAAATTTCGAGAGACCCGCCTTTATCAGGTGGCACCTGTTTCGACCAATCTCATATTGTCATTCATCGCAGAGCACGTCCTGAAGCTACCGCGAAGCTATTGAGGCGGCTACCAAGGCTTGGGCCCGTCCTGCCACGCTCAGTCGTTTCTGCTCACTCGACGCAACGATTGTTGCTGCGACCAGGCAGTAGCCATCCGGTGAAAGCCGCGGCGTAGCGCGGATTAGGTGGTGATCGAGCGCTGGGTTGGCTGCCAGTTCCATGGCAGCAACTCGTCGAGTTGGCGAACCGGATGCTCAGCGATGCGAGCGAGCACGTCCGCGAGCCAAGCCTGGGGATCGATGTCGTTCAGGCGGGCGGTTTATGCCGGACGACGAACTATGCCGAGCGCTGAAGGGAATCGGGCTCGCCGCGAAGGTGGTAAGCGTTGCGAGTACCGGCCTTGACGGGGTGATAGTATGAGCTTCGAGCTCGTTTGATCGTAAGCGGTCGAGAACCCCCACATTTTCAAGCGCGCGCTGATTGGTAATTTCGCCTGCATGGATGGCGAGGTGATCGATGGGTGACGAAACAGATTTCGTATCCATCCGGCTGCGCCCGCCTTGTCGTGAGGTAGTGGACTGCTCTTAAGAATGCTCTCGAGAGTAGGCTTAGGAGCGGTTCATGGGGCACATAACGGTAATGACCGGGCCGGAACGGCGGCGGCGTTGGAGCGACGAGGAACGGCTGCAGATTTTGGCGGAAGCCTTTGCGCCGGGATCCAGCGTTTCGGCCGTGGCGCGGCGGCACGACATTTCCACGGCGCGGATCTACACATGGCGCAGCAAGCTGCGACAACCGCCCGCCCTGACCGAGTTCGCCGAGGCGGTGGTAGACGATGGCACCCAGCAAGGCTGGCAACAGGCCGGGATGCCGGTGATCATCATCGATCTCGGCGCCAAGGGACGCGTGAACGTATCAGCTGCGGCATCACCTGCATTGGTGTCGGCGGCGCTGAAGGCCTTGCGATGATCCCAGCAGGCGCACGGGTGTGGATCGCAATGGGCCATACCGATATGCGTCGCGGCATGCAGAGCCTCGCGGCGATGGTACAGCAGAGTTTTTCGCGAGACCCATTTGCCGGCGATCTTTGGGTCTTTCGCGGGCGTAACGGGTCGCTGGTGAAGATAATCTGGCACGACGGTCTCGGGATGTCGCTTTATTCGAAGCGGTTGGAACGAGGGAAGTTTATTTGGCCCTCCGCGAAGGATGGCGTAGTGTCGCTGACGAGCTCACAGCTGGCCTGTTTGCTCGACGGCGTGGACTGGCGGAACCCGCAATATAGCTGGCGCCCGCAGAGCGCAGGATAGGCGCAGATTTTCTTCGTCGAGGCCGCATTTTCCGCTTTAACCGGGCGGTTTTCTGTGATTCCATCCTGGTTGTGGACGCCGCCGTTTCGCCCCTGCCTGACGACATTGAAGTGCTCAAGGCGCTGGTCCGGCTCAGCACGCAACGCGCCGATGCGGCCGAACAGCGCGCCACCAGCGCCGAGGCCGAACTGGCCAATGCCCGTGCCCGGGAGAGCGCCACCGAGGCATTGATCTCGCACTACAAGTTGCAGATCGCCAAGCTCAGGCGCGAGCAATACGGCCCCAGCGCCGAACGCACCCGCCGGCTTCTTGCGCAGATGGAGTTTGAGCTCGAAGATTTGGAGGCCGACGCCGCCGAAGACGATCTGGCCGCCGAGACCGCCGCGACAAAGGCGACGAACGTCACCGCCTTTGAGCGCAAGAGGCCGGTCAGAAAGCCGTTCCCCGACCATTTGCCCCGCGACCGCGTCGTCGTTCCGGCGCCCTGTTCCTGTCCGGCCTGTGGCGGCATGCGCCTGTCGAAGCTGGGCGAGGATGTAACCGAGACGCTGGAGGTGATCCCGCGTACCTGGAAGGTCATCCAGACCGTACGCGAGAAGTTCTCCTGCCGTGACTGCGAGAAGATCACGCAGCCGCCCGCGCCATTCCATGTCGTGCCGCGTGGCTGGGCAGGCCCAAGCTTCCTCGCCATGCTGCTGTTCGAGAAGTATGGCCAGCACCAGCCTCTCAACCGCCAGGCGGAGCGGTTCACCCGCGAAGGCGTGCCGCTGAGCGTCTCCACGCTTGCCGATCAGGTCGGTGCAGCTTCCTTCGCCCTGATGCCCATCTTCCGATTGATCGAGGCCTATGTCTTTGCCGCCGAACGTGTGCATGGCGACGACACCACCGTGCCGGTCATGGCCAAGGGCAAGACCGATACCGGTCGATTATGGGATTATGTCCGGGATGACCGCCCATTCGGCGGCGCCGATCCGCCGGCGGTCGTTTTCTATTATTCGCGCGACCGGCGCGGCGAACATCCCCAGGCGCATCTCGCGTCCTGGCCCGGGATTCTGCAGGCAGATGCCTATGCGGGCTATTTCGAGCTGTACGCTCCCGACCGCCAGCCTGGTCTCATCCTGGAGGCAGGATGCTTTGCTCATTATCCAGAGCATGGTTTTATCTGGGGCGTTTTGGGATATAATCCGGGCTTGCCGGAGGTTTCGGCGCACTGGGCTCCAGATAAAAGCCGCGACCTCGCAGTTAGGGACCGCCGCACGCGGGGGCGACGTTGCAGATACCATTGCGTACCAGGTCGACGATCGAGGACTATGTCGCCACGCAGGAGTGGCGGTGCGCGCGACTGTTGCGCTGCCCGCTCCATCCGAGCGGCGGCTGTGCATTTCGGCGGCACGGCAGCTATGCGCGCCTGACCAGTCCGGTGTACGGATCGCTCGCTGCTACTGCCCACAGGGGCACATAACATTCAGCCTGCTTCCGGATTTTCTCGCCGCTCGCCTGCCCGGTTCGCTTGCCGCGATCGATCGCATCGTTGGGATAGCCGCGTCGGAGCGAAGCATGGAAGCCGCCGCAGACGCAGCGCGCGGCCCGGATATTTCCCTTCCAGGCGCGGTGCGCTGGCTTCGCCGCCGCGTTGTCGCGGTGCGCAGATCCGTTGCCGCCGTCAAAGTGATAGCGCCCCGGCTGGCGAGGCCGGGCTTGCCGGTGAGCGACGTTCCCGCCCTTGCGACGCTCCGCCTAGCCCTTTCCCCGGAGCTGTTGCACCGTATTCCGGCACCCTTGGGATTCCAACATATCCAGAGGTTAGGCAGTGTCGGCGATGCCGATGGCTCTTGCCAACACGATGCGGGGCGTGATCACGCTTTCAGCATGAGCTACGCTTTGCCGATCGAGGTAAAGCCATGCCCCTACATGTCGATCACATCGCCGCAGCCGACCCTGCCGCGCCCACCCCCGACGATATCCGCCGCATCTGGAGCGCGGAGCGGCGCCTTGGGGCAGGAACAACGATTGTTTATTTGATCCGCATCCAGCAGTTTCGTACCTATTGCGCCTTGCACGGCCTGGTCGAGCGAGAAGAGTTGACCCTCGAACGCGTAGGCCGCTTCAAAGACTGGTATGCGGAGCGACGGGGGCTAGACCCGCTTTCTCTCAGGATTTCCAGCAGCGCCCTGCTGTCGCTTAGCCGTGTCTATCACTGCATGGGGCTTGCCCCGCCTGACTGGCGACCGCCTCGTCCAGAGAAGGCATTGCTGCCGCCTTTGCTCGCGCAATATGCCGCCTATCTGACCCAGCATCGCGGTAATCCAGAGGTGACGGTTCACAAGAAGCTGGGCCACATCGGTATGCTTCAGGATCACTTGATCCGGGTCGGCAAGGACTGGCACTCGATGCAGATAACCGATGTCGACGCATTTCTGGTTGGCCGCGCCGCGCGATACTCCCGATCGCATGTGAGCGACCTTGCATGCACGGTACGCTGCTTTTCCCGTTTCCTGCACTGGATTGGCCAGAGTCCGGTCGATATCAGCGAGGCCGTGATCGCGCCCGTGCAACGACGGCACGAGCGACCGAGACGCGCCCTTTACTGGGATGATGTGAAGCGGCTCCTGATGGCCGTGGACAGATCGAGTCCGCAAGGCCTTCGCGACTACGCGATACTGCTGATGATGAGTACCTATGGCTTTGGCGCCGGCGAGATCATCCGCTTGCAGTTTCGGGATATCGACTGGGATAATAGCACGCTGTCAGTCCTTCGCCCAAAGACGGGTGTCGCATTCATGCTGCCGCTGTTGCCACCCGTCGCCAAGGCGCTGGCAGAGTATCTACGCCACGGCCGGCCCGCTGATACACCCACCCGCCATCTTTTCGTGCAGACGAAGATGCCGCTGGAGCCATTCGCGGCTTCAAGCGCGATACGCCACATCGTGATGAAGCATGCGAAGATCGCGGGGATCGATGCACCATTTCTGGGCAGCCATGTCTTGCGACATTCTCACGCGGCGCGCCAGATAGACCTGGGTGCACGGCCCCAAGTGGTATCGGATCTCCTTGGTCACCGGGATCCAGAGTCGGTCTCGGCCTATGTGCGGATCGCCACCGCATCCCTGCGCGAGATCGCATTGCCGGTGCCGACATGACCACCGTCATCGTCCTGGAAGAGTTGAGGAACGACGCAGCAAGCTTCCTGGCGTTCAAGCGCGCCATGGGCCATCCCTATCGACGCGGCGAGTTTGAGATCGAACGCTTCCTTCACTTCGTCGAAGACCAGTGGGGCAACGATGTCGATATTTCGCTGGCCGAAGCGATTAGCCGCTGGTGTGGGCGTTTGCCCGACCGCAAGGCCGTCACGCTCGGCAATGAGTTCGGGGTAATTCGTCAACTTTGCCTGCATCGCCGGCGTCGCGATCCCACCAGCTATGTGCCCGAGCACGCCTTTGCGCCGGTGAAAGAGTCGACGTTCTACCCTTATATTTTCAGCCGCGACGAGATCCGCTGCATTCTCGCCGCCGCGTCAGCGCACCAAGGCCGCTTCATATGGGCATCGATGCTGCGAAGGCTGATTCTCGTGCTCTACTGCACCGGCCTCAGGCTCGGCGAGGCGGTGCGCCTGACCATGGATGATGTCGATCTCGACCGTGGGACCTTGCTCATCCGCAACAGTAAGCGGCGTACGCGGATCGTCCCCATGCGCGACGATCTTGTCGCAGAGCTTGGCCTCTATGTCGATGATCGATGCCGGGTGCTTCACGATCGTGGTCAAGGGGATTGCGAAGCGCTGTTCGTTCGCCTCAATGGCGCGCCACTCTATACCCACGCGGCTTCCGACGCTATTCGCAAGCTCCTGCGCCGCCTCGATATTAAGCCTGCGCAGGGGCGCGTCGGAGCGCGCCCCTATGAGTTTCGGCATGCGTTCGCGGTTCACCGCCTGACAACATGGGCGGAGGAAGGCGCTGACATTCACGCCAAGCTCCCCTTGCTTTCGGCTTATCTCGGTCATCAGAACGTCATTGGCACCGAGGTTTATCTGAAGGCGACCCCGCAACTCCTGGAACTCGCGAGCACGCGCTTCGAACAACATATGCGACACGCCCGGCAGCCACGATGAGCAAGGCCGGACCTCAGCTACTGTTCGCTCTGGTGGAGTCGTTCTTCTCCAACTATCTGCCGCGCCAGCGCGGCGCGAGCCCACATACGACGCGCGCCTATCGCGACACGCTCAAGCTGCTGTTTCAGTTCGTTGCCCAGCGTCGCGGCCGCGAGGTCGCCGCGCTTGTGCTGGAAGATCTCGACGCCAACACCGTCGCCGGGTTCCTCGATCATCTCGAGGGCGGCAGATCCAACTCCACCGCGACGCGCAACTGCCGCCGTGCCGCGCTTCGCAGCTTCTTCAAACACCTCTTGCGCAACGATCTCGATAATGCGCTCCGCTACACGCAGGTGTTAGCGCTGCCGTCGAAGCGGGCGAGGCAGAAGCCCGCAATCTACCTCGAAGCAACTGACGTGCGGGCCATCATCGCCCATCCCGATCGGCGGACCCGCAGTGGCTGGCGTGATTACACGCTGCTGCTTTTCCTCTATAATTGCGGCGCCAGAGTGAGCGAAGCAACCGGCCTGCTGTGGCAGGACCTTCAACTGACGCCACCGTACCAGGCCCGATTGCGTGGGAAGGGCCGCAAGGAGCGCCTCGTTCCGCTATGGCGCGAGACGGCCGACGCGTTGCGGCGCCTACAAAACCTGTCGGGCGCTGCGGGCCAGCCGCATGTTTTCATGAACCGCCACGGCCAACCGCTGACCCGCGATGGAGCCGCGTACATCCTCACCAAGCATGCCTCGCCAGTCGTCCAGGATCGACCCAGGCTGGCGCGTGACCGCATCACTCCTCACGTTTTCCGCCACAGCTGCGCCGTCGCGCTCCTGCAGTCGGGCACCGACGTGACAGTGATCCGCGATTATCTCGGTCACTCCAGCATCGCGACCACGAACCGGTATATCTCGACAAACCTGAAGATGAAGCGCGATGCGCTACAGAACTTTTGGAAGCATGCCGGTATCGAACCCGCAAAGGCCACGCCTTGGAAGCCAAAGCCGGATCTGCTTTCGTACCTGCGGTCCCTATGATTTTATCACGAGCTCCACACTGACCTTTTCCGCTGATCTCGGACATCTGAATCGCGTGACCCCAGATAAAACCATGCTCTGGATAATGGCTCTTATGCCAAGCTCTGCATAAGAGCCACGCGCGCCGTTACTTCTTCGAGCTGGCCGATGTCGCCGCACAGCTCAAGAAGCGTCGCAAAAAGGCCGTCATCTCGCCGCTGGCAGTGGAGGCGGTCCGCCGTATCGACGCGATCTTCGATATCGAACGCGCCATCAACGGCAGATCGGAGCAGGATCGTTTGGCTCTGCGGCACGAGCACAGCGCCCCGCTGGTGGCCGATCTGGAAGAATGGATGCGCGACAATCGGTCAAAGCTGTCGAAGAACAGCGATGTGGCCGAGGCTATGGATTACATGCTCAAGGCATGGCCCGCCTTCGCAGCCTTCCTCGATGATGGCCGCATCTGCCTGACGAACAACGCGGCGGAACGAGCGCTCAGAGGCATAGCCCTGGGCAGAAAATCGTGGCTCTTCGCCGGCTCAGACCGGGGCGGCCAACGCACCGCCTTCATGCTGAGCCTCATTGGCACGGCAAAGCTCAACGACATCGATCCGCAGGCCTGGCTCGCCGACGTTCTCGCGCGCATCGCCGACATTCCCCAGAACCGTCTCCATGAACTGCTTCCCTGGAACTGGGGCGCTCCCGAAGATCAACGCGAAGCCGCCTGATCCGCGGCCTTCACCGAAGGCCTACCGTTCTCCGGTGCCGGCGATGCGGCCAAGTCTACCAGCGAGAGCGAGGTGGAGAAGCTGCACGCCAAGATCGGGCAGTTGGTCGTGGAGCGGGATTTTTTAGCGAAAGCCTTCGGTCGATGAGCGTGGACCGGAGGCGGGCGCTGGTTGAACCGGCTCACCACCGCCTGTCGATTGCGGCGCAGTGCCGTCTGCTGCGGATCAGCCGTTCGTCCTATTACTATGGCGCGGCGATCTGGATGAGAAGTTTCCGCCAATCAGGATGAGAACTGATCGTCGCGGTGTTG
>NZ_BMLK01000055.1 GCF_014645195.1 Novosphingobium indicum | reverse complement strand
ATGAATGGCCTCCGTGATCGCGCCCCTTCAATGAATCATCATACCCGCCAAAACGCTACCGGTTTTTGCGGGTCTCCAGCTGATGCAAGGGCGATTGCCTGCCATTTTGCAGGCTCAGGAATGGGTAAGAGCATCCCTCCGGTCCCATTATTTGAATGGGCAGAAGTCTTTCACGCAGTATTTGGAGAGTCAACGTAGCGACATTCATTTAATTCGCAGCGTTCTTCGCCAACTACTCCGCTTCGCCGCCGAAGGCGATTTCGTTCAGTTCCTCGCGCGTCATCTCGTACATCATGTCGATATCGACGCGCTCGCCTTCCTCGATGCGCTGCGAGATCATCGTCAGCGGAAAACAGATGATGCTGGTACCGGGCCAGTTCAGCGCGGGTTGGCGCCCATATTCGTCATCGATCGTAACCCAGTCGAGCATGAGGTCCTGAGCCAAGGCATCGCCCATGGCAATGCCCAGCGATTGCAGTTTCCAGGTGTCCTCCGGACCGACCCAGCCCTGTGCGAGATTGGCGCGCACAACGGCCAGCTTGCCTTCGATGCTGGCATAGGCATCTTCCGGGTTCTGCGCAAAGTGGCCCTTGATCCAGCCTCTGGCCAGTTCCAGCCACTCCTCCTCCTCGGCCTCGAGGGTAAGGGATTCGGGCATTGCCATGGGCTGAGCATAACACCTAGCCTCCATCTGGCAAAAAGGGGCGGGCATCGAACGCGGACAAACTTGACAACAGGTCCGTCGAAGCTCGTAAAGTCCAAAAAATCGTGAGGGGTAGAGAACGGAAATGATTGAGTTTTTCGGGTATCATTTGCGCAATCTGGCAAACTTTTCCGGGCGTGAATCGCAGAAGCGTTTCTGGCTGTGGGGCGCTTTTGCCCTGGGGCTGACCTTTGTGATGGGGGCGATTGTCTTCATGCCGCGCTTTACCGACGCGATGAACAGAATGCAGCGTTTCGCCATGGAGCATCCGGAAAGCGCCACCGTCGAGAGCGGCCCCGGCCACTATTCCATTCAGATCGACGGACATCATCCCGAACTGATGCCGGACATGGACCGCTTCTTTTACACGCTGATGGGAATTACCGCATTCGTGACTGTCCTGATCGGTGCTGCTGCCGTGCGGCGCCTGCACGATACGGGGCGACGCGGCTGGTGGTTGCTGTTGCCTGTGCCGTTCGTGACGGTCGGCTACACTGTTGCTCCAGACCTGTTCGAGCAAGTGGTAGCTGGTGACGCAGCGTCGTTTCGACTCTTTGTCCTCCTGTTCTTCAACAACCTGATTTATATGGTCATGCTGGCGGTCGTCGTCATCTTTCTGGCGCTTCCGGGCAGACCGGATGCCAACCGTTTTGGTCCGCCGCCCGCCGATTAAGCGATCCCGCCTGCGCACGATCCGCAAAGGTCAATCGCCGGTTCATGAAATTTTGTGCTTCGGCTGAGCGTCCGTTTCGCGTAGGGGCGCTGACAAAGAACCAATACGCATACACCTGCCGATCCCGGAGTTTGTCCCATGCCTGCCTATCGTTCCCGCACTTCCACTCACGGCCGCAACATGGCCGGTGCGCGCGGCCTGTGGCGCGCGACGGGGATGAAGGACAGCGATTTCGGCAAGCCGATCATCGCAGTTGTCAATTCCTTCACCCAGTTCGTGCCGGGGCACGTCCACCTCAAGGACCTGGGCCAGCTCGTCGCCGGGGAGATCGCGGCGGCAGGCGGTGTGGCCAAGGAATTCAATACCATCGCGGTCGATGACGGCATCGCCATGGGCCACGACGGCATGCTCTATTCGCTGCCGAGCCGCGACCTGATCGCCGACAGCGTCGAGTACATGGTCAATGCGCACTGCGCCGATGCCATGGTCTGTATTTCCAACTGCGACAAGATCACGCCGGGCATGCTGATGGCCGCGATGCGCATCAATATTCCGGTGGTCTTCGTCTCGGGCGGCCCCATGGAGGCCGGGAAGGTCGTGCTCAAGGGCAAGGAACGGGCGCTCGACCTCGTCGATGCCATGGTTGCCGCTGCCGACGAAAGCTACACCGACGAGGAAGTGGAGAGCATCGAGCGCTCGGCCTGTCCTACCTGCGGATCATGCTCGGGCATGTTCACGGCGAACTCGATGAACTGCCTGACCGAGGCCCTCGGCCTGTCGCTGCCGGGCAATGGCTCGACGCTGGCGACCCACGCCGACCGCGAGCGGCTGTTCCGCGAGGCGGGCCGTCTCGCCGTCGATTTGTGTCAGCGCTACTACGAGCAGGAAGACGAGACCGCGCTGCCCCGGTCCATCGCCAGCTTCGAGGCCTTCGAGAACGCGATGAGCCTCGACATCGCCATGGGCGGTTCGACCAACACCGTATTGCACCTGCTGGCTGCGGCCGCCGAAGCGGGCGTGGATTTCACCATGGAGGACATCGACCGTCTCAGCCGCAAGGTGCCGTGCCTGTCGAAGGTCGCCCCCGCCAAGGCCGACGTCCACATGGAAGACGTCCACCGCGCCGGAGGCATCATGGCGATCCTCGGCGAACTGGACCGGGCAGGTCTGCTCCATACCGATCTGCCGACCGTTCACAGCAAGACCATGGCCGATGCGCTGGGCCGCTGGGACATTGTGCGCACAAACGACGCCTCGGTGCACGAATTCTTCAAGGCGGCGCCCGGCGGAGTGCCCACGCAGACCGCCTTCAGTCAGTCGCGCCGCTGGGACGAGCTGGATATCGACCGCGAAGGCGGGGTCATCCGCAACAAGGAAAACGCTTTCAGCCAGGACGGCGGTCTGGCCGTGCTCTACGGCAACATCGCGCGCGACGGCTGCATCGTGAAGACGGCGGGCGTCGACGACTCGATCCTGAAATTCACCGGCAAGGCACGCGTCTACGAAAGCCAGGACGCGGCTGTTGCCGGCATTCTCGGCGGTCAGGTCGAGGCCGGCGATGTCGTCGTGATCCGCTACGAAGGGCCGCGCGGCGGGCCGGGCATGCAGGAAATGCTCTACCCCACCAGCTACCTGAAATCGAAGGGTCTGGGCAAGGAGTGCGCGCTGCTGACCGACGGACGCTTTTCGGGCGGCACTTCGGGCCTGTCCATAGGTCACGTTTCGCCCGAGGCGGCGGAAGGCGGCGAGATCGGGCTGGTCGAGAATGGCGACACCATCGAGATCGACATCCCCGGTCGAACCATCAACCTGATGGTCTCCGACGAGGAACTCAGCCACCGCCGCTCGACGCAGGAAGCGCGTGAGGACGGGGCGTGGACCCCGGTTCATCCGCGCAAGCGCAAGGTCTCGGCCGCGCTGCAGGCCTACGCCGCGATGACGACGAGCGCCGCCAAGGGCGCGGTGCGCGACGTCACCCAGCTCAAGCGCGGGTGAGGGCGGTGGCCTTCATCCGCCCTTCGACTGGCTCAGGGCGAACGGATCTTGAAACTTCAGGCACTGGCCCGCTCATGCTGAGCTTGTCGAAGCATGTCTGCGCCCCGTTGGTTCTGCTCCTCGCCGCCTGCTCTTCGAACAGCGAGCCGCCGCCGGTCGCGGCAGGCGATGAACATATCGCCTGCGCCGTGGGCGGCTCGGCGGAACTGGCTGACGTCTGTTCGGTCGAACGCGCGCAGGACGGCGACAAGCTCACGCTCATCGTACACCATCCCGACGGTGCCTTTCGCCGTTTTGACGTCATGACCGACGGTTCCGGCCTCACGGTCGCGGACGGTGCGGAGGAAGCGCAGACGAAGCTGGTGGACGGCAAGCTGGATGTTACGGTAGGCGCAGACCGTTACGTATTTCCAGCAAGCACGAAAGCCGATGCCGCACACTGATACGCCCCACCTCGGCCAGATTCTGACCGTCCAGCAGATGCGCGATGCCGAACAGGCATTGATCGATGTCGGAACCGGCGTCGATGCGCTGATGCAGATCGCCGGTCGCGGCGCGGCCGACTGGGTCTGGCGCCTGTCCGCGCATCGCCGCGTCACGGTCCTGTGCGGACCGGGCAACAATGGCGGCGACGGCTATGTCATCGCCGAGGCCATCCGCGAGCGCGGCGGCCATGCGGTAGTGGTTGCGGCCACCGAGCCGAAAACCGACGCAGCGAAGAACGCGCGCGCCCTGTTCGGCGGCGAGGTGCTTGCCCCCGATGCCGAAGCGCATGGCGATGTGCTGGTCGACTGCCTGTTCGGTTCCGGCCTCACCCGCCCGCTGACCGAAGAGCACTTCGCCTTGCTCACGCGTCTGGCCGAGCATCACCGTCATCTCGTGGCGGTCGACTTGCCGAGCGGCATCCAGTCGGACAGCGGCATGCTGCTCAACGAAGGGCTGCCGCACTATGACCTGACGATTGCTCTGGGAGCCTGGAAGTTCGCACACTTCCTGATGCCCGCCGCGGCGAAGATGGGCCGGATGCAGCTTATCCCGATCGGCGTCGATCAGGTGGACGGCGCGGCCATGTCGCTTCAGGCGCCGGCGATCCGCGCACCAGCGCCGGATTCGCACAAGTATCGTCGCGGGCTGCTTGCCGTCGTCGGCGGACACATGCCCGGAGCCGCACTGCTGGCCGCCGTGGCCGCGCAGGGAGCGGGCGCGGGCTATGTGAAGCTGTTCGCCGAGAGCAAGCGCAATGCGCCTGCCGACCTTGTCGTCGAGACCGGTTCGCTCAGCGAATTGCTGACCGACGACCGCAACAGCGCTGTTCTGGTCGGCCCCGGTCTCGGCCGCGACGGCACCGCGCGCGAAAGGTTGGCCGTGGCGCTGGCCGATCCTGTCGCCGCCGTGGTCGATGCCGATGCGCTGGTGCTGCTGTCGCCGCGCTCGCTGGCCGAACGCAAGGGAGAGACCATCGCGACGCCGCACGAAGGCGAACTGGTCGCGCTCGAACGCAGTTTCGAACTCGATGGTGCGGGCAGCCGACCAGCCCGGGCGCTGGCGCTGGCACGCGCAAGCGGCATGGTGGTGGTCGCCAAGGGGCCCGATACAGTGATTGCCGCGCCCGATGGTCGTCTGGCCTGCGCGCCGCGCGCGACATCGTGGCTTTCGACGGCGGGCACCGGCGACGTTCTGGCCGGCGTGATCGCCAGCCGCGCCGCCACCGGCCTTTCCGCATTCGAAGCTGCCTGCGAGGGCGTATGGCTCCACGGCGAAGCGGCGCACTTGTGCGGTCCCGCCTTCACCGCTGGTGAGCTTGCCGCGAAAGTGGCAGTGGCTCTGGCTACCCATCTGTAATTTCATCCCGCGCGTGCTGAGCTTGTCGAAGCACGTCCGGGGCGTAACATTCCGCCCTTCGACTGGCTCAGGGCGAGCGGACTTTTTGTACCATGAGTGAATCCGAAGAAATCCTCCGCATTGCCTCCAAAGGCGACGGCGTGACCGCCTCGGGGCGCTTTGCCTGGGGCGCGGCGCCGGGCGACATCCTGCACGCAGACGACACCCTCGAATGGGGGCCGCATCATGTCGAGCCGCCGTGCCGTCACTTTGGACGTTGCGGCGGGTGCCAGTTGCAGCAGCTCGACGAGGAGAGCCTGCGGGCCTTCGTCGAGGCGCGCGTCGCCAATGCTTCGGCTTCGCAGGATCTGGGCGCCGAGCACATCGCGCCGCCGCATCTCTCGCCGCCGGGCACCCGCCGCCGCGCGTCGCTGCGGGCCGAAAGCTCGGGCGGGCGCATCGTCATCGGCTTTCGCGAGGCGAAATCGCACCGGCTGGTCGAGCTGGAGGAATGCCACGTCCTCGCACCCGAACTGGTCTCGCTGCTCGGCCCGCTGCGCAAGCTGCTCATCATGATGGGCAAGGCGGCCCCTGCGAAGAAGAGCGGCAAGGGCAAGCCCGGCAAGCACCAGCAGCCACGCATGGCGGCCGATATCGAAATGACGCTGGTGGAGCAGGGTGTCGATCTCGGCGTGAAGGGGCTCACGGCGGAAGGCCTCGCGGCCACCGAGGCCATGCTCGCTTTCGCGCAGGAACACGGCCTTGCCCGCCTGACCATGGACGGCGGCTACGGTTTCGAGACCGTGTGGGAGCCCGTCCCGGTCACGGTAAAGCTGGGCGAGGTCTCCGTGCCGTTTCCGCCGGGCTCGTTCCTGCAGGCGACGCTCGATGGCGAGCAGGCGCTTGTCGGCGCGGCGCGCGAATGGCTGGAAGGCGCACCGACCGTGGCGGACCTGTTTGCCGGCCTCGGCACCTTCGCCTTTGCACTGGCAGGTCCCGCTACCAAGGTTCTCGCCGCCGAGGCCGCGCGTGATGTCCATCTCGCTTGCAAGGCCGCTGCCGACCGCGCGCAACTGCCGGTCTTCGCCATGCACCGCGATCTGTTCCGCAATCCGCTGCAGCCCGACGAACTCGACAAGTTCGCCGCCGTGGTGCTCGACCCGCCGCGGGCCGGTGCGCGTGAGCAGGTGGAAGCCATCGCCCAGTCCGACGTCGAGCGCGTGGTCTATGTCTCGTGCAACCCCTCGAGCTGGTCGCGCGATGCGGCGCGGCTGGTGGAAGAGGGGTTCCGGCTGGTAGAGCTGCGCCCGGTAGGCCAGTTCCGCTGGTCGACGCATGTGGAACTGGCGAGTCTGTTTGTGAGGACCCGATGAGTGTCGCCTTCCGTCGCGAGAACGACGATGAACATCTCGAGCCCAAGTTCGAGATCCCGATCCCGCCCGGCCCGAACCTCGTCACCACGCGCGGCAAGGCGCTGATCGATGCGAAAGTCGCCGAACTGGAAGCGCGGCTGAAAGAGGATCTGGACGAAACGGCGCTGACGGCAGCGAAGCGCGATCTGCGCTACTGGCAGACCCGTCAGATCACCGCGGAGGTCCAGCCCGAACCGGATGGCAGCGTGGTGGCCTTCGGTACGCGGGTGACGTTCCTGCTCAACGGCAAGGAGCGCGTGCTGGGGCTGGTCGGCGACGACGAGGCCGATCCTGCCGCCGGACTGGTATCGTTCTCCGCTCCTCTGGCACGGGCGCTGATGGGCGCGGAAGAGGGGGAAGTGCTGCCTTTCAACGGGCGCGAGGATGCGATTGAGGTTGTGGGGATCGAGGTGCTTTAGGGTCTTCCTCTATCGTGTGTGATGCTGGACTGGTGGTTCATAGAAGAAGATCCAGAAACTTGGAGATCACGCATTTGAGTAAACCGGAGAAAATTTATCATCTCGCATATGAACGTGAATATGAATATCGAGAGGATACTGAGCTATCCATCGGGTATTTCCTGACTTTTGAGGAAGCAAGGGAAGCAAAAGAGGGATTGAAAAATAAGCCAGGTTTTTGTGAGTGTCCCGATGGGTTCTTGATTGAAGAACTGCGTCTGGGACTCGCAGTAGACTGGAAAGATGGATTTTTTTCTGAGAGTGGCCCCCCTCCAAAAGATGCCGAGGCGGAATACTTCGACTTACCTTTCGCACTCTCGAAACCTAGGTCGCGTTGACAACGGGCGCGAGGACGCGATCGAAGTGCTGGCGATAGAGGCGGTGCTTTGAATGCCATTGTCTGGCAGTGGATGGGGTCGTCTGGTGCTGGATTAGCTTTCGAAGGGGTTGAATGTGTTGGGATTTGATTTTCTGGTACTGATGGCAGCCGCATCTGCCGCGGGCAGTCTCGGTGGTCCGCTTGACGATGCCGCAGCAGGGCTCGTGCAGTGCTACGAGCCGAATGATGCTGCTAAAACGTGTCGTTCCATGGCGTCGTACAGCAAAAACCCCGACGGCACCTGGGATAACACGGCGGTCGTCGAACTCTCGCCCGGGCAGCCTGTCTCGCTGGAGACCGTCACGCCGGTACGCCTCAAGGATGGTGCCGTCTGCGGTTATATTCGCAGGGATGACGTCTTGAACGGCAGGCTGCGTCTATCCGGGAAATTGATCCCGGGAGATAAGGCGGGGCCCATCCTTGAAAAGATCGCGGATGGTATGTCGCCTTTTATGGGCAAAGAGATTTGTACAAAATATGTACGGATTAACAACGAATTGGTGGCCAAAGGCATCGTTGAAGGCGGAAGTGACCCGGTTCCTGATCAACGCGTGAAGTGGGTGAAGCCGACAGATGGATACTCGGTTGCAGCCGGTTCTGTGCAGGCGGTCGTAGCGGAATCAGGCGGCTAAGGCGTCAACCCGGGCCTGTCAGTAATTTTGTGCGCGAGGTCGTTTTTGTTCATCAGACCGTGAACCTGTCGCCGAAG
>NZ_BMLK01000054.1 GCF_014645195.1 Novosphingobium indicum | reverse complement strand
GGCCGGCGGCGAGCAATTGCGCTTCGGCAAAGTCGATCATCGCCGGTGGGCCACACAAATAGGCTTCGTGCGCCGCCAGGTCTGCAACGCCCGCAATCTGCTCGGTGATCAGCCCACGCGCCCCTGCCCAGTCGCTGTCTGGCTCTTCATCCGACAAGGCCGGGACGAATTCGAAAGGGGCCATCCAGCGTTGACGAAGGGCCGCAATTTTGTCGAGGGCATAGAGATTGGACTGACGGCGCGCACCGTACAGCAGGTGCACCGCCCGGTCTGCGCCCCGGTCAAGCGCCTGCTCCAGAATCGAGATAATCGGCGCTAGACCACTACCCCCGGCGATGCAAAGAATGGGGGCAGTGCTGTCCTTGAGAGCGAATTGCCCATAGGGGGCGGCAACCTTCAGCTCCATTCCGGTGCGATCGGTGCAGAACAGCCAGTCGGTAAATGCGCCGCCCGGAACGTGCCGGATGTGAAAATGCAGTTGCTGGGTGGGGCCGCCAACCGTCGCGAAGGCGAATGAATAACTGCGTGCACCTTCGATGCCGGGAGCGGTCAGATCAGCGTATTGTCCGGGAGTGAAGGCCAGCGGCCGGTCCAGTTCGATGGTCATCCCGATTATATCCTCGCACAGCCGTAGCGCGGCGACGATGGTGCCGCGATATGCAGCAATGGCGATCCCTTGCGAGAGTGGCGCATCAACCGCGATTGTCAGATCCGAGCGCGGAATGGCCTGGCAGGCGAGGCGAAAGCCGCGGCGCAGTTCTTCGCCCTCAAGTGCAAGGGCCGACGGGCTCAATTCACTGATCTTGCCGGACAGGAGCTTGAATTTGCAGGTACCGCATGAGCCGACCTTGCAATCGTGCGGCATGGCAAGGCTGAATCCCAGCATCGCTTCAAGCAGGGTCTTGCCCGCCGGAACGTCTAGCGGGGAGGCCAAGCCTTCTACGGTGACGGTGTTCATCTTGGATTTGCGCAGGAAAGAAAACATTGTCGGGTTTGTCCGAAATGGGCGGGCGGAATCCGCAGTTGCGAATTGTCGCCCGAACGAGGGTTGACGATTGGCCTGGCGTTCAAGTGCTGGCCAGCCAGCGCGGCCAACCAGCCTGTGCGTTGGCCTGATCCGCCAGCTTGCGTTCGCCGGGGGTGGCGAAACATTCGTCCCAGTCCTTGAGGCGCGGTTGCGCGATGAAGCGGAACCAGACCGGCGGGATCAGTCCGGCGGCGAAGCACAGGAACAGTGAGGGCATCTGCGGCGCTTGCGGTTCGGGCTTCAGCGCATAGAAGGGAATATGCCCGTCAAGGTGATGGTTGATGTGGTTGGTGATTTCCGCACCGATCGGCCGGACGATCGCGCCAAGGTGGTTCCAGGCGTGATGGAGCTCGATCGGCGCCCCTTCGACCCGGATCAGGCCATAGTGCTGGAAGTAGTTGAACCCCTCCACGAACATCTTGGCCATTACCATCGCGCCGACAGCGGTCAGCGCCGCGCCAAGGCCTGCCGTCAAGCCCACAAAGACGATGATACTGCCCGATAAGAGCGGCAGTAGCCACACCGGATTGCGCCATCCCAGCGAAGCATGGCCGAGCTTGCGTAGGATTTCGGCCGACTTTTCCCAAGTATCCTTGTAGGAACCCCAAGTCGCCTGGAACACGAAGCTGTAGATGGTCTGCCCGCGCCGAGGGGTATCGCTATCCTTGGCCGTGTCGAGATGGACGTGGTGGGTGACGATATGGGCGATATCGCGATTGGGGTCGCCGTAGAACGCGCTCAGACACTTGGCGACATAGCGTGGAAACCAGTGGCGGCGGTGCATCAGCTCGTGCGCCACCGGCAGGGTCGGCACCGCCGAGAGCCAGCCCAGGCTGAGCAGCGATCCGGCCAGTTGCCAGCTTGAATTGTCGGCGCCGGTGATCGGGTTGATCGCGGTCGCAACCGATCGGGCAAAGGCCCAGACCAGCAGGATCATGCACGGGAGCTGGAGGTACATGGCGAAATCGCCAAGCAGTGCCGTGCCCTGCGCGCGCATCTTGTGGTCCGCCGGCAGCAGAATATCCAGCGTCATCAACACCGGAAAGGTCGCCGCGCCCAGCCAGACGTAGCTGCCGCCCAGCATGAATCCGATAACGCCCGCCAAGGTCATGCCCGGGATGAGAAAATAGCGCAGTCCGTCCATCGGATTTCTCCCGAGTTATTCTGTTCTGGCCTTGCCCGTCGAGGCAAGGGTGAGGGCGGCGGCGGGCCACCGCCCTCGGGCCTTCATCAGTACTTGTATGCAAGCTTCAGGAACCATTCGCGCGGACGCGAAAAACTGGCTGTCGCTGCTCCGCCGATGTCGAGATCGACGTAACCGCCCTGGATGTACCGCTTGTTTGTCAGGTTGGTGACGCCGCCAGTCAGGGTGAAGTGCTCGCTCTTGTCGGTGAACGAGGCGCTGGTCCCGAACACGCTGTAGGCCGGCTGGAACAGCTGCGGGTTGTTCACGGCGTCCTTGAACGTGCTGCTCTGATAAGACCAGTCACCACGCAGGGTCAGCTTGCCCATGCTGCCTTGGTAAACGTCAGCGTTGATTGCTGCTGAAGCCGTCCATTCAGGGACGAAGGCGAACTTGGAGTCCTTGGTGACCGGGGCTGCTGAAAGGTCGATATCGGTATAATAGGCATCAAGATAGCCGACACCAAAGGTCAGGCGCACTTGATCGATCGGTGCAGCCTCACCCTCAACTTCGAAACCCTTGATCCGGCCTGCACCTGCGTTACGAACCTTGGGCGCGATCCCTTCGTTCACGACGATCTGCATGTCGCTGTAATCGGACAGGAACGCAGCCAGATTGAGCCGCAGACGGCGGTCGAAGAACTCGTTCTTCAAGCCGACCTCATAGGATTCGACGAACTCGGGCGTGAATGAGGGGGTTGTTACCTCCGCGGGGAAGATGCGCTGGCTGAACCCACCGTTCTTGAAGCCTTTCGAGTAGGACGCATAGATCAGCATATCGTCTGTGATCTTGTAATCTATCGAGACAGCTGGGGTCCATTCCTTCGCCTTGGCCTGGACTTCAACAGCCGGCATTGTGTGGTTGCCACCAGGGTTTGTGGCTGATGGTGTGCATCCGCCTGGGAGCGGGAAGCCAGCCAACGCTTCGAGACCTGCAGTGCCCGGGGGGATCACGCCTGGCACGGCCTGACCAACAAGGCACTGGCTGAAGGCGATAAACGCCCCCTGGGGGTAGAGCGAAGCAAGAATTGGATCGGAGACGGATCGGTCGACGAACGTAACCTGGCTCGATGGATCGTATCGCTTTGTCTCATTGGTGTAGCGAATACCTGGTGTAATTGAAAAACGATCTGTTAACTTGAATGTCGCTTGAGCAAAGGAAGCAAAGCTATCATTATCGATGTCACCACCAGTAATGAAGCGGGCAAAGCCGAATTCCATTGGGGTGTAATCAGTACCCTTTTCCTTCAAGTAATACACGCCTGCTGTAAATTTAATTCGATCATCGAGCAGACTTCCGTTCAATTGCAGTTCCTGGGAGGCCTGCCAGACGTCAACGTGTAAAGGCAGCTGAAGAATATTATGTGGAGTCCCGTCGAAATCGTACTCAGCCACAGTGCTCTGGTCGCGATAAGCTGAAATTGATTTTAGGGCAAAGTCGCCGAGTTCGTAATCCAGAGTTAGATTAACTCCCCAAAGATCAAGGTCCGACTGGTTCTTACCACCAGCCCATGTGGTGTCTGGATCACCTGTGATCCAACGAGTGCTTGCACACGCTGGGTTATCGATCGGCGCCAAAGTGCCAGGAGCACCAAGACCGCTCCAAGGCGTTCCGCAACCTTGCCCGGCTTGCGTGATCTTGTTCCAGAAATACATTGAGCTTGGTGCGGCAATCTGACGATTGGATCCGCCCGGAGGCGCGCTGTTCGGAACATCGACAAATCGCAACGGAACAGGTTGGTCCCGAAGTTCGATCAATGAAATGGCTGTTTGCTCTTCGCGGCGGATATTGATGTCACCGCTCAGGTTGACGGTTAGCTTGTCGGTCGGTTCCCACTTGAAGGCAAGCCTGGCACCAAAGCTGTCCTTGTTGCCCTGTCGGCCCCCATCGGACAGCCGGCGTTGAAAGCCATCACGTGTTTCATAAGAGGCAACAGCCCGCATTGCTAGATTGTCACTCAGCGGTAAATTGACCATGCCCTTGAAATCGGCGCGATTGAAACGACCGGTGGTCGCCTCGAGCCTCAGGTCGAACTTGTTCTGTGGTTGGACCGAGTTTACTACAATCGCGCCACCAATCGTATTTTTACCAAACAAAGTTCCCTGAGGACCACGCAGAATTTGCACACTTGCGATGTCCGATATGTCGAGCAGTGCGCCAACGGAACGCGCAACATAGACACCATCTACGTAAACGCCCACGCCTGGATCCACAGTAATGTTGAAATCAGTTTGGCCGACGCCGCGAATGAACGCTGTTATCGAGGCACTTGAACCTGAAATGTTGGCGACCGGCTGGATGTTCACGTTGGGCGCGAACTTCGATACCTGCGCGACGTTGTTGATCTGCCGCGATTCCAGCATTTCAGCGTTCATCGCGGTGATCGCAACAGGTGTATCCTGCAAATTTTCGGCGCGCTTGCGCGCGGTGACGATGATTTCACCTAGGCCGCCTTCGTTGTTCTGCTCTTCGACCTGCTGCTCGCTCGATGCCGCTTCCTGAGCATATACGGCCATGGGGACAAGGCCTACCTGCCCGACAAGCATCGATACGCTAGCACGCAGCGCTAGCTTCCTTAAATTCAAGCATCCCATTTTTTTTTTCATTCGTTTTCTCCCTATTTAAAGTAATTCAGAACAGTGGATCTGCGATCGTGCCCTTCTTGCTTGGCACCTATTGGCGGTTAGGTACCGTAAGATTTCCTGAGACATAAAGGTTAAGGACGGATTCAGATGTAAATGTTCAGGTTTTTGCTGAGCATCACATTGTGCTTGAGAATCGCGCGGCGTTTGACCAGTTGAAAGGCGTGGCCGACTTGGCGCCAGATGTCAATACGGTTGCCAACCAGCGAATCCTCGTCGCGTTCGTTGCGATTGCGATAAGCATAGAAGTTCGAATAGACTCGGAACTCGTCGGCCTTTTCCGTAAGCTCCACCTCGACGTTGGTGATGATGTGGGTGTAGCGCGTCGCCGGATCCTCCGACCAGGCCGTGCCAGTCTCGAGCCGTGAAAGCCGCTTGAGGATTTCGGGCTTGCTGTCGTTGTAATAGGCCATCCGGGTCAGGTCGGTCACCTGCTCGGTCTTGTCGCGGCGATAGCGGGTTTCGATTCCAGGCATGTGGTAATGCAGGTCTTCCGCCAGCATCTCGGCCCAGTCGGCATAGTTCTCGGTGTCGAGCAGGCGCGCTTCGCGATACAGCGTCTGGGTCAGCGCGTGGGTCAGTTCGAGCGATGCGGCAGTGCCTTCGCGTGTGCGCTTGAGGGTTGCGGTGTCGGTCATGGCTGTAGTTCCTCTCAGAGCGCGAACAGGCCGGGCAGGTCGCGGGTTTCGGCCACATTGCCAAGCCGCGGTTCGGGGCGTGCCGGCATCTTGCCGAACTCGTCATGGGTCATCATGTCGAGCCAGCGCTGGTAGAAGCCGCGCTGGTTGGCGTCGTTGTACTGCCCGCGATAGACAATGCCCGGCAGGGTATCGTGCTCTATCTCGCGCCCGATGCCGCAGCGATAATGCAGGCGTTCATGTCGGGTGACTACACCGCGGTTGACCGTGGTGCAGTTTTCCCAGTTTTCGCCATCGTCCATTTCAAACGTGCCACCGGGGCCGAAGGTCTGCATGACGCCCTTGGTGACTTCTTCCTTGATGTCGTCGGGCATGGCCTTGTTGACGATCACCCAGGTCTTGAGCTCGAACTGCATCGGCCCCTTGGGCTGCCACTGGCGGAAGGTGGAGATGCCGGGCAGGAAGGACACGTTGGGGAAGATCGAGGCCGAGGCGACCGAGCCGAAGATCTTCGAGCGCATTTCGCCCAGGCGTTCGGCCATCTTCGGGCGGATCTTGTTGTAATAGTCCATGACCTTGGGGCGGCCCAGCAGAACAAGATCGCCCACGCCTTCGGTGCCGAATTCCCAGCCGTGCCCGTTCATGCTGGCGTGATAGGAATTCTGCATGTCGATCGGCGGGAAAGGCTGGCCGTTGTTCATCGATCGTGCCCCTGAATCATGCGTCCAGCCAGCGTGATAGGCGTCGCCGATGAAGTTCTCGACCCCGAACTTCCAGTTGGCGCTGATCACCGATTTGATGCAGCCACCGATGAATTCGGTGCCGCCTTCCTCGTTGTCGAGGATCATGTCGAGATACCACCGGAAATCGCCCAGCCAGGCTTCCAGGCTCGGCGCATCGCTGTTGAACGTGGCGAACACCAGGCCCTTGTAGTTGCCGACCTTGGCGACGTTCTTGAGGCCATGGTTCTTGAAGTCGATATCGCCCGCGTCGTAGCAATATTCCTCGTGCATGCCCTTGAGGTCGCCGGCGGTGTCAAACGCCCAGCCGTGGTAATTGCAGACGAACCGACGAGTGTTCCCGGCATCGGCGAAGCAGACCTTGTTGCCGCGATGCGGGCAGGAATTGAGCATGACCCGGATCGACCCGTCGGGCTGGCGGGCGACGATCACCGCATCTTCGCCCATGTGGGTCGTCAGGAAGTCTCCGGAACTGGGGATCTGGCTTTCGTGGGCAACGAACAGCCACGACCGCGCGAAAATGCGGTACAGCTCCTCCTCGTAGATGTCGGCATCCGAAAAGATCCGGCGGTCAAGCCAGCCTTCCTTGAGGTCCATGTAGCGTGAATAATCCGGTTCGCGGCCAATACGTTCAATTCGCATGATAGATCTCTCCAGTTAAGATATTCAGAAAAAGGCGTTGAGATTGCTGTCTGGCATAACCGAGTGGTCAAGCACGATGTCGCGCGAGGCGAGCAACCAGCAGCTACCCTCGCTACGCCACCGGTCGGTGCGCCCCGCAGTGAGCAGGCGGGTAGTGCCGTCGATCCGGTTCCGGTGCATCACCAGCACAGAATGGACCCGCACCTCGTTATCGGCCTGGTTGGCCAGCACCTCGACGTTGGAGACAGCGCGGCGGATGTAGTTGGGCGGATCCTCGGCCCAGACGAAGCCGGATTTCAGGCGATCCACCCGCATTTTGAGCCGACCCAGATCCTCGTTGAAGATTACCCCTGGGCCAAGTGGCAAAGGCGGCGAACGGTCAGCGCGGAACCTTCGGCTCTTCAGTTCCAGGCGATAGCTGACGTCTTTGCCAAGCATGGCCAGCCAGCCTTCGAAATCTTCGTTGTCGAGCAGCCGGGCTTCGCGGTGGAGCGCCTGGGTAACAGCAACGATCACCTCCACCGGTGGAGGGGCAAGCGGCCGGTCAAGCATGCTCGGCTCCCTGTTCGGTCAACGAGTTGATGTTGTACGTGGGCACTTCGGCCCAAGTTTCCGCCATCATGTGCTCTTGCCAGCGGCGGTAGAAATAGCGCTGGTTGTGCTCGCTCACCAGGCCGGCGGCGATATCGCCGGGCAAGCCCTCGCGCTTGCCCGAGCGGCCCAGCGCCATGTTGGTGTAGACATCCATTTGCGCCGTGCGCCAGCCGCGCGACTGTTCAGTGCAGGCGGTCAGATTGTCGCCATCGTCGTTGTCGAACAGGCCTGCCAGGCCGAAGGTCAGGCACTGATTTTCGAGGATCTGCGCTTTCACCGCCTCGGGCATGTCGTTTTCGGCCATGGCCCAGGTCCACTGCTCGATCTGCCCGGGACCCTTGGGATGATAGACCCGGAACCAGTTAAGCCCGGGCAGCAGCTGCAGGTTGGGGAAAATGGTGATGTTGACCTGCGCCCCCCAGACCTGCTTGCCGCGCACTTCGCCCAGACGTTCGATCACCGTCTGGCGGTTGGCCTCCAGGTATTCGAGGATCGGCTTGGGATCGGGATAGAAGGCATAGCCGGAAACGCCGTCGAGCGCGCTCAGGACCATGTGCCCGTTCATGCCGGCGACCGACAGTCCGCCATCGAGATCGACCCCGGAATTGCCGACGCTGAGCCCGGTGAGGTCCATCGACTGGACCGCCGCCATCGCGCCGGCATGGGCCCAGCCCAGGTGATAGCCATCGCCGCAGACGTTCTCGACTGGCAGCTTCCAGTTGGTGCCCAGCACCATCTTCTGAGTTTCGCCGAGCAGTGCCGATCCGCCCGGCATGGCATCCAGCCAGACATCGAGGAAAAATTTGGCATCGCCCAGATAGTCATCGAGGCTGGGCGAATTGGAATCCCAGCAGCCGAACACGAGGCCCTTGTACTCGGCCACTTTCGTCACAGGGATCAGGCCGAACTTGGTGCGGTCGAGTTCGCCGAAATAGGCCTCGTTTTCCAGCGGCACCCCGGAAAGCGCGCCGTCCGGGGAAAAAGACCAGCCGTG
>NZ_BMLK01000053.1 GCF_014645195.1 Novosphingobium indicum | reverse complement strand
ATGGAGGAAATCGTCGAGAACCGTTACAAGATCGCCACCGATCCGGGAATCATGAAGACCGCGGTCAAGATGATCGATTCGATGAAGAACGGCATTGAGACGCTCAACATGCCGCCCGAACTGCTGGGCAAAATGCCGCACGAAGTGCTGATCTTCCATGGCCGTCAGGACCGGGTGGTGCCGCTCGACACCAGCCTATACCTGATCCAGCATCTCAAGCATGCCGAACTGTACGTTCTCGACCGTTCGGGCCACTGGTCGCAGCTGGAACGGTGGGATGTCATGCGTCCGATGATGGAAATCCATTTCGGCGCCCGCACGTTCTAGGCGGTTGGCCTCGTTGCATGTCTGGTCAGCATTTTCACCAAGGTCCGCGATTGGGTACTTCGGCACGGTCGGACCAAGGCCCGGCCGTGCCGCCAGTGGGTGATGAAGCTTCAATTCAGGTGGAGCAGCACGCGGCGGCGTTATGGGACTATTCCTTACACATTTATGCCAAGCCGGGCGTGGCAGCTTCCTGCCTTGCCTTGCAGGATCAGCATGGGTGTGACGTCAACACGGTGTTGCTTTGCCTTTGGTTGGCAGGGGCGCGTTGCACCATTCTCGCTGTTTCGGACATCGAGGCCGCGCAGCACTCGGCAGCAACTGCGAATGAACGCTTCGTGCAACCGGTCCGTTCGGTGCGGCGCTGGATGAAGCAGTGGTGCCAATGTACGCCTGAGTCGGAAATTAACGCCGCAGCCTATGCGGCGCTGAAGACGGCAGAGTTGCATGGTGAACGTCTGGTCCAGTCCCAAATGCTCGCTGGGCTGGACCTGGACCAGTTGACCCGTGCCGAGTCGTCCGAAGCAGCAGTCCAGGCAAGCTTTGCCAACTATTGTACCTTGGCGAGCACATCTGGCGGAGTGGCAGAGGAACTGGGTGAGCTTGTTGCCAGAGCCTGGCATTGAGCCAGTCCTGCCTGTCGGGCTAATTGCATTTGAGGAACGGGATATGGATCGGTGCCTGGATGGATCAGTTGTCGCGATCACTGGTGCCGGGCGCGGAATAGGTCGCCAACTGGCGTTGTATTGCGCCGCGCAGGGGGCGGCAATTATCGTCAACGATCCTGGCGTGGCGCAGGCGGGCAACGGCGGCGATACCGCATTCGCTCAGAACACCGCTAACGACATCATCGGTGCCGGGGGCAAAGCGGCGGCCAACTTCGGTAATGTTGCAGATCCGGCGGAGGCGCAGAGCATTATCGAGGATGCGGTACGGAAATTTGGCCGAATCGATGCGGTCGTGAACAATGCAGGCATCTTGCGAGACAGCATCTGGCACAAGATGAGTCACGCGGACTGGACCAGCGTCATCGCGGTCAATCTTACTGGTGTCTTCAACGTTTCCAAGGCCGCCACGCCCTATTTTCGTGAACAGAAGGCGGGCAGTTTCGTTCATTTCACTTCGACGAGCGGTCTGATCGGCAACATCGGGCAGGCGAACTATTCGGCGGCAAAGTTGGCCGTCGTCGCGCTTTCGCAGTCTATCGCGCTCGACATGGCGCGAGTTGGCGTCCGCTCGAACTGCATCGCGCCTTTTGCGTGGAGCCGCATGACCTCGTCAATTCCCGCGACAACGCCTGCCGAACACGAACGTGTCCAACGGTTGCAATCCATGTCGGCAGACAAGATCGCGCCGTTGGTTGCCTATCTGGCATCCGACCTGTCCAAGGACGTGACCAACCAGATTTTCGCGGTTCGCAAGAATGAAATCGCCCTGTTTTGCAAGCCCCGGCCGATCCGGTCGATGACCAAGGTCGAAGGCTGGACGCCGGAGGCAATTGCCCACGAGCTTGTACCTTCGTTTCGCAGCAGCTTCGCGCGCGCCGATGAAGTCTCGGCGCATGTCTTTCCTTATGATCCAATCTGACAGGTAACCGATGAGCAACGCCGGCATGGATGCAGAAGTCTTCGAACAATTCTTGATACAGCTTGAACGCTTCGTGCGCGACCGGCTCATTCCTGTCGAGCGCAAAATTATTGAAACCGACCTCATCCCCGAAAACGTCCTCGAAGCGATGCGCGACATGGGTCTGTTTGGATTGACCATACCGGAAGAGCATGGCGGCGCCGGCATGAACATCAGCCAGTATATCCGCACCATGCACACGCTAAGTTATGCGATGCCGGCATTCCGCTCGATCATCTCGATCAATGTCGGCATGTTCGCCTCAGCCCTCAAGAATGGTGGAACAGAAGCGCAGAAGGCTGCATGGCTGCCGCGCATTGCCGCGGGTGAAATCGCCGCTTTCGGCCTGACCGAACCCGGTTCGGGATCAGATGCGGCGGGTCTGCAGACGACTGCGGTGCCGACCGCCGACGGCTGGCTTCTCAATGGCACCAAGCGATATATTACCAACTCGCCCTTTGCGAAGGTTGGACTGATCATGGCGCGGACGGCCACGGAAAATCTGCCCAAGAACGCCCATATATCGGCATTCATCGTCCCTCTTGACATACCCGGCGTGACGATCTGCAAGTCGGACAGGAAGATGGGCCAGTCGGGTAGCCATATCGCCGATATCGTGCTGGAAGATGTCCACGTTGGCAGCCAGGCTTTGCTCGGCGGCGAACTTGGCAAGGGCTTTGCATTCGCGATGATGAGCCTCGACAACGGCAGGATGTCGGTGGGCGCCGCAGCGACCGCTTATGCCCGCCGGGCGCTGGACAGCGCCATCCGATACGCGACCGAGCGCAAGGCATTCGGCGAGCCGATTGCCAACTTCCAGTTGATCCAGCAGATGCTCGCCCAGAGCGAGATCGAAATCTATGCCGCCGAATGCATGATGGACGATGTCACCCGGCGCGCCGACGCAGGCGAGAACATCTTGCGCAAAGCAGCGGCGTTCAAGGTTTTCGCGACGGAAATGTGCGGCCGGGTGGTTGATGCCTGCGTCCAGATCCACGGCGGTGCCGGCTATCTTGCCGAATACGATGCCGAACGTTTCTTCCGCGATGCGCGCATATATCGGATTTATGAAGGCACGACCCAGATCCTGCAACTCCAGATCGCTAAGCACATGCTGCGCGAATTTGCGGCGGCGAATTGACCTTCGTGGGTTGCACTTCATCCGCAGGCTGCACCATGGGCGGCCAGGGGTTTCATTCCGCCCCGCCCTGGCGCGTGGCCAATTCGCCTGCGGGCCGGATCAAACGCCATGTATAGTTTTCTCGATGGCCTATCGATCATTGAGGCATCGTCATTCGTCGCCTCTCCCACGGCGGGCCTTTATTGCGCGCAATTTGGCGCACAGGTGATACGTGTCGACCAGACTGGCGGCGGCCCCGATTACCGGCGCTGGCCTGTGACGGAGGCGAACGACTCGCTCTATTGGGAGAATCTCAATCGTGCAAAAAAGTCAGTCGCGGTTGATCTTCGCAGGCCTGAGGGGCGTGAAATAGTGCAGGAACTGGTGAGGGCAACCGGCCAGCTCATCACCAATTTTCCGGCGGATGGTTTCCTGTCCCATGCCCTCCTCGCGCAGGGGTGTCCGGATCTTGTCACCTTGCGGATAATGGGGTGGGCCGATGGCTCGCCCGCGCTCGATTACACCATAAACAATGCCGTGGGATACCCTATGCTGACTGGAACCGGCCCCGATCCGGTCAATCATGTCCTGCCCGCGTGGGATCTCATTTCCGGCGCATACGGAGCATTCGCCATGCTTGCCGCGATGCAGTGGCGAAGCACAAGTGGCGAAGGATGCGAGATCCGGCTGCCGTTGTCAGACGTGGCGATCGGCACGGTCGCCAACCTCGGTGGACTTGCAGAAATGCTCTATACGGGCCGGGATCGTCCGCGCCTTGGCAATGCAGTTTATGGCTTGTTCGGTCGCGACTTCACCACGCGCGACGGGGTGCGGACAATGATTGTCGTTGCCACGCATCGCCAGTGGGCCAATTTGCTGGTAGCGCTGGGCCTTTCCGAAGATGTTGCGGCCATCGAACAAGAGCGCGGTGTTTCTTTCGAACAGGATGACGGCCTCCGATATACCTTGCGTGACATGCTCTATCCCTTGTTTGAACGGGCAATCCGTTCGCGTGATTACGCCGATCTGTCCACTGCCTTCGATGCGGGGGGAATCGTCTTTTCGCCCTATCGCAGGATGCTTGATGCGGTTCACGATCCAGCGCTGGTAGCGAACAATCCGATTTTCGGGACGGTGCCAAATCCCAGCGGCTTCGACTATCCCGCCGCGGGCACATTCGCCACCGTTCCTCAAATGCACCGTCGGGAGCCTTGTCCCGCGCCGTACAATGGCCAGCATACCGAAGAAGTCCTGGCGGATCTGCTCTCGCTGCCTGCCGCCGAAATCGCCCGCCTGATCGACGCAGGTATTGTGGGCAACATAGCGAGTGGAGACCCGAAATGACCCTTCGTCGCGCAGCCATTGTCATGCCGATCCGCACTGCGGTGGGCAAGTTTGGCGGCTCTCTTTCGCCGATGACTGCAGGCGAGCTTGGCGCAGTCATCCTCAAGGCCCTGATCGAGCGCACGAAGATCGATCCCGCCCGGGTTGACGATGTCGTGTTCAGTCAGGGATATGGCAACGGCGAGGCGCCGGCCATCGGCCACTGGTCATGGCTGGCTGCCGACCTGCCGCTTGAAGTCCCCGGCTATCAGCTCGACCGGCGCTGCGGTTCGGGGCTGCAGGCGATCGTCAACGCCGCGATGATGGTGCAGACGGGGATGTCCGACGTTGTTGTCGCCGGCGGGGTCGAATCAATGTCCAACGTCGAACATTATTCAACCGACCTTCGCGGGGGCAAGCGTTCCGGCAATATCACCCTTCACGACAGGTTGACGCGCGGACGCCTTATGTCTCAGCCGACGGAGCGTTTTGGTGTTATTTCCGGCATGATCGAAACGGCCGAAAATCTTGCCAGGGATTATGACATCAGCCGGGAACAGGCAGATGCCTATGCCGTGCGCAGCCACCAGCGGGCCGCGGCCGCCTGGGCGAATGGAATGTTCGACGACGAAATCGTGCCGGTTGTGGTGCCGCAAAGAAAGGGCGCGCCTGCCATCTTCGCACACGATGAAGGTTATCGCGGCGACGCGACGATGGCTTCGCTCGGCGCGCTGAAGGCGATTGAGGGCGGCGTCGTGACCGCTGGCAACGCCAGTCAGCAGAACGACGCCGCTGCCGCTTGCCTAGTGGTGGCCGAAGACAAACTCGACGAACTGGGGGTGGAACCGATCGCCTTTTATCATAGCTCGGCCGCGGCGGGCTGTGATCCCAGTCGCATGGGAATTGGTCCCGTTCCTGCAGTGCAACGCTTGTTCGCCCGCAGCGGCCTTGGCTGGGGCGATATTGATCTGGTTGAGCTGAACGAAGCCTTCGCACCGCAAGTCCTGGCGGTTCTGAAAGGATGGGGCTGGTCGGATGACGACGGCCGGAACGAAATCCTCAATGTCAATGGTTCGGGTATATCGCTTGGCCACCCGATCGGTGCAACCGGTGGTCGTATTCTTGCCAACCTTACCCGCGAACTTGTGCGCACGAAAGGCCGCTACGGTCTTGAGACGATGTGCATCGGCGGCGGACAAGGCATCGCCGCAATCTTCGAGCGCGCGGCCTGAAGGTGGCTGATCTGCGCCAGGCCCTGAACGCCGCGAGAGACTATCGCGCCTCGGTCAAGGCAGCGTTGGGCGCGCGCTTGGTGTCCGGAAGGATTGATGAGGAGCAGCGGGCCGCGCACGGCTATGCCTGGGTGGCCACGCTTGTGGCTGCGCTGGAAGCGGTGCTCGAATGGTCCGAGGCCAGGGGCAGCAAGAATGATCTTGACGCCAGGATCGCCATTCTGGCCTTCGCTGAATGCATTGGCCAGATCGGTGGCGGCCTGCCGATGGGCCAGAACGAAATCTTCCGCCCCGGCGACCTCGGACTTGGCAGCGCTGCCCGCACGCTTTTCGACCGGTGCGCGGACCTGCTCGATGTGGACTATGCGGCAACCAGAGGCGAAGTGGCCGCAGCCCTGGCCCAGGGGCAATGGCCAAGCGAGTCGCTCGATGATGCCGAAGCCGACACGATCCGCGAGCAATACCGTCGCTTCACCAATGCTGTCATCGTGCCCCAGGCGCACGGATGGCATCTGGCGAATGACCTGATCCCCGAGGCAGTGATTCAGGCCATGGCCGATCTCGGTACATTCGGAGTCTGCATACCCGAAATCTATGGGGGTCTTGGCCTTGGCAAGCTAAAGATGTGCATCATAACCGAGGAATTGTCGCGCGGCTGGATTGGCGCGGGTTCGCTTGGCACGCGGTCCGAAATCGCCGGCGAACTGATCGGCTTGAACGGCACCGAAGCGCAAAAGGCCTGGTGGCTGCCCAGGATCGCGAGCGGCGAGGTTTTGCCGTCAGCAGCCTTCACCGAACCCGACACCGGATCGGATCTTGGCTCCATTCAAACCCGCGCACGGCACGACGGCGATCACTGGGTCATCAACGGGGCGAAAAACTGGATTACCCATGCCAGCCGATCAGATCTGATGACGATGCTCGTGCGAACATTACCTGAAGCCAGGGGTTACGCCGGGCTGTCGATGTTGCTGGTGCCCAAGCCTCGGGGCACGAGCGATGACGGTTTCCCAGCCCCTGGCATGACCGGAAGCGAGATCGAGGTCCCCGGTTATCGCGGGATGCGCGAATATGCCCTGCAGTTCGATGCCATGACCGCGCCGGCAGACGCCCTGCTGGGCGGCGAGGAGGGGAAAGGGTTCAAGCAGCTCATGCGTACCTTCGAGGGCGCACGCATCCAGACCGCCGCGCGGGCTATCGGCGTCGCGCGGCGGGCCCTCGAACTGGGCCTCGACTATGCCTTGGTTCGCAAGCAATTCGGCAGGGCCATCGTCGGGTTTCCGCGCGTGTCGGACAAGCTGGCGATGAGCCTTGTCGATTTTGTGATGGCGCGTGAACTCTGCTATGCTGCCGCGCGAGCCAGGGATTCGGAAAAGCGCTGCGATATTGAGGCCGGCATGGCAAAGTTGCTTGCCGCTCGCGCCGCCTGGTCGAACGCCGACGCTGCGCTGCAGATCCACGGCGCCAATGGTTATGCCCTTGAATACGAGATCAGTCGCATCCTTTGCGATGCGCGCATCCTCAACATTTTCGAGGGCGCTGCGGAAATTCAGGCTCAGGTGATTGCCCGCGGCCTGACCGGAGATGATTTATGACCACCCAGCCAGACGAACAATGGCAAAGCTGGATCGGTCGTGAAGAATTGCGTCACGACTATCTGGAACTCGCTGCCGCAAGACGGTGGCTGGCGACTTTCGACCGCGTTGCGCCGGCAGATGGCAGCGTGCCGCAAGGCTATCATTGGTGCCTTTGCCTGCCAGACGCGCCAACAGCGGCATTGAGCGTGGATGGCCATCCGGTGCGCGGCGGCGAAAGCAGCTTCATGCCACCACTTCCTCAGTCGCGCCGGATGTGGGCATCGAGCAAGATCGAATTTCTTTCGCCGTTGCTCATCGGTCAGAAGGTGCAGCGCAGATCGCGGATCAATTCCATCGCCGAAAAGCAAGGGGCGACCGGCAAGCTTGTTTTCGTCGAGATAGCACAAGAAACCCGCTGCGAAGGCGAACTCTCCGTTCGCGAAACCCAAGCGATCGTTTATCGGGATCCCATGCCTTTGGGCACCGCAGAGCTGCCAAGGCCGTCTGACATGATCTTCGACGGATCCCGATGGGTTGCGCACCGCGCGCTGGTCCCCTCCGAAACCTTGCTGTTCCGATTTTCGGCGCTGACCTTCAACAGTCACCGGATTCATTATGATCGGGCCTACACCTGCGAAATCGAGGGGTATCGCGGCCTCGTCGTTCACGGTCCGTTGACGGCGACACTGCTGCTGGAACTCGCCCAGCAGCACTTCGGCGACAATGCGCTTCGGTGCTTCGATTGCCGAGCGGTGTCTGCCGCGATCTGCGGCGAGGAACTGCATTTGGCGCTTCGCGCGAACGGCAATAGTGTTCAGTTCGTCGCCCATGCGCGCGATGGCCGTCCGATCATGGTTGCCAGCGCCACCCTTTGACCACCTTCCAGGGAAATTGAAAGTGACAATCGATCCGCAAAAATTGCTCAACTTTCGTATTCCTGCGGTTCGTCAGACCGTCACTCCACGCGATGCTGCATTTTACGCCTTATCGATCGGGATGGGGCGAGATCCTACCGACCTCGCGCAGCTGCCATTCGTGGATCCCCTTCGTGGACCGGTTGCCATGCCCGGCATGGCGCTCGTTCTCGCGAGTCCCGGGTTCTGGCTGGGGCACCCTGATTCCGGTGTAGATCCGGTTTCCGTCCTGCATGCCGGCCAATCCATGGTACTGCTTGGCCCGGTTCCGGCAACTGGCGAAGTCGAAAGCACAACCCGCGTCACCCACATTGTCGACAAAGGCGCGGGCAAGGCCGCGTTGATATTCACCGAAACCAATATCCGCGATGATCGCGGCACCTGCTTTGCCTGTCTTGAACGTACGATCTTCATTCGCGGCGGCGGCGGGTTCGGAGGGGAAGGCGAAGCACCGCGAAGTTCGCCGGTACCCGTGGCGGAAGGCAATGCCGGTCTTGTCATTGACCTGACGACCGGTCCCGAACAGGCCCTGATCTATCGTCTCAATGGAGATCTCAACCCGCTGCACAGCGATCCCGCAATCGCGGCGCGCGCCGGGTACAGGATGCCGATATTGCACGGCTTGGGCACGATGGGCATCATCGTTCACGCCATCCTCCGCGGGCGACTTGGCTACCAGGCCGAGCGCCTGCGCGCAGTGCAACTGCGTTTCGCCGCGCCGGTGTTCCCTGGTGAAACCATCAGAACCGAAATCTGGAATAATGGCGCTTTTCGGGCATCGGTGCTCGAGCGCGACGTCATCGTTGCAGATCAAGGGTTTTTCACAATCTCTCAGGATGAGGGCGATGCAGTTTCTTAGTCCTTTCGAACCTCAACACTTTCACGAAATCCGCGACGGCGTGCGCCGGCTGTGTGAAAAGTTCCCGGGTGAATATTGGCGCAAGCTCGACGCTGATCGCGAATATCCGACCTCCTTTGTGGATGCGTTGACGAGCGCTGGCTATCTTTCGGTGCTCATACCCGAGGAATATGGCGGATCAGGTCTGGGCCTTTCGGCTGCAGTTGCCATCCTTGAGACGATTCAAGCGATGGGTTGCAACGGAGCGGCATGCCATGCCCAGATGTATAACATGGCCATCATCCTCAGACATGGATCGGATGAGCAAAAGCGCCTTTATCTTCCCGCGATCGCAAGCGGCGCACTGCGCTTGCAGGCTTTCGGCGTAACCGAGCCGGGAAGCGGCTCCGATACCACTGCGTTAAGGACGACGGCAGTTCGCGATGGGGACTATTTTGTGGTGAGCGGCCAGAAAATCTGGACCAGTCGCGCCGAACACAGCGATCTCATGCTGCTGCTAGCGCGGACTTCGCCGCGCGATCAAGTGACGAAGAAAACCGACGGTCTTTCCATATTCATCGTCGATATGAATCAGGCTCGCACCGCGGGTTCGCTAACGATCCGGCCTATCCGCACCATGATGAACCATGCCACGACGGAACTTTTCTTCGACAGGATGCGCATCCCGGTCGCCAATCTCTTAGGCAAAGAA
>NZ_BMLK01000052.1 GCF_014645195.1 Novosphingobium indicum | reverse complement strand
CCGCTCAAGTTCCTGCCGATAGATGTCTTCGCTCGCGTAGATCGAGCGCGATTGGCGCCCGGTGCGAGAATCAACCAGATCGGCAATGCTGTCGTTCATTTGATCCTCTCCTCACACCATGGCTAAAGCCGGCATCGGTTTGCCATGCCGGGAAATTTTAAGCACGAATCGTGCCAATATCGCTTTCTAACTGGTTTGCAGCAGTCCGGGCTGGTCAATCCCACTGCGAGGCACCTTGCAGATCGACGTAAATGTAAATGTCGAGGCTTGAGTCTGGCCCGAAAGTTACGAATCTGATAGCCTGACCGGGTGAAGACACTTCCAGGCTACGCCGACATTGCCAGCAAGCTGCAGTTCTCACCGGAAATGGGCCGGATCTGGCACGATGGTGAACGCTGCGTACTGCTCAGCCAAGCGGCTCTGGCCAGCTGGCGCAGCTGCCTGGTTGCCGAATTGGGGCACGAAGCGGCCAGCCGGTTCTTCTGGGGTGTCGGTTTTGCCGAAGGCGCAAGGTGCGCGATCGGCGCGAAGAAATTGCGCCCGGATGGTGATTATCTCGAAGCATTCGCGGTCGGACCGCAGGCGCACGCCTTGACCGGGTTCGGCTGGACCCAGATCGAAACCCTGGAAAATGATCCCTCGCGGGGGCATTTCGAAGGCCGGTTCAGGGTCCACGATTCGATCGAGGCGGCGATCCATCTAAGCGCGATCGGGCACAGCACCGATCCGGTGTGCTGGATGCAGACCGGCTTTGCCAGCGGCTTTGCCACAACCTTCGCGGGACAACCGATCGTCATGCGCGAAGTGGAATGTGCGGGGCGAGGCGATGTCGCCTGCGTACTTCACGCCAAACCAAAACCCGAATGGGATCAGTTGGACAACCTCGAATTGGCCGCGACGCCGCTGGTCCTGTCCGAAACGTGGCATGATGGGGGCCAAACGGTGATTGGGATCTCGGCAGGGTTCCTCTCAGCCAAGACCATGATCGAACGCACCGCGTCGAGCAATGCGACGCTGCTGTTAATGGGCGAGACCGGGGTCGGCAAGGAAGTGCTGGCCAAGCTCGCTCATCGGCTGAGCACGCGCGAGGCGGAGCCGTTCATCGCGCTCAACTGCGCGGCGATCCCCGAGGGGTTGATCGAATCGGAGCTGTTCGGCGTGGCCAAGGGGGCCTATACTGGCGCGGTTGCCGCCCGGCCCGGTCGGTTCGAGCTGGCCAATGGCGGCACGCTGTTCCTGGACGAGATTTCGACACTGTCGCCACTTGCACAATCGAAGATTCTGCGCGCTGTCCAGGAAGGTGAGTTCGAGCGGGTCGGCGATACGCGGACGATCAAGGTGGATGTCCGATTGATCGCAGCATCCAATGTGGAACTTAACGAGGCGGTGCGGGAAGGCACGTTTCGTGCCGACTTGTTCTACCGGATATCGACTTTGCCGGTCCGGGTGCCGCCGCTGCGCCAGCGCGGCGAGGACATTCCGGTGCTGCTGGAACACTTCCGTCTGCGTTATGCCATGCGCCATGGCCGAACGGTATCGGGCTTCACCCCGCAGGCGATCAACGCGCTGCTGGTGTACGATTTCCCCGGCAATGTGCGCGAACTTGAGCGAATGGTGGAACGTGCCGTGCTGCTGGCGGACGACGGGCGAGCGATCGACGTCAGGCACCTGTTCCTCGAAACCGACGGTCTCGAATTGAAGCCGGCGATGGGCATGACCAACGATGGCAGGATCAGCGCCGTTGACAATGTCGGCGATCGCGCCGGCTTGGTGCGCCAGATGCTGGATCTGATCGTCGATGGGGGCGGAAGCCTGCTGGAGATGGAAGGGCTGGTGATCCGCGAGGCCCTTGATGCGAGTGGGGGCAACGTTGCGCGCGCGGCGCGCACCTTAGGCTTTACCCGTCGGCAGCTCGCCTTGCGTCTTGAAAAGTTGGAAATCCAGGAATAAACCTAGCACTACTTTGGCAGAAATATGATTTTTTGGATTCCCAAGTCAGGATTCCGGTGATTCATAGAGAGCCAGTTTCTGTGGGGGCTGGCGATGCATGGGGATTGGCGGAGCGAACTGGACGCGTGGCTTTCACCGTTTGTGGGAGCTCTGCGGAACAAGACGCGCGGTCGGATGTGCCCTGCCTACATAGCGGGTCTGATTGGTCCAGGCGACCGCAAGAGCGTGCAGCCGATGGCAGCCCGAGATGACGGGGTCAGCTATGACAAGCTGCATCACTTCATCGGTAGCGGCGTCTGGGACGAAGCTCCACTGGAGATGGCGCTGCTTGCCGAAGCTAACCGGCAAGTGGGTGGTGATGATGCCTGGCTGATCATAGACGATACGGCCTTGCCCAAGAAGGGGCGTCATTCGGTCGGCGTGGCGCCGCAATATGCCTCAGCCCTCGGCAAGAACGCCAACTGCCAGACGCTGGTGTCGCTGACGTTGGCTTCGGGCGAGGTACCGATCATGGTGGGCTTGCGCCTGTTCCTGCCGGAAAGTTGGACAAGCGACATGGCTCGCCTGGAACGTGCCGGCGTTCCCGAGGATTTCCGGCACTACCGCACCAAGCCGGAGATTGCGCTGGCCGAGATCGACAGGGTTCGAGCAGCCGGCGTCCGCTTCGGCTGCGTCCTTGCCGACGCAGGATACGGCCTTTCCGCGCCGTTCCGGCAGGGCCTGAGCAAGCGCGGCCTCGCTTGGGCAGTTGGCATCCCGTTCAAGCAGAAGGTCTATCCCGCCGACGTGACGATGGTCTTTCCGGTCGCTGGCCGGGGACGCCCTCGCAAGAACCCGATACCCGACATCACGTCGGTATCGGCGAAGGCGATGCTGGAGACCATGCCATGGCGCAAGGTCAACTGGCGGCGTGGCACCAAAGGTCAGCTCTCCGCCTGCTTCGCCGCGGTCCGCGTCAAGGTGGCGGACGGTCCGCCGCAGCGCATTCATGATATGGGCGCCCAGCATCTGCCGGGCGAGGAAGTGTGGCTCGTTGGCGAACATCGCTCGACCGGCGAGCGCAAATACTACCTCACCAACTTGCCCGCCGACACGCCGATCAAGCAGCTTGCCGGCGCCATCAAAGCCCGCTGGATCTGCGAACAGGCGCATCAGCAACTCAAGGAAGAACTCGGCCTCGATCACTTCGAGGGGCGATCCTGGAAGGGCCTGCACCGACACGCCCTGATGTCCATGATCGCCTTCGCCTTCCTCCAGTCCCTCCGCCTCAAGCAGGCCAAAGGGGGGAAAAAGAATCGCCGGACCGCCGCCGAAGCCGAGCTTGCCAGCGGTCCGGCAAGCCATCATTGACCGCCTCTCCAAGCCGCCGGATCGAACATGTCCGCACTGCGGGCGCAGCCCTTCCGACAACCCTCGTAAAAATCTGCCAAAGTAGTGCTAGCGCGGGCAAACTCTCGCAACGCATTGCATATTATGCAAAGTAAGTCTATGGAAAGGGGCGCCTTCTGGCAATAAGCCCCGGAAAGCACGCAAAGTTGGGAGAATTGCATGAAATCGATAGCCGTGGTCGGAGCAAATCTTGCGGGTGGCCGCGCGGTGGAGTCCTTGCGCCAGGCTGGCTTCGATGGCCGGATCACCCTTATCGGCGAAGAACCGTGGCGGCCCTACGAGCGCCCGCCCCTGTCCAAGGAGGTGCTGTGGGATCCGGCCAATGTACCGGACAATTTCTTCCTTCATGACGAGGCCTGGTACGCCGCCAACCGCATCGAAATGCGGCTTGGCACGCGCGCCGAAGCGCTCGACCTGGCGGCGAGCGCTGTGCGCCTGGCGGGCGGAGACCTGGTCCAGGCCGACCGCATCTTGCTGACCACCGGTGGTTCCGCCCGCAAGCTCAACATAGAGGGTGCCGATGCCGCTAACGTGCATTACCTGCGTACCCGGGACGATGCCACCCGGATGGCGACGGACCTCAAGGACGGCGCCCGGATCGTCATCATCGGCATGGGTGTGATCGGGGCTGAAGTCGCGGCCAGCGCGGTCAAGCTGGGGTGCCGAGTGACCGCGATCGAGCCGCTTGCCGCGCCGATGATTCGCGCGCTCGGGCCGCAGTTCGGGCAATGGCTGGGCGAGGAACATCGCCAGCGCGGCGTCGACACCCGCTTCGGACGAGGCGTGAACGCGATGAAGGTGCTTGACGGGCGGGTGACGCAGGTCGAACTCGATGACGGATCACTGGTGGATTGCGATGCCGTGGTGGTCGGGGTCGGGATCGTGCCGGAAACTAGCCTTACCCGGGACGCAGGCATCGTCACCAATAACGGCATAATCGTCGATAGGCAGTGCCGCACCAGCAATGAGAATGTCTTTGCCGCCGGCGACGTCGCCGAACAGGACAGCTTCTTCGGCGGTCATATCCGCCAGGAAACCTACCAGAACGCTGCCGACCAGGCCCAGGCCGCGGCGCTCGCGATGCTCGGGCAGGACGTCGATTACTGCAAGCCGGTTTGGTACTGGAGCGATCAGTTCGATCTCAACATCCAGTTCTGCGGCCATATCCCGGTGCAAGCCGAGGTAACCCTGCGCGGAGACATGGCAAGCAACGAGTTTACCGCATTCTTCCAGTCAGGCGAGACGATCGAGGGCATCCTGACTGTCAACCGCGCCCCGGACATGGGCATCGGCAAACGGCTGATCGAGCGCCGGACCAGAGCCCAGGCCGCGCAGCTGGCCGATGCCGATGTGTCGCTCCGCGAAATCCTCAAGCAGGCTGGTTAGGCTCACAAGGCGGGCGGGATCAGCCGATCCCGCCACCTGCGACGTAGAGCGTCTGGCCGGTGATGTAGGACGCCTCGTCAGCGGCGAGAAAGCAGATTGCGGCGGCCAGTTCCTCGGGCTCGCCGAAGCGGCCCAGCGGGGTATCGCGCAAGGTCTGCTCCATCACTTCGCCAAAGCCCTTGCGGTCCGCGTCGGAATGCGGAGCGGTGTTGCGCGGGGTGACACGGGTCACGTTGACCCCGCCGGGAGCCACGCAATTTACCCTGATGCCACAATCCTCCAATTCCAGAGACAACGCAGCGGTCAGCGCCGCCACGCCGCCTTTCGCAGCCGCGTAGGGCACGCGATTGACCCCGCGCGTTGCCACCGAGCCGATGTTGACAATCGCGCCGCGACCTGCCGCGCGCATTTGGGGCAGCACTGCATGGCAGCACCACAGCGTCGGCCACAGCGAGCGATTAATCTCGGCGACGATTTCTTCGGTGGTGTATTCCCAATAGGGCTTGGCCCAGATCGTGCCACCTACATTATGGACGGCCACGTCGATCCGCCCGAATTTATCGCTTACAGCGTTATACAGGGCAGCGGCTCCAGCCTGTTGCTCAAGGTCGTGGATGGCGGGGTGCGCGTCGACAGATTCGGCCATAAGTCGCGCAACCGCATCCAGTGTCGCCTGTTCTGCACGATCGGCAACCACGACTGTGGCCCCTTCTCGCCCTAGGCGCTGCGCGGTAGCAAAGCCGATCCCCTGGGCTGCTCCTGTGACAACTGCGATCTTGCCTGCAAATCTGCCGTTTGCGTCTGTCATCCCTGATTTCTCCCAACCCACACCGCATCCGGCTGGACGCGTGCAATCCTAGTGGCATTCGGCCTCATAAAACCGCATTCAACCCTTGCCAAGTTAATAGGAAATGCGTTACACATTGGCTAATGATTGAAGAGTCTTTGGGAGATGTTTCGTGGCGCGTGAACTGCTGACTGCTGCTGATGTGAAGGGTGCCTGGGCGATCGTGCCGACGCCGGCCAAGGAAGGTGCTTCCGACTGGCGCGCCGCTGATACTGTTAATGTCGACGAAGCGGCCCGCATGGTCGACGGCCTGATCGAGGCCGGGGTCGACGGCATTCTCAGTATGGGGACGCTGGGCGAGGCCGCGACCATGACACTTGACGAAAAGCTCGTCTTTATGAAGACTATCGTCGATACCGCCGCAGGCCGGGTGCCGGTGTTTGTCGGCACAACCTGCATCAACACCCGCGACACCATCGCGCTGACCCGCAAGGCAGTCGATATCGGCGCGACCGGGACGATGCTGGGCGTACCGATGTGGTGCGCGCCGAGCGTCGATGTCGCGGTCCAATTCTACAAGGATGTCGCTGAGGCGGTGCCCGATATCAATATTGCAATCTATGCCAATCCCGAAGCATTCAAGTTCGATTTCCCGCGCCATTTCTGGGGTCAGGTCGCCGAAATTCCCCAAGTTGTTACCGCCAAGTATATCGGTGTCGGCACACTGCTGCCCGATCTGGCCGCAATCAAGGGGCGGATCAAGCTGCTGCCGATCGACTTCGATTACTATGGCGCGGCGCGGATGGACGATTCGGTCGATGCCTTCTGGACCAGCGGCGCGGTCTGCCATCCTCTCGTCAGTACGACATTGCGCGATCTCGTCGCACAGGCCCGAGCCACCGGCGACTGGAGCAAGGCCAAGACATTCATGGGGCGGCTCGCGCCCACGGCAGCAACGCTGTTTCCCAACGGCAGCTTCAAGGACTTCTCCACCTACAACATTCCGCTGGAAAAGGCGCGGATGACCGCCGGTGGATGGATGAACGCCGGACCTTGCCGTCCGCCCTATCACCTATGTCCCGAAAACTATCTCGAAGGCGCGCGTAATTCGGGCCGGATGTGGGCCGAACTGGGCAAAGCGCTCGAAGCAGAGCGTTAAAGGCAGGCCGGCAGGCGACCACAGAAAAATCGGGAGCAAGAGGATGGCTGACGTGACCCTGACCTGGCCGAAGAACTATAACGAAGTTCCCAAGGCGGCATTTACCCGATCGGATCTCTACTCGGAAGAGATCAAGCGGATATTTCACGGCCCGGAATGGCATCCGGTTGCGCACGAAAGCGAATTGCCCAACCCAGGCGATTTCCGGACGATCCGCCTCGCAGGGATCCCGCTGCTGATCTCGCGGGATGAAGGGGGCGAGGTTCGCGTGTTTTACAATGCCTGCTCGCATCGCAGCAACCAGCTCGAAACTGCGGTAATGGGCAACAAAACCGAGTTCGAATGCCCCTATCACCGTTGGCTGTTCAGCGCCAAGGGCGAGCTTGTTGGATGTCCCAACCCGCGCGAATTCGTACCCGGTTTCGACAAGGCCGACTACCCCTTGGGGCAGCCGCGCTTCGAACTGTTCTACGGCCTGATATTCGTGACGTTCTCGGCTGAGACCGAACCCCTTGACCAGTTTCTCGGCGAAGCAGGCGAAACCCTGCGCGAACTGATGGCGAGCGACGGTCGCCTCAAACTGCTGGGCTACCAGAAGGTTCGCTATGACAGCAACTGGAAAGGTTACAACGACAACGATGGCTACCATGCCCCGCTGCTCCACGCGGCATTCAAGATGCTCAATTGGCAGGGCGGCAAAGGGCGGCAGTATACCGCCACCAAACGTGGCCATGTCTGTTTCGAGTCGGCACTCTCCGTGGCGAGCGGTCCCAGCGTTCTAAAAGATAAGGATCTGATTGCCTTCAAAGGGCAGGATCCATCGGTCGGATCACGCATCGTCCAGTTGTTCCCGACCTTCGTTTCGACCAAACACCTTGACGTCATAAACCTGCGCTTCGCGACCCCAATCGATGCCGAAACGACTGAGGTCCACTACGCCTATTTCGCCCACCAGAACGACGATGCGGACATGCTTCGCCACCGCTTGCGGCAAAGTTCCAACCTGCTCGGACCATGCGGACTGATCAGCATGGAGGACGCCTCGATCTTTCACCGGATCCACATCGGAAGCCACACGCCGGGCAACGCGATCTTCCAGAAGGGGGTGCGCGATCCAGGCAAGCTGGAATCCGAATTCTCGCAGAATGACGAAAGCGGCAACCTTCCGCGCTGGGAATATTACCGCTCGGTCATGGGTTTCGAGAGGGCTGAGGCATGACAGACTCCATGAACGGGCTGGAAATGGCGCTCGACCGGCTGTTGCTGGCCGACGCCAATGCACTCGACAGCAAGGACATGAAAGGCTGGCTGGCGAACTATGCCGAGGAAAACGAGGCGTCCTATTATTGCCGCGCAGCCGAGAACACCGAGCACAACCTTGAACTCGGGTTCATGTTCGACGATTGCCGCGCGCGACTCGAAGATCGCGTCACATATGTCACCGAAATCTGGGCAGGGACGTTTCAGGACTACCGCACCCGCCATTTCGTCCAGCGCGTCAGCCATCGGCAGGTCGATGCCAGCACGGCAGAGGCCATCTCGAATTTTTCGGTTTTCATGACGCCGATGGATACCGGGGTCACTCAAATTCTTGCCGCGGGTCGCTATCTCGATATGGTTCGGCTTTCGGGCGATGGTCGGGCCAAGTTTTTGTCCCGCCGTGCCGAATTGGATACGTCAGTACTCCCGCGGTATCTTGTCTACCCGATATGAAAAGTTATGCATTATACCTTTAGCAGTAATCCTCGGAACATTCCGATATGAGTTCACAATGTAAGATGGTGAAACTGCCAAAAGATATCGCGGATAAAATTATACGTTTTTCAACTGGAAGAACGGATTCAGTGTTACAGAAAGAGCTTGGGATAAGCTATAATACCTGGAGAAAAATTAAGCGAGGGCAGCCACTTAGAGAAAGCTTGGTGGCAAGAATTATAGCTAGAATTAGCATAAGATAATCATGTTCTTATTAAGAAATTAATTTTTTCTTATCTGTCTCCGACATTATCGGGCACCATATTTTTTCGATGATCCGAAGCCAAGTAGGATTTATGCGGCAAAAAAAGTCTCCTATCAGTTCAAAAAGAGAACTGAAAAGAAGAGCGCGTCGTAAAAATATCGTAGACGTTGCAATGAATGCGTTTTTAGCCAGTGGCTGCGATAATGTCACTATGTCTGATATTTCTAGTATGTTGGGCGGATCGAAGAGCACTCTGTGGCAATATTTTGATAACAAGGAAGACATTGTTTTGCCGCTATTGAAGCAAAAATGAAGTTCTTTAGAAGTTTTCTTCAACTCGATATTTCTGAATGTCGCAGTATATCTAGGTTGTTGAACTTTTCTTCGAAAAGATTTTGTTATTTCTTGATGCGAGACGATACTATCGAAATCGAGCGAATGATAATTATCAACAATCGACGCATTCCCAAGTTAGAAAATATTTTCTACAATAATACATTTTTGTATTTTCGAGATCAAATTTCCTTACATTTAGCTAATTTCTTATACGACGAAGACCCAAGTGACGCGGCTGCGCTGTTACTTGATCTTTGCTCCTCAGGATTTCATCGAAGGTTGATACTGGAGTTGCAACATGAAAACAACGTTGTAGCCGACCAAGTCGCTGATCGTGCGGTACAGATTTTCATAAAGATTTACCCTAAGATTCTACTTTGATTCTTCTTTAGGATCTGGATCTGTCCGCACTCGCCGAGCCGGAGTTGGTCGTGCTGTATCGGGTCTCACAGAGGCAAACGTTGCATTGACTCGATGCGTGCTTTGGAGCCCATCTGACCGCCTTCGCAGATCATTCGTCCCTGCTTCCCTCTCGGGACACCGCCCGCGGATCAGCTGGACACCTTCTGTGGTTGCCGCCCGTAGTGCAAGATGATTTTGATCTGCGTGAGAGTGATCGAGAGCGCGCTTCTGTCAGGCCTGGTTTGTGCGGCTTTGCCGCGGGCCGGTATGGTGTGCGCGGGATCAGGTCCAAATCTCGAAAACGAGCTCTTGGGCTCGGGGTGTCCAACTGGTTTTCCTGACCCAGATCTATTCGATCGTTTTGCCCATGCAGGTCGTCGTCTTCTCACACTCCCCGTTTTTCCGGAGCCGTCGTCTTCGCCGCTGCTGTTTCAACAGGCGGGCAACGACAGTCCCGGATCCCGATAAACTTCTTGGCGATTGTACCTTTTGCAAACACGGCGCCGTGGACAATGAAGCGCCTGTAACTGGACTCAGGA
>NZ_BMLK01000051.1 GCF_014645195.1 Novosphingobium indicum | reverse complement strand
CGCACCACTACCCCGAAGGCTGGGCACTGCCGGCCACGGCGACGCCCTTTTTCCGCAACCTGTTAATCGCTGATCTGGCCGGCGGTGATGAAGAAGCTCAAGGGCCGACCATTGGGCGTCGGTGATCGCATGAAGCTTGGTGTTCATGCCGCCCTTGGTGCGCCCGATCAGGCGCCCAAGATCCCCTTTTTTACCCGCAGGCTCGAGGCTGTGCGGTGCGCTTTCAAGTAGGTCGCATCGATCATGACGGTCTTGGGCTCTGCCCTTCCGGCGGCAAGACCTGCCATCATCCGGCCGAACACGCCCATCTCGCCCCAACGTTTCCAGCGGTTGTAGAGCGTCTTGTGCGGACCGTATTCCCTCGGCGCATCACGCCAGCGCAAACCGTTGCGATTGACGAAGATGATCCCGCTCAGCACGCGCAGGTCATCGACCCGGGGCTTGCCATGACTCTTGGGAAAATACGGCGAAAGCCGCGCCATCTGCTCGTCCGTTAGCCAGTACAGGTCGCTCATGCTCAGTCTCCTCCTGGAGCATGAATCACATCGCCCTCAACCAATCAATGGGTCCTGAGCCTAGTAAAAATGAAAACAAAATATAGGATATTTTTATCAGTTCAATGAAAATATTACTACAATATATTATATGTTCTACAAGAGGGATTTTCGAAATATTAATGTGATGGATTTCTGCGATATTCAAATCAATAAAGCCTCATGTAGGTTGCAAATGACGGTATGTTCTGGATCTGGATCAGGTCCTATATTTACGAATTCGAGATGGTCAATGTAGAATTGGTTCGATCAATTCTGACTGTCACAGGTTAAATTTCGCAATCGCCTCTGCATTGACTAGCGGTATCGGCGTTGGAATATACGCACCCAACTACGAAGCCAAGGAGGTACAACGTGGCTTCCGTTTCCGAGGACGTAGCATTCGAAAACCTCAATGCCCACTTGCTGCGGCATTTTCCGGAGCTCGTCTCCGAACTGGAGGGCGATGTTTCGGAACTTCTCCGAGCTGCAAGCATTGCGAGCATCGAATTTGCCGGTGGATGGGGGAAATTGACCTATCGGCAATCGATCACACTGCTCGAAATCGCGGCCCAGGTTCTGAAATGCCCGGACCTCGGCATGAGATTGGCGCAGAGGCAACAGGGCGGCAGCATTTTCGGGCCGCTCGGGCAGGTAATGCGCAATTCAAAGACGTTCGGCGAAGCCGTGATATTCGCGTGCGAGCATAGCAATGCACACAGCCGTGCAGCGCGGATATGGTTGCATCCCTTGGGAGATAATGGCGAGACGTTCGTAGGTCACGAGCTTCTGCTCGGGAACGTAGCGAACAGGGCGCAGGCCATGGAGCAAATTCTTCTTGTTGGGCATCTGGAGGCGCTGGCTATGACGGGCAGCCATGCCCGAGGCCGCAGGATCCACTTCCGGCACGAGCCGATTTCGCCTCGCAGGACCTATCGCCATTATTTCGGTTGCGAAGTGAGGTTCGGAGAACCTGCTGATGGCGTCGTGTTTTTGCGCGAGGACTTCGCTTGTCCGATCATGCAGCACAGCGCGCAATTACATAGTGACATGGTGAGCTACATTGAGCATGCGTTTCCGGCCCAACGGCCTCCTGTCCATGCTCAAGTGCGTGGGCTGATAATGCGCCGGTTATCGCTTGGAGATTGTTCGAGTGGTGTGATCGCTCGCGCAATGAACCTGCACAATCGGACGCTGCGCAGGCGATTGAAGCAGGAAGGTAGCAGCTTTCAGGAAGTGAAGGACGAAGTCCGCCGGGATCTGGCGCTCTACTATCTGGAGCGGACCGAACTCGATTTTCGCCGCATCTCCGAGAAACTCGGCTTTGCCGAACAGTCGATCTTTTCCAGAAATTGCAGGCGATGGTTTGGACAGTCGCCGGGCGAAATCAGAAGGACGCTTTCCGGAAGGTGACGTCCGGTGATTTTGTCCCATTCCGTCAAGCCTTGGTGCCAAGTGCTGATGCAGGGACCTTTCCAACCACAAAATAAATGGAGCGGTACGGCCTCGCGCCGCACTACTTCACCGGAAAAGGAGAGCGACATGGCTGACGGCGATCCCCAGGTGAAAATGGACATCTCGGACGTCGAATGGCGCCTCGGACATCAGGTGGGCGGCGGCGAACTCTGGGAGCCGTGCAGCAAGACCGATATCCGGCGCTGGGTCATGGCGATGGATTACGTGAACCCGCTCCATTGGGATCAGCTATTCGCACAGGGCACCAAGTTCGGCGACATCATTGCGCCCCAGTCGATCGCCGTGGCGCTGGATTACGGCCATGGTAACAACCAGGCCTGCGTGGGAAGAATCGACGGCCAGCACATGATCTTCGGCGGGGAGGAATGGTGGTGGTACGGTACGCACATCAGGCCGGGCGACCACCTCAGCCATGAGCGCATCTTCACCGGCTACAAGCTGACCGACACCAAATTTGCAGGCCCGACCCTGTTTCAACGCGGCGATACGATCCATCGCAACCAGCGCGGCGACCTGGTCGCCAAGTCCTGCCCGACAGTGATCCGCTATCTGGCAAAGGAGGCGGAAAAGCGCGGCATGTACGCTTCGACCGCTGGTACGCCTCGCAAGTGGGCGCAGGCCGAACTCGCGGAAATCGACCAGATCCGCAAAGACTGGTTCATGTCGAACCGCGAGGGCCGTTCACCGCATTTCGAAGAGGTCTCGTTAGGCGACAAGCTGCCGCGCCGGGTCATCGGTCCGCACTCGATCGCCAGCTTCACTACCGAATACCGGGCCTTCATCTTCAATATCTGGGGATCGTTTTACTGGAACACCATTCCGGGCGTAAAGGACTGCTGGGTCAACCAGGACATGGGCTGGATCGAGGGCTTCAGCTTTGATGAGGAAGGCGCCATGATCGATCCGCGCCTGCGCGATGGCCTCTATCTGGGGCCCTCGCGGGGCCATATCGATGACAGCCGGGCAAGCGAGATCGGCATGCACCGAGCTTACGGCTACGGAGCGACCATGGCGGCCTGGAATACCGATTACCTAGCGTTTTGGGCTGGGCACGACGGTATGGTGCGCCATGCCAAGTCCGAGTTCCGCGGCCCTGCCTTTGAAGGCGATGTCACCTATATCGAGGGCGAAGTGGTGGAGAAGATCGAAAAATCGGAGTGGGGCTTCCCCGTTGTGCGCATCAACGTGGTGATGACCAATCAGGATGGCAAGACGGTCGTGTCGTCCGTCAATGAGGTCCAGTTGCCTTACTGATGGGAAACGAGCTGTGAACGAACATCGCTACATAGCTAATCCTGCCGTCTCGATTTCACGCGGTATCCCCCTCGCGGAAGAGCAGGGACTGGGCGCGCTGACGCTTGGCGGCTTCCTCCAGGACGTTGTCCAGCGCTTCGGCGCGCATGAAGCCTTGGTTCATCGCAACGAGGACGGCCGCGTCGAGCGTTGGACCTACGAGGACCTGTGGAACCGCTCCATGGCCGTGGCCAAGGCCCTGATCGCCGACGGCCTCGGGAAGGGCGAGCGCGTCGGTGTGCTGATGACCAACCGACCGGAATTCCTGACATCGGTGTTCGGCGCGGCCCTGGCGGGCGGCGTGGCGGCACCGATTAGCACGTTCTCGACCGCTGCCGAACTGGCCTATCTTCTAGAACTGTCCGCTGTGTCGACATTGCTGCTAGAACGCTCGGTTCTCAAGAAGGATTTCCTCGAAACCCTGTGCGAACTGGATCCCCGGATCGGCCGCGATCCGCAAGAGCCATTCGCATCCGAAGTGTTCCCGTTTCTGCGCTCGCTTGCCATGGTGGGGGAAGGAGCGAGAGGCGCAATGCAGACCTGGCAAGGGTTTCTGGAGCGTGGAGCGGGCTTGGCTGATGATCGCGTGGCCAGGAGAGCTGCGGCAGTCTCGCCGGCCGATCCCGGCGCCCTGTTCTTTTCGTCGGGATCGACGGCAAGGCCCAAGGGTATTCTGTCCGCGCATCGCGGCGTTGCCTTGCAAATGTGGCGGATGGGGCCGCAACAGGGCCTGGCCGACGGCGTTCGCAGCTGGACGGCCAATGGCTTCTTCTGGTCGGGCAACTTTTCGATGATTGTCGGAGGTACTCTGGCTTGCGGCGGCACCATCGTGCTTCAACGAACCTTCCATCCTGCCGAAGCGCTGGAGATGATGGAGGCCGAAAGGGTCAACTTTCTTTTCGCCTGGCCGCATCAGTGGGAGCAACTCATCGGCGCCCCGAACTGGGAAAAGGCAGACCTTTCTGCGTTGGTTTACGTGGATGCCAGTTCGCCCATCGCCAGGCATCCAAAGGTCAATTCCAGCTGGATCGAACCGCGCCACTGCTATGGCAATACCGAAACATTTACCCTCAGCACCGCTTATCCCGCGCAGACGAGCCGTGAAGAAGCCGGAGACAGTCATGGCCTTCCGCTGCCGGGCAACATCATAAAGATCGTGGAGCCGCAGTCTGGGCGCGCGCTGCCGGTTGGCGAGCGCGGCGAACTGGCGGTCAAGGGGCCGACCCTCATGCTTGGCTACCTCGGCGTGCCGCTTGCCGACACCCTGGACGAGGAAGGCTTCTTCCGAACCGGCGATGGCGGATGGCTCGACAGCGAGGGGCGTCTGCACTGGGAAGGGCGCCTCAACGACATCATCAAGACGGGCGGGGCCAATGTGTCCCCGCTGGAAATCGACGATGTGATCTGCGAGTGCCCGCAGGTTAAGATGGTGCAGACCATCGGTGTGCCGCACCACACGTTGGGCGAAATGGTAGTCTCTTGCATCGTACTTCATGATGGCGCGCATCTGGACGAGAAGTCCGTCCAGAGCTGGGCGAAGGAGAAACTGGCCAGCTACAAGGTCCCTCGCAGGGTTCTGTTTTTCGGTTCCGCCGATTTGCAGTTGACCGGCAGCGCGAAGATAAAGACGGCTGACCTTCGCGCCCTTGCCGCAAAGAAGCTTGAATCAACGTGATTTGTGCGTCGGCCAGAAGATGCTCTTCAACGTCCGGCGGATGCCCGAGCGTTTTTTGGCTAGCTCATGAGCGTGGGTGATCAAGGGGCGCCGTGAATTGGCGCGATGCATAGATGCAAAAATGGCCAGGTCATGTACCTGGTTGAAGGAGGCGACATGAGTGAATTCGACGTCGGATCGAAATGTCTGAAGCTGGAGCAGGACGGTCCCCTCTTGTGGTGCACTATCGATCGGCCACATGCGCGCAACGCGTTCACGCCGGCCATGTACTTCGGTATCAAGCGGGCGGTGCGCCTGGTGAACGATCCCGGGAACGACTTGAGAGCGCTCATCCTGACCGGAACAGGGGACGTATTCGCGCCGGGCGGGGATCTGGGCGGCCGCTACGAGCCTGACGACGAGAAGGTGCCGAGCGGTCTGACATATGAGACACTGCCTTTCATCGCTATCCGCGAAAGCATGGCGCCGGTCATATCCGCAGTGAACGGAATCTGCCAGGCAGGCGGCCTGCTCGTGGCCATGATGTCCGATATCGCTGTCGTGAGCGAGCGGGCGAGTTTTCGGGTTCCCGAACTGTTGCGTGGTATAGTCGATGCCACATATGCCGCAGTTCTGCCCGCGCATGTCGGGATGGCACGGGCACGCGATCTTTTACTCTCGGCGCGCACGATCGACGCGGCGGAAGCCCACCAGATCGGATTGGTGTCACGGATTGTGTCGCACGACCAGCTTCGCGCCGAAGCGCGCGAGGCGGCGGTGCAGATCCTCAGGACTGCTCCGGAAGCACGAGCCCATGTGAAGCGAATGCTGAACCAGCAGTATGCACAGATCGACTATGAGACGATGTTCGCCTCGCTGGCGCACGGTCAGGAAGTGCGGGAAGGGATGCGTTCATTCATGGAGAAGCGGCAACCCAACTGGATACCGCAGGATTTGCAGGGCATTGCCGACAAGTAATTCTTGCAGTCCCTGAAGCGCAAACTGCATCCGCGGTGCAACATTGACCAAGGTAGAAAAACCTGGGCGGATGCAGCACTGCAATCTGCGCATGGCTCGCGAGGCACGATCGAGAAAAGCCCCAAAGGGGTACGGGCTCTGCCGGGCTGAGTGAGTTCCAATGCCGGTACCGGATCTCGCGGCGGCCCGGAAAACGAAGACGCGATCGAAACCGCCGCTTCGTTTTCCGGCCTGGTCAGGCGATGGTTCCGGAAGCCTTGAGATTTTCGATCCGGCCCCATTCGACCCCGAGTTCCATGAGGAACAATTCGGTATGTTCTGACGCTTGGGGCGCGCGAGTGGTTTCGACCGGTGCGTGGTTGAACTGCACCGGGCCGCGGACCAGCTTCAGCGGTCCGCCGTCCGAGGCTTCGACCTCGATCACCATGTCGTTGGCGAGCGCCTGTTCATCATTGCTGAGATCGAGCAGGCTCTGGAAGGGGGCCCATTGTCCGGCCATCGTCTTGAGGTGCTCGCGCCAGTAGGCAAACGGCTTTTCCGCGAACTGGTGCGCGATGATCGCGCTCGCTTCCGCGCAGTTTTCCATAAGGGCCCCGACGCTTGAGAACCGGGGATCTTCAGCAGCTTCCGGTACGCCAAGGTGTGCAAAGGTGTCGCTGATGTAGCGGCCGGGAATCAGGATGCACAGGTTAATGGTGCCACCGTCTGCGGTCCGGTAGTTGCCCATGAACGGATTGATGCCGCTGGCGCCCGACCTGGGCATGCCGACGCGGGTCACCGAGCCTGTTTCCATGAACTGGTCCACCGCAGTGCCCGCCGACCACCAGGCCGTGCTGAGTAGCGAGACATCGACTTCGATCGCCTCGCCCGTCTGGGTGCGGTGGAAGAGTGCAGCGGCAATGCCGCCCGCGATGTTCATGCCGCCGGTCGAATCGCCGAATGCTGGAATACCCTGCGACAACGGGCCTTCGAGTTCGGCCGGGCTCATGGAGTAGCCTACGCCGCTGCGCGTCCAGAAAGCGGTGCCGTCGAAACCGCCAATCTCTCGTTCTGGTCCCTTGTCACCATAGGCGCTGCCGCGCGCGTAGATGATGTTCGGGTTGGCTGCGCGAAGATGCTCGACGTCGATGTTGAGCTTGCGGCGCAGTTGCGGGAGATAATTGGTCAGGAACACGTCGCAGGTCTTGGCGATCTCGTAGATCAGCTCCTGACCCTCGGACGTCGAGATGTCGACGCCGACGCTGCGCTTGCCGCGATTGGGATGCTCCATCAAGGTGTTGCGGTGCGGATTGACCTTTTGACCGCCCAGCGTGACAAGCCCACGCATCGCATCGCCGCGTACGGGATGCTCTATTTTGATCACATCGGCGCCCCAATCAGCGAGAAGGGCGCCGGCAGCCGGCACGAAAGTGTGCTGGGCTACTTCCAGAATCCGAACCCCTTGCATCACCTTGGTCATTCGCAAACTCCTGAATAATGGCACCTTCGAAGGTGGCCAGTTCTGTAAATCTTGCACCAATCCCGCATATCGCGACAGGAAGCCTTAAATGTCGATCTGTGCGGCAGGTACGCCGAAAGCCAAGTCTGTCAGTCAGGCCATCATTCTGGCGGCAGTTGCACATGGATAGATGCCACGATGGCGCAACTCCCATCCGACTTTGCGGCTTTCTTCCGTGAGCGCACTGGCAACCTTGGGGAGGATGCTGTTCTGTTGCGGCGCGGTCGCATCTCGCCGCCGATGCCAAGCGCGCATTCACTGCGGGCATCGCCCATGGCTCTCGGCGGTGACGGCGGCAGCAGCGGCGCATAGGCGCCTGACACTTTGTTTGATCCGGGCTATATCGAGATCCGGCTGAAGTCCCGATAGCGTGAGCTCAAGCTCAACTTCACCGTCCGGGCCGAACACTGGGGCCGAAATGTAGATTGCCCCCTGATCAACAACGGCTTCCAGGTCCTCGGCCTGAATTTCCGGGGCCGTAAGTGCTGAAACAGCGGTTTGCAGCGAAGACCAGTAGGTATCGTCGCGGCGTGCCCCGATGTCGATCAGGAGCGCCTTGCGCAGCGGTGTCTGATTGGGGCCGTTCGCCGCAATCGTATATCCGCGGCTGCGGATAAGAGGAAGCGCGCGTAGCAGATGTTCGGCCAGTGCCGGCTGCATGTCTTGAGGCAGTCGCGCCAGATAGGCTTGCCGGACCGGCCGCGGGGCCCAGGCTACGTGCGCAAGGCCGACGGGCGGAATGAACGCCCGGCGCTCACCAATACGGCTAACGCCCTCATGGGTCTGCGGTGTTCCCTCCTTGGCGACCAGGATGAGTTCGTCGTTGAGGACTGCCGATGCTGTGCACTGCGCCTTCAGGTCCTGGGCCAGCAGCCGCATCTCGTGTCGCGCCGCATCGATGCTGCGGTGCCTAGAAAGAGCTGCCTGGCCAATCATCACCAAGGCAAGTCCCAGCGAGAAGGTTTTGTGGCGAGGGTGTCGCGAAACATAGCCCGCCTCGGTCAGGGTGGTCAGCACGCGGTGGGCGGACCCGTGGCTGAGCCCGAGCCTCGAAGCGATCTGCGATAGCGAGAACCGCTCTGCCGGGTACGTCGCCAGAAGATTGACGACGTCCACTACGCGACTGTTCGATCTGTCCATCAAATGGCCGCCCCGATTGTGCATTGACTCCCAGACTGCATACACTCAAAAGTCCAATTATCAACGTATGATATCCATATATGGAAAAATATGCTATCTACAACTGAACTTCTGGCGGCTGCCCGCAGCGATACGGAACTGGTCGATCTTGGTGATGACGCGATCCTCGAAGGGCTCAATGTCCTCGTCGAGGCAGTGAACCGCGAAGCGCGTTTGAACGAGCGGGGCGAGGCGAACATGCGTGGCCTCATCCACAAGCAGCTCGTCAACCGGCTGCGGGTGGAAGACTATCTCAAGCACCATCCGGATTTGCTCGATCGTCCCATCGAGCGGCCGATGTTCGTTTTCGGATTGCCGCGCACAGGGACAACGCTTTTCATCAACCTGCTCGATTCTGATCCTGCGCGCCGCTGCTTCCTGCGTTGGGAAAGCCAGGAGTCAGTGCCCCCGATGCAGACCGGCGGGCGCAAGTCCGGTGACCGCTACGAGCGTGAGAAGGCGCGGCTGGAAGGCGCGCTGGTCCATGCGCCGCATATCGCTGCGATCCACTATGAGGAGCCCGATGGGCCGACGGAATGCCAGTTCTCGATGACCCAGTCGTTCTGTGCGCAGGTCTTCGAATCCAACACTTACGTCCCGACCTACCGCAAGTGGTTTCTTGAAGCGGATTATCTGCCGGCCTTTCGCTATCACAAGCGCCTACTGCAACTCCTCCAGGAAAATGAAGGCGGGCGCTGGACGCTCAAGAACCCGTGGCATCCGCTGTTTCTGGACGCGCTGACAACGGTCTACCCCGACGCGCAACTGGTGATGACCCACCGCGACCCCCTCGAAGTTGTCGGTTCGGCGTGCAGCCTCATCAAAGAAGTTCGCAAGATGCTGTCGGACACCGTCGATCTGGACGCTATCGGCACTTCTATGATGGAAATGTTCGAAATCATGATCGCGCGGTCCGAGAAATTCCGGGCCGAGCACGGCCCGGACGCGATTTACGATGTGCTTTACACGGATCTCATGCGCGACCCGATCGGGGCCATGAAGGGGCTTTACGATCACTTCGGAGAGCGGTGGACCGCTGCGGTAGAGAGCGGCATGCGTGCGCACCTCGATGCCAATCCCAAGGGGCGGCACGGCAAGCACACCTATGACATCGGTGAATTTGGCATCACCAAGGCGCAGGTCAGGGAACGCTTCGCAGACTATTGCAACAAGTACGAGATTCCACTGCGCGACTGACTGCCTTTAAACTGCGCGAATCTCGAGGGGCGATTGGGATTGATGACGCACACCGCCCCTATGGGGCCCTTTGCAGGCCTCAGGCACTCAACTGGACGCCTCGAAAAACCTCTGGTGCATAGCGGCTTGAACTGATTCACTGCCCCTGCGTTGCAGAGGAGGCAGTGATGGCGGGACAGCCTGGTTTCTTTGATCTTTCGGACCGGTACGAAGCACTGAGTGCAGCGGGCGATCCGCTTGAGCGCTTGGCGGCTGTTGTTGACTTCGAGGTTTTCCGTGGACCGCTGGCGGCGGCGCTTCGGCGGAGCGCTCGCAGCAAGGGCGGCAGGCCGCCGTTTGATCCGGTGCTGATGTTCAAGATCTTGGTGCTGCAGGCGCTGTACTCGCTGTCGGACGAGGCCACCGAGTTCCAGATCAAGGATCGGCTGTCGTTCCAGCGGTTCCTCGGCCTGGGGCTCGAGGGCACGGTGCCCGACGCGACGACGGTCTGGCTGTTCCGCGAGAGGCTGGTCAAGGCCAAGGCGATCGACCGGCTGTTCGCCCGCTTCGATGCCGCGCTGACTGATCGGGGTTATCTTGCCATGGGCGGGCAGATCATCGACGCCACTGTCGTGCCCGCGCCCAAGCAGCGCAACACCGAGGCCGAGAAGACGGCGATCAAGGAGGGCAAGATCCCGGAGCACTGGAAGGCCAAGCCAGCGAAGCTCCGGCAGAAGGACCGCGATGCGCGCTGGAGCGTCAAATATAGCAAGGCCAAGGTGAAGGAAGGCGCCGATCCCAAGGCGTTCAAGCCGGTCGATCTCGCCATCCCGATGTTCGGTTACAAGAACCACATCGGCATCGACCGGGCCTGATCTGCCCCCTTCTGAGTGGCCCAAAATCTGTTTTAGATTTTGCCACGAAGGAGGAATGGAATG
>NZ_BMLK01000050.1 GCF_014645195.1 Novosphingobium indicum | reverse complement strand
CCACAGCGTCCGGCAGCATCGGCATCTCCGTCGTCAGGCTCCCAAGCCTTGCCCAACCCGGTTTTTGCGGGTCTCCAGCTGCAAGCGAACAGGTAGGCATTGTCGTAGGCGGACTTGACCCACTCCCCGTTGATCCTTTGGATAGTCTTGGTCAGCAATGGTGGGGAACCATTGTTCGACATAGTTGAGATATAAGAAAACATAGTAATTCTGAAGTGTCCTCATAGAGTTTACATCCTAAGTTTTGACCTCCCCTACGCCAGAACATCATTCAGGCGAACGAACCCGTCGTGAGAGTCGATGACTTCACGCGCTTTTTTTCGTTGCAGCCTGAATGGATGTACTGCGGGGCCGATCAATTCATCGGATGACGCTATTTACCCGAATCGGGGGTGGTCGAATCAATATGAATCGACACCGGCCTGCATCTTTTTTCGAAGTCGGCTGCGGAAGCCGCCCGAGACCCGGCGCTGGCGTATGCAGAGGCTGGCGGGGCGGCGTCGAACCGTAAAGGGGCCGTCGCATCCTCGTCATGGCAAATGACATCAGGGCGCAATCAAGGGTTCTGCTATTTCAAATTCGTGTGCACGAAATGCGAACTCTGCTCAGCTATCTCTTGACGATGGCCGCCGGGGATCGAACTGCGAGGTTTTTGTGAGCAATATCTGATGCTTTTATGCAGCACATCCTGATCAATGATATCGCGAGTGCACGACGCGAGCGAGGCCAGACCCAAGCGGAGCTTGCCAAGGCCCTCGGCGTCGATCGGCAGGCCATAATGCGCATAGAAGCAGGCGTCGGGTCGTTCAGCCTCTTGCTGCGCATGATGGTCGCGCTCGATTACCATCTCGTCGGTCTCGCGCGCGGCAAGACGTTATCAGAGCAGATCGGAAATAGGCGCAGAAATTTGAGGCTTTCGAAAGCTGATCTAGCAGATCGCGCTGGTGTAACGCGCACAACGGTTAGCGCGCTCGAAGGCGGTCGAGGGTCTGTAGCCTCGCTAATGAAAGTCCTTGGCTTCCTGGGAACGAAGGCCATGAGGCGGCGCAAGCCACAGATGATCCCACTGATTCCCATCAACTCGGCTGAGCGCGACAAACGCTTCACACCCGAGCATTTCCTAGATGTTCTCGACCAGATCTGGGGTTCGATCGATATTGACCCCTGCGCGCATCCGGAGAGCCCAGTTCGGGCGCGAAGACTGATAACCCTTCAAGACGGTGGAGACGGCCTCAGGGATGACTGGTCCGGGCGACTGGCCTTTGTGAACCCGCCCTTTTCGCGCGCCATTTCATGGCTACAGCGAGCAGACGAGATGTGGAGCGCCGGGAAGGTCGAAATCGTGGTCGCGCTCGTCCCCGCCCGAACGGATGGAAATTACTTCCACGATCGGCTCTCGAAAGTTTGCGACATCGCTTTGCTTCGAGGTCGCTTTCACTTCTCCCGTGGCGAAGGTCAGCAAGATCGCGCTACCCGCGCACCGTTTCCGTTGATGGTGGTGATCTGGGGGGCGAATACCAGCGAATTGGCCCATTTCGAGAGATTGTGTTCGTGCGTTTGGATCGCTCGTGATGGCGCAAGGCATCGTTCCAAAAAAATGACGGTTGCAAAAAATGAAATCGAACTGGGCAGATCGGATTTGGTAGATATAGCCCTGCCCTCTGAACGGGCTTCAATTTCACCAAGGAAACAGACCCACAATGATTATCGATAGCGCTGACACTAAAAAAATGGAGAGCATTTCTACAAAAACCCATCATGACGAATGGCCGATTGAAGAGTATCGCTACATTTCGCACGTGGAAGACGATCCCATGGTCTTTCAGCGATATTTCAACAAACTCCAGGAAGCCGTCGATGCCACTTGTATGCTGATCGTTGATCGGATGGAGCTCAACGGTGCAGGAGATGGAGTCGTATACGATCGGCTCGATCGGCGCATCGTTGCATGCCTGGAAGGTGTGGGTGAGAATGGTGGCGGCACCACCGCTGTGGAGATCAATCATATCCCTGCGCCGGACCACCTTCAGCGTTGCGCACGGGTCGTCGAAAATCGGGCATCGGCCGAGATTTCATCGGTTTAATCTCGCTGCTGAGAAAATGTTCGGCAATTCGCTAAATGCAAATTTGCGTCTCCACCCCCTCCCGGTCGCCCATCGGCAGGACCCTGTGGGTAGCCGGGTTGGTGGGGCACTCACAGACGGCCAGAACACCCCGTGCACCTTACGAAAATGCGTTTTCTTTTCAGGCTATCATGGCTAAAATAGCTCCAACTTAGGGGGGCTTATGCAGCATATGTCGGCGCGCGACGCCAAGAACGGCTTTGGTCGACTGATCGATCTGGCACGGGCCGCGCCTGTGTCCATCGACAAATACGGCAGACCTGTCGTCGTCGTTCTATCGGTGGAGGAATATCAGCGCCTTTCGGCCCAAAGCGAAAAGAACGGAACAAACGCCTGATGGCCACGCATACTGACCTTTCCAACCTGATCTGGGAAATTGCCAACCTGCTGCGCGGCCCCTATCGCCCGCCGCAGTACGAACGCGTCATGTTGCCGTTGGTCGTCCTACGTCGCTTCGATTGCGTTCTGGCCGATACGAAAGAAGCGGTCGTGGCCGAGGCCAAGCGTCGCGAGGGCGGCAAGATTCAGGGCGATGCGCTCGATAGCAAACTGAACCAGGTAGCTGGCCATCGCTTCCACAACCGCGCACCATATGATTTCAGGAAGCTGCTCGGCGATCCGGACAACATCAACCAGCACCTGCAAGCCTACATAAATGGCTTTTCCGCAAACGTCCGGAAGATCTTCGAGTATTTCGAGTTCACTGCCGAGATTGAGCGGATGCACGAGGCAGGCATCCTGTTCCTGATCGTGAAGGAGATTGCTGGCGTCGATCTACACCCTAACAAGGTCAAGAATGACCAGATGGGGCTTCTTTTCGAGAACCTGATCCGGCGATTCAATGAACTAGCCAACGAGACGGCAGGCGATCACTTTACGCCACGTGAGGTCATCACGCTGATGGTCGATCTCTTGTTCATTGAGGATGATGCGCTGTTCCAGCAATCCGCCGCTGTGAAAACGATGCTCGACCCAGCGTGCGGCACGGGCGGAATGCTGGCTGAGGCGCAGTCCTATATGCGCAGCCGCGGAGCTGCTGCGAAGCTTTATGTCTACGGCCAGGACTACAACAAGCGAGCTTTCGCCACTGCCGCGTCTGACATGCTGATGAAGCAGGTTGACCACAACGGGCATGGCGAGAACATCCAGTTTGGCGACACCTTCACCGATGACAAGTTCGAGGGCCATAAATTTGACTATTTCATCGCCAATCCGCCGTTTGGAGTGGATTGGAAGAAGCAGCAAAAGGACATCGTGGCGGAGCATGAGCGCGGCAACTCCGGCCGCTTTCATGCCGGCCTGCCACGGGTAAACGATGGGTCTTTGCTGTTCCTTCAGCACATGATCTCAAAGTTTGAAGTCGTTGACCCTGCAAGCAATAAGTTTGGCTCACGCGCGGCGATCGTCTTCAGCGGTTCGCCCTTGTTCACCGGTGGCGCTGGCGGCGGCGAAAGCAACATCCGCAAGTGGATCATCGAAGGGGACATGCTGGAGGCGATCATCGCCTTGCCGGAGCAGATGTTCTACAACACTGGCATTGGCACCTACATTTGGATCGTCACCAACCGGAAGGCAAAGGCCCGCAAGGGCAAGATCCAGCTGGTCGACGCGCGCGACACCTGGATTCCCATGCGCCGCAGCCAGGGCGACAAGCGGCGCAAGATTGGCGAAGGGCCTGCGCTTGAGGGCGATGACCGTCCGGACGAGCCGGATCAGATTGCCGACATCGTTCGCCGCTATGGTCAGTTTTCCCAAGGCGAGCAGTCGAAGGTCTTCGACAATGACGATTTCGGCTATACTCGCGTCACGGTCGAGCGCCCCTTGCGCTTGCGTTACCAGATGACGGTGGAAGACAAGGCGCGCTTCCTCGATGCGGCACCACACCTGCTCGATGATATCCAGGCGATCGACAAGGAACTCGGGCGCGAACTGCAATTTGACTGGAACTCGGTATCCGCTGCCATTGATCGCTTGCTAAAAAAGCGCGGGTCAAAGTGGAAAGCAGCCGACCAAAAACTGTTTCGCAGCGTGTTCACCGCTAAGGATGTCGCCGCAAAAGAGGTGCGAAAGGGCAAGGGGTTCGAGCCCGATCCCGATCTGCGCGATTTCGAGAACATCCCGCTCAAGGTCGATATCGACGCCTTCTTCGCGCGCGAGGTCCTGCCCCACGTGCCCGATGCCTGGATGGACCGGAGCAAGGACAAGGTAGGTTACGAAATCAACTTCAACCGCCACTTCTACAAGTTCACCCCGCCCCGGCCGCTGGCGGTGATCGATGCAGAACTGAAGCAAGCAGAAGAGGAAATCTTGCGCCTTCTGAAGGAGGTGACGGAGTGAGCGCGTTTCCGAACATCGCCATTCGGCATCTGTTTTCAATCGGAAGCGGCGCGACGCCGGAAAGTGGCAATCCCGATTACTGGGACGGTGATATCTTTTGGGTCACGCCTGAAGATGTCAGCGCGGCGAAAGACGGGAAGATAGTCGGTACGAAGCGCCGCATCACGGATGACGGCTTGAGGAGTTGTAGCGCGCGATTATCGCCGCCCGAAACGATCGTTCTCACCAAACGCGCTCCAATCGGCCAACTTGCCGTAGCAGAGGTCGAACTATGCTCCAATCAAGGGTGCTTCTTGCTTGAGCCAGGATCGGGAGTTGACCCCCAATTCTATTTTCACTGGCTAAATGCGAACACCGCCTATCTGCAAATTTTAGGCCGTGGCTCAACATTCATGGAGCTAAGTACGGATGACCTTAAGTCGCTACGCGTTCCGCATCCTCCCATCCACGTTCAAAACTCAATTGCCGGATTTCTGAATGAAAATGTCGCGCAAATCGACACCCTGATCGAAGCAAAGCAGAAGCTGCTGGGCTTGCTGGCCGAAAAGCGGCGGACGCTGGCGGCGGAAGCGGTCATGCGTGGGTTGGACCGCTCCGCCCCCTTGCGCCCCTCCGGCATAGACTGGCTCGGCGATATTCCGGCGCATTGGGCATCGGTCCCGCTGCGCTTTCTGGTTACGTTCATGGGCGGCGCGACACCCGACACCAAGAAGGAGGAATATTGGAACGGCAAAATTCCGTGGGTTTCGCCCAAGGACATGAAGCGTGACTTTATCACCGACGCCGAAGACCATGTCTCAGAGCAGGCTTTGGCCAACAGTGCCCTAAAGATGATCGACGAAGATGCCGTTCTTGTTGTGGTTCGGGGGATGATCTTGGCCCACAGCTTCCCTACCGCAATCAACAACGTTCCGGTCACGATCAATCAAGACATGAAGGCCTTGCGCTGTGACGAACGGATCAGCCCTCGCTTTCTGAAAGCCGTGTTGGAAGGGGCGACGCAATACCTTGTTGATCAGGCAGACTCATCTGCCCATGGGACCAAGAAGCTCGAAACAGGTGTTCTGGGAGCGCTTGGCATCCCCGTGCCGCCGCTTGACGAGCAAGAACAGATCGTTGCCAGCATCGCCGAAGAGCGCGTGAAAATCGACAAGCTAGCAACCGCAACCGAACGCTCCATCGGCATTCTGAAGGAACGCCGCAGCGCCCTGATCGCCGCCGCCGTCACCGGCCAGATAGATATTCCGGAGGCCGCATGAAGATCACCAGCCTTTCGCTGTTCAACCTTCGCGGATTTGAGTTTGCCGAATTCACCTTCAACCCTCAATTCAACCTGATCGCCGGGATCAACGGCGCAGGCAAGAGCACTGTGCTTGACACAATCCGCGCTTGCGCCTCGCATATCCACCGGCAGGTTCAAGGTATCCGGATCAATCCGTTCGGATTTGATGCAGAAGACATCCGCTTCGGTTCTCCATTCGCCGATGCCACGCTCTATTTCTCGTTGGATGGCCACGAGTGCCGTTTCACTTTGCGTGAGTGGCGGGAATCCGTGGCGCGGGACGACCCGGCCAATATCGAACGTTTGCGGCGTGAAATCCTCGAAATCGAGCGCCCCAGCGACCGGCGTCGGACTCTCATGCGGGAGCTAGCGGAAACTCTAAGTTCCCCCGAACCAGCACTGTTCAGCCCCTCAGTTTCCGACATGAAAGGCTGGGCCGCCAAAGAGAAGAGCGCACCTCTCGTCATGCACTTCTCGACCCGACGATCAATGCTGACGGAGCGTGACATCGAGGGCTCGAAGACTGTGGCGGCCAAGTATCCCGCCTACTTTAACGCCCTTCGCAATTCGATGCTCAGCATAGTGCAAACCGCTGAACGAATGCGCGCCCAACGTGTCCAAGCGGCTGAACATCCTCCTGCTCGTCGCGCAGTTGAGTTGCTCGAAGAGGCTGTCTCGACCTTTTTGCCGCAATTCTCGAACTTGCGCCCGAGTGAGGAGGGGCCGCCGCGCATTCTTATCGATTACGACGGTGCCACGCTCGACATCCGTCAACTGTCGGATGGTGAGCGAAGCGTCTTGGTGCTGATCCTCGACATTGCTCGCCGCCTGACCCAGGCCAATCCGACCCTCGATGATCCGATGCGGGAGGCTGAGGCGGTAATCTTGATCGACGAGATTGACCTGCATCTCCATCCGCAGTGGCAACGGAAAATTGTAGGCGATCTGACCCGGACATTCCCCAACTGCCAGTTCATCGCAACAACCCATTCCCCCCAAGTAATTGGCGAAGTGGCCCACGAGCAAATCCAGATGATCGATGGGGACAATGTATTCGTACCGTCGCACTCATTTGGGGTTGATTCCAGCCGAGTTCTGGAAGAGCTGATGAACACAGCTCCACGCAATGCCCGCGTTGAAGAGCGGTTGGCATCGATTGCGAGGTTGATCGACGCCGAAAACACCAAAGATGCCCGCGAGGCGTTGACGAAGCTGGCCGAGGAGATCGGTGAAAGTGATCCCGAGGTCGTCCGAGCTAAACTACTCCTCGATTTCCTCGAAGAGGGTGGGGAATGAGGGCCATCGCTAAGGGCAATGAACCTGCCTGTCTCACCCAACATCGCGCACAGGACCCCACTGATTATGCTAACTACGGTGGGAAGCCCGTGCTTCGGTTAGCTTTGGTGTCCGAGCAACGCGGACTTTGCTGTTACTGCATGTCGCCAATCGCCGCAGATGCGCTGAGTATGCGAATCGAACACTGGCAGAGCCAATCAGGATACCCAGAACAAAGGCTGGTATATGCGAACTTGTTGGCAGCCTGCAGGGGTGGAGAAGGTGGGAGTGCGGATCAGTACCACTGTGATAAGCTGAAAGATGACCGGGATTTGAAGTGGAATCCTGCGACACCTGCCCATGCGATAGAAGCACGTCTCAAGTATCGAAACAACGGAGAGATTTACTCTGACGATCAGGACTTTAATGACCAATTAAACGCCATACTTGGCCTTAACATCGCAACGCTAAAGAATCGCCGCAAGGGTGTGCTCGACGGCCTCATTAAATGGTGGCAGATGAAAAAGCCAAATCAGGGCAAGGTCAGAGCTAAAGTGAACCAGTATGAAGCTGGCATAGGGAATCTTGAGCCATATAGTCCTGTCGCCGTCTGGTTTTTGAAACGAAAGCTGGCAGCATGACCAAGGTAAGTTCCGCCCGCCATACGGAAGGTGCTTTCGAGACCGTGATCGAGAGCGCTCTTTTGGCAACCGGGTACACTGCCCTGCTATCCGACACGTTCGACCGTTCGTCCGCGCTGTTCCCTGATCCCGTCATCGACTTCATCCGCGTAACCCAGCCTCGAGAATGGAAAGCGTTGGAAGCTTTGCACGGCGAGAAAACCCGCGCCCAGGTGTTGGCCGATCTGGTAAAATGGATAGATGCCAACGGCTCCCTTGCTACGCTCCGACACGGCTTCAAGTGCTATGGAAAGACGCTGCGCGTCGCGACCTTCAAGGCTGCACACGATCTAAATGCCGAACTGGAGGCACGATACGCCGCCAACATCGTCAGCGTCACCCGCCAGCTTCGCTACTCGCTTAACAACGACAACGAGCTCGACCTCGTGCTGAGCGTCAACGGCATTCCGGTGATCTCGGTCGAGCTGAAAAACGCGATGACGGGATCGACCGTCGAAGATGCAATTCGCCAGTACCGCCGCGACCGCGATCCGCGCGAACCGATTTTCGAATTCAAGCGGCGGATTCTCGCACATTTCGCCGTAGATACCGATGCGGTCTTCATGACAACTCGATTGGCTGGCCCAGCTACGCACTTCCTGCCCTTCAATCGCGGCGATGAGGGCGGCGCAGGCAATCCTCCTGACCAGAAGGGCAGGAGCTATCGCACGGCCTACCTCTGGGAAGAAGTGCTGCAGCGCGACAGCCTGCTAGATCTGCTGGCCCGGTTCATCCATTTGCAAGTGGAAGAAAAGCGCGACGACGCAGGCAGGAAGGTCAAGAAGGAAACCCTGATCTTCCCGCGCTACCATCAGCTCGAGGCCGTCCGAGATCTGGTTGCGCGGGCCAAGTCTGAAGGCCCAGGCCGCAATTATCTCATCGAGCATTCGGCGGGCAGCGGTAAGAGCAACACCATTGGCTGGCTTACCCATCGCCTTGCATCGCTGCACGACAGCGCCAATGACCGGGTGTTCGACAGTGTTATCGTCATCACCGATCGGGTGGTGCTCGACAAGCAGTTGCAGGACACGATCTACCAGTTCGAGCACAAGCACGGGGTGGTGCAGAAGATCGACGACAATTCCCGGCAGCTGGCGGAAGCGCTCGAGAGCTCGGTGCCGATCATCATCACGACCTTGCAGAAGTTCCCGTTCGTCTCGCGCCAGCTGATCCGGCTGGCTGAGGAGCGCGGGGACGATGGTGACGGGGTGCTAAAGTCCCGGAATTTTGCCGTTATCATCGATGAGGCGCACAGCTCACAGGGCGGTGAAGCGGCAACCGACCTGAAAGAAGTTCTCGGCGGGCAGCGGCTGCGCGAAGAGGCGCAGCGCTACATGGCAGAGAACGATAGTGTCGGCGAGGACGAGCTGTTCCGCAGCATGGCGAAGCGCGGTCGTCAGGCAAATATCAGCTTCTTCGCATTTACTGCGACGCCGAAGCACAAGACATTGGCGGTGTTTGGCGTTGGCGGAAAACCGGCCCACCGCTACACCATGCGCCAGGCCATCGAGGAGGGCTTCATCCTCGATGTCCTCAAGCACTACACCACCTACGCCACCTATTTTCGACTGTTGAAGGCTAGTGACGACGACCCGAATGTCGTCAGGAAAAAGGCGGCGCTGGCGTTGGCGCGCTTCCTGAAGCTGCATCCGCACAATATCGCCCAGAAAACCGAAGTTATGGTCGAGCACTTTCATGCAGCCACCCAGCACAAGGTTGGCGGCCGCGCCAAAGCTATGGTCGTAACCGGCTCGCGGCTGGAAGCAGTACGGTACAAGCAGAGCTTTGACGCTTACATCAAGGCGAGGGGGTATGCGCTCAAATCGCTAGTCGCATTCTCTGGTGCGGTGGCCGACGACAAGCTGCCCGATGTGACCTACACCGAGGAGGCAATGAATCTTGGTGTCCGTGAAAAGGAACTGCCCGACGTCTTCGCCACGTCCGAATATCAGGTTCTACTAGTCGCAGAGAAATATCAGACCGGATTTGACCAGCCGCTTCTCCACACGATGTATGTCGACAGGCGTCTGTCAGGCATCCAGGCCGTCCAGACCCTGTCGCGCCTGAATCGCACACACCCTTTCAAGGAAGACACGTTCATCCTCGATTTCGTGAACGACCGGAGCGAGATCCAGGAGGCCTTCAAGACGTACTACGAAGGTGCAGAGATCGGCGAAGAAGTCGACCCAAACAGAATGTATCAGATCAAGGGCGAACTGGATTCAAGCGGCATATACGCCCTGCATGATGTCGAACTTTTTTCAGAAGTATATTTCAAGCCGAAGTTGAAGCAGAGCCCAGCCGAACACCAAAAAATGAATGCCATTATCGATCGGCCAGTGTCCAAATTCTCTGATCTTGCGAAAACCGATCCGGCTGAAACCGAGGTGTTGCGCGGAAAGATCCTGGCATTTGGCAGTCTCTACGGCTTTCTGAGTCAGATCATTCCATATCAGGACTCAGATCTGGAGAAGTTGTACGTCTTCCTGCGCCATCTGGCCTCGAAGCTACCAAAGAAGGGCGGCAGCCCTTCCTACCAGTTCGATGACGAGGTCAGGCTCGATTACTATCGCCTTCAGAAGGTCAGCGAGGGTTCTATAAGCCTCTCCGAGGGGACTGCCAATAAACTCGACGGGCCATCCTCTGTCGGCTCGAAGGTAGCGCGGGAGGAGGAGGTTCCCCTATCCCGGTTGATTGATGTCGTGAACGACCGCTTTGGCACCGATTTCAACAATGCCGACCAGCTGTTCTTCGATCAGATTGTCGAGGCCGCGATGGCGGAAGCCAATTTGCAGCAAGCGGCCATTGCGAACCCAGGTGAAAAATTCGAGCTGTTGTTCAAGAACTTGCTTGAAGCGTTGTTTGTTGAGCGCATGGATCAGAATGAAGAGATTTTCGCACGGTTCATGAATGACAAGGCCTTCCAAGGGCTGGTCACAAATTGGCTTGCGACCGAGGCATACTCTAAGCTGCGGAAATCACATGAATAGGCCCGATATGATCGAATTGCCGAGGGTGTTACGATGCGGCAGGCAGCAAATCGTGAACTAGCTGTGTGGTTGCGATACACCACGGGATTCGCGGGACATCAATTGTGTGCCCGTGCGGCTACGGCATTGGTTGAGTTTTACGCCGACCAATTGCGCGGCCTTGACATTGGCACGCCAGATGTCCGCCATTCCGACGAGGGGCCGATTATCCAGAAAT
>NZ_BMLK01000049.1 GCF_014645195.1 Novosphingobium indicum | reverse complement strand
TTCAAAGCCCGGATTCAACATTTAAGCGCAATAATTCAATATCTTAGCGTTTATGGACGGACACTAATTAGGAATAGCGTCAAGCGGTGCGCTGGCTTTTAACCGCAGTCCTTCACGGGAGAAAACGATCTCACATTCTCCGGCCGTGCTAAACCCGTGCCGGATTAGTCGCGATCCGAAGCCCTTGTGCGATGGCGCGGTTACAGGCGGACCGTGCTTTTCACGCCAGATAAATTGCAGAAGAGAATTGTCTACCTTCCATGTGACGTCAACTTGCCCGCTGTCGACTGACATTGCGCCATATTTGAGAGCATTTGTGGCAAGTTCGTGCAGAAGAAGCGCCAGTGACATTGTCGTTTTCGGCCCAATGTTGATATCGTCGCCAGCAATGTGAACTCGTGACATGTCTAGAGTAACGCCCAGCGCCGAACGCACCAGCGGCTCCATCTGACCGCCTGACCAGTCCTGCATTGCGAGCGCCCCATGTACATTGGCCAAAGCACCAAGGCGACGCTCGAAATCGACAAACACAACCGGATCGACATGCTGACGCAGCGTTTGCGATGCGATTGATTGCACGACGGCCAGCGAATTTTTTATCCGGTGCGCCAGTTCTTGATTTACGATTTCGAGCTTGGCCTGTGCTTCGACTGTCTCCGTCGTTTCGATTACCGTATCGAGCATCCCGGCCACATTGCCGTCGCGCAGACGCAGCGGGCTGTAGCAAAAGGTGAAATAGGCCTGCTCGGGCATGCCGCGGCGGTCGATCACCAGTGGGAAATTCTCGACGAAGGTCGATTGCCCTTCCATGGCCGATTGCGCGATCGGTCCGATCTGGTCCCAAACTTCGGCCCAGATCTCACTGAACGGACGGCCCAGCGCCTCAGGCTTGTCACCCAGAATCGGGCGGAACGCATCGTTATAGATGGTGATGAATTCCCGCCCCCATGTGACCGCCTTGGGAAACCGGGAATCGAGCACCTGTTGCACCACCGTTTCCAGTTCCGCCGACCATTGCGTGCGCGGGCCCAACGGGGAACGGTCCCAGTCAAAGGCATCGACCCTGGCGCGCATGGTGGACGGGGTATTCAGAGGATCGCCATCAGTCATGCGCGGTATCGTCGCCTCTGGGGCCAAAGGTGGCGGAAAGCAACCGACTTAACCTGATGGCAAGAAAGCGCAATGCGGATCATCGATGAGCCGATATTGTCCGCCGGGCGGTCAATCCATGGCGATCAGCTGATTAAATCAGATGTCGGGCAATGGCTGATGGGCAAAGCCCCAGCGCGCCAGCACCTTTTCCTGTGCACGATCGATCAGTTTCTGCGCATCGTCGATCGAGAACGGATGCGCGTTGTCGATTTGGTGCAGCTCGTCCCACGCGACCGGAACGGCCACGGGCGCACCGCTGCGCGCGCGGGCCGAATAGGGCAGAACAGCCGTGCTGCCGCGCTGGTTGCGCAGCCAGTCGATGAAGATCCGCCCCTTGCGCTTGGCCTTGCTCATGGTCGCGGTAAAGCGGTCGGGTTCGGCCACGCTTAATGCCTCGGCAAAGCGGCGGGCGAAATCCTTGTGCGCGGCCCAGTCGTGCCCGCAGCGCAGCGGAACCACTCCCGCCTTTTTCTTCAGCCTTATCAACAGCCACTCGCCCTTCATCCACTCTCCCTCCAGCGTGAAGTGCAAATGGCCCTTGCCGATGTCCTGCGCGCTCTTCCCCTCGACCGGCGCCCATGTGCCGCGATCCCACAGCATCACCGTGCCGCCGCCATATTCGCCCTTGGGAATGGTGCCTTCGAATTCGCCATAGGACAGCGGGTGATCCTCGGTCCGGAAGGCCAGACGTTTGACGTCGGGATCGGGCGACGGCCCCTTGGTCACGGCCCAGCTTTTATAGACGCCATCGATCTCAAGCCGCAGGTCCCAGTGCAGCCGCGTCGCGTCATGCTTTTGCACCACGAAGCGCGCCTGCCCCTCCGCCGATGCCTCGCCTTTGGGTTCGGGCGTTTTCGCAAAATCGCGTTTGGCGTTATATTCGGCCAGCGGATCGGTGCGTTTCGCCACGGGTTTACGCCGATTTCTTCTTCGCGCCGGATTTGCGCGCCGATTTCGCCGCCGGCTTTTCGCCATCGACCGATTTCTTCAGCGCCGCCATCAGATCGATCACGTTGGAACCCGACTTGGACGCAGGCTCGTCGACATCTTCCAGTGTCTTCTTGCCGCTTTTCGACTTGGCCTTCTTGTCGATCAGGCGGCGCAACGCTTCTTCATAGCGATTTTCAAATTCCGACGCGTCGAAGGGGGCCGTCTTCTTCTCGATCAGGCTGGTGGCAAGCTCGCCCACAAGCCGTGGCACAACCCGCTCCTGTCCGACCTGCTTGTCGGACAGGAGCCGAACGAGGCTCTGTTCGACAAGGCCGCCGACCTACTGCTCGAGGATGCCCGCGGCTTCGGCGAAAACGATTTCAAGATACCACTCGCGCGCCGCACGCTGAAGGCCGTGCTGGCTCAAGCCGCTGGAGATGCCGGGTGACCGCTCATTTTCGACAGGACAAGCCCGACACGCGCAACTTGCTCGACACCTTCGGGCAAGGCGTGATCGGCAAGCCGATGGCCCGCCCCGATGGCCTTGCCAAGGTCACCGGCACAGTCCCTTACGCCGCCGAATACTATTTCGTCGATTGCCTCAAGGGCTTTCTGGTCACCGCGCCGTTCACGGCTGGCCGAGTGAAAGCGATCGACAAGACCGGGGCGCTCGCCATGGATGGAGTCGTCGCGGTGATCGACGATCCGCGCATGACGGTGCGCCCCGCGCAGGGCACCTCGGGAGAAGCGCCCGAGCAAGGCCCCGCCGAAGTTGCCTACCACGGACAGCCCATCGCGGTGGTGGTTGCCGAAAGCTTCGAGCAGGCACGCCATGCCGCGCGATGCCTCGGCATCAACTACGAGGCCCTCGATCCTGCCGGACTGCCGCTCGATCCCGCCGCGGTGCCCACCGAACCGGGCCGAGGCTCGATGCAGGCGGGAGATCTGGCGCACGCCATGAAGAAGGCCACGCACAGCGTCGACCTCGCCTTCACCACCGAAGGCCACGCCAGCGCCGCCATGGAACCGCACGCCGCGATTGCCGAGTGGGACGGCAAGACCCTCACCGTCCATGCCTCGCTGCAGATGCCCAACTACAACATCGCGGAACTGGCCGATGCGCTGGACCTTGCCGAAGATGATGTCCGCATCGTCGCGCGCTACGTCGGCGGCGGGTTCGGCTCGAAGCTCGGGCTGAGCCAAGAGACGCTGGCCGCCTGTCTCGCCGCTATGGAAACAAGCCGCCCGGTACGCGTCGTGATGGCACGCCGACAGGTGTTCGAAACGGTGATCCGCCGTTCGGAAACGCACCAGCGACTGCGCCTCGCAGCCGACGCCGAGAGCAGGCTCATCGGCTTCGGTCACGAGGCCCGCGTGTCGAACCTTCCCGGCGAAAGTTTTGCCGAGCCGGTGCTGCAATCGAGCGCCTTCCTCTACGGCGGCGAGAACCGGCTCCTGCAGCTTGAGATTGCGCGCGTCCACCGGATGACCGCCGGTTCCGTTCGTGCGCCGGGCGAAGCGGTGGGCATACCGACGCTGGAAGTCGCGATGGACTGTCTTGCCGAGACGATCAGGATCGACCCGGTCGAGCTGCGCCTGCGCAACATCCCCGAGAAGGACCCGGGCAAGGGCCTGCCGTTCACGGCGCATGGACTTGCCGAGTGCCTCACCAGGGGCGCGGCCGCGTTCGGCTGGGACAGTACGCTGCGCTCGCCGCGCCGCCGGCTCGACGGGGAATGGTCGATCGGCACGGGCATGGCCAGCGCCGCGCGCGTGCACAACGTGGCCGAAGCCAAGGCCCGGGTCACGCTCACCCCCGATGGGACCGCGCTGGTCCAGAGCGACATGACCGACATCGGCACCGGGACGTATGCCATCCTCGCCCAGATCGCCGGCGAAATGCTGGGGCTGGCGCCGGAAAAGGTCCTTGTCGAACTGGGCGACACCGCCTTTCCGCGCGGCCCCGGCTCCGGCGGAAGCTGGGGCGCTGCCTCCATCGGGTCAGCCGTGTCGGTTGCGTGCGAGGATATCCGCCGCACGCTGGCCGAATGCGCAGGCTGCGATCCGGACGGCCTGACGCTCAGGGATGGCCTGGTCGATGGCCCCTCGCCCCGGTCCTTTGCGGAAATCCTGGGTCGAGAACCGCTGTCCGTCGTCGGCCATTACGAACCGGGCGCCATCGCGGACGATTACACGGCATCGAGCTTCGGGGCCTTCTTCAGCGAGGTGCGGGTCAACCGGCACACGGGCGAGACGCGGGTATCGCGCATGCTGGGGGCTTTTGCCTTCGGGCGCGTCCTCAACGCCCGGACAGCGCGCTCGCAATGCATCGGCGGCATGACCTGGAGCATCGGCGCGGCCTTGACCGAAGCCTTGCTGTTCGATCCGGTAGATGGCCACCTCGTGAATTGCGACCTCGCCGAATACCACGTGCCCGTGCACCGCGACGTGCCCGATCTCGACGTGCTCATGCTCGAGGAACGGGACCCTGCGGCCAGCGCGATTCAGGCGAAAGGCGTGGGCGAACTGGCCATGTGCGGCGGCCCCGGCGCCATCGCCAACGCCATCTACAACGCCTGCGGCGCCCGCCTGCTCGACTTCCCGATGACCCCGGACCGGGTGCTTGCCGCCATGCCGGATTGATCGGGCGACAGGAAAGCCTTGCGCGAGGAACCATCTTCTCGCGCAGGCTTTGTCCGCAAGTGAAGTCGCCCCAGGAGAAAAGCCATGTCCGATGCACCCGATCCCATCGAATACGAAGGGACTGCCGGGAGGGGGCTCGCTGAAGGGCGTGCTCGAAAGTGAAATTTCGCAGAAGGCCGCGCCAGGCGCGCTCGAGACGCTGAAACGCCTCGACCAGCCCGGCGGCATGATGTGCACCTCGTGCGCCTAGATCAAGCCCGAGTGGCCGAGTGCCTTCGAGTTCTGCGAAAACGGCGCCAAGGCCACCTTGTGGGACCTTACCAGCGCACGCTGCACGCCAGAGGTCGTGGCCGGACACACGGTGAGCGATCTCGCGCAGTGGCCCGACCATGCCCTGCCTCGTGCGCGCCGAGGAAGACATGCAGGAGACCGGCAACCAGTGGGTAACGATCGAGGACAGCTTCAGCCACATCTATGGCTCCAAGGGCAAGCGCAAGCCGGCCAGCGAGCACCTCATCAGCGAAACCGCGATCGTCTGCGAGCTCGCCAAAGCCACCCTTCCCGCCAATCCGCGATGGTGCTGGGACGAGTGGCGCGCGGACTACGCGCGAATCCGCGACCTCATCGCCCGCACCTATCCCGACGAGTTCCACGACATGAGCGAGCGGATGAACCGGCCCGGCGGCTTCTACCGCGGCAACCCGGCGCACGAGCGCATCTGGAAGACGGACAGCGGCAAGGCCGAATTCACCGACCCGAGCGTGCTGAACGCCTGCGGGGTGATCGACAATCCGGGCGGCATGCATCTGGTCACGCTGCGCTCGAACGACCAGTTCAACACAACGATCTACGGATACTCCGACCGCCTGCGCGGGCTTGAGGGCAGCCGCATGATCGTGATGATGGCACCTGCGGAAATGGTCCGCCTGGGGCTTGTCGCGGACCAGGAAGTGTCTCTTGTCACGCAAGTCGACGATGGCACCCAGCGCAGGGTGTCCGGACTGCCGGTCAAGCCGTATGACCTTCCGGCAGGCACCATCGCCGGCTACTTTCCCGAGCTCAATCCGCTGGTCCCGCTCGGCTACCACGAGGAACTTTCCAAGACGCCGGCCAGCAAGGGCATCCCGGTAGCGGTCGAGCCGTGAGGCGGGCGGGCCTGCGGCGGGCTGAAGGCCGCCGCAGGCCCGCCCGCGCCAAGGCACGGCACTAGGCCTTGCGACGAGTGTCGTCAGGCTTGTTTGGCCTTCTTTCCCGGACACGCGCCCGCCGTGGCGCCGCCGCGCGGTCCCCTATCGGGGCGATCGGTGGTGGGATCGGGAGCGCCCGGTTCGTCGATGTCGGTAGTGACGGGTGCAGGACTTGCCTGCCCCTGCCACGCTACCGTCCCGGTCCGATCGGTCGGGGCGACCTTTGCCTTGGCCTTTTCGTCGGTTTTCGCGCCCGCGCCGGTCTGGCCGGGGTGGTCCGTGGTCGTCGGTATCGTAGGCATTTTCGGGGTCCTGTCTGGACTACCCTAACGAAGCGCCGCGCGAGAATGTTTGACGCTTCCGGTCGCACGAGGCCTTCGCCCGGTCGCTTTACGACGTCCGGCACGCCTGTTTCGCCAGGGGGGGGGGGCGGGAACCGCTAGCCGAGGGCGAGACTTTGGCTTGCAGTACCACCTTTTATCGGTCTTGGCCACTCATGAACAAAACGGCCCCCTTGCCATTGCATCGTTCCTCGCCGGGCCCTGCCCAAGTCCATTCCATCTTCGAGCGCGACAACGCGCCCCTTACGACGCCGAACCGAATAGCATTGATCGGCACGTTCCCTCCGCGCAAGTGCGGCATCGCCACCTTCACCAGCGATCTCGACAAGCAACTGACACACCACCACCCCTCGATCGAGATCGATGTCTATCCCCTGGTCACCGGCGAAGACCGATCCGACAATCCGCGCGCCATCGAGAGCACCGAACGCGAAGCGTTCATCAGCGCGGCCCGTGCCATCAACGAGAGCGGCGTGGAAGCGGTATGGCTGCAACACGAATACGGCATTTTTGGCGGACCTGATGGAGATCTCGTCTGCGAACGCGTCGACAGGCTGGCACCGCCCCTGATCCTGACCTGCCACACCGTTCTTGCCGAGCCCTCGCCGCGCCAACAGGGCATATTGCGCCATCTTGTATCCCGCGCTTCGCAGATCATGGTGATGTCCCGCCATTCGCTGAAGCTTCTCAACGATATCTACGGCGCGCCCGAGCATATCCTGACCCTGATCGAACATGGCGCTTCCGACCCTCCCTTCGGCCGGCAGGCGGATGCCAAGCGCGCCCTCGGCCTTTCCGAGCGCAAGGTCCTGATGACTTTTGGCCTGCTGGGACCGGGCAAAGGCCTTGAAACTGCCATTGAGGCCTTGCCCGCCATTATCGAGAAGCACCCCGACGTGCTGTATCGCATCGTCGGCGCCACCCATCCCAATCTTGTCGCGCACGAGGGTGAGGCTTATCGCGACCGCCTTGTCCAACTCCTCGCCAGGCTGGGGCTGGAAGCCAACGTCGAATGGGACAACCGCTTTCTCGAAACCGACGAACTGCTCGACCAGATCGAGGCCTGCGACATCTACCTCACCCCCTATCCTGGCATGCAGCAGTCCACCTCCGGGACGCTGAGCTACGCCGTTGCCATGGGCAAGGCGGTCCCCTACCTGCATGCGCGCGAACTCCTCGCCGATGGCGTGGGCCATCTTGTACCGGCCGGTTCGAGCGCGGCCATCGCCGGCAAGGTCAAAGAACTGCTCGGCGATCCGCAAGCCCTTTTGGCTACGCAGCGCCGAGCCTATGCACGGGGTCGCGAGACGATCTGGCCGCGCTTCGCGGATGCCGCCGCCTCGCTTGTCGCCAAGGCCGCGCAAACGCCTCGCGCAGAGCCTGGCTATACCGCCGTACCGAGCCTTGCCGGCGTCATCTCCATGAGCGACGCGACCGGCATGATGCAGCATTCGGTGGGCATTGTACCCGATCGCACCCATGGCTATTGCCTTGACGACAATGCCCGCGCCCTCATGCTGATGAACGTGGCGGAAGGCATGGATGCCGCCGAACGGCAACGCTGGAGCATGGTCTATGCCTCCTTCATCCAGCACGCCTGGAACCCGGATGCCAAGGCGTTTCGCAACTTCATGCGGTTCGATCGCGGATGGTGCGAGGAGACGGGATCGGACGATTCCAACGGGCGCGCGCTCTGGGCACTCGGCCATACCATCAGCCATTCGCCCGACGAGGACATTCGCGAATGGGCGCTCGGTCTCTACGACCGGACCTTGCCGTATCTTGCAGCGCTGAGCTCTCCTCGCGCGCTTGCCTTCGTGATGCTGGGTGCGGCGGCCCGCCTGCGCGCCCAGCCCGATCATCCCTTCTCGCGCAAGATCCTGACCGATGGCGGAGAGGTGCTGGCAAGCCTGCTCAAGCGCAGCCGACGTCCGCATTGGGTCTGGTTCGAGGCCATGCTCGCCTACGACAACCCGCGCCTGCCGCAGGCGTTGGCGGAGGCCGGCGCCCTGCTCGAACGCCCCGTTTGGATCGCGGAAGCGCTGGAAACGCTGCGCTGGATCGCTTCGATGCAGACGAGCACGACCGGGCATTTCCGTCCGATCGGGTCCGACACCTTCGGCAAGGAAGGCGAGGCCCTGCCGTTCGACCAGCAGCCTCTCGAAGCCCAGGACGGCAAGAACCTCTATCTCCTGCGTTCCGATACGCTCGACTGCTGGGACGATGAGGGCGTGCTGCTGATGGAGCCGCGCTACCCCTGGGAGTTCATCCAGATCGGCAACTGCGGCAGTCCGATCCTGACCGACGCGGGGTGGCTGCTGTTCACGCACGGCGTGGGCGCAATGCGCAAGTATGCGCTGGGCTGCGCGCTTCTTGACCGCGGCGATCCCTCGAAGGTGCTCGCTCGCTCGGTGGAGCCGGTATTGACGGCCGAGAACGCCGATCGCGGCGGCTATGTGCCCAACGTGATCTATACCTGCGGCGCGTTGCGGGTCGAGAAGCGCCTGCTGATCCCCTAGGGCATCTCCGACAGCGCGGTGGGCTTCGCCACCTGCACCATCGAGGGCCTGCTCGAGAATATGGCCTGATCCTTAGCCGACTTATCCGGTTCGACGTTCCCCGGTACGTAGCAGGACTGGGCCTGCGGCTCGGGCACATCTCCGGACAGGTCGCGCCTGAGGGCATAGCCCCGCTCCAGGGCCAGCGCATCGAGGTCGATCACCGCGTCGACGTGCCAGCCGGGCGCCTGCTTGCGCGCGATTTGCGCCGCGTCCTTCCAATCGCGCGCGGCAAGGAAGCGGTAGTCATGCTGCTCGCGAACGAACGCGCTGGAGTTGCGTCCCAATTCCACGGCGAAGAAGGCCTCTCCGGGCTCCCGCGCCCTTTCGCCGAGCGGCTCCAGTTCGAGCGCGATCCAGCCATCGAGGTGGGCCGCCTGCATCCCGGCCCCGAAACGCTCTTCGCACAGGGCGACTAGTGCCTTGTCGTCGGGCGCGACGAGAGCGTGCACCTCGTGGCTTTCGAAAAGGCTGCCGTTGCACATTCCGCCGATCTCGGCGACATAGAGTTTCATGGCTGGTGCTCATTCTGGCTTCATTCCGGCGCAAAAATGCAAGCGACGCGAAGCAGTTCGTCGCATTTGTGGGAAACAGCGCAAGCCTTGCGATGTTCCTCATTCGACATGGCAAGAACTTTCCCCAAGGCTACCGACGCGTCATCGGGCACCCCTACCCGCTCCGAAGATCGTGGCGGGGAGTGCATAGCCATCATCGGTGGCGGCCCCACCGGCACCTACATGCTCTATGCCCTCTCGCGCGTCGATGGCGTACGCACGATCACGGTGTTCGAAAGCGGCCCCGTGCCTGGTCCCGGCCTGCCCTTTGCGGAGCACCTCAACGATCCGCACGCGCTCGCCAACATTGCCGGGCTGGAAATCCCCCCGCTTGTCGAAACGTTGAACGACTGGGCGCGACGGCAACCGCCGGAACGGCTTGAAGCCTGGGGGATTGCCGGAAAGGAAGGTGACGAGCGCGCCTTCTTTCCGCGCATCGTGCTCGGAGCATGGCTTGCCGACGCGTTCGCCGGCATCGTCGCGCATTCGCCTATCCCCATTGCCGTGCACGCCGGTTGCGATGTCGTGGACGTGGTCGCCATGCCCGGCACCTCCCGCGTCGATTGGAGGACGGGTAACGACCGCATCCACAGCGCCCAATTCGACCGCGTGATTATCGCGACTGGCTATGGGGCGACGGGAAGCGGCGCAGACGACGCGCGGGAGCGTACCGGCCAGGGATGTGCCAGCGCGGTGAAGGGCCGCGCGCATGTCCGGCTGGGCATCCTTGGTTCCTCGCTTTCGGCAATCGACGCCATCGTCGCGATTGCGATGGCGAACGGAACGTTTGCCCACGAGGAAACCGGACCGGGGCTGGTCTACACGCCGACGCGCAACTGGCACGCCACCATGATGAGCCGCAACGGATTGCTGCCCGAAGCCGATTTCTGGTTTCCGGTTCCCTTGCCGCCCCTGCTGCACCTGACCGACGAAGCCGCGGCCAGGCTCGTCCAGAGGCGCGACGGCGATCTCGATAGGATGTTCGCCCTCTTTGCCGAGGAACTGGGCGTCCAAGACCCAGGCTATGCCGCGAAGGTCGGGCTCGATAGCGCGACTGCCGACGATTTCGCGGCGCGCTATCTCAGGGAGCGCTTGGCCAGCGATCCCTGGGATTATGCGCGGCGCAACCTCCTGGAAACACGCGAATGGCATCGCCGCCGCAACACGCCGGCCTGGCGCGTCGTCATTCTCAAGGCGCACGAAGTCTTCGCGTCCATCGTGCCGAAACTGTCGGAGGCGGACCTGGCGCGCTTCCAGTCCGGGCTGAAGCGGGTCTTCACTGACAACTACGCTGCAGTCCCGGACCTTTCGATCGCTCGCCTGCTGGCGCTGCGCGCGGCTGGCGCGATCGACCTCGTGGCACTGGGAGAAGACTATCGCATCACGCCTGAAGGCCAGCGCGAATGGCGGGTGAGCCGCGATGAATGGTCGGCGCGGTTCGATGCACTTATCGATGCGCGCGGCCAGCAGGCGGCGCCGCTTGACAGCTTTCCCTTTCCCACCTTGCGCCTGCAGCTATGCGCCAGCGCCCTACATCACGGTCGCGACTGGAACGGCGGGCTGTCGCCCTCTCCCGACCTCACCGTGCCGGGCATCGATCCTGCCTGGCACCGGGTCCATTTGTGCGCCCTCCCTTTCCTGCTCCGCGACCGGCCCTTTATCCAAGGGCTTGTGGAATGCGCCGCGATGGCGCGCGACGTGGCACAGGCCGTAGACCAGTCCATCCGCCTGCGCGAAAGTGATCCAAGCACCTTGGCGCTCTTAGAAATGCTGGACAAAACAGCGGTTACGCTTGCCGACGGAGCCGTGATCGCGCTCGAAATTGAGAACTATCATACTCAGGCAGAGGGCGCTCTTTTAGCCGACGATGCCAATCGTCCGCCTAATCAGTAAGGCCGCTAGAGCGGTTTTCGACCGTTCTGAATCGGCATGGGATTCCCTTTGGTCACGATTTCTGATTCAGA
>NZ_BMLK01000048.1 GCF_014645195.1 Novosphingobium indicum | reverse complement strand
GAATGAGGGGTCCCGATTGGACGCCGATCAACCCGCTACGGGGTTCCTTTTGCACGCCGGTCCACAGCCAAAAGGCCGCGAGTGTGATTGATCAGCGCTGTGCGCTGCACGATCAGTCTGTCGCGCGTTCGGTGTAGGGCTTGCAGATCCTGCTGCTCGACACTCTTCAACGGCACGAACCGCATCGTCGGCCTGTTGGCAGCTTCAAAAATGGCTTCGGCATCGACCGCATCATTCTTCGAGCCCTTCACGAATGGCTTCACGAAGCGCGGATGGATCAGGTGTACCGTGTATCCCAGCTCCTCGAAGACCCGTCCCCAATGGTGCGAACTGGCGCAAGCCTCCATCGCGACCGATTGCGGTTGCAACTTGGTCACCGCATCGGGCAACTTTGCCCTGCTGACCTTACGCGAAACCACTTCGCCATCGCCAGTGATCCCATAGATATGAAAGGACTGTTTTCCCAAATCGATCGCCAACATTTGCATGTGATGAACTCCTCGCCTTGGTCGCTGTGGCACTATGCTCGGCCCGATTGCGGGAGGCGTCCATCCCATAAGATCGAACAAACTGTCGTCGCCCGGTTCTCCCCAAGGCGTATCCCCGTCCTGTCCGCCCAGCCATCCGGGCCCCGACAGGGTAAAGCCTGCCCTGCGTTGCCGGTCCGGAGTGACCGGCCCGGATTGGCCTTGGTTGGACCCGAGAGCAGGTCTTGCCGACCACCGTAGATGTTCGTCGCTCTGGACAAATTGGACAACTTTGCTATCTTGGACATGAAGGAAACGTCCATGACCCAGACCCAGATCAAGACCCGGCAGGATGCGCGCGAAGCGGTGGTGTCCTTCTTCGATACGCTGAGCGCCGCGACGCTGCTCAAACTCGCCAATGCCCTGCAACGCTCCAGACCCGATCCCGAGCGGCTGGTCCGGCGCGTGCTGGAGGAAACGGGGGACGCGCGCAAGCTCACCGGTGGCGGTCTCGGCCAATTGCTCACCAGGGCCGAGGGCAGGGCCAGGCTCGAGGCGATCACCGTCGAGGACGACGGCCGCGAGGCGGGCGAAACCGAACTGCTCGGCGCCGGCGACATGGCCGAACGTCTCGGCGTGGCCCGCGCCTCGCTCGACAACTGGCGCCGCGCGCACAAGGTCCTGGCGTTCCGCAAGGGCGTGCGAAACTATGTCTATCCGGTACGCCAGTTCGAGCGCCGCGCCCCGATCGAGGGCCTCGACCGGGTCCGCGCCCATTTCGGCGATGACGAGACGGCCTGGGACTGGCTGGTGACGCCCAATCGTCACACCGACAATGCCGAGCCGATCGAAGGGCTGCGCAAGGGCAAGATCGACGAGGTCGCGCGCGCGGCCGAAGGCGCGCTGGACTATCAGTGAAACTCGATCCTCGGCGCATTGCGGCGCGGACGGGGCCGGTCGAACTGGCCGACTGGCCGCGCATTATTCCTGACCGGCATCGCGCGACGCCTTGCGATCCCGGTTTCGGTTCGAGCCGCTTTTCCAGTCCCGGCCGGTCGTTCCGCGTTCTCTACGCGGCCCGGGATTTTGCCACGGCCTTGGCCGAAGCGGTGATCCGCGACCGGTTCGTGGGCAAAGAGCGGCGCTATCTCCACCGGCCCTATCTCGAAAGCCTGTGCGCCACTGCCATCAGCACGGCCGCGCCGCTAATGCTGCTCGATCTGACCGGACCCGGTGCCTACGACCTCGGGATCGATACCGACGTCAAAGGCAGCCGCGCGCATCTCGCCGGCCAGGACTTCGCCGAGGCGCTGCATGGACGAACGCGCGCGGACGGGCTCCTATTCGATTCGCGCCTTACCGGTGCGCCTTGCGTCGCCATCTTCGATCGCGCTTTCGTCCGCCTGCGAGCGTCACCGCCCGTGGACCTGCTGCGCGTTCCGGCCCTGGCGGATGAACTGAGCGGGCGGGGCGTCATCGTCAGGCGCGGATGGACGCCGCCGCGCCGATGACTCGTTTGCAGAACTCCGGCTCGAACGGCCCGCAAGAGGGCGATCCGATGTTCGTGCTTGCCGAACTCGAAGGGCCGGACGGCGGCACACCGCGACGGATCGCCTTCGCCAATGCACAGGTGCAGCCGCTCGACTTTGCAAGCCTGCGCGATGCGCGGTTCGACAGGCCCCTCACGATTCCGCTCAACTGGCGCAACGCCACTCTCGTCGAAACGACGATCGAGGGCACCGAGCCCGGGCAAGTGATCAATGCGGCTGCGACCCTGGAGAGCCCCTTCACCTCCTGCGCGATCGGGCTCGTCAAAGGCGGATGGCTGCCTTCGGCCTTTGCCGTCACCCACCAGAACACAACCATGATGGTCGACCGCAACGTCGTCACCCAAATCGTCGGCAGGTTCGACAACGGACGAAGACGCCGCTACGAACAGGACTTCCTCGACCTGTTCGCCGACCAGCCCGTCCGCATCAATCCGCTGTTGTTCGTGATGGAAGGCAATCGGCGGCGCCTTCCCACTCCGGCCGAAGCCGAGGCGCAGATGCTCGAGGTGGAGGCCAAGCTGCGCACGGCGCTGCCCAGGGCCGAAATTACCGTCGGTCCCGAACATCTGAAGGGCGCGCTCGGTCTCATCGGGGAGGCCCGCTCGTCGCTGGCGAACAAGCAGCATTTTCTGCGCCATCTCGCGCCAAAATTGTCGTCGCCGGTCGCGCGGGCCGACATCGAGGCGCGATGGAACGACATTATTGTCGCCGCCGATCTCTATAATGTCCCGCAGCAGTCGCTGGTCGTCCTCGCCGCTCTCAGCGCCGTCGCGGTTCCCAACGGGAAGAGCCCGGCCAAACGATTACTGAAATTCCGCAACGGCTATACCGACGGCGATGCCTACAACGCGCTCGCGGACCTGCGAGCGATCGAGCTGTTCATCGCGATGCTGGGTTACTTTCCCGGCGAAGCCATCCAGCTTTGCACGGCGGACAAGAATCTGGCCCTGTTCTGGGTCGGGATCCAGGCATCCAACTTCACCCGGACCGGGACGAGTTGCACCTATGACATGATGCCGGTCGACGAGCTGTTCCCGCCGAGCACGGGCCTGGCCTGGAAGGCCGTTCTGGAAAGGAAGGATTGATGTTCTGTCCGCTCGCGATCGACTGGGGGAATGCCGCAGACTGGGCGTCGGCGGTGGCGAGCGCCGGCGCCGTCATCGCGGCTGTATGGATCGCCTTCGGTCAGGAGCGCAACGCGCGCAAGCTCCGCAGGATAGCCCGAAACGAGGAGCACGAGCGTAAGGTCCACCTGATTGCCGAAGTGATCCGGTTGTGCGGCGAGATCGAAGCCGTTGCAGGCTCGGGCGCGCAGCTGGTCGATTACGGGGGAGGAAATCTGACATCCCGGCGCGACGATATCGAAGCCCTGCGTTCGCAATTGCGCGCGCTGCAGCAGTTTCCGCAATCCGATCCGCGGATCTTCGGCGAAATCGGACGCATTCTTCATGCCAGCGCGATGCCGCTCGATGTCGCGACGGCAAGCACTTCCTATCAGGGGATCATGCTGCGCGACATTGCGCGGAAAATGGCGGAGCGTCGTGCTGCGCTTGCTACGCTTCCCTCGACAACAACGGTGCATCCCGACTGACGGAACGTCGCCGGAAATAGCGAGGCAAGAGCCCTGAATACGAAATGTGGCCGCCGCGACCGCTTACGAGTGCGAGTTGTATGGCCTGCCTTCCCGCGAGGCGGCTGTTTTACAATGGTTTTGTTGAAAACACGGCGGTGAATATTTTGTAATGCCGGGCGTGCCGCCTAAAAAGATTGGGTAGTGGGTCAGTTTGAAATCAGCCCTGCAAATTGACGCCAGTTGCGCTATATTGGGTATATGAGCGCGACTGACCGATGGGAAATGGACCTTACGTGCCCGCAGTGTGGCGCGACCGGAACTGCGGACGCATTTCAATATGAGGGTTGGTCATTCGCTAGCGATAGCCGGACCCATTTTTCGTCGGTGACGCCCGGTTTCCGGGTTGAGTCTCCAATGAGTAAGCATAAGAGCGCCAAGATTTTTTGCGAGCAATGCGGGGCACAAGTTAAATGACCAAGCCGAAGCGCCCGCGCGATCCGAATCAGCTCGCAAAGATGATGATCGATATTGCGACGGGTGAAATTGACCAGCCGGAACAGAGCCCTACCGTACAGCGGGCATCCAAAGCGGGGATGGTCGGCGGCCCGGCGCGAGCTAAGGCCCTGACCCCAGCACAACGCTCAGAAATTGCGAGTATTGCCGCGTCTGCTCGGTGGAAGCAGAGCTAGGCAACGTCCTTGCCCTTGTCGCGGTCTGCTTGCTCGGCCGCGCGAAGCTCCGCAACGTCATCCTGGAATTCAAGATGAAACCGCAATTGCGGATCGTCTGGAAAATTCTTGTTCATCCGTTCCACGTCACAGTGCGCACGATACACGTCATGTGCGATTGCCTCACGGCGCTGCCTCACTGACCGCTGGCGCTTCGTCGGCGTTCCGCCTGTATCGGTGTCGAAGTAGTGCTTGGTCTCCACGCCGTTCTCAAACAGCGTCACACTTTGTTTGGCTCGGTACGTGAAGCCACCTTCTTCGTCGAAACGCTTCGCCTGCCTTAGGGCCTGAGTGACCTGCTTGCGCATAACGCGCCGCACATCCTGCGGCCTCATTGCGAGCTTGCCTTTGGACATGGCCCAATCGATGAAGTCGTCCGGGTCGCCTGAATCCTGCCCGGTCTCAGCAGTCCACTCGTCCCAATGGCGATTTACCTGCTCATTGTAGTCGGCCATTTTCTGCTCCTACAGGCCAGTTGGGGAGAAGTGTCCCCAACCATCCTTGTGCTTCCATTCCAGAAGATATTCACGAATACCGATCTGGTATTCACGAAGCCAATTCCATTTTTTTGTCCGGTTTTGAATTTGTCCGACGACGACACCGGGATGAATTTCCAGCCGTGCGGCGAAGCTCAATACATCGTCGCGCGAGATAAATGGGCTTTTGCGGGCAATGAACGAGTCCATCAGCGCGCGGGGCACGCAAAATTCAGCAGCTTCGTCGTTAGCCACCTTCTCGCAATCCATCGCAACGTCGTTGCCCGTATCGCTATCGACAGGGGCGAATGAAAACTCCTTGCCATCGCCATTCAAGACATGGGTGATTTCGTGCATGAGCACGAAGCAAAAGTTATCAATCCTATCCAATCGAAGGGTCATACCGATAACTGGCTGACCGCCCAACCATACGCACACACCGTCAATCTTCGACCCGGGCAACGCCTCGACCAGCACGAAGCGAACGCCACTCTTATGCAGAATCTCCGGGATATGGATCAGGTCATCTTTGAGATGCATATGCTCCCGTATGGACGGCAGGTTCTTGCGCAACGCCTCTTCGGAATAGAGGGGGCACTCGATCTGCTCTGCCATTTTCCGAACGCGGTTGAGCCATACATACTGCAGTTCGGTGGTGCCGGCGTAATCCTGCTTCCTCGCAGCATGGGCTAGGAGCGGGGCATCGCTGACAAACGGAATATCCTCTATTCTGTTCTTGCCGAAGAAGCGGAGCATCTGCAGGTCAAGCAAGTCTGGCTCAGCGTCCTCGATCCAGCGGCGCTTGATCATTTCCCGTACGGGAAACTTAGACACCCAAGCCGCCCTGGCCTTCACTCCAGGGTCGGCCTTGCGGGTTCTATGAAGATCATAGAGCTGCTGCAGGTTGAGGAAGAACTCCGCAGGCATATCAAAGGCATCGCCTAGAGCGACTGCTGTGTCAGGAGTGATCGAAGTAGCGCCTTTGATCAACTTGTTCAGCTGACTCACGTCCATGTGTAGGATGTACGAGAGATCGGCCTGAGTCCAACCCCGGTCCTCAAGCTCCTCCTTAATGAATGTGCCGGGATGATCGACCGGCGGTGGCGTGGCGTAGGCCATCAATGATAATCCTCGATTTCTAATATCGTGACGGTCTGCGGCTCGGTCTCTTCATCCAACTCGAAGATCAATCGATATTGATCGTTCAACCGAATTGACCGCTGACCATCCCGATCCCCCCTCAATTTTTCGTAGTGCAGGCTTTTCCAATTCCTGAGTGAACGATCATCGATCGCCGCTCGGAGGACCGTGAGCTTTCGCCGGGTCGATTTGATCACAGCCACCCCCAGTCGGGTCTCCCCCGCCTGGTCCGTCTCGATCAAAGCAAGCTCAGCATTGGCAAACACGATCCTCATTTGGCGCCTTGTAGCACGGTGAGATTCCATGCTGCAACTCCAAATTGATGAGTCGCACCAAACTGACCTTAATGCTTGACTAAATGGAAGAGCGCTCATATTGAAATTGCATGAACAAACTCACCCTCGAAGAGCGCGCTCGCATCCTGCATCTTCTCTGCGAAGGCATGAGTATCCGTGCGATTGCGCGACTGACCGGCGCTAGTAAGAACACTGTGGCGAAGCTGCTGGTGGACGCGGGCAAGGCTTGCGATGCCTACCACTGCGCTAACGTTCGCGACGTGAACGCGGCTCACGTCCAAGTCGACGAAATCTGGTCTTTCACCTACGCCAAGCAGAAGAACGTTGCGACGGCCGAGCCGACTCCCGAAGGGGCTGGTGATACTTGGACGTGGACCGCGATCGACGCGGTCAGCAAGATGGTCCTGTCCTATCTCGTAGGTGGTCGCGATGCTGAGTATGCCTTGTGGTTCATGGACGATCTCGCCTCGCGTCTCGCCACCCGCGTTCAGCTTACCAGCGACGGCCATCGCACCTATCTAGAGGCCGTCGAGGGCGCGTTCGGTGCAGACGTAGACTATGCCCAGCTCGTGAAGCTCTACGGCTCCGAAGATGGCAAGAGCAGCGAAGTTCGCTGCAGCCCGGCGGAATGCTCTGGCATCCGCAAGCGCACTGTTGAGGGCAAGCCCGACAACGCACACGTCTCCACCAGCTATGTCGAACGTCAGAACCTGACCATGCGGATGCACATGCGTCGTTTTACCCGCCTGACCGACGCTTTCTCGAACAAGGTTGAGAACCACGCTCACGCGGTCGCGCTGCACGTTATGTATTACAACTTCGTCCGCAAGCACAAGACGCTGCGCATGACGCCAGCGATGGCCGCAGGCGTTGCGGATCGGCTTTGGGAAATCGAGGAAATTGCCAAGCTCGTCGAAGAGGCCGAAGCAAAGCGAGGTAAGCGCGAGCTATACAAAAGGAAGGATCAGATTTCAAACTGACCCACTACCGACAGTCGCGATAGTCCCGATGTTTGTGGCTCACGGTTGTCCGGATCGTGTCCCGCGGGTTCTCTAATCGCATTCGTCAAGCTGTTGTGATGGGATATCGGCGACCAGGCTCATGGTTCTCTTCGAGGTCGGCGGTTTGTTGCTGCCTCAGCATGGCGTTGGACAGGTTCAGCAGGCAAATGTTTCGTGGTCGTCCATATCTACCGGTGCTCGCATCCGTGGGATCGGCCTTGGCTGCGCCATCGTCCTGGCCGGACGATTCCGTTGACATCAGCGTAACGTACGATGGGTTGCAATCATGCTTCCTGCACCTTCTCTGCGGACGACCAGCGGAACTCCTCGCCCGTCGTCCACATGGCATGGAGGATGGTGGCGAGTTTGCGGGCCACGGCGACCTTCGCTTTCTTGATGCCGCCGCGCCTGGCGATGCGCAGGCCCCAGCTCTTGAGCGCCGAGAACCGGTCGATGCGCGTCAGCAGCGCATTGGCGGCCTCGTAGAGACTCCGTCTGAGAAAGTCGTCGCCGCGTCGGGATATCCGGCCCGCTTTCATGGTTTCGCCTGAAGCATAAATTCTGGGCGTGAGCCCAAGATAGGCGCCAGCGCTCGATGATCGCCGGAAACGGGCGGGATCGTCGATAGTGGCAACAAACCCGAGCGCAGTGACGACGCCGACCCCGGGCACGGTCATGAGGTGCCGCACTGTGGCATTGCTGCGCGCGGTCGAGCGAACCTTGGCATCAAGCGCCCGGATTTGGGCGAGGATGTCCGCGCGTGCCTTCATCAGCGGCTCAACCACAGTACGGATCGTTGGCGATGCGTCCAACTCGCCGCTGACGATTTCCTCGGCCTGCTTGGCGAAGCCGCCGACACGCTTGCCGAACACGATGCCGAAGGTGCGCAAAACACCTCGGATCTGGACGAACTGGCTGCGCGTGGCGAGCAGCGCGCGGGCCTCATGGCTCGAAGCCGACTTTACATGCACGCCCTTGCACCAGCCCGTTCGCACGATCTGCGCGAGGCCTACAGCGTCATTACGGTCAGTCTTGGCCGGCATAATCCTCAAGGCTGCGTTGGCATGGCGCGCGTCCATGCAGACGATCGGCACTCCGTGCGCCATCAGTCCGTTCCACAGCCAGACCGACAAGGGGCCGGTCTCCAGCCCGGCGCGTGTCAGGGCGAATGGTTCGAGGGCAGCGGCTATCACGTCGGGGCATGTCGTTACCGTCCGTTCCGCGACAATACCTCCCTCCTCGTCAACGATGCAGATCGAGGTCGTTTGCTGGCTGACATCCAGCCCGGCATCATGCTTCATGGCGGTTCTCCACATAGCGTCGGCACATTGGCCTGGGTTGCCACCAGCCAGTGTGGAGAGCCGGCGCCCTCAAGGCGAGGCCCATCGGCGATTGACGCTATGTGGTGTAGGTGGGATGTCGGGCACTGGGCCTGAGATTGCTCAATTCGCCCACTTGATGCGAGACCATCGATTACTTGCCGAGAAGGCTGAGCAAATTAGCTCGGTCGAGCGGGTCGCAGCGGCGCTCGAGCTCGTCGACAGTGGCGAGCGCCATGGCGCGATAGGTGGGGAGCAATTCGGGGCAATCGCCTTCCAGTGCCGCGAGGTGGCGACGGATGGTCTCCGTATCTCCACGCAATACGGGTCCGGACAATGCGCCAAATCCATTGGCGATGCTGTTATCCAGGGCTGCGCGAGCCAGTGGTGCAAGCAGACCTGCAGGATCATCTACACCTGCGGCGCGCAAAGCATGGGAGGCACCGGCGAACAAGGTAACGAGATGGTTCGCGGCGTGGCACAGCGCGGCATGATAAAGAGCGCGACAATCTTCCGGGATCTCGACGGAAATTCCGCCCAGCGCTTCCACGATGGATTGCGAAAGTTGGGAGCTTTCCGGGCTTGAACCGGTGACGGCAAAGCGCGAGCCGGCCATGCGCTCCAACTCCAGCTCCGGCTCGCCCGTGAATGTCATGGCAGGATGGATTGCCGCGGTCTTCGCGCCCATTTGGCGCAAAGGTTCAAGCACCGCTGTGCCGCTTCCGCCGCTGACGTGGAAGACGACCGGGGCTTGGCTCAGCGCCCCGGCCTCGCTGATTGTGTGCACGATCTCCAGGATCGCATCATCGGTAACCGCAATGGCAATCACGTCGCATGAATCCACGATGTCGGAGAGTGAACCGGCAGCCTGGGCGTGCGAAAGATGTCCAACCGCCTCGCGGCACTTCATAGGTGCGCGTCCCCATATCATGAGAGGCGCCGATGAATGGTTTTGCAGACCGAGCGCAAGTGCCCGCGCGACCCTGCCGGTTCCGACGATGCCGATCTGTCTGAAAGGAAGTGTGTTCACGGCTTCCTGTTACCGGGCTAGGTTCCGCCGTTCCATAGATACCGCATTGTCGAATCCGAAATTCTGGCACGGATGGCGGCCAGGGACGCCGCAATTTGACATTCAACCTGACGCGGGGCAGCACGTGTTCACCGCCCCTTGCACCAAATTTCCCGATGGACAGTTATGGACGACTTTGACGCGCGCCGCGCTTCGCTTGATCTGGTTACGGCGTTTGTGAACAACAACAAGCTCAGCGCTGCCGAGCTGCCGACATTGCTCGGTGATGTATTCAAGGCGATTTCCGGCTTTGAAGTTCAGGCCGGAGAAACCGTCGAGCTGACAGGCAAGCAGGCCGAGATTGTTGCTGAACCCGAGGCCGCACCTGCGCCTGAAACAAACCCCGCGGCAACACCGGCTGCACCGCCCAAGACCCCAAAAACGAAACCCTCGGCGCCCAAGCCCGCGCCAAAGGCTTCAGCTACCAATACAGTCGCGGTGTCGATCGAGGAATCGCTGGCCGACCCGAATGTCATCGTCTCGCTGATCACAGGCGAGAAATTCAAGATGCTGAGGCGGCACCTGACCAAGCATGGTCTGACCGAGACCGAATACAGAGTTCGTTTCAATCTACCCGATGATTATCCAATGGTCGCGCCAGCCTATGCCAAGCTTCGTCGCGAAGTGGCGACCAGGATGCACGCCAGTGCCAAGGATGCCGGTGCAGGGAGCAAGCCCGCGGATGCACCGGCACCTGCAGTCACAGAAGAAGTTGCCAAGCCGGTCAAAGCGAAGGCTGCTCCAAGCAAGAACACCTCGAAGCAGAAGGCGGCTTCGCCGAAGAAGGCTGTCGGCGCTGAAACCACTGCTGTCCCGAAAGCGCCTGCCCGGCGACCTCGCGTTAAGGGCGCCGCGGCCAGCGCCGCACCGGTGAATGCCGCCGATGCCGTCCCGGCACCTCCGGAAACCCCGAACGCCAGCCCGGCACCGGCGTCCGAGGCTGAGAGGACATCTCAGACGGAGTCGGCAAAAGCAGCAAACACACCAAAGAAGGGCGCAGCCAAAAAGCCGGCCCCCAAACGGCGCATGGCAAGGCAACCGGCGGCGGAGACCACTTTGGCCGATGCTACTGCAACCCCGGCTCCGCTCGAAGCATCCGAGGCCACCGAAGCCAGTCCAGCCGTCGCACCTGCTGCGACCAAGCCGACAAAGGGCAGATCCAGAAAATCCAGTGGTGGGGCTGCGATATCCGAAGACGGTGCCAAGGCCAAGCCTGCCCGCAAGGAGCGCAAGACGCTGACACCGGCCTATCGCTGAAATGCCGGCAAGCCACAGATCGACGCGGCAAGTCCGAGTAATCCCCGAAGCCCTGCAGGTCGATCACGATCGGCCTGCAGGGCGCTTGTATTTCACGGGCGCTCGAGTTGGGTGTAAAAAAGACGGCGGCTGCAAGGTCGGCCAACCTGGTGCAGAAACTCACCGATAGTCGAACCTGCCAGTGAAGCGCTGGAGGAGGTGAGGGGGAAGGGCATGTTTCTGTCGGGGAGCAGCCATGCCCGCATCGTCCATCATACGCACCTATCGAGACCTCGAAACTGAGGCGGCCGATCTCGTCAAACGGCTTGGCGGGATATGGACGCCGGGCGGCGGAATGTGCCGGTGCCCGGCGCACAAGGACGAAACGCCCAGCCTGTCGGTGAGGGTGGGCAGGACAGCCCTGTTGTTCAAATGCTTCGCAGGCTGCGAGACCATCGATGTCATGCGGGCAATCCGGGGTCTCGACATGAGCATCCCTGCCGGTGGCGAGAGGCTCGTCGGATCACCCAGCTCGCCCCTCAGCCCGGCCTGGCTTCGACGCCGTGCACAGGACTTGTGGGACGAGGCCATACCGATCGCGGGAACACCGGCCCAGACCTACCTCCGCCGCCGCGTGATCCCGCTGACACCTTCCGTCTTGCGATATCACCCCCGCACGCCGCTTGGGCGAGGAAAGCTGGCGGCATTCCGTCCCGCCATGCTCGCCGCAATCCACGAAGATGACCGCCTCGTCGCGCTCCAGCGGACGTTCCTCGACACGCAGGAACCGCGCCGCGCCCGTGACCTTACCCATCCGCGTCGCTCTCTTGCGCAACCGGGCCGAGGGGCGGTCTTGCTCGTACCGGCGACTGAGGTGCTGGGCCTTGCCGAAGGCGTGGAATCGGCCCTTTCGGCCATGATCCTTCTGGGTCTCCCTGTCTGGGCAACGCTTGGCAGCGAACGGTTCCCCCACGTTGCCGTGCCGGAAACCGTCACTCGCCTGATCCTGCTGCCCGACAACGATCAGGCCGGGCGCATCGGTGCATCCAAGGCCGGTGAGGTTCATGCCGTGCCAGGCCGCACCATCGAGACGATCTGGCCGCCCGCAGGCTTCAACGACTGGAATGACTTGCTGCGGTCAAGGAGGAAGGGGGTGGGGAAGGGGACGCGGCAAGCGGCCTGAATGGTCGGGCCTCGTCCGCCAGGAGAATATCCATGTCCCAGCCCT
>NZ_BMLK01000047.1 GCF_014645195.1 Novosphingobium indicum | reverse complement strand
CCGCTCAAGTTCCTGCCGATAGATGTCTTCGCTCGCGTAGATCGAGCGCGATTGGCGCCCGGTGCGTGAATCAACAAGATCGGCAATGTTGTCGTTCATTTGATCCTATCCCGAGAGCGTGGCTAAAGCTGCCATCGATTTTTCGTGTCGGGGAGTTAAAAGCACGAATCGTGCCAATATCGGTTTCTGGCTGATTTACAGCAGTCCGGGTTGATCAGTCCCACTGCGAGGCACTTTGCAGATCGTCGTAAATGTAAATGTCGAGGCTTGAGGCTGGCTCGAAAGTTACGAATCTGATAAGCTGACCGGATGAAGACACCTCCAAGCTACGCCGACCTTGCCAGCAAGCTGCTGTTCTCACCGGAAATGGGCCGGATCTGGCATGACGGTGAACGCTGCGTACTGCTCAGCCAAGCGGCCCTGGCCAGCTGGCGCAGCCGCCTGGTGGCCGAATTGGGGCTAGAAGCGGCCAGCCGGTTCTTCTGGGGTGTCGGTTTTGCCGAAGGCGCACGGTGCGCGATCGGCGCGAAGAAATTGCGCCCGGATGGTGATTATCTCGAAGCATTCGCGGTCGGACCGCAGGCACACGCCTTGACCGGGTTCGGCTGGACCCAGATCGAAACTCTTGAAAACGATCCCTCGCGGGGGCATTTCGAAGGCCGGTTCACGGTCCACGATTCGATGGAGGCGGCGATCCATCTCAACGCGATGGGGCACAGCACCGATCCGGTGTGCTGGATGCAGACCGGCTTTGCAAGCGGCTTTGCCACAACCTTCGCGGGACAACCGATCATCATGCGCGAAGTGGAATGTGCGGGGCGAGGCGATGCTGCCTGCGTACTTCACGCCAAACCAAAACCCGAATGGGATCAGTTGGACGACCTCGAATTGGCCGCGACGCCGCTGGTCCTGTCCGAAACGTGGCATGATGCGGGCCAAACGGTGATTGGGATATCGGCAGCGTTCCTCTCAGCCAAGACCATGATCGAACGCACCGCAGCGAGCAATGCGACGCTGCTGTTAATGGGCGAGACCGGGGTCGGCAAGGAAGTGCTGGCCAAGCTCGCTCATCGGCTGAGCACGCGCGAGGCGGAGCCGTTCATCGCGCTCAACTGCGCGGCGATCCCTGAGGGGCTGATCGAATCGGAGCTGTTCGGCGTGGCCAAGGGGGCCTATACTGGCGCGGTTGCCGCCCGGCCCGGTCGGTTCGAGCTGGCCAATGGCGGCACGCTGTTCCTGGACGAGATATCGACACTGTCGCCACTTGCACAATCGAAGATTCTGCGCGCTGTCCAGGAAGGTGAGTTCGAGCGGGTCGGCGATACGCGGACGATCAAGGTGGATGTCCGATTGATCGCAGCATCGAATGTGGAACTTAACGAGGCGGTGCGGGAAGGCACGTTTCGTGCCGACTTGTTCTACCGGATATCGACTTTACCGGTCCGGGTGCCGCCGCTGCGCCAGCGCCGCGAGGACATTCCGGTGCTGCTGGAACACTTCCGTCTGCGTTATGCCCTGCGCCATGGCCGAACAGTATCGGGCTTCACTCCGCGGGCGATTAACGCGCTGTTGGCTTACGATTTCCCGGGCAATGTGCGCGAACTTGAGCGAATGGTGGAACGCGCCGTGCTGTTGGCGGACGACGGACGAGCGATCGACGTCAGACACCTGTTCTTGGAAACCGACGGCCTCGAATTGAAGCCGGCGATGTGCATGACCAACGATGGCAGGATCAGCGCCGTTGACAATGTTGGTAGTCGCGCCAACTTGGTGCGCCAGATGCTGGATCTGATCGTCGATGAGGGCGGAAGCCTGCTGGAAATGGAAGGGCTGGTGATCCGCGAGGCCCTTGATGCAAGTGGGGGCAACGTTGCTCGCGCGGCGCGCACCTTAGGCTTTACCCGTCGGCAGCTCGCCTTGCGTCTTGAAAAAATGGAAATCCAGGAATCCGCCTAGCGCGCGTTAACTCTCGCAACGCATTGCATATTGTGCAAAGAAGGTCTATAGGGAGGTGCGCCTTCCGGCAATAAGACCGGGAAAGCACGCAAAGTTGGGAGAATCGCATGAAATCGGTAGCCGTGGTCGGAGCAAATCTTGCGGGTGGCCGCGCGGTGGAGTCCTTGCGCCAGGCTGGCTTCGATGGCCGGATCACCCTTATCGGCGAAGAACCGTGGCGGCCCTACGAGCGCCCGCCCCTGTCCAAGGAGGTGTTGTGGGATCCGGCCAATGTACCGGACAATTTCTTCCTTCATGACGAGGCCTGGTACGCCGCCAACCGCATCGAAATGCGGCTTGGCGCGCGCGCCGAAGCGCTCGACCTGGCGGCGAGCGCTGTGCGCCTGGCGGGCGGAGACCTGGTCCAGGCCGACCGCATCTTGCTGACCACCGGTGGTTCCGCCCGCAAGCTTAACATGGAAGGCGCCGATGCCGCCAATGTCCATTACCTGCGCACCCGCGATGATGCCACCCGGATGGCGGCGGACCTCAGGGACGGGGCGCGGATCCTGATCGTCGGCATGGGCGTGATCGGCGCTGAAGTGGCGGCCAGCGCAGTCAAGCTGGGCTGCCGGGTGACGGCGATCGAGCCGCTCGCCGCGCCGATGATCCGTGCGCTTGGGCCGCAGTTCGGGCAGTGGCTGGGCGTGGAGCATCGCCAGCGCGGGGTCGATACCCGCTTCGGGCGCGGCGTGACCGCGATGAAGGTGCTAGACGGGAGGGTGACGCGCGTCGAACTCGATGACGGTTCGCTGGTCGATTGCGATGCCGTAGTGGTCGGGGTCGGGATCGTGCCGGAGATCAGCCTGGCACGGGACGCCGGCATCGCCACCAACAACGGCATCATCGTCGATCGCCAATGCCGCACCAGCAGCGCAAATGTCTTTGCTGCTGGCGACGTGGCCGAGCAGGCGAGCTTCTTTGGCGGCCATATCCGTCAGGAAACCTACCAAAATGCCGCCGATCAGGCCCAAGCTGCGGCCCTCGCCATGCTCGGGCAGGAGGTCGATTACTGCAAGCCGGTTTGGTATTGGAGTGACCAGTACGATCTCAACATCCAGTTCTGTGGCCATATCCCGGTGCAGGCCGAGGTGACCGTGCGTGGTGACATGGCTAGCAACGCATTTGCCGCATTCTTCCAGTCGGGCGAGACGGTCGAGGGCATCCTGACCGTCAACCGCGCCCCTGACATGGGCATCGGTAAGCGGCTGGTGGAGCGTCGGGCCAAGGCCCAGGCCGTGCAGCTGTCTGATGCCAATGTTTCCCTGCGCGACCTCCTCAAGCAGGCGGGCTAAGCCACGCGGGGCCGGGAATCAGCCGATGCCGCCACCAGCCACAAAGAGCGTCTGGCCCGTGACATAGGATGCCTCGTCAGCCGCGAGGAAACATATCGCCGCGGCCAGCTCCTCAGGCTCGCCAAAACGGCCGAGCGGAGTGTCGCGCAGGGTCTGTTCCATCACTTCGTCAAAGCCCTTGCGGTCTGCGTCCGATGGAGTGGCGGTGTTGCGCGGCGTAACCCGCGTCACATTTACCCCGCCCGGGGCCACGCAGTTGACCCGGATGCCGCAGTCCCCCAGTTCCAGTGACAAGGCTGCCGTCAGCGCCGACACACCGCCCTTCGCCGCCGCATAGGGCACCCGGTTGATGCCGCGGGTCGCCACTGATCCGATGTTGACGATCGATCCTCGGCCAACTGCGCGCATGTACGGAAGCACCGCATGACAGCACCACAGGGTCGGCCACAGCGAACGGTTGATTTCGGCGACGATCTCTTCCGGGGTGTATTCCCAATAAGGCTTGGCCCAGATCGTGCCGCCGACATTGTGGACGGCTATGTCTATCCGTCCGAAGTTTTCGCTGACCGCCTGATAAAGGTCAACAGCTCCGGCCTGTTGCTCAAGGTCGTGGATGGCAGAGTGCGCGTCGATAGCTTCGGCCCTAAGTCGCGAAACCGCTTCCCGAGTCGCCTGCTCGGCCCGGTCGGCAACCACCACCGTCGCCCCTTCGCGACCCAAGCGTAGGGCGGCAGCAAGACCGATCCCCTGAGCAGCGCCTGTGACAACCGCGATCTTGCCTGCAAATCTGCTGTTTGCTCCGGTCATTCTGAACTTCCCCCAAGTTAGTCAGCGTTCACGTGATACATTCGGTCCTTCTCACCCCCACCCATTAATTCGGTATTCCGCTCTTGCCAAGCTGTAGGGCAATGCATTACACAATAGCCAACGCAGAGATGTTTAGGAGAGGCTTCTTGGCGCGTATTCTGTTGACTGCTGCTGATGTGAAAGGCGCATGGGCTATCGTCCCGACGCCCTCTAGGGAAGGTGCCTCCGATTGGCGCGCCACCGATACGGTCAACGTCGATGAGGCGGCCCGCATGGTCAACGGCCTGATCGAGGCCGGGATCGATGGCATTCTTAGCATGGGAACGCTGGGCGAGGCCGCGACCATGACGCTCGACGAGAAGCTGGTCTTCATGAAGACGATCGTCGATGCTGCTGCTGGACGGGTTCCAGTGTTTGTCGGCACGACCTGCATCAACACGCGCGATACCATCGCCCTGACGCGCCAGGCGGTCGATATCGGAGCTACCGGCACGATGCTCGGTATCCCGATGTGGTGTGCGCCCAGCCTTGATGTGGCGGTCCAGTTCTACCGCGATGTTGCCGAGGCAGTGCCCGATATCAACATCGCGATCTATGCCAACCCGGAAGCATTCAAGTTCGATTTCCCGCGCACCTTCTGGGCGCAGGTCGCCGAGCTTCCCCAGGTCGTCACCGCCAAGTACATCGGGGTCAGCACCTTGCTGCCCGATCTTGCCGCGATCAAGGGCCGGATCAAGCTGCTGCCGATCGATTTCGATTATTATGGCGCGTCCCGGATGGACGATTCAATCGATGCCTTCTGGACCAGCGGCGCGGTCTGCCATCCGCTGGTCAGCACGACCTTGCGCGATGTCGTCGCCCAGGCCCGTGCCAGCGGAGACTGGAGCAGGGCCAAGGCGTTCATGGGGCGGCTGGCGCCGACCGCGGCGACGCTGTTCCCCAACGGCAGCTTCAAGGAATTCTCGACCTACAACATCCCGCTGGAAAAGGCGCGGATGACGGCGGGGGGGTGGATGAACGCCGGTCCGTGCCGGCCGCCCTACCACCTTTGTCCCGAGCCCTACCTTGAAGGCGCACGCAATTCCGGCCGGATGTGGGCCGAGCTCGGCAAGGCGCTCGAGGCGGAACGCTGAAATGATCTGATTCACCGAAATCGAACCGTGGGAGAACGAGGATGGCTGAAGCGACTCTGACCTGGCCGAAGAACTACAACGAGGTTCCCAAGGCTGCCTTTATCCGCGCGGATCTCTACGCCGATGAGATCCAGCGGATCTTTCACGGTGCGGAATGGCATCCGATCGCCCACGAAAGCGAATTGCCCAATCCGGGTGATTTCAAGACCATGCGGCTGGCCGGCATCCCGCTCTTGATCTCGCGCGACGAGGCTGACGTGGTGCGGGTGTTCTACAACGCCTGCTCGCACCGTAGCAACCAGCTCGAAACCGCGGTGATGGGCAACAAGACCGAGTTTGAGTGCCCCTATCACCGCTGGCTGTTCAACGCCAAAGGCGACCTTGTCGGCTGCCCCAACCCGCGTGAATTCCTGCCCGGTTTCGACAAGGCCGACTATCCCCTAGGGCAGCCACGGTTCGAATTGTTCTATGGCCTGATCTTCGTGACTTTTTCCAGCGAGACTGAGCCGCTCGAGACTTTCCTGGGAGAGGCTGGCGAAACACTGCGCGAGCTGATGGCCGGCGACGGGCGCCTGAAGCTTCTGGGCTATCAGAAGGTCCGCTATGACAGTAACTGGAAGGGCTACAACGACAACGACGGTTACCATGCTCCCTTGTTGCACGCTGCGTTCAAGATGCTGAACTGGCAAGGCGGGAAAGGGCGGCAATATACCTGCACCAGGCGCGGGCACGTGTGCTTCGAATCGGCGCTTTCGGTGGCGAGCGGCCCCAGCGTTCTCAAGGACAAGGATCTGATTGCGTTCAAGGGGCAGGATCCCTCGGTCGGATCGCGCATCGTCCAACTGTTCCCTACTTTCGTCTCGACCAAGCACCTTGACATCATCAACCTGCGCTTCGCGACCCCGATCGACGCGGAAACGACCGAGGTTCATTACGCCTATTTCGCGCATCAGGACGATGACGACGAAATGCTGCGCCACCGTTTGCGGCAAAGCTCGAACCTACTGGGCCCGTGCGGATTGATCAGCATGGAAGACGCCTCGATCTTCCACAGGATTCATATCGGCAGCCACACCCCGGGGAATGCGATTTTCCAGAAGGGCGTACGTGATCCATCCAAGCTGGAATCTGAATTTCTGCAGAACGATGAAAGTGGCAACCTGCCCCGCTGGGAATATTATCGTTCAGTGATGGGTTTCGAAAGGGCTGAGGCATGACTGACTCCATAGACGGGCTGGAAATGGCGCTCGACCGGCTGTTGCTGGCCGACGCCAATGCACTCGACAGCAAGGACATGAAAGGCTGGCTGGCGAACTATGCCGAGGAAAACGAGGCCTCCTATTATTGCCGCGCGACCGAGAACACCGAGCACAACCTTGAACTCGGGTTCATGTTCGACGATTGCCGCGCGCGACTCGAAGATCGCGTCACGTATGTCAACGAAATCTGGGCGGGGACGTTTCAGGACTACCGCACCCGCCATTTCGTCCAGCGCGTCAGCCATTGGCAGGTCGATGCCAGCACGGCGGAAGCCATCTCGAATTTTTCGGTGTTCATGACGCCGATGGATACCGGTGTCACCCAGGTTCTTGCCGTGGGCCGTTATCTCGACAGGCTGCGATTGTCGGACGCAGGCGACGCCAAGTTGCTGTCCCGCCGCGCCGAACTCGACACCTCGGTCCTCCCCCGATATCTTGTATACCCGATTTGAGTTGCTGCACTCTGTCTTCAGACCGAAAATTCGCTGAAACCAACGGGAGTATGGATAGATGATCATTGACGCGCATGCCCATCTGGTTGCTCCGGTATCACTTTATGCGCACAGAAGCAATCTGATTGTTTGGGGGGCAATACGGCAAGGCTTACGGCGCGAAAATGAGCGATGGTCAACTTCGGTAAAGCGCTGAACAGAACGTCTTGATGGATTCGGTGGGAACAGACGTTCAGCTGCTGTCGCCTCGACGGTTCCTCACCCTGAACGGGAATGCCCGGTGGCATGAATCGTCGATTGGACTTGCGGGTTGTCGACGAACTTGATTTCGTCGGTGCCTTGCTCAACCCCGATCCAAGCCAAGGCATGAATGGCACGCCACCGCTGGGAAATCCCTATTGGTACCCCTCTCTACGAACGTCTTTGCGAGCTCGACTTGCCGGTCCATATCCATGCCGGTTGATGACCATCCTTAATATCGGTCCGATCACAGCAACGGCGCTGGCCGCTTTGGCACCGCCGCCAGAAGTGTTCCGCACGGGCCGGGACTTCGCGGCCTGGCTGGGCCTGACACCACTCCAAAAATCAACTGACGGCAAACAGCAGCTTGGAGCTACCTCGAAGATGGGGAACGAACCTTGCGACGGCTCCTGATAATCGGGGCGAGCTCGGTTGTGTGTCAGGCAACAAGGCGCGGCGCACCAGCGGGTTCATGGCAGGCACGGATGCTGGCGCGCAAACCAAGAATGCTGGTGATCACCGCACTTGCCAACAAGATGGCGCGGACGGTGTGGGCGCTGATGCTGAAGAATGAGACTTATAGAGCACTGGTCGTGGCTGGGTAACCAGTCACGACCACGAGGGTGCGCAGATATAGGAAGGTCAGATGGAAGATATGGCATAACGGTCGATGAGACGGGATCAGCAAAACCAGATAGGGTCAAGGTGCTACCCAAGCACGCAGTCCTGATATGGAGCCGATCCGTGAACTCCCATACGGGCCAGCGGCATCGATAAAGCCGCATTAAAGGCCGGACAGATGTAAGCACCCGACTACACGCCAAGCCTCCAATTACCCCTTGCATCTTACGGGGCGTCCACAGATAACCCTAGCATTACAGTTGCATTTTTCACTTGAGGTGAGCGCGTCTGGAGGTGGCTTGATGCGCGCGTCGCCAGCATGACCAGGCAGTGACGTAGGCCGGGCTTATACAGCGCTGGACAAGCTTGTTGGCGATGCGTCGGACTTCCTGTGTAGCGCGACAAACTGGATGAGGATTACGCTGATATTCCTCTGATTTGGTGGACACCTTAGCTAAGCTCTGCGGGGCAAGGAAGGTGCAATAATGACTACACAGAAGCGGGTATTTGCGCCCGAGTTCAAACGCGAGACGGTTGCGCTACTGGAACGCAGCGGTCGACCGTTGGCCCATATTGCGGCTGAAGTTGGCATTATGCCGTCGATGCTGCAGGCATGGAGGCGGTCGACACGCAGTGGGCCGCTTTCGCAAGCGGTGTCGGCAGGCGCGATAGCGCCGTTGCCATCGCCTGCTGATCAGGCATCGCAGATCACGAAACTGAAGCGCGAGTTGGTTCGCACGCGGATGGAGCGCGACATCCTAAACGTATGGCCCGCCCCGTCGGCAAGGGGTAAATTCGAGTTGGCATGATGGGTCTGCATCAACGTATCCGGTCTCAAGGCTGAAGCCCTGGCCAAGATGGATATCCGCACAGCCTGGCCCGGGACTGTCAGTAATTTTGTGCGCGGAGCCGGTTTTGTTCATCAGTACCATGAACCTGTCGCCGAAGAGAACGGCAAACTGGGTTTTGGCCTCTGTCCACTCGCGCGGCGGCCGTTTCCATTCCTCGGCCGCGTGATTGAGGACGAGGTATAGCAGCTTCATCGCCGCCTCGTCACCGGGGAAGTGGCCACGGGTGCGCACGGCTCGCCTGAGCTTCGAGTTCAGCGCCTCGATCGCATTCGTTGTGTAGATCATCCGCTGGATCGGTGTGCTGAAGGCAAAGAACGGGATGACCTGCTCCCAGTGGCAACGCCAGCTTTGCGCGATGGGCGGATATTTCTGGCCCCAATGCCCTTCTTCGAAGGCTTCCAGCGCGGCAGGCCGGCTTCGGCATTCTTGGCGCGATAGACGCTTCGCAGGGATTGAGCGACGGATTTCCTGTCCTTCCAGGACGCGAAGTTCATCGAGTTGCGGATCAGATGCACGATGGGGTCGTTGAAAAAGCCCCATTATCGTCGATCTGCGACAGATGGTCTGCCAATGCCACGAGTTTTGCGACTGGGGCGCACGATCAAGCGACACCGAAGCTGTGCAACTGTTTCCGGCGCGTATGGGTGTTCAAAACCCCGTAAATCAGCGCAATCAGGGCGACGGCGAGCCGCTTGAGGTTAATCGCGGCGGCGGTGAGGAATGCCTGGATGCGCATGTTATCGAGACCGCGCCGGACGGCACGCGCAAGACCATGCCAGGTTTTGGCTTCGCCATGGACGCCTTCGACCCGCCAGCGGTGACGCTGATAGAGCCGTTCTTCTCGCTCACCCCACCGCAGCCGTCTACGCCGCGCCCGTAGCAATGATGGGTGATTGACATTGAACACGACCACACGGCCATAACGCGACGGGCTGACGCAGCGCGCCTTGAGCGGGCATGCCGCGCAATCTTTGGCATTGGCATGAAAATGCTGAAACGCTCCGCGCTGAAGCTTGCCCCTGGGGTGCAGGATCTTGCCTCTAGGGCAGCGAGCGATGTTGTGGCGCGCATCAAACTTGAAGCGACGGGTGGGAATGACCTTGCCGGGCGGCGGTTCGGCCTTGGCCGGAACCACGCCTTCGATCTCGCGATCTTCAAGCGCGCGGAAGACTTTGGCATAGGCATAACCGGCATCCATTGTGGCAACCGCCATCGCCGCGCCGGTCGTCGCGGTGATGGCATCGAGCCGTGCGACCACAGCTATACCCTCGTTCTCCTCACCGGTCGCAACCTCTACATCGACGATGACGCCGGCGACATCGTCCACGGCGGTGTGCTGTTTGTAGGCCGGTTCAAGTCGGCGGTTGCGGCCGTTGGTCGCCATGGTCGCGTCGGGATCGGTGACACAAACCTTCTTTGACCTGCCCTTCTTGCGATTGTCGAAAAGCGTTTCGTCGTTCGCCTCGGTGACCGCCTCGACGTGGCGAACAACCAGCGAGTCCCAGCTGACATGGGCACGGATCAGCGAGGCATCGATATGGACGACTTCGCCGGTTGCAATCTTCGCGGCAATACAAGCCTGCACCGTCCGCTCGAAAATACGGCGGAAACGTTCTGCTCCCCAGCGTTGACGAATGCGCGTCAGCGAAGAATGATCCGGCAACGGCTCATGTAGCGCGAAACCGCAAAACCAGCGGATCGCCAGGTTCACCTGCGCCTCGCGCATCAGTCGGCGGTCATGCACGATACCAAGCAGGAACCCGGCGAGCATCAGCCGGACCGCAACCTCGGGATCGATACCGGGACGGCCATTGTCAGCGCAGTAAAGGTCGCTGACCTCGTCGCGCAGCCATCTCAGGTCGAGAACCCGGTCCACCCGCGCCAGGACGTGATCGTCCGGAATCAGCTGACGAAGCGATCCCGTGATGAATAGTTCAAGCTGACCCCGCTCCTTGCAGCCAAGCATAATGCCATCTCCCACTGCCTCGACACAGTGAATCAGACCGGAGCGACTTTTTCAATGACCCCACGATACAGGTTTGCGACCGTTTCGGGGAACACGGCGTTGATCGCATCGGGGAAGCCTTTCAGACCGTCAACGACGGCGATCAGGATATCGGCCACACCCCGGTTCTTGAGCTCGTTCACGAAAGGATCGCTGGGCCTAGAACTTCGGTATCCAGCAGGGACGCCCCATCACGGTTCGCGAGAACCGGCAATGGAAACCTGCTGTCGCCTTCTGCCGTTACGCCGACGACTTCGTCGTCATCGTCAAGGGCACCAAGGCACATGCCGAGGCCATCCACGAGGAATGCCGGGCCCTTCTGGAAGGCAACCTGAAGCTGACGTTGAATATGGACAAGAGCCATATCACCCACGTCGACGACGGGTTCGTGTTCCTCGGGCACCGGATTATCCGCAGGCGGGGATCGAGCGGACGTATGTCCGTGGTCTCGACGATACCCAAGGAGAAAGCCAAGACCTTCGCTCGCCGATTGGTCGAGACCCTCTCCGGCAATCATGAGATTGCCACGGTGGACATGATCGACAGCCTGAACCGCCAACTGGCGAGCTGGGCCGCGTTCTATAAGTTCACCGACTTCACGGCGCGCACATTCCGGCGCATCGACACTGTCGCGTTCTGGAAAATGGCGCACTGGTTGGCGCAGAAATTCCGGTCCCGCATCAAGCCCTTGATGCGCAAATGGTACCGCGTTCCGGAAATCGGCCACTCAAAGACGTGGCTGATTTACAGCCGGAGCAATCAGGGCAATGCCGTCGGCAAGGCGCTACGACGACTGGTCACCAGCCAGAAGTTGCAGTTCCGGTGGCGGAACCCGGAGCGAAATCCCTACATCTACAGGGACGAACTCCGAAACACCGTCACTTCCCGTTATCATGATGTCGCCATGGCCATGGGCCAGGGTTGAATAGAGAGCCTTATGCGTTGAAAGGTGCACGTACGGTTCGGGGAGGGGAAGCGCTTATGCGCTTTCAGGTCCTGTGGGAAGAATACATTGCTGCTCATCCCGACGGCTACCGCTACAGTCGCTGGTGCGAGCTGTTCCGAGGCTGGGAAGGCCGGCTGCCGCTGGTCATGCGCCAGACAGACCCATGCCGGCGGTGAGAAGCTGTTCATCGACTACGCCGGCGACACGGTGCCGGTGGCGGTGAACCGTGCATTGCCTCGCCAGAAATGTTCCTGTGAATTGAGTGTTGCCTCATCGGAAATGTTCCCAAGCCAGCGGCGTCGGGAGGATTAGAATGAGGAAGGTGAGCATGGCAACACGGGAGGAGTTGATCTCGGCAGTCCGGGATCGATATCGGTCAGCAGGGCGCAAGGAAAAGGGCCGCATACTCGATGAATTTGCCCGGATCACAGGCTATTGTCAGTGGGCGTGTAATTCTCCGCAAAAGTGGGCTTTGAAAATTCCCTGATTGTTGGACCTGAT
>NZ_BMLK01000046.1 GCF_014645195.1 Novosphingobium indicum | reverse complement strand
CGCTCTTGCCCGACTTGATCGCTTCGCGTTCGCCCTCGGTGTTGCGCTGTCTTGGCGCAGGCACCAACGAGGCGTCCACGATCTGCCCCGACATTGGAATGTAGCCCTTCTTCTGGAGTTGCCAGTCAAAGGCCTTCATCACCCGCTTGAGTGTTCCCGTCTCGGTCAGGCGATTGCGAAAATGCCGGATCGTGTTCTCGTCCGGCGTCCGGTCCCCAAGCGAGAGCCCCAGAAACCGCAACCAACTCAGCCGGTCGCGGATCATGAACTCCATCCGCGCATCCGACAGGTTGTGCTGCGCCTGCAGGATCAGCGCCTTGAACATCATCACCGGATCGAAGGGAGGGCGCCCACCTTTGCTGCCATCGCCATAGCCAAGCCCTTCGACCAGCCACGCCCGGAAATACTCGAAGTCCACCGTATCCTGCAAAACCTCGAGCGGATCTCCCTCCTTGCTCAGGGCCTCAAGGTGATCGCTCAAACTGAACAGGGACTTGGGATCCATGAAGGGCCTCCGTGATCGCGCCCCTTCAATGAATCATCATACCCGCCAAAACGCTACCGGTTTTTGCGGGTCTCCAGCTCGCGACACGCTCGGCTGTTATGCGGCTTTGCCTATTCGCTCCCGTCCCCGCTTGCTTCTTCGGTGCTTTCTAGCGCTTCGAGCTCAATCTGCTTCTTGCGCAGCTCGATCTGGGCTTCGACCCGCAAGCGCTCGGCCTCGATCAGCTTCGTCGCGTTTTCGATCTTCGTCTGTTCGGAAGGTTGCTGCAATGGCAGCGCCGAAGCGATCGCGGCCGCCCGCGCATCGTTAAGCGCTTTCTCCTCGCCCAGTTCGCGCAACTCCCAGCCCCGTTCATAGGCAACCAGCGTCGAGAGCGCATCAAGCCCGCCATTAACGCTCTGCCCGATCGCGACCGCTTCGGCGCGCGGCTTCTTGTAACCGACCTTGATGAGATTGCCGTCCTCGCCGAACTCAGCCGTCAGGATGTTGTTCGAAAACGGCCGGTTGGTCAGCCCGAGCGAACCAAGACCGCCCAATTGCGGAACACCGCGCTCGTCGGTGAACAAGACGCGCGCATCTGCCGTCGCGATGCCAAGGCAGCGAACAGCATCGGGCAGCGCGCCATCCGCGCCCGCCGCGCAGACCCGCAGCCGCCCCGGCCCCTGTGTGCGGTATATGATCCCGCAACGCTGCGATCCCTCCGCCCCGCAGGCTGTGGCTGACGCCATCCCGCTTGGCACCGCATTGGCCCGTAGCGGTCCCGATGCAACCAGCGCATCGGCGAAAGCAAGCTTGGCAATCGCCGTGCCAACACCGTCGCGTCGTGCCTCGCCGTCAATCGTCCAGAAAAAGCCAGCTTTGTCTCGCGCCAGCTTCTTGTCTGCCTCGACATTCGTTTTTGCAGGCTCGACCCACTCCGCCTGCTCGCCATGCACCTCGTCAAATGTGAGCCGCGGGCCGAGCGGGTAGCGCAGCCATCGCTCCGTCCCATCGTCGAGCGTCTCGCGCGTATGCAATGTGAGCAGTGCGTTGGGCTTCGTTTCCGCATCTGCTAGGGCCAGCATGTCAACCTGTGAGGAGATCCCCTGCTGCGGCACGAACAAAAAGCGCGACACCAGGGTGATCTTGGTCTGGGTAGCAGCAAGCGCCTTGTTCGCGGCATCGAGCGCCTCCTGCGCTTCGCGCTCCACGCGCGCCAGCCGGGCCGTCTCTTTCACCACATCGGCCGGCGGCTTCTCCTCGGAATGCTCCTTGACATAGTCGGCGACCGCCTTAGTCGCCGCCTTGACTGCGGCATCGCGTTCGCGCACGGTCTTGCGCAGCCCCGGCAGGCTCTCGAGCGCCTTGCGCGCCTCATCGGTACAGGCAACATAAGCCGCGATCTGGGGTGGGGGAGCACCGTCCTTCGTGGTGACGTCTGGTGGCAGGCCGATCGCAATCTTTCCGATCGACACGATCGACTTGAACGCTTCGCTGGCGACATCAGCGGTCCGGTCATCGACCGTTACATTGACCGATTTGAGAATGCCGTTGGGATAGCGTTCCATCGAAAAATCGCTAATCTTGAAATGGTCGGCCAGCGCGGCATAGCTGATGGCAATCTCTTCGCCCGCCACCGTGCGCGGCGCCGCGCTCGCCTTGACGTCGAATGTGATGTTACCAAGCGGATTGGAATTCTGCGCATCGGGCGGGAGCGGGCATGAGGTCAGCACGCGCTTGACTTCGACATCATAGTGCAATTCGGGCAGATTGTAGATCGCGCCGTCGGTTATACTGCCGGTAACCGGGTGGCCCGACTGAAGATGCGTCGTACATCCGCCCAGAGCGAGCGCGCCAAGGCCAATGGCGCATGTGGCCTGCCTCCTGTTCATCGATTTCCCCCTTCGATTCTCGACATGCTCACTTCCGAGCGGATGAATTCCCGAAGATCGGCCAGCGGAACGCTGATCGTGGCCCATTGCGCCAGCGCATTGCCCTCGGGCCCGGGCAACTGGTCGACCACGGTAAAGGCCAGTTCGAGCCCCTTGCCGGCCGCTGCCCGCCTTGCGCGCCGCTCGCCGGCCGCAAAGCACCACAGGCCGCCTGCTGGGCTACGCTTGACCGCCAGCACCCGCCGCGCATCGGTCGGCGCTCCGCAGTCGAGTTCGCCCTGCGCATGCAGGATGCCGAGCAGTTCGACCTCGCGCGGCGGATCGCTGGCCGAGCCCGGCGTGCCCACCGCCAGGCGCAGATAGTCCCGATGGAACATCATCGCCTTGGCGATATTGAGGCGCGAGCGCGAATGGATCGCCAGCGCCTGCTCGTCCGCGACCGGACGGATCAGCACGGTCTCGTCCCTTAAGTCCCGCTCGCCGGCTAAAATGTCGCCGCTCAGCAGCAATCGCCGCTTGATCCGCGGCGCATCGAACTTGTAGCGCGCCAGCAGCATCGCCGCGAATGTGACGATCGGCGCAGCCTGCGACGTGCCGCTCAGCCGCGCTGGCTGCTCTCCGTCGAGCCAGGATTCGACATTGCAGCCAGGTGCGGCAAGATCGACATAATCGGCGCTACGATTGGTGAATTGCGTGAGAAAACCCTCGCCGTCCTCGGCCGCAACCGTCAGCACATTGTCATGGTCCTGCCCGCCCAGGCGGGCCGGAAACAGGTTGCGCTCGCCGGTCTTGCGCGCGAGCACGTCGCGCGCGCCATTGCCCGCCGCAACAACGAACAGCATGGATTTGTTGCGGTCGATCACATCGCGCAGCGCGGCTTCAACCTCGGGACCGTAGCTGACGCTCAGATTGGCGACGTCGGTCCCGCTCAGATCGAGAATATCGCTCGCTTCGCGCAGCGCCGTCTTGGAGACCTGCCGCTGCCCTGCCGATAGCGGCAGGACGCGGATCCGCAGCCAGGAATCATCCTCGCCCAGATCGAACAGCGTCGATTGCGCGCCCAGCATCGTGCCGCCGATCGCCGCGCCCGCGACATGCGTGCCATGCCCCGAAACATAGGCCGGCGTTCCGGCAAGCGAGGCGGGGATGAGCGGTTCGAGGCGTTCATTGTCGGAAATGGCGATGCGCGGACCGATCGTTTCCACCCCGTCGCGGTCGAACCGCCGGTCGAACAGCCGGGCGGGAAAATGGGTGGCGAACAGCAGTTGTCCATCCTCGTGGCGCGCACCGGCAAAGCCATTGTCGAGCACGGCGACCGACACGCTGTTGGAGCGCTGCAGGCCTTCGAGCCGCTCCAGCGCGATGGCGATGCGGGCCGGATCGAACGGCTTGCCCCGCGCACTCACGCAATCGCGCGGGGGCGCGTAGTGCGACGCATCCTCGGGCGATCCCTGGGCTGCGAGAACGATCTCGCCGCCCTGGTCGAAATAGCGCGCATTGGACCTGAAAACGCTGATCGCCCTGCTCGACACGCCATCGAACTCGGTCGCAAAACTGCCGGCATTGGCGAGAAAGGCATCGGTGTCGATTTCCGGCCGAAATGCGACCGGTTGGGTTGCGAACTGGCCGATTCGCTTAACCCCGATCTGCACATTGTCGATATCGCGCAGCCCGAAAAAGCTGCGTATCTCGGAACGAACCCCGCTCCGGCCGGTAAGGTCGAGAAAGGCCATGCTCAGCACCCGGTCGGGTTCGACCACGATCTCGGCCGGGGCTTCGGCGATATAGAAACAGGCCGGCCAGGCCAGGCTGTAGGCTTGTTCGCCGAGCGGCGCCTCGAGATCGAAATCGGCGGCCAAATCATTGCGCGCGCGGAACGCTTCGGCATAGGCCGGACCGGTCCGGCCGCACAGGGTTCGGAATATCCGCCGGGCGCCAAATTCTCCCGCCCGCGGATATGACAAAGGATCGAGCCTTGTCGGTTCGGCATTGCCGGCCACGAACTCGACAAGCGTATCGGGCAATTCGGCGCGCGTCGCGCGCAGCACAACGGCATTGGCAGCCTCCCACTGCGCGCCCGCGGCGTCCAATGCACTTTCGCTCCTGTCCGTCCCCTGCGCATTGGCCGGTGGCATCAGCGCCAGCACGCCGGCTAGGCCGCTGCAGGCAAGGCGCAGTTGCTTCAGCATTGCCGCGGCTCGATCGGCGCATCGGGTGGCGCCTTGACCTGCAGCTGGATCTCGGGATTGGCCCCCATCCAGCATTCGAGGAATTTGCGAAAACGCACCGTCGACAAGGCAGCAAAGCGCGATTCGACCTTGCCGTCCACGACGGGATTTGACGAGGCGACCCCCTGGATCGTGCGCGGACCGGCAAGCGCGCGTGCCGAAATCCCGGCAAAGGCCGGCCCGCCCGAATCCCCGGCGCACAAGGCCGGTTGGGTTTTCCCGTCCGACTGGCTCGCGAAATAATCATGGCCGATGCGATCGACCGTGAAATCGCCCACCGCAAGCGCCAGGAGCCGCGGCCCCGGCGCGATCTCCCCCGAACCGGGCGAGAAGGTCCATTGCACGCAGCCATATCCGGCAATGAGCAGCTTTGCCTCGATCCGGGTCGGGACAAGATCGATCCAGTCCCAGCGCAGTTCCTCATAAGCGGCCGGACGCGCCGCTTCGGGCGCGGTGCGGCACAGCGCGTAATCGGCATAATGACGCAGGCCCCTGATCGGCAGCCCGGCATTGGCATAGGCCTGGTCGACCGCGCAGCGGAACACCAGCGGACCGACCTTGATAGCAAAGGGTATCTTGCCGCGGGTTGGCATGACGCAATGCGCTGCGGTCAGCAATGCGTTGCGACCGACAAAGGTCGCCGTGCAGCTCTGGCTTCCAGCCTTGTCGCCCTGCGAGGCAGCGATCACCAACGAACTCCAGTCGCCAGCATCCGGACTTTGCCCATTGAAAACTTGGATGCTGTGCTGGTTGAGAGCGATCTCGACGGGAGCAAACGAAATCGTGTTCTCCTCGTTGCCCTCGACGAACGTGCCTTCAAGGCCCTCTTCTTCGAACGCCGGATCCTGTTCTTTGGCTGGCTCCTGCGCCGGAGCAGGCCAACTCGCACATCCCAGAAGACCGGCACAGATCAGCGCCAAGCAACTGCATACGGCGCGCGCTTTTGCATCGTCTGCAAATTCGACTTGGCTTGCTGTGTCCATTTAACCCCCCAAAGGCACAGAAGTTCACTCATACTATCACCGATTACTTTTCCGATCCATGCCTGCAGTTGAAATACCAAGAATAAAAGCGCGCTTATCGCTGTTGGATTCTCCGGGCGGGGTAGCGTTCTGGTCGAGGCATTCGGCGCCTGCTACGATCTTTCCACGGCGCCGGGCTCGGTTACGGGCCAGTTCGCTCCACCCTCTCTATCAAGCTGTCATGCAGGATGAGGCGACGATCCCTCGTGCAGGCCGCTGCACCATGCGCACCGGGATAGGGCCACCGAGCCGCGCGCACGTCCCCCCAGAGCGGCTTTCTCTATGTGCACCCTGGAGCATAGGTGCGACTATCGATCTGGTTGATCGCTGCAAGCGGCGCGGGAAGCTGGCGCATATAGGCCGCAGGAGCGCCGACCAAGCTCGCGAGCTGGCCAAAGCTCCAATGGGTCGGCGTCAGCGGCTTGTCCGCATCGGGCAGGACCAGCGCGAGCCGCTCGGGATCGTCGCGATGGGCTTCGCCCCGGATCGCGGCGCTCTCCACTGTGCGCGTTCGACTCCGTTCGGCGCGGCCTTTTACTGCCGCCATCAGTTCGGTGAGCGACAGATAGCGCTGGTCCGCCGGGCGGCTGAACCACTCGGACGAGACCCGCCCGATCCGCTGTCCGCGGCCCACATCCACCCTGTAGCCGCCGCTCCGATGGGGGCTCGCGTCGAGAACTTGAATTTGCGTCATGACATATCTCCGCGACGGCCCGGCCGGGAGCCTCTCTCCCGACACTCGAACCGTCACGGCGACAGCCGCAGCCCTCTGACTCTCCAAAGGTGTTGAGGCGCGACGCCTCGGCCAGGGCGAAAACCTCTGTCGTGGGCGTGGCTCAACTCTCGCTCATAAGCGCGATCAGAATGCAGCCAGCCCAGAAGATGAAAAACGCCGTAGGTGGCCGCTGCGACTTCGATTTCACGCGGATACGAATTGGATACCAAAAGCCTTTGAACAGGCTCGCACCCAAAATACAAAGCGTCAAAGCTTTTCATCTAGTTGAAAAAACTATGAAATCTTGGAGCGGGCGAAGGGATTCGAACCCTCGACCCCAACCTTGCCAATCCGATTCTAACCTTACGCCACAGTTTTCTGTTATACGATTTTCTACGCTATTTCAAATAGATATTGATTTTCTTCTTCGCCGCCATATCCTGCAATTCGCTACGAAACGGCGTATTCTGGAGACAATATGGAGACAAAAGCGGCTCTCTGGCGCTTTGTCTCCAAATGGAGGCGGCAATGCCGACAGCCAAGCTGAATAAGCGCACGATCGATGCGCTCAAGCCCCCTGCTGAAAAGCAGTTCGTCCTGTGGGATAATGAAATACGCGGGTTCGGTATTCGGGTGCTGCCATCGGGGCTCAAGACGTTCATTATCCAGTATCGGAACGCCGAAGGCATCAAGCGCCGCGTTAATCTTGGCCGCTTCGGCGTGCTGACGGTGGACCAGGCGCGCGATCTCGCGAAAATCAAACTCGGTGCGGTGGCATCCGGGGAAGATCCGGCCGAAGACGCGCGTCGCGCGCGCAACGAGATGAACGTCTCTGAGCTATGCGAATGGTATTTGACCGAAGCGCGCGCAGGCAGGATTCTCGGTCGCCGCAACCGGCCGATCAAGGAGTCATCGCTTGCGATGGATGAGAGCCGGATTCGGACCCACATCAACCCACTGATCGGCAAGCGCATTGCCCGCCATCTGACGATTGCCGATGTCGAAGCGATGCAGGACGATGTAGCGAAGGGAAAGACCGGAAAGCCTCGCACCGGCGGTCGCGGCGGCAAGGCAACCGGCGGCCGCGGGGTCGCTGCGCGCTGCCTAACCACGATCCAGGCGATCCTGGGGCATGCAAAGCATAAGGGCTTGCTCGCCGAGCACCCGACAAAGGGGGCCAAGAAGCTCGCCGGAAACAAGCGAACACGGCGCCTCAGCGTCGCCGAGATCGAAACGCTGGGTAAAGCGATGGTCTACGCAGAACAACAGGGCGTCAGTCCGACCGGGATTGCCGTGATCCGTCTGCTGCTTCTAACCGGCTATCGCCGCGAAGAAGGCCAAGCCATGCAGCGGGAATGGGTCAATCCGATGGGAGGGTTCGTCGCCTTTCCCGACACCAAGACCGGCGAGCAGGTCCGGGCGATCGGGCCGGAAGCGATCAAGGTGATCGTGGCGCAGCCCCGGATCGCCGGCAATCCCTATGTGTTTGCGGCAACGACGGGCGATGGCCCCTTCACGGCTGTAAGCGCCTGCCTGCAGCGCGTTTGCGGTTTTGCCGGAATCACGGGCGTCACGCCCCACGTCCTGCGGCACACCTTTGCCAGCATTGCCGCCGAACTCGGTTTCTCGGAACTGACGATCCGCGCGATGCTGGGACACGCCTCGCAGAACGTGACGCAGGATTACATCCACGTCGATGAAGCGCTGAAACTGGCCGTGCGACGCACGTCCGACGAGATCGCCAAGTTGCTCGCCCAGGGCGCCGCCAAGCTCGACCGGCTGCGGCTCGTGGCCTGAGCGACAATGGGAGCTGGACAAATGGTAACATATACGTTACCTGAAAGGCTGTGAGTTGATCGTACAGGAGTATATCCGCGAGGATGGGGCCTGCCCGTTCCGATCCTGGTTCGATGATCTCGATTCTCAGGCCGGGGCCAAGGTTGCGACAGCGATTGTCAGGCTGGAACTGGGCAATCTGTCGAACATGCCAAGAATAGCGACATGGTGCTGACACGGGATTTCAAGGAAACGGTAAAGGAGCGCGCCGCGCGCGATCCCGCTTTCGCCAAGGCCATGCTTGACGAGGCTGCGACGGCCTTCCTCAATGGCGAGCCGCATGTCGCGCGGCTGATCCTACGTGACCTGGTGAACGCATCGGTTGGTTTTGAAGCTTTGGCGGCCGAGACCAACCGGCCAAGCAAGAGCCTCCACCGTATGCTGTCGGAAAAGGGCAATCCGAGCATGGACAATCTCGCGGCCATTTTTGGAGCGGTGCGCAAGCGCCTTGGCGTGGCGATCGAGGCGCATGCAGTGGAGTCCGCCTGACCCGCGCATCACAACTGCGCCAATTCCGCGATCCGTAGCCTGCATCTCGGCTGAGCACGTCAAGCACCCTTTGCGCGATCGCCAACCTTACAGCGGTCTGATTTCAGCCAGCGCGACATCAAATCCGAGCGGCAGCAAGAGAGTGGAGATCAGCCGTGCCTGCTTTGCATGCATGGAATCCCCCGGAGCCTTTACCTCGATGAACCTGACTGTCGTCTCTTTCCAAAGTGTCAGGTCGGGCCAGCCCGCGCGTAAATCATAGGGCGCGGTGGCAAAAATTTCGGCAATTTGTGCCAGCCGCCTGGTGCCCAGACTTTCATAGAGACCGAGCACATGCTCTCTGCGGACCGCAGGATAGAATGCCGGCGTATCGCCGGCCGTCGCCGCGATGACCCTCCAGTTGGCTTCGATCTGACTTCGGGTCGACTTTGAAATGCAGTCGATCATCCTAGCCGGATCGAAACGGTCTTCGACGAACGCAACGTTCTGCGCATACAGCGCTTCGACGAACGTGTCGGCGTTGCGGTCTGCCAAGGGTTTGAAGGACGCGGCCTTGATGAGAGTCAGAATAAGCCCGCCTTCCGCTGCTACACCTTCCCAGCCTTCGGCACGATAATGTTCGAGGGCAGCAACTTCGACCGCAGTCATGGCGCCGGAAGGCTGCATTCGCCATTCCTTGTTCAAGCCCTGCTCCAGCATGACCACTTCATGCTCTATACCCAGTCTTTCGGCCTGTTTTTCGAAGCGGCTGACCTTGGCAGTTCGAGCCTTCTTACTGACTGGCGATGTAGACCGCTGCAACTTGCCCAAGCGTCTCGACACGCCGACCTGCGGATCGATTGCGAGCGCCTGTTCGTATGAAGCGATTGCCTCATCAACTTCACCGGCCTGTTCGTGCATTTCTCCGCGCAATCGCAGGGCCTTCGCCTGAGACCAGATGTCATCGCTCTCGGCCACCACATCCAATCCCGCGAAAATCGCTGTTCGTAAATCGTGCGTCAGGCTGTGCCCTACTCCTTCAAGGACCGAGCGAATAACACCGAGGTCGCCGGCGGCGATGCGTGTCCTTTGCCAGCCTTCGCGGTCCACCATCTTACCGTCGAAACCATAAGCGACGCGGTCCTTTCCCTCTTTGCTCAGATAGATCCGCTCGTTGACGCTATCGAATTCATAGCCATCGGCCCAGCCGGTCTCCTGTTCCCAGCTCGTAATCTCCTCACCCTTTTCGAGGTCGAGCAGAAAGTAGCGGCAACTGTCCGGGCTGCCCGGAGCATTGGCAGTCTGACAGATCGCGAACCGACCATCATCAGACAGGCCGGAACTTGCCATGTTGGCAGAAAATTCCCGTTCCAGGAGTTTCCGTCCGTCCACCCCGAACGCCAGAAGTCGCGCTTTCAGTCCGTCGCCGAACATCCAGTCGCTCAGAATGAATGTGCCATCGTCCGCGACATGACCGTCCTGCGGACGTTCGAGCCGCCCTTTAGCCAGCAGCGCACCGCTGTCTGTCAGTAATGACCACGTTCCATGTCCCTCATAGCGATGGCCGCCAATGGTCCCTTCGGGATTTCGGTCCTGCCAGATCAGATGATATTGTCCATTCGAGGACGCGGCATGGGGGCCAAAGAAGTCGAGCGCCGGAATACGCACGAGGCCATGACTGAAGGGTTCGATTTCGAGACGGCGCATCCCTTCTGGTCTTCGCGTCTTGTCGTTGTCGGCGTCGTCTCCTAGCAATCGTTGTAGGAACCTCTTCATGGAGCTTGCCTTCCTGACGGGCGTTCACCGAATTCACGCCGCCGGTCCTGCATCAAAGTGTCAGCGCCGCATCGGATTGATCATGTACAAAGGCTGGTTCATAATCCTTAGCCAGAGCGCCGGATACACCCACCTCGCGCAGTGCGTCGCGCCAGCCGTCGGCAATCTTGTACGCCATTTCCCGGATCGTCTGGCGCGCATCCTCTTCTGCTATCTCGAAGAACGGGGCGGCTTCGAGCGCAAGGTCGATCGATCGGTCATGCACTCCACCTTCCATGATCGCCGTTTCCAGATGCGGATTGCGGTCGGGAGCCGGATTAACGTCGAAGACCGGCGATAGCCGCCATTGTCCGTTCCCCACATAGAGAAAACCGTGGTTCTTGAGATGGTCATCCTTGTTCGAGACCAGGATCGTGAAAATGAGACGCCGATAGAGTTCCTCGAAATCCGCTTGTGGATTTGCTGAATGGCCACGCATGAAATCGATGATCTCAGTATACGAGCCGTAATCGGTTCCGGTCTTGCCGAGCGCTGTTCGCGCCGAGATATAAGGAATACGCGCGCTTCCGCGCCGATCAAAACGTTCGATCAGCGCCACTGGAAAGGGCGAATCTTCGAGCTCCAGCCTGACATTTGGCGTGCGGATGCCGCAGTCATGCGCGAGCCGGAGCGTGGCAACTTCGACACGCTCGATCGGCCGCTGGTCGTGAACCGAAGTGAACTTGGCCATCCAGAGAGCGTCCCCGTCACGAACATTGGCCTTGGGCCGGGCACCGCCTGATCCGCCTGCACCGGCCAGCGCCTGCATCTCTTCCGCCGAGATTTCCTTGCCCTGTTCATAGGCCCGGGCGATCGCCGTGATGCTTTCGAGTTCGACCAAACGCGGCACGGCATCGGGCGCGTTGCCCCTGATGATTTCTCCATCGGCATCGAGAAAGCGCAAGGCGCCCTGCCGGCACATGTCGTCGCTTAGCGTGAGATATTCGAACTCGGAGAGGCCATTGCCATAAGCGCGTTCGAGGAGGCGACGCCCCCAGTCATCCGGCGCGGCATCCGAGAACACACCCGGCAGCGCGTCGCGCATGTGGCCCGGTCTGCCGGACGTGTGAAACGGACCTCCTTCGAGCGGCAGTGCTGGCTCGATCGCGAAGGCTTGCGGATTGCCGCTCCATTCCTGATCGTAGGTAAAGGTCGAAAACTGACGCGGCCCAGTTTGCGTGAAGCGCAATTGTCCGACCGGCGTCAGGCTCTCGCCAAGCGCGACCTGTGCGGAAAAATCGGCCATCAGAATGCCACGCCGTTCTGATCGGTGTCGTTACTCTCGCTCTCAAGAGACTGGTTTTTCCGCGAGCCGGCACGCCGGGTGCCAGCTGACGACTTGCCCCGGTGGGGCAACCGTTGGGCATCGAGCGCCATTCCAAGCTCGTCTTTGCGGACTTCGACCAGATCGGCCAGCCGGTCGGTAAGACCAAACACCACCAGAACGTCACTGAGCGTGCCTATGCCGACGCCAGGATCTCCTTTCTCCAGGCGGGCTATGGTACTTGGCGAAGTGCCCGCGCGCACGGCCAGATCGGCCACAGAGATGCCTCTGCGCAAGCGCGCGCTGCGCAGATCTCTGCCAAGCCGCTTAAGGGCGTTACCTGATTTGGGCGAGCTCATAACAATCATCCATATATGACGATAAATAACTCTCAATCGTTCATATATGATGAATTATGGATCCAATCAAGCAGGGCGGCCTTCAACTCATCGCGTCCGAACAACATGCACGAATTTCAAACACGTTCTGGGCTGGCCTAGCCTTGAGCGTTGTCGATCGCAGCAAGCACATCGACAAGTTGCGCGCGCAGTCCGGACAACCCTACCGCCAAGACGAGATCGCGCCTGTCGGCGAGTTCGAGCACTGTCCTCAGCTCGACTTTGTACGTTTATGCCGCGAAGCAGAGTGCTTGCGCCATACGTATGATGGGAGTTGCC
>NZ_BMLK01000045.1 GCF_014645195.1 Novosphingobium indicum | reverse complement strand
CCAAAAGCCAGTGTTGAATCACAAATCCTCGCACCCGTGAATCCCTAAAATGTCACTACAGCCTAGCACTACTTTGGCGGAAGTGTGATTTTTGGGATGCCCATGTCGCTGATCGCGTGATTGATGGGGAGCCAGCTTTGACGGAGGCTGGCGATGGACGAGGACTGGCAGGAGGCGGATCTTGAGCGTTGGCTCACGCCTTATCTGGAAGCGCTGGGTAACAAGACGCGCCGTCGGATGTGCCCGGCCTATATCGCTGGCCTGATCGGCCCCGGCGATCGTAAGAGCATCCAACCCATGGCAGCCCGTTCGAATGCGATCCCCTACGATCGGCTTCATCATTTCATCGGGGCTGGCCTATGGGACAGTGCCCCAATGGAAGCGACCTTGTGGAAGCAGGCCGATGAATTGGTTGGTGGTGATGGATCCTGGTTGATCGTCGACGACACCGCCCTGCCTAAGAAGGGTAAGGCTTCGGTTGGCGTCGCGCCGCACTATGCCACGGCGCTGGGCAAGAATGCCAACTGCCAGACGATGGTGTCGGTGACACTGGCCTCGGGCGAAGTTCCACTCATGCTGAGCTTGCGGCTGTCCCTGCCGGAAAGCTGGACAAGCGATGTGGCGCGAATGCAAAAGGCGGGTGCGCCTATGCCTTTGCAGGAATACCGCACTAAGCCAGAGATCGCGATTGAGGAGATTGATCGTGTTATCGCGGCCGGGTTACGCTTCGGCTGCGTCTTGGCAGATGCCGGCTATGGGCTGTTCGCCCCCTTCCGGCAGGCACTGAGTGAGCGCGACCTTCGCTGGGCCGTGGGCATCCCCCGGCACCAGAGAGTCTATCCCGCGGACGTGCAATTGAGCTACCCTAACGCCGGGCGCGGTCGCCGTCGGATGCGGCATGTGCCAGACGTCAAATCCATGGCCGCGCACGCGATGCTCGAAGGCGCGAAGTGGCGAGAGGTCGGCTGGCGCAAGGGCACCAAGTGTCGGCTGACGGCCCGCTTTGCGGTCATGAGCGTGCGCATTGCCGATGGAGCACCCCAGCGGATCGACTCTGCCGGGGCTCAGCACATGCCCGGTGAGGAAGCCTGGCCGGTGGGCGAGCGTCGCTCGAATGGCGAGCGAAAATACTATCTCGCCAATCTGCCCGGAGACACCCCGATCAAAGCTCTCGCCGGAGCGATCAAGGCCCGCTGGGTCTGCGAACAAGCGCATCAGCAACTCAAGGGAGAACTTGGCCTGGACCACCTCGAAGGACGATCCTGGACCGGACTTCACCGCCATGCCTTGATAATGATGGCCTACGCCTTCCTGCAGTCCCGAAGGCTTGCTCTGGCGGGGCGGAAAAAAAAGAGTCCTCGGCCCGCCTCCCCAACCCCACCTTGCCGGCAGTTCGCCGGGCGATCATTGAACGCCTGTCTCGCGCAACCCCGGATCATTGTCCTCATTGCGGATTTAGAGCGGTTTCCACACGATCTGACTCAACGGGGATTCCCATTGCTGCGCTGATGTGATTCACGCTACCTGCTGGTGGCAGGAGGCCAGCTTGGATGGCACGAACGCTTTCACAGGACCTTCGAGACAGAGTTAATGCTGCGATTGATGGGGGCATGAGCTGCCGTGCGGCTGCGATGCATTTTGAGGTCAGCGCATCGAGCGCGATCCGCTGGCGGCAACGGGCACTTGAGCTTGGTCAGGCAGTTGCAAAACCGCGCGGCGGTGACCGGCATTCGGGCAAGATCGAGGCGCATGGCGGCTTCATCCGGGAGTTGATTGCTGAGCAGGGTGACATTACCCTAGTCGAGGTCCAGGCGCGGCTGATGGAGCGCGGCACGTCGGTCGGGATCGGCACGGTGCACCGCTTCTTCCAGCGCCACGGGATCACGCGTAAAAAAAGACCGGGCACGCGATCGAGCAGGACCGTCCCGATGTCCTGAAGCAGAGGCGGCAGTGGTTCAACGGCCAGCTCGATCTGGAACCGGAGCGCCTCGTGTTCATCGACGAGACGTGGACTGCCACAAACATGACCCGCAGCCACGGTCGCTGCGCCAGGGGCGAGCGTCTGCGGATGGGCTTCCCGCATGGTCACCGCAAAACCACCACACTGGTCGCCGGGCTGCGCATGAGCGGAATGGTTGCGCCAATGGTGCTCGATGGTCCGATCAACGGCGACTGGTTCGAGGCCTATGTGCTGCTTCGATCCGCTCACGCGACGCAAGTTCTCATACCCGAGCTTCGACCTGGCGATGCCGTGATCATGGACAATCTGTCGAGCCACAAGCGCGCATCGGTGCGTGAGCGGATCGAAGCAGCCGGCGCAACCCTGCGCTTCCTTCCGCCCTACAGCCCGGACTTCAATCCGATCGAGAAGGCGTTCTCCCGGCTCAAGGCCATGCTCCGAAAGGCGGGTGAGCGAACCGTCAGCGGCCTGTGGGGCCTGATCGGCAAGCTCATCGACATCTTCCAGCCAGACGAATGCGCCAACTACTTCAGCTCGTGCGGATATGAACCGGAATGAACGAAAACCGCTCTAGCCTCACCAAACCTCCCAATCAACTTCTGCCAAAGTAGTGCTAGCATTACAGTTGCACATTAGGCCGTAGACTCATAAACGCGGAGCCACAGACGCATCGACGCCAGTTGCACCATGGCAAGGAAGTTCTCCGCCAACTTGTCGTAGCGGGTCGCGACGCGGCGGAAGTGCTTGAGCTTGGAGAAGAAGCGCTCAATCAGGTTCCGCTGGCGGTACAGCCATGTGCTGAAGTACGGTTTCGATCTCCGGTTGGCCTTGGGTGGGATATTGGCGAACGCCCCCTTTTCTCGGAGAGACGCGCGGATGCTATCGACATCGTAAGCCTTATCCGCCAGTACGATTGTTCCAGCCCCAACATGGTCGAGCAGTTCGTCGGCAGTTTGGCCATCATGGCTTTGCCCAGCGGTCAGGCTCAGCCGGATCGGGAGGCCTTGCCCATCGACAACCGCGTGGATTTTGGTCGTGAGGCCACCTCGGGAACGACCGAGACAATGATCTCGATCCCCCTTTTTGCCGTCGCAGCCTGTTGGTGCGCCCGGACGGAAGTGCTGTCGATCATTTGGATGTCGCCTTCATGCGTAGCGGCGATGGCGTCCATCATCCGATCCCAAACGCCCGCTTTCCGCCATCGCACGAAGCGGTTGTAGCAGGTGGGGGGGGGCTGGGACGCGGATGGGCTGCGCGACATCGTGCGGGATTATGTGGTCGAGTGTAGCGCGACAAACTGGATGAGGATTGAAGCTCGTCATTGTGTCAACGGTAGGCTTTGCATATGGTGCATCGTATTGCATGTATAGCGCGAGTCGACTATGCGGCATTCGTACCAAAAGGCATGGGAGCGATGCGATGAATGGATCGTCGACACTGGTCGATAACGCCGGTGCAAGTCAGTCTCGCCGGGTGTTCTGGGATCAAGATGTCTATCAGCTGGAGCTGGAGCGCATTTTCTCGCGCTGCTGGCTCATGCTGGGGCATGATTCATTAGTTCCCAAACCGGGCGACTTCATTACGACTTACATGGCAGAAGACCGGGTCATCTTGTCGCGGCAGTCTGACGGTTCGCTGAAGGCGTTCATCAATTCCTGCACTCACCGCGGCAACCAGATCTGTCATGCTGACAGCGGCAGCGCCAAGGCATTTGTATGTAATTATCATGGTTGGGTTTTCGGTCAGGATGGTTCGCTCGTCGATGTTCCGATGGAAGAGCGGTGTTATCACAGCGATCTCGACAAATCCAAGCTGGGGCTCGCGCCGATCCGGGTCGAAACTTATAAGGGCTTCATCTTCGGCTGCCATGATCCCGAAGCGCCCTCGCTTGAGGACTATCTGGGGGACTTCTGCTGGTACCTCGATACGATTTGGGGTGGCCCGGAAGGTGGGATGGAACTGCTCGGGCCACCTCTTAAGAGCACACTGGCTTGCAACTGGAAGGTTCCCACCGAAAACTTCGTCGGTGACGGCTATCACGTGGGATGGACCCATGCCGCCGCTCTGCAGATGATCGGGGGGGAGTTGGCTGGCCTGTCAGGAAATCGCGCAGACATGCCGTTCGACGACCTTGGCCTGCAATTCACTATGCGGCATGGCCACGGGTTTGGCGTAATCGATAATGCGGCGACTGCGATCCACGTCAAGCGCGACGGCTACGTCAACTATCTCGAGGAGACGCGGGGCGAAATTCGTGAGAAATTCGGGCCTGAGCGTGAACGGCTCTATGTCGGTCACTGGAATGCGTCCATTTTTCCCAACTGTTCGTTCCTCTATGGAACCAACACCTTCAAGATCTGGCATCCACGCGGGCCGCATGAAATCGAGGTCTGGACCTATACCATGGTGCCGAAGAACGCCGACACCGAAACGAAGCGGTCGATCCAGCGCGAAGCGATTCGCTCGTTTGGCACTGCTGGGACACTGGAAAGCGACGATGGCGAAAACATGTCCTCGGCAACCTACAGCAACAACGGTATCATCACCCGCAAGGGGCGGATGAATTCGAGCATGGGCAAGGACCGCGAAGGGCCGCACCCCGTCTATCCAGGAATTGTCGGGGTCAGCTTCATCGGCGAAACCTCGTATCGGGGCTTTTATCGTTTCTGGCAAGAAATGCTCGATGCGCCGGATTGGGCCGCTATCCGGGCCAATGACGATACCTGGGATGCAATGTGGACCAACCGTAATTTCTGGCCTGATCGTCTGTCGGCGAAGCAAGCCGAGCCGCAAGACTAATCCCGACAGCAATCTGGACCGCAAGATGACCGAAACACGCAAGCCCGTAGGCATGGAACTGCATCATGCCATCGTCAGTCACTATTCCGCCGAGGTGCGGATGTTGCAAAACCAGCAATATCGCAAATGGTTCGATACTGTAATCGCCGAAGATATCCATTACTGGATGCCAGTTTACGAACAGCGGTTCTCACGTGACCGACGCCCGGATCCAACGCCGGGGGATGCCGCAATCTACAACGATGACTATGCCGAGCTGCAGCAGCGGGTCGACCGGTTGCTGACGGGTCAGGTATGGATGGAAGACCCGCCGTCACGGATCCGCTATTTCGTCACCAATGTCGAAGCATTCGAAATTGCACCGGATGAATTCGAGGTTTTTTCCAATGTTCTGGTGCACCGCAATCGCCGACAGAGCGAAGTTTACGTGCACACGTTGGGACGCGAAGACAAGCTGCGGAAAACTGACAGCGGCTTCAAGGTATTCAGCAGGAAGCTGAATATCGACGCGCGCGTCGTGCAAGACAAGAATCTCTATTTCTTCGTATAAACAAATTCGATCAACTGGAAATCGGAAACGGGAGAGCAAAAATGGAAGCATACGCGGCAATAATCGAGCGACAGGGCGGCGAATTCGTTCTGGATAACGTCTCTATCGAGGATCCGCGCGACGGCGAAGTGCTGGTCAAGGTTGCCGCAGCTGGCATGTGTCATACCGACCTGACAGTTCGCGATCAATATTACCCGACGCCGCTGCCGGCGGTGCTGGGCCATGAAGGTTCGGGCGTTGTCGAAAAGGTCGGACGCGGCGTGACCACTGTCAAGCCAGGTGACAAGGTCGTGCTCTCCTTCAGCTATTGCGGCACCTGTCCGTCGTGCCTCAAGGGGCATCAGGCCTATTGTCCGAGCCTGTTCCCGCTCAATTTCATGGGCCGCCGCCTGGATGGTTCGACGCCGATTACCCGCAAGGGCCAAGAGGTCAACGCCTGCTTCTTCGGGCAATCCTCGTTCGCGACCTATTCGATCGCGTCGGAAAACAACTGCGTCAAGGTTGCCGACGACGCACAGATCGAACTTTTGGGCCCACTGGGCTGCGGCATCCAGACCGGGGCGGGCAGCATCCTCAATGCGCTTTGTCCCGAACCTGGCTCCTCGATCGCGATCTTCGGGGTCGGGTCGGTCGGCCTCAGCGCAGTGATGGCCGCCAAGGCCTCGGGCTGCCTCAAGATCATCGCGGTTGACCGCAACGCAGGCCGCTTGGAACTGGCGCGTGAACTGGGCGCCACCGCTGTGATCGACGCCAACACAGTCAACGCTCAGGAAACGATCATCGCGATGACCGGTGGCGGCACCGATTATGCCATGGATACCACCGCCATTCCAGCGGTGCTGCGCTCGGCGGTGGACAGCACGCACAACATGGGTGAAACCGCAGTGGTCGGCGGAGCGAAGCTGGGCACCGAATTTTCGCTGGACATGAACAACATGCTGTTTGGCCGCAAATTGCGCGGCGTAGTCGAAGGATCGAGTACCCCGCAGGTCTTCATCCCGCAACTGATTGCGATGCAGAAGGCCGGGTTGTTCCCGTTCGAGAAGCTCTGTACATTCTATGATCTCGACCAGATCAACCAGGCTGTCGAGGATACCGAAAAGACCGGAAAGGCGATCAAGGCCATTCTCAAGATGTAGATCGCTTCTGGGGCGGCGATCCAATCGGGTTGAGCCGTCTTGGACCTGCACTGAGCCTCGGGAACCGGACTGTGTCAGCGCATCGCCTTTCCGGGTGCCGATTGCGAGAAAGGCATCGGGCAGCCGGCGCTGGCGCCTTCATGAACGGCGATGCAAGCTGAAATTCTGATCCAAATCGAGATGAGGAGTACCCCAAATGGAATATGATCGTAAGGACGCTAAAGCTTGGGCTACGAAGACGATAAGGGGCTTCTACCAGTGCCCGGTCACCCCAATGACTGCAGACTACAAGTTGGATGTAGAAGGCATCCGCAACAACATTGATAAATATGTCGAAATGGGCGTAGATGGCTTGGCTGTCGGTGGGTTCATCGCCGAATGCTGGAATATCTCCCCGTCAGACTGGTTTCGCTATCACGAGATTGTCGCTGAGGCGAATGCTGGGCGGCTCGATCTGTGGACCATCGTGCTCGATCCAAGCGTCTATACCGCGATTGAGAAAATGGATTTCGTCAAGAAACTCGGGTTTAGCGGGGCTGAGGTGATCAACCCTGTTGTACAGCTCAAGCGCGACGACGAAATTTATTCCTGGTTCAAGTTCCTGACCGACCACACTGATCTGGCCGTCTGCCTCTACCGGACCCCGGTCTCGGGCACCGTGCTGAGCTGGGACTTGATGCGCCGTTTGGCCGATATCGATACCGTGATCGGCGTCAAACAAGGCGCCATGAACCGTGCCGAAACCATCAAGATCCGCCAACTGATGCCCGAAGGCTTCAACACGATGGAGCCATTCGAATACTTCTTCCTCGACGATCTGCGTCTTGGCGGCACGGTTTGCTGGGGTGAATTATCGTACATTCTGTACGGTAAGAAGCGCCATTTCGCCAAGGAATACATCCGCTTGGCGCATGAAGGGAAATGGGAGGAAGCGCGTGCCGTTTCCGGTCAGCTCAGCGATGTCCGCGAATTCTATCACGACAACTTCCTGTGGGATATTGCCCGCACCGCGACCTATGCCAGCGCACTCGCCAACGTGAAGGCTTGGTACGAGGCGATCGGCCTCAAGGCTGGTCCGATACTCCCTCCGGTGGCCGATGTGACTCCGCAAAAGAAGGATGAAATCCGGGCCAAGCTCGTCGAATTGGGTATCGCTTGAGCTAAGTGCAACGGGAGTCGTGGATATGTCCAAGCAATTGCATTTCTGCTTCCATGGCGCCGGCGGACTGGGCTCGGTCATCGGCGGCTTCTTGGCGCGCGGCGGGCACAAGGTCACGATGATCGCGCGCAAGCCGCATGTCGAGGCTATCCATCGGGATGGCCTGAGTATTTGGGGCGTGCGGGCGCAATTCGTCCAGCGCGAAAACCTCTTCGCGGTCGAAACGCCCGAGGAGGTTGAAGGCGACATCGACTATTACATCCTGCTGACCAAGGCCAAGGGTACCGATCAGGCGCTGGCCGATGCGCAGGTGTTGGTCGATCGCACCGCTTGCGCGCTGACCTTGCAAAACGGCGTGGGCAAGGAAGGCAAACTCCAGGCCGCGTTCGGCAAGGACAAGGTGATCGGAGGTTCGATCATGGATGGGGCGACCCTGCTGGAACCAGGCCGGGCGCTCAATCACATGGCGGTTCCGGTCACCGCTTATTTCGGAGAGCTCGAGGGCGGGGAAAGCGACCGCACGCGGATCATGGCCGAAGCGCTCGACCAGGCGGGAATGGGTTCACGCTCGACCCCCGACATAGTCCATGTCCATTGGGAAAAGATCGTTCAGGTCGGCAGCGCGTCGTCTTGGAGCGTCAGCACCCTGGGAGCCATACCGAAGCTCGATTTCGTGGATGGCGTGGCGGTGCGTGAAGGTGCTGAACACTACGTTCACGTCGTCAAGGATCTGTTGGCAATCTACAAGGCGCTTGGCTACGAACCGCAGAACTATTTCGCGCCGGTATCCAGGTTGGTCGAGATTGACCGTGAAGGCTTTGAAGAGGCAGTGGCCGGTGTCATGGCGATGGGCACCAGGTTCAAGCCGGAAAACCGTCCCGTCCGCACCTCGATGCATGACGATCTGGTGGCGGGCCGACGGATGGAAGTTGACGAAGTCCTGGGGCCGCTCGCGGCCGCAGCTGAGCAGCTGCAGGTTTCTGCGCCAGCCTTTCTCAGCGCCTATCGGGTGCTCAAGACTTTGAACAGCTATCTGTGATGAGAGCTTGACCATGAAGCGTTATTCCATCGCCAGCATTCCGGGAGATGGAATTGGCCGCGAAGTGGTGCCGGCCGCGATTGACGTTCTGACGACCGCGGCCGAAAGGTGCGGCTTCGCGGTCGATTTCCGGCACTTCGACTGGAGCTGCCAGACCTACCTCGAAACCGGCAAGATGATGCCCGATGATGGGCTAGACCGATTGCGTGATCATGATGCGGTGTTCCTCGGCGCGGTCGGCTATCCGGGAGTGCCTGATCATATATCGCTGTGGGGGTTACTGCTGCCGATCCGGCGCGAGTTCGAGCAGTACGTCAACCTGCGTCCGGTGCGGCTGCTACCGGGCATCGCTTCGCCCTTGCGCGACAAGGCTCCAGGCGACATCAATTTCTGGGTGGTGCGCGAAAACTCGGAAGGCGAATATTCGCAGGTCGGCGGCCGGACCGGGACCGGCGAGGATGAAATCGTCCTCCAGCAGGCAATCTTCACCCGCCGCGGCACCGACCGGATCCTGCGCTATGCCTTCGATTTCGCGCGCCGGCTCGGCCGCAAGCACGTCACCTCCGCCACCAAGTCGAATGGTCTCTATCATTCGATGCCGTTCTGGGACGAACGCTTTGCCGCAATTGGCACCGAATATCCCGATGTCGCGACCGACCAGTATCATGTCGATATTCTCGCCGCGCGCTTCGTTATGTCGCCAGAACGTTTCGATGTGGTGGTTGGTTCGAACTTGTTTGGTGATATTCTTTCCGATCTGGGGCCGGGGATCACTGGCACCATCGCTGTGGCGCCTTCTGCTAACCTCAACCCCGAACGGCGGTTCCCTTCGATGTTCGAGCCGGTCCACGGGTCTGCTCCTGACATCGCCGGGCAGGGCATCGCCAATCCGATCGGCCAGATTTGGTCGGGTGCAATGATGCTGGAACATCTCGGCGAAGCCGAGCCCGCCGCGCTGGTGATGCGCGCGCTCGCAATTGCGCTCACTGATCCCGATATCGCCAAGCCTCCCGATCTTGGCGGCAATGGGACAACAGCCGGACTTGCAGAGGCAATCCGCACCATTTTGCTAGGCCTATAGCAGGAAAGCTGGGGATCCCAGACTGACGAAAGGAAACAGAGTGATGGCTGCTTATTTCATCGGATCGATCAAGTCGCACGACGAAGCCTGGGTGGCAGGCTATATGGACGCGGTTCCGGCGCTGATCGGTCGGCACGGCGGGGAAATGGCCTGCCGCTCGCATCAATTCGTCCGTTACGAGGGCGAAGGAGCCGAGCCGGACTATGTTGTCGTGATCAGGTTTCCCTCGATGGAAGCGATCGATGCCTTCATGAACGATCCAGACTATGCGCCGCACAGGGATGCGCGGATCGCCTACACCACGTCGGATATCTACGCGATCGCATGAGGAGGCCGCGATGAAGGTTCTGCGCATTTTCCTGGTCGCCGTGGGGGTCTGGTATCTCTGCAATCTCCTGCTGCTCTGGCCTCCGGTCTACGGCGGGGCGCTGCCGTTGATCTACCCTGGGATCGTGCTGGGGCAGGGGACGCCGTCTTTCGGACTACTGCTCGATGCCTGGTTAATCGTTGGCCTACAACTGGCGGCAATCGGCCTTGTGGCGTTGTGGGGTGCCCGCGATCCGTTGCGCTACCGGGCGCTGGTTCCGGTGATAGTGCTGACCGAACTCGTCGGCTCCGCCTGGGATATCTATAGCATTGTCTGGAGCGGGGAGGCTTTGTGGGTCGGGTTGACGACCTTGGCAGCTCACGCAGTGATTGTCGCGGGCGCTTGGTTTGCCGTAAGCGCGGTTGAGCGGGAAACCGCCGGATCGGTAAAGGCGTAGTCTATGGGCCCGCAACCGAGCGATAACATCGTCTGCGGCAGGGCAAGGCAGCCCTGTCTGTCGGGCGAACCGAGGAATCGCGCCGGTGAGGTGAACGAGTTCCGACGGTCTGCCCGCTTCGATCGCGCTGCAGCGAACTGGTGCCGTCGGGTCGAAAGCGGCTGACGTGCTCCCCTGAAATGTGACCAATTTTCGGTAGAGTCCGACGCGAAGGAGTCGGACAAAAATGAGGCGCAGCAGGTTCAACGAAGAGCAGATCATTGCGATCTTGAAGGAGCAGGAGGCGGGGATGGCGACGGCGGACGTGTGCCGCCGCCATGGGATCAGCTCAGCCACGTTCTACAAGTGGAAGTCGAAGTTCGGTGGGCTGGAGATTTCCGAGGCGCGGCGCCTGCGGACGCTCTAGGACGAAAACGCCAGGCTCAAGAAGCTGCTGGCGGATTCGATGCTCGACAATGCCATGCTCAAGGAGATCAGCGCAAAAATGTATGACCCGCCCTGTCCATGCAAGGGTCGTTTGGTGTTGACGGTGCCAGTCTGCACAAATGTATCCGGCCTCTCGCGAGTGGACCGCTGTTGCGGCCAGGCCTTGATGAGATCCGCGCGTACCGTTCTCGGATAAATGCTCCGGGCTGTTGGCCCGTTTTTTTGACTGAGCTTACGATACGCTGGTCAACTGTTTCGTCATCACGCTCACGAACCTCGCAGTCTGTAGCGCGTTGGATCAGCCGAAGGCTGGATCCCTCCGCTCGTAACTGGCACCCGGCTTGGTCAGCACGACCCACAGGATGCGGGCGATCTTGGCAGCCAATGCGACAGTGACCTTGTTCTTGTGCATACGGCTCTCCAGGCCATCAAGCCACGGACCCAGGCGGTCCCTGCTTCGGTCAAGATGCGTCACGCAGGATCGGGCTCCGTGGATGATCATGCGCCGGAGGTACTCGTTGCCGCGCTTGCTGATCCCGAGCAGCCTCGTTTTGCCGCCGGTCGAGTACTCCCGAGAGACGAGGCCGAGCCATGCAGCCAAGTCACGAGCTTTACGGAACTGACGACCATTGCCTGCTGAAGCAAGCAAGGCCGTGGAGGCCAAAGGGCCGACGCCTGGCACAGTCATCAATCGACGCGCCGTGTCGCTGCGTGCGGCTATTGCTTCGATCTCGCGGTTCATTGCCGCAATGCGCTGTTCGAGATCACCCAGTTCACCGAACACCTCATTCAGCAAATGGCGCATGGCAGGGCTGAGTTCATTGCCTTCGTCGGCCAGGACACGTGGCATGTCTGCCTTGAATTTGCCCGCACCTTGGTGGATCGCGATGCCATATTCCAGGCAGAAGGCGCGCATCTGCTGATCAGTCGAGTACGATGGGCGATCATCCGGTCGCGGACGCGATGGAGCGCCTGCAGGTCGATTTGTTCGGGCGTTCTGATCTCAACGAAGCGCATCGTAGGCCTCGTCACGGCTTCCGCGATGGCCTCCGCGTCGATGATGTCGTTCTTGTTCGACTTCACGAAGGGCTTCACAAACTGTGCCGGCACTATCCGCACCGTATGCCCCATCGCCTGGAGCTTGCGCGCCAGCCACTGCGAGCCGGGACACGCTTCCATCCCGACCAGCACCGGCGAAGCGCGTTCAAAGAACTGCAGCAACGTCTCTCGTCTGAACGTCGCTTTCTGGATCGGCGAGCGCTCGGCATCGAGACCGACGACGTGAAAGACCGTCTTGCCGATGTCGATGCCGAACACGGCCGCATCTCTTGGCTTGTTACGTATACTCATTGCGTCCTCCTTCTTGATCACCCCACTTTGAGTGGAAGGACAGGGCGGGTCATCCCATTAGGTTTCGTGGACAAAGGGTATCCAGAGTTTGACTGACACGAGCGCTACGAAGCCGAGGTATGATTCTTTGGTTTTATCGTAGCGGGTCGCGATGCGCCGCCAGTTCTTGAGTTTGTTGAACAGGCGTTCGATCAGGTTGCGCCATTTGTATTTCGCGCGGTCGTGCGGGGCGGGATTGCGCCGGTTGACCTTGGCAGGGATCACCGCCTCGACACCCGCCGCCTCGATCTCTTCGCGGATCGCATCGGCATCGTAGCCCCGGTCGGCCAGGAAGGCCTTGATCCGGTCGGTTATCATACGGAACAGTGGGGCGAAGCCCTGCACATCGTGCGCCTGTCCGGGTGTCAGCACGAAGCCGAGGGGGAGGCCCCTGGCATCGCACCTTGCGTGGAGCTTCGTCGTGAAGCCGCCTCGCGATCGGCCAAGCGCCTCGGTTTGCTGAGTCCCCTTTTTATGCCGACGGCACAATGATGTGCCCGGACCACCGTGCTGTCGATCATGTCGGCGGCCGCGTCGCGCCCCGCCAGTTCGGCCAGCGTCTCGAGCATGGCATCGAACACGCCGGTCGTGACCCATCGTCGATAGCGCCGGAACACGCTGTTCCACTTGCCATACTCGTCCGGCAGGTGCCGCCATTGCGCGCCGGTCCGCGCAATCCACATCATGCCCTCGAAATAAGGGCGATTATCCTGCGCCGGGCGGCATCCACGACCGTGCTCAGGCGGCAGCAGCGGCCCGATCACTTCCCATTCTTCGTCCGTAACGCCGATCCGCTCGCCCAAGGCTGCCTCCAAAAGCCAGCCTTGAATCAGCGACCGAGTCCCCAGTCAAGCTTTGTCCACGAAACCTAATGGTGACGCCCGGCGCTAGAGCGGTTTTCGTTCATTCCGGTTCATATCCGCACGAGCTGAAGTAGGCTCAGGACCCATTAAATCGCTTGCGCTGGCGATGACGAATTGATTCAATAGCGGCACTGAGG
>NZ_BMLK01000044.1 GCF_014645195.1 Novosphingobium indicum | reverse complement strand
CGCACCACTACCCCGAAGGCTGGGCACTGCCGGCCACGGCGACGCCCTTTTTCCGCAACCTGTTAAAAGTTCACGAACCGCAATCCCGCTGCTTTTCAGCTTGGGCGAATGTGAAAGGGACAATGGCCATGGATAATTCCAGTGAAAAAGGGATGGCACTCTTCGAGGCGTTTCATGGCGAAGAGCTGGCGCAAGGCCTGCGCGATTACCTGGAAACAGATGACTTCGGGGTCGAGTGCGCCCGCTGGTCCACCGATTTTTCCTTTGGCACGGTCTGGGCCCGTGAAAACCTTGCACGGAAACTCCAGAGTTGCGTCGTTCTGGGAATGCTGATCGCATTGAGGCAGTCCGACGAGATTCGCTACCATACGAAAATCGGGCTTGTGAACGGACTCTCGCAGAAGGAAATCGAGGAAATCCTGTACCTCGCCGTTCCCTATTGCGGTTTTCCCGCCGCGAACATTGCGAAGGCAGCGATGCTTGCCGCATTCCACGAACTGGATTCAGCAGCGTCCCCGGCACCTGATACGTCGCGTTGACGCAGGATACCGCGCTGATTTGCGGCATCGATCTTCGAATATCCGGAAGAGATGTAAAATGACGTTCTCAAAAAAGTACGGGCCATGGGCTGTGATCACGGGTGCCTCCGAAGGGACCGGAAGCGCATTTGCACGGCGCCTGGCGGACGAGGGCATGAATTGCATTCTCATCGCGCGCCGCGAGGCACCGCTTGCCGCGCTCGCAGCAGAACTTCGCGAAAAGGGTGTTGAGGTGGTGACCGCCTGCGTGGATCTGGCATCTGCGAGTGCTGCCGGCCAGATCATCGCTGCGGTGGGCGCACGGGAAATTGGGCTTCTGATCGCGAACGCTGGCGCAGATAGCAACGGCGCGCAATTCCTAGATTGCGATCTGGCGAATTGGGAAAAACTGATATCGTTGAATATCACGACAACCATGGGCTTGTGTCATCATTTCGGGCGGTTCATGCGTGATCGTGGCCGGGGCGGAATTCTGCTGGTCGGCTCGGGCGCCTGTTACGGCGGCCTGAATGGCATCACCGTCTATTCCGGCGCGAAGAGTTTCCTGCTGTGCTTTGCCGAAGGGCTTTGGGCCGAGTTGCGGCACTATGGCATTGATGTTCTCAGTCTAGTCCTCGGCCGGACCGACACCCCGGCGCATCGCCGCAATCTGGAGCGGAAGGGGCAATCGATTCCCGAGGGCATGGCTTCGCCGGAAGATGTTGCTCGAACCGGATTGCAGCAGCTTCCTCACGGACCGATCTACAACTGGGGTCAACCCAACAGCGAAGCTGGCTATGCCCCGAATTCGCCTGATGCACGCCGGGAGCGGATTGTGGCTATCGAACAGATCCATGCCTGTAACGGGTAAGCGGACCAAGCCCCGGCCTGACCATCCCTGGCCTTCCCGGGATCAATCGCCACGGTCCGTAAGGTCGGCATGGAGTCGGCCATTGTGGCACGGCAAGGAAGCCAGGAAGCCCTGAGGAGAAGATAGATGACATCCGCAGATTCGCCCGTTGCCGTGATAACCGGTGCCAGTTCGGGCATTGGAAAGCAGGTTGCCCTGGCGCTCGCCGAAAAGGGATGGCGGGTGATCGGTACGGGCAGAAATCCAGATCGCATCGCGCAGGCGCAAGATGAAATACGAGTGGTTTCGCAAACGGGCGAGGTCGAAATGATCCGCGCGGACCTTTCGCTCCTGGCAGAAGCTATGGAATTGGCGGATCGGATCAAGGCGCTTACTGCGCGTGTCGATCTGCTGGCCAACAACGCGGGCGGGATGGCGCGGGAAATGATCATGACCGCCGAGGGGCTGGAGGCCAATTTCGCAGGTAATCATCTTGGTCCATTCGTCCTGACCAATGCCCTGCTGCCCCTGCTCCGGACTGCGGCGAAGGAATCAGAGCCGGGCAGGGTCCGCATTATCAATACGGCATCGGATGCCAGCGAGATGATCCCGTCGATAAACCTCGACGACATGCAGAACTTGCAGAACTTCAGCCCCGGCCTGGCCTATTGCACGGGCAAGCTTGCAAATGTTCTGTTTGCCCGTGCCCTGGCCAGCCGGCTCGGTGACGACGGCATAGCGGTACATGCCGTTCATCCGGGGGCGGTCGATTCCAACTTCTTTTCTTACGCGCCGGATGACACACAAGAACGTGCGCGGGAGTTGGACAAGGTCAGCGAGCAAGAGGGCGCGGACACCCTTATCTGGCTGGCGACCGAAGAAGAAGGCGGCCTCACCAGCGGAGGCTACTGGTTCCGCCGCGAGGCAAGAGCCCCCAATCCCTTCGTCGAGGATGCAGCCGCGGTCGATCGTTTCTGGCGGGAAAGCGAAAAGCTCGTGAACAAGGTTCTGGGCGCCTGAGCGGCAATCGAGATGGCGGGATTGCCTGTTTGGCTTGCTTCACGGCAAGCACCTAGACGGCCTTGCCTTAGTAGGCCTCAATGCGCCGGGTTGACCTGCCCTAACGGGCAGGCAGCCGAAGCCCCCGGCGCTTTTTCCAGCCATGCGCTGTGATGGCCACAGCGGAAGCCGTCTATCAGAACTGCTCGCCCATTGCAGCATTCAGAAACGCGCCAGATGCCATGTCCAGTTCCGTTGCGATCTGGCTCTTGCCCAAACTCGCACGCAGCAAGTCCACGTCCTTACTGAGGAGCGCTGCGCCATGCGCAAATGCGGTCGGGTGCGGCAGCCGCGCGTACACTTCGAAAGCGAAGCTGCGCCCGCTGCTGGCCTTAATCAGTTCCTTTGCTGCGTCCCGGTCGATTCCGAGCATCTCGGCCGCGTCAAGCGCCGCATGAGCAAGGCCCATGTTTGCCGCCATGAGGGCATTGTTCACGATCTTTGCGCATTGTCCTGCACCTGCGTCTCCAAGATGCACCAGCGTACCGGCGAAAGTTTCGAAAACTGGCTTGGCCTGTTCGAAGGCTTCGCATTCTCCGCCGCACATGACGGTAAGGGTACCTGCTGCAGCAGCGCCGCCTCCACCGCTCACCGGCGCATCCAGAAAGTTGATCCCGGCTTCCGTGCAGCGGGCCGCGAGCATCTCGCAGCTTTCCGGCAGGATCGTGGAATGGATGGCCAGCAGGCTGCCCGGCCGCATGACCTGAAGCAACTGATCGCAAATCTCGGCAACGTCCGCGTCATCCACCACGCAGATTCCCACGTGATCGGCCATGACGCCGAGTTCGGCCACTGAAGCAGCTGCAACGGCGCCCTCGGCAACGAAGGGTTCAAGCGTCTCCGGCCGGCGGGCCCAGACGATCAGATCGTAGCCGCCGGCACGCATTCGTTGCGCCATTGGGCCGCCCTGGCTCCCCAGGCCGATGAAGGCCGTTCTGGGGCGGGCCGGCGGAGTCAAGCGTCCCACGGCAGGCCTGCTGTATAATTCTTGGCCATCGCCGAGACCGCGGCCTGGATTACGGAAGCCTTGGGCCAGCCAGCATGGACGGCATACTGCAGGACGAACTCCTGCAGCTCCGCTGCTGAACAGTTACCACTGGCCATCGCGGCATAGAAATGTGTCCGGATCGGTGTAGGGGCGCAGCTTTCGGAAACGCCTACGAGCGTTACCCATCGGCGTGATCGTTGATCAAGAGCGCTGCGCTTCCACATCTCGCCGAAGACGAAATTGTCGATGCCGGCTTCGAAATAGGGTGTGACCGGCGGAGGTCCGGGAAATCCCATCACGGCATCAAACTCGTCGATGCCTTCCTGAACGCGCACTTGTGGATCCCATTTTCCTTCGCGGATGGGCGCAAAGTGCGACAGTTCGCCACCAGAGTCCTTCACGACCCTGCTGATGGCCCGGTCCAGTTCGACGCCCCTGGACCAGCCAGCATAGACTGCCAGATGGAGCGCCGCCTCCCGAAGCTCCTCCTGGGTCAGATCCCCGCTCAAAAGCGCGCCGCGAACATAATCGTCAATCACGTCACACGGGCCATTGGTGCTTGCGGCACTCGCGATCGAGACAAGATAACGCGATCTGCGATCAAGCCCCGGGCGGGACCAGACTTCAGCGAATATGAAATCGCGCCAGCTCGCTTCAACCGGTGTAGCCGGCATCGAACCCTGCCGGCCTAAGGCTTGCAATGCGATTTCCGTTCCGCGCTCGGAGCGCTTCTGCGCGTTCAGCGTTGTCATCCCAAGCGCCCTATTCATTGATGGAATCGATCACGGTCTGAGTGATCGAGGGCTTGCCATTATCTCCGCCAAGGAACTCGGCGTGCTTTTTCGCGATGAAGGCGTCGGGATCGGCGGCCACTCCGGGCAGCGTCTTCCAGACTTCCTCGTGGGTTGGGATGATGATCCTGCCCTGCTCCATGGCATCGGACAGAATTTTGGCGGTTTCCTGCTGAGACTTGACCCACAAATGGCTTCCCGGAGCCCGCATCGTGTAGTTTTCGCTGAAATGCTTCATCGCGTCGGGCGAACTCGTCATGACGGGACCGGGACAGAGGCAGCTGACATTTACCCCGAACTGCATGAGATGCAGCGCCAGATTCTGCGACATCGACACGACCGCCGCCTTGGATGCAGCATAGTGAATCCTGCTCGATGCAAACGGATAGAGACCGGCAAAGCTCGCCGTATTGACGATATGCCCCGAGCCCCGCTCCATCATTTTCGGCACGATGATGTTGTTCGCGCGGACCATGCCGAACACGTTGACGTCGAACATGCGCTGCCATTCCGAGACGGGAATATCCTGAGGATCTCCGCCCGAAAGAATGCCCGCGTTATTCATATGAATATCAAGGGGACCGAACTGCTTTTCTGCCGCCTCGATGGTCTTCCGGACCGAATCTTCGTCGAGCACGTTGCATTGCAGGCCGCAGCTCTCGAAACCAAGGCCGCGCAACATTTCTGCCGTTTCGCGCGCGCCATCCTCGGAAATGTCCGCAACCGCGACGCGGGCACCGCGCCGGGCCCACTCCTTGGCTATCTGCCGGCCAATGTTCTGGCCAGCGCCGATAATCAGTGCGGCCTTGCCTTCAAATGTCGTCATGCCTTTTTCCTCTCCAGTCCTTGAGGGGCGCGATTGCGCGCTCGCTCAGACACCCATCTCATCAAGCAATTTCGAAGCTGCGATGACGCCGGCGCGCAGTTCCGCCTCATCGGTCTCTGCGGTAAAGTTGGCAGAGACGACCTCGAGATCGAACACACCCTCGTAACCGGCGTCGAGCACGTCCTGCATCATGCGCCGCAGCGGCAAATTGCCCTGGCCGATGTGCGCGCGCGAACCCGCTCCGGAATTGGCGTAGTCGCCGATCTGGACGAGCGCGATGTACGGCATGGCGCGCTTCAGCGTTTGCGCCAGTCCGCGCTCCATCCAGTTGTTGCCGAAATCGGACACAATGCCGAGCCCGGTCCGCTCCGCGATCTCGACGGCATCTGCCAGCGTCGTGCAGAACGAGGAACTGGTCCGCAATGTGGGTTCCAGGGCCGCTATAACGCCTTTGCGCTTGGCGTGCTCGACGGTCGGAGCGACAGCTTCTGCAAATAGGGCGGCGTCCTGATCCCAGTCGTAATTCACGGTTCGGCCGGTGGTGAAGTAGATCGAGTGGCCCTGATGCGCCGCAGCCAGATCGATCATGGCCATCTGGGTTTCACGCGTCGCATCCCAGGTCGAGCAATCGGCGAGCTGGAAACCGGCGGTGATGATCGTGCTGATGCGAATGCCGGCCTCATCGAGCGCCGCCAGACGGCGATCGGTGTCCGTCTCGATCTTGTTCATGAGCAGACCGGCATGTCTTACGCCCAGGTCCTTCCAGAGGGCGAACTCGCGCTCGAACTCCCAGCTGTACGAGGACATGGAATCGACTGAAAGACGAGGATTGATCACTGGCCTGCTCCTGCGACTGCTTCTTCAAGGCGGCGAATCTCGCTTTCGAGCCACCGTACTTCGCTAAAATTCTCGCACCCCGCCCGGTCCAGAATATGCTTTTGGGCCGTCAACTGGATTTCCAATGCCGCCAGGTTGTCCGATGCCTTTGCGGAGATTGCTTCAGCCAGATGGAGAGCGTGCAGCGGCTTGCCTGCAGCCAGCAACTGACGTGCGCGATCGAGAACCGGGGCGCTTCCGCCGGCAAGATCGACGAGATCGGAGAATACCGCCTGCGGCGGCACGCTGTAGAGTTCCGTCGAGGACTCGTATCGAAACCAGCCCAGGTGCTCCTCCCAGATCGCACGCACAATCCAGGGCACCTTTCCATGCCCTTGCGGAATTGCGAGCTCTGCCGGAAGGGTGATCGTCTCCATCAGTTCCCAGAGCGTAAGGCCTTCGTTCATCCCTTCGAAGGTCCGGTCGCGAAGGTACTGTGTGGCATCGCGCATACGCGTGAGCATCGCACGAATGACCTCGCCGCCCCGCACCGGTTCACCATGGCCGGTAATGAGCGTCTCGGGCGCGAGGTCAATGACCCGCTGGACGCTGTCGAGGTACCATTGAACGTAGCGATAACGTTCGCCGCGCACGGTATACAGGTTCGGTACGTGCCCGAAGATCGGTCCGGTCATGTTACCGGTAAACACGATCCGTTCGCGCGGCAGCCAGACGGCTAGTGAATCCACCGTTTCCCCGCCCTTGACGGAATACAGTTCGAACCGGCGACCGCCCAGTTCGAAGGCGTGACTGTCATGGAACATAGTGGTGAGGACCGGCTCGGGCCGCTCGGTGAGTTCCTGCTTCTGGTCACGGCTCCACAGACGGCGTGAACGCCGTGCCATTGCCGGCCCAAGATCGCGGTACTGCTTGCGCACGAACGGCAGGTTTGCCTGCCCGATGGTATCGACTTCGGGGCCGTTGAAGGTCGGCCAGCCGCCGATATGATCTTCATGGCTCTGCGTCAGGATGATCTTGCGGACGGGCTTATTGCTGATCGCGTCAAAGCGCCGCTTGTTTTCGGCAGCGCTGTAGATGATCCCCGTGTTGATGAGGACGTTGCCCTCGCCGGTCGTCACCAGATAGAGGTTGGACACGTCCTTCGACATGTAAATGCCGTCGCCCAGGCTGACCGCATCTTGGCGGCCGGCACCGTCATTGATAATTTGCGCATTGAGCGGCTGCCCCGCGTCCCGTTCTGGATTGGTCATATCTACTCTCCCGATCATTCGGTCGGGGCCTCGGGCTCGCTCGTTGACGAGCCCCGAAGCCCGGAACGCGGCGGCACTAGGCCTTGACTTCGATCTTCACTGGAAAACGATCGACATAAAACGCGAAACGGTCGCGCAGCGCGGGAATATCCAGGTTGAAATCTCCAGCGAGATCGTAAACGACCCGGCCATCCTTGCCCCGCGGATGACTGTCCATGTAGGCGCGCATGTCCGCCCGGCTGTCCTCATTCGAGGGAAGCCCGGAAAATTCAAGGACCCGTTGGGCCGTCCCCACATCATCGGCGATCACGTCCCCGAAGAGGATATCGAGCCGCTGCGACTGCGGAACGCAATCCATGTCGCGAAGATAGGCTTTAAGCATACGCTCGATCCGGTCGACCCAGTAGGCGACATGGGCCTGGATATCGGGATGCTTCTGGTGGGCAAGCACGGAGAGACCGCGCATCGTCAATACCGATTGGAGGATAGCGAGCGGATCCCGGTGGATCTGCACGACATACGCATCCGGATAATTGGCGATCAGGGCGAGAAGCTGTTCGCTGTGCTGGTTCCCCTTCAGGATCCAGCGCCGATCGGACGGGAACTGGTTGGCGATCGCCTTGAGCATCCGCTTCCCATAGGCGTAGTGCGGTGTCTGATCGTGGCCGAGGAGGTAGTCGCGCCAACCTGGCACCTCCGCCATCCATTCCCACTGATAGGTGGTGAAATCCGGCATCTGCAGTTCGTTTTCACCACATGCGTGGTCCGGCGAATGCTCGTGCATGGCTGCCATTATCGCATTCTGCTTCATGCGCTCCCAATGTGCATTCGAACGCAGCCAGCGCGGATCGGGACCGTCGCGCCCGGCCTCTTCGCCGGGCCCCGGCACCGCCTCGCTGCCCAGATACACGGGAAGATGCCGCAAACGGCGATCGGACGCGATCAGGTTTTCCAGATGCGTCGTACCCGATCGGGGCAGGCCGACGATGATGATCGGCCGGTCGATCACGATGCTCTCGACCTCAGGGGGATTGTCGAGATAGGCCTTGTTCTTGAGGCGATTTGCAGCTTGCTTCACGCAGGCCGCACGAAAGTTCGCCTTCGCAAAGCGCCAAAGGTTCGCATTGCCGCCAACTTCGCCAAGCAGAGCCTCGAGGCGCTCAGTGAAATCCATCGGGCCAAAATCCGACAGGCCGGTCTGAGCCATTGCTTCGTCGAGAACGCCCTGGACAGACAGGTCGAGCGGCTCGTCTTCGGCCGCCATGAGTTCGGCACGGCGCTCAGCCGGCAATTCGGGGTTGCGAAACTGCTCCACCCGAAAGACCTTGGTCTGGAGATGGGACTTCGTCCCTGCAGCGCTCATGCCCTGCGCTCCGCCGAGGTATTGAGCTTTCCGGCATTCGCCATCCACCCGCCGTCAACCTTGACCAGATCTCCGGTGTGATAGCGCGAAACATCGCTCATGAAGTAGACACCGATTCCTTCGAAGTCCTCTGGCGTACCGAAACGCGGAATCGGGCAACGCTCGCGAACCTGGGCCCCGAGCGGAGAGTCGGCGCCTTGATCCTTGACCGTTTCGCTTTCTGTATAACCGGGGCACACGGTGTTCGCGCGAATCCCGAACTTGCCCATGTCAACCGCGATGCCGCGCGCCAGGGACGCCATGGCACCTTTGGATGCATTGTAATGCTGCATGCCGATCGAGCCGGTGACGGCAGAAAGACTTGCGCAGAACAGAATGGAACCACCCGGATCGCCGGCTTCCGCACGCGCGCGCATGTGACGGGCTGCCTCACGCGCGAGGTAGAATGCCCCATGCTGGTTAACGGAAAGAAGGCTGTGCCAGGCTTCACCGGTCATATTGGTGAAGCAGCCCTGGTTCATCATCAAACCGGCATTTGCAATGGCGCCATCGACCCTGCCCATCGCCTCGACGGCGGCAGCGAAGGATTTGATCACCTTCGCCTCGTCCGATACATCGACCTCCTGAGCAAGGACGCGCACGCCGAACTTGCGCAGCTCTTCAGCAGCGGCCTCGTTCCTATCCTGGCGGCGCCCCCAGATCACCAGGTCGCCACCAGCCTTTGCGATACCGCGCGCAAAGCCCAGGCCTATGCCCGCATTTCCACCTGAAATGACTACAACTCGACCTGCCAGGTCCCACGGATGGCGTGCCATGACGCTACTCTCTCCCATGCCAATAAATCCAACTGGGCGCATCGATTTCATTTGAACGCCGCCGCGCGACGCACTCTAAACAGGATACTTTAATTGAAGTCAAGCCCTGCCATCGCCCCACCCCACCGGCAACGCCGGAACATTTCCAACGCCCGGACAACCTCCCGCGTTTCTAAGGGTATATAGACGTTCTGAACGTCATCTCTATTTAGAAACTTGAAAAGCAGACATCTTGACACACGCAAGGGCATAACCAGAAAACCACTGAACAGTATCCTTTATATATCCTCCACCAACTAACAGCGACAGCCACCTTCCCACGCAGTCGCATTCGCCAGACCGCCCAACTTCGACACCGGACACCGGCAAACCACCCGGCACCACATTGCCCCGACACAGAACCCGCAGAGCACGAGCTGCGAACTACAAGAGCACGATCATATGAAGGCTACTTTAAGAATGAAAACCCTACCACAATATTGCATTTTCTCAATTAGAGTATCCTCTTGAGATCGATTGCCACCACTGCTATCCTTTTCAGCCGCCCTGGCACACCCGCGCCAGCAGAACGGCTCAGCGACACTGACGAGCCGAGAGGCCAATCTCAAACGGCGCCGCTCCGACGGCGCTCGACCTGTGTGGAAGGATGAACATGAAGCGGCTGGGCATTGATGGGCAAACCGTTTTCGGGCTTGCACCGCTTGAGCACATAGCGCTCGCCAAAAAGCTTGGCTGTGGACATATTTCCATCGCTCTGAGCCAGGCACCGTGGAAGCTTCCCGATGTGGGGGAATGGTCGCTTCGGGAGGACGCTCGGCTTCGCCGCGATGTCGTTGCAGCATCTGCAGATTCTGGTGTTTCGCTGTCGCTGGGAGAAGGTTTCGCTATTCGCCCCAACGTGCAGGTACGAGATTTTGCGAAAGACCTCGACCTCATGGCCGAAATGGGAGTACGCAGCGTCGGTACGGTCGGCCTAGGCGCCGATGTCGCTCAAGCGAAGGACCAGCTAGCGCAGCTATCGGAATTGACAGCCGAACGCGGCCTTATTCTGCTGCTCGAATTCGCGCCTCCGCATGCATTCCCGGGACTGCTTGAGGCCGCGGCAGCACTGTGTGAGCTTGGGCGCGCCAATATCAAACTCAATCTCGATGTCATGCATTTCTACAGGTGCGGGAACACCGCAAGGCAATTGGAGGCGCTGCCACGGAGCCTCATTGGACGCGCGCAATTATGCGACGCCAAACTGCTCGATCAAGGCAAGGCGTATATGGAGGAAGCCTGCTTTGAACGGCTGCTGCCCGGCGAGGGGGAAATTCCCCTCGAAGAATTCCTCGCGGCATTGCCGCAAGACTTGCCAATAGGCATCGAGACTCCCAATCGTGACGCCGTGCCTGACAAGAGCCACCTGCTTGCCCATGTGCGCCAGGCCGTTGAGATGAGCGTCCAAATCCTTCGATCGTGATAGTCGCGCGAAGGCCCCAAGCAGACCTTGCGTTCGCTTGCATCGGACTGGACCGTACCGCCGCAAACGTGCTTGATAGGAAACTATGAACGCCATCACTCGAAGCAGAACGCCCCTGGAAGTCGCCGCAGAAAGACTGCGCGTGATCATACTCGACATCTCCGAGGGCACATTGATCGGCAGCGAAGAAGAACTGATCGGTCTCTTGGGATGTTCGCGCAGCACCGTGCGGCAGGTAGCGCGGCTGCTCGAACGCGAGGGGCTCCTGAAAGTTCGCCGCGGCATCAATGGCGGGTACTTCAGTGCCCGGCCGAATGCCGAAACTATCGAGGCGACGGTGAGCGCCTACCTCGAAACTTTGCACATGAAACCGAGCGACGTCACGGTTCTCGCGTCCGCACTCTGGGTGGAGGCCATGCGCATGGCGGTCCGTTGTGATCCGGTGCAGGTGGCGGCAGTCGTAAAACACTTGCAGCGAAAGGTGGGTGCCCTGAAGGACGAAGCCACTTTCGACGATGTAAGGAAGCTAGAACGGGAAACGCAGGAAGCTATCTTTAAACTGGCGGACAGCACCTACATCAAACTGATCTTCGACATCAACTCCGCCTTCTCGCGCCGCCGGTTCGCAGACCCGACCCTGGACGACGAAAGCCCCGAGCATCGCGAGTTCGTCTGCCAGTGGCGGGACGCGAAGTCTCTGGAGCTTGACGCATTGCGTTTGGGAGACTGCGACCTTGTACTGACTGCGGCCCGATTCAGCCGAAAGATATGGCATTCGGGGCTAAAGCGCCGATTCAGGATCCTAGCTGAAGACGCAGCGTCAGGTCCCGGAAACGGTTGAGGTTGCCCCCGGCAACCGATGGCCGCAGCCCAGCCCCGCAGCGCCGTTAAAGGGTCTGCGCGCCAGCCGTAAAATGAACGATTTCGCCGGCAAGGGAAGCCCGTACCGCGTAAGGTGCCGGCACATGGGCAGCAATGAGATAGGCATCCTGTTCGCAGGAGAGTTCGACTAACCTGCGCCGGGTCGCGATGAGCGCCGCCGTGTCGTCTGCCCCCGCAAACAGAACGGTCGGATCGGCCAGTTGTATCGGATGATGGAAGCAATCGCCGGTAAAATAAGCGTGCTGCCCCGCCGAATGGAAATGGACCATCTGGTGGCCGAACGTATGGCCGGGCGCTCCTTCGATTGTCACCCCCGAGAAAAGAGCGTGATCGGCTGATACCAGGTCCATGAGACCAGCAGCCATGACCGGCTCGACACTGCGCGCAAAGACGCCCTTGTTGAGATCGTCGGCTGGCAGCCCCGCGTCCGCCGCCAAGAAATTATCATATTCCAATCGGCGGACAATATACCGGGCGTTGGGAAAAGTCGGTACCCATTTGCCATCACGCAAGCGGGTATTCCAACCGCAATGATCGTGATGCAAATGGGTGCAAATCACGTAATCTATGTCTTGCGGCAGGTAGCCGCTTGCCTGCATTCGCTCGATGTAAGGCACGTCGAGCATGTTGAAATAGGGTACCGAATGGGGACGGTCGTTTCCATTGCATGGATCGATCAGAATAACACGCCCGCCGATCTCAACTATCCAGCTTTGGAATACGAGATCGAACCCTCCGTGATCGTCCAGGAAGTGCGGATAGAGCCAATAGCGGTTCGCCTCCAGAAGGTCGCGATTGCTGGTGAAGGATTCGATATGGTTCGCAATCCTAACCTCTTCGACGCAGCGCACCTGCGCGCTACCAAACGTCATAAGAGCTGAAGTCGTGCTCACTGCCAATTTCCTTGTTTTGCGCTTTTCGGAAAACCCGGCACCCTTGATTGACCTTTGACATGACATGGAGCGTACCGGCCCAAGGGACACGCCCAATCTCGCTACACTGCAACTTCCGCCGCGCCGATAGGCAGCATTCCCAGACAGCGGAGCTTGTGCCTTGTTCGCAGCCTCTTCGGCAACCGTCAATTGCGTGACCTCTTTATATCACATATTCCAAGACCCCAAGGATTCCCGAAATACGCTACGCTAGAGCGATATCATTTCACTTCGCTGATGAATATGACGAAAAACAGCCATTTTATGGCAATAAATTCACCAACTTCCGCATCAGGACTTTTATCCGGGCGCAAAGTACGTCACTTCAAAGAGGATGCTGTTACTCATAGGCGACAAAGCCTGTTGGTACGAGAAGCATGACCGCCCGCGAAGGCGGCTTAACAAAACGATGGAGAGCGCAATTGGCCACCGATATCCGAACGGCTCCTTCCGAATGGCGCCGATACTGGCCGCTGGTTCTGACCTCCTGCATCGGCTTTTCGTTCATGTCGTTCATGACCCCCGCAGCCGGGGTGTTCATGGATCCGCTGGCCAATGAATTTGGCTGGGACCGGACGCAGCTTTCCACCGGCATTGCGCTTTCGGCTCTGATCTCGATCGTGCTTTCGCCCTTTGTCGGCGCCGCGATCGACAACTGGGGCGTAAGGCGCATCGCCCTGCCCGGTCTTGTGTTGACCTCGCTCTCCATCGCGGCCTTCGCACTAGCATCGGGATCGTTCCTGCAATGGATCGTCCTCTGGCTGATCTGGGGCATTTTCGTGCTGCTGGTCCAATCTACGCTGTGGTCAACAGCCGTGGCATCGACGTTTCAAGCCTCACGCGGGCTTGCCCTGGGCCTCACGATGTCCGGCACGGCCGTGGCGCAGGTGATAGCCCCGCCCCTGAGCAACTGGCTCATTGCCCAGTTCGGCTGGCGCTTTGCATTTGTCGCACTGGGTTTGGGATGGGGCGGGGTCGCGCTGATCCTGGCCATCCTGTTCTTGCACAATACCGGCTCCAAGCAACGCACCAATGCTATTAACAAGTCATCCATTTCAGCCGCTTCAACGCTCCTGCCGGGCCTCACTCTTGCCCAAGCAAGGCGAAGCCGGGCCTTGTGGACAGTGGCCATCGCCACGTTTCTGATCCTCACGGCAACCATAGCTGTCGTGGTCCACCAGTTCCCGATCCTTATTGCGGCAGGCGTATCACGTTCGAATGCCGCGTGGATGGTCAGCCTGTCTGGCGTCGCGGGAATTGCAGGGAAGGTGATAACCGGCTCGCTCGTCGATCGCTTCCATGTCCGCTGGATTGGCGGGCTCACACTTGCATCGACCGCCATTGCCTGGCCGCTGCTGATGGAGAGCGTGGCATCGCCGGCCCTCGTGATCATCGGGATCATGATCAGCGGCTACGCAGGCGGAACGAAGATGCAATTGTGCAGTTACCTGACGGCCCGCTACGCCGGGATACGCCACTACGGCACGATCTTCGGCATAATGACCAGCATGATCGCACTTGCCTCCGCCATCGGGCCTTTGGCAGCCGGGGCCGCGTACGATGCCTATGGCAGCTACTCTCCGCTGCTGCTCACGGGCGTTGCCATATCGCTGGTCAGCGGATTCATGATTTTCAGTCTGCCCGGCTATCCGGTCTGGGATGAAACGCCGCACGAAACGGACACCGTGCAGGAGAAAAATGCATGTCACTAACCCCAAGGACCCGCTTGGATCTCCCCCTGGCCATTGTGGTCGGTGCTGGAGGCATGGGAGCCTCCGTGGCAAGGCGTATGGCGCACGGGCATCGAGTATTGCTAGCTGACATCGACGAAAGCAGAGCCGCAGCTGTTGCCAATGACCTGGCCATTGAAGGCGGCAGCGTCCTGCCGATAGCATGTGATGTTACGGACGCGACGTCCGTTGAGGCCCTATCGCAGACCGCCGCCGGGCTTGGTGGTTTTCGCACGCTCGTCCACGTCGCTGGTCTTTCGATCGCCGCTGACAGTTTCAACAAAATCGTGAACGTCAACTTGCGCGGCCCGGCCCTTGTCGCACAGGCGTTTCTGCCGCTCGCCAGTCCGGGTTGTTCCGCCATTCTGATCGCGTCACTGGCCGCCCACAGCATTCGCGCAGCACCTGCGGAACTGGCAGTTCTAGCCAGCCCCGCAGCGCCCGAACTGGCGTCCAAGCTCGCCAAATGCCTCGCGCCATCAAATACCACAGCTCAGATGGCCTATACTTATTCGAAGATCGGCTTGATCGAAATGGCGCGGCGCGAGGCTGCTGCGTGGGGGCGGGCAGGCGCACGCATAGTCACGCTCTCGCCCGGTTTGATAGCAACGCCAATGGGCGCGCTCGCGTACGAGAAAAGCGCCGGAAAGCGCGCGATGTTCGAGCGCACGCCCCTTGGGCGTGAAGGCACGATGACGGAGATTGCCGATGCGGTAGAATTTCTGACCTCAGATCGTGCCTCGTTCATCAGTGGCACGGATCTGCTCGTCGATGGAGGGCTATGCGGAGCGCTGGGTTATCCAGCCAGTTAGGAAAACACCCCTGTAAGCTGAGCCACGCGAGTTACGTCATGACGATCGAAATACGAGAACTGCGGGTCAGAAATTTACGGCCAGAGCCGAGTAATTCCGGGAACGTCACACTCGTTACAGCTATCGTTTACGTGAATTCACGAAGATCGCAGTGCAAGACGAATGCCTGCAGATGGAGGCACGCTTATGTGCCAGCTTGGTATGGGCGACCTGCAGCTTCGTCACCTTGCCGTCCAACACGGCATAATCCTCGCTCCAGTCGAACTGGAAGGCCTCGCCAGGCTGGAAAACCAAAGGCACGAACGTCCCGCGCCCGCAGGTCTGCTGTTCATACTGAAGCTCGGCCCGCCATCGCCGGGCAAAGGCAGCCACCCGGTTATAGGAGCCATCGTAACCCAGCTTCACCAGATCACCGTACAGTTGCTTGGCGGTCCGCTTCTGCTTGCGGGATTTCTTCGATTCCACTCGCAGCCAAGCCGCCAGCTTGTCCGCGAAGGGATCGAGTTTGCTGGGCCGCAACGGAACCTTGAAGCTGGGCTCAACCGTATCGGAGCGCAGATACTTGCGGATGGTGTTGCGGGACAGGCCGGTCCGGCGCCTGATCTCCCGAATGGAGATCCCCTGCCGGAAATGCCACCGGCGGATCACACTGAGTAAGTCCATGTCGATCACTCCAAGACCCTCCGACTGGCAGCCGGAAGGGAGGGAAACATGGGTCAATTCTCAGTGGTAATTTATACGCGCCCCGGGTCACTTCTCAGTGGCAATCAACAGCCCATGATCTCAGGCCGCCTTGCGACCTCTAGCGATAGCGAAGACATCGTAGCCGCACCGTTCTGGCGCCTGGCGCTGGCAGCCGCAGTCGCCGGCGCCCTCGTCTGGCTGATCGCTGACGGCCTGCGCTTCACCTAGGCTCGGCCCCTTCATTTGCGGCCTCGCAGCCGCTGGATCAACCTGCGAACGACGGTCGGCGGAATTTGAGGCGCTGACATGGCCGGAGTATCGCTCGCGCAGGCATTCGCTGGCCTGGCACCGTCCGTCCCGGGCCCTTCGCGGCTGCAGTGAAACACCTGATTCTATGTCGAGGACATGGGACTGCTCGAAGGCGTCATGCACCTTTGCGAACTCATGGAGTTCGCGACGCAGATCGAATACGTCTATCGGCGCAAATGAAGCGAGGCCGCTTGCCTCGGACACAACAATTGGAAAATGCCATGCTCATGAGTGCAACTCTGATGTCGAGGGCTGGATTTTCTTCAGATGCCGGCCACGACTAGGGCGCTGCGACAGAATTCCCAGATCTCCTCCGCCAAAGCGCAGCGGCGTTGTGGAGAGCCAGCGTCTGCGACCGAGGCCAGCAATTCCGCGTGTACGGTTGTTGAGAGCATATTGTAGATCAGCTTCGACAGACGGCCCGGTGATCCCGCGCGGATGATACCTTCCGCAATCCCGTCGGCAATGGTCTGAGCCATCAGTTCAAGCACAGGTTCCAGCGCAGCATGGAGCCGCTCGGGCCGCGCCTCGGCCAGCCGAAGATGCTCGCGGCACAGCGCTGCCCCCCTCCGCAAGGCCGGCCCCCAATCCTCGCCAGGCCGTGGATCGCCAACTGCCAGCCGAAAGATCACGCAGCGAAGGCGCTCGACGGGGCTGACGATCCCGGTCATGTCGCTGCGGCAGGCGTCGGCGGTAAGCTGAACGGACTTTGCGAAGACCGCCAGGACCAGATCGTCCTTTCCGGAGAAATGTTCGTAGAATACGCGGCGATTGATGCCCGCTTCCTTCAACACCGCGCGAACATTCAAGCCTTCGAGACCTGACTGCCCGAGAAGGCGCAGAGTGGCCTCGACCATCACCGCTGCCCGATCCACGCCGCGCGGGCCACTCTTCGCAAGGCGATCGGAAGCATCGATCTCGAGGTCACCATTCAAAATTTGATACTTTCACACAGAGTATTTGCAGTGCCGAATCTCTGGCCGGGCCGATGGCAAAGCCATTCAAATGCAGACCTGACAGCCCAAAAGCAATTGACTCATACCCCGCACTGACCGCATCAAGGGAACTTAGTTCCCACCCTTCTCCGAAGCACAGGCGGCCAACAAGGCCGCCTAGCAGGCGCAAGGGCAGAGCGATCAAATGAGGAGATGATATGTCAGACGGCACAGCCACCGAACTTTCGCGCGCGGCAAAGAACTATTGGAGCGAAGCCGGATATGCCCCGGGCGGCATTATTCGCGAAGTCGACTATGCCGCCGCCGCGAGCGGACTTCACCCGCTGCTCGAAGGCATCAAGATCGTCGACTGCGATACCCATTTCACTGAGCCGCCGGATCTATTCACATCCCGGGCGCCTGCGCGGATTCGCGACAAGGTGCCGCATCAGAAGATCGTGAACGGTATCACGCGCTGGTTCGTGGGCGATGACGACTACGGAATCGTCGGTGGCAACGTCATCAAGCCCGATCACAACAAGTTGCTCGGTCGCCTTTCCTTCCCCACCCTCGAGGAGGGGCACCCGGGCGCCTACAAAGTCAAGCCACGTCTTCAGGCGATGGACGACATGGGGATCTACGCGCAGATTTGCTATCAGAATTCCGGCGTGACTCAAGCCGGCTCGCTGATGCATCTGGACGACGAGGTCGGTGTGACCGTGCTCCAAATCTACAACGATGCAGCGGCGGAACGGCAGGTGGAATCGGGGCAACGGCTCTTCACGCTCGCGCACCTGCCCTTGTGGAACAAGAAGGAACTGGACGCCGAAGCGCGACGGTGCCTTGATCTCGGAATCAAGGGTTTCGTGCTGCCTGACATGCCTGAAACGCTGGGTATCCCATCATACGACCAGCCTTACTGGGCGGATTTCCTCGAACTGTGCAACGAGCACCGGATCCCGATCAACTTCCACCTCAATGCGGCGATCGATCCGAACAAGATGACGTGGAAGAGCTTCTCGTTCGAAAAGGCGATCTCGGTTGCCTCAAACATGTTTTACATCGGCAACCTCGCGACCATGGGCAATTGGATGGTGTCGGGTCTACTCGACCGCTATCCGCACCTGCGCATCGGCCTGATCGAGAGCGGCATGGGCTGGATCCCATTCGGAATCGAGGCGCTTGAACACCAGTTCGATGAGATGCTTGCCGATCCCGCGCACGCCCCGCAGCGCCGCCCTTGGGACTACTTCCGCGACAATTTCTGGGTCACCTACTGGTTCGAGAAGGTAGGCCCCATTAAGCTCCTGGAAACCATCGGCGTGGACAAGGTCCTGTTCGAAACTGACTTTCCTCACCCCACAGCCCTCTATCCCGGCGTGCAGGAGCACATCGTCGAGACGCTGGGCGGCTACAGCCACGAGGTGCGCAAGCGCGTGCTCGAACGCAATGCGGCGGAGCTCTACAACCTGCCGTTCTGATCGGGCCGCCCTCGCTCGCACGAGCGTGCTTGCGAGGGCATGCCACTAGCTCAAGTACCTGACACGCCTCCTAGTCCGATAAGACGAGGCTGCGCTCGTACCAGAATCTGCGCGCCGGGTGCTGACGACCTGAGCGAAGGCTCTGAACGCCGCCGCGGCCTCAACTCAAAGGGTGCTACCGGAAGGCGGCGCGGAATCCGATGAAGTGGGACACCTCGAAGAACCGACTGATTTCGGCCTGATGGCGACGTGACGGCCCGGGAGGGGCGGGTTGTCCCCGTCCTTTGCCTCTTGGTCTGCCGATTTTCCGCTTGAAGCCGGCTCTGGGAGCCGGTTTTTGTGTCATGCGGGCGCAGTACGCCCCTCGAGCCAGGCGAGACGCCGGAAGTTATAGGCAAGGTTCGCCATGCCGATCTTGATGCGAGCGCGGGCGATGCCGATAGTGCGCACGATGAGGCCCATGCGGTGCTTTTGTCCGGCGAAGACATGCTCGACCGCCGAGCGCACGGCGGATCGCTTCGCATTGGCTCTGGCGATGCGCTCGGGCATCGGCCGGCGCGGTGGCTTCTTCTGGTGGATATGACTGGTGAACATGCCCTTGGCGAGGAACGCCTCGTTCTTCTTCGACCGGTAGGCCGTATCGGCCCAGACCCCGGAGCCGGTGTTGTCCTTGCTGACCACGTCGGGCAACCGTGCGCCGTCGTGAGCATTGGCGGCACTCGCACCCCAGGTGCGGATGAGGCCATGGGCCTGATCGGCCCCCGCTGAGTGGTCCGTGTGATTTGTTAGTGTAAAACTGCCTCTGGCGCCATGGCTG
>NZ_BMLK01000043.1 GCF_014645195.1 Novosphingobium indicum | reverse complement strand
TCCCATGGCGGACAGCACTCGCGCCATGCGCCGGTCGATCTTCGAGCGTGACCTACTCCCCGTATGAGTGTGCGGCCCTCTCCCGCAACCGGCTTCATGCCCTTTGCCCGGGCGCTTTCCGGGGAACCTCGCACCGAAGTCGAACTGACCTGGATCGAGAAGCGCCATGAGCAGTGGCTGCGTTTTGGACGGGCCGCCGGCGAGCGCATCGTGAGCCGCCGTACGCGCATTGTCAGTTTCAGGCCCGGCGCGGTCTTCGCGTTCGTGCGCTGGTCCGGCAATGATTACGGAACCGTATATTCGCGCATCGATATCGTGCAGGCCGTTGGGAAGGATCTGCCCTACACGACCGTGCCTTTCGTGCAGCCCGGCGGAGAAGTGCTTCTCAGTATCCGGGGCTGGCCGAAGGTCGAGCAGGTGCTGGCCGCCATCGACCCCGTGGAAGTCGGCGGTGTCGATCCCTGCGACGTTTCTCCCGATCACTGGCGCCATGTCGCCGGCCGGATCGCCGCCGGCGCGCATCCACGCCCTTACGGACGTGAGCGGCATGACGCCTGGCTCCGGTGCAAGGCACTCGGACTGTGACCCGCTTCGGCTACATCCTCGTGACCCTGGCGGCTGCCGAACTCGCTGCAGGCGCCTTCGCAGCCGTCGCATGGCTGAAGCCGCATCCCCGCTTCGTGTGGAACGCAAGTTTCAGCGCGCCGCCAGGCCTCTATGGCTTGACGGCGGCACGGCAGGTGGCGTGCGGTGACCTGGTCGCCATCATGCCGCAGGCAGAACTTCAAAGGTTCATGGCCGATCGGCATTATCTCGCGAAGCGCGTGCCATTGCTGAAGCACATCGCGGCGCTTCCCGGCCAACGTGTCTGCCGCAAGGGGTTGCGGGTTTTCGTCGATGGCAGGCGCGTCGCGATCGCGCTCGACCGTGACCGGCACGGCCGCCCCTTGCCTGTCTGGCAAGGTTGCCGAACGCTGACGGCAACCAGCCTGTTCGTCATCAACGCGCCGCCCGACAGCTTCGACAGCCGCTATTTCGGGCCGATCCCCGCAGCGGGCGTGATCGGCCGCGCGGCCCCGATCCTGACACGCGATGCACCCGGCGCATCTTTCGTCTGGCGCGGATTGCGCCGGGCCTTTGCGACTCCACAGACCAGGAAAGGACCGGCGCCATGCAAATAGGCAGCTTCCGCAAGACCCGTGACGGTTTCGAAGGCCGCATTACGACCCTCACGGTAGATGCTCCGGTCTGTCTCGTGCCTGCGCATCGCAGCGACGCGGAAAACGTACCGCAATGGCGCCTTGTCTGCGGCGATGGCGACAACAGTTTTGAAATCGGAGCAGGCTGGAACCGCACAGGCGAGCGTGCCGGTGCCTACATTGCCGTGCAGTTCGATGATCCCCATTTTGCAGAACCTGTGCGGGCCAATCTGCTTGGTCCGTTGCAGCAAGGCGCCGACCACGCGCTGCTGTGGTCTCGGTCCTCTGCGCGTGACCGGCGGTAACACTATGCCTGCGCAGCTGGAGAACGTGCTTCTGAGGCGGCATTGGGCCCGGGCACTTTTTTCGTTGTCGATTGCCGCAGTTCTAGGCGGAACCGCGCTAGCGGACGTGCCGGATGCCGCGATTGAAGACGGTCATGAGGCGGCCGTGCTGCAGGGCGTTTCCGAGGAATATGCTGCGATGATTGCCGATGCGGCGCGCCGCGTTTCCCTTCCGGCAAGCTGGATCGCTGCCGTCTTGCGCGCAGAAAGCGGGGGCAATCCGCGCGCGGTTTCGCCGGTCGGCGCAATGGGCCTGATGCAGGTCATGCCCGGGACATGGCGCGCCATGGCTGCGCGCTACGACCTTGGCCCTGATCCTTTCGAGCCCCGCGCCAACATCCAGGCAGGCGCGGCCTACCTGCGCCTGATGTGGGAGCGGTACGGCGATCTCGAAACCATGCTCGCCGCCTACAATGCTGGGCCCGGGCGTACCGACGCCTTCCTTGCCGGCCGTCGTACCTTGCCCGGGGAAACGACAGAGTATGTCGCCCGCGTCATGGGCATGATCGGCAACAACCAGGCCGTTGCCGTTGCCGTTCCGGCAAGTTTCAAACCGGCGTCCTGGCGTGATGCGCGGATATTTCCGGTGCGGACCCAGGTCGCGACCGAAGGTGCAGCCCGTGCTTCCGCAAGCGCGAATGTAGGGCCCGGAGTGCCCGAATCCCGTGCGGCCCTGGCTGTGCCCGCCTCCGCGCCTGATGCGCTCTTCGTTTCTCTTTACGGGAACACTTTCCCATGAATCGGGCAGCGGCAGGATTGCAGGCGGCGGAGCAAGCCGGGTGCGATATTGCGGGGCGAGGAGGTGCGGCAAAGAGAAACGGGGCGGGATTGCCGCTGTATTTGGCGAGCACTGGCGGTCCCTGCTGATGGCGGAAATCCCCTGCCTTGCGGCGCCCCCACGTCTGGCGCGACCCTGGCGTCCATCAAACGCAAGCGCAGGAGTCGTGTGATGGAATACTTTGCCGGCCTGGACGTCTCGATCGAGGAAACCGCCATCTGCGTCGTCGGTGACGACGGCAAGGTGGTTCTGGAAACCGCTGTGGAAACCGATCCGGCTGCCATCGCCAACGCGCTTGAGCGCTATGCTGGGCGGTTGCGCCGTGTCGGGCACGAGGCGGGCTCGCTCTCGCCCTGGCTGCACCCGGGCCTGCGCGAGTTGGGCGTTCCGGCGGTGTGCCTGGAAACGCGCCATGTGCGCGCGGCGCTGTCAGCCCAGCGCAACAAGACCGATGCCGCCGACGCGCTCGGGATCGCCCACATCATGCGCACGGGCTGGTTCCGTGAGGCGCATATCAAGTCGGAGACCTGCTACCGGTTGCGCTTGCTGCTGGTCCAGCGGCGCAACTTGAAGCGCAAGTTCCTCGATCTTGAAAACGCGATTCGGCATTCCTTGAAGGTGTTCGGCATCCGCCTCGGCAAGGTCAGCCGGGGCGGCATGGAGAAGGCCGTGCGCGAGGCAGTCGCCGACGATGCGATGACCGCCGGGCTGATGGACTGCATGCTGCGCGCACGCGCGGCACTGTGGGCGGAATACCTGACGCTGCACAAGCTCGTCACCCAGATCGCGATGAGCGACGAGTTGTGCCGCCGCTTCATGGAAATCCCGGGCATCGGCCCGATCGCCGCGCTCAGCTTCAGAAGCGCGATCGACGATCCCACGCGCTTTCGCCGCTCGCGCGATGTCGCTGCCTACTTCGGCCTGACCTCGAAGCGATGGCAGTCGGGCACCTCGATCGACGTGAAGGGACGCATCAGCAAGGCGGGCGATGCCGATGTCCGCCGCGCGCTCTACGAAGCGGCGTCGGCCATGCTCACCCGCTTCAAGGGCAATGACACGATCAAGGCATGGGGACTGCGCCTGGCCAAGACCAAGTGCCACGCCAAGGCGCGCGTCGCGGTGGCGCGCAAGCTGGCCGTGGTGATGCACGCGATGTGGCGCGACGGCACCTTCTATACCGGCGATCCGGACGCGTCAGCGCAGGATGTTGCCGCCTGGAATGCCGCCAAAGTGCAGCGGCTGAGCCTGGCGAACTCATGACCACCCCCTTTCTCTTACCGGCCAGTTGACGGCCGACCAGCACACGGAGGTCCGCGAAAGCGGTACATGGAATGGTACAGTCCAGGAAAACGGGAAGCACGATATCTCGCCTGTGGCTGGCTCGGGAGACCGGGCCCGACCACGCTCGAGTGCCTGTGATGTTGCCCCGTCAATCCGATAGCGACATGCGCCGCGACGGCCGCCATGCTGCCGATGGGCAGCATCAACCTGCTGTCGATGAGCGCGGAAGAGTGCGCGGCGTACCGGACCTTTTCTGCTTCGCAATACTTCGCGCGCTGGCATCCAATAGAGTGCCATTACATGCTAAGGAGGAGAAACGACGATGGCGAAGACTGGCAGAATCTCGACCCCAAATAAGAGTGCAAGATAAAAGCGGGGCCAGCTAGGCGCGCTGTAATGGTCGGTTTGGCTAGGTTCCGGCGTATGGCCGGGAAGCCTCCCGGCCAGCTTGTCTTCTACTATAACGCGATGGAAACAGTGGCGGGGTGTTGCCAGCGGCGGCTCAAATGGGGGGCGTCACCTACCAGAAAACCGAAAACCATCAGATCGCATCCTGCGGCATGTGCGACGACAAGGACGATATCGCCTTGCGCAATAGCTACACTTGGGACAGTGCGCTACAGGCTATGACAATCCGAAAGCCGTACGCACGGTGGGCAAAAGCGTGAAACGTTGCTTTCATTCTGATACAAAAATTCATGTTATTGAACGACTTGAGTAGGGATGAGAAGTGAAGATGAATCGGCGCTGCCCGTGTCTTCTCAATTGGGGCCTGGCGCAAAATTCGCCGAGCCCAAAATCTGTTTCTTAGCCCATCTTTGACGGCTTCGCGTGCTCCCCCGCAAATCATTACCCTCACCGCGAACTCACTTTGCTCGAACCACCCAATCAGGGCAGTCCTAATCTATTCGTTTAGCATCCGAAGTGCTTTGGTCGCCTGAAATCAGGGGCAGCGCGTCCTTTTCCTGTTGATTGATATAACCTTGCGGCATGACCGACTTTGCAGGCGTCGCATCAGGGTCTGAAGACACGTCGCCGGACGAAGCGCGTTCAACGCCCGCGGATGAGGACGGCAAACCGCGATGCCTGAAACCAAGCGTTGCCACGTCGAAATAACTGGAAATAGCCACAGCAGCAGCGGTGAGAGCTGCAACAAAAACCATGGTATTGTACCGGTTGGTGAATGGAATGAAATCCATGTAGGCCTCAATTGCTACAGAGATATATAAGTGAAATATATATTCAGCAGGAATTTATTGTAATGCTTTTGGTGTTTGTGATGTTTTGGTTTGTACGCTCTCTTACGTTGAAAGCGCTTTCGTATCGAATGTACGTAGGAGCAGCGCTAAAAACACTCACGATCAAAGGGTTGTAGCGGTATGTTACCTCTACATACATTACTGCCGTGCCGTCTGCCGCGTGCACGCGATGACCGGCTGGGCCCATCCCGCCAGCCAGGGCGTTCGTGCTTCTTCCCGTGCCCTGGCGGCCATATTTCGGCGAGACGTTCAGACCGCCATAGCATCGCTGCCAATTGATCATCTGACCGGCGTTGCTACCGGTCTGGCCATTGGGCTCCAGAGACGACAGCACCACACGGCCATTGCGTTCGAACGCAAGCGACCGGCCGACAAGTTTGGCGCCGGAAAACAATTCGTTGATGTTGGTCTCATCGACCCCTGTGCGCAGTCGGCTTGCGTTGTCGGCAACCGTGATCGCTACCTGATTGATACGCAGATGCGTCATTGCCATGTTCACGATTTCCAACCCGCCAAGCAGAAGCGTCAGGAATATCGGCGTCGCGAATGCGAACTCGATCATTGACACGCCTATTCGGCAATCGCGCAGGTCGCTGACGCGCCGCCGGCGGCGCAGGGAAGATGGAGCGGTCATACGCATACTGTCGGCGGCACTTTCTGACGAGAATAGGGCTGGCTGCGCAAAGCCGTCTCTGCCCTGATCAAATGGTTTGCGGACAATCCCGGCAGGGGGAGCAGTCGCGGCACGGATGCCGAAACCTCGTAGAATACGACATCGTCTGCGCCGCCGATCCCGGTCTTGCCGGCTTGCTGGTCAAAAACACCGTTTTCATTGAGGTCCGCAAAGCAGTCCCCGGGGTCGTAGCGTCCATTTGAATTGTAGTCGGTCACCAGGAGTTCGCTGTTGCCGACGCCGGAGAAATCCTGATAGCTCTTGATCGTAATCGAATAAGTCGCATGGCGGGCGACGATGTCGGACCTTGCCCGAAGCGCGCATCCGACTTTCGCTTCGAGGCTGGCGCCTTCACATGTGAACGAGGGCCCTTCTATCGAACTGGTGCGGGCCACATCGTTGAGCGCTCCTTGCAGGGCCGATTGTGCATAGGCCTGATAGGCAAGGTCCATACCGCCCATGATCATAATGAGCATAGGCATCAGAATAAGCGCAAATTCAGCAATCGCGGCACCCCGCTGATCGCGGGCAAGTGATCGCAGAGTGCGGGCTGCAGTATCAAGAGGAATTGTCAGCTGCATTGCGGATTTCCTATTTCGTCAGTCGCAGAGCGCCGATCTGGTTACCGATCTGTCGGAACCTTGCGATCAGGCTTTCGCGATCCGCCAAAGAGGTGGCCTGGTTGGAATTGCTCGCGCAACCGGTAAGGTTGGCGTTGAGGCTGGTGTCGAAGCCGATAACCCACACCGACACATTCATGTTCTTGACCGCGTTGCATAGCATGCGGAAGCGTTGCTCGTGGCGGGCAAGCTGATTGGGACAGGATCCGCTTCCGGTAACGCGCAGATCATTCTGCTCAACGCCATAGGCGGTCAGCACATTGCAATAAGCCGTTTGGGCCCCGTCCGTCATGAATATGATGTGCCGGTTGCACGGCATTCCGTTATATTCCTCGCAACCATCAGCAAAGATCCCGCCGGTCGAAATCATCCGGGCGCCCCACAACATTCCGATGTCGTGGTAAGTGCCGCCGACAGTCTGCAACCCCGCCACATAGGTGTTCATGTCGTCGTGGGTCCATTCGTCGAGCCGGTGGGCTTCGGTCGGGCAGGCCCAGTAACCCTGGCTGTAAGTGTAGTTCTTGATCCAGCCGGTAGTGCTCGTGCTACCCGCACTTGAATTCACCGAAGTGCTGCCGGCATTGCGGGTATAGACGACATCTGGAACCATAGGACGCCACCGGGTGGCATCGCTGGACGGGATCATGTTTATGTCCAGATCGTAGGCATCGGCGGGAATTGCCATGCTGGTGCCGCCGGCAATGGCACTGGTGGTGTCGCGTTCCTCGATGCAGCCGTTCCACGAAACAGAAGTCGTGCTGACGCCGCTTCCGGCCGCAGCGAGCTGCTGCGCATTGAAACTGCCGCCTGGATCGGGGACGGTGCCGTTGGCAGAGCTTGCCAGTATCATTGTCCCACCCCGCTCCTTGTACTGGCTCAGGTCGTAGGTTTCGTGGCGATAGGTCCAGTTGCTGAAGCCTCGACGGGTTACATAGGTCGTCGTGGTGGTGATCTTCCACCGCCGACAACTGCGATAAGTGCCCGAGGTCACAGGGGCACCAGACCATCCCCAGTCAGAACTCTGGACATACGTTGAGCTCGTCGAGCTGCCGTCATAGCTGTACTGGTAAGTCGGAGAGGGGGCAGAGCCGCTCGAGGTTGTCGAGGAGTTGACCCAGGACTGGCAACTGCTCGACGTCAGAGTGGCACTGCTCGGTGATGAAGCGCCGGTCCCCGAGCTGCCGTTATAGTATTCCCAAGCCGCTGAACTTGTTGGGCTGTTTGAAAGATAAACTGCCTGGTAATAGTTCGCAACGCGCGAGGGATAGCTGCTTGTACTGCGAATGTAGCCGGGCTCGACATCGCTTATCAGTCGGCCGACGTTTACAGTGCTTGAGTATGGCACGATCCCATAGCGTAACCGCAGTCCCTGGCTTTCCAGTTGCTTCTGTACCGGTTCAAGCTCCTCGTACAAAGCTATCACGGCCTCGCGCAGCGCCTTGATCTTGGGTTCGCCATCAAGCGGATCGGCCATTGACCCGGTGACATCGAGCACCAGAACAACGTCTGTGTTCACAAAGTTGAGCGAAGCATCGCAGCTCACGGAGATCGGCATTTCGTTAATGCCGAACAGGCGCATCAGAACCGTAGGCAATCTCGTTGACGCATTGATCCGCACGACACCCGTTTCCGGTCGGGTAATCGAGGGTTCGAACGCCGCCGTACCGTAGACGTCGCGAGGAAAGTTGAAATCGAAGAACTCGCGGCCGGTGTTTTTGACCTCGTCGGTCAACTGGTCGTATTTCATCACGCGGCGAGCGGCGAGCGCTGCGGCATCGCAGGCGCTTTGCAGCCGCCCTTTGGCCAAATACGCGCGACTGACATCGACTCCGCCGCCAATCATGGCGGCCACGGGAATCAATGCGGCGGCAACGATCACCAATGCGTTTCCACGCACATCGTTCCGCAGTCGACAAAAAAAAGAAGCCGACCGACCCATGGATTTTCGGACTTTCAAAAGGGTTTTTCGTTGCCGAGCGCAACGCCCCGCAAGAAAATTACATGATTAAAGCTAAAAAAACGGTAAATTGACTTCATATTTTTACCTGGTGGGCCAATAATTTTCCAGCAATGGCAGTTCTTAAAGACCTAAATGCAGAAACCAGGCGATACTGAATCTTCGTATCTGCCAATGAGGGCATGATCTCAGCGGGGTCGGTGCCTCACTCCCATTTCGTACTACTTCAACGCTTCGTAAGCCGAGACGATTGCCGATACCTGCTGGGTGGCAAGCAATTGCGTTTGCTGTGTGGTGAAGGACTGCAGCTGGGTAAGAGAAAGCCTCGAAATCTGCTCCACCGAAAGCCCAGCCAAGCCGCCACTGCTGAGTGAGCTCAGATCCTTGCTGGAAAATGTCGCAAGCGCGCCGGGGCTGAAGGCTGCGATTTGCACAGCGGAGAGATTCGCAACCTGAGGCGCAGTCAGGGCCTCGGCCTGTTCCAGGGACATAACCGCGATCTGGGACGTGGTCAGACCGGCAATGGCCTTTGGGTCGATGGCTGCGATCTGATCTGGCGTAACAGCGCCAATCTTGTCGCTGCCAAGAGCGGCGACCTGCGCGGGCTTCAGAGCAGTCAGTTGGGCCGGTGTCAGTGCCTGCACCTGTCCCTGAGAAAGCGAGGCCAGACTTTCGGCGTTCATGCCGGAGATCGCGAAAGTACTGACTGCCGCGACATCGTCCGGGGCGAACATGGCCAGGACAGCCGGGGTCAGCGCGGAAACCTGGCGAGCATTGAGACCGCCGATCTGGACGGGCGTTAGGGCTTCGAACTGCTCAATGCTCAAACTGGACAATTGCGCGCTGGTGAATGAAGCCACTTGCGCGCGGGTGAGGCTCGCCATCTTGTCCGACGAGAGTGTGGAAAGCTGCTCAGCGGACAAGCCAGCAGTAGCCTGAACCGAAATCGACGCTACCTGCATGCTCGAAAGACGCTCGAAGGCTTCCTTGCTGAGGGCGGAAATCTGCACGAGTGTCAGGGCGCCGATCTGTTTTTTGCTCAGGCTCTCTACTTCGTCCCCGGTCCACTGGCTGATAGCCGAAGTGGCCAGCGAACGGATTTGATATACCGATAGGGAGCTTGGTGCACCGATTGTCGTCATGGCAATGGATCCCGGCCGATATGGAACGCTCTGATTGGTACCGTTCGGAGCACGGTGTGCTTGGTCTTCATGCACGCTTCTGTCATGGCAGCACCGGGCCCCAGGCTGGGTCGGATGCATCGACCGGAGTCGGGAGCCGACGCTCGTGGCGCCCGGTGAGATCGACCTGCCAGATGCCGGTCTTTCCGGAATTGGCTTGGGTCCGGAAGAACTGAATAACACGGCCATTGGGCGACCAGCTCGGCGCTTCGTCCTGCCATGCATCGGTGAGATGGCGTGCCTCGCCTCCGAACGGGCTCATTACGGCAATTCGAAAACTGCCGGCGATATGGGTAAAGGCGATCTGATCGCCGCGCGGACTCCATTCCGGCGTTGCCGCCCGCCCAGCGATGAAGCTGATGCGTCGCTGGTCCGATCCGTCGGCATTCATCACATAGATCTGCTGGCTGCCGGACCGGTCGCTTTCAAATACGATTTTCGAACCATCAGGGGAAAAGCTGCCACCTACGTCGATGCCGGCGCCATTGGTCAGTCGCAGGCTTGGCCCACCCCTAGCTGCAGTGACAACATCGCGATCTGTAGCAAAGGCCGTGATGGCGAGGCTGAGGTCGATCCATTCCTGATCGGCCGATACCGTGCCGGTCAGCCCCCCTTCCTCCTGCGCTGCGGACGGTTGTGGGGCCACAGCGAGAAGAGCCAGAGAAAGCGTGATCGGCCGTATGAAAACGCATGCCTTCATTGGGTGAGTTTCCTGTCGAAGCGCAAGGCTGCCACGCGCTTCCAGACGTCGTAATGTTCGCTCGGCAGGTCGAAGGGGGCTGCCAGTTCGATGGCGCGGATTGCCAGTTCGGCATGGCGCGCGGCCTGCGCCCTATTAGCGTCTGTAATACCTTCCTGTCGGACAAGCTTGGGCGGCCCTGCCAGGCTGCCATCGCGGTTGAGGTTCCATGCAAGCACTGTCACCAGCTTTTCGGCGTCCGCACCCTGGGGGACTGTCCAGTAAGGTTTGAGCTGGCGTGAGATTGCCGCCGCGAGAGAGGATTGCACTGCGGGACCGGCCGCCGTGTCGGCTGGACTGCGCGCGCTGCCGCTCTCCTGCCCTCCCGTCACGCCCTTGAGGAAGTCCTCTCCAAGGTGGCTTGCACCTGGCGATTTTGAGTTTGCCGGACCGGCGGAAGTGGCCCGCTGCCCGGTTTGCACACCCTGGAGGAAGTCCTTGCCGATCTGACCCGGCGCAGACGTCTGCCGAGCAACTGGCGAGGGTACAGACGATGGCCGGGCGGGAAGTGCGGCTGCACCCGAAACTGCGCTTTGCGCTGATGTAGGCTTGGCGGCTTGGGCTGGGCGAGGTGCCGTAGACACTTCCGTGGGTTTCGCAGCGGACTTGGGCAACGATGCTGAGGCCGGCTGTGTTTGCGATGCGGATGCCGGGGCGGGACTGTGGCTTGGTGCCGGCGAAGGTTTGGCAACAGAAGCGCCCGGGGCTTTTGGCGCACGAACAGGCTGCGGGGGCGGCGAGGCACGAGGGACCGGGGCCCGAGGTGTCGGAACGGGCTCAGGTGTGGTGACGGGTACGGGCTTCGGTTTCTGCGCGGGGGCAGGCAAGGGGGCTTCAGATGAGCGGGCAGCCGTCCTGGCCACCTCTGCCGGCTGCGGCTTGGGTGCGGGCGCAGGTCTTGGACTCGGCAAAACCGTCGGCTTGGCAACAGGCTCCAAGGGCGTTGCGGCGCCGGTCGGAGGGGAAGCCGGAGCCCTCGCGGATGCGGCACCGGATGCGCGCTGCACTTTCGCAGGAGGGGCAGGTTCGACGACAGATGCCGTCTGCGCCTGTTCTTCAACCTCGCTCTTCGCTTCTGTCTGCGATGCCTTATCCTCCCCGGCCGTGCCTGCTCGTGGCGCTGTCGCGGCTGCGGGCTCTGCTTCCGGCTCCGGTGAACGCGAGGTGGGAGTAGGTTCCTCCGTCAGCGTTACACTCATACGCTCGGCAGGAAGCCTCATCGGCGTGGAAAGCGGCCGCCACAAAAACCAGGCCACGAGCAGGGCATGGAGAGTGACCGCAAAGATCAACCCCGCCCATTCGTCATTGGTTGGCCGTTCCAAAGGAAGAGTGGCTGCCGTCAAGGCTCGCGGCCCTTGATCTGGCCGGCAGGCGCATCGTCAGCGGCAAGCGTGACCAACGCGATCGCGTTGAACCCGGCATGATTGAGTTCGCCCATGATCGCCATGATCTGCCCGTAATCGAGCCTGCGGTCGGCGCGAAGGGTGACAAGCGGCGACTTTCCTGCATTGCTGCGCGGCAGGGCTGCAAGGCGATCCGGCAGTTCATTCTGCGCGACTTTGGCATCGTCGATGTAGATTGTGCCATCACGAGACAAACTCAGCGTCACCTCGTCAACCTGTTCGGACAGGGCCTTGGCGCGGCTTTGAGGCAGATCGATTGGCACGGCCGCCTTGAGAAGTGGTGCCGTCACCATAAAGATGATCAGCAGCACCAGCATAACATCGACAAGGGGCGTGACGTTTATTTCCGCCATCGGACTGCGCCCGCCGCGTCGTGCCCGTCTGGAGCCGCTTGCAAGGTTTACCGCCATTAGAGGCAATCCAGTTCATGGCTGAGACTTGCGCGCAAGTGGCGGGCGAAGCGGGACAGACGGGCCTCGAAGCGGTTCACCGCGTGGCCGAAACGGTTGTAGGCGATGACCGCGGGGATCGCGGCGAACAGGCCTATGGCCGTCGCCATAAGTGCTTCGGCAATGCCCGGCGCCACGACCGAGAGCGAGGTGTTCTGCGAAGCCGCAATCGATGTGAAACTGCGCATGATGCCCCATACGGTACCTAACAGCCCCACGAACGGAGCAATCGAACCGATTGTGGCAAGATAGTTGAGACGTTCGGAAAGGCGGTCGATCTCGCCTTCGATGGCGCCTTCGAGGGCATCGGCGATACGTTCGCGCGCCGCATCCTTGTCCAGCCTTGCACCTGCCCGCGTAGATCTGATCCACTCGCTGACCGCCGAGCGGTAGAGAGCCGCTGACGGGGACCTGTCCCGCGAAAGATGGCGAGCGCTCTCTCCCGTGATGCCGGCGTCATTTACGGCCAATTCGAAGTCATTGCTCTGGTGGTGAGCGCGGCGATTGCGGAGCACCTGACCGACGATGATCGCCCAGGTCCAGATGCTTGCGGCCACCAGGCCAAGCATGATGATCTTGACCACAATGTCCGCTTGCAGGAACAGCGTGACAGGGGAAAAATCGGTTGCGGCGTCTATCGGCATGGGAGGTTCAAGCCTGCGTTGTCATGGGAAAGGGTGGGCGCACCTCTCTGAACCGACAGCGGTCGGATGGAGGAGTATAGGGTTGGCCTGGTCAATACGGCAGGCTCGCGAATAGGCCGGCGAATGCGCTCACGACGAACAGTAGGCCCATGAAGGTGACAATGAGATAGGTCACCACTCGCATGCGGCGATCGTATTCCTGCAATGCGCGGCGGTGCCGGGGATCCTTCACCAAGGATATGTATTGGGTGCTGTTGACTTGATCGAATAACGCCTCGAGCTCGGCGCACTCGAGCGCCGTGAGCGCGCTTTCCTTGCGCAGGACTTCACCTGCTCTGCGGAAAGCGTGCTCCGTATCCCCGTTCATGGCGCGTCCCGGGCCGAATGCAGGCGCTATCAGCGGATGACGACTGTTACCGCCCGGCGGTTCTGCGCCCACGCTTCCTCCGTCGAGCCGAGCGCCTCGGGGCGCTCCTTGCCATAGGAAACCACATTCATGCGTGCTGGGGCGACCCCGAGAGTGGCAAGAAAGTTCTTGGCCGCATTGGCGCGGCGTTCGCCCAGAGCAATGTTGTAGTCACGAGTACCCCGCTCGTCGCAGTGGCCCTCGAGGGTTACATTGACATTGGGATACTGCGCGAGCCACGAGGCCTGTCGGCGCAGGGTTGCCTGGTCGGTGGCGTCGAGCGCATAGGAATCGAGGTCGAAAAAGACCCGGTCGCTGCCGGCCGTGCGGCGCAGGTCGGCCTGGCTGCCCGGACCATCGGGATCGTACTCTCCATAGCCCGACTGTGCCTGACCTCCCGGAGGTGGCAGCGACGAGGCCGAGTCCGGTGCGTGCTTCTTTCCGCAGGCGGAAAGGGCAATTGCCCCGGACACGAGGACCGCGAGGGCAAGGTTGCGTTTCATGTGATGGCTTCTCCTGCATCGAATTTCCGGCAGGATTAGCGCAACTCGGGAGGGGGCTGGTATTATAGGATTTTTATGCATGGACGTGCAGCCCCCCATGCGATCAAAGGGCGAATGACAGGCATGGATCGAGAGCCGCATTCAGGACTTATGCAGGGTTTGACCAAAGCCAGTCTTCGCGACGATTTGCGCCGGAGCTTGATTCATCAACCCGGTGCCTGGCGCGCACCCGTGATAATCTTCCTGGTCACGTCCGTTCTGGCGGTGGTCTTGCAGCCAATGCTTGAAGGCGAGGTGTCGTCGGGGCTCATCTTCGTGCTTGGGATAACACTTGTGGGCGCCAATGCCGGTCTGGTGCCTGCCGTGATCTCCTCCGTCCTGGCATCGGCATTTTTCAACTTCTTCCTCGCCGATCCGGTGCTCACGTTTCGCATGTCGACCGGCAATGATCTTGCGCCTCCTGTGATCTTCACAGCTTGCGCAATCGTGTCGGGATTGCTGGCCGGCCGGCTACGAGACAGAACGTTTCTTTTGGGGCAGACAAACCTTCAACTCGAAAGCCTGCTTGAAACGAGTCGCATGCTGCAGGCCGCCCCCGATGTCACCGCGATCGAAAAGGCCTTGGCACGGACGGTTCCTGGCCGGCTGGGATTTCAATTGTCGGTCTTTGGCGTTCAGCAGGGTAAAGTGCACAGGCTTGGAACTGGCGATGATCGCGACGGGGATCTTGACCTCGCAGAGCGTGCAGTGGGCGAAGGAATCGTACGGCAAGGCTCGCGCACAGCATTTCGGCTGGATGGCAGCCGAACATGCGTTGGAGCGCTCGTGGTCGACAATGTGAATTCGGTTCGCGTCGATCCGGCTTTTCTGGAAGCGCTGGCCAGCTTGGCAGGTCTGGCGCTGGAACGCGCAATGTTCGCATCAGCCGTCGCTGAAGCCGAGGCCAATGCCCGGACCGAGGAACTCAAGTCGGCGTTGCTGTCATCGGTCAGCCATGATTTGCGAACACCGCTGACCGCAATCAGCGCTTCGGCCTCAAGCCTCATTGAGTACGGCAACCAGCTCGACGCAATAACGTCCAGGCATCTGCTTGAGGGCATAGTCGAGGAATGCGACAGGCTGAACCGCTTTACCGCGAACCTGCTGGAACTTAGCCGGTTGCAGGCAGGCGGAACAGCCGTGAACGGTCAAGTTCTTTCCGTGAACGATGTCGTGCGTTCAGTGGTCCAGCGGCTCCGGTCGCGGGTCGGGGATCGTGAAATCCGGACTTCTGCCTTCCGGTCCGACATTCTCGTTCACGCCGACACGGCCCTGTTCGAACTTGCGCTCACCAACGTCATTCAGAACGCACTGCTCTACAGCGAAGCTGACACACCTGTTTTGGTGCATTGTGACTGCGAGCGCGATGACTGTGTTCTGACAGTGACCGATCAGGGCCGCGGCATACCCCAAAGCGAGCAGGCGCGGGTTTTCGAACGGTTCTACCGCGTTAAGCGCACCGAGGCGTCCCCGCAGGGCAGCGGACTTGGGCTGGCAATCGCTAAAGGCTTCGTGGAAGCATTTCACGGATCGATCGAACTGATCTCTCCCGTCATTGGCGGGAAGGGCACGACCGTTGCGATACGGTTGCCGATCGTCCAGGAGGCCGCATGATGCAGGACCAAATTTTGCTGGTTGATGATGAGCCCGCGCTTGTCGCGGTGCTGCAGCCGGTGCTGAAGGCGGCCGGCTGTGCCGTAACGGTCGCGAGTGACGGAAACGCGGCTATCAGCGCAGTCGTAGCGCACGATCCCGACGTCGTCTTGCTGGATCTGGGGCTTCCCGACATTGACGGGAAGGACGTGATCCGGACTATACGGGAAACCAGCCCAGTTCCGATTATCGTCATCTCGGCGCGCCACCAAGAGGCGGAAAAAATCGCGGCGCTTGACGAAGGCGCGGACGACTATGTCAACAAACCCTTTGAAATCGGTGAACTGATGGCCCGCATAAGGGCAGCCATCCGACGCTCGCAGGCAACAGCATCGAGCGCATCGGTATTCGAGGGCGGTCCTTTGCGTGTCGACTATGCGAAACGTGAGGTTACGCTGATGGGAGAGCCGATCAAGCTCTCGCCCAAGGAATACATGATCCTGCACGCCCTTGCTAGAAATGCCGGCCAGGTCGTGACGCATAAACGCCTTTTGGCTGCAGGATGGGGCGATGCGGCTGCCGATCTGCAATATCTTCGCGTCTATGTGGGGCTGCTACGGCAGAAGCTCGAAGCCGATCCATCCGAACCGGAACTGGTCGTAACCGAGCCGGGAGTCGGGTATCGTCTGCTGGTTCGCGAACAGGGCTGATTTCGTGTCATGATCTATTGCGCCCAAAAGAATAGTTGGAAAAACGTTTGATCCCGCCATTCAGACAAGGTCTGCCAAAGCAGCGACCATGTGCGCTGCCGGGACGAGGACAACCTGTGCCAGCAGCGTTCCGGCAAGGCGGCTGAAGCTGATCCACACAATTGTACGACGAAACAGGGCCTCACTGAGACGGCCTTCAACAACGTCGTCGGTCATAACCGAAAGCTGAGGATCAATCAGCGCGAACAGAAGGATCGTAGCGACGCCATTAATTACGGATGACAGCTGCGATGCCGTCACGCGAAACTCCGGAGTAAGATAGCCAGCGTATAGCGAGGCCAGCACACCGACGGTTATCAGCGCTTGGGCCAGGCAGTTGGCAGCAAGCACACCCCAGCCTACGCCGCGCCCCTTGGATAGGTCGCGGACATGGTTGAGGCGCGGTGCGCGAAAAGACTTGCGGATTGTACTCAATCCTGCCGGCGAAGCCGTTCGCAAGATGAGCTTCGCTGTCGAGCGGCGGGCCTGGAAATAGCCGATGGCTCGTGCGAACAGGCGTTGGCCGGTAGGGACCAGCGCGATACCCAGCGCCACTGCAAGCGTCGCTGCCGTCAAGATCATGCGAAAGTCGAAAAGCAGAGCCTCCCCGCCGCCATCGGCAATGCGCGCTTCAATCCGCTTCGCAAGGAACGGCCCCAGAAAGCTGTTGGAAGTACGGCTGACAAGAACGAGGATATTGAACAGCGCGAAACTCATCGCAATCCGCCGCGTACGGACACCTGCTATCCTTGCCGCATAAGCAAGCGTGCCGATGAGGTTGATGCCCGCCGTGAGCAGGCAGATCACAACCAATTGCGTGTCCATAGCCTCAACTGGGTGTTGGCGGCAAAGCCGCGAGTTCAGTATTGCTTGCCCCGCGACGGCTGGCCTTGGCTGGATTTCAGCCATATCCGGAGAGGACGATCCGAGGTCGGAGCAAGCAGTCCCGTCCTCTCCGCTAGTAGGTTGGCCGCAGGACTCAGGCCAGCGCTTTGTACAATGTGAACAGGCTGGTCACGGTGAGCAGAGAGCCGACCAGCATCAGCAGGCGCTTGGCGGGGATGCGTTTGGCGATCACCGCACCCAGCGGCGCCGCCATCAGCCCGCCGATGATCAGGCCGATCGCCGCGATGGAGAAGGCCTCAAGGCCCATGGTCACGATGAACGTCAGCGAGATCGTTGTCGTGAGGAAGAATTCGGCAGTGTTGACCGTGCCAATGGTGGTACGCGGCTCGGTGCCCTGAACCAGGAGGTTCGATGTTACTACCGGTCCCCATCCGCCGCCGCCCGCTGCGTCAAGGAACCCGCCGAGAAGACCAAGCGGTGCAATGACCTTTGGCGGCTTGTGGGCGTGTCCATGGTCCATTCTCCAGGCTCGCCACAAGAGGTAGATGCCGATCCCGGAGAGATACGTCATGACCACCGGTTTTGCGAGCGCGCCGTCGATGCTCGTCAGCAGGTAGGCGCCGACAACGCCGCCCGCCATTCCCGGAATGACGAGACGGGCGAACAGCTTCCAGTTCACATTCTTGTGAAAGATGTGGCTGATGGCCGAAGCCGCCGTGGTGAACGTCTCGACCACATGAACGCTGGCCGAAGCGCGTGCTGGCGCGAGGCCCAGAACGCTTACCAGCAGGGTGTTGGTTATGACCCCGAAGGCCATTCCGAGCGCGCCGTCGATCAGCTGCGCGGCAAAGCCGACGCCGATGAAGGGGACCAGTGCCTGCAGATGCTCCAGGGTAAGTTCTGGCAATGATAGCATTGTGTTTTCCAGTCAGATTTCGAGGCGAACGGTCATGCCCCAGGTGCGCAGATCACCGAGGGAACCGGCAATCAGGCCGGTGTTGCCGGAGGCGACCTGGAGCTGCTCGAAGTATTGTTCGTCAAACGCATTGCGCACCCAGCCGTAGAGGCTGAAACCGCCATCGGTTCGAAAGCCTGCACGGAAATTGTGCAGGTCATACCCCTCGATCCACGCGTATTGCGAAGGCGTGGCGTTCGAGGAGAAGTGCGATCGCGTGCTGCCGTCATAGCCAAAGAAGACTTCGCCCTGCTGGCCCAGCAACTTTGCGGGAACGTTGGCCTCGGCTCCGAACGAGAAGGACCATTTCGAGATGCCGGGAAGCACTGCGCCGGAAATGTCGCAATTGCCTGGGCTGTCGCTGCCGCCGGAAAGTTCCGGGGGGCAGGGGGCGTCGTTGAACCTGCGATAAGTGGCATCGGTATAGGCGCCGTTGACATAGGCGTTGAAGCGCGCGCTCGGCCGGATGGAGAAGTCGCCTTCCAGACCCTGTGCGCGCACAGCCCCGGCATTGGCCAGATAGCCGCGCAGCACGCCATACTGACTGTTGTTCACGTTGGCCTGATAGTTGCGGATATCGGTGCGAAAGGCAGCCAGGTTGAGTGTGGCGCGACGGGCCCAGAAACGGGTCTTGATGCCCGCCTCATAGTGATTGACCGTCTCCGGTTTTACAGTCTCTGCGGCTGCGATGGCGTGGTAGGTGCTGTCGGTGGGCACGCCATTGAGATTGATGCCGCCTGACTTGAAGCTTCGCGCATAGGTCGCATAAACGAGCACGTCAGGCGCCAGCTTGTAGCTCGTGGTGAAGTCGTAGCTGAAGTTCCAGTCACTGAAGCGCGGAGCAATCTCCTGCGGTGCATAGATCGCCAGCTGGGCGCTCTGGGCCGGGCTGTAGATGTTGCTGTCATTGAGAAGCAACGCGTTGCCGCTGCTGTCGAAGACCTGCCGCTGGTAGTACCCTTGCTTCTTGTCGTAGTTCAGCCGGACGCCGGGTTGAATTGTCAATTCGGGCGTCACCTTCCAACTCAATTGGCCGAACAGGGCCGCGCTGGAGTTTTTAAGAGACACGGCGTTCAGCGCGGTCAGCCCCTCGAGCACATTCGAGTTGTAAAGGGCGTTGGTAGGCGAGATATTCCAACGGGTAGAGGCACTGCCCTGCTGTTCGGTGCCTTGCGTGTCGATGCGCTGATGGAAGGCGAAGGCACCCGCAACGAAACCGATGTCGCCTTGATCATAGTTGTAGCGCAGTTCCTGCGTATACTGGTCTTGCTGTGAAGGGTTCTGGGACAGGGTGACGATCGGCAAGCCGGTAAAGTCGCGGTCGTTCGACGGGTCCCAGTTCCAGAACCGCCAGGCGGTGATCGAAGTCAGTTCGCCCGGGCCCAATGCCCATTCCACGCGCACGGATGCGCCGCCGATCCTGTTTTTGGCCTTCAACTGTCCGTCCAGATCAGTCAGCCGGTCGAACGGATTGGTGCTGGCCGGAGCATACCCCTGCGCAGCTGCCAGCGCGGCGAACTGGCGGTTTGCGGGACGCTGCGTTACTGCGGTCCGGACATAAACGGTGCCGCAGCAGCTCGGATCCTGCGTGCTGTAGTCGCCGGTAACCGTGACGTTCAGCCTGTCAGTCGGCTTCCACAGCAATTGACCGCGCAGGCCCAGATTGTCCTGGCCCTGAATCCACTGGCTGGAAGTGGTGTTGTAGATCGTTCCGCGGCGGCTGGTCGAGGACAGCGCGAACCGGGCCGCAAGCGTGTCGGAAAGAGGGCCTGACACGGCAGCCTTGGCCTGCTTGAAGGCGTAATTGCCAACGGAAATCTCGGATTTTGCGGCAAAGTCGAACGTTGGCTGGTTGGTGGTAATGTTGATCGCGCCCGCCGTCGTGTTTTTCCCGTAGAGCGTGCCCTGCGGCCCGCGCAGGACCTCGATCTGTGCAACGTCCAGGAAGTCGAACGTGGCCGATGCCACGCGTGAGTTGTAAACGCCGTCGACATAGATGCCGACGCCCTGTTCGATACCGTCGTTGGTCAGTCCAAAGGGTACGCCGAGGCCGCGGATGTTGACGGCGGTGTTGCGGGGGTTCGACGAGTAGAACTGGAGCGTAGGCGTCAACTGCTGAAGGCGGCCGACATTGAACGAGCCAGTGGCATCGACATGATCCCCGCCCACGACCGAAATCGCGACCGGCACATCCTGGCTCGATTCGTCGCGGCGGCGCGCCGTCACGAGAATATCCTCGCCGGCATCGGAAGCGCCGGTGCCGACCGAGGTTTGCGGTTCCGCCGCATCGAGATCAGTGCCGAAAGCGGGCGTAATTATAAGGGTGGTGGAGGCGAGCAGTGCGCCCGCAAGTCGTGTATTTCCGAGCATGATGCATCCCTGAAAGGAGGAATGCGTCCGGTTGTCCGGTCAGCATCAAGCTGTGCAGGCTATCGTCCTGCTGATGAAGAATTAGGTGAAACGGTGCTTTTCGGTCACGTCCATCTGGACCAGCTTGCCCTCGTGGACGGTCAACTGGATAGCGCCGAAACGTATCGTGGCGAGGGCCTCGAGGATGAGGCCGAGAGGATCGCTATCAGCGAACTTTCCCTTAGTGATGATCCGGTTGTCTGCTTCCTGAGACATGGAATTGTCCTGCTGGCTCATAGCGAGAAAGCCCCGCCATGTCTGCAATCTATATTCTCTACTAATTTTGTTGGCAAATGCTTTTGGCGCGAAGTTTTTGTTTCCCGCTGGGAAGGGAAAGGTCACGCGACAGTGCGAACGGTATGCGCAGACCAAGAAGCGCAGACGGCCAACCAAGTCCAATCCTATGCCTGCGGGCCTCTGAGATGCCGATCGTTGCACCTTGGTAGAAGATTCAAGAACATATGATAAACAGTGGCGTGTGAGGCATCGCGACGTCAGTATTTCCCATGCTGCCTCTCTAATGGTAGAAAATTGAGCGACCGATGCCAGTTTTGCCAAAAGCACGAAAATGTGATTTTATGCAGTAACGATGCGTCATTAATAAAAAAGTTATCAAATTATTATGAAAACGTTTCACATTTTAATGTTGCTATTTATAACCTGCGTATAGCGAACTATTGATTACGTAAAATTTATACATGCTTTGGAGGTCGGTTGGGGCGGTGATCGTCCGTCAGACCACGGAAAGAAAGTATTGGTGAAAAAGCGAGTGAGCTGCCCGATGCAAAAGCAGCAAGCAATGGCGCGGCCCACTCTGCCATCGGCTTCCCCCCGAACGCCTGGTTGAACTGTTCTTAAATCAACATGGTTAACTAATACTTTAAACGAAGGGAATGATTCTGAGCCCTCCAGCGGGGCTGGTGATACGCCAGGATGCGAAGCAACTATCTGAAAAAATAATTTATTCTCGGCAAAATTCGAAGACAATCGGGGGGTGACCTTCGCATCCGTCGGACGGATTGCCGGTACCGGCTCCCCTTGTCTCATTTAAAATTGCTCGGTGCCGTCAGGGTCAACACAGCCTCTGCCGGTATTTTCATTGCTCCCAAATTGCTGGTTTCCGGCCTTGTTCTGGTTCTTCTGGGGTTCTGGATAATTCACAGTATAACCCGCTTCGCGATTGAGATTATCGCTTTGGTGCCGCAGCTCGGCTTGGCGCATTTCTTGCCGTTGCGGGCCGACGAAATTTCCATATGGATCGCCTCTTGCCTCCTCTTACTGCTCGTAGCCCTTTCTATTTCAACGAATGTTTTGATCTAGAGCGGTTTTCGATCATTCTGGTTCGTACCCGCATGATTTGAAGTAGTTGGCGCATTCGTGGG
>NZ_BMLK01000042.1 GCF_014645195.1 Novosphingobium indicum | reverse complement strand
ATGGTGAATCACGTCAGCCCCAAACCCGATACCCTCAGTGAGTCAGATTCCACAGGTTTTGGTATAAGATGTGAGATTATCCACACTCTTGGCACCTCAAGTTCGAATTTTGCCAAGGGACCGGGTCTGTGGAGTCCAGAGCGCAGCGACGACCCTGCGCTTCCTCTCATTGCGGAGCCTGCGGGTGGCGAGTTCGAGTCACGATGCAACGACGAGACACGCGCACGCGCAATGAGAAGTCAAGTGCGATGCACCCGCCAAAAAGGGCGACCGGCAGTTATCCAGCGTTGGGCTCTCCAAAACCGTCAGTCTGCAAACGGCCCATTTCACTCGTCACCCCAACGCCGCCCGCCACTTCCCCAACCGCGCCACCGCCTCATCCAGCACCCCGTCCGGCTTGGTGAAGCAGAACCGCACGATGTGCTCGGGCTGGCCCTCGCTCTCGTAGAGCGCGGAGACGGGGACGGTCGCGACGCCCGCATCGGTTACGGCGCGTTCGGAGAACTGGCGGTCGGTCAGGGCAATGCCCGAGGCGGCGAGGTCGACGCAGAGGAACCACGTCGCGGCGTTGGGCAGGACGGTGAAACCGGCGCCTTCCAACCCCGCTTTCAGCCGCGTGTGGGAGGCGGCCCACTCGGCGCGTTGTCCCGCCAGCATGGCATCGGGCATCGCCAGCCCTTCGGCTACGGCCCATTGCAGCGGCGGGGCGCTCGCATAGGTAAGGAACTGGTGGGCGCGGGAGAGCGCGGTTGCCAGCTCGCCCTGCGCGATCATCCAGCCGATCTTCCAGCCGGTGATGCCGAATATCTTGCCCGCAGAGCCGATCTTGACGCTGCGCTCGGCCATGCCTTCGAGCGCCATCAGCGAGCGGTGCGGCCTGCCGTCGAAGCGGACGTCTTCCCAGACCTCGTCGCAGATCGCGATCAGGTCGTGCCGTAAGCAGGCCTGCGCCAGAGCCGCCAGTTCCGCGTCACCCGCCACGGTGCCGGCGGGATTGAGCGGATCGTTGACCATCAGCACACGGGTACGCGGCGTGATCGCGCGTTCCAGAGCATCTGCATCGTAGCGGAAATGCGGCGGTTGCAGCATCACCGAAACCGGCACGCCCCCTGCCCGGCGAACCATCGGCGCATAGGCATCGTAGGCTGGCTGGAACAGGATCACCTCGTCTCCCGGTTGCACCAGCGCCAGCACCGCCGCGGCAATTGCCTCGGTTGCTCCGGAAGTTACGGTCACCTGCTCAGGGGAAAGCGCAAGCCCCTGGCGGCGCGCGTAGTAGCCGCAGACGGCCTCGCTCAGTTCGGGCAGCCCGGCTCCGGGCGGATACTGGTTCGACTTTTCGCGCAAGGCCCGCGCGGCGGCCTCCAGCACGGGTTCCGGCCCCGGCGCGTCGGGGAAGCCCTGCCCCAGGTTTATCGCGCCATGTTCGCGCGCCAGCGCCGACATCCGGTCGAACACGGTGCGCTCCATGGCGGCATAGACGGGGTGGATGCGGCCGGCTGTCTTCATCGCGGTGCTGCTCCGATGGCCTGTACGGGCATGGTCGAAAGGAGCATCGCGCGATAGCGCCGGTTTTCGCAAAATGCACGTCGGGCCGCGCGGTTTGTAGAGAGATGGACAGACCGTGGCCCTATCCCGATCCTCGATGAACAAGAAGGACGGGCGGAAAAGGAAACCATAGCGATGTCCTACGAACTGAACCGCAAGCTGGCCGCCCCGCGCGAGCCCCTGCCGACGACAGCAGAGATCGACCAGGTCACCGCCGACATCATCCGCGGCGCCTTCGAGACCGTCTGCTTCGAGAGCGCGACCTATCTTGGCCGCGCGGCCTCCTCGCCGATCATCAACCAGTCGAACGAGCGCAATGCCGCCATCGTCGATGCGCATGGCCGCCTTGCCATGGGCGCCATCGGCACCCCGCAGCTGACCTTCGTGAACCAGATGGAAACGCGCTGGGGCCTGATGAACCAGGAGCGCTACGACTGGGGACCGGGCGACGTCTTCCTGGCCAACGACCCCGATCACGGCGGCGGCCACTTGCCCGACTACAACGTCTACGGCCCGGTCTACGACGAAAAGGGCGAACTGATCTGCATCCAGACGCTGCAGGCCCACCAGGGCGATACCGGCGGCAAGGACCCGGGCGGCTTCACGCTGGAAGCGACCGACGTCTTTACCGAGGGCGTGATCTATCCCTGCCTCAAGCTCGTGCACCGCGGCGAACTGCGCAAGGACGTGTTCGACTTCGTCGTGCGCAACAACCGCTTCGCGACGTTCGCGGGCGACATCGCCGCGATGATCGGCGGTGTGCAGCACGCCGTGAAGATGCTGGAAGACCTGCTGGCCAAGTGGGGCTCGGAAACGGTGAAGGCCGCGATCAACCATTCGATCGAGCACACCGAAAAGCGCATGCGCGAGGAAATCGCCAAGTGGCCGGACGGCACTTATGAAGGCACCGTCTTCATCGACCACGACACGGCGGGCACCAAGGACATCAAGGTCCATGTCGCCTGCACCGTGGACGGCGGCCAGCTCACCGTCGACCTCACCGGCACCGACGAGCGGCAGGATCTCGTCGGCGTGTGGAACACCTTCGCCAATTCGCGCAGCTACGTGATGACGCAGGTGATCACCCACCTCGACCCGACGATCGTGCGCAACGAGGGCATGTTCAACGCGGTGGAGATCGTCATTCCCGAAGGCTGCATCGCCCAGCCGCCGCCGAACAAGCCGGCGGCTCTGGGCTCGTTCCACCCGGCCTGCGAAATCACCGAGGCGGTCTGCGTCGCGCTCAGCCAGGTGGCTCCGGAGCGGGCACAACCGCAACTCTACAAGATCGGCATGCCCAACGCCGTCATCGGTTTCGACGACAACGGCATGATGTGGATGGATCAGGGCGTCGATTGCCGCTCGATGGACGTTTCCGCGATCCAGGGGCTCGACGGCTGGGGATCGTGCCCAAATTCGCTGGGCAACCTGATCCTGTCCGAGGCGGAGGACGCGGAAAGCCGCTTCCCGATCCTCAACATCAGCCGCGAGATGACCACTGACGGCGGCGGCGCCGGCCAGTGGCGCGGCGCGCCGGGTTCGCTCAACGTGAAGCAGGTGCTCAAGCCCACCTCGGCGATGGCGTGGATGGTCTCGGCCGACCACCCGCTGCGCGGCATGTGCGGCGGCGATGACGCCATTCCCTATAGCAACCACTTCGAGGTCGGCTCGCCCAACGAACGCAAGATCGAACGCACCGCGCAGGATCTGCTGCCCGATGGCGCAGTGATCGCCTATCAGCACGGCGGCGGCGCGGGCTTCGGCCAGCCGCTGCTGCGCGATCCCGAAGCGGTGAAGGAGGACGTGCTCGACGAGTACGTCAGCCCCGAAGCCGCGCGCGCCAAATACGGCGTGGTGCTGACCGGCAGCCTCGAGGACTACACGCTCGCCGTGGACCACGAAGCGACCAGGGCGCTGCGGGCCGAAATGGCAGCCATGGCGGAAGCGGCGGAGTAACCGGCACTTAGCTCAGTTTCATCGTCATCCCCGCGCAGGCGGGGATCCCGCTTCCTGCGACTGCGCATGAGAAAACAGCGGGGCCCCCGCCTTCGCGAGGGCGACGATCAGGGAGGGACGGAGAGCCGCTCGGCTCTCCAGCAAAAGGCAAGCAAATGACCTATCGCGTTGGCATCGACATCGGCGGCACTTTCACCGACTTCGCGCTTCTCAAAGGCGACGAAGTGGTGCTGCACAAAAACCTGTCCACCCCGGAAGACCGCTCGCTGGGCGTGATGGAAGGGCTCGGCAAGCTGGCGGAGAAGGAAGGCCTCGAACTCGGCGACTTCCTGGGCAAGTGCGAAGCCATCGTCCACGGTACCACTGTGGCCGACAACACCCTGATCGAGATGAACGGCGCTCTCACCGGCCTCATCACCACCGAGGGTTTCCGCGACGAGATCGAATACCGCCGCGGCTTCAAGGAAGACATCTGGGACGTGCGCCTCGCGCCGCCCAAGCAAATCACGCCGCGCCGCCGCCGCCTGACCGTGCCAGAGCGCATCCTGCATGACGGCACCGTGCACCGTGCGCTCGACGAGGACGCGTTGCGTGAAGCCTGCCGCAAGCTGCGCCTGCAGAACGTCGAGGCCGTGGCGATCAGCTTCCTGTTCTCCTTCGTGAACCCCGAGCACGAACGCCGGGCCAAGGAGATCGTCACCCAGGAAATCCAGAACGCCTATATCTCCGCCAGCCACGAAGTGCTGCCGCGCGCGCCCGAGTACGACCGCACCTCCACGACGGTGGTCAACGCCTATGTCGGCCCGCGCGTGATCGGCTATCTCGAAAAGCTGGTGCAGCGCCTCGTCGAGGGCGGGTACAAGAACCAGCTGATGGTCATGCAGGCCGCCGGCGGCGTGATGACCAAGGAATATATCGACGGCGCCCCGATCCGCGTGCTCGCCTCGGGCCCCGCGGGCGGCGTGATCGGGTCTGCCCATACCGGCAGCGCCAAGGGTTGCCCGGACCTGCTCTGCGTCGACATGGGCGGCACTTCCTACGACATGTCGCTGGTGGTCGGTGGGCAGGCTCCCGCCGAAGCCGGGTGGAACATGCACCACCGCTACCTGATCGGCGTACCGATGGTGAAAGTGGAAACGCTGGGTGCGGGCGGCGGCTCGATCTGCCATGTCAACGCGGGCGCGCTCGAAGTCGGTCCGAAGTCGGCGGGCTCCGAGCCCGGCCCGATCTGCTACGGCCGCGGCGGCACCGAGCCGACCGTCACCGACGCACTCGTCATGCTCGGCGTTCTTTCGACCGACGAAGGCTTTGCCGGCGGCAGCTTCTCGCTCTCCAAGAAAGGCGTGACCGAAGCCTTCCAGACAATCGCCGAGCAAATGGAAGACGTCGGCGACGACTACGGTGCCGAACAGGCCGCCTTCGACTGCTGGCGCGTGGTCAATGCCAACATGAGCCAGGGCGTGCGCCGCACGACTGCGGGCAAGGGCATCGACCCCAAGGACCTCGTCATGCTCGCCTATGGGGGCAACGGCCCGGCCTTCGCGGCGATTCAGGCCGAGGACCTCGGCATCAAGCGCGTGCTGGTGCCCAAGGCCTCGCCCACCTTCTCGGCGCTCGGCACGCTGGTCGCCAACCCGACGATCGACGAGGAACGCTCCTACATCGCCTCCGCCAAGACGCCCGATCTCGAGCGCATCCGCCAGCTGTGGACCGACCTGTCCACCCGCGCGCGCAAGTACTTCACCGACGCGCATTTCAACGCGGACGACATCCGCGTAAACTACCAGCTCAACATGCGCTATCCGGGGCAGAACTTCTCGCTCTCGCTCGACTACAAGACCGACGTGCCGCTGGGCGATCTCTCGTTCATCGAGCCCAACGAGGACGGGGATTTCGGCGAGCGCGCCGTCGCACTGTTCAACCAGCGCCACATGGACGAATACGCCCACATCCGCGAACACGAGATTCCGGAAATCTCGGGCGTCCGCCTCGCCGCGCACGTGGTCACGCCTTCGCCCAAGGCCGCCGGCGGCTTCACGCCCTCGGGCCAGGCCCCGGTCGCTGCCAAGGAACGCCGCGCCAATCTCGGCGCAGGTTTCGCGCAGACTCCGGTCTATCTCGGCAAGGATCTGGAGCCGGGCATGGAAGTGCCCTCGCCAGCGATCATCGAGGAAACCTTCACCACCATCGTCGTCTATCCGGGCTGGAAGGCGCAGGTTGACGATGCGGGCGACTACCAGCTCGTGAAGGCCTAGGCGGCGGGCCCCTCACCAACATGCGTCAGGAAGCCCACCCCTGCCCCTCCCGCTTGCGGTAGGGGCGTAGCAGTGTGCGCCGGACAGGATGCGCGGTTTCCGCCCTCCCGCAAGCGGGAGGGCCGTGAGACTTGGCGAGCCGTCAGGCGAACCTGGTCGCAACGGGGTGGGCTGCCGGAAATGAACGTTGCGCATGGCCCGCTTGGGCCTTGAGCCACGCCCGATCCCATGCAACCCTCCTCCCCCAATTCAGGAGAGGACCTTTCATGCCGCTACCCATGGCCATTCACGAGCAGGACCGCCTGCTCTCGCTCAACGTCAACGAGGAGCCCGCCATCGATCTGGGGCACCTGATCCCGGGCATGAAGCTGTGGCCGCTGTTCCTCGATCCGGACAATGCGACCTGGGTGCTTTACGTCCGCTATGCGCCGGGAACCCAGCTTCCCAAGCACTTCCACACCGGCGCGGTGCACTTCTTCACGCTCAAGGGCACCTGGGGGTACAAGGAATACCCGCAGGACATGCAGACCGCGGGCAGCTATCTCTACGAACCGCCGGGCACGATCCACACCTTCCACATTCCCGAGGATGGCGAGCCGGTCGAAGGCTTCATGGTCGTTTCGGGCGTGAACGTGGTGTTCGACGATGACGGCAATTACCTCTCCACCGACCATGCCGGATCGATGGAGCAGATCTTCCTCGATGCCGCCCGCCAGCAGGGCATCGACATGCCCCGCTACATCCGCCCGTCGGGCCCGGCAGCCTTCACGGCCTGAGCCGCACGATGGAAGACGATCTTTCCCGGCGCCTGCTCCAGCTCGAAGGCGGCATCAATTTCCGCGACATGGGCGGCTATCCCACGGCGGACGGACGGCAGGTGAAGTGGGGCAATCTCTACCGCTCCGGCTCGATGGCGCGCCTCACGCCTGCCGACGCCGCGCAACTGGTCGATCTCGGCATCCGCTGCGTCGTCGACTTCCGCAGCAGGCGAGAGCAGAAGCGCGATCCCAACCTCTGGTGCGCCGAGGCGGGCGTGACCTACTGGAGCCGCGATCATCAGGAGGTCTTCGGCCAGCTCCACACGATGGCCGAACGCGGCATCGACAACGAGGAACAGGCCATGGAGATCATGGCCGAGGGGTTCCGCCACCTGCCCTTCCAGCAGGCCCCCGCCTATGCCGAGCTGATCCGCCGCATCGCCGATGGCCACGTGCCCATCGCCTTCAACTGCACCGCGGGCAAGGACCGCACCGGCGGAGCGGCGGCACTGGTCCTGTCGGTCCTCGGCGTCCCGCGCGAGATCATCGTCGCCGACTTCACACTCACCGAGAAGGCGGTCAACCTGCGCACGGCCTTCGGAGCCCGCCCTCAGGATGCCAATTCGCCCTACGCCGGTCTGCCCGAAGCGGTGATGGATGCGCTTGCCGGCGCGCGCCCGGCGTACATATCGGCATTCCTCGATTCTATCGCGGAACGCTGCGGCTCTGCCGAAGGCTATCTTGCTGAAATCGGGGTGCCCGCCGATGCCGCGCAAGCCGTACGCGCGCAGCTGCTCGAATAGGCCGAAGAGGCACCTGACAGGCTTTTCCGCAACGGCCTGCCGAAACGATTACTCTGTATGCCTATGCTAACTTGAGATTCAGCCGTTCGCGCTTACATTGTCCTGCGAAAGGACCTCTTCCGACAATGAACGACGACCAGCCCAACGGCAATCCATGGATCAAGAGCCTCCTCGTATGGGGCGGCATCTTTCTTGCTCTGCTCATGGTAGTCTCGATGTTCGGCGCGCGCGGCGAAGCCGGGCCGACGATCCCTTATTCCGATTTCCGCGCCAAGGTTACGACCGACAGCGTCGCTTCGGTCGAGATCAGCGAAGACCGCATCACCGGCAAGTTCACGAACGGCGACAGCTTCGCCACGGTGCCCGTGCCCGGAGACACCTCGCTGACCCAGCTGCTTGAGGCGCACGACGTGAAGTATTCCGGCAAGGAAGCCGAACAGGGCAGCCTGCTGGTCTACATCCTCGCCCAGACCCTGCCGTTCCTGCTGATCGTGGGCATCGCCTTCTTCGCGCTGCGTCAGGTCCAGAAAGGCGGCGGCTCGGGCGCGATGGGCTTCGGCAAGTCGAAGGCCAAGATGCTGACCGAACGGTCGGGCCGCGTCACCTTTGACGACGTTGCCGGCATCGACGAGGCGCGCGAGGAACTGGAAGAAATCGTCGAGTTCCTGCGCGATCCCACGCGTTTCTCGAAGCTCGGCGGCCAGATACCGAAGGGTGCGCTGCTGGTCGGCTCCCCCGGTACCGGCAAGACCCTGCTCGCCCGCGCCATCGCCGGTGAGGCGGGCGTGCCGTTCTTCACCATATCCGGTTCCGACTTCGTCGAGATGTTCGTGGGCGTCGGTGCCAGCCGCGTGCGCGACATGTTCGAACAAGCCAAGAAGAACGCCCCCTGCATCGTCTTCATCGACGAAATCGACGCCGTCGGTCGTCATCGCGGCCATGGCCTCGGCAATTCGAACGACGAGCGGGAGCAGACGCTGAACCAGCTCCTTGTCGAGATGGACGGCTTCGAGGCCAACGAAGGCATCATCATCATCGCGGCGACCAACCGCCCCGACGTTCTCGACCCCGCGCTGCTGCGCCCGGGTCGCTTCGACCGTCAGGTCGTGGTGCCGGTCCCCGACATCGAGGGCCGCGAGAAGATCCTCGCCGTGCACATGAAGAAGGTGCCGCTGGCCCCCGACGTCAACGCACGCGTGATTGCCCGCGGCACGCCCGGCTTCTCCGGTGCCGACCTTGCCAACCTGGTCAACGAGGCTGCCCTGCTCGCAGCCCGGCGCAACAAGCGTCTGGTCGCCATGCAGGAATTCGAGGACGCCAAGGACAAGGTCATGATGGGCGCCGAACGCCGCTCCATGGTCATGACCGAGGACGAGAAGAAGATGACCGCCTATCACGAGGCCGGTCACGCCATCGTCTCGGTCAACGAGGAAGCCTCCGACCCGATCCACAAGGCCACGATCATCCCGCGCGGACGTGCACTGGGCATGGTGATGCGTCTGCCCGAGCGCGACAGCTACTCGTACCACCGCGACAAGATGCTGGCGAACCTCTCGGTCGCCATGGGCGGCCGCGTGGCGGAAGAGATCATCTTCGGCCACGACAAGGTCTCCTCCGGCGCCTCGTCCGACATCCAGTACGCCACGAGCCTGGCCCGCAACATGGTGACCAAGTGGGGCATGTCCGACAAGCTCGGCCCGCTGCAGTACGAGGAAAGCCAGGAAGGCTATCTCGGTATGGGCGGCTCCCAGCGCACCATGGCCTCGGACGAGACCAACAAGGTGATCGACGCCGAGATTCGCGCACTGGTCGACAACGCCCATGCCCGCGCGACGCAGATCCTCAACGACAAGAACGAGGAATTGCACACGCTTGCCAAAGCCATGCTCGAGTACGAGACGCTTTCAGGCGACGAGATCAAGCAGCTGCTCGAAACCGGTTCGATCGACCGTCCCAGCGAGCCGCGCGGTCCGTCATCGACGCGCGCTGTTTCGGGTTCGTCGATTCCCAAATCGGGCAAGCGCTTCTCCGGCGGAGCCGCTCCGCAGGGCGCCTGATGAAAAGTAACACGGTTCTCCCTCGGGAGAGTGCAGGAAGGGGCGCAGGGGTAACGAACCTGCGCCCCTTTGGCGTTTCAGGACCACTTCAATTCTGGTTGTGAGACACGTCGATGTTCGCGGCGTAGGCCCGGCCGCGCATGGTCGCCAGGCAGGACACGACCGACACCCTGCCCTCGACGCGGAATATCCGGCACGATCCCGTCGCCTCGTCCCTGGTGCCGTTGCGCAGGGTCAGCTGACGCACAGTCATCGTGTCGGGACCAGTCATCTTCCCTTGAAAGCGTAGCATCGTCACGTCCCAGCTGCGCAGATCGAAGGCGATGCTGGCCGTGTCGTTCTCCCGGTCGTCGATAGCAACGGCATCGCACTGCGCCAGCACTGTATCGTCCCGATGCTTGAGCACTTCCTGATTGTAAGTGCAGCGGCCTTCCAGCCGAATTCGATCTTCGGGAACGACCTCTGCCGCTGGAGCGGCCAAAGCCAGAAACAGAGGGAAGAACATCTCTATCAACTGCCCGTCTGCGCCATGATGACCATGAAAAACAGAAGCAGCGCGGTGCCTGCGAAGGCCACCAGAAACCATGTTCGCCACCACGCGCCGAAGCGTGAGAGGGCATAGGCTTCCCGAAGCTGGCGATACATGTGGATCGGAGGGACGAAGAAGAGGACGCCGCCCACCCAGGCTGCGCCCGCGGCCCCGGCCAGCATCGATACAATCACCAGCAGTGTCGCGAAGCTGAGCGAATAGGTGACGAATACCGTGTGGTCGTAGAGATGGAACCGTCGGCTGAACGGGAACAGCAACCACAGGAATGGAACCGAGATCGGAATCAGAACCCAGCTGAATTTGTAGGCATACGTCTGAAGCTTGTAGAGCGCGAGGTCCGGGTTCTCCCTGAACTTCTTGACTGCCTTGTCGACTTGCGGAATGTCGCTGCTAACATTCTTGCCCGAAAACGCCTCGCCAAGGCCATTCTTTTGCAGGGCACGAACCGCATCGACCGCTTGCTGCTTCTCCGCGATCTGCTTGTCGAGTTCAGCTGTGCTTGCTCCCTTTGCCGACAAGGTCGCCCGCTTGGCCTTGAGATCATCAATCTCGGCTTCAACCCCATCCACACTGCGGTTGATCTCGATGAGATTTCCGCCGCCTGTGCTTTTTTCTTCGCTTTCAGTAGCATGAAAAACGGCGAACATGATGAACACGAAGAACAGGAACAGCGCGATCGGCGATAGGTAGCTCGCGCGCCTCCCGTCGATATATTCGCGCGTGAGCTTGCCCGGACGCCAAAGCAGCAGCGGCAGTGTGCGCCAGAACTTTCCCTCGAAATGCAGCACGCCATGCAGCAGGTCGTGGAGAAAAGCCCCCAGTGTCCGGTGGACATGCGCCGCCTGCCCGCATGTGTGGCAATGCGACCCGATCAGTTCCGTCCCGCAGTTGAGACACTTGGTTTCATGCGTGTGGCCGTCGGCACCGCCGCTGCCGGCAGACGGTTCCGCTGCATTGCCGGACAGGGCCCCCTGCCCGATTTCCGCCAGGCTTTCGCTGATGTCGCTCATGCTTCCCCCGTTATGGAAGACAGATTTACCCTCTTGCCGCGTACCTGAACAGACGCATTGTGCATTGCAGCGTCATGACCGAAATCACGAACGCTCGGCCAGTTTACGGTCGATGGCATTCCACAAGTGACTGAATGCGCGCGCGGCCGGGCTGCTCGGTGCCAGCACGCCGACCGGCTGCTGATGCACGGCGCATTGCTCGACCACGCTGGCGTAAGGGATTGCGGGCCAGTCCGGATTGGCTTCCCGCGCTTCCCGGTGGAGCGTGCGCCGCATGTCCAGCATGGAAAGCACCGGCAGGATCGGCGGGTGACGCTTGGAGTTGCCGGAGATCTCGCGCACCACCAGATCGAACGCCCGCGCGGACAGCGGGGACGGCGGCAGCGGCACGATGACGAGATCGGCTGCGCGCACGACCTGGGCGGAAAGCTCGTTCATCACCGGCGGACAATCCAGCACGATCCGCTCGTAATCGCCAGCGAGATCGCGGGCCAGTTTGGCAAGCCGCTTGCGCTTGCCGATTTCCGCCAGCTGCGCGTCGAGGGCTCGGATGCTCTCGTCCGCGGGCAGAACGTCCAGGTTTTCGAAAGCGGTATGCTGGATCAGCGCATCGGGCGAGCGGTTGCGCGAGAAGACCTCTTCCGCCAGCCGCGAGCCCTTGGGCTCCAGCCCATAGAGAAACCCGGACCCGCCCGAAGCGTCAAGATCCCACAGAAGCGTATGCCGCTTCGCCTGAGACGCCGAACACCATGCAAGATTGGCGGAGAAGGTCGTTTTTCCGACCCCGCCCTTCACACTGTAGATGGCGATGGTTGCACCTGCCACAGACGCGTCACGAGGGCTCGCCCGTTTGGACGGCCCTCGCGATAATCCGGCAATGCGCGGTAGTGTTCGTTTTTTCTTCCCGGCCACGCCGCAGATCGTTGCCTGTCACACGCGGACAGTCAACGAAAAGGATCAGCCGTCGTAGTCGCCACCGATCGAAGTGTTGCGCGTCGGCGCCGAAGCGGTGATGCGCAGGGCCTCCGCCGACTGGCTGAGCGAACCGATATCGTCCATCTCGTCGTCGTCCTCGGGCAGGACGCGCTGCATCGAGGTGACCAGCGATTCCTTGAGTTCGGTGGGACGCACGGTCTGCTCGGCGATTTCGCGCAGAGCCACGACCGGGTTCTTGTCGCGGTCGCGATCGACCGTGAGTTCGGCGCCGCCCGAGATCTCACGCGCACGCTGCGCAGCAAGCAGGACGAGATCGAAACGGTTGGGAATCTTGTCGACGCAATCTTCGACAGTAACGCGCGCCATGGGCACTCCGTAAAAATCTGGATGTTCGTAAAGGCGGGCAGATAGGTAGCAAACCGGCAAAAGTCAAGGAAATCGGGGCAGACAGCCGCCCCGGAAATCCGTCAATCTTCGTCCTGCCCGATCCAGATCGAGTGGGAATCGATGCGCAGCCGCGTCAGCGCGCGCATGGCTTCGGTACGCGCCTGCGCTTCCAGGCGGAAGGCATCGTGAACCTGGCGTTCGCCAAGCAGTTCGTCCGAAAGATCGATCTCACCCGCCTTGTGCCCTTCGCGCAGCTTTTGCAGCGCAGCGAGCTGGGCCTTGAGCCCTTCGCGCGCACGCTGCCACGCGGCAAAGCGGAAGCGGGCTTCGGTCATGTCGGTCTCGGCGGTTTCCTTGACCGCGAAACGGACGGCCATCGCATCGGAAAGCGTCGCGCTTGCCTCCGCCTCGGCCAGATCGGCAAGCGCCTTGCGGTGACCACCGCCCAGCGGCATCGAAAACAGGACACCCGCCCCGCGCTCGGCGCCGCCGCGTTCCGAAAACATCCGGACCCCGAACGAGGGATCGGCGATCCGATCCGCCCGCGCCCGCGATGCCGAGGCATCGGCCCGCTGCGCGTCGGCATCGGCGGCCGCGATCTCGTGGCTGTGCTGAATGACAAGCTGCCCCAACGCCGAGATGCCTTTCTCGGGCAGCGCCGGCATGGGGACCGACGGCGCTGAATCGCCAAGCGGAAGCCCCGGAAATTGCGTAGCGAGCCGTGCCCGCGCCATGGCCTCGCGACCGGCGGATTGTTCGGCTGCTACCCGTGCGGAACCAAGCGCGGCTTCTGCCTGATCAGCATCGAGTTGCGCGGCATCGCGAACCGCAACGCGGCGGCGCACGGCCTCCAGAAGCTTGGTATAGTTCTCGGCGGCCTGCCGATCGACGCGTGCCTCCTCGGCAGCACCCAACCAGTCCCACCAGCTCTGCGCCAGAAGGAGCGCCGCCTGGTGGCGCGCGTCTTCGGCGCGATTTTCCGCCGCGCTGACACCGTACTGACCGATCTCACGATCGAGCCGGGCCTTGCCCGGCAGCCGGAAGGAGCGGGTCAACTGGCCGTCGAACTCGTCGAACGAGCCTTCGCGGTCCACCGAGCGATTGATGTAGCTGCCGGAGAAGGTGACCTCGTGCGATCCGCGCGCCAGAGCCCGGGCCTGTGCACGCGCCGCGCCGGTGCGCGCCATCGCGGCCTTGACCGAAGGGTGCGCGTCCAGTGCGGCGGCAACGGCCGCTTCGTCCGGAAGGCCGGGTTCGGCGATTGCCGGCGAGGCAAACAGCAGCGCGGCACCTGCAAGGAGAAGCTTACGCATCGGCCCTCTCCCCATCTGCTTCATCTCGTTGGGAGTGTTCATGATCGCCCGCATCGCGCTCTGCCTTGTTCTCGCCGAAGCGCTCATAGAGGAGCGGCAGGAGCACCAGCGTCAGCAGCGTCGAGGACACGAGGCCGCCGATCACCACGATCGCCAGAGGCTTCTGGATTTCCGATCCCGGTCCGCTCGCGAAGAGCAGCGGCACCAGACCGAAGGCGGCAATCGTCGCAGTCATCAGCACCGGACGCAGACGCCGCTCGGCCCCGCGACGGACCGCCTCGTAAAGCGGCACGCCTTCCTCGCGCAGCTGGCGGAAGTAACTGACCATGACGAGGCCATTGAGCACCGCGATACCCAGCAGGGCGATGAAGCCGACCGAAGCGGGGACCGAGAGGTATTCGCCGGAGAAGGCGAGCGAGATCATGCCGCCGACCAAGGCGAAGGGGATCATGCCGATGATCAGCAGCGAAGCGCGGAGCGAACTGAGCGTCGCGTAGAGCACCACGAAGATCATCACGAGCGAGATCGGCAGCACCACCATCAGCCGGGCCGAGGCACGCTGCTGGTTCTCGAACTGGCCGCCCCAGACGATCCGGTAGCCCGGCGGTAGAGCGACGTTCGATGCAATGTCCGCCTTGGCCTCGTCGACATAGCCGACCAGATCGCGGCCGGAGACGAAGGCCTGCACCAGTGCGAAACGCGAGCCGTTCTCGTGTTCCAGCTTCACCGGGCCCTCCACCCGGGTAACCCTGGCAACATCGCTGGCACGGACCAGTTGGCCGGTGGGCGAGCGGTAGAGCGTATCGGCGAAAGCCTGCGGCGACAGCGCCTGCCCTTCCCCACGAATGACGATGGGAACGCGGCGGATGCCTTCGGCCACGACGCCGGCATGGACGCCTTCCACTTGCGCACGCATGGCATCCTGCAGCTCGTTCACCGGCATGCCGGCTCGCCCGGCGGCAAGCCGGTCGATATCCATCTGCAGGTAGTCGACGCGGTCGTTGGCGACGGTCATCGCCTCGCTGGTGCCCTTGATGCCTTCCAGACGCCCCTGAATGTCACCGGCGATCCGGGCGAGTTCATCGAGGTCCGGCCCGAATATCTTGATGGCAAGATCGCCGCGCGAACCGGTGAGCATTTCCGAAATGCGCATCTCGATCGGCTGGGTGAAGCTGGGCTCGATGCCCGGCAGGTCGACCAGCGCCTTGCGCAACTGACCGACGAGCCATTCCTTGTCCGGCACGCGCCATTCCTCGCGCGGCTTGAGCTTGAGGAAGGTGTCGGTTTCGTTGAGCCCCATGGGATCAAGGCCGAGTTCATCCGAGCCGACGCGAGCGACGACTTCGGTCACTTCGGGGACCTTGGAGAGCAGTGCGCGCTGGACCTTGAGGTCGCCTTCCACGCTGTGTTCGAGCGAAATCGAGGGCAGCTTGGTAAGCTGAACGATCACCGAGCCTTCGTCCATCGTCGGCAGGAAGGTCTTGCCGGTCACCGAATAGGCGACACCCGTCAGCAGCAGCGAGATACCCGCCACCGTGTAGACCAGCTTCCGGCGCCCGAATGCCGCATTCAGCAGCGCGTGATAGCGCGGGGACACCTTGCGCATCAGCCAGGGCTCGTGGTGGCCTTCGTCCGCCTTCACATTGAGGACGTAAAACGCCATGACCGGAACCAGCGTGAGCGAGAGCACGAGCGCGGAGAGCAGCGCCAGCACGATTGTCAGCGCCACGGGAGCAAAGAGCTTGCCTTCCAGCCCCTGCAACGTGAGCAGCGGCAGGAACACCAGCGCGATGATCGCCATGCCCGATGCCACCGGCTTCGCGACCTCGGCAGAGGCAATGAAAACATTGTGCAGCTTGCTCGAATGCGCGTGCTTGGGATCGGACAGGCGCTCGACCACGTTCTCGACGACCACGACCGCGCCGTCGACAAGCATGCCGACGGCAATCGCCAACCCTCCCAGGCTCATGAGATTGGCAGTCAGGCCGATCGATCGCATGAAGATGAACGTGAGCAGCGCCGCCATCGGCAGGGCCAGCGCGACGATCACCGAAGCGCGCACATCGCCGAGGAACAGCAGCAGCAGCACGACCACCAGCAGCGTCGCTTCGAGCAAGGCTTCCTCGACCGTCCCCACAGCACGCTCGATCAGATTGGAGCGGTCGTAGAAGACCGAGACGCTCATGCCCTGCGGCAGGCTCGGCTGCAGCTCCTCGAGCCGCGTCTTGACGCCGTCGACCACTTGCGCCGCGTCGGCGCCGCGCAGGCCGATGACCAGACCTTCCACCGCCTCGCCCTTGCCGTCCTTGGTGACCGCGCCATAGCGCGTGAGGCTGCCGGTGCGCACTTGCGCGACGTCGCTCACGCGCAGGACATTGCCGTTCTCGCTGCGCACGACAATGGCGCCCATATCGTCGAGCGTCCTGATCGCGCCGGTCGCGCGCACGATCAGCGCTTCCTCGCCCGAGACGAGGCGGCCGGCACCGTCGTTGCGGTTCGATTCCTCGATGGCCGTTGCCAGATCCGTAACCGTAAGCTGGGCAGCCGCGAGCGCCGAAGCGTTCGGGACGACCTCGAAGGTCTCGGCCCTGCCGCCCAGCGAATTGACGTCGGCCACACCGGGAACGGTGCGCAAGGCCGGGCGGATCACCCAATCGAGCGTGCGCCGCTTCTCGGCAAGGCTCTGCGGCCCTTCGAGCGTGAACATGTACATGTCGGACAGCGGCGTGGAGATCGGCGCCATGCCGCCGCTGACATTGCCGGGAAGATCCCCCATCACACCATTGAGACGTTCGGAGACTTGCGTGCGAGCCCAGTAGATGTCCGTCCCGTCGGCAAAGTCGATGGTGATATCGGCAATCGCGTACTTGGCGACCGAACGCAGCACCGCCTGATGGGGAATGCCCAGCATTTCCATCTCGATGGGCGTGATGACCCGGCTCTCGACTTCCTCGGGCGTCATGCCCGGCGCCTTGAGGATGACTTTCACCTGCGTGGAGCTGATGTCCGGAAAGGCATCGATCGGCAGGCGCATGAAGGCCCAGGCCCCCATACCGGCCAGGCCCAGAGCGAGGCCGATTATCGCGAGGCGCCATGCGAGCGCCCGTTCGACAAGCTTGCGCAACACGACCGGTTACTCCGCCACGAGGGACTTGAGTTCGGCAATGCCGCTGATCGCGACCGGTTCTCCCGCCTTCACGCCCGCAGACAGGATGGCCTGCCCGCCCGCGTCGGTCGCCACGGTCACCTCACGCCGTACGAAGCGATCGCCCTCCCGGACAAACACGACATCCTGCCCGCCGATGCGGGTGACCGCCTGCGAGGGGATCGAAATCCCTGGCCGCTTGCTGCCCGCCACCCCGCTGATCACCACCGACACGCTCTGTCCCGGCATCAACCCGGCGGCGTTGTCGAGCCGCGCCTTGGCGGCCGCCGAGCGCGTCATCGGGTCGAGCGAGGCACCGACAGAGACGATGCGGCCCGTAGCCACGGTATCGCCATTGCCCGGGAGCGGAACCGAAACCGCCATGCCCGGCCTGACCTGTCCGGCCAGGCGCTCGGGCAACTGCAGGTCGAGCGTCAGTGCGGCGGTATTCTCGATGACGAACGGCGCCATGTCGCCGCCGACATGGCCGCCGGTCTCGATGGAAACCTTGGAAACGCGCCCCGAAATCGGCGCGCGCAGCGTGACCGTGCCGTCCTTGCCGGCACCGGCGAGCGAGAGCAGGCGGCGATTTTCCGCCACGGTTGCCTCGCTGCGCTGAAGCGCGGCTCTCGCCTCGTCAGCCCGCGCACCGGCGACGATGCCGTCGCGGGCCAGCGTTTCGAGCCGCCTCGCCCTGGCACGGTCGACTGCCAGATCGGCCTGCGCCCGCGCGAGATCGGCGCTGAACTGGACCGGCGCGGCAGACTTGACCACGGCAAGCGGCTGTCCGCGCCCGACCTGTTCGCCCTGCAATACGAAAACGCGCGTGGCCGTGCCGTCGAACGGCGTCGTCACCGCCACCTTGGCATCGGGCGGCAGCGAAACCTGACCGGGAACCGTGCCTACCGGCACGACGTCGGACGCGGCCGCAGCCTGCGTGCGGATACCCAGCTTCTTGATCTGCTCAGCGCTCAGCTTGCCATCCGCACCATCCGGCGCTTCTGCAGCCTCCTCCTGCGGTGTCGAGGGGGCGAACGCGTAGTAGCCGACCACGCCAAGCACGAGAACGGCAGCCGCGCCGCCGGCAAGAAGTTTCCTGTCCATGCCCCGAGGATGGAAGTTCAAGCTGACAGGACCTTGTCAGTTTTCGGGCTTATCGTCAGTTTTCATGCACTGCAGCGCGTGTACGCTGTATGGACCGTATCGCGAGAGGGGATTGGCCTTGCGGCTGCTTCTGGTGGAAGATGACGAACAACTGGCGGAGCGCCTGTCCGACAGGCTGCGCAATGCCGGTTTTGCCGTCGACGTCGCGTCCAACCGCGAGGAAGGCGAGGCTTGGCCGGACATGGACAAGATGGCGGCTGTGGTTCTCGATCTCGGCCTTCCGGATGGCAGCGGCATGGACCTGCTCAAGTACTGGCGCGACCACAAGGTCGATTGTCCGGTCCTGATCCTGACCGCGCGCGGCAGCTGGCAGGACAAGGTTTCCGGCCTCAACGCCGGAGCCGACGACTTCGTGGTCAAGCCGGTCCGCTTCGAGGAACTGCTGGCGCGCCTTCATGCCCTGCTGCGCCGCCAGTCGGGCTCGCGCGATACCTGGATCGAGGCCGGCGGCTGCAGGCTCGATCCCGTCGCCCGGCAGGTCGAATGCGACGGCAAGCAGATTTCACTCAGCAAGCAGGAATTCCGGCTGCTCAACCTGTTCATCCGCCGTCCCGGTCAGACGCTGTCGCAAGCCGACATCGGCGACCACCTCTACGATCTCGACAGCCACCGCGATCTCAACGCGGTGGAAGTGCTCGTCTCCCGGCTGCGCCGCAAGATCGGCTCGGAACGCATCCGCACGGTACGCGGGCTGGGCTACAGGTTCGCTAAGTGAAGGCATCGCGCGCGCCCCGCCGCTGGCAATGGCACTCGCTGCGGGTACGGATCATGCTGGCAACGCTGATGTGGGTCACGCTCGGCATCGGCGGTGTCTGGTATTCGGCCACCCGGCTGTTCGCCAAGCACGTCGAGCAGAGCTATCACGAAGAGCTGGAAGTCCACATCAAGGAACTGGCAGCGCTCGTCCAAGTCGGCAGCGACGGGCGATTGACGATGTATCGCCCCCTCTCCGATCCGCGCTATCTCGTGCCGCTTTCGGGCTTTTACTGGCAGGTCAGTCTCGACAATGGCGAGACCATCCGCTCGGCATCGATGACCCGCGGCAGACTGGACGAAAGCGTCGCTCACGACAGTTCCGTCCATCATCACGTAGAAAGCGGACCGACCGGACCGGCGATAACCTATGGCCTCGTCCGCAAGGTACCGGTTGTCGGCGACGTCCACTACGTGATCGCCACCGACGAATGGCTGCTCGACGAGACCATTGCCCGCTTCGAGCGCGAACTTGTGGTCTGGCTGGCAGCCCTTGCCGCGGCGCTGGGTGCCACCGGCATGCTGCTCGTCGCCTTCGGGCTGCGACCGCTCGACCGGCTTACCGCGGCCACCGCCCGCCTGCGGAGCGGCGCCGCCGAACGGCTCGAAGGCGAATACCCTAGCGAAATCGCGCCGCTGGTTGCGGACCTCAACGCCTTCATCGACCACAACCGCACGACCGTGGAACGCGCCCGCGTGGAGGCAGGAAACCTTGCCCATGCCCTGCGCACGCCGCTGGCCGTGATCACCGACGAGGCCGAGCGGCTCTCGCAGAACGCGCGCACCGCCGAAGCCAGCAGCACACTGCTCGCGCAAAGCCAGATCATGGTGCAGCAGATCGAATATCAGCTCGCCCGCGTCCGTTCCGCCGCCAGTGCGCGCGGCCCCGGAACCGCGAGCCGTGTGGGCGAAGCCCTGCCGCCCCTGCTCTCGGCCATGCGCCGCCTGCATCCGGATACGCTGTTCAAGGCCACCATTCCCGAAGGGCTGGACACGACCGTGCCGATGGACGCCATCGACTTGTCCGAACTGCTCGCCATCCTCCTCGACAACGCCGGCAAGTGGAGCAGCGAGACAGTCACTATCGAGATGGACCGCCCGGCCGACGCCTTGCAGATCCGGATCGTCGACGATGGCCCCGGCCTCACCCCCGAAGAGATCACCATGGCCTTTCAGATCGGCACGCGCCTCGATCCAGTCATGCCGGGATCGGGTCTGGGCCTTGCCATCGCACAAGACATCGCTGCCGCTTATGGGCTGACCATGCACCTGGGCGCACGCAGCGACGGGAAGCACGGTCTGGAAGCGCGCATCACGTTCCCGTCGCCATCAGCGGATACCTCGCCTTAAGGCATTTCGATGCAGATCTTGCCGATGTGCTGCCCCGCCTCGAGGTGGCGGAAGGCATCGGCGAGGCGCTCCTGCGGAAAGATGCTGTCGATCACCGGATGCAGATCGTGCGCCTCGATCGCGCGGACCATGTCCACCTGATCGCGCCGACTGCCGACCGTTACAGCCTGCAGGCACAGGCGCTTGGCCTGAACGATCGCAAAAGGCATTGTGTCGATATCGAAGCCGCCCACGGCCCCGATGATAGCGACATGGGCGCCGGTCCGGGCCGCCTTGAAGCTTTGCCCGAGCGTATGCGGCCCGCCCACTTCAATGATGTGCTCGACGCCCTGCCCTCCGGTGAGATCGAGTACGGCCGGCCCCCAATCGGGCACCTGCGTGTAGTCGATCACATGGTCCGCGCCCAGCGCGCGCAAACGCTCGAGCTTAGCCTCACTGGAACTCGTGGCGATCACCTTGGCGCCTGCGGCCTTGGCGAACTGCAACGCGAAAAGCGAAACCCCGCCGGTCCCCTGTACCAGAACGCGGTCCCCCGGCTTCACCTTGCCGTCGGCGACGACCGCGCGCCATGCAGTCACGCCGGCACACGTCAGCGTTGCCGCCTCGGCATGAGTCAGATTTGCAGGGGCATGGGTGAAGTGGCTGGCCGGCCGGGTCGCTTCCTCGCAGGCAAAGCCGTCCGCGGGACCGCCCGGCGAGTTGTCGAGATCTGCCCGGTCCATGTGACCGTCCGACCACTTGGGATGAAAGACGCTGACGACGCGGTCCCCCGGTGCGAATTGCGTAACGCCGGCCCCCACCTCAAGCACCTCACCAGCACCATCGGAAAGCGGGATCAGGCCATCGGCCACGGGAAAGAACCCCTTGGCAACCAGCCCATCGCGAAAGTTGAGCGACGCCGCATGCACGCGCACCTTGATCTCTCCCGGTCCGGGCGCGGGAGCGCTGGCCTCGGCAAGCGTGAGGGTATCGAGGCCGACGGGCTCGCCCAGACGTATGGCTTTCATGATGCCTGCAACTCCTTCATCAGCGGCAACAGCTTTTCCTGTGCCACCAGCGCATTGTAGTGCTCGGCGACCGAGGCAATGCGTCCGTCGCGCAGCCTGAACACATAGACATAGGTCTGCGCATAATCCTCGCCGCTGATCAGCCGGCCTGCCGACCGGGCTTCAGCGACGATACGATCGTCCTGCGCGGTCACGGCATCGATGGTGAACCGGAGCGGTCCGTCGGTCATTCGCGCAAGCAGCCGGATGAGGCCCTGATAGGACGTCTTGTCCATCGTGCCCTGCGTCGTGATCCATCCGGTCATGTCCGGCGTCAGCAAGCTGTTGGGCAGGTCTCCCGCCGCAACCGCCGCAAAGAAGGCTTCGACCAATTCTGTTGCGCCGTCTTTCGCCATGCCCGTCCTCTCCAGCTTCCATGTTCTCTCGGCCGCGGTTTCCCGGCAAGAGCCGGTTACGTTGCCTTGGCGAAATCTAACCCTGGACACGCCCAGCGACTTGACCAATGCGGACATTCAGGGCCACGCAGGACATCGCAGTGATGGCCTGCGGGCAATTTGCAAGTGGGAGCGCAAAAGGTGTCGTCCGTTTCCGAAGTAGTCGAGTTCGAAAGCCTCAATGCTTCGTTATTGCGCCATTTTCCCGAACTCGTTGCCGATTTAAACGGTGACCTTTCGGCATTGCTCGATGCCGCCAACATCGGGGAAAGCGAATTCGCCGATGGCCTTGGCAACGTTACCTATCGTCAGCTGATACGCCTGCTCGAACTGGCCGCGCAGGCGCTCCATTGCCCTGACCTCGGGATGCGTTTGGCCTCGATCCAACGCGGCGGCAGCATTTTCGGGCCTCTCGGTCACGTGATGAGCAACTCGCACACTTTCGGCGACGCATTGACCTTCGCTTGCGAACACAGCAACGCGCACAGCCGTGCCGCACGTGTCTGGCTGCATCGGCTCGACGATACGGGACAGGTCTTTGCAGGCCATGAGCTGCTGCTGGGCAACATCGCCAACCGGGCACAGGCCATCGAACAGATACTCCTGCTGGGGCATGTGGAAGCGCAGGAGATGACAGGCGGCTATGCCCGTGCCCGCAAGGTCCATTTCCGACACGAGCCGATCTCGCCTCAGGACACCTACCGCAAGTATTTCGGATGCGAGGTGCGTTTCGGCCAACGGGTCGACGGCATTGTTTTCTCTGAAGAAGATCTGGCCTCCCCGATCCTGCGCAACAGCAGCCGCGTTCACGGCGACATGGTCGCCTTCATCGAACGCACCTTCCCACGCGAACGCCTGCCGTTTCACGCCGAAGTCCGCGGCCTGATCATGCGGCGACTGGCGTTCGGGGACTGTTCCAGCAGCGAGGTTGCGCGGGCCATGAACCTTCATCACCGCACGCTGCGCCGGCGCCTTCGTCAGGAAGACAGCAGCTTTCAGCAGGTAAAGGACGAAGTGCGCCGTGACCTGACGCTCTACTACCTGGAGCGCACCGACCTCGACTTTCGCGGAATTTCCGAAAAGCTGGGCTTTGCCGAACAATCCATCTTCTCACGAAGCTGCCGCCGATGGTTCGGCAAGTCTCCCAGTCAGCTTCGCCGAGGGCTCGCCGATTAGTCTTTCACCGAACAGCCAATCGATACCCTCGATATGGCGTGACTCAAATGAAACCGCGTCCGGAAAACCCGGGACGCTTCAGATTGAATTTCATTCAGGTATTGGTTGCGGGGGTAGGATTTGAACCTACGACCTTCAGGTTATGAGCCTGACGA
>NZ_BMLK01000041.1 GCF_014645195.1 Novosphingobium indicum | reverse complement strand
CATTCCCGACAAGGACGAAGGATCGGCCAAGGTTGTGTCCTACGGCGCGGCACCGGCGATGGTCATCGGTGCCACGGACCATGCCGTTACGATTGGTCCGGTAGCCGGTACAGCGAACGGTTACGGCTTGCAGATCGACGGTACGATCGAAGGGCGCGGGCTCTATTCCGGCGTTGATGCGACCGGGCTGGCCATCGGCGGGCGCGGTGGCACGGTTACCATCGCCAACGGCATCGGCGTTCGCGGTTCGATCACGGCGGCATCCAACGGCGCAAGCGCGACGGCCGTGCGGATTGGCTCCAGCACGACCACGCCCGAACTGAAGAACGCCGGTGCCATCGCGGCGACCGGCGGCGATGCCGCTTCGGCCATGGCCACTGCCGTCCATGTGACGGCCGGGGCCAGCCTGCCTGCGATCCGCAACAGCGGCTCGATCAAGGCCGCTGCCGGCAAGGCTGGCACGGCAACGGCCATCCTCGATGAAAGCGGCACGGTTACGCTCGTCGAAAACAGCGGCACCATTGCCGCGAGCGGGGCACAGGATGGCTCGGGGCGCAACGTGGCCATCGACCTTTCGGCCGGAAACCAGGGTGCGACGGTGCGTCAGACCCAGGTGGGCGCGGGATTCGCCGCGCCGGCGACCACCGGGGACATCCGCTTCGGGAGCGGCGATGATCTGCTGTCCATCGCCGACGGCAGTCTCACGGGTGATGTCACGTTCGGGGGCGGCAGCGACACGCTGGCGTTGTCTGGCGATGCCGTGCAGTCCGGCAAGGTGACGTTCGGCAGCGCAGCCGACACGATGACTCTCGCGGGCAGTGCGCGCTTTGCGGGCACACTGGACTTCGGTGGCGGTGCGGACGCACTGACCCTGACGGGAACCTCCGTGTTCTCGGGTAGCCTGCTGAACGCTGCGCAGGCCTCGGTCAAAGTGACGGGCGGAACGCTCGACGTGAGCACGCCTGCCCAGCTCGGTTCGCTGGACATCGGCAAGGATGGCGTGTTGGTGGCGACACTCGATGCAGCGGCAGGGCAAGGGAGTGCCTATACCGTTTCCGGTACCGCCAGCTTTGCCGAGGGTTCGAAGCTGGCAATCCGGCTCGCGGACGTCTCAACCGCAGAAGGCAGCTATCAGGTGCTGACCGCCGGCGCCATCCAGGGCCTCGACAAGCTTGATACCGTCACCGATCTCGTCCCCTTCATGTTCAAGGCCTCGCTCGACGAGAATGCCGCGGCCAATACGATCGTCGTCGATGTCGCGCGCCGCTCGGTTGCAGAACTGGGGCTCAACCGCTCGCAGGCCAGTGCCTACGACGCGGTCTTCGCTGCTCTCACCAAGGACGACAAGATCGAGGACGTGTTTCTCTCGATAACCGACGGCGGCACGTTCCGTGATGCCGTTGCCCAGATGCTGCCAGATCATGCCGGCGGTACGTTCGAGGGCATCAGTCTGGGCGTTCGTACGCTTGCCCGCCAGCTGCAGGATCCGCCGAACCGGATCGAGGCCGATGGCAAGATCGCCACGACCGTCAATCTCGCGTTCTGGGGGAGTGACAAGAACACCGGCCAGACGGCAGCCTATGACCTGAGCGGTTATGCCTGGTCGCTTGGCGGCGAATATCAGACCGGCCTCGGCTATTTCGGTGCGACGGTGTCCTACCTGTGGAACAGCCACAAGATCGGCGCCGCCAGCGAAGTGAAGTCGGGTTCGGTCGAAGGTGCGGTGCATTGGCGGGGCCAGTGGGGCGCCTTTGGAGGCTTTGCCCGTGCCTCGATCGGTCATTCCGATTTCGACAGCGAACGCACTTTTACCGGCGTCGCTTCGACCGGCGACGTGAAGCGCACCATGGACGGAAGCTGGAACGGCAGTTTCGTGAGCTTTGCTGCCGGTGCGTCGGCCGAGGGCGGCAGCCAGTTCTTCTTTTTCCGCCCGCAGGTCTCGCTCGACTACGTCCGGTTGAAGGAAGATGGCTACGCCGAAACGGGCGATGATGCGCTTGATCTCACCGTGGACAAGCGGACCAGCGACGAGCTTGGCCTCAATGCAGGCATGACCGTTGGCGTGGATCTGCTGGGGATGCGGGCCCGCGATGAGAACTGGATGCGCATCGAGACCGAAGGTGGCTGGCGCGAAGTGCTGAGCGGCAGCCTGGGCGCCACGACCGCGCGGTTCGGCACGGACGATGTGCAACAGGGCAATCGCTTTACCTTGTCGCCCGACGGTTCGACCAGCGGCTGGTTCGCGCGGCTGAGGGCCTATGGCGGCCCGGGCGGATTTATCATGGGCGGCGAACTCTCGGCCGATCAGCGCCATGGGGACGTCAATCTTGCATTGCGCGGCAGCGTGACGGTCAAATGGTAAGGGCTGCCCTTTGCCTGATGGCAGCGGTCCTCATCTCGGCGTTGCTGGGCGGGTGCACTGTGGCACCGGGCGGGACCAAGCCCGCTCGGCCCAAGGAAGAACTCATCATCTCGCGCGGACCCTGTCACGGCTTTTGTCCTGTCTATCGTGTCAGCGTGACGCCGGGAGGGCTGGTCAGCTTCGATGGCGTGCAGCACACGGCCCTGCTGGGTTCGCGCACGCGGGCCGTATCGCGCAAGGTCTACGAGGAGGTGAGCCGGGCAGTCTTGCCCATGCGTCCGCCGACGGGCAGCGTGCGGGACTGGCGCTGCGAACACCAACCTACCGATACGTCGCTCATCACGCTGGAATGGCAACGCGAGGACGGTACGCGCACGGTACTCCGCTATAAGCTCGGGTGCCGTAGCGCCGATGGCGCCATGATCGAGCGGCTGGTAGAACGGCAACTTCAGCGTCTGGGCGTCGCAGGTTGGCTTCGACAAGCGTAGCGGACAGATAGCCGTTACGTTTTCGTTTTGTGAGGCGGCTCAGATACGCTGTATGAGGGGCGTTCTACGCCTCGAGCATCAAGATGATCAGATGGCAGTCTTACACGAGACATTCAGTATGCGCGAATGTCAGCTTGGACGGCCTATGTAGACAAAGTTAGTTTGAGAGTCGCCCTTTGAACCGCGTGAGGCATCCAAGGTGCTCTTGAGCTGATGTGAGATGTAATGTGAGCCCCTTGCTGGACGCTCACATTACAGTGTGATAATTTAGGGGTTGTTTTGGGGCCTTGAAATTGCCCAGTTCAATAAATTACTTGCAATAACAAATATATAATTTAGAAATTCGAGCCCGTCACCGACCATTCCCGAGACTCCCGAAATTCTTGCATTATGCGCGAGCCGTTGAGTCAGACGGCGCCGGCTTTCATCAGCGTCGCAGTTGCTCCTACCTGATGGCGTTTGACGACGTGCGATGATCGTCGGTCATCACCATCGACGGCGGGCAGTCGTACAAGTACTGATCCGGCCGGAAGACGAGGGCCGGCGGTCATATGCCGCCGGCCTGTCTTGTCAGCGCAGCATGACCGTGCGCAGCTTTGCCAGGTCGGCATCGCTGAGGCCAAGCTTCTGCTTCAGGTAGCTTTCTGTCCCACCGTACTCGCTGTCGAGGTAAGTGAAGAACTGGGCGAGATACGAGGCGCCGCTGGGCGTGTAGAGCGGCTGGGCTTTCATCAGCTTGTCCTTGCCGTGCGCCATGTACATCTGAACGAGCGGATTGTTGGGATAGTCTGCGGGATCGACCTCGGGCATCTCCCACTGCGGACGGCGCAGGGCTGTCGAGAGGTGATAGTCCTTGAGGATCGTCTCGCGATCGACGCCCAGCACATCGTAGATCAGGGCCGTGGCGATCCCGGTGCGGTCCTGCCCGGCCGAGCAGTGGTAGATCACCGTGCCTTCGTCCGCGATCAGGCGGCGGAACAGCGAGCGGAACTGCGGCACCAGCATCTTTTCCATGCCCGAGTACATGTTCTCGCCATTGCCCTTGCCGAAGCGTGCCATGAGCGGCTTGAGCGAATAATCGTTGGCGATGAACAGGGCGCCGGTGCGGTCGTCGACGAGATCGGGCGCGACCTCGCGTTCCTCGATCGAGCGCAGGTCGACGACGCTGTCGATGCCGAGTTCGCGGATCAGCGCATAGTCGCTGTCGGTCAGCACAGGCATCGCACCGGAACGGAAGGCCTTGTCCCAGCGCACGGTCTTGCCGTCCCTGGTGACATAGCCGCCGATGTCGCGGAAGTTGCTGCCTTGCTGCAGCGGCAGTTCGCGTTCTGCGGCAACAGTTGTGTGGCCATCCTTACCGAGCAGGATGACGTAGCGGCGCTCGCTGGCCGGAATATCCAGCGTGAGCTTGCGATCCTTCGCCGTGGCGGCCACGCGCTGGTCGCCATCGTCGATGGAGGTGTCGGCGCTGATCCAGACCGAGACCGGGGTGGTATCGCCGCGATCCAGTTCGACGGTCGTGCTGTCAAGCCGCGTGACGGTGGCCATCTCCCGCGCACAGGCGGGAGAAGACACCAGAACGGCCAGCGTGAGAAGAGCGGTGGTGCTCCTGAAAACGGGCATGGGTCCGTTCCTTTCCATCAGTAGCTGAAGCGCACGCCGAACAGGTAGCGCGAGCCGATCCGTTCGACCTCGGTCGGGTGCGACAGCGAGCCCGCGTAGGCGACGTATGTCTCGTTGGTGAGGTTCGCGAGGTCGGCGTAGAGCGTGAAGTTTTCGGTCACCGCGTAGCGCAGCGTCACGTCGAGGTTCTCGTAGGCCGCGCGGTATTCGCCACTTCCCAGGCCGCCCAGCGTGTCGAGCCAGTGGCTGCGCCACTGGTAGCTGACGCGTGCCGACAAGCCGTACTTCTCGTAATAGACCGAGGCATTGGCAATCGTGCGCGACATGCCCTGGAAGTCGTAAGTCTGCATCACGCCGTTCATGTCTGGCGCCTTGAAGTCGCCGTCGAGCAGAGTGAGGTTGCCCTGCACGCCGAAGCCCGAAAGCGCGCCCGGCAGGAAGTCGAACTGCTTCTGGACGTTGAATTCCACGCCGTAGAGCTTGCCGCTCTTGCCGTTGTACTGGCCCGAGAAGAGATAGTTCGAACGGTCGAATCCGGGCGTGTTGTAGAAGTCCGAATTCACGCGTTCCTGCGCGCTGTAGAGCACGTTGTCGACCCAGCGGTAGAACGCGCCGACCGCGATCATGCCGTTGCCGGGCAGGTACCATTCGACGCTGGTATCGAGGCCCCAGGTATATTCGGGCTTGAGCAGCGGATTGCCGCCGCCGATCGTGCCCGGCGTGGAGGTGTCGTTGATCGACGCACCGACGCGCGTGGCGCCGTAGGCGGGGCGGGATACGCCGCGCTGGCCGGCGAAACGCAGGACGATGTCGTCGGAGGCTTCGTAGCGGATGTTGAGGCTCGGGAAGAAGTCGGTCTTGTCGCTTGAATAGGTCTTGGGCGTATAGGCGCCGTCGATTCTGAGCGAGCCTGCATTGTCCATGCTGTAGTTTTCGATGCGCACGCCGCCAGCGACCGTCAGCGGCCCGCGGACAAGCGTGCCCATGAGGTAGGCTGCCAGCGTCTTTTCACGCTGGTTGTAGCGGGTCGTATCTTCGATGACGCCGGCCGGATTGAACAGCCCGGCCGCTTCCATCGCCGCCAGCGTGGCTTCGGCATCGCGGCGCATGGCCTTGTTGTCGACGTAGTTGAGCGAGAGGCCGAGCGGATAGTCGGTGTCCCAGCCCGAGCCCGTGACATAGTCGTTGATGTTGAACGGCTGGCCGACCAGCGAGCCGATGTAGCCGATCGCCGCGTAGGAACTGGTCGACAGGACGTTGCCCGTAATGTCGCGGTCGGCATAGAGCAGGCCGCTGGCCAGGGTGAGGTCGCCCACTTCCTTCGTCAGGTCGAACTTGACCGTGTAGCTGTCCGATACCGTGCGCTGTTCGAGCGGCAGCACGATCGTGCCGGTCTGCGACAGGCCGGTCTGACTGAACGAACCGTCATTGTCCGAGAAGATCGGGAAGCGCGGATCGCTGAGCGTGTAGGTCATGTCGCCGACCGTGCTCATGCTCGAACGGATCAGCGGGAGATCCGTTGTGTTCACGGTCTTGGCATAGTTGGCCTTGAACGAGGCGGTGAAGCCGTTGAAGTCGTCGTAATCGCCGCCGATCAGGCCGATCGTGTTGCGGTTGCGGTACCTGCCGTCGTTGAACATGGCGCTGATGCCGGTCACGGCATTGCCGCTGACGCTGAAGTTGTACTGATTGCGCTGTTCGTTGTCGGCGAATTCCGACCAGATCACCTTGGCATAGAGCTTTTGCCCGGCTTCGGGGCTCCACTCTATGCCGCCGAACAGGCCGTTGTTGTAGCGTTCCAGCTTGTAGCTGCGGACCGAGAACTCGGTCGGCTCGCCGGTCTCGTCGTCATAGCCCGGTTCGCGGTTGTCGGTGATCTGGTCGCGCAGGTAGTGCGAGCCGCCGAGCACGATGCCGAACGTGTCGTTCGACCAGGACAGGCGCAGCGAGCCCTGCCGCTGCTGGCCGCCGCCGTGGCCCATCATGCCGTAACCGAGGTCGCCGTCGACGTGGAAACGGGTGCGGGCGAGCGGCGAGTAGGTCTTGAGGTCGATCGTGGCGACAATCGCATCGGCCTGCAGGTTGGAGGTCAGCGACTTGTTGATGACCATTTCCGACAGCATCACCGCCGGGATCGCGTCGAAACGGAAAGCGCGCGTATCGCCGCCTTCGTCCACGCCGACCATCGGCACGCCGTCGATCGAGACCGAGGTCCAGCGGTTGGGCGCGCCGCGCACCTGGATGTAGCGTTCCTGACCTTGGTCGCGCTGAACGGCGACGCCGGGCAGGCGGGCGAGGGCGCCGGCAGCAGTCTGGTCGGGGAAGCGGGCGGCGGCGTCGGCGGAGGCGACGTCGGTCATGTTGACGGCGACGCGCTTGGCTTCGATCGAGGCCTGCTGCGAGGCGAGGATCGTGCCGGTGACGACGATCTCGTCTCCGGGCTGGGTCGTCTCTTCACCGGCCTTGCCGGTTTCATCGGCATGGGCCGTTACGGCATGGGTCATTGCGAATGCTGTCAGCGCGGCAAGAGCCGTGGAGCGCAGCAAGGTAGCGTTAAGGCGTTTCATCGGTAGTCCCCCTGTATGGTCGGGAGCCCGCTAGAACGGCTGTATGTATGTATGGTGACGTATTTGTGAGGGTTACATGACGGCGCCCGGGACGGTAATTTGCTCGCGGGGCTGCGTGCCTTCTGCTAGGCGGAATGGCGGGAGAAGGGATTATCTAAGGGGTGGAGTGCCTTGGAGGCTGCAGTAAAACCGTCATCTGACCGGTTGGTCGAGACAGTCTTGAATTGCTGGGAGGAGACCGGTCAGGCAACGCTTTCCGCGCGGCGGATCAGCAGCTTGTCGGGAGTGCCCGTTTCCTCGATCTACCATCATTTCAGGTCTCTGGAACAGTTGTTTTTGTGCGCGCAGGATGCCGCGCTGGCCCGTGCCCGGTCATGGAGCAACGAACAGCTTCGGCAGCTGGGGGACATGAACGGTGACGTTGCGGCGTTCCCTGCGTTCTTTTCCGAGACGGTCGATGGCTGGGCCAACGATCGGCGTGACCTCGCTTTCGCGTGGCGCGAGGGGCAGCTTCTGGGCCGCGATTCCGAACTGTGCCGTCAGGCGTGCGAGCGCTGGGGAGCGCTGTGGTCGGATTTCTGGCAGCAGGTTGCCGACCGGTTTGGGCTGGGCAGCGGCAAGATCGTCGCCGAGCGCGTCTTCGAGAACGAGAGCTTCTTTCATCTGATGCGCTGGCGCAGGCTTTTCGACCGCGCCGGTCTCGATGAGCTGGGCCGCGGTCTCGGCGCATGGCTGGCTGGCGCTCCCATGCCGCCATCCCCCTGGCGCGACGCCGCGCGCGATCTGGCCCTGCAGTCCATGCCTCCCATTCCCGAGCGCGACGAAGCGATGGCCCGCATGACTTCAGCGGCTGTCGATCTCGTGAGCGAGGAAGGCGTTGCGGGGCTTACGCACCGCGCGGTAGCGGAAAGGGCGGGGCTGACGCTCGGTGTTGTCCTGCACAAGTTCAACACCAAGTCCGAACTGCTGTCCGCCGCCTTCGAGGGCGTCTATCTCGCCAACATCGGCCACTTGCTTCGCGAGCAGAATGCGCCCGATGTGTCGCGCCGCCAGACCGCCATCGTCGACGAACTGGTTGAAAGCATCAGTCGGGTGAAGGGGCGGCGCGGCCTGGAGGAACTCAGCCTGGCCGTGGCGCGCGATCCTTCACTGCATCAGTTCGCAGCACAGCTCCGCTATTTGCGGGGGCGCACGTCGAAAAGCACGCTCGAAGCGATCGTGGAGGGTCGGCGCAACGTTACCAGTCTGGAAGCCGCGCTCTTTTCCAGCTTCGCGTCGTCGCTCACGCGTCTGCGGGAATCGGCATCGCCCGATGTCGCTCGCGCACAGGTCCGAACGGAACTGGAGTCCGTTTTGACCTTCGTTCGTCGGAGCAGTGTCGCCTGAGCGCATCCTTTGACGGGTCTCAATGACGACGGGACGCAGAACTGGTTCGTTCTGCCAAGATCGCTTATGAGGGGGTCTCGAAAGGGCGCTGCAGGGGGCGCTCCCGACGATGAAATGCCGGCAAAGAGGCTGCGACCATGCAGGACAGCAAGGCAGACGTAACCCGTGTCGTCATTGATACGAAGGGCCTGCAATGCCTGCTCGAGGCCCTTGCGCAGGCAGGCTATCGCGTCGTCGGGCCGACCGTGCGCGACGAGGCCATCGTTTACGACGACATCGCCGGTATCGAGTCGCTGCCGGTCGGCTGGACCGATCGGCAGGAGGCGGGGCGCTATGCGCTCGAACGCCGCGGGGACGATGCCTGCTTCGGCTATGTGGTCGGTCCGCATTCGTGGAAGAAGTTCCTGTTTCCGCCCGTCGAAACCTTATGGACGGCGCGCCGCGATGAGGCGGGGGCAATGGCCGTTTCACGGCCCGAACCGTCGCAGGGACCCTTCGCCTTTATCGGTATGAGGGCTTGCGAGATCGAGGCCATCGCCATTCAGGACCGGGTCTTCGAGCAGGGGCCCTACACCGATACCGCCTATGCCGCGCGGCGATCGGATGCCTTCATCGTCGCTTTGAACTGCGGACAGGCGGGCGGAACGTGCTTCTGCGTGTCGATGGACACGGGCCCCAAGGCCAAACACGGTTTCGATCTGGCGCTGACCGAAATGATCGACGGGCCATCGCACCGCTTTCTGGTCGAAGTGGGCAGCGAGGCAGGCGCGCGTATCATGGTGCAAGTACCGCACGAGCAGGCCTCGGCCGGGCAGGTCGAGATGGCCGAGGCCATCGTCGAACGCACGGCCGGGCAGATGGGCCGCAGCCTCGATACCCAGGGGCTCAAGGAACTGCTGCAGGACAACCCGGAGCATCCGCGCTGGGACGATGTCGCCATGCGCTGCCTCACCTGCGCCAATTGCACGATGGTCTGCCCCACCTGCTTCTGCTCCACGGTGGAGGATCACAGCGATCTGACCAACACCGAAGCGCAGCGCGTGCGCAAGTGGGACTCGTGCTTCACCATGGATTACTCGTATATCCACGGCGGTAGCGTGCGCGCCTCGACCGCGTCGCGCTACCGGCAGTGGATGACCCACAAGCTCGCCAACTGGATCGACCAGTTCGGAACCTCGGGCTGCGTAGGGTGCGGGCGCTGCATCACCTGGTGCCCGGTCGGCATCGACCTGACCGAAGAAGCCGCCGCGATCAGGGCTGCGCCGGGCGAGAAAGGAAGCGGGTAATCGTGGAAACCATGGACCAGATCCTCGCCAAGCAGGCCTTCTTCGCGGACTTTCCCGCCGCGTTCGCAGACTTGATCGCGGGCTGCGCCAGCAACTGCCATTTCAAGGCCGGCGAATACCTGCTGCGTGAAGGCGATCCCGCCGACCGGTTTTTTCTGCTGCGGGAGGGCAAGGTTGCGCTCGAAATCGCTGCCCCTGCGCGCGCGCCGGTCGTGCTGACGACGCTCAAGGAAGGGCAGATTGTCGGCGTGTCCTGGCTGACGGCGCCCTACCGCGCCGAGTTCGATGCCCGCGCCATGGAGCCGGTACGCGCCATTGCCATCGACGCCAAGTGCCTGCGCGGAAAGTGCGAGGCAGACCATCATCTGGGCTATGAGATGATGAAACGCTTCCTTCCACTCGTGGTCGAACGCCTACATGCCACGCGGATGCAGATCCTTGACGTCTACGGGCAGCGCTGATGCAGCCGCAGGCCTTAGAGGACCCCTTTGTTCCGGACATCTACCGCGTCGAGAAAGTGCGGCGCGAACTCGCCGATGCGGTGACGCTGGAACTGGAACCGCAATCGGGCACGCGGCCCGATTTCCGGCCCGGCCAGTTCAACATGCTCTATGCCTTCGGTGTGGGCGAAGTGGCGATCAGCATGAGCGCGAGCGCCCGTCTGGGGGCGGGCTTCGTGCATACCGTCCGCAATGCCGGCGCGGTCAGCGGCGCGCTGGCGCGGTTGGAACCCGGCGCCACGCTGGGCGTGCGCGGGCCGTTCGGCACCGGCTGGCCCGTCCCCGAAGCTGAAGGTCGCGATGTTCTGATTGTCGCGGGCGGGCTCGGCCTGGCGCCGCTACGGCCTGCCATTCAGGACGTGCTTGCCCATCGCGAGCGCTATGGCCGGGTGACGATCCTCGTTGGCTGCCGCAGCCCGCACGATATCCTCTATCAGCACGACCTGGAAGAATGGCGGCAGCGGCTCGACGTGACGGTCGAAGTCACGGTCGACCATGCCGGAACGGACTGGCATGGCGACGTGGGTTTCGTCACCACCCTGATCCCGCGCTCGCCGTTCGATCCGGACAACGCCGTGGCCATGGTCTGCGGGCCGGAAGTGATGATGCGCTTTGCCGCCAGCGCTCTGCTCAAGGCGGGCGTGCCTGCGAGCGCGATCCACCTGTCGATGGAGCGCAACATGAAATGCGCGATCGGCCTGTGCGGCCACTGCCAGTTCGGGCCGAAGTTCGTCTGCAAGGATGGCCCGGTCTTCCCGCTCGATCGCATTTCCGGGCTTCTGGCGGTGCAGGAGATCTGACATGACCGGCCGGCCCAAACTCGCCGTATGGAAGTTCGCCTCATGCGACGGCTGCCAGCTCTCGCTGCTCGACTGCGAGGATGAGCTGCTGGCCGTGGCCGGGGCGGTGGAGATCGCGAACTTCCCCGAAGCGTCGAGCGCCATTGTCGAAGGACCCTACGACCTCTCGCTGGTGGAAGGATCGATCACCACGCCGCACGATGCCGAGCGCATTCTGGCGGTGCGCAAGCAATCGAAATTTCTCGTGACCATCGGCGCTTGCGCGACGGCAGGCGGCATCCAGGCGCTGCGGAATTTCGCCGACGTGAAGGACTTCGTGGCCGCAGTCTATGCCTCGCCGCAGTACATCGACACGCTGGCGACATCGACGCCGATCTCGGCGCATATCCCGGTCGACTACGAACTCCACGGCTGCCCGATCAACAAGGCGCAGCTTGTCGAGGTGATCTCGGCGTTCCTCGCCGGGCGCAAGCCGGCGGTGCCCGCGCACAGCGTCTGCATCGAGTGCAAGCAGCGCGGCAGCGTCTGCGTGATGGTGCAGGGCACGCCCTGTCTCGGCCCGGTCACTCATGCCGGCTGCGGCGCGATCTGCCCGGCCTACCGGCGCGGCTGCTATGGTTGCTACGGGCCGATGGAGACGCCCAACATGCCGGCCCTCACCCGCGAGTGGCGCCAACTGGGCGCCGACGGGCGCGATATCCGGCGCGCCCTGCGCAGCTTCAATGCCTGGGCCGAACCCTTCCGCAAGGAGAGCGCGGCGCATGACGACTAAGACGATCAAGGTCGATTACCTCGCCCGTGTCGAAGGGGAAGGCGCGCTCGATCTGCATATCGAGGGCGGCATTGTGAAGACCGCGAACCTGCGCATTTTCGAGCCGCCACGGTTCTACGAAGCGTTTCTGCAGGGCCGCTCGCACATCGAACTGCCCGATATCGTCGCGCGCATCTGCGGCATCTGCCCGGTCGCCTATCAGATGAGTTCGGTGCAGGCGGTCGAGAATGCGTTCGGGGTGAAAGTCGAGGGGCAACTGCGCGCGCTGCGGCGGCTGCTCTATTGCGGCGAATGGATCGAGAGCCATGCGCTGCATGTGGTGATGCTCCACGCGCCCGATTTCCTCGGCTATCCCGACGCGATCCGGATGGCGGAAAAGCACGGCGATGTGGTGCGTAAGGGGCTGGCGCTCAAGAAGACCGGCAATGCCATCCTGCGCCTCCTGGGCGGGCGAGAAATCCATCCGGTGAACGTGCGGCCGGGCGGGTTCTACAAGGTGCCTACGAGGGCGGAGCTTGCGCCGCTGGCGGAAGAGCTGAAGCAGGCCTTCGATCTGGCGGTCGATCTGGTGCGCTGGGTGGCGACGTTCGACTTTCCCGACCTCGAACGCGACTACGAATTCGTCGCGATGCGCCATCCGGACGAGTATGCGATCACCGAAGGGCGGCTTGTCTCCAACCGCGACATCGATATCGACATTGCCGACTACGAGACCGAATTCGAGGAACGGCATGTCGCTCATTCCACCGCGCTGCATGCGCTGGTGAAGCGGCGCGGGGCCTATCTGGTCGGGCCCATGGCGCGCTACGCGCTGAACTATGACCGCCTGCCGGTTTCCATCCGGGGGCTGGCGAAGGAAGCAGGGCTGGGGCCGGTCTGTTCCAATCCCTTCCGCAGCATCGTCGTGCGCGCGCTGGAGACGGCCTATGCCTGCGAGGAGGCCTTGCGTCTCATCGCTGACTACGAACAGCCCGAGAGTGCCGCCGTGCCACTCGAACCGCGCGCGGGAACCGGTTTCGGCTGCAGCGAGGCCCCGCGTGGCATCTGCTGGCATCGCTACGATTTCGAGGAAGACGGCACGATCCGCACGGCCCGCATCGTTCCGCCCACGTCGCAGAACCAGCCGAGCATCGAGGAAGACCTCGCCGCCGTCGCCGCACCCATCGCCAGCGAGCCCGACGATGTGATCCGTCACCTCTGCGAGCAGTCCATCCGCAACTACGACCCGTGCATCTCGTGCTCGGCGCACTTCCTCAAGCTGTCGGTGCATCGCGCGTGATGCGGCCCCTGCTGGTCTTGTGCCTGGGCAATCCCGACCGGGGCGATGACGGCTTCGGGCCAGCGGTCGCCGAGGTGCTCGACGGTACGCTGCCACCGGACGTGACGCTCATGGCGCGTAGCGGCGATATGCTGACGATGCTCGAGGACTGGGCCGGTTTCGATGCGCTTATCTGCGTCGATGCAGCGGGCGGCGGCGATCGGCCGGGCCGAATCCACCGTATCGATCTGGCGGAGGAGGACTTGCCGCGGGACATGGCGTTCCTTTCCAGCCATGCGTTCGGTCTGGGCGAAGCGATCGCGCTCGCCCGCACGCTCGATCTCGCGCCGGCCGATATCGTCGTCTACGCTGTCGAAGGGCAACGGTTCGACGGAGGCTCGGAGATGACGCCGCCTGTCGCTGCGGCGATCGGCCCGGTGGCGGAGCGAATTACCGCCGAAGTGGCAAGACTGCAGGAGGCTGCAAACCATGCATGAAACGGGCATTGTCCGCGATCTCGTCCGCCATCTGGAAACGGTGGCCCGCGATGCCGGCGCCGAGGCCATATCCGGCGTTCAGGTCAGGCTGGGCGCGCTGAGCCAGTTCTCGCCCGAGCACTTTCGCGAACACTTCGACGACGAGGCGCGCGGTACGATGGCCGAGGGCGCGGCGCTGGACATCCTCACTTCCGACGATCCGGGCGATCCCGATGCGTTGCACGTGATGATCCGCAGCGTCGATCTGGAGGTTTCCGAGACGGAAGAGTGAATGCCGATGGAGCCCGCCGCCTGCCTTGTCGTGCCGGACGCCCAGCGGATCAGGCTGGACGTTACGGGCGCCGTGCAGGGCGTAGGTTTCCGGCCTTTCGTCTACCGGCTGGCTGTGGATGAGGGATTGGCAGGGCACGTGCGCAACACTGCTGCCGGCGTGACGCTGGAAGTGGAAGGCCCCGGCAGCGCGGTTGACCGGTTTTTGGCCCGGTTGCGGCGCGAGGTTCGCCTGCCAGCCCGGATCGACGGGCTCGCGCGGGAAGGGTTGCAGCCGACCGGGGAGCGGGGCTTTACGATTGCATCGAGCAGCGCCGACACCGCCCCCTCCGTGCATATCCTGCCCGATCTGGCTTTGTGCGAGGACTGTCGCGCCGAAGTCTTCGATCCGGCGGATCGCCGCTATCGTTATCCTTTCACGACCTGCATGCATTGCGGTCCGCGCTACAGCATTATCGCGGCGGCTCCCTATGACCGGGCACGCACGGCCATGCGGCACTTCGTGATGTGCCCTGCCTGCCAGGCGGAGTACGACGATCCCGCTTGCCGCCGCTTCCATGCCGAGGCTAACGCCTGCCCCGAGTGCGGCCCGCAACTGGCGTTGCATGCTCCGGACGGGGCGCTGTTGGCCGAGGCGGACGATGCGCTTGAACGTGTTGTCGGCGCCCTGCGCGAAGGCCGTATCGTAGCGCTGAAAGGGCTCGGTGGATTCCAACTCCTTGTCGATGCCCGGAACGAGGAAGCGGTCGCGCGGCTGCGAGAGCGCAAGTATCGTCCCGCCAAGCCTTTCGCCGTGATGGCGGGTTCGGTGACCGATGCGGAGGCTATCGCCCATCTTTCACCGGTGGAGCGCGCGGCGCTGGAGAGTGCTGCGGCACCCATCGTGCTGGTGCAGGCGCGCAAGGATGCCGCCCGTCCTATTGCGCCGAATGTGGCACCGGGCAATCCGAACATCGGCCTGATGCTGCCGACGACCCCTCTGCATTGCCTGCTGATGGATGCGTTGGGCTTTCCCGTCGTCGCAACCAGCGGCAATCGCAGCGGTGAGCCTATTGCCGCCGATGATGACGGGGCTTTCGCAAATCTTGCCGATATCGCCGATCTTTTCCTGACCCATGACCGCCCGATCCTGCATCCAGTCGATGATTCGGTTCTGCGGATGATTGCCGGACAGCCGACGGTCCTGCGCTGCGCGCGGGGTGTCGCGCCGCTGGTGTTGCCCGAGGCGAAGCAGGCTCAACCGCTGCTGGCATTGGGCGGGCATATGAAGAGCGCCGTTGCAGTCGGGCGTGACGGCCAGATTGTACTGGGACCGCACATCGGGGACCTGGCTCACAGAGAGGCGCGCGAAGCCTTTGGGCGTTCGGTTGCGACGATGCGTTCGTTCTATGCCGTTGAACCCGCAGCGGTCGCCTGCGACGCGCATCCCGACTATCACAGCACCCGGGTCGCTGACGGGCTGGGGTTTCCCGTATCCCGCGTTCCCCACCATTTGGCGCATGTTCTGGCTGTCATGACCGAGCACGCGCTCTCCGGCCCGGTTCTGGGCGTGGCGTGGGACGGCACCGGCTATGGTGCGGACGCCACACTATGGGGTGGTGAATTCCTAACGGTCCATGGCGCCAGACATCACCGCATCGCGCATCTGCTGCCCTTCCACTTGCCGGGTGGCGAGGCGGCCATCCGCGAGCCACGCCGAACCGCCATCGGTGTGCTCAATGCTCTCCATGACGGTGCTCTTTGGGAGAGCGAGCATGCACCCCTTTCAGCCTTCTCGGTGGAAGAACGCACGACGCTCCGTGCCATGCTTGAGCGGCGCCTCAACTCGCCTCTAACATCCAGCGCGGGCCGGCTCTTCGATGCGGTCGCGAGCATCCTGAACTTGTGCCAGCGCGCCTCCTTCGATGGCGAAGCGGCCATGGCGGTCGAATTCGCCGCACAGGAGGCGAAAGCGGTTCATGCCTTGCCATCCCCCGGGATCGTGCGGGCGGGCGACACCGTGGCGATCGACTGGCGGCCGATGATTTCAGCGCTGGCCGATGCCACTCACGCAGGCGTGGCGGTCGAAGAGCTGGCCGCCGGGTTCCACCACTGGCTGGTCGAGGCCATCGTGCAAGTCGCCAGGCAAGCGGGCATCGCGCAGGTCGCGCTGTCGGGAGGATGCTTCCAGAACGCCCTTCTCACCGAACTGGCTATGGCGCGTTTGCAGCAGGCGGGGTTTCGCGTTTACCGTGCCGTGCGCGTGCCCGCCAACGATGGTGGGCTGGCGGTGGGGCAGGCGGCCTATGCAGCCCGCCTTCTGGACGAGGTGACCGGCTGATGTGCCTTGCAGTTCCCGGCGAGCTGTTGGAAATCGAGGGCGACGATCCGCTCACCCGCGAGGGCCGCGTTGCCTTTGCCGGTGTCGTACGGCGAGTGAACTTGGCCTATGTTCCGGAAGCTGTCCCGGGCGCGTATGTGCTGGTCCATGCCGGTTTCGCCATTGCCGTGATCGACGAGGCCGAAGCCCGGCGCACCCTGGCACTGCTCGATGAAATCCCGCCAGAGAGCCGCCGGTGAAGCACGTCGACGAATATCGCAACGCTGCGGACGCGCACCGCTACGCCGAGGCGATTGCCCGGATCGTGACGCGTCCCTGGTCGATCATGGAGATCTGCGGCGGGCAGACCCATTCCATCGTCCGTCATGGGATCGACCGCCTGCTGCCCGATGGCGTGACTCTGCTTCATGGTCCCGGCTGCCCGGTCTGCGTGACGCCGCCGGGCATGATCGATGCGGCAATTGCCATCGCCAACCGCCCGGAGGCGATCCTGTGCTCGTTCGGCGACATGTTGCGGGTGCCGGGCAATGAGGGGAGCCTGCTCGCTGCCAAGGCTCGGGGCGCGGACGTGCGCATGGTCTATTCACCGCTAGATGCGCTCGACATTGCGCGGGACAATCCCGAACGCGAAGTGGTGTTCTTTGCTATCGGGTTCGAGACGACCGCTCCGGCCACCGCCATGGCCGTGCTGCAGGCAGAGCTGAGGGCGCTGGCAAACTTCTCGCTGCTGGTCAGCCACGTTCTGGTCCCGCCCGCCATGGAAGCGCTGCTGAGCGATCCTGCCTCCGACGTGGACGGATTTCTCGCTGCCGGTCACGTCTGCACGGTTGTCGGGTATGAAGACTATACGCCCATCGCGCAGCGCTATCGCATCCCGATTGTTGTCACTGGTTTCGAACCGCTCGACCTGATGCAGGGTCTCTACATGTGCCTCCGGCAGTTGGAGGAGGGGCGCCACGAGGTGGAGAACCAGTACAGCCGCTCGGTCCGCGCTGCCGGCAATCCGGCAGCGCGCGAGGCTGTGGAACGGGTCTTTGCGGTCCGGCCGCAGGAATGGCGCGGCATGGGCAGCATCGCGGCGAGCGGTCTCGGTCTGAGGCCGCACTATGCCCGTTTCGATGCGCTTGAGCGCTTTCCCGCAATTGCGGTGGGCGCCGAGAGCGAAAGCGCCTGCATCAGCGGCGAAGTGCTGCGCGGTGTTAGCAAGCCATGCGACTGCCCGGCATTCGGCGCGGCCTGCACACCCGAACATCCGCTGGGCGCGACGATGGTCTCCTCCGAAGGGGCCTGCGCCGCTTACTACCGCTATCGTCGTCAGCCCCCGGTTCGGGAAGCCGTGGCATGACCGAGGGTCCCGAGTTCACGCTGCAATGTCCGCTGCCTGACAGCGGCCACGAGCGGATCGAGCTGGCTCACGGTAGTGGGGGGCTGCTGACCCATCGCCTGATCGAAGAGGTGTTCCGGCCCGCTTTCGCGCAATCGCCCGATGACCTTACGCACGACGGCGCGGTGGTCGATGTGCCGGGTACTCAGATCGCGTTCACTACGGACAGCTACGTGGTGCGCCCGTTGGTCTTTCCCGGCGGGGACATCGGCTCGCTGGCCGTGAACGGTACGGTCAACGATCTCGCGATGTGCGGCGCGCGGCCGCTTTGGCTGAGCGCAGGCTTCGTGATCGAGGAGGGGTTTCTCGTCGAAGACCTGCGCCGCATCGTCGCGTCGATGCGCGACGCTGCGCAGGCTGTTGGTGTGCGCCTCGTGACAGGCGATACCAAGGTGGTCGAGCGCGGTCACGGGGATGGGCTCTACATCAACACCTCCGGCATTGGCGCAGTGGTTGCATCGCAGCCGATTTCCCCCCGGCAGGTGCAGCCGGGCGACGTCGTGATCGTCAGCGGAGATCTTGGCAGGCACGGGATGGCGGTGATGGCGGCGCGCGAAAACCTCGGTTTCGAGCCGCCTATCGTCAGCGATTGTGGTTCCGTTTCTGCTCCCGTTCTGCGGTTGCTGGATGAAGGTATTGATCTCCACTGCCTGCGCGATCTTACGCGCGGCGGACTGGCGACCGCTCTGATCGAGATTGCCGAAAGCGCGGGCGTGGCGATGGAACTGGAGGCCGCGGCCATACCCGTCTCGGACCCGGTTCGTGGTGCCTGCGAGATACTGGGGATCGATCCGCTCTACGTCGCGAATGAAGGCTGCTTTGCTGCCATCGTCCCCGAGAGCGAAGCAGCGCGCGCTCTCTCAATTCTGCGCGAATTCGACAGTGCCGCCATCGCTGTCGGTAGCGTTCGCTCCGGCGGCGCTGCAGGCAGCGTCGCCCTGAAGACGATGGGTGGCAGCTATGCGCTTGATCGTATCGCAGGCGAGCAGCTTCCGCGTATCTGCTGACCGCTGGCCACAACCCGGAAATCGCAACAGGACGGACTGCGATAGCCCGGCCTGCGTGAGGAAGCCCTTATTGTGGAGTGGAGCAATCGACGCAGGCCGCGTTCGGCAGGATCCTGCTCGATCTGGCCCGCGCAGGCGGCGAACTGGCCGACCGCATCGTCACGACCGCGCCCGACGTGACCCAGACCACCAACCTCGGCGGTTTCGTCAACCAGCGCGGATTGTTCCGACGGCAGGAACTGGCGGAGATCCCTTCATCGCCCGCGGGCTCGATGCGCTGAATTACGGGTGTTACCAGGACTCGCGCTTCCTGCTCGTCGGAACGCCTTCGGGCATTTCGCTGGCGGCAGAGGGCGGTGCGCACCAGTCGATCAACACGCCGCTGATCGGCATGGGACAGCCGGGGCTCACCAGCTACGAGCCGGCCTTCGCCGATGAAGTTGCCGTGCTGATGCGCCATGCCTTCGACTTCATGCAGCGTCCCGATGGCAGCGCGGTCTACCTGCGCCTGAGTACCCGGCCGGTACCGCAAGTCACGCGTGAGGATGCTGCATGGGAGGCCGATGCGATCCGCGGCGGCTACTGGCTGCGTCAGCCACAAGTCGGTGCCGAAGCGGCTATCGTATGCTCTGGTACGGTTACCAGCGAAGCGCTGGCCGCATGGGAAGAGCTGCGCGAAGATCTGCCGGGGCTGGGGCTGCTCAACGTGACTTCGCCCGACCTGCTGCACCGCGAATGGTCGCAGCGCCATGCCGCCCGTTGGGGCGGAGGGGCACCGCAGCCGTGCCATGCGGAGAGCCTGCTGGCGCCGCTGGCACCGCACGCCGGTCTCGTAACGGTCCTCGACGGTTCGCCGGCGGCACTGTCGTGGCTGGGCGGTGTGCGCGGGATGCGGGTGAGCCCGCTGGGGACCGACCGGTTCGGTCAGACCGGCGACCTGCCCGACCTCTATCGCACCTACCGGCTCGATACCGCGGCGATCATCGACGCCGCGGCCGAACTGTTCCTGATGTGATGGAAGGCGGGGATCGCGCGGTCCCCGCCCAGCGAGTCAGGGGCGCATGACCCAGCCGCCGTCGATATGGATCGTCTGGCCGGTAATCCACTGACCGGCTTCCGAGCACAGCAGCAGCGCAGTGCCCACCAGTTCGTCGGGTTCACCGCGCGGGCGAGTGGCGCAGGTCGCTTCGAGGAACTTGATGAACGGGGAATCGTCCGGCACCAGCATCTTGCCGGCATCCGAGGTCACGTTGCCCGGCGCGATGGCGTTGCAGGTGATGTTTTCCTTGCCGAACTGCTTGGCCAGCGTGGTCGTCAGGCCGACGAGCGCCAGCTTGCTGATGCCGTAGAGCCCGATCGCGGGGAAGGCGCCGCCCGAGGTCTGGTTGATGATCCGGCCGCCGCCGCGTTCGCGCATCGAGGGCAGCACCGCGCGCGAGCAAAGCAGCGCGCCGTTGAGGTTGACCGAAAAGGCGCGGTTCCAGTTGTCGAGGCTGATTGTCTCGCAATTGTCGTAGCTGACGTCGACCATCAGCGCGGCGTTGTTGATGAGGATGTCGACACCGCCGAAAGCCTCCTTGGCGGCTGCGGCCATGGCCAGCGTCGATTCCTCGTCGGCGACGTCGACCTTGACGGCAACGGCCTTGCCGCCTGCTGCGACGATCTCGTCTGCAACCGCCTTGGCGCCATCTTCGTTGAGGTCGGCGACGACGACGGAGGCGCCTGCGTTTGCGAGGCCGACGGCATAGGCGCGGCCGATCGAATTGCCGCGCCCGCCGGCGCCGGTAACGATCGCGACTTTGCCGTCGAGGCGGAACTGGTCGAGAGTGAAGCTCATTTTCGGGAAACTCCGATTGATGGGTCTGGCATTGTTCGGGGACTGCTGAAGGCTCAGCCCGCCGTGATGCCCTTGTCGATGTTGATGCAGGCGCCGTGGAAGCCGCGGCCGGCGTCTGATGCGAGAAGCACGATCATGTTCGCCACGTCTTCGACTTCGACCGTGCCGCGCATGCCGGAGAAGCGCTTGATCAGATCGAAGTCGCAGCCTTCGGGCGGCACGAAATTGGCGGCGATGTTGGTGACCATGCCGCCGGGCGCGACCGCGTTGATGCGGATGGGCTTCTTCTGGAATTCCATCGCCATGGCCTTGGTCATGCCGATGATGCCCCACTTGCTGGCGCAATAGGCCGCGGCATAGGCCTCGCCGATGAACGAGGCAGAGGAGGCGACGTTGACGATGGCGCCGTCGGTTTCCAGCAGATGCGGGATAGCCGCCTGCGAGAGGACGAAGGGTGCCATGAGGTTCACGTCCAGCGTGCGCTGGAGCCTGTCGAGCGACATATCGGGCGTATTGGCGAGGTAGATCAGCCCGGCCACGTTGCACAGGGCATCGAGCCGGCCGAACGTTTCGACCGCCGCCGCGACGACCTTGCCGCAGGTCTGTGCATCGGAAAGGTCGGCGGTCTCGCTGGCAGACCCTTCGATCATGCCGGCGGTTTCGGCAAGGCCCTCCGCGTTGACATCGACGAGGTAGACCCTGGCGCCCGCCTTGGCGAGAGCCAGCGCGGTTTCCCGGCCGAGCCCGGACGCGGCGCCGGTCACCAGCGCGACCTTGCCGCTCATGTCGGTTGCTATGCTCATGTCGCGCTCTTTCCTATCCGTGCCAGGGCAGGCCCTTGGCCACCTTGTCGATCATTTCGAGGATCACGCCCTGCATGCGCGAGGCTTTCGGCCACCCGGCGTGGGTGCCGTATTGCAGCACGAATTCGAGCATCTCCTCGGGCTTGCAGTTGCCGCTCGCCATGGCCGCGTGGATGTGGCTGCGGATCGGGATTTCGGCGCCGGATTCGCACACGCCCACAAGCGTGATCCAGCGGCGCGAGGCCTCGTCCAGCCCGCGGCGGCACCACATCTCGCCGAAGACGAAGTTGTTGATGCCTTCCAGATAGGGCGTCTTGGGCGGCCCGGGCGGAAAGGTCATGACCTTGTCGAATTCGGCGTGGCCCCGGTCGTTGCGCACTTGCGGGTCCCACGGTTCCGGGCAGATCGGCGGCACGTCGGCCGGCGGTAGCCCAAGTTCCTCGGCGACGCGGGTGACGGCGCGGTCCAGCTTGCCGCCGTTGCCCCAACCCGAATAGACGCCGAGGTGCAGCGCGGCTTCGCGCAGTTCCGCGAGCGTCAGGTATTCGCCCTTGAGTGCGCCGCGCACGTAGCCGTCGATCTGGCTGTCTTCCAGACCGCAGGTGGTGGCGGACGCTATCGCTACGAGGAAGCGCGGACGGCGCGGCAAGCCGGGCCGGGTCCAGACTTCGGCGAAGATGAAATCGCGCCAGGATTCCTCGATGAGCGTTTCGGGCTCGGTGGCGGGGCGTCCGGTGACTTCTGCCTGCGTGGCAAGACCGCGCGCAGTGCGTTCGGCGGGGTCGAGCAGGGTCATTGTCCACCCTCCGGAGCCGCGAGACTCATCCAGACGTTCTTGGGCTGCATGAATTCCTGCAGGCCCTCGATACCGCCGAGACGGCCATGGCCGCTCTTCTTGAAGCCGCCGAACGGGCAGTTCGGCTGCATCGCCTCGCCCGAGCCGTTCACGTGGATCATGCCTGCCTGAAGCTGGCCGGCCACGTGATGCGCGCGGCGCAGGTTCTGCGTGTGGACATAGGCGCCAAGGCCGTATTCGGTGCCGTTGGCCAGCGCGATGGCCTCTTCCTCGGTGTCGAAGGGCGTGACCACCAGAACCGGGCCGAAGACCTCGTTCTGGGCGATCTCGCAATCGTTCGCGACATCGGCCAGCACCGTGACGGGCAGGAAATAGCCCTGGGCGTGATCGCCGCCCATGCGCTCGCCGCCCGCGACGATGCGGCCGCCGTCGGACACGCCGCGTTCAACCATGCCGGTGATGCGGTTGAGCGCGTTCTCGGAAATGACCGGACCCAGGACTGTCTGCGGATTGTAGGGGTCGCCCGGCTGCACGTGGTTCGCCATGCCCGCGAGGGTCTGCAGGTACTGGTCGTAGATGCCGCGCTGGACCAGCAGGCGGGTGCCGTTGACGCAGCCCTGGCCATTGGCCGAGACGGCGCCGGTCAGGCCCCGCTTGGCAGCGTTCATCAGGTCGGCATCGTCGAAGACGATCACGGCGGACTTGCCGCCGAGTTCCAGCCCCACCGGCTTGAGCGTCTGCGCCGCGTTGGTAAGGACCTTCTTCGCCGTCGGCCCCGAACCGATGAATTCGATCTTGCCCACGCCGGGGTGGCCGACCATTGCCTCGCCGACATCCGCGCCGCCGGTCACGACATTGACCACACCTTCGGGAATGCCCGCTTCGTGCATCAGCTCGACCAGCTTTACCGCGCTGTAAGGCGCAAGGTCGGGCGACTTGAGGACGATGCAGTTACCCGCGGCAAGGGCAGGCGCCATCACCATGGTCGCGGCGAAGAGCGGGCCGTTCCAGGGCACGATGATGCCGACGACGCCATAGGGCTCGTACGCAACATAGTCGTGCGCCGGGGCGCCCCACATCGGGATCGTGCGACCGTGGATCTTGTCGCACCAGCCGCCGAAATAGCGGAACTTCTGCGCGGCGTCGTAACCCATGTAGGGGGCGGTCATCGCCACCGAGCCGTTCTCGGCGATCAGGCTGGGTGCGAACTCGCTCGACTTGGCCTCGAACAGCGCGGCGAGCTTCATCATCAAGTCACGGCGCTTGTCGCCGGGCATCGCGCGCCATGCCGGGAAAGCAGCCCGCGCCGCGTTCACCGCGCGGTCGACATCGTCGGCGCTCGCCATCCTGAACTCGCGCGTGACCGTGCCGGTGCCGGGATAGACGTGAGCCAGCATCTCGCCGCTGCCCGCTTCCTCGAACCTGCCGCCGATGATGTTTGCATAGCGCGGCAGGGTATCCGTTTCCGGATTCTTGAATGCCATCTGCGTCCACTCCTCAGACCCGCAGGCCTTTCCTGCTTTCGATTCTGTCGGCATATAATCAGCGTATTATCCACCAATCAAGCGCGAATCGTGCGCAGCATGATTAGGTTATTGGCAAATAATGTGCATATTATTGGGCATGGCATCGCAATCGGAACGTAGTGGCGGCAAGCGCCAGCTTGTGGCGCAGACGGCGCAGCACATGCGCGAGCGGATATTCGCCAGTCCGCCGGGCACGCAGATCGGCTCGTTGCCCGACCTCGCCCGTGACTTCGAAGTGGGCATCGTCACGGTGCAGCAGGCGGCGCGCATTCTCGAACACGAAGGCGTGCTCGAAGTGCGCCGCGGACCGGGCGGCGGCTATTACGGGCGCAGGCCGGACCGCGCCGATCTGGAGCGGCTGATGTTCGCGTTCATGCGAGAGGAGCCGGCGTCGCGCCGCGAGGTGCTCGACATCACCTCGCTGCTGTTCAACCGGCTCTGTGCATCGGCGGCGCGCTGCACCGACGAAGTGCAGCGAGAGAACTTGCGCAAGGTCGCCGAACGCATAGCAATGAGCGATGACGGCAAGATGATCGGGCCGCTCGAAGCCGACCTGCAGGACGCACTGTTCCACATGGTCGATCGCCCGCTGTTCGAACTGCTCACTCGCGTCGCTCTGGGGTTCGCGCAGAACGACGACGCTTCGCAGAATCTCACCGGCGTGTTCGAACTGGAGCAATGGAAGCATAGCCGCCACCGGATTATCGAGGCCATCCTGCAGCAGGACCCCGAACTGGCACAGTTCGAGGCCAACCGGCAGAACCGGGAAGTGCTGGTCAGGCTTTACAATCTCGACGATTACTGAGCGGGCGAAGGCGCGCGCGCAAAATTTGCTCCAACGCAATGACCGCAGAGGTCCGGCGAGTCATGTAGATCCTCTCTTCGACACCTGAAGAATGGAGAGGACTTATGGCTAAATCCCCTGCTCGCCGCAGTCTTTTCGACGAGCTCTTCCGTGACTTCCCGCTGGGCCTTTCGATCGCGCCGTTGCATGGCGATCCATTGCCGCATCCCGGCAAGATCAAGATCGACGTCAAGGAAAATGACGACAACATCATCGTTCATGCCGAGATGCCTGGTGTGAGCAAGGACCAGATCGACGTTTCGGTCGATAACAATGTCCTGACGATCAGCGCCGAAGTGTCGCAGTACGATGCCGATGAGGAAAACGACAAAGTCCTTCATTCGGAACGCTACTATGGCTCCATCGCCCGCAGCATCAGCTTGCCGGCGGAAGTATCGATCGATGATGCCTCGGCAAAGTACGAAGACGGCATTCTGACGCTGACGCTGCCCAAGGCATCCAAGGATGCCAAGAAGAAGATCAGCGTGGGCTGAGGTTTTGCCGGTCGGCCCCGCTGGTCGACCGGCAACCATCTTTCTAGAGCGGTTTTCGACCGTTCTGAATCGGCATGGGATTCCCTTTGGTCACGATTTCTGATTCAGAA
>NZ_BMLK01000040.1 GCF_014645195.1 Novosphingobium indicum | reverse complement strand
AGCGTCCGGCAGCATCGGCATCTCCGTCGTCAGGCTCCCAAGCCTTGTCCAACCCGGTTTTTGCGGGTCTCCAGCTAATGCTGAATCTCTGCTTCTCCTCGGTTTTGGATATTTGGAGCAAAATTTACAATTGCTCGTGCCAGAACCTTTGGAGTCTAGAGGTGCTCGATCTGTCCTTGGGACGGCATACGGTATTGAACAGCCCAGCCACTCGATTGTCGAAGGAATTTTGGGACGTCTGGCGACCAAGTTTACTGAGCCCAGTTCATTACTCATAGAGCCAGGAACATGCTCTGACCTCTTTCACAATTACAATATGCATCTTCGTTTTTAAGCAGTTGCGCGGATTCTGCATCGAGCGGGTTACTAAGGGTAGCTGAAATCTCCTTAGACCTTCCCACCCGCTCCCAGCATCCCCGGCAACTCCTTGCGCAGTACGCTCACCAGTTCCGAAATCTTCGGCTGCAGGTGGCGGCGCTGCGGGTAGACCGCCCAGATCGGTTCGTCGGCGGGCTGGATGTCGCTTAGCACGGAGACCAGCGAGCCATCCGCCAGCGCCTGCCGCACGTAGAAATCGGGGAGCTGGCACAGGCCCATGTCGTCGAGCGCGGCTTCGAGCACGGCGCTGCCGCTGTTGCAGCGCCAGCGGCCGTGGGGGCGGTAGGATTGGGCCTTGCCGTCCACCCGGAAATGCCATGTGCCGGCATTGCCCGCGAGCAGGTCGTGCGTGCCGAGGTCCTCCACGGTGCGCGGGGCGCCGTGCCGCTCTAGATAGGCCGGGCTGGCGCAGGTCACCAGCGAGCGGCTGGCGATGCGCGTGCCGATCAGGCGCGAGTCCGGCAAGTAGCCGGTGCGCACGGCCAGGTCGTAGCCTTCGGCCACGAGGTCGACCACGCGGTTGGTCAGGTCGATGTTGACCTGCAGCCGGGGATAGGCGCGGGCGAAGCGGCGCAGGATCGGCGCGATGAAGCGCTCTCCCATCGCGGTCGAGCAGGTCAGGCGCAGTTCGCCTTGCGGCTCGCCCTTCTCGTTGACGAGAGCGAAGGCTTCCTCGCGCTCGGTCACCATGCGCCGGCAATGTTCGAGGAAGACGCGGCCGGTGTCGGTCAGCCGCACCGAGCGGGTGGTGCGGTGGAACAACTGGGTTTGCATGCGCGCTTCCAGTCGCATGATCGCGCGGCTCATGTGCGTGGTCGAGACGCCGAGTGCCGATGCGCCGCCACGAAAGGAGCCTGCGGTGGCGATGGCGACGAATTCGTCGATCCCGTCCCAGGAACTCATCGATTGTCCCTTAGATGATATAATGAGTTGCGATTTTCCCCCTTTATCACAACAACGACGGCGCGATAGACAGGCCGCAACACATCAGGAGTTGTCCCATGAAGACCCGCGCCGCCGTCGCTTTCGAAGCCAAGAAGCCGCTGGAAATCGTCGAAGTCGATCTGGAAGGCCCCAAGGCGGGCGAGGTTCTGGTCGAGATCATGGCGACCGGCATCTGCCACACCGATGCCTATACGCTCGACGGGTTCGACTCCGAGGGCATCTTCCCCTCGATCCTCGGCCATGAAGGCGCGGGCATCGTGCGCGAAGTGGGGCCGGGTGTCACTTCGGTGAAGCCGGACGATCACGTGATCCCGCTCTACACGCCCGAATGCCGCCAGTGTAAGTCGTGCCTGTCGGGCAAGACCAACCTGTGCACCGCGATCCGCGCGACGCAGGGGCAGGGCCTGATGCCCGACGGCACCAGCCGTTTCAGCTACAAGGGCGAGACGATCTTCCACTACATGGGGTGCTCGACCTTCTCGAACTTCACCGTGCTGCCCGAGATCGCCGTTGCCAAGATCCGCGAGGACGCGCCGTTCCAGACCTCGTGCTACATCGGCTGCGGCGTGACCACGGGCGTGGGCGCGGTGGTGAACACCGCCAAGGTGCAGGTGGGCGACAACGTGGTGGTGTTCGGCCTCGGCGGCATCGGCCTCAACGTGATCCAGGGCGCGCGGCTCGCTGGCGCCAACAAGATCATCGGTGTCGACATCAACCCCGACCGCGAGGAATGGGGCCGCAAGTTCGGCATGACCGATTTCCTCAACACCAAGGGCATGAGCCGCGAGGACATCGTCGCCAAGATCGTGCTGATGACCGACGGCGGCGCGGACTACACTTTCGATGCCACCGGCAACACCGAAGTGATGCGCACCGCGCTCGAAGCCTGCCATCGCGGCTGGGGTACCTCGATCATCATCGGCGTGGCCGAGGCGGGCAAGGAGATCTCCACCCGTCCGTTCCAGCTGGTGACCGGCCGGAACTGGCGCGGCACTGCGTTCGGCGGCGCCAAGGGGCGCACCGATGTGCCCAAGATCGTCGACATGTACATGAACGGCAAGATCCAGATCGACCCGATGATCACCCACGTCATGGGTCTGGAAGAGATCAACACGGCCTTCGACCTGATGCACGAGGGCAAGTCGATCCGTAGCGTCGTGGTCTTTTGATGGAAACCCTTTCTACCAACCGCAGTCACGGCGGCGTTCAGGGCGTCTACAAGCATCAGAGCAGCGAGACGGGGACGGAGATGACGTTCTCTGTCTTCGTGCCCGATCATGCCGAGGGCGCGAAGCTGCCCGTGCTGTGGTACCTCTCGGGCCTGACCTGCACCCACGCCAATGTCACCGAGAAGGGCGAGTTCCGTGCCGCTTGCGTGGAGCATGGCGTGATCTTCGTGGCGCCGGATACCAGCCCGCGTGGCGACGATGTGCCCGACGATGAAGGTTATGACTTCGGCAAAGGTGCGGGCTTCTATGTCGATGCCACGCAGGAACCGTGGGCGAAGCACTTCCGCATGCGCTCCTACATCGAAAAGGAGCTGCCCGCGCTGATCGCAGAGCAGTTTCCTGCCGACATGGCGCGGCAGGGAATTACCGGCCATTCGATGGGCGGCCACGGCGCGCTGACTATCGCCCTGCGTAACCCGGAACGCTTCCGGTCCGTGAGCGCCTTCTCGCCGATCGTCTCGCCGTTAGCTTGCCCTTGGGGCGACAAGGCGCTGACCGGGTACATCGGCCCGGACCGTGCGGCATGGCGCGAATACGATGCCTGCGCGCTGATCGAGGACGGCGCGCGGGTTCCGGATCTGCTGGTCGATCAGGGCACGGGCGACGGCTTTCTGGCGGACCAGCTCAAGACCTACCTGCTGTCGGACGTGTGCGAGAAGGCGGGGCAACCCGCCGCGATCCGGATGCAGGAAGGCTACGACCACTCCTACTACTTCATTTCCACCTTCATGGCCGAGCATGTGGCCTGGCATGCCAAACGGTTGAAATAGCGGGATTGGAGCCGGATCGGCTGATCCGGCTCCACCCTTTGTCCCGACTTCCGGGCGGTGCGACCCGTCAGGGATAGTCGACAGTCACGTGCGGCACATCGCCTTCGATCCGGCCGTGCGGAGTGTTGTACTTGATCACCGGGACGCCCAGATCGCGGCCCACGTCCAGCGTCTCGCCGTTGCCGGCGGGCTGGAAGTAGTTCACCGGCACATTGAGCCGTGCGTACTCCTGTCCGTCCGAACTCAGCACGATCTTTGCGGGGCCGCCGGGCGTCGTCGTCTGGAACTGCATGGTGAGCGAAGTGTCGCCCCACGGCAGCGCCTTGTCCGAGACGACCTTGAAGATTTCCTGCGGGTCGGTCGAGCGTGCCCAGACGAAGGCCGGGCGGCCCTGATCGAGGTAGAGGCTCCAACCGCCGAACCAGCTGCCAAGCGCCACGACGGCGCCCGAGGCCTGCGCGCTGTCCAGCTTGAGGTCGGCCTTGAGCGTGAAGGGCCACGCCATCAGCGTCGGGCCGCCCACCGCCGGGATCGATACGTCCTTGCCCCAGAAATCGTAGTGCTTGCGGGTGCTCGGGTGCATGGTCGCCATGGCGCGCGCCATGCCGAAGCGGTGGTCGAGCGGATAGACGTTGTTCTCCTCCGCTTCCTTGCGGAACAGCGCCTTCATGGCTTCAAGCCGCTCGGGGTACTTGGCCGAGAGGTCGGTGGACTGCGAGAAGTCCTTGCTGAGGTCGTAGAGCGTCCAGGTGATCTTGGGCCTGGGGCCGCTCGGCGGCACGTTGGTCCACGAGGTTCGGCCATCTTCGCCGCTGAGGAACCAGCCGTCGTGGTAGAGGCCCATCTTGCCGGTGATCTCGAAATACTGCGTGCGCGGCTTGTCGGCCTGGCAGGTCTTGAGGCTCGGCAACAGGCTCTCGCCGTCCATCGGCTTTTGCGCGGTGCCCAGCACTTCCTTTGGTGCTGGCAGGCCCGCGGCATCGAGCACGGTCGGCGCAATGTCGATCAGGTGCGAGAATTCGCTGCAGACCGAGCCGGGCTTCGCGATGTGGCCGGGCCAGCTCAGGATCATGCCGTTGCGGATGCCGCCCAGCATGTCGGCATATTGCTTCACCCAGCGGAAGGGGGCGTTCATCGCCCAGGCCCAGCCGACCGAATAGTTCTCGTAGGTTTCCGGCCCGCCGAGCCTGTCGATATTGGCGAGCATCCATTCCTTGCGCTCGGGAATGCGGTCCATGCCGCGCAACTCGTCGATCGTGCCTTCCGGGCCGCCTTCTCCGCTCGCGCCGTTGTCGCCGAGGACGACGGCGACCAGCGTGTTGTCGAGCTGGCCCATGCGCTGCAGTTCATCGAGCACGCGCCCGACCTGCGCGTCCTGAAATGCGAGCTGGGCAGCGGCGACTTCCATGGTGCGGGCGTGGAAAGCCTTTTCCTGCGGTGTCAGCGTATCCCATGCCGGAATGTCCGCGGGGCGCGGTGTCAGCTTCGTGCCTTGCGGGATAATCCCCATGGCCAGCTGGCGGCGCCATGTCTCGACGCGCATTACGTCCCAGCCCTGATCGAACTTGCCCTTGAAACTCGCGATCCACTCGGGCGTCACCTGATGCGGGGCGTGGGTGGAACCGGGTGCGAGGTAGGCGAGGAAAGGCTTGTCGGGCGCGCCTGCTTTCTGGTTGTGGATCCAGCGGATCATGTCGTCGGCCAGACGCTCGTCGAGCAACTTGCCCCGACCGTCTTTGGTGCCTTCGCCCGGATCGACGCGGGCGATGCCGCGATAGAGGTCCGGCGAATACTGGTCGGTGTCGCCATAGGGGAAACCGTAGAAGTATTCGAAGCCGAGGCCGGTCGGCCAGGCATCGAAAGGACCGGCCTCGCTGCGTTCTTCCGCCGGCACGTTGTGGTGCTTGCCGAACATCGCCGTGTTGTAGCCGTTGAGCCGCAGGATCTGCGCGATGGTGGCCGTGTCGCGCTGCATGCGGCCGTCGTAGCCGGGGTAGCCCATCGAAATGTCGCTCAGCCAGCCTACGCCGGCATTGTGGTGATTGCGCCCGGTCAGCAGCGCGGCGCGGCTGGGGGAGCAGATGCCGGTGGTGTGGAAGCGGTTGTAGCGTTCGCCCACCCGCGCCAGCCGGTCGAAATTGGGGGTCCGGACCGGGCCGCCGAACGCGCTGGCCATGGCGAAGCCCACGTCGTCGGACATGAACAGCAGAACGTTGGGGGCTCCCTGCGGAGCCTGTATCGGCGCGGAGGGCGAGGGTGTGGAATCAAGCGCGCTGTCGGCGATGGTGCCGGTGAAGGGCGCACGCGGGATCGGCAGAACCGTGCGGTCGGCCTGGGCGATGGCGGGGGCGCAGGTGCCCAGCGCCAGTGCGACGGCAGCGATTTTCAGACGGTTGAATGCACGCTGATCTTTCTTGTGATGGTGGCTGGCTTTCCCGCCCGAAACCGTCCGCAGAGCCATTGGCTATCCTCTCCCGATAAGTCGCCGCCGAAGATAGCGTCCAGAAATATGACGTCTAATGCATAAAAAGCCTAAGTTTGATGCTATTGGGGTATATTATGGATCTCACACGTCTTCGCCACATCGTTGCCGTCGCCGACACGCTGAGCTTCTCGCGCGCCGCCGAACAGCAGAACATCACGCAACCGGCGCTCAGCCGCAGCATTGCCGCGTTCGAAAGCCGGCATGGCCTGAAACTGTTCGATCGCGGGCGCGGCGGGGTGACGATCACCCCAGCCGGGCAGTTCGTGGTGGAGCGGGCGCGACCTATGCTGCGGGCTTCCGACGAGTTTATGCGCAACGTGCGTCTCTATTCGGAAGGGGCTGCGGGCCGCTTCGCCTTCGGGATCGGCCCCTTGCTGGCGAGCTTGCTGCTTCCCGAATTGGGCAGCCGCCTGCTGACGGCGAGCCCGCATCTGGAAGTCGCGACCGTGGTGAAGTCGCCGGGCGATCTCCTTGCCAGCCTGTTCGAGGATGCCATCGAGATGATTATCGGAAACACCTGGCAGCTTTCGGACCATCCCGGCATCATGATCGAGGATATCGGCCCTCTCGACCTCGCGCATGTGGTGCGCGGCGATCATCCGCTAGCCCGGCTGGAGAAGGTCACGCCGGAACAGCTTGCGGCCTATCCGGCGGCAAGGCCTGTCAGGTACACGAGCGGCTCCGCCGAACCCGGCGCTTTCATTTGCGACAACTTCCATGTGCTGCGTGAAACCGTCCTGGCTTCCGACTGCACCTGGATCACGACGCCCGCCTTCGTGCGGGACAATCTGACTGAGGGCAGCCTGAAAGCCCTTGACGTTGAAGGGCTTGCGATGGGTCCGAGCCGGATCTGCATCGTCACGCTGGCCGGGCGCACGCGGTCCCCGGCAGCCAACATGATCGCCGATCTGGCCCGGCAGGCCATGGCCGATATCGCCATGCAGCAGGGCTGATCGCTCCCCCCTTCATTTTCGCCCCCCGCATTGACATCCCCCTTCTGATCGCTATTCGCCCTAAAACGCTAATGAGAATCGTTATTAAAAGAGGTGAATGGTGATCGATATGAGGGCAGGCAGGCGGACCGGGGCGGCGCGCATGGGGTGGTATCTCTCGGCGGCGATTGCCGCTATGACCGCCAGCAGCCTTTGCGCGGGGACGGCCATGGCGGACGATGCCGATCGCGAGGCCAAGCGCGGCGAGATCGTGGTGACGGGGGCACTGCCGGACGACTATGTGATCGGCGATCAGTCTACCTCGACGCGCCTCAATCTGACCGTGCGTGAAACGCCGCAGGCGATGACCGTCATTACGCGGGCCCAGATCGAGGATTTCAACCTCAACAGCATCAACGACGTTTTGCTGATGACGCCCGGTGTGAACGTCGAGAGGGCCGAGACCGACCGCACCTATTACAACGCTCGCGGCTTCGACATCGTCAATTTCCAGTACGACGGGATCGGCCAGCCGCTGAGCTATGGCCTGCAGACGGGCTCGGTCGATACGGCGCTGTTCGAGCGCGTGGAAGTGGTGCGCGGGTCCACCGGCCTGCTGTCGCTGACCGGCAATCCTTCGGCGGCGGTCAACTTCGTCCGCAAGCGCCCCGGAACCGAAACCGGCGGTCACGCGAGCCTCAGCTACAGCGCGTTCGATACCGTGCGCGGGGATGTCGACGTGAACGCGGCGCTGAACGAAAACGGCAGCCTGCGCGCGCGCTTCGTCGGGGCTTACGAGGAGGGCGACAGCCACCTCGACTTTTACCATAATTCGCGGCTGGTGCTTTACGGCGTCGTGGCGGCGGATCTCGGACCCGACACGACGGCCACGGTGGGCTATTCCTGGCAGAATTCCGATCCGCGCGGCGTCACCTGGGGCGGGGTCCCGTTCCTCGATGCCGAAGGCAACATGGTGACCTATAACCGTTCGACGACGACGGCGCAGCCATGGTCGCGTTGGGAAACGATCGACCGCGATCTTTTCGGCGATATCACGCATGACTTCGGTCGCGGCTGGCAGGGCAAGATCTCCGTGCTGCGTCGCGCGCGCGATCAGGATGCCAAGCTGTTCTATCTCTATGGTGCGCAGGATCCCGAGACTGGAGAAGGCTTGTTTTCCTGGCCGGGGGCTTACATCGACGAAGATCGACAGACGACGGTCGATGCCCATGTCAGCGGCACGCTGAAAGTCGCGGGGCGCGAACATGATATGGTTCTGGGCGCCAACTACGGCGAAGCACAGATATTTGAATACGAAGCGGGTGATCCTTCGCTCACATACCTGCCCCTGACCCCGGAACAGGCCTTTGGCGGCGAATTTCCCTATCCCGATTTCGGCGATTATTCGCTTGAGGCCGACTTCAAGACCAAGATCTACGGTGCCTACGGGCTGCTGCGGCTGTCGCTGGCCGATCCGGTCAAGCTCATGCTGGGCGGCACGGTCACGCGCATGGAGCGTGAAGGCACTTCGTACGGCACGGACAACTATTTCGCGAAGACGACATTCTCGCCGTTTGCGGGCCTGACGCTCGACCTTACGCGGCATCTCACCGCCTACGCCAGCTATGCCACGATCTTCAATCCGCAGATCCAGGCCGACGAGCAGGGGCGCATTCTAGATCCGGTTGAGGGCAAGACCTACGAGGCCGGGCTCAAGGGCGAATGGAACGGAGGCAAGCTCACGGCCGGCATTGCCGTGTTCAAGACCGAGCAGGATGGTCTGGCCGAATACGCCGGGTTCAGCACGGTTACGGGCAAGGACTACTACCGGGCTGTCAACAATAACTCGCGCGGCGTCGAGGTCGATGTCGCGGGCGAGGTGCTGCCCGGCCTGCAGGTGACCGGCGGCTATGCCTATGTCGATGTGGAGGATGATGACGGCAACGACGCGCGGACCTTCATTTCCAATCACACGATCCGATTCAGCGCCGTCTATTCGGCGCCGTCGTTCGACGCGCTGCGTCTGGGGGCATCGGCGCGCTACCAGAGCCGCATCACCAATGGCGATGCCTATCAGGATGGCTATGCCGTGGTAGACCTGATGGCGCGGTATCAGCTGACCCGCAACCTCTCGCTTGCGGTCAATCTCGATAACGTCGGCAATGCCAAGTACTGGCAAAGCCTGCAGTGGGCACAAGGGATCTACAGCGCTCCGCGTACGGTACGCGGGACTGTAGGTGTCAGCTTCTAAATGGGGGAGTGGGCGTGCCCGCGGCTCAGAAGCCCCGGGCACGTCCCTCGCGGCGGGGATCGGCGCCGCCTTCATAGCCGCCGTCCTTGACGATCACCGCCTGCAGACCAGAGTTTTCGCCGCGTGCAGTCGATAAAGGCATGTCGCGGGCGGCAAGGCCTTGCATGATCGGCTCCGGGAAGGGGTCGGCGCTGAAGCGGTCCCCTCGCGCCACCAGATTGGGCAGCGAGACGGCGTCCTGCGGGCTCATGTTCCAGTCGAGCAGGGCAACCAGTGCCTTGAGGTTGTAGGCCTGGATCGAACTGCCGCCCGGCGACCCTGCAGCCGCGTAGAATTTGCCGTCGCGGGTCAGCACGATGGCGGGTGCCATGCTCGAGCGGGGGCGCTTGCCGGGGGCGGGGGCATTGGCTGCCGGCGTGTCGTCCTTGTCGGTGGGGGAGAACGAGAAATCCGTCAGCTGGTTGTTGAGGAAGAACCCGCCGACCATCCGGCCCGAACCGAAGATGCTCTCCACCGTGGTCGTCATCGAGACGACATTGCCCTGGGCGTCGACGATCACGAAGTGGCTGGTTCCGCCCGGCTCGGCGGTGGCATCGGGCCCGACCTGCGGTGCGCCTTCGGGGATGCCGAACGTCACCGGACCTGCCTTTTCACCGATCAGTTCGGCGCGCTTTTCAAGGTATTGCGGATCGAGCAGCCCCTTGATCGGCACGTCCACGAAATCCGGATCGCCGATGTAGCGGTCACGGTCGGCATAGGCGAGGCGGCTGGCCTGCGCGAATTCGAACCATGCCTTTTCGTCCTTGGCGCTCCGTTCGCCGATGTCGGTCTGGTTGAGAATGCCGAGTGCGATCTGCAGACCGGGGCCGCCCGAGGGCGCCGGCGGGGTGCAGACGAGATAGAGGCGATAGGGCTTGCACAGCGCTTCGCTCTTGGCGGGGCGATAGGAGGCAAGGTCGGCCAGCGTCAGCGTGCTGGGGCGCGGCCCCTCGTGAACGCGGTTGACGATATCCAGTGCTACCGGGCCGGTCAGCAGGCCTGATGCGCCCAACTGGCCGATGCGCCTCAAAGTCTTCGCGTAGGCAGGGTTTTTCAGGCGGTCCCCGGCGGCATAGGGCGTGCCGTCCGGCTTGGTGAAATAGCGCCTGGCATCGGGGGCAGAGGGCTGCGGCGCTTGCTTGATCCGGATCATCCCGGCAAGACGCGGGCTGACGATGAACCCGTCCTCGGCCATCTTTTCGGCGGGTTTGAGCAGATCGGCCCAGGGCAAGCGGCCATGGTCGTGATGCGCCATGTCGAGCATCGCGACCGCACCGGGAACGCCGGTGGAAATGCCGCCCAGCACGGCATCGAAGAAGGGCAGCGGCTTGCCGTCGTCGCCGAGGAACAACTTGTCGGTCGCCCCCATCGGCGCCTTTTCGCGTCCGCTGTAGGCGGTGACTTTTCCGGTCCTGGCGTCGTAATAGACCATGAAGGCCCCCCCGCCGAGGCCGGAACTCTGCGGCTCGACAAGCCCGAGAACCGCCTGAATGGCAACTGCGGCATCCACCGCCGAACCCCCTTTCCTGAGTACGTCCACGCCCACCTGAGTCGCAAGCGGATTGGCGGCGGCGACCATGGCGTGCGTGGCAAAGCCGGATTGCTTGTCCGCACTGGCTGTTTCCGCATGGGGCTGTGCGGCAAGCGGGCTGCCGGTGCTGACTGCCGTAAGGCTCAGCGCGGCTGCGCCCAGACTCAGGAAAAGACGGCGCCGCGGCGTTTTACGGGGGGAATTGGGCATGGCTGCCTTAAGGCCATGCCTGCGCGGGAATTTCAACCCGAACCAACGGCAAATGCAGCTTTGGACTGGATGCGAAAGATGCAACTCGAACCGTTGACATGGCGGCGCGTACGGCCGACCATTCCCTTGCGACGACAGGAAATGCCCGTGGGTCAGCCAGAACGCGAACAAGTGCATGCCGAAGGAACCGTGGCGGCCGTGCGCGGTGCCGTGGTCGATCTCGTATTTCCGGAAGGGGAACTCCCCGCCATCGACGAGGCCGTGACGATCACCGAACGCGACGGCACGGCCATTCTCGCCGAAGTTCAGGCCCATCTCGATACCCGGACCGTACGCGCCATTGCGATGGAGCCGACGGCGGGGCTGCGGCGCGGTGACACGGCCCGGAGCATGGGGCAGCCGATGACGACCCCCGTGGGCGATGCGGTGCTGGGCCGTCTGCTCACCGTTTCCGGCGCGCTGGGCGACAAGGGCGAGCCGCTGCCGGATGACGTGCCGCGCTGGCCGATCCATCGCGCGCCGCCGGCCTTGTCCGAACAGTCGGGCGTGATCGATACCTTCACCACTGGCATCAAGGTGATCGACCTGCTCACCCCACTCTCGCGCGGCGGCAAGGCGGCCATGTTCGGCGGCGCGGGCGTCGGCAAGACGGTGCTGGTGATGGAACTGATCCAGGCCATGGTCACCGGCTACCAGGGCATTTCCGTCTTCGCCGGCGTGGGCGAACGGTCGCGCGAGGGACACGAGATGCTGCTCGACATGACCGAGTCGGGCGTGCTCGAGCGTACCGTGCTGGTCTATGGCCAGATGAATGAGCCGCCGGGTGCGCGCTGGCGCGTGCCGATGACCGCGCTCACCATCGCCGAATACTTCCGCGACCAGAAGCATCAGAACGTCCTGCTGCTGATGGACAACATCTTCCGCTTCGTTCAGGCGGGCGCCGAAGTCTCGGGCCTGCTGGGCCGTCTCCCCTCGCGGGTGGGCTATCAGCCGACGCTGGCGAGCGAAGTCGCCAGTGTGCAGGAGCGTATCGCCTCGGTCGGCGGGGCGGCGATCACCGCGATTCAGGCGGTCTATGTGCCGGCGGACGATTTCACCGATCCCGCTGTCACCACCATAGCCGGCCACGTCGATTCGATGATCGTGCTGTCGCGCTCGATGGCGGCCGAGGGCATGTATCCCGCCATCGATCCCATTGCCTCGACCTCCGTCCTGCTCGATCCGGACATTCTGGGCGAGGAGCACGTGAAGGTCGCCACCGAAGTGCGTCAGACCATTGAGCATTACCGCGAGCTGCAGGATGTCGTCTCGCTGCTGGGGATAGAGGAACTCGGCGCCGCCGACCGCCGCATCGTCGAGCGCGCCAGGCGGTTGCAGCGTTTCCTCACCCAGCCGTTCAACGTAACCGAGGCTTTCACCGGAACGCCGGGCAAGACGGTGAAGCCAGAGGATACCATCGCCGGTTGCCGCGCTATTCTCGACGGCGAATGCGACGACTGGCGCGAAAGTTCGCTGTTCATGGTCGGCACGCTGGAGGAAGCGCGGGCCAAGGAACAGGTCGCTGCCGGGAAGCAGACGGCATGAGCCGGATGCTGCACCTCACTATCGCCACACCCGAGACCGCCGTGGTCGAAGGCGCGGCGCGCAAGGTGCGGGCCATGGACGAATCCGGCAGCTTCGGCCTGCTGCCCGGCCACGCAGATCTGCTGACCGTGCTGCCGTCCTCGTTGGTCCGCTGGGAAGACGATCAGGGCGCGGTGCACTACTGCGCCGTGCGCAGCGGCGTCCTGACCGTCAGCGGAGGCGAGCACGTCGCCATTGCCTGCCGCAAGGCGCTGCTCGGCGACGATCTCCATGCGCTGGAAGCGGAAATCGAGGCGGCACGAACCGACGAGGAAGACGCCGAACGCCGCGCTCGCGTCAAGCAGACGCAGGCCCACGCGCAGGCCGTCCGCCAGCTCATGCGGTACTTGATGCGTGGTGGCGATGAGGGGCTGAGCGACATTCTGGCGGAGCAGGAGGGATGACGCGCGATTCCGATCCCATGGCCAGAGCCGCGCGGCAGGCTTCGGAGCGTGACAGGGCTGGACGCGCCGACCCCGAGCCCTCTCTCGGCGCGCGCTTTGCGCAGATCGGCGTGCTCGGCTGGATGGTGGTGCTGCCGATGCTGGCCATGCTCGTCGCAGGGCGCTGGCTCGACCATCGCTTCGACACCGGAATTTTCTTTTCCGCACCGGCCCTGATGATAGGGGCGGCGATCGGGTTTACCTTGGCCTGGCGTTGGATGCATCGAAAGCTGTGATTTTTCCCGAACCTCTCGTCTGGCTCGAAATTCTCGCCGCGCTGGTCGCCGGCTTCGTGCTGGGCCTCGTCCATTTCGGCACGCTGGCCTCGGTCAGTGAGGACTACCTCGCCGGCCGCACGACCCGCGCGCTGGCCCTGCATTTCCTGCGCATGGCGGTGATGGTCGGGGCGCTGATCGGGCTGGTTCAGCTCGGTGCCATGCCGTTGCTGGCAGGGGCGCTGGGTATCGTCGCTGCACGCGCCGTGGTTCTGCGCCGAACGCGGAGGGAACCGTGAAGTCGCCGCTGGTCGTCGAACCCCTGTTCTATATCGGCCCCGTGCCGATTACCCAGCCGGTCGTGGCGACCTGGGTCATCATGGCAGTGATGGTGCTGTTCTCGATCCTATTGTCCCGCCACTTGAAGCAAAGGCCGGGGCGCACGCAGGCGGTGATGGAACTGATTACCGGCGCGCTGGATCACCAGATCGAGGATGTCGTGCAGTCGGACCCGGCGCCCTATCGGGTGCTGATCGGTACGATATTCCTGTTCGTGCTCATTGCCAACTGGTCGGGCATGCTGCCGGGCGTGGAGCCGCCTACGGCGCATCTGGAAACCGACGCCGCACTGGCGCTGCTCGTCTTCGCGGCAACGCTCTATCACGGCGTGCGCTCGAACGGCTTGGTCGGCTATCTCAAGACCTTTGCCGAGCCCACCTGGATCATGATCCCGCTCAACCTTGTCGAGCAGATCACCCGCACTTTCAGCCTCATCATCCGCCTGTTCGGCAATGTGATGAGCGGGGTCTTCGTGATCGGCATCATGCTCTCACTGGCCGGTCTGCTCGTGCCCATCCCGTTGATGGCGCTCGATTTGCTGACCGGCGCGGTGCAGGCCTATATCTTCGCCATTCTTGGCTGCGTCTTTATCGGCGCCGCGGTCAGTGAGGGCCGCGACACCGCCTCGCAGGAACGGAGTCCTTCATGACAGTTGAGGAAATCAGCATTCTTTCGGCAGCGATCGCCGTCTCCTTCGGCGCGTTGGGGCCGGGACTGGGCGAGGGCCGAGCCGTGGCCGCGGCGCTCGATGCTATCGCCCGCCAGCCGGAATCGGCGGGCACGATCTCGCGCACGCTCTTCGTCGGGCTGGCGATGATCGAGACCATGGCGATCTACTGCCTCGTGGTGGCGCTGCTGGTGCTCTTCGCCAATCCCTTCGTGAAGTAAGCGCAGGAGCGCGCCTTTCATGCGCATCGACTGGTGGACCATCGGCCTGCAGACCATCAATCTGGTGGTGCTGCTCTGGCTGCTGGGGCGGTTCTTCTTCCGCCCTATGACCAGGGTCGTGGCCGAGCGCCGGGCGGCGGCCAACAAAATGCTCGATGCCGCCAAGGCCGCGCAGGAAAAGGCGGAGGCGGCCACGAAGGAGGCCGAGGCGGAGCGCGAGCGCGTGGCAGCCTCGCGTCTGGAAGCGCTGGAAGCCGCGCGCAAGGAGGCCGAGGCGCAGCGTGCCAAGCTGATCGAGGCCGCGCACGAGGAGGCCCGGCGTGAACGCGCAGAGGCCGAGGCGGCGCTGGATCACGCGCGCGGCCAAGCCGAAGCGCAGCTTGCCCGTCAGGCCAATGCGCTGGCGGCGGACATGGCGGCCCGGCTGCTCGAAGCCCCGGCGGCAAAGCTGCCCTTGGCATCGTTTCTGCCCGAACTCGAGCACGCCCTGGCCGCGCTCCCCGAAGCGACGCGGGAGAAGCTGGCCACCGAGGCAGCACCGGCAACGCTGGTCAACGCCCGGACTCTCGGCGAGGCGGAGCAGCAGGCCGTGCGCGAGGCTCTGGGCCGGGCGCTCGGCCATGAGGCTGTGCTCACGTTCGATACCGATCCAGCGTTGATCGCCGGTCTGCGATTGAGCGGAGGCATGGCCGTGCTGGACGTCAACCTGCGCGCCGATCTCGACCGCGTGACCGCGAGGCTCGATGCCCGTGACGAGTGATCGGGCCTTTTTCGCCGATCTCGGCGACCGCTGGCTGGAGCGCGGTCGCAAGCGGCTGCAGTCCGCCGATCTCACGCCCCATGCCGAGATCTTCGGCGTGGTCGAGGAAATGGCCGACGGCATCGCCCGCATTTCGGGCCTTCCCGATGTGCGCCTCAACGAACAGCTCCGCTTCGAGGGCGGCGAGACGGGGCTGGCGCTCACGCTCGATGCGGACAGCATCAGTGCCGTCCTGCTCGACGACGCCGTGCGGATCGAGGCGGGCATGCGCGTGTCCGGCACCGGCGAGGTCGTGCGTGTGCCGGTGGGAGAGGGGCTGCTCGGCCGCGTTGTCGATCCGCTAGGCCGCCCTCTCGACGATGGGCCGCCGATTGCCGAAACCGATACCCTTCCGGTCGAGCGGCCTGCCCCGGCGATCATCGAGCGCGATCTGGTGTCCAGCCCGGTCGAGACCGGGGTGCTGGTGGTCGATGCGCTCTTCGCGCTCGGGCGCGGGCAGCGCGAGCTGATCATCGGCGACCGGGCCACCGGCAAGACCTCCGTGGCGCTCGATGCGATCATCAACCAGAAGCATTCCGACATGGTGTGCGTTTATGTCGCGGTGGGCCAGCGGGCGAGCGCGATCGACCGCGCGATCGAGGCGGTGCGCACGCACGGCGCGCCGGAGCGCTGCATCTTCGTCGTCGCCTCGGCCGCCGAAGCCTCCGGGCTGCAATGGCTCGCGCCTTTCGCGGGCTTCACCATGGCCGAGTATTTCCGCGACAAGGGCCAGCATGCGCTGATCGTGATCGACGATCTCACCCGTCATGCCGCCACCCACCGCGAGCTGGCGCTGCTCACCCGCGAGCCGCCGGGGCGCGAGGCCTATCCGGGCGACATCTTCTATCTTCACGCTCGCCTGCTCGAACGCGCCGCGCGGCTTTCGCCCGAGCTGGGCGGGGGATCGCTCACCGCGCTGCCGATTGCCGAGACCGACGCGGGCAACCTCTCGGCCTATATCCCGACCAACCTGATCTCGATCACCGATGGGCAGATCGTGCTCGACAGCCGCCTGTTCGCGGCGAACCAGCGGCCCGCGGTCGATGTCGGCCTGTCGGTCAGCCGCGTCGGCGGCAAGGCGCAGAAGCGCGCGCTGCGGCAGGTTTCGGGGCGGATCCGGCTCGACTATGCGCAGTTCCTCGAACTGGAGATGTTCACCCGGCTCGGCGGCGTCTCCGACCCCCGCTTCAAGGCGACGCTGACGCGGGGCGAGCGTATCCGCGCGGTGCTGGCCCAGACCCGCTTCAGCCCGATGCGGCAGGCCGATCAGGTGGCCCTGCTCGCCGCGCTCAATGCCGGTGTCCTCGACGCCATAGAGCCCGAAGCCATTGCCGCGCTGCGCCCGAGGATCGGCTCTGTGCTGGATGCCTCCGCCGACGATCTGGTCGCGGCAATCGAGGACAACGAGAAGCTCGACGACGCGGCGCTGGAACGGCTTGTCGACCTCGTCCGCTCGCTGACCGGAACCGGTCATGGCTGAAAGGCTGAGCGACGTCGAGGACCGGATCGACAGCGTTCGCCAGCTCTCCTCGGTGATCTCGGCCATGCGCGGTATCGCCGCGGTGCGCAGCCGCGAGGCCAATGCGCGGCTTGCCGGCATCCGCGAATATGCCGAGACGATCGGCACCGCGATTGCGCAGGCTCTGGCGCTCTATCGGGCCGGCGGGGCCGAACCCGCTGCCGATCGCGGCGAGGCGGGGCGGCTGCTGATCCTGGGCCTCTGCGCCGAGCAGGGCTTCGTCGGCGCGTTCAACACCCATGTCCTCGACGAGGTTCAGGCGCTGGCCACCTCTTTCGGCGCCGACCGCACCGATCTCCTGATGGTCGGCAGCCGGGGCGTTGCCGCCGCGCGCGAACGCGGACTGGAGCCGGTGGACTGCATGGCCATGGCGGGCCATGCCGACCAGCTTGCCGCGCTCGCCAACCGTCTCGGCGACCGCCTCTTTGCGCGGCTGCAGGCTGGCAGGGTGAGCCGCGTGGTCATCGTAAGTGCTCGCCCGGACGAGGCCCATGCGGCGCCCTATTCGGTGGTCCGGCAGACGCTGATCCCCTTCGACTTCGACCGCTTCCCGCCCGCCAATCTCGCCCGGCCGCCGCTTATCCACTTGCCCGCCGCCGTGCTGCTGGCGCGCCTCACCGACGAATATGTCTTCGCTGAACTGTGCGAGGCGCTGACGCTCTCCTACGCCTCCGAAAACGACGCCCGGATGCGCGCTATGATCGCCGCGCGCGAGAACGTCGCCCGCAAACTCGACGAACTGACCGCCACCTCGCGCCGCCTGCGGCAGGAGCAGATCACCGAGGAACTGATCGAGCTGTCCGGCGCGGTGCGGGATTGAAGCCGCTGCGGCAGTAAATCCTGGCCCGCTCGTCCTGAGCTTGTCGAAGGACGCCGGCGCAGCGCTGGTGCCAATACCCTTCGACAAGCTCAGGGTGAGCGGGTCTTGTTGAAGCGGCTTTCCCCTTTTCCTCAGAAAAACTCCCGGTCCAGCTCCCGCAAGTCGAGTTCCACACACAGCGCCGCCCGCGCCGCGACGACCTGGCGCCACAAGGCCGGGTTGCTCAGGTCCTCGACCGCCACTTCCTCCGGCCAGTGCTCGCGCACCAGTGCCTCGATCCGGTCCAGCTTTTCGGGCGTCGCCATGAAGCGCGGGTCGACGGTTTCCGGATCGGCGACCACGCGCAGACGCAGGCAGGCGGGGCCGCCGCCGTTGGCCATGGACTCGCGCAGGTCGTGGACGAAGAGGTGGCGGATCGGGCCGTTGCCGGCGACATGCGCCTGCAGCCAGCTCCACACAGGGCGGTTCTCCTGCGCCTCGCCGGGCAGCACCAGCGCGGGCTCGCCGGAGGGCAGCGTCACCAGCTGCGCGTTGAACAGGTACGAGGTGATCGCGTCGGCCAGACTAACCGCGCTGGCAGGCACTTCGACGATCTCCACCTCGGGCAGCTTTTCGCGCAGCTCGGCGTAGAAACCCTCGCGGTCGGCGAAGGCGAGTTCGTGGGTGAACAGCACGCGCTCGTTGGCGACGGCGACGACGTCGTTGTGAAAGGCGCCGGCAGCAATCGCCGCGTCCGACTGGCGGGCGAAGATCGTACGCGCCGGGTCGAGCCCGTGGATGCGGGCAATCGCCTCGCTCGCCTCGCGGTGCTGGCGGGCGGGGTAGGGGCCGCCCGCCTCGCCATAGACGAAGACTTCCACGCCCGGCGCATCGTGGCTGGCGCACAGCCGCATGTGGTTGGCCGCGCCCTCGTCGCCGAAGGGGGCGGGGACCGGGGCGTGCACGGCGAAGTGCGCGTGATCGGCGAAGGCAAGCTGCAACTGTGCCAGCGTCTCGCGCCATTCATGGCTGCGGTGGGGCATCGTCACGAGGTTGGCGACGGTGAGGTGGCAGCGTCCGTCGGCGGTGTCAGCCGCGGGCGAGACGGTCGCGGCATTGGCGGCCCACATCGAGGATGCCGACATGGCATTGGCCCGCAGCGCCGCGCTGGCATCGGCCATCGTCGTGCCAAGCTGCTGCAGCCAGCCCTCATCGGGCCGCCGCTGCGGCAGGAAGAAACCCTGCGGCAACCCCCGCTCCAGATTGGCGCGCATCTTCGCCAGCCCCTGCAACGCCGCATCGCGCGGCCGCGAGACCTTCCCCAGATTGCGCGTCGAGGCGAGGTTGCCGAGGCTGAGCCCGGCGTAGTTGTGGCTGGGACCGACGATGCCGTCGAAATTGATTTCGGTGATCATGGGCTGGCTTTTAGGCGGCGGAGAGGGGCGTCACAAGGTGACAGGTTTACACGGGTGACACGGTCCAGAAGGAAACGTGTCACCTTGGGGCGGAAGTGTCACTTTGCGCGGGGGCGGTGTCACCTTGTGGAGGTGGGGTGCGGCGATGAGGGGGCGGGTAAGGCTCATGCTGAGGAGCCTACTGCAAGGTGCGGAGTGTAGGAAAGCTTGGGCGATTGCAGCGCCACTTCACCGGGGCTTCGACAAGCTCAGCCTGAGCGGGGAGAGAAGGGCACGCACAAAACCTGCGTCATTCCCGCTCTTCAGCTGGCCAAGAGGGAGGGGATGACGAAGGTTTTGTAAACCGTACTGAGCAAAGCCGCCTGAACCCCCCCTCCTCTGAAGAGGAGGGGTATTGACGCTTCACGCCGGCGCGTAGGTCACGGTGTCCCCCACGCCCACACCCATGGCCGCGGCGGTTTCCTCGTCCAGCGTCACGCCCTCGTCGGTCTCGGTGAGCTGGCCGATGCAGGCGCGGAAGTCGGCGAGGCGGCCGTGGGAGACGATGTGCGTCGGGCCATCATCGTCAGGCACGGTAAGGGCGGTGATCTTTGCGTCGTTCGCCACCTGGATGGTGCGGATGCGGTCGGTGTCGGCCATCATCGAGGGGCCGCCGTCGAAGATGTCGACGTAGTTCTGGAAGCGGAAACCCTCGTTTTCGAGCATGCGCATCGCCGGGCGGCCCGAATAGTGCGGCTGGCCCATGACCTGCCGCGCGCCTTCGGAGAGCAGCGCAGTGTAGATCGGGTGCTTGGGCATAAGATCGGCGATGAACTGGTTGCCGTGGCGCGCATTGAACTCGTCGGCGTCGCGAAAGCTCATGTCGAAGAAGCGGCCGGCGAGGCCGTCCCAGAACGGCGAGTTGCCGGCATCGTCGATGGCGCCGCGCAGTTCGGCCAGCGTGCGGTCGGCGAACTTGGCGCGGTGGGCGCGGATGAACAGGTAGCGGCTGCGCGCGAGCAGCTTGCCGACGCCCGAGGAGCGCTCGGTCGGGTCGAGGTAGAGGCCGCCGACTTCGCTCGATCCGTCGAGATCGGTGCACAGCGTCAGCATCTCGGCGCGGAACGTGCGGTCGAGTTCCTTGGAATGCTGGGTGATGCGGCCGATGCGGTAGGAATAGAACGGCAGCTCGGTGCCCACCTGCGAGAAGATCTGGCAGGTGCCGCGCACTTTGCCGGTTTCGGTATCCTCGAGGATGAAGACGAACATGTCGTCGCCCAGCGTGTCCTCCTCGCGGGCGAAGGCCTTGGCGGCGCGTTCCAGCTTGGCCTTCAGCGTCGGCTTGTCGGGCGGCAGGTTGGTGAAGCCGCCGCCGGTGCCCTTGGCCATGCGGTAGAGCGCTTCGAGGTCCTTTTCGCGGGCGGGTCTGAGGATGAAGGTCATGCCTGTGCTCCGGGGTTGAGGTGGGGGGACCGTGCCACGCGGAGTGGTGGGATGATAGCGGGCGCGCGCCTGGTGGATTCACGCGGAGCCGCGGAGACGCGGAGAAAGGAAGAAGACGATCGCGCAAAGGCGCACAGCCCGTCCTGAGCGGCTGCTGCAAGCAGCCAGCCGAAGGGGCGCAAAGACGTCATCCTGCGCCGCAGGCACATTTCCATTGATCCCGGCGCTGCGCCAATCGCTGCGTTTTGATTGGAAAGCGGCTTCGCCGCAAACGCTATATCTCCGCGTCTCCGCGCCTCCGAGTGAACCGTCATACGCGAAGCCCGCCCTTGTCCAACCGGTGCATCACCAGAGCCGTCAGCCGGGCACGGGCATCGAGCGAGCTGGCGAGCATGAACTCGTCGGGCGAGTGGATCGCGCCGCCGAGCGCGCCCATCGTGTCGAGCACGGGGACGCCGCAAGCCGCGATGTTGTTGCCGTCGCACACGCCGCCGGTGTCCTTCCATGTCATCGTCTGGCCAAGGTCGGTTGAGGCCTTGGAGACGAGGCCGAAGAGCGCCTCGGTCTTCTCGCCGATGGGTTTGGGCGGGCGCGAGACGCGGCCGGTGAGGTGGATCGAGACGTCGTGCTTCATGGCGACGGCGGCAATCGCCACGTCGATCAGCTTGCGTGCGATCTGGCCCAGTTCGGGCGTGCGCGGGCGCAAGTTGAAGTGGAGGATGGCAAGGTCCGGCACGGTGTTGTTGGGCGCACCGCCCTCGATCCGCGCGGGGTTCACCGAAAGCCCGTCCTGCCTGCCCGCAGCGAGGCGCAGCGCGAGGTCGCCGGCAGCGACGACGGCATTGCGGCCATCCTCGGGATTGCGGCCGGCATGGGCGGAGCGGCCGTGGATCACCGCGGCGTAGTTGCCCGAACCGGGGCGGGCGCGGGCCATCGAGCCGTCGGGCAGACCGGGCTCGTAGGTGAGCGCCGCCATCTTGCCCTGCGCCAGTTCGGCGATCAGCGCGGCGGAGGAGAGCGAGCCGGTCTCCTCGTCGCTGTTGATCATCACGTCGTAGCCGAGCGCAGGATTGCCACGCTCGTAGGCAAGCAGCCCTTCGAGCATCAGCGAGAGGCCGCCCTTCATGTCGGCGGTGCCGGGGCCGTGGAGGGTGTCGTCGTCGAACCAGTCGCAGGTCTGGAAGGGGTGATCCTTGGCATAGACCGTGTCCATGTGGCCGGTGAGGATCACGCGGCGCTCGGCCTCGGGGCGCACCGAAACGACGAGATGGCGGCCATGAGTGACCGTGCGCATGTGGCCTTCTTCGTCGACTTTCTCGACCGGGGCGGGATCGACCAGCCGCACGTCGCCGGGCAGCGCGGCAAAGGCGTCTGCCAGCCGCCCGGCCATCGCCGCGACGCCGTCGAGATTGGCGGTGCCGCTGTTGATCGCCGCCCATGCTAGCGTGCGTTCGAGGATTGGCGCGCGCGCGATAGGGGCGAGGAGGTCCGCTTCTTCGGGAGTGAGGCCGGGTTTCGTCAGTTCAGCATTCATCGGCTTGCTCTCCCGTTCCTGTTCCCATCCTCGTCATTGCGAGGAGGCGGAGCCGACGCGGCAATCCAGAGTAGGTGCAAACCGCCCTGGATTGCTTCGCTACGCTCGCAATGACGAAGGAGAGGGCAGGAAGGATCATGCGCGCAGCTTCCCGGCCAGAGCCCCCGAATTGCCTTCCGCGCTCGCCGCTTCGAAGCTGGCGACCGGATAGGCGCAGTAGTCGGCTGCGTAGTAGGCGCTCGGGCGGTGGTTGCCGCTGTCGCCGAGGCCGCCGAAGGGCATCGATCCGGCGGCGCCGGTGGTCGGGCGGTTGCGGTTGACGACGCCGGCGCGGCATTCGTGGATGAAGCGCTCCCACAGGGCGTCGTCGGCGCTGATGAGGCCGGCGGAAAGGCCGAAGCGGGTGTGGTTGGCGGCGGCCAGCGCGGCATCGAAATCGCCGACGCGGCGGACTTGCAGGACCGGGGCGAAGATCTCCTCGTCGGGCACGCCCACGCCGGTCACGTCGAGGATCGCGGGTGTCACGAAGGCGTCGCTGCGGCCCTCGATCCCGGTGAACGGGCGAATCACCTTGGCGCCGTGGCCGATCAGGGCTTCGACCTGCGCCTTGGCTCCCGCTGCCGCAGCATCGGAGATCAGCGGGCCCATGTAGGGCTCGGGCGTCTCGTCCCACGCGCCGATCGCCAGCTTGCCGGCGAGCGCATCGACGGCCTCGGCCAGTGCGGTGCCGAATTCATTGTCCGGCACGATCAGTCGGCGCGCGCAGGAGCAGCGCTGGCCGGTGGTGACGAAGGCGGACTGGACGACCACGGAGGCGGCTTCCTCGACGTCCCCATCCCACGCGACCAGCGGATTGTTGCCGCCCAGTTCGAGCGCGAGGATCACATCGGGGCGGTCGGCGAACATATGGCGGAAGTGCGCGCCCGCCTTGGCCGAGCCGGTGAAGAGCAGCCCGTCGATGTCGCCGGAAAGCAGCGCTTCGCCGGTCTCGCGTCCGCCCTGCAGGATCTGGAACACACCTTCGGGCAGCCCCGCCTCGGCCCAGCATTCGGCCATCGCCGCGCCGGTGGCGGGGGTCACTTCGGAGGGCTTGAACACCACCGTGTTGCCCGCGAGCAGGGCGGGGACGATATGGCCGTTGGGCAGGTGCCCGGGGAAGTTGAACGGGCCGAGCACGGCCACCACCCCGTGCGGGCGGTGGCGCAGCACGGCCTGGCCGAAGGGCATGTCCGAGCGCTTCTCCCCGGCGCGTTCGGCCTGCGCGGTGATCGAAATGCCCACCTTGCCGATCATCGAGCCGACTTCGGCAAGGCCTTCCCAGCGCGGTTTGCCGGTTTCGCGCGAGATCACTTCGCCGAGCGCCTCCTTGCGGGCTTCGAGTGCGGCCTTGAAGCGCTGCACGGCCTCCACGCGCGCCGCGACGGGCAGGGCGGCCCATGCCGGAAACGCCTTGCGCGCGCGCTGGAGTGCTGCGGTGACGGCCTCGGGGCCAGCAGTCTCGCCTTCCCAGACCAGATCGCCGGTGGCGGGATCGAAGGATTGGAGCATGATCAGGAGTCCCTTGTCACTGCGAAGATGCCGGTCGCGTTGCCGCTGTCGAACGTGAGGTCGAGCAGGCCGCTGTCCGGATCGGTATCGCGGGTGATGAATTCATAGAAGGAGCCGGGCACATCCAGCTCGGTTTCGCTGCCGTCGGGCATGCGAAAGGCGCGTCGCACCTTGTCGGCGAGGATCGCGGTCTGGCGCACGCGGCCGTTCTGCGAGATCTCGACGGCAGGCTTCATCGGGTAGCCCTGTGCCCTGAGGTCCTCGGCCAGCGCCACGACATCGGCGACGCGCGTCGTGGCGTGATTGAAGGCATTGCCCTCGGTCGCGATCCAGGCGCCCTCCTTGCTGTGCTGGAGCAGCGCGCGGTAGTCTTCCAGCGCGGGTACCGGGTGCTGCCGATTGAAGGCCTGCAGCGCGCCCTTCACGATGGTCACGGCCTCGTCCAGCGAACAGGTGCCGTCGCGCGACAGTGCATCGAGCGCCTGCCATTCGGCCGTGCCCAGAGGGTCCTGCGATTCTCCGAAGATCTTCTCCGCATGGCCCTGTGCGGCTTCGGGCAGTTCGCGCAGGTGAAGTTCGGACACGAAGAACTGCGGGATCATCTCGGGCAGGTCGCGGTGCACGAAGGCGCGTCCGGTCATCTTGAGCGCGGGGAGGGGATAGAGCCCGCCCACTTCGTAGCCCAGCGGCTCGAGGAAGCGCGCGAAGGCCTTGTGGCCGACCGGCAACTCGCCGCAGGGGCCGTCTATGGTGCGCAGGGCGCCGTGATCGAAGACGATTGGCTCGCCGGTCTCGCGGATCTGGCCGACATAGCGTGCGGCGGTCGGCACCCGGTCCAGCAGGTCCATAAACAGCGCGGCATTGAGCGCCATGGCCACTTGCGCGCGGCTTGCCCGGTCGCTTTCGCCGTGCAGTTCGGGCGCGATGGCGAGCGTGGAGAGTGCGTCCCGCGCGGTCTCCGCACCGATCACCGCTGTGAGCAGGCGGGAGAGCGTTTGCTTGTCGTCGGCGGCAGTTGAAGCTGCAGAGGCCATGACATCCTCGTTGTTAAATTATTACGCGTGTGTGCAACATAAGAAGTGAATTGTGCCATGTCCATGCCAGTGGTCGTGGCACCTCTCGTGGCTCGAAAATCGCTTCACGTCGCCCCGACGATGGCGGGATGAACCCTTGCATTCCTGAACGACAACGACTGGACACACGGCCGGGTTGCCGCTTCGATGGAATCGAGAAGCAGGATCGAACGGAGAGGCGCATCATGGCCATCAGAACGGGTTTCATCGGTATCGGCAGTCAGGGCGGGCCGATGGCGCATCGCATGCTGCTGCGCTTTCCGCTCACCGTCTGGGCGCGCCGCCCGGAAACGACCGTCGAATTCGCCGAGAAGGGCGCGGATGTGGCGGAGAGCGTCGAGGCGCTCGGCGCGGCCTGCGATCATGTGGGCCTGTGCGTGGTGAACGATGCGGACGTGCTGGAGATTTGCGGGCGCCTCGTTCCGGCGATGAAACGCGGCAGCCTGCTCGCGCTGCACTCGACAATCCTGCCCGAGACCGCCGCGAAGGTGGAAACGCTCTGCGCCGAGCACGGCGTGGCGATGATGGACGCCCCGGTCAGCGGCGGCGCGCCGGGCGCCGAGGCGGGCACGATGACAGTGATGTGCGGCGGATCGCAGGCGGCCTTCGATCAGGCAAAACCGGTGTTCGAAAGTTTCGGCAAGCTGATCGTCCTGCTGGGCGAGGCGGGTGCCGGGCAGAAGGCCAAGATCGTCAACAACTCGCTGATGGCCGCGAACATGGGCCTCGCGCAGGCCGCGCTGCAGGCCGGCGAGGCGCTCGGGGTGGACCGCAAGGCGCTCGCCGAACTGGTCAACGCGAGTTCGGGCAAGAGCTTCGGCTTCGAAGTCTACGCCCGCATTCCCGAGCCACGCATGTTTGAACACGGCGCGAAAATGCTGCTCAAGGACACCAACCTGCTGGCCGAGATCCTGCTGGGCTCCCCGGATTCGGCGATGCTGGAGGAGACGGCGAAGTCGTTCCTGCTGCTGGCGACGGACGGGGAGTGAGGCGTCTCGCTCCTGCGCTCCGGTCGCCTTCCCCCCCTTCGTTATTCCCGGCATTATGTAGCAAACGCACCAAGACGATGCTAGATGTAATCGCACACGATGCGTAATA
>NZ_BMLK01000039.1 GCF_014645195.1 Novosphingobium indicum | reverse complement strand
CGCAATGCTGCCAAGGGGTCCCTTTTGCGCGCCGATAGGGGGTCCCGATTGGACGCCGATTGACACTCCTGGCGATGAAAATCATAGGAGGTGTAGCGCTCGGGCGGAATTTTCGCCGTCCCCAGATTGGGGGAGGACTCCGTCAGATAGGGTTCGGGAAGCGGACGCGAATCCGTATCGCGAATATCCCGCCAGTTCGGCGCCATGGGCGTGGCCAGACCTCGTTGAAAATCGTTGAAATCCGAATTGGCTTGTCCCACCGCAAAATCCTCTCGCCTTCCATAATGTCAGGCCTGAATTTTATGCGGCTTCCAGCTTGCCTCAGTTGATTTGCGTCAACACGAAGCGGCTATTGAGTAAACGTAACATTTCGCAAAAATAAGGATTGGCATGATCGGGTTGCGTCCAGTCCCCGTGCCCGTGCAGTCCATACCTGAACTTCTCGCCGGCATAGCCGCATCCGCAAATGCATTGGCTTGCCGGCAGCCGGGCCTTCAGAAGGCTACCTTGTCACCGCCTTTGAGCGAGAGGATTTCCCGTGCTTCTGCCGGGGTGGCGATCTCGCCGCCGAGGCCTTCGATGATCTGACGAACCTTCGTGACTTGTTCGGCATTGGTCCGGGCCAGCTGGCCCTTGCCCAGCCACAGGCTGTCCTCCAGGCCAACGCGCACGTTACCGCCCATGCTGGCCGCCATCGCCGCAACCGGCATCTGGTTCGTACCGGCCGCCAGCACCGACCAGCGGTACTGATCGCCGAACAGGCGGTCCGCCGTGCGCTTGAGGTGCATCACGTCGTCGGGATGCGCACCGATCCCGCCCAGCAGGCCGAAGCAGGTCTGGATGAACAGAGGCCCTTCGACGAGGCCCTCCTTCCAGAAGTAGTGCAGGTTGTAGAGGTGGCTGGTGTCGTAGCACTCGAATTCATAGCGCGTGCCGGTGGCGTTCAGGGTTTCCAGCGCATAGCGGATGTCCTTGAACGAATTGCGGAACACCAAGTCGTGGCTGGCCTCCAGCATTTCCGGTTCCCACTCGTGCTTCCACTCTCGGTCGCGTTTGAGCATGGGAAACAGGCCGAAGTTCATCGAGCCCATGTTGAGGCTCGCGACTTCCGGCTTCCAGACCTCGGCGGGTTTCACCCGGTATTCCACCGGCATGTAGGGCGATGCGCCGGTGGTGATGTTCACTACGACGTCGCTGGCCTGCTTGATGACGCGCAGGAACGGTTCGAAGTCTTCCGGGGTGTGCACTGGGCGGCCATCCTTGGGGTCGCGCGCGTGCAGGTGCACGATGGCAGCGCCAGCCTCGGCGGCCTCCAGCGCGCTCTGCGCGATTTCCTCCGCCGTGATCGGCAGGTGGGGCGACATCGAGGGCGTGTGGATCGAGCCCGTGATCGCGCAGCTGATGATGACCTTATTTTTCATGGGCTCTCCTTTGAATTGTCCGGCGGGCATGTGCAGCGCGGGGCAGCGATGTCCGGCCCGTGCGGCGCTATCCGGTTCTGACCGCCTCGGCCTGCGCTATCACTTGCCTGGCCTGGCGAAGATGCGGGATGTCGATCATCTTGCCATCGAGACTGACCGTCCCGGCGCCGGGCGCGGCCTCGAAAGCATCAAGGATACGGCGGGCGTGTGCGACCTCATCGTTGGACGGTCTGAAGCTTTCGTTGATGCCGGCGACTTGCGCGGGGTGGATCGCGATGCGGCCCATGAAACCCTCGGCCCGGGCAGCGCGGCTGGTACGACGCAGGCTCTCGTCGTCGTTGAAATCGACGAACAGTGTCTCGATTGCCGGCACCCCTGCGGCGCTGGCGGCCAGCAGGCAGAGCGAGCGCGCCATGCGGTAGGTAAAGGCCCATTGGCCGTCACCGTCGAGGTTGGTGCTGGCGCCTACCGCAGTGGCAAGATCCTCCGCCCCCCAGGTCAAGCCCGCCAGGCGCGGCAGGTTCGCATTCGCGAAATCGCCAAGCGCAAAAGGCGCCCGGGCAGTCTCCGTCGCCACCGGCAGGATGCGTGTGGAGCCGGGCTCGATACCGCACACCGCTTCGAGCGCATCGAGATAGTGAGACAGGCGGCGCACGTCCTCGGGGCCGTCGATCTTGGGCAACATGATGCCATCGGGCGCGCCGGGCATGATCGCGGCAAGATCTTCAGCGGACCGGCCCGTGTCGAAGGGATTGACCCGCACCCAGTACTGCACCGTGCGCTCTTCGCGCGCAGTGCGGGCGATGAAGTCTGCCACCAGCTTGCGCGCCAGGTCTTTGCGGTCGGGGGCAACAGCGTCTTCGAGGTCGAGGATCACTGCGTCAGCGCCGCAACCCGCCTCCTTGGCGATCTTCCTTTCGCTGTCACCCGGAATGAACAGCAGGGAACGAAGGGGCGCAATCATCGTGCATCCCTGCCCTGTCGTTTGCGCTGCAGGCCGGATCGCTTGCACGTGGCGACCAGTTCGTCATTCTGATTGTACGCTTTGTGCAAAAACGTCACGATGCCGCAATCCGGCCGTGATCGGGAGTCACGCAGCGCGACGACCTCGCTCGTCACGTGGACCGTGTCACCGTGGAACAGAGGGGTGGGGAACCGCACCTCGTCCCACCCCAGATTGGCAACGGCGGTTCCCAGCGTGGTATCGCCCACCGATATGCCGACCATCACCCCCAGCGTGAAGGCCGAGTTGACGAGCCGCCGACCGAACTCGGTCTCCTTCATGTACTCCTCGTCGAGATGGAGCAGCGCCGGGTTGTGAGTCATCGCGCTGAAAAGGACGTTGTCGGTCTCGGTGACGGTCCGGCGGATCGGATGAACGAACATCTGGCCCACGCGCAAGTCGTCAAACCATTCTCCAGCCATCTTGCGTTCCCTTCAGTAGGACTTGGGGAGCCCGAGCGTCTTCTCCGCGATGAAACTCAGGATCAGTTGCTCGGTGATGGGCGCGATGCGCAGGAGTATGGATTCGCGGAAAAGGCGCTCCACCTGGTATTCGGAAGAATAACCCATTCCGCCATGCGTCATTACCGCGCGTGTGCAGGCCTCGAAAGCCGCGCGCCCCCCCAGGAACTTGCCCGCGTTGGCCTCTGCGCCGCACGGCAAGCCGCTGTCGTAGAGCTGGGCTGCCCGCATGATCATCCAGAACGCGGATTCAAGGTAGATCCAGTTCTCCGCCAGTGGATGCTGGATGCCCTGGTTTTGGCCGATGGGGCGTCCGAAAACGTGGCGATCCTTGGCATAGGTCGCCGCTCGGGCCAGAGCGCCGCGCCCCAGACCCACCGCCTCGATCCCGACAAGGATGCGCTCGGGGTTCAGGCTGTCGAGGATGTAGCGGAAGCCCTCGCCTTCCTCGCCGATCCGGTCCGCTTCGGGCACGAAGTAATCATCGATGAACGTCGCGTTCGAATCGACCGCGTTGCGCCCCATCTTGTCGATCCGCCGCACCTCGATCTGATCGTGGTCAAGGTCGGTGTAGAACAAGGTCATGCCGTCGGTCGGCTTGCGGCACTGATCCTTGGGCGTCGTGCGCGTCAGCAAGACGATCTTGTTCGCCACCTGCCCTGAGGAGGTCCACATCTTGCGGCCCGAGACACGGTATCCGCCGTCCACCTTGTGGGCGAAGGTCTTGATGCTGGTGGTGTCGAGCCCGGCGTCGGGCTCGGTCACGCCGAAGCATGCCTTATCCTCGCCAAGGATCAGCGGGCGCAGCATGCGCTCCTTCTGCTCCCGATCACCGTTGGTGACGACGGCGTGCGGGCCGAACAGATTCAGATGAATGGCACTGGCCGCCGAATACCCCCCTGCACTGCTCGATACGGCGTGCATCATGATCGCCGCTTCGGTGACGCCCAGGTTCGCGCCGCCAAGTTCCTCGGGCATCGTGATGCCCAGCCACCCCCCATCGGCCATTGCCTTGTGAAATTCGAACGGAAAGCGCTTTTCGCGATCACAAATTGACCAGTATTCATCACCAAACTGGTCGCAAACTTTAGTCACACCGTCATGTATGGCTTGCTGCACGTCAGTAAATATCCCCGTCATCAGCCCTTCCAGTGCAATGCTCAATCATTCGATTTCCCAATATAGAAATTACGATAGGAAACTTCTGAGCACACCGGCAACACTCACCATGGAAACATCACGGACATCACGGAGAAATGAGCACCTTACCACGGTTTCTTCCGGCGAAGACATCGACGAGGGCTTGTGGCGCGCACGCGATGCCCTCCCGGACATCCTCGTCGTACACGAGCGATCCGTCCTCGATCATCGCTCCGAGCGCGTGCATCGTCTCTTCGAAGACCGCCATGTGATCGAAGACCACGAAACCGCCCCAGGTAAGCCTTCGCATCAGCAGCTCGCGTTCATTGCGAAGGCCGGTCGGCGGCGGCGTCCACGACGGAACCGACGCGGTGCCGCACTGGACGACCCGGCCCCCGACGCGCATTTTCCGCAGCATCTTGTCGAGCTGCTCGCCTCCCACATTGTCGAAGAATACGTCGATGCCGTCCGGTGCAACCCTTGAAATGGCCTCTTCCAGCCCGGGTTCGCGATAGTTGATGGCGTGATCGTAGCCGAAGCGATCCCGGCACATCGCCAGCTTGGCCGGGTCGCTGCTGAGCCCGATTGTCGTGCACCCCGCAGCCCGCGCCAACTGGCCGACAACGCTGCCGACCGCCCCTGCCGCGGTCGAGACGAGCACGGTGTCGCCCGCCTTGGGCCGACCGATGCCGTGCAACGCGAGATGGGCCGTCAGGCCATTGATACCGAGCACCCCCGCATAAGCCGAAAGCGGCAGCCGCGGCGCGGCAATCCGGGTGAGCACATGCTTTGGGGACGCAATCGCGTAGTCCTGCCAGCCCAGCCAGCCGTAGACATGATGCCCGACCGGGTATTCCGCATGCCGCGATTCGACGATCTCGCCTACTGCAAGCGCACGCATGACGCTACCGAGGGGGACGGGGTTCGAATAGTTCGCCCCTTCGTTGGCCCAGCCGCGCTGCGCCGGATCGACCGACAGGAAACAGTTTCTAACAAGGAATTGTCCGTCTTCCAGCGGCACCAGGCCGGTTTCATCGAAAGCGAAATCCGAAGGCTGGGGAATGCCTACTGGCCGGTTGACGAGCAGAATGCGTCGATTGCGACTGGACTGTGCGGGCACCAGGATCCTCCTGCGTTCATGAATATGGTCGGCGAACACGGCATGCTGGCGGCCAGCCGGTGCAATGGCCGCGCGCAGCGCAAAAAGCGCAGGCGCAAACCCTCATAGGCTGGCCTGCAATGCCTTCTCAATGATGCCAAGCTGCACTTCGGTCGCACCGCCGAAGATCGTGCGAACCCGGCCATTCAGGTACTGCGGCGCAATCGCCAGCCGCTCCAGCTCTTCCTGCCCGGCGTCCACCTCGTGAAGCGGACGGTGATCGTTCCAGCGCACGACTTCGGGTCCGACGACCTCCAGAGAAAGTTCGTTGATCTCCTGCTCGACGATGCTGGAGCGCAGCTTGATGACCGAGGCCCCTGCCCCGCCCGCGTGGTCGTCAAGCGTCGATTGCAGCAGCTGGAGCTCAAGCATTTCGACAATATCGACGTCGATGGCGCGGCGCGCGATCTTTGCCATCAGGGTGCGCTCCCCGAACGCGTCGGGCACATGATTTTCCCGGCGATCCAGCATGCGCATCAGGCTCGCCATGTTTGAACGGAGCCGCCCGCCGGCGTTGCCGCTGCTCGCGCGTTCCACCGAGAGGAGATGCTTGGCAATGGACCAGCCGTCGCCTTCGGCGCCGATCATCTGGTCGGCCGGTACGCGGACATCGTCGAGGAACACCTCGTTGACTTCGATATCGCCACCGATGGTTCGGATCGGCTTGATCGATAGCCCAGGAGAACGCATGTCCACGAGAAGGCATGTGATGCCCTGTTGCGGCTTACCAGCGGACGAGGTGCGCACCAACAGGATCATCCAGTCTGCGAAGTGCGCATGGGTCTGCCACAGCTTGGTGCCGTTCACGACGTATTCGTCGCCATCTCGCACCGCAGCGCAGCTCAGCGCGGCAAGGTCGGAACCGGCGCCCGGCTCGGAGAATCCCTGGCACCAGTAGTCCTCGCCCGAAAGAATCCGGGGCAGGAACCGCGCCTTCTGCTCGGGAGTACCGAAGTGCAGCAGCGTCGGCGCGACCAGGCGCATGCCCAGCTGGGAAATGACCGGAGCCCCGGCGCGCCAGTGCTCCATGCGCCAGAGGTACTGTTCGACGTCGTTCCAGCCCGTCCCGCCAAATTCCACGGGCCAGCCCGGCGCGGCCATACCTGCGTCGCGAAGGATTTCGTGCCAGGGATGACTGATGTCGTATTCGAAGGCCGATGCCACGTTGACCGCGGCCCCGTTGCGGATCTGTTCGGGCAGAGCCGCCTCGATGAACGTGCGGATGCGATCGCGAAACGCCAGTTCCTCGGCTGTCAGGTCAAGGTTCATGCCTCCGCTCCCTCATTGACCAGGCCCCGCCTGACATCGATCCGGCCGTCGGCCAGCAATTGCGCATAGCGGCGCAGGTGATCGTCCGTATCGCCGAGCAAACGCTCGAAGGTCAGCACGTGCTTGAGATAAGTGCCGACGCTCAATTCCTCGGTGAGCCCCATCCCGCCGTGAAGCTGGACCGCCTGATGCGCGATGTAGCGCGCCGCCTCGCTTACCTTCACCTTCGCGGCCGAAATGGCGCGGATGCGCTCAATGCGCGGGCCATCGCACCGGATGGCGGCCAGTTGCATCGCCGCGCGCGCCTCGATGCGCTTGACCTGCATTTCCGCCAGCCTGTGCTGCACCACCTGGAAGCGGCCCAGCGGTTTGCCGAACTGCGATCGGCCAGCGGTGTAGTCGCGGGTCAGGCGTATCAGCATGTCGAGACCGCCCACCACGTAGGCACAGCTTGCGGCTATAGCCTTGTCGATCACCTGCTCGAGAGCCGGCAGGGCATTCTCGCATCCGCCCAGGAGGGCGCTGTCGGAAAGCCCGGCGATATCGATGGACAGATCGGCGGCGCGCCGGCCATCGGCGATAGGGTATTCGGTGAGTTCCAGCCCCGGCGTGCCGCGTGACACAACGAAGACGCCGACTCCCTCCGCATCGTCAATCGCTCCAGAGATGCGCGCCGGCACAAGCACATGGTCAGCCAGCCCTGCGCCGATCGCGAGGATCTTTGCGCCGCGAATGGACCACCCCTCGCCGCTGCGCTCTGCGCGCGTTTCCACGCGGGGACTGCCAAAGGGCACGCCCCGTTCCTGGTGGGCCAGCGCCAACATCGCCGTCCCTTGCGCGACCTCGGCAAGGATCGCTCTCTGTTCTCCCGTAGCCAGGAGGTCGATCAGTCCGGCGCCGAGCACCACGGTAGGCAGGAACGGTTCGACCACGAGCCGCGATCCCAATGCCTCCATGACCACGGACAGGTCTACCGCGTCACCGCCGATCCCCTCGTCCTCCTCGGGGATCGGTAGCGCCAGCCAGCCAAGCTCCGCGAATTTAGCCCAGATCGAACGGTCGATCGCCTCCTTGCCCGCCACAATCCGGCAGCGCGCATGGTAGTCATAGACCGAGGAAAGATAACCGAACGCGCTGTCGCGCAGCAGGTCCTGCTCGGACGAGTATTTCAGATCCATTGTCGAGCTCTCGGGTCGTTTCGATCAGACGACGGCGGCAAATGCGTCGTGATCGTCTATCGCGGTCGAGATGCGCTTGATGAACTCGATCGTGGCATTCTCGGGCTGCATGTCGGGCATGGTCGGCGGATGGCGCAGGGTGATCGTCCAGTAGGCAAGCGCGGTGAACAGCTGGCGCCGGAACAGCGTGATGACCTCATCGAGCGAAGGCATCTCGACACCCAGCGACAGCATCTCCTCGCGGTAGAGAGCCAGCAGGTCCCGCTCCCAGGCGCGGCGGTTCTCCACCGAAAGCGCGGCCGACATCGAATAGGCAATGTCACGCGACCAGTGGCCCAGAGTCGGCCCCTGCCAGTCGCTCAGGCCCATACGGCCGTCCTTGGTGATGTACCAGTTCTTGAGATGGACATCGCCATGGATCATGTTGGGCGGCAGGACTTCGTGCTGCGCGACCGCGGCCATCGTGGCCGGCCAGACCTCATCGTAGCGTTTGAACAGCGAGGAGGGCATCACCGTCTCGGCGGCAAGAAAGCCCCGCTTGGAATATTCTTCCATGCCGAGCCGCAGGATGTTGGCCCAGTGCTGCGGCCAGGTGCGCAGGAGCGGCCTGATCGCCTCCACCTTGTCGCCAGCGTACTTCGCGTGGACGCCGGCGAGCAAGCGCAGCATGCCCGCAGCCCGTTCGAAGGTGATCGGCGTATCGTAGTCGCAGAAATCTGCCTCTCCCCGCATATCCTTGAGCAGGATGATCGAATTGAACGTGCGCGGATCGAAGTTCGCGAACAGGCACTTCGGCGCCTCGATGTCCAGCTCGGGGCGGATCTTGGTGTAGAAGGTCGACTCAATCTCGCCGGTACCGAGGATCCCGTAGATCACCCGGTTGAGCACTTCGTTCGACGCCTTGGCGAATACCGTGGGCGGAAGACCCGCCGCCTGCCCTACTTCATTGTAGGTGAGGAAAATGCGCCGCCGGTTGGACGAACCATCGTCCGGAGCATCAAGCGTGACGGTTTCGACCCGCGCACCGGGGGTGGACGCGCACAGCGCCTTGGTCATCCATTCTGCCGTCAGCAGTTCATAACGGGCCGGGATTTTGGCGATGTCCGTAATGAGCTCGCTTTCGGCCTGCTCCTTCTCGTACATCCGCTCGATGTCATCAATGAAGTTCTGGTCCGCGCCCGGAAACTCGATCATCGCAATCACCTCTACCTTTTGTGTTTCTGGTTGTTCACCACGCGGCGCGACCTAGGTCGCGGCCGCGGGCCGTATTCCGCCGAGAAGCTGGTCCACCATGGCGTCCACAAACGCCTCCTCGTCCAGTGGCCGCGGCTCGGCTTGCAGCACCGTGCGCCAGGCCGCACCTTCAAGGGCCCCGAACAGCATGTCTCCGGCAATCACCAGGTCACACTGCGCGGAGATCTCCCCTTCCTTGACCCCCTCGGCAAAGATCCATTCGACCAGCCGCGCAATGCGCCGATGGATCTCGTGGATGGTGGATTTGTACTGCCCCGCCCAGCGCAAATGGCCGTTGACGGCGCGCTGGACATTGCGCCGGCGCGCCATGTCCTGCAGCGACAGGATCGAAAGGCGACAAATACGCTCCCTGCACCCTTCGGCCGCGCGGACTTGACGCTCCAGCATTTCCACAAACTGGGTCATGGCGGACTCCAGCGTCTGGCCGATCAGGTTTTCCTTGGTCTCGAAGTACTTGTAGACCGTCGCTTCGGACACGCCGGCAATCGTCGCGATCTTGGCGACCGCCACCTGCTCGATCCCGTCTTCATCGAGGACGCAGACGGCAGCCTCCATGATCTCCTTCCTGCGGTGATCCTTGCGCCGTCTCCACGAAGGAGCGCGTTGTTCCTCTGCCAGTTTCATCGGCCCGTCCCTGATTTGGTTGATTGGGACAAGACCATAGCAACAATCATCGCGCGTGGCAGACCCGCAGCAGGACAGGAGGCCGAGTTCAGGATCACTGAGCAGTCTCGCCGCCATCGACCGGGAAGGCCGAACCCGTGACGAAGCTCGCTGCGGGCGAACACAAGTAGACGACGAGGCCCGCAATCTCCTCCGGCACGGCCATCCGGCCCATCGGGCTACGGCCTGCCAGTTGCTTGCGCACCTCCGGATCGGGAAACGTCGTGCTGAGCAATTTCGTTTCCACAATGCCGGGGCAGATGGCGTTCACCCGGATGTTCGCCTTGGCCAACTCAAGCGCCGCGCTCTTTGTCAGGCCGATGACCCCGTGCTTGGACGCGGAATAGCTGGCCATCATCTGCGCGCCGACCAGGCCAGTTGTGGAAGCGGTGTTGACGATCGCACCGCCGCCGGCTGCGATGATCGCCGGAATCTGCGCCCGCATGGAATAGAATACGCTGGACAGGTTGATCTCGATCACCCGCGCCCAGTCCTCGACCGCTACCTTGGCCGTGGGACGCGGCGCGGGAACGGTTCCCGCATTGTTGAAGGCCAGGTGGAGATGCCCCCACCGCCCGACGGCCGCCGCAACCGCCGCCTCCATCTCGGCGGGCCTCGACACGTCCGCACCAAAAGAATCCGCGTCGCCGCCAAGTGCCCTGATGTCCTCTCCGACCTGCGCGCCCCCTTGCGCATCGCGGTCGACGACAAGGACCGCAGCCCCGGCTTCTGCCAATGCAAGCGCGGAGGCCCGGCCAATACCGGCCGCCCCACCGGTCACGAGCGCAACCTTGCCCTCCAGCACAGGAGCGCTCATGCCGCGCCTCGTGGCTGCAGCGTGACAGGCAGGCCCAGCAGGCTGCGAACCTGGTAGGTGCCGGCATAGTCTATCACCGCATCGGGCTGGAGCGGGAAACGGACGAACGTGTCCAGGAAGACTTTCAGTGCGATCTTCGCTTCCATTTTCGCCAGGTTGGAACCCAGACAGAAATGCTCGCCGAAGCCGAACGCAAGATGGTTGGGCCGCTTGGCATCGAGGTCGATAGCGGGATCACCGTAGACCGATTCGTCGCGATTGGCCGCCCCGTACATCAGCAGGATCTGTTCACCCGCCTTGATCGGCTGCCCGGCCACTTCGGTATCCTGCGTGGCGATCCGGAAAGACGACTGCACGGGCGCCTCACGCCTCAAGATCTCGTCGATGAAGCGCGCGATCTTGCTCTCGTCCTCGTAGAGTTCGTCGATGAAGTGTGGCTCCCTCGCCAAAGTGAGCAGCGAACTGCCGATCAGCGCAGTCGTGGTTTCGTTGCCGGCCACCACGAACTGGCTGAACATCGCAAGCAGTTCGTCCTCGCTGAAGGGCTCGTCGCCGGGCTGGCGGGCCTCGATGATGCTCGTCAGCAGATCATCGCGCGGATTGGTCCGCCGATCCGCAATCTGTTTGCGAAGGTAATCATAAAGCTCGAGGTTGCCGCGCATCGAAGCGACCACGACTTCGTGGGATAGCTCGACGTTACCTGCCGTCCGCATGAAATCGTCGGACCAGCGCTTGAAGTGCTGCTGCTGTTCGTCATCGGCGCCGAGCAACCGGGCGATGACGTGGACCGGCAACGGCACGGCGAACGCGGAAACGAGGTCGAGCTTGCCGTCGGCCGGGAACCCATCGATCAGTTCGCGCGCGAGATTCTCGACCATAGGCTCAGCATCGTTGATGCGTTTGCCCACGAACGAGCCTTGTACGAGCCGCCTCTGCCGCGCATGGTTCGGCGGATCGCAATTGACCAGCACGGGCGTGCGCCTGGGCTTCAGCCCCTTGATCAGCTGGGCAACCTCGGGATCGTTCTCGAGCAGCGGCTCCAGGACTTCGCGGTCCTTGCGCGCCGCGACCTTGCCGAAGGGCAGCTTGCTGGAGAACAACACCGGATCGCGTACGACCTGCATGACGTCCGCATGGCGCGCCGCGATCCATGCCTCGATCGGCTCGTGATAGTAGAGCCCCGGTTGCTCACGAATGCGCTCCCACAGATCGAAAGGGCACCGCCTGACTTCGCGATTGTCTGTGAATGCCGCGCCGACCGGGACCGTATCGCCATCGATTTCGCGCTCTGCCCCGGATTCCCCGGCAGACTTCGCCATATTGCTCACGTCAGCTCTCCCAGTTTCGGATCCTGTGCGCTCCTCACCAAGGTCGCACACCGAAGATCAGCCTTAGTAATTACCACTCATTTATGGCAGGTGGTCAAGGAAGCCGAGCGCCCGGAGAACGAACACTCATGTTTCCCGCCTCCAAATCCAGCGCCACGGCGACTGGACGCGGACACTGCACGGCCTATTCGATGATGCCCAGCACCGTGCCGACAGGATAGGTTTCGTTGACCTGCGCCATGATGCGCAGCGTTCCGCTCGCCGGGGCTTCCACCTCGTTCGTCGACTTGTCGCTCTCGAGCGAATAGAGCGGCTCCCCGGCTGTGACCGTCCCGCCGTCAGCCACAAGCCATTCGGACAGCACGCCCTCGTTCATCGAAAACCCCATCTTCGGCAGCAGGATCTCGGTAGCCAACGTTCACTCCTTCCCTAATTCGACGATCGCATCGGCGATGGCCGAAGCGTTCGGTGCGTAGATATTCTCAAGCTCCTTGGCGAAGGGGACCGGGCAGTAGGCACTGCCCATCCGCCGGATCGGGGCCTTTAGCTTGCCGAACATCGCCTCGTTGACCTCGGCGGCGATCTCGGCACCCACGCCGAATTTCCTGACCGCTTCGTGCACGACGAGCAGTCGCCCTGTCTTGGCGACAGAGGCAAGCACCGCCTCGCGATCCCAAGGCGATACCGTGCGCAAGTCGATCACTTCGGCCGAAACGCCGCGCTCTGCCGCCTTGCTTGCCGCTGCCAAGCATTCGTTGGCCATGCGCGAATAGGATACGACTGTGACGTGGGTGCCTTCCACGCGGGTCGCCGCCTTGCCCAACGGCACATAGTAGCCCCGCTCGGGCGGCGGACCCTTTTGCCAGTAGCTGGGCATGTTCTCGATAAAGAGCACTGGATCGGGATCATCGATCGCCGCCCGCATGAGCCCGTAGGCATCGGCGGGTGTCGAGGGGCAAACGACCTTGATCCCTGCGGTATGAGCAAACCAGCCTTCCAGATAGTCCGCGTGCTGACCGCCGGTCCCCAGCCCCACGCCGGTAGACGTGCGAATGACGATGGGCACGCTGGTCTGTCCGCCGGACATGAAGCGCAGCTTCGCGGCATGGTTGACGATCATGTCCATCGCCACGGTGACGAAGTTCATCAGCATGATCTCCGCAACCGGCTTGTAGCCCACCAGCGAAGCCCCGATGGCCGCCCCCATGATGGCCTGCTCCGAAATCGGGGTCGATCGAACCCGAGCGTCTCCGAACTTGGTCGAAAGGCCGCGCGTCACGCCGACGACGCCGCCTTCCTCTGGATCGGCGACGTCCTCGCCAAGCACGATCACCGTGTCGTCGGCTTCCATGGCATCCGTAATGGCCTGGTTGAGCGCCTTCAGGATGTGGATCGGCTTTGCTGCGGTCGCGACCGGGGCAGCGGTTTGCACTAGGTGGGTCATGCCATGACCTCCTCGGCGAATATGTCTATTTCCAGTTCCTCGGGTCCGGGCGGGGCGGATGCGAGCGCAAAGGCCACGGCCTCGTCGATCTCGCTCTCGATGCGCGCCTCCAGCGCCGCCATCTCGGCCTCGCTCGCCGCGTCCGACGCGATGACCTGCGCGCGCAGGCGGGGTGCCGGGTCGTCCGTCATCGCCGCTTCTTTCAGTGCGGGGTCCATATAGCTATCGGCGTCACCGTAAACGTGACCGTGAAAGCGGAAGGTCATCGCCTCGATCAGGGTCGGCCCTTCGCCGGACCGGGCACGCTCGATGGCTTCCCGCGCCGCCGCATGGATAGATCCCGCGTCATTTCCATCGCACCGCACGCCCGGCATGGAATAACCGAACGCACGATCTGAAACTTGCTTCGCGGACGTGCCTTTCTCGTAAGTCGTATGCTCGGCATAGAGGTTGTTCTGGCACACGAATACCACCGGCAGCTTCCAGACCGACGCCAGATTCAGGCTCTCGTGGAATGCGCCGATGTTCGAGGCGCCGTCTCCGAAATAGGCCACGGCAACACGCCCATCCCCGGACAACTGCGATGCCCAGCCCAGCCCATTGGCAATCGGCAGGGATGAGCCGACGATCCCCGTAGTCACCATGATACCCTTGTCAGGGTAGGTCAGGTGCATCGGCCCGCCCTTGCCCTTGCAGATACCCGTGGCGCGCCCGGCTATTTCGGCCCACAGCTGCTTGAGCGGCATGCCCTTTGCCAGCATGTCGTGGATGCCGCGATAGATCGTGCAGATATAATCGTCTTCGCGAAGACAGGTGGAAACCGCAGCCGGAATGAGCTCCTGACCTCGGTAGGAATAATACGGCATGACCAATTGGCCCGCCTTGAGCACCTTGCGCGCGCGCTCGTCGTTAGCCTTTAACAGAGCCACCTTTTCATAGATCTGCCGGGCTATCGCGCCATTGATTGGGTCTGCCAAAGTCCCTCTCCACCCTCTTTATGATTCCACGGCTCTCCGTGTGGAGAGGAGTTGATAAGTCGTGGTCATTAACTAGCATGGGTTCGCTTCGACCGTCACCCGGCAATCGGCCTTCCGGCGTTTCCGCCAGCGAAACAAGGGTGCCACCGACTGCCCATCGAATGCGGCTGAAGGCACAGGTAAGTCTGGCCCTGCCAGAGGATAGAACCGTGTAGAGGATCAAGATGTCTGAAAAGAAGAATGCCGCGATCAACAAGCTCCTGGGTGCGCGCTCGATCGCCCTTTGCGGAGCTTCCGACAAGTCGAACTGGTCCAACGCGATCTACCACAACACGCATGCCTTCGGCTTCAAGGGCAAGGTCTTCGCGGTCAATCGCAAGGGCGTCCCGGCGCATGGTGTGCCCGGCTACAAGTCGTGCCAGGACATCCCCGAGCCGGTCGACCTGGCCTATATCTACGTGCCGACCGAGGCGGTTCTCGATGCGCTCACCGACGTGGCGGCAGCCGGCATCAAATCAGTCATTGTGCTGTCTTCCGGATTTGCAGAAGCGGGCGCCGAAGGCGTAGCGCTGCAGGATGAACTCGTCCGGATCGCAGAAGAAAACGGCATCTGCCTGATCGGCCCCAACAGTCTCGGCGTCGCCGACGTGGCGCGCGGCAATGCCGTGACCGCCATGCGGCCATCGGGCAAGCTGCCGAGCGGCAAGCTCGCCCTGCTCTCGCAGAGCGGATCCGTCTGCTACGAGATCCTCGAATATGCACTGCAGCAGGGCATAGGCCTCAGCGTGATAGCCGCTGTCGGCAACGAGGCGGCGGTTGACCAGCCCGACATGATCGAGGCGCTGGTGGACCGCGACGACGTGCAGGCCTTCGCGATCTTCGTGGAAACGATTCGCAATCCGGAACGCTTCATCGCCGCTGCCAGGAAAACCTTCGCCAAACGCAAGCCCATTGTGATGCTCAAGGTCGGCAAGAGCGAGATCAGCGCCGCCATCGCGCAGGCCCATACCGGTTCGCTCGTCGGCGACGATCGCGTGCTCGACGCGGTTTGCGCACGCTATGGCGTGGTGCGCGTCGATTCGATCGAGGCCCTGATCAACTGCGCGGCCCTGATGATCCATGCCGGCGTGATCGAACGGCCCGGGATCGGCGCGGCTTCGCTCTCGGGCGGCACTTCCGGCCTGCTGGCCGACGCCGCGGAGAAGTACGGCGTCAGCTTTCCGGCCTTTGCACCGGAAACGGTAGCCGCGCTGCGCGAGGCGCTGCCTCCCTTCGCTGGCACGCTCAATCCGCTCGACGTTACGGGGCAGGGATTCAATGACCTGACGCTGTGGGGGCGCTGCTGCGAGATCATTTCGCGCGACCCGGGCATCGGCTTCACCATCGCGGCAGGGTCTCTCAACCCGCTAGGCGCCGTCACCAGCCACCTCGGCGATGCGCTTACCAATATCGGCTCAGGCGGCATCTTCCTGTCCAACACCTCGTTCGCCATCGACAGCGAGGATCTGGCCAGGCGCCATATCCCTGCCGCCGTCGCGGGGATCGAGGGCATCATGTCGAACCTTGCCAAGGCGATCGAATGGTCGGCGCGCGTGAAATCGTCCGAAGCCGCAGCGGAAGCCATGGCTGCTCCGCCCGCCCAGTCCCCCACCAAGCTACCGCGCTCGGAACGCGAAGTGCTCGAACACCTTGCCGCCCATGGCGTGCCGGTAGTGCCCGCAAGGATCGTCAATTCGGGCCAGCAAGCAGCCGAGGCCGCCCATGCCATGGGCGATGGTCCCTTCGCGCTCAAGATCCTGTCGCCTGACATCCAGCACAAGACGGACATCGGCGGGGTCAGGCTCAACGTCGCCGCAGGCGAAGCGACGACCCGCGCCTACGAGGAAATCATGGCCTCCGTCAGCGCCGCGCGCCCCGATGCGGCCATCGACGGCGTCATCGTGTCTCCCATGCGCGAGTCGGGCGTGGAACTGGTGGTCGGCACCATCCGCGATCCGAGTTGGGGGCCGGTAATCGTTGTCGGCCTGGGCGGCGTGTGGGTCGAGGTGCTCAAGGATTCGCAACTGCGCCCGCTGCCCATCGACCGCAGCGAAGCCATCGAAATGGTGAATGGCCTGAAGGCCGCAGCGCTGCTCAAGGGCTTTCGCGGCGCGCCGCCAGCAGACATCGAAAAGCTTGCCGATACCATCGTCGCCATCGGGAATGCCGCTCTCGCACTGGGTCCCGAACTGGCCACGCTCGAGATCAATCCGCTGCGCGTGCGCGGCGGCGAGATCGAAGCGCTCGACGGGCTGGCGACTTACGAAACCGGCAAGGAAGCCTGACACGCAACGGCCTGTGCCTAGTGCCCGACTACGATCCGCCATACCCGGCGGATCGTAAGTCAGCGCCATGGCCCTCCACCCCTCGTTGATGGCTGCGGGGCAGTTTGCCTCTACCCGCCTACACGAGCAGCAAGCATGCTATCAGCGTCCGCATGAACGCCCTGCCGCGCCGGAATGGCGCGGCAGGGGCATCATTTCTTCTTGGGCCAGATCATCGAGGCGCCCTCAGTCGCATTGTTGTGCGCATGGGCTAGGTGGTGCAGACCATAAACCGCTTCCATCGCGTTACGCTTGCCCGCCATGTCTTCGACCAGGTTGAGCGCCTGCTTGGTAAGCGCCATCGCGAAACGTGGCTTGTCCGCCAGCTTCTGCGCCATGGCCAAGGCTTCCCCGGCCAGGTCTTCGGCAGCAACCACGCGGTTGACCATGCCGACCTCGTAGGCGCGGCGCGCCGTGAACTTCTCGCCCAGCAAAAGGAACTCGCGCGCGATGCGGGTCGGCATCTCGTAGGGATGAGCGAAATACTCGACCCCGGGGATCCCCATGCCGACGACCGGGTCCATAAAATAGGCATCGTCAGCGGCAACGATCAGGTCGCAGATCCACGCCAGCATCAGCCCTCCCGCGATACAGGCGCCCTGCACCGCCCCCACTACCGGCTTGGGAAGTGCCTGCCAGCGGCGGCAGAGGCCCAGATAGACTTCCTGCTCACGCGCATAAAGCCGCTCGGTATCGGGTCTGCCGGTCGGGTCGTACCAGGGCGTGCGACGCTCGATCTGGTCCACGCCGTCGTAGCGAGCCGGCGTTCCGGTATCGTGCCCAGAGGAAAAGTGCTTGCCCGCACCGGCCAGCAGGATGGCCCCGATGGCGTCGTCCTCAACGGCGCGGATGAACGCCGCATCGAGCGCATAGAGCATCCTGTCGTTCTGCGCGTTGCCGTATTGCGGGCGATTGAGCGTGATCTTCGCGACCCGCCCGTCCACGTCATACAGTACCGGCTCGTCGGCCTCGATCGTTGCATCCTGCTGTGCGGCAGTCATCTTTTTCTCCAAAACCTCTCTTGCCCTCAGGGCTGCGGCATTCAGTCTTCGGCAGTCGCCAGAACGCCCGAGCTAATCAACGCGTCCACCTCGCTCTTGGCAATCCCGAATTCGGCCAGGAGCTCGCGCGTCTGCTCGCCGCGGCGTGGCGGAGGGCGACGAACGCCGCGCGTACTGTTGTCGATGTTGAACGGCGGCGCCACGCCCTTGAGCGGGGTGCCGTCGCCCAGGGTGTAATCGAGGATAACCCCGGTCTGCACGACCTGCGGATGATCGACCATCTGCTGGAGATTGTTGATCGGAGAGACGGGCAGGCCCAGCGGGCCGAGCAGGTCAACCCATTCGGCAACGGTGCGTTCCGCTACTTTCGCGCGCACTGCACTCAGCACTTCCTGGCGATGGTCGGCACGCCCCGCATTCGTGCTGAAACGCGCGTCATCGAGCATGGCCGGCAAGTCTGCCGCTACGCAGAACTTGCGCCACAACTTGTTGTTGGCGATCCCGATCATGACTGCACCGTCCGAAGCCTCGAAGACCTCGTACGGGCACAGGGATTCGTGGCTCGATCCGTGCTTTTCGGGTTGAACCCCGCGTTGCCAGAAGCTTTGCAGCGGGTGATTGAGCAGCGAGATGGCTGTCTCGAGCAACGAAACATGAATCGAAGCGCCGCTCCCGGTGATGCCGCGCCGGATGATCGCGGCCAGGATCGCGGTATGCGCGTTGAGCCCGGCCACCTGATCGATGGGCGAGATCGGAATGCGGATATGGCCGCCGCCTGGTTCGCCGGTCAGCGACATCATGCCCGAAAATGCCTGGAGGATGACATCGTATCCCGCCGCATTGCGCAAGGGGCCGGTGCGCCCGAACCCGGAAATGCTGCAATAAATCAACCGGTCGTTGATACCGCGGAGCGTCGCCGCATCGATGCCGAGGCGCTCTGCCACTCCGGTCGAGAAGTTCTCGACCGCGATGTCGCACGATGCCGCCATCTTGTGGATGATCGCCCGTCCCTCGGGCGACTTCAGGTCGATGGCAAGGCTGCGCTTGTTGCGGTTGACCGCAAGAAACACGGTCCCGAAACCTTGCGCCTGGAAAGGTGGCCAGCCGCGCGTTTCGTCCCCCAAGTCGATCGACTCGATCTTGATGACATCCGCGCCCAGTTCCCCGAGCAATTGCGTGCATAAAGGACCCGCCAGAACGCGCGAAAAGTCGAGGACTTTCAGGCCGGCCAGTGGCAGCGGTCCGGCGGCATCACCCGGATCGTACTCGTCCTGCGGCCGTCCGGCGGGCGATAGTAATGCCGACAAAGGGGGTCTCCAAGTGTGGCTGGTGAATCCAGCCCTCCTCTCGTTCGCTAAATTGGCCAACCGCTCGCAGAAGGCCAAGGGAAGAAAACGAAGCACCAAGTTTCCCTCTGCTCAACCTCGCCCAGAAACCCATCGTTGATCATCGACCCCAAACATCAATTAAATACATGTACGAAATTCGTGAGACAAGACGCCTCACGACCCGCAATTTTATAATCAAAAGCGATTTATACCAATGTATCCGAACTGATATTTCGATCATATTTCAAGACGATCCCGGTTATCGACAAGCCACTTCTTGAGAAAATCCAGGAAAATCCGGATACGAACCGGTAGGAACCTGCGCTGGGGATAGATAGCATGTATCCGCAGTGCAGTCGGCTGGTAGTCGGGCAATACCACCACCAGCTTGCCGGCCTGAACGAATTCCTTGACCATGTAGGTGGGGTGGATCGTGATCCCCTGCCCGGCTACGGATGCAGCCAGGAGAGGCGTGCCGAAATTGGCACTGATCCGCCCTTTCACCTTCACCGTGACCGGACCGTCAGGCCCGACGAAAGACCACTTTTCCGTCGGTGACTTCAGCGCGTGGACGAGGCACTGGTGGTTCGCTAGGTCTTCCGGCGTTTCCAGTCGAGGCGCGCGCGCCAGGTATTCGGGCGATGCCACCGCGAGTTGCGGCGCGTCGGTCAAGAGCTTGGCCACTTCATCGGTATCGGGCAGGCTTTCCCCGATGCGGATCGAGATATCGAGGCCTTCGCGCACCAGATTGCTGCTGCCATCGTCGAGGAATATCGAAATCTCGACGTTCGCGGCATCTTCCAGGAAGTTGATCAGTGCCGGAACCAGGTAATGCGCTCCGAATGAAGGCGGCACCCCGATCCGGATCAAGCCGGTCACTTCCTTGGTCTGCCCTTTGACTTGCTCGGTCAGACCTTCCAGCTCCTCCAGAAGCCGAACGCTTCCCGACAGCATCGTCTCACCCGCTTCGGTGAGGACGACGAACTGGCTGTTGCGGGTGAAGAGCCGCGCGCCGAGCCTGTCCTCGAGCGCAGCAACGTGCTTCGTAGCGCTCGCCCGCGATAGCCCCCGCCGCTGTGCCGCTGCGGTGAAGCTCTTGGTATGCGCGACTTCGACAAAGGTCTTGATGCAGCTCAGCAGATCCATGCTTCGTCAGGCGTCCTTTCCGTCATAGAGGTATATCCCGCGTTTCACACCCGTCCAGATCGCAACCATACCGAACGCACCAGACCGTTGCGGACGGTTCGCGATACAATCAGGAAAGGAAGCGCCGGCCATGCGAAGAATGCCGACAGCGGGATGCGGCAACCCGCCCAGTGTGTAGCGCGACGTGCGCCGCATCCGGGAGCCCAGTCGAGCCATCAATCTGGATCTCCGGCCGTTCCAACGCCGTAGCGCTTTGCGGGCTGGCTGGCGGTGACATGGCGGCCCACGGCCTTGCGCGCGGCGATCAGCGCGTCGTGCAATGCCGGATCATCCAGAGCGGGAATCGTCACCGCTTCGCCCTGGTCGAAACCAGCAAGCGCCGCCTCGACGAAGGCGTCCGCTTCCATCACCGACGTGGACCGCACCCCCTCAAGGCTAACCCCGGCAGCAATGCTTGAAAACTCGGTTCTCGTGACGCCGGGCACTGCCAGGTGAAAGCGAACCCCGCTGCCACCATGATCGAGGGCAAGCGCAGCGGTGAACTCTGTCACGAAGGCCTTCGTGGCAATGTAGGTCGCGTAGTCCGGGATCGGACGGTAGACGACGCCCGATCCGACATTGACGATCGCCCCCTCCTTCCTCGCGAGCATCCCCGGCAGTGCGGCATGGGTCAGGCGCACGACGGCGGTAACGTTGACCGCGATCATCGAGGAGAGGAGGTCAAGGTCACTTTGGCCGAAGGGACTCAGGTTGCCGAACCCGGCATTGTTCACGAGCCCGTCCACCCCTCGGCGCAGGCGCGCCTCTACGCGTTCGAGACTGTCCGGATCGGCGAGGTCCGCGCCGATCACTTCGGCCTTGCGGCCCAGGGCACAAACCTGTTCGGCAACGCGTTCCAGTTCGCAAACGCGCCGGGCGACCAGAACTAGGTCACACCCGCGCCGCGCCAACTGGCACGCATAGGCGGCACCGATGCCAGAGGATGCACCCGTGACGAGGACCGCCCCCTTCATCGCGTACCTGCTTCCGGCAAACTGACGTTCTGAACGCGCGCCATGAGAAGTCTCCTTGCGGCTGGCCATGAACTTGCGCCCGATGACACGGGAGGCGGCGCGGACCATGGACCGGGCACGACGGACGCATCGCCGGACAAGCACCGGCCGGGATGTGCAATGCAGCCCTGGCCGGGCAGGCCGATCAGGCGCGCGCCCGCCCTTCGGCGATGTAGCGATCAATGATCGCGTGATAGTGGCGGATGCGGATTTCCTGGTAGTTGGCCAAAGTCACGCCCGGCTTGTGCGTCATGTGCAGCCCCTTCTGCACCCGCTCGAGGTTCTCGTAGTCCTGGTCGAAGACCGCGCCGAGTCCGCCGAGTTCGGCAACGTCGGCGAAGGTTTCGTCGTCACTCAACCAGCGTATCGGCGCGCCCTTCCTGCGCGGCCGATCGGGCGAGCACACATACAGGTACATGATCTCCATGATGCACATGTTCGGATCGTTCTGGAACGGGCGGAAGCGATAGACGATCGGCGCGCCCACACCGCTCCACGGCACGAGGTTGGGAAACAGGAAGTACTGGATCGCGTCGAGCATTTCGGCATCGGACGCCTTGTCGACGTCTACCCCGCTCGACTTGGTGACAACGTCGCGGAAGCGCTGCGCCATGACCCTGCGTGCGGTTTCGCCTTCGGGAACCTTGATGTCGCCCGGCTTGCCGAGGACGGGCATGTCCTTGATGATGGAATCGGCCAGCGCATTCTCGTCAGTCTTGCCGGAACGCGTATCCGCAGCCCCGACCCACACGATCACGCGGTTCACGTGGTCCTGATCTTCCCACACATCGTACTGACCCTGCGCCTCGCCCGAATAACCGACTGACTGCGGGTGGGTGGTGGGAATGTGGTAGCCTTCGAGGAAGGCCTCCATCGCCGCCTTCCAGTTGCACGGAATCTTCTTGGCGACATGTACCGCCTTGTGCCGATTTTCGAAGGGCCATTCCTGGAAGAATTCGGGCAGACGGCCGACGTACTCCATCAGCGGCGGCGTGTCCTTGTCGAGGCAGATGAAAACGAACCCGCCCCAGCAGTCCACCCGCACTTCAGGAAGGTGAAAGTTCTGTTTATCGACATGGGGAAAGTCCCATGCGGCCGGCTTGGCGATCAGATCCCCTTCCAGCGACCAGATGAAACCGTGAAACGGGCACTTGAAACGGTTCACGTTCCCCCCGCACGTGCGCAAGGTCGTCCCGCGATGCAAGCAGCTGTTGGGATAAGCCTTGATCGAACCGTCCGAAGTGCGAACCACGATAAGCTGCTCCGTGCCGATGTCGTACAGCACATGGTCGCCGGCTTCGGGAATGTCCTCCACGCGGCAGGCCATCTGCCAGACGCGCTTCCAGACGTGTTCCATCTCCAGATCGTGGAATTCCTGCGAGATGTAGCGCGCGACATCGAGGTCCTTGTCGCCAATGAACACGGCCGATTGTTCAAGGAGACTTCCAGGAACCTCACGACTGTCGTTGGCGAGCACTTCGTCGACAAGCGGGCCGGTCGGCGGAAGCGCCTTCGCCGGTTCGAACACCAATGAGCCTGGGGCCGGCGCCTCGTTCATCAACCATCTCCCTTTGCAATGGTCCGCGCGGCAATCCGCACAACCGAACCACGACGTTATTAAGTCGCACTCACTTTCTACTCAACGCCACGCTCAGTCAACCTGCGCGGGACATACGAAATGTTACGTTCACTGCCGCTCAACGTGGAGCCTCCCAGGCCGCCTCGCTGTGCAAGTCGGTCCGGCGTACGTGTCCCTCGCGCATCCCGCGAAGGGTTCAAAAGCGCATCGGCAGTTCGAGGTATGTGTCGTAGATCCGGTCGCGGTGCTCCAGCAGGATCGGATCGACGGCGGCCAGGATTTCAGGATCGGTCTCCAAGTACCCGATCCGCTGCGCCCGGGTCATCGGGCACTTGTCTACAGGCAGGGGTTCTATCATCGCGCAAAAGCACGCCCAGTAGATGTCGAGAGCAGTCAGAGCGCCGCCGATGAAGAAGCCGCTACCGGCGTCGGCCTGCGCGCGCAAACGCGCGCCCAGCATCTCCAGTATCGAGACGATCCGCTGGCGCGCCCGCGCCTCGTCGCTGCCGTAACCGTATTTCGCCTGGAGAAGGGCTAGTTGCCGGCTGCCATGGGCCGCCGGGTCGTCCACATGCGCCAGGGATGCCTGCCAGGCGTGGAACAGGCGGATTCGCCGGTTCCACGCAAAGCCGTCCTGCCCGCAGATTTCATGCAACAATCCGAACATCGCCGTGCGCTCGGCCTGATCTGCGGGGACAAGCGCGGGTGCCGGCTGCAAGCGTTCTGCCAAGAGAACGATCTCACTCCAGTGGCTGCTCGCCGGCTCGCCGTCCATCACGGCCACCGGCGCCGAGGTCGCGTCGGTCCACTCCTTCAATTCGGCGTTGGATGCTCCCGGCATCTGGGCAACGCGCTGGAAGGAAAGCCCCTTGACGTAAAACAAGCCCTTGGCAGCCTCGCCCCACGGCCCAGGCACGCCCTGATTGAGCACAAGCCGCAAACCGGAAAGCGCTTTCGCCTCGGCAACGGACACGTAGTCCGCGCCGGCAGATGCCGCTGCCGGGAACTGCGTCACTGGTCCGCCTCCCGCCGCACCGCAGCCTGATATTCGGACCGGGTCGTATGGAAGAAAAGACTGCGCTCCTCGTTCCCGGCCTGACGTGCGGCGCGCATTTGCCGATCCCGCGCATAGGCCCTGCCGACGGCGGGCCGTTGCAGTACCTCCTCGTACCAGCGGCGCAGGTTCGGATAGTCGGCCAGGTCCTGCGACTGCAGCTTGTGCAGCTTGATCCACGGGTGGCAGGCCATGTCGGCAAGGCCATAGTCATCCCCGGCGACATGGCGCCTGTCGGCAAGCCGCGTGTCGAGCACGTGGTAGAGCCGCGCCGTCTCCTTGAGGTAGCGTTCGATCGCCAGGGGCGCCTTTTCCAGCGCGAAGCGGTTGAAGTAGTGGTTCTGCCCCGCCATCGGTCCCAGCCCCGAAACCTGCCAGAACAGCCACTGCATCATTTCCGCGCGGGCGCGGGGCTCGCGCGGAGTGAATCGATCGGCCTTGTCGGCGAGGTAGAGCAATATAGCGCCGGATTCGAACATCGGCAGCTCAGCGTTGCCGTCTGCCGGATCGGTATCGATGATCGCCGGGATGCGGTTGTTCGGAGAAATCGCCAGAAATTCCGGCGAAAACTGATCCCCAGCCAGGATATCGACCGGCACAATCTCGAATTTCATGTCGACTTCCTCAAGGAAAATCAGCACTTTATTTGCGTTTGGCGAAGGTCCGTAAAACAGACGTATCATGGCATGCCTGCTTGATAACCGCGCAGGAGATAACGACTGCCGGCAGCAGGCGAGGTCCAGGAGGCCAAAACGCCCTGCCCGCCACCGGCGGATCGCCGCTTGCGCTAGAACTTGAACTGCACGGCAACACCAACCCGGCGCGGCGGGTTGTATTGGACGATATCACCGGCGGAGATCGTGATGATCGATTCCAGCACGTCCTGGTTCGTCAGGTTGTCCGCCCAAAGGCTGAAGCGCATGTTGTCGAGTGTTTCGATGTAGATTTCGCCACTGACGGTTTCGTAGGCCTTCTGGCCAAGACGGCCGTCGTAGGTGTGGCGCACGTAGGAGCTGTGGTAGACATTGGCCGAGATACCGAGCGTTCCGAGGCCGATATCGTGCTCGTAGGTGGCACCGAACGATCCGGTGAACTTGGGCGCACGCAGAATCGGAGTGCCTGACGCATCGTAGACCTTGGCGGTATTGCCTGCGGGAAGCCCGTCGATGTAAATCGGAACCTGAACGAGCACGTTCTCGAGGCGGGTATATTTCGCATCCTGCATGGCGACAGAGGCGCGAAGCTGGAGCCCTTCGACGGGCGAGGCGCTGAACTCACCCTCAATGCCCTGCATCCGCGCTGCACCTGCGTTGGTCAGCACCGTGGACGGGTTGTCCGGCAGGCGAATGGCGATCTGCAGATCCGAGTAGTTGTAGTGGTAGGCCGCAAGGTTGACGCGCAGCCAGGTGGTCGGTTCGGCCTTCAGACCGACCTCGAACGCTTCGTTGATTTCCGGCTTGACCGCGGTCTGCTGGAACGACTGGCCGTTGAACACACCGCTCTTGAAGCCGCGCGAATAGCTCGCGTAGATGTTGATATCCGGCGTCGGGAAATACTGGACAAGCGCGCGCGGCGACCAGTTGGTGAATGAATCCTTCTCCGAATAGACCTCGGTCCCGTTCATGACCTGCGTCACGCTGCGCTTCTCGTCGGTATAGCGAATACCGGCGCCGATCTTGAACTGGTCGGACAGCGCGAAGGTCGCATCGACGAAGGCCGCCCAGGACTTGGTCCGTAACCGGGGTTCGAGGCGAAACGTCTCGGTGATCTGTAAGGGCTCGATCGAGCTTTTGGAGTCGAACCCATACAGGCCCGCAATCCACTGCAACGGGCTGTCGTTGTCGGATAGCAGCCGCAGTTCCTGCTGATAGGTGCGCGAAAACTCGTTGCTGATCGGCGCAAAGCCCGGCGCGCGGGTGGATTCGGAATCGCGCGTCAGATACGAGTTATGGTAGGAATAGGCGGACGTGCTTTCCAGCCGCACCGTGCCAAGCCCCTTGGTGATTTCGAGCGAGACGCTGTGATCCTTGCCGTAAGCCTTGGCGACGTCACCAGCGTACTGTCGCGGCTTGTCCGGGATAATCACTGTGGGATCGATTGCGCGCCCTTGCGTGTTACTATTCAGCGGCTGCGCCACGACTTGGCCGGGATCGTTTGAATCGACGATGCTTCCCGTGACGATCGCCTGGAAATCGTCAGCCAAGTCGAACAGGATCTTGCCGCGCGCCGCCAGCACACGCCTCTCGCCCACCTTTCCTCCGTCGATGATGTCATCGACGTAGCCGTCATGCGCGCTGTAAAGGCCCGAGACGTTGATTGCGATGTTTTCGGTCAACGGCGTCGTCGCATAGGCACGCACCATCCGCTCGTTGTAGCTGCCGTACCGGAAGGTCAGATCCATTGCGGGAGTGAACGACGGGTCGGGCGTGATGATGTTGATAAGACCGCCGGTTGCATTGCGCCCGAACAGCGTGCCTTGCGGCCCGCGCAGGACTTCCACCCGTTCCACCTTGAGAAGGTCGAACGAACTGGCACCGAGATCGGGCTGGTAGACGCCGTCGATGTAGACCGCGATGGAGCTTTCGTTGCCGGGGCCACCCGCAGTTGTGCCCACGCCGCGCAGGATCGGGCTCAACGCGACAGTGTTCTTGCTCATCACCAGGCTCGGTGTGAGCTCGGTGATCTGAGTCATCGTCGCAACGCCGGCATTGTCCAGCGTGCTTGAGGTCAGCGCGGTAATCGCTACCGGCACATCCTGGAGGTTGGCGCTGCGCCGAGTGGCGGTCACGACGATTTCCTCGATCCCCGGGCGCGCAACCTGAGAGTCCTGCTTGCCCTCGGCCTCCTGCGCGATCGCCTGGGTCGAAACCCCGGACAATAGCAACAGGTTAAACGCCAAAATCTTCCTTTTCATGCTATCCCTCTCCTGACCTCGAATAGTTTGTTTAGATCTTGATATTTTCAAATGTCGGCAGCGCATCACGACGGGCTGCGGAAACAGCAGCCGCGCGTTTGTTTTCGGGCCTTCCATGCGCTGAACTGCAATAAAATTAGTCCGGCAACGGCGGCCATTTCAACACTCCAGTCGCTGGAAGCGTTGAAATGCGACATTTCGATTCAGGAAATCCGGAGAGGAGGAGTAGGGCTAGGCTCTGCAATTGCAGAGCGAAGCGGTGTGATCCTTTGGGGGTTTTATGGATCTGAATGGCCCGTAGTTTTCCAGAGTTTTCCAGGCGCCTTGATGTCTCGTTGCCTGCCTTCATTCGAAGTCGACAGGTGACAGCAACCCGTTCCTGACATGTTTGCGGATCAGATTATAGACCATCTCGACATAGTCGAACTCATCCCGGCACAGTTGCTCCCGAGTGTTTTAGGTCCTGCGCCGGGATACCTTCGCGCTTGAGCAGTCTGAAAATGCTCTTGGGCACAACGTTGCCGCGTCGGCTCATCGAAATCTCAAGATTGCGGACCTTCGTGAAGGTCATCCAGTCCCTGCTGGTAAACTGCGAGCCCTCCCGCATTACATTGCCAAGGTCATCTGCCGGTGAGCTTTTCGCCTCGGGTTGCAGTGATCCTGAGAACCGGCGATGTCGTTCAGGACCCGCCGGACAAGTTCGATGGAATACAGGTGCCCTGCAAACCGATCTTGATCGGCATGCAGGGCTTCGGGGATTATTCTGGCTTTCCGCGCGAGTGGCAGTTTGCGAGATGTTCAGCGATAGACCGGTGACAGCGTCTTGCGCTCCTTGCGGGCAGGTTTTGCCTTGGCACGTCTTTGTTGCGCAAATGCCCGAGGGATTCCGTTTGTAAATCCAGTTGGTTAAGGGGCGGAGATGAGCAAACCGCCCCGCGCCCGTTACCGCACGACAAACTGGAAGTCCTATAACGCAGCGCTGGCGCAGAGAGGTTCGCTTCGGGTTTGGTTTGATTCGGGAATGCAGTGGTTGTCCGCGCCGACGGGCAAGCGGGGGCGACAGCCTATGTTCTCGGATGCCGCGATCCAAGCCTGCCTCACGTTGAAGGGCGTGTTCAAGCTGCCTTTGCGCCAGACCACCGGCATGGTCGCAAGTCTTCTCGAGATGGCAGGGCTTGATTGGCCAGTGCCGGATTTCAGCACCCTGAGCCGAAGGCAGAAGACCTTGCTTGTCGAGATCCACTGCCAGCCCCGTTCCGGGCCCTTGCACCTGCTGATCGACAGCACGGGCATCAAGGCCGTTGGAGACGGGGAATGGTGCAGGCGCAAG
>NZ_BMLK01000038.1 GCF_014645195.1 Novosphingobium indicum | reverse complement strand
GCGATACAGACCGCGTTTGACGTCCAATCAGACCGCAAAAATACCCCGTTTATGGACGGACACTAACGTAGACATCAGCGGCAGGCAGCACCTGATAGCGCAGGCGCACGGACGTTTCGACATCGGTCAGCCCAGAGCCGACATCCTCCTGCAGCACGTCCTGTGCGGCCCAGCCTCCAGCGATCCGTGGTTCCAGCGCAAGGTTCGGTTTCAGGTTCCAGCGCGCTACCAATTGCGCGCTGCCAAGAACGTCTCCCTCGTCCGACATGTAGAAATAGTGTTCGCCTTCAAGCCATGGCGTGAATGTTGCCTCACGGCATAGCTGTGATCGCAGCAAGACCGGAAATGATGACGCACGCCCATTAGTAGCGCGGCCTTGTCCCCCAGGGCGTGTGAGTAAAGTGCCTGGGCCTCGGTATCGTCGAAGCCAGCTCGGGTATCGCTTCCGCTGTCAAGCTTGAAGACGGCTTGGTCTTCCCCGCTGCCAAGCGTCCATGTGCTTTGCACGAGAAGTTGCTCCTCGTCCTTGCCCAAGCGCAGTTCAAACAGGTCGATCTCGCCCGACGCATCGGGCGCGGCACAAGCCGGAACTGTCCAAAGGCTGGTGGCTACGAGGCAGGCGAATGGGCATGTCAGGGATTTCCAGTGCATGCTGGAAATATTGCCGGAAGTTGTCGGCTGAATTTGCCGATTGTCAGCGTCCCGTCAGTTTTCGTTGCCGAAAGGGGAGCCTTTGCGGGCGATGGTTTCAGAACCAGGCCCGCAGGCCAAGGACCGCAGCCACTTGCGAGGGGCTTTCCCCTTCCTGCCGTGCAAGGTCCGCGTTGCCTCCCAGCCTTCGCTCCCAGTGGACGCCCAAGTAAGGGCCGACGCCTGGCATGATCTCATACCGTAGCCGTGCACCCAGTTCGATGCGTTCGAACCCACTGGCCACGCCCAGTTCGGGCACGTCCTGGAAGGCCAGGTTCACTTCCGCTTCGGGCTCCAGGATCAGGCGCTGCGTGATGCGCTGGTCGTAGCTGGCGCCAAGCCGGGCATGGACGTCGCCCTGGTCGGAAACGAACAGCTGGCTTTCCAGCTCAAACCAGTAGGGCGCAAGGCCCTGGATCCCGACAACCGCATAAGTCCGTTCGGGATCAGGGCGGAAATCATGGCGCAAGCCGGCTTCGAGGTTGAACCAAGGATCGATGGCATGGCGCCACAGGAGCGAGGTCTCGACCTGCTCAGCGGCCTTGCTAAAAGCGCCTTCGCCTTCGCTGGTCACCGCGATCCGGTCGTGGTCGTTGCCGTACCAGGCTTGCGCCTTCCAGCCGTAACCGTCACGCCCGTCCACGGCGCGGTATTCCAGTTCGTCGATGAGGATGGCCGCGTTGGTGTAATGGCCCATATGCGCAAGGTGCATACGCGCTGCCTTCATGCGGGCTGCATCGTAGTAGCGGTCTGCGAGGATGTCGTCCGGGACCGGCGGCGGCGGCGCATTGCACGGCTCTTCGCTGTCGCTGCCTGTCTCCTGGGCAGTGTCCATGCCAGCCATGACGTGTCCGGAATGATCCATGGCATCCTGCGCCGCGGCGGGAGCGGAGATCAGGGCGAGCACGAAGAGGGCCCGCTTCATGCCGCGTCTCCTTCGCGGCGAACGGTCACCACGCGCATCATGCCGGCGTGCATGTGCAGCATCATGTGGCAGTGGAAGGCCCAGTCCCCTTCGGCATCGGCAGTAAGGTCGAACGAGACCTTGCCGCCGGGGAGCACATTGACCGTATGCTTGCGCGGTCTGTGGCCCTTCTCGCCGCAAACCAGTTCGAAGAAGTGGCCGTGCAGGTGGATCGGATGCGGCATCATCGTGTCGTTGATGAGGTTCACCCGCACCCGTTCGTCGAGCCGCAGCGGGATCGGCTGCGCGCCGTCGGAGAAGGTTTCCCCGTCAATCGACCACATGTAGCGTTCCATGTTGGCAGTAAGGTGCACGTCGATCTGGCGGCTGGGCACGCGCGGGTCGGGATTGGGTTCGAGGCTGCGCAAGTCGGCATAAGTCAGGACGCGGTGATCGACGCTTTCTAGCCCGGTCGGACGCTCGGCCAGCCGGTCGACCGGCATCGGCGAGAGGGTGGCGACACCCGGCCCCATCGTCACGCCCGGCGCGACCGAGGGATCGCGCATCGACATCGAATGGCCATCCATCGAGGTATTGGCAGGCTTGGACAGGTCGATCTCGCCGCCGGTGCCCATGTCCATTGCGCTCATGTCCATGCCCATGTCCCGCATGCCCAGGAGCGGGCGTTCGCGCAGGGCGGGGATGGGGGCCACCATCTCGAGGCGCGGGGCCAGCGTCGCGCGGACCAGGCCGGACCGGTCGATGGCTTCGGCAATCAGGCCATAGGCCTGGTCCTGCGCCGGTTCGACGATGATGTCGTAGGTCTCGGCGATGGCAATCTGCAGTTCGTCGGTCTCGACCGGCTGGACCATGTTTCCGTCAGCCGCGACGATCTTGAGCGGCAAGCCGGGGATGCGGAAATTGAAGTTGGTCATGGCCGAGGCGTTGATTATGCGCAGCCGCACCCGTTCACCCGGCACGAACAGCCCGGTCCAGTTTTCCGGTGTACCATGTCCATTGACCAGGAAGCTGTACGTCATGCCCGTCACGTCGGAGATATCGGTCGGGTCCATGCGCATGGACGCCCATTCGAGGCGCTCACCGAGCGACTGATCCTTGCCTGCAAGCAGGCCGGAGAGGGTTTGGCGCTGGCGATTGAAATAGCCGCCCATGATTTTCAGGCGGCGCAATTGCGCCTCGGGCGCCATCGGGCTCCAGTCGGAGAGGACCAGCACGTGCTCGCGATCGCAGGCGATCGGATCCTGGCCCGCAGGATCGACGATTAATGGACCATAGAGCCCAAGGCCTTCCTGCATCCCGGAATGGCTGTGATACCAGAACGTGCCGGAATGGATCAGCGGGAACTCGTAGGTGAAGGTCTCGCCCGGATCGATGCCGGGAAAGCTGAGGCCCGGAACGCCGTCCATCTGCGTGGGAACCAGAAGGCCATGCCAGTGAATCGAAGCCTGCTCGCGCAAGTGGTTGGTCACCGCAAGGCGCACGCGCCGGCATTCCTTGAGGCGGATTAGCGGCGCGGGCAGGGTGCCGTTCACCATTACCGCGCGGGCCGAGCGGCGGCCGGTAGTGAAGCGTCCTTCGCCTATGGAAAGAGCAATTTCCTCTCCGGTGAGCACTGGCCCGGCGGCCAGCCCGGCAGTTCCACTGCGCGCCCAGGCCGGGCAGAGGGCCGACCAAGCAAGGCTTGTGGCGAGGGCTCCGGTTCCGGCGAGGAGGCGACGACGATCGATGCTGAATCCCTGTTCCATCGACCGTTGTACGCATCGCGCCGGATTATCCCTCAAGCATCTCCCGCAATTTCTGGCGTGCGCGATAGATGCGGGTTTCCACTGCCTTGCGGTGCGTTCCCAGAACCTGTGCGGCCTCTTCTTGCGACAGTCCCTCGACCGCGCAGAGCAGGAGCGGGTCCTTGAGCGTAGCAGGCAAGGCGGCGATGGCCTGTCGCAGTTTCTCGGTTTCCTGATTGGCACCCAGCGCCGCTTCGGGATCGGGCGAGCCTTCGGCAATGTGGAGGGCGTCGTCCAGGGGCTTTGCGAAGGTGAAGAAGGCTCTCACCTTGCGGCGCCGGGCCCAGTCCCGGCAGCGATTGAGGGCAATGTGCAGGATCCAGCCTCGGAAGGGCCGTGCCGGGTCGTAGCGATGCAGGGCCGCGAAGGCGGAGACGAAGCTTTCCTGGGTAACGTCCAGCGCGTCGGCCTCGTCGGGCAGGTGGTTTCGGGCCAGACGGAAGACGGCCTCGCGATGGCGTTGCATGAGGCCGCTATAGCCTGCCTGTCGCCCCGCCAGTGCTTGGGCGACAAGCGCGGCATCGGTCGGGTCATCAGGGGATGGGGGCGGGCCGATAGCCACTTTGCCTTACTTGTGGTCGGACTGGGTCAGCGTCTTGCCGATCTCGGCATCGAAACGCGCCGCCTGGTCGGGGCGCAGCACCGCGCGCATCGCGAACACGTGGGAAAGCGTGGCCTTCTGCAACTCCCCCATGGCATGGTGGGATCGGTCCACGGCCTGTGCGACCTTAGGCCCGTAGAGGTGTTCTGCCTCGATCGCCCTGGCAAGATCGGCGTTGGCATTGCGCATCTGCAAGTCGAGCTCTTTGCGCCGCTCGGCGAACTGCGCTTCCAGTTTCTCTATGCGAGCATCCTGCGCAGCGTCGAGGTCGAGCTTCTGGTGCACCAGCGTATGCAGTTCGCTTCCTTCGCCACGTGCGAAGAGCGTGAAGGTGCTCGCCATCCAGATCGCGGCAAGGGCCGCCGCAAAGGCGACGATTGCGGTCAGCACATAGTGGCGTGCTCCGCGCATCAGTCTATCAGGAGGTGAGAGGGTGCCGAGGCCGGCAAGCCCAGCAAGGGCTCGGTCGAGCTTGGCGTGCCGGGCATCGCCGAGGCCGCAGTGCCAACGACGATTGCAAGGCAGCAGGCCAGGAGATAACCGCGTCGCTCCACGATCTGTTCTCGGCGCCGGGCAACCCCGTGCATGACCCGAACTTCGAGCCCGTCGAGGCGCGATCCCGCGGGCTCCTCGCCAAGCCGGGCCAGCAGGGTGTCAAGTTCGGTCATGTCGCGTCTTTCCAGTCAGGTTCTACAATCGGATACGCAGGTCACCCCCCTATCCCTCAAGCGAGGCGAGAGGCCTGGCAAGGAAAAAGCGAAAAAAGGTCCTGTCGGCGTGAGGGTTAGAGTGGTTGCACGCGTATCGCAGGCAAGGCCGGTGCGGAACGATCCGGTGCGGCCCAAGCACAATCATTGGAGAAGCCATGCGCCGCCTTGCCCTCACCCTGCTCGCCCCCCTTGGTGCCGCCATGCTGCTGCCGGCAGCCGCCGTGGCGCATCCCAAGCTGGTTTCGGCAACGCCGGCAGCCGATGCCACGGTTGCCAAGCCAATAAAGCTGACGCTGACCTTTTCCGAAGCGCTGGTCGGTCCTCTGTCCGGCATTGAGCTGACAATGACGGGCATGCCAGGCATGTCCGGCCACCAGCCGATGCCGATCAAGGGCTTTACCAGCAAGGCGGATGGCAAGACGCTGACGGTTACCCTGCCGCGCGCGCTTCCGGCCGGAACCTATCTGTTGAAGTGGCATGCGGTTGCCGCAGACCAGCACCGCGTCGAAGGCAGCTATTCATTCGCGGTGAAATGAGCGGGCGTGTTGGTGACTGACCTGGTTGCGGCACGCGCCGCAAGCTATCTGGCTCTTTTACTTGCGGCTGGGCTGCCGCTTTATTCGTTGTCGATGGGCACATCGCGTCTGAGCGGCAGCTTGCGGCTCGTCCTGTCCGGCCTTGCCGCTTTGGCTGTCGTCACTTCGTGGTGGTGGGGCTGGGTCAGCGTGGCCGTCATGGCTGGCTTGAAGCCGAGTGCCGTTGATGGCGCGACGTTTTCGGCAGTACTGGCGGCCACGCCACTAGGGTGGGTGCTAGAAAGCCGCACGCTCGTCCTGGTGCTTTTCGTCCTGGCCGCCTTTACCTTGCCTGCACGGTTGCGTCTGCCGGTCATGGCCCTGTGCGGCGGTGTGGCCCTGGTCACTGCCTCATGGACCGGGCATGCCGGCGCCGGTGAAGGAGCGGCGGGGTTGGGCCGAAGGCTGGCGGACGGAGCCCACCTGCTTGCCGCCGCCACATGGCTTGGGGCGCTGGCGAGCTTGCTGTTTGGCCAGTTCCGGACGGAACCCGAGCGGCAGTTCAGAGACCTGCGGGGTTTCGCCCGGACTGGGACCCTGGTTGTCCTCGTGCTGGTCGTGACCGGTCTGGCTGGTACCCTTTCGATCGTTGGGCTTCCGGTCGCACCCGAGGCGCTCGGCAGTCTCTGGTCGGTCCTGCTCGTGGTCAAGCTGAGCGTGTTTATGCTCATGCTTGGCCTCGCCGCATCGAACCGCTGGCGCCTCGTGCCCGCACTGGAAGCCGGTATCCCCGGCGCGGAACATCGTCTGCGCAGATCGCTCATGCTTGAAAGCCTGGCCGGGTTTGTCGTGGTGGCGCTGGTGGCAGTGCTTGGGACGCTCGCGCCGGGCGGCTGATACCATAACGTTTGGTTATAAATTTAGCACTTCGTTGTTGGTGAAATCATCAAAGTTCTTTTGTATCAATTTGGAGGCTTGGCGTCGCCGGTGCGGGTGACGCAATGCCACCTGCCAGTACCGGTCCCGATTTTCCAAGGTGGTTGAGACTCGAGGTTGCAAGAAGATGTCTGTCCGTAAGTTGGCGATCGTCCTGGCGGCGTTTGGAGCAACCGGCATTGCGGCGTCGATCGCGGGTCCCTCGGTGAGTGCGCAGAGCCCCGCTTCCCTCGAGGCAGGCCGCATCTATTTCCGCAACAACTGTGCGGCCTGCCATTCTGTCGAGCCGGGCAAGGAAAGTGGCTTTGCGCCCAATCTTTTCGGATTGGGCGGCCGCCTCTCCGGTTCTGGACCGGGCGGAGGCAGCAAGGCCCTGGTCGATGCGAAGATCGCCTGGAACCAGGAGACTCTTCAGTCATTCCTGGCCGATCCGGCAGGGCTGGCGCCAGGTACATCGATGGTCATCAGCGTGACCAACCCTGGGGATCGTTCCGCGTTGGTCTTCTACCTGTTGTCCAGCAAGTGATCCTCCGAACATGCAATTGGAGTGCCCATGATCATCACCCGTCGTAGCTTCATCGCTGGCGCCGCTGCCCTGGCTGCAGCCGGACATACTCGTCTGCTGGCCGAGGGGCGCAAGATTCGTGTCGGCATCGTTGGCGGCGGCATCATCGGTGCGTCGACCGCCGTGCAATTGGCCCGAGCCGGCGCTGAAGTCATCGTCTTCGAGAAGGAAGAACCGGCAGCCGGGGCGACCGGGGCTTCGGTGGCCTGGATCAATCCGGTGGTAAACGATGCGCACTACATGAAGCTGCGCGTGGAAAGCATCGACGCCTGGCAGGAAGACGACATGCTCTACGGCATGGGCGCGATCTGGGGCGGTTCGATCAGCTGGGTCAACGGCGAAGGAAACATCGCCAAGCTCAAAGCCAAGGCCGACCTGATCCGCGAAACCTACGAAGAGCCCAAGCTGCTCAACGGACCCGGGATTACCGAGGCATGCCCCGTGGTTTTTCCGGGTGATGAGGTCAGCTACGCGTTTCAGACCCGCAAGGACGGTCACGTCGATCCGGTCTTCGCAACGCATCGCTACCTGCACATTGCGGAGCGCTATGGTGCCAAGGTGATCTACCCTTGCGAAGTGACTGCCATCAAGGTGGACAAGAAGGGCAAGTTCACCAGCGTCGCGACGACCAAGGGCGACTTCGATCTCGATTACCTGGTGAGCGCCAGCGGGACGGCTACGCCGCACGTGGTTTCGTTGCTTGGGCAGAAGTTCGAGCTGGCGCACAAGCCGGGTCTTGTCGTGCACACCACGCCGCTGCCGTTCGAAACCAACAAGGTGTTCGAGGACGACGGCTACATCGAGTTCAAGCAATACTACGATGGCCGAGTGCTGACCCGTTTCGGCTCGCCGCCGGACCTGCCCCAGCATGCCGGCATCCGCGATCATGAAATGGCCTATCCCAGCCAGGACCTGAAGGAATGGCATGCGCGGCATCTCATCAGCGAAACGGCCAAGATCTTCCCGTCGGTGAAGGATGCCGAGCCTGCCAAGATTCTGCTGGGCTTCCGTCCCTACCCGCTGGACAACCGGCCCGTGATTGGCCCGGTGCCTGGCGTGAGCAATGTCTTCATGGTGGTGACGCACAGTGGCATTACGCTGGCGCCGATCCTTGGCCGCTACATGGCCCACGAGATCATGACGGGACAACAGGCCGATATTCTCGCTCCCTATCGTCCCACCCGCTATATTTCGGCTTGATGCGGAATGAGGGGCCGGTTGCCCTCGCCGCGCAACACCTAATTCCGATTGACAGAAAGTGCCTCGGATATAACCTGCCATCATAGGGTTAGGGGAGCGGTTCACTGTGAATTTTAGGCAGTTGGAGATCTTTCGGGCCCTCATGATCGGCGGGTCTGCGTCGCGCGCAGCCGAGCTTTTGCGAGTGACGCAGCCTGCCGTCAGCCGCGCCATTTCCGAACTTGAAAGCCGGATCGGCTTTCCCTTGTTCGATCGGGTAAAGGGGCGGCTGATCCCGACCCCCGAAGGTCAGTTGTTCTTCAATGACGTCAACAACGCCTTTGTCGGCCTGGACTCGCTGCGCTCATCAGCAGCGCGCATCCGCGATTTCGGATCGGGCAGCCTGCGCATCGCCAGCCTGGCTGCGCTGGGTTCGACGCTTGTGCCGCGCGCCGTACGGCGTTTTCGCGAAACGAACCCGCACACCTCGATCACGCTGCAGGTGCTCTCCTCTTCGGGCGTGCGCGATGCAGTGGCCAACCAGCAGTTCGACATCGGCCTTGCCGCCGATGAGGTGGACCTTTCCGGCGTCGATCACAGCGTGTTCCAGAGCGCTCGCGCTGTTGCCGTGATGCCGCCGGATCATCCGCTCACCAAGAACGATGTGATCTACGCGCAGGATCTGCACAACATGGCATTCATTTCGCTGGCGCCCGAAGACCGGGCCCGTTCGCGTATCGCCGATACTTTCGAGGCGGTTGGCGCGCGTCCGCACATTGTGGTCGAGACGCCAGCGTCGATGACGATCTGCGCCCTGGCACTGCAAGGCGTTGGGATCGGCCTGGTCAATCCCATGGCGTCGGACGGCTTCGAGAAGCGTGGGCTGGTCATTCGCCCTTACGAGCCGGCAGTGTTCTTCAAGTCCTATATTCTGTTCCGCCCCGACGCGCAGCGAGCGCGGCTGGTGCGCGAGTTTACCTCGGCCTTGAACGATGTGCTGCGCATTGGCGCCAAAGACTGACGTCGTCCTGTTCAAGGCAGGGACAGGCACACCGCTCCGGTAGGTGTATCGCAATCGACGATGCGTGGCTTGCCAGCCAGCCTCTGCCACGTACTGGCTATTGCAAGCAGTCGCAGGTCATCACCTTCGCGCCCCAGGATTTCGAGCGAGACGGGGCGAGGGCCCACTGGCGTCATGGCCGTGCCGAGGGGAAATGCCAGCGCAGGACGACCGGAATAGGCTGCGAACCGATGCGTTCCGGCGGTTTCCGGACCTGTTTGCGCGAGGGCATAGAGGCCTTGGACCGAGGGATAGACAAGGATGTCGAAACAGGGAGCGCTGCCGTAACAGGCGAAGGCTTCGTCCAGCCGTTCACGCACGAAGCGATCGCGAAACGAGCCATTGGCTTCATAGCGCGGATCACTTGCCTTGCCGGCACGCCTGGCCATGAAGCTGCTCACCTGCTCGACGACCCGGGCGGTCGATTGCCCCTTGGCTGACGAGCCTTGGAGCGCTTTGAGCAGTTGCGCCGCATCTGTGGGCGCGTCAGAACGCGTGGGTAGGTAGTGGTCCATGACGTCCGGAAAATCGAAGACGGAACGGCTGGCAAATTTCGCACCCTTGCCCGGTGCTTCGATCGTGCCGGTCAGTACCAATTCGTCGCGCAGGTGCGTGTCGGACACGTGGGCTCCGGCGGTGCGGAGCGATTGCAGGGCCTTGTCGAGCGCTGCGACCTGGCGCGGCTCGGTGATGAAGGCGCGCAGGACGCCCACGCGCAGGCCTCGCAGTGTCTGCGCGTCTTCTGGCGTCTTGGGCGACAGCACGCGCAGTACGGTCGCACAGTCGAGGGGATCGAGGCACATCGGCCCGATGACATCCTGCGAGGGGCTCAGTCCCATCACGCCATCTAGCGGGATGGTGCCGAAAGTGGGGCGCAAGCCGGTCGTCCCGGCAAGGGCGGCGGGCACGCGCGCCGATCCGGAGGTGTCCGTGCCAAGTGCAATCAGCCCCAACCCGGCCGCCAGCGCGGCCGCGTTGCCCGACGAAGAGCCGCCAGCGCTTTCGGAGACCGCGTAGGGGCTGGAGGTCTGCCCGTCGAGCGAAGAGCGACCTTTGAAATCTAATGCAAATTCGGACATGTTGGTCTTGGCAATGACGATTGCGCCCGCGCGCTTCAATCGGGCGACGGCAGCGGAGTCCGTCGAAGCGATGTTGCCGGTCAGGACCGCGCTGCCACCTGTCGTGGCAAAGCCGGCCACGTCGATGTTGTCCTTCACCAGCAGGGGCACGCAGGCAAGCGGCAATTGTCGGCGTGTTGCCATCGGCGTCGCGTCGATCCGCACGGCCTCAGCCATCGCTTCCGGTGCAATTTCGATAAGCGCGTGGAGTTTGCCGTCGAGCCGCAGGGCGCGCTTGATATAGCTGGCGATTATCTGCGTACAGCGCGCATTGGGTGCCCGCAGCGCGGCATGAAGAGCGGCGATGGATTGAGGCGCCGGAGGGAGGGAGGATCGCCCGGTCACGCTCGCGTTCGGTATGATGAGTGCCGAAAGCGCGGCAAGGCATCCCAGCTTCTTCATCGCACGATGCCGGATCGCCGCACGTTGGCGACGATCCGGCTGGTGCGTACCCGACCGCGAGCCAAGGTCGATCATGGCGACCGGCGATGCATATGCGGGATCAGAAGGCTGCATCGTGTTTCGCGATCGAAGGCGCTGCGCCCGGGTCGTTAAAAGTCGACCTTTACCTTGGCATACAGGAAGCGACCCGAAGTGCCGTAGGGAGCGATATAGGCGTAGGGATAGATCCCGTTGTTGTCGGCGCCGTTGGTGCCTGCGGCCACCGATTCCACCGTCGAGGCAATCTGCTCGTCGGGCATATTGTCGAACAGGTTGCTGGCGCCAAGGGTGAAGGTGAACTGCTCGTTGACCTTGAACGCGACTTCCAGATCGGCGACGACATCGGCACCGAAGTGCTGGATCATGTCGTAGTTGTTGCCGTTGGGAACCAGCGTGACGTCGTAGCCCGGCAGGAGCAGGGCATCGACCTGGGCCTGGGTCTTGTTGGTCAGCGCAACCTGCGAAACCTTGCCATAGCGGGTCAGGGTCAGGTTGGTGGAAATCCAGTCATGCTTCCAGTTGAAGTTGAGCGTGACCTTGCTATCCGGCGTGCTCTGCGTCAGGCGAACCTGCTGCGTGAGGTCGACCAGCGGGGTGGTGATCCCGATCGCCGCAAGCGGTCCGGGCGTGCCCACCACATTGTCGATCTTGGCGTGGTTGTAGTTGCCCGCCAGCGTGACCGAGAGTTCGTCGACGTCGCTGAACCAGGTGCTCCACGTCGCCGTGACATCGACGCCCTGCGAGGTGGTGTCCACGCCGTTGGTGACGAAGGAGACCGAGCTGATGTTCGGATAGCCATTGGCTGTCAGGTAATTAACCAGCGCGGTGCCGCTAAACGTACCGGACAGGGCGAGGCGATCCTCCAGCTTGATGCGATAGTAGTCCGCCGCGATGCTGAGCTTGCCGAGGGACAGAACCGCGCCGGCAGACAAGTTCTTCGACTTTTCGGGCTTAAGCTCGGGAGCGCCGATGAGGGCCGAGAGCGGATCGGCCGTCGACACCAGGCGGATCGCGACCGGATTGCCGTTGAGGAAGTTGGTGGTGGAGGAGTTGTAGTAGATTTGCGCGAGTGCCGGAGCACGGAACCCGGTGCCGTACGAACCGCGCAAGGCGAACCAGTCGGTCACGTCGAAGCGGCCGGCGAACTTGTAGTTTGTGGTGCTGCCGAAGTCGGAATAATGTTCGTACCGGATCGCGGCATCAAGCAAGAGCTTTTCGAAGAACACCTTCTGGATTTCGCCATAAACCGACTTGGCATTGCGGCTGCCCGAGGTTGCCGACGAGGGCGGCAGGCCCGGGGTCGGCTGCGAACCGACGGCACCCTGCTTGCCCGCATTGGGGCCGTCGAGAATGGCTACGCCGCCATCGGTGTAGCTTTCGAGACTGCCGGCGCCCAGCTTGTACCATTCCTTGCGATATTCCGCGCCGAAGGCGATCTGCAGGGGCGAGCCGTCGCCCAGCGGGATATCGCGGGTGAAGTCGAGGTTCGTCGTCCACTGGTCGAACTGGCTCGAACCACGGAAGAAGCTGGTCGGGCTGTCCGCGCCGTAGGTTACGTTGTTGGTGTTGTAGTCAGCCTGGCTGGTGTAGCTCTGGCCGTAGGTCGTCGAGACGTCGATCCCGAAACCTGCAGCCTCGCCACGTAGGCCGCCGGTACCCGAATAGTTCTCGAGTACGACCGCGTTCAGCGGCAGGTAGCCGTCGGGATGGATCGCACGGACGGTCTCGTTCTGGCCCGCACGGCGCAGGAAGTTGTAGGTCGTGCCGTCCAGCTTGTTCCAGCCACCGAAGGCATAGGCCTCGAAGTCGCCGACCGGCAGCTTGGCGTTCGCGAACAGGGCCTTGTTGGTATAGTCCGGCTCGCCGAACACCCAGATGTCGCGGTTGAACGTTGCCTCGCGCGCGTCGAGCGTGCCGTTCGAGGCCGTGAGGCCGGTACCCGAACCGTAATAGCTCGAAGGCATGACCAGGTTGCCGTTCGCATCGGTGCCGAAATACTGCTGGCGGGTATCGGGGCGCGCGCGATCGGTATGGTTGTGATCGACGTACATGCCGGTCACGCGGATCACGCCGCCGTCGCTGCCGAGCGGCAGGCCAACTGCAACATTGCCTTCAAGATGCTGGCCGTCGCCATGGGTCGTGATGCCGCCCTTGCCCGATGCGCTCACACCGAACTTGTCTTCCAGCATGATGTTGACGACGCCGCCGATGGCGTCCGAGCCGTACTGCGCCGCCGCGCCGTCGCGCAGGACCTGCACGGACTTGATGGCGAAGGCCGGAATGGCACCGAAGTCATAGGCCACGTCACCGCGGCCGATCTGGTTGTTGGTATTGAGCTCGCTGTTCGTGTGGCGCCGCTTGCCGTTCACCATCAGCAGCAACTGACCCGTGGACAGGCCGCGCAGCGTGGGCGACTGCAGATAGTCCGAGGTGCCTACCGACGAGGGGCGCGGCGTGCTGAAGCTCGGGATAGCGACCTTGATCATGGATTGCAGGTCGTTGCCGCCGCCCTTGGTCAGCTGTTCTGCCGAGACGGCATCGATGGGCGTGGGCGAATCCTGGACGGTACGGTCACCGAAGCGCGAGCCGGTAACGACGATGTTGTCCGAGGGCGTGACCGATGCGGCTTCCTGGGCCATCGCGGGCCAGGCAAGCAAAATGGAAGAGGAGCAAAGCAGCGCCTTCAGCGCGACCTGGCGATTGACGAACGATCCCATAACAATCCCCTAATGTACTGGTTGTCCTCTCCGCCATCGGCTCAACATCGTGTTGTAATTGCGACACCTTTTTAGCTGTCTAGAGCCGTCGCTGCTGGCAGTTCCCTGCAATCTGCCAGCTTGCGGCGTCGTCGTATAATGGTCATGGGGTTGACAGTATAACAAGTGACTATGCGTGAAGCATTTATGCATGATTGTTAAGTGTCGGATGGCCGTGGAGGCTTCCGGTTCGGAAATGTTCATTTGCGATGTGTTCGTGATTAGTCGCCGTCGCGAAACCTGATCAAGGCAGGGTCAGGTTTGCTCGCGAACAGATCGTTCCTGGCACGTCGTTCGGCAGAAACTGACCTTGTTCCGTAATTTTGATCGCGATGCGCCCAGGTTATCAGGCGTGAGCAAGATGCCCAACCAGCCTTTACGATAGCTCAGCGCATGTCGATCCCTGCCACAGCTGAGCCCCCGACGATCGGGTCCCTGGTGGACTCAGAAATCCCATAACATTCACTTATGAAGTCCTGCAAAGCAATACATTGCGCAGCACTCACTTTCACGGCTTACTGTCGGCATCCGGGAAATCCATGAAATTCATTCATACTTCGGAGGTGTCGCGTGCTTGAAGCTGTCAATCTCAAAAAGGACTACGGGGGCCATCTTGCCCTCAAGGGTCTCAACCTGAAGATCGAACCGGGTGAAATTTACTGCCTGCTGGGCGCCAATGGTGCCGGCAAGAGCACGACGATCAACCTGTTCCTGGATTTCATCAAACCGAGTTCGGGGATGGCCCTGATCGACGGCATGAATGTCGCGGATCATTCGATCGAAACGAAGAAGGCCCTGGCCTACATTCCCGAGATCGTCATGCTCTATCGCAATCTGAGCGGTCTGGAGAACCTACGCTACTTCAGCCAGCTGGCCGGTCACAGCGAATACACCGACGCCGACCTGCTCGGCTTCCTCAAGCGCGCAGGTCTTCCCGATCATGCGCCGATGAAGCGCGTGGGCGGCTACTCGAAGGGCATGCGCCAGAAGGTCGGCATTGCCATCGCAATTGCCAAGCAGGCGAAGGTCCTGCTGCTGGACGAGCCGACCTCCGGCCTCGATCCCAAGGCCTCGAACGAATTCTCGGACCTCTTGGTCCAGCTCGCGGGCGACGGCGTGGCCATTCTCATGGCCACCCACGACCTGTTCCGCGCCAAGGAGAGCGGCACGCGCGCCGGCATCATGAAGCACGGCGAACTGGTGGCTGACCTAGTCACAGCGGACATCGGCCACGCCGACCTAGAGGCGCTGTACCTCAAGCACATGCACGACTGAGGGGGCAGACATGATCTGGACCATCGCAAAGAAGGAACTCACGGAGATCCGGCGAGACGGCCGGTTTCTGTGGACCAGTCTAATCATCGTCGCGCTTTTGTTCATCGCGCTCGGGGTCGGCGCGCAGCGCTATGCTGCCGATCGCGATCTGCGCATCGAAGCATCGCAGGAAGACCGCGACAGCTGGCTGAACCAGGGTGACAAAGGCCCGCACGCAGCCGCTCACTACGGCGTCTACGGGTTCAAGCCGGCCACGCCGCTGGCGCTGTTCGATCCGGGCCTCAATGACTACACGGGCACGCTCCAGTATCTCGAGGCACACAAAGAAAACCAGGCCGCGTTCAAACCGGCCGCCGATGCCACCGCGCTGGCGCGCTTCGGCGACCTGTCGGGTGCCATGGTCTTGCAGCTGCTAGTGCCGCTGCTGATCATCCTACTCTGTTTCGGCATGATCTCGGGCGAGCGTGAGGATGGTACTTTCCGCCAGTTGATGAGCATGGGCGTACCGCGCACCAAGCTCGTCTGGGGCAAGGCGCTCGGTGTCACCGGGGCAATCGCCATCGTGCTGGTGCCCGGTATCCTCATCGCGGGAGTTCTCGCCGCGATTCTCGCCGGCAACAACGATCCGCACGAGATGATCGACTTCCAGGGCAAGCTACTGGTGGTTGCGCTCGCTTATGTCGCCTACTTCGCGATTTTCGTGTGCGTTGCGCTGGCGATCTCGATCCGCTCGCGCTCATCGGGCGCGGCGCTGACAACGCTGGTCGGGTTCTGGATCGTCACCGGTCTTCTGGTTCCGCGCATCGGTGCCGATATCAGCAAGGCGGTCTATCCGACCCCATCCGCCTTCGAAGTGGAGGCTTCGATCCAGAAGGGACGGGACGCAGGCATTCACGCCCACGAGCCCAACCACCCCAACCATATCGCGTTCAAGAACAAGATGCTCAAGAAGTACAACGTCACGCGCATCGAGGACCTGCCCTACAGTTTCCAGGGCCTGGCGCTTGAGGCTGACGAAGAGCACGGGTTCAAGGTGTTCGACCAGAACTATGGCCGGGTGCGTGAACTCTACGCCGAGCAGGACAAGGTCCAGCAGGTGCTGTCCGTGCTGTCGCCGGCCGTCGCCATCGAAGGCCTTTCCGAGGCGCTTTCGGGAACCGACGTGGATTTCGCCAACGACTTCTCGAACGCCGCGGAAGCCTATCGCCGCAACATGGTGCGCATCCTCAACGCCGACATCATGCAGGGCGGCAAGGGCATGACGCAGTACTCTGCCGAGTGGGGGTACCGAGCCAACAAGTCGCTGTGGTCCAAGGTTCCGCCCTTCGACTTCGACCCGCCGGGTCTCTCGACCATCCTGGGGCGTAACCTCGTCTCGATCCTCGTGCTGCTGGCGTGGTTGGTTGGAAGTATCTTCTGGCTGACCTGGAGTGCCCGCCGCATCAAGATCGACATGTAAGTCGACCGCCTTGACCATACAATTTGCACGGAAGGTTCGACCATGATCCGTCAGATAATGAAGAACGAGTGGACTCTGCTCTCACGGGAGAAGATCCTCTATCTCGCCCTGCCGATCTACCTGGTGATGCTGATCTACGGCATCATGAACGGCACGGAATGGAAAACATTCCTTTATGACAATTCGATCGAAGCGCGCGAGATGGCCGACAAGGTCTTCCAGTCAAAGCGCGATACGCTCGACAAGATCCTCGCCGGGAAGCTGAAGTACTCCTACGCCGAGGACCCGCGACTGCCCGCACAGTTGGCGCGCTACAAAGGCTACGAGATGGCGACCAAGCCACCGGCACCCACTGCCGCCATCTCCATCGGTCAGAGCGACGTGGTTCCGTCCTATGTCAAGGTCCAGTGGAAGCCGATGTTCAAGCAGGCCAACACGGACGAAATCGAGAACCCGCGCAATCTTGCCGTGGGCACGTTCGATCTCTCCTTCGTGCTGATCTACCTCTACCCTCTGCTGATCATCGCGCTGAGCTACAACGTCCTGTCATCCGAACGCGAACAGGGCACGCAGGTCCTGCTGCTTTCGCAACCGGTTTCGGTGCGCCAGTTCGTGCTCGGCAAGATCCTGCTGCGAGGAAGCCTGATCATCGGCACCGCGGTCGTGGTTTCGCTCTTCGGACTGATCGTGGCGAACCCTGATATCCTTTCTGCAGGCTATGCGTGGCGGATCGCGATGATGGCCGTGATCCTGGCGCTTTACGGCACGTTCTGGTTCGGACTGGCCGTGCTGGTGAACGCGCTGGGCAAGAAGAGCTCGACCAACGCACTCATCATGATGGCGGCGTGGATCGGGCTCGTGCTGGTGCTGCCGGCGGCCCTCAATCTTGCGGCCAAGACGCTCTATCCGCTGCCTTCGCGCATTGCGATGGTGCAGGCTCTGCGCAAGGGTGACGAGCAGGCGACCAAGGAAAGCAAGTTCAGCCGTGCCTATCGTGCCGACTTGCTGCGGGCCGGCGAGGAAGCCGCGCTTAAGGCGAGCAACACCGACTTCTACCTCAAGGTTCTGCCGCTGGAACAGCAGGCCGAGAAGATTGCCCAGCCGATCTTCGACGAGTTCGAAAACCAGCGCCAAGCCCAGCAGACCCTTGCCGAACGGCTGAAGTACCTGAGTCCCGCCGCCGTGACCCAGATCGCCTTCAACGAACTGGCGGACAGTAGCGCCGGGAGCTTCAACAACTTCAACCAACAGGTCGAGGCCTACCACGATGTCTGGCGGCAGTACTTCCTGAAGCCGGTGCAGGAAAACCGGGTGCTTACCAAGGACGAGCTCTGGAACATTCCGCGCTTCCAGTACCAGCCTGAATCCGGGTCGACGATCTTTGGACGGATCTTCGGGGATGTTCTGGCGCTGCTGATCTTTGCCGGTGCGATGCTGGTGATCGGTTTCCGCCTGCTCCGCAACTACTCGGGTGCCGCGCGCTGAGCGCGTGGCCCCAGACAGGGAATTGACACCATGAAACCCAAGCCATCCATCCTGACCCTTGGTACCCTCGCCGTGGCGCTTTGTGGCAGCGCCCCGGCACTGGCCAAGGCTGATTTCCAGCAGGCTCCGGCCAGCGCCGCTCCGGACGACTTCGCGCGGACCGGCAACGGCATTGCCTTCTACAACGTGCCCAACCGTCGCCACACCACGCTCGCCCCGGAAGGCAATACGACGGTTTCGACCGTGAGCCTGACGTTCGAGAAGCCGACGGACGTGCTGGTCCAGTTCTCCAGCGAACTGGCAGTGGAAGCCGAGCCGGGCTGCCCCTGTTCGGTTCGTGCCATGCTACAGATGGACGACGAGGAACCGGTCGTCGTCAAGCGCATCAATCTCGGAACGCTCGGCACCCAGGATTTGCTCAAACTGGGCGCCGACCGGCAGAGCGTGGACGGCTCCTACGTCTACTCGGTCCCGCCGGGCAAGCACAGCTTCTCGCTGATCTATCTCCCGGTCACTGGCCGGAGCGAGAAGCTCAATGCGTTCTACTCCAATCTTCAGGCGTTGCCGTACCCGGCAAAGTGACGAAGGCGCCGGGGCCATAGCCTTCGGCGAAGCACAAGTTCCCAGCAGGCCATGGTCAGGATCGCTTCCGTCGCGGTTCTGGCCATGGCCATTTTTGCGAGTGAAAGGATGATAATGAAAATCAACACCCTGGTTTTGGGCAGTCTCTTCCTTGCGGCGCCGGCCATGGTGAGCGGAGAGGAAATGCCGACCTTTGCCATGCAAGGAACGGGTATCGCCTACTCCAACATACCCAACCGCGATCCGATCATGATCGACCAGAGCGCGGATTCGAGCGTCTCCTCTCTCACGGTCAACACGAAGGCCAAGAAGGGCACCGACGTGATGGTGACGTTCACCTCTGGCATTGCGGTCGATACCAGCGAAGGGTGCCCGTGTTCGGTGCGCGCGATGCTCCAACTGGATGAAGAGGAGCCGATTGTGATCAAGCGCATCAACATCGGCTCCCCGGCGGTCCAGGAAGTGAACAAGTACGAGCAAGATCGGCAGCCGGTTGTTGGCTCCTAGGTGTTCCGCGTCAAGCCCGGCACGCACAAGATCTCTCTGGTATACAAGCAGGTCGAGGGCAGCAGCAAGCTGCTCGAGGCCTACTATGCCAACATGCAGGCCGTTTCGTCTCCCGTGAAACGATCGCGGCGCGAATGGTGCGCAAAAAGAAGGGGCGGTTCCGATTTGGAGCCGCCCCTTTTCAGTGAGGGTGAGGGTAGTGAACGCGGGGCGCAGGTCAGTCCGCGATGCGGATCAGGGCTTCGACTTCCACGGCATGGCCCATGGGCAACTGGTAGACGCCCACAGCCGAGCGGGCATGGCGTCCGGCATCGCCAAACACCTCGACCATGAGGTCGGAGCAGCCGTTCATGACCTGGGGAATGCGATCAAACGCGCCATGGGTACGCACAAAGCCACCAAGCCGAAGGACTTGCTGCACGCGGCCGAGATCCCCGTCGCAGGCCGCGCGAAACTGCGCGATCAGGTTAATGCCGCAAAGCCGCGCACCGTGTGCCGCGAGTTCGATATCGACTTCGTCACCAACAACACCGCGCACCCCGCCGTGCTTGTCCATCGAAAGCTGGCCCGAGATATGGACCAGATTGCCGTCGCGCATGAACGGGACATAGTTTGCCACAGGGGCCAGTGGCTGCGGCAGTTCAATATCGAGAGCGCGAAGCCGTTCGATGACGGACATGGGTGGTAACTCCTATCGGGGTGGGGGCGGCGGGACTGCAGGATATCAGTGCAGGACCTGGGCCAGGAACGTGCGCGTGCGCTCATGCCGGGGATTGCCGAAGAACTCAGCCGGCGTATTCATTTCGACGATTTGCCCGGCATCCATGAAGATGACGCGGTCCGCGACCTGGCGGGCGAAGCCCATCTCGTGGGTCACGCACAGCATCGTCATGCCTTCCTCGGCAAGGTCGACCATGATGTCGAGTACTTCCTTGACCATCTCGGCATCAAGCGCGGACGTGGGCTCGTCGAACAGCATCACACTGGGAGACATGCACAGCGCACGGGCAATGGCCACGCGTTGCTGCTGTCCGCCCGAGAGCTGGCCGGGATACTTGTCCGCCTGTTCCGGGATGCGCACGCGGGCCAGGAAGTGGCGGGCGCGTTCTTCCGCTTCGGCAAGGGGCTGACGGCGTACCCGCATCGGCGCCAGCATGCAGTTTTCGAGGATCGTGAGGTGCGGGAACAGGTTGAACCCCTGAAACACCATGCCGACGTCACGGCGAATCTCGTCGATGGCCTTGAAGTTGGAGGACAACTGCGTGCCGTTAACCGTGATCGCGCCCTCCTGGTGCGTTTCCAGTGCATTGATGCAGCGGATCAGGGTCGATTTGCCCGAACCGGATGGACCGCAGATCACGATGCGTTCACCGCGTTTGACCGACAGTTCCACGTTTCGGAGCGCATGATAGTCGCCGTACCATTTGTTGAGGCCGTCGATCACAATGGCGGGAGGCTCTTCGCCGGTAAGTGGGGAAGTTGTCACCGCTGAACTCCTGCGGATAGCTTGTGCTCTAGCCAGAGCGAATAGCGCGAGATGCCGAAGCAGATCACGAAGTAGACGAAGCCGACAAGGATGTAGGTCTCGATGTAGGGCGAGGGCCAATCCGGATCGGTCAGGGCCGAGCGACCGGCGCTCAGCAGGTCGAACAGGCCGACCACCAGCACGAGGCTGGTGTTCTTGACGACAACGACCACTGTGTTGGTGAGGGGCGGGATGACCGCGTGGATGGCCTGCGGAAGGATGATGAAGCGCAAGGTGGCGAGGCGGCCCAGCCCCAGCGCGCGCGCGGCCTCTTCCTGTCCCTTCGGCAGCGATTGCAGGCCGCCGCGGATAACCTCCGCGAGGTAGGCTGCGCTGTAGAAGGTGAGGGCGACGAGCGCACGGGACAAGTTGTCGAACGTTACGCCATCGGGCAGCATCAGCGGCAGCAGGATGGCGGCAATGAACAGCATGGTCAGCAGCGGCAGCCCGCGAACAATCTCGATGAAGCCAACCGACAGCCAGCGCATCATGCGGTCTTCGCTACGGCGGCCGAGCGCCAGCAGAATGCCGAAGGGGAACCCGATGGTGAGCGAAAGGACGGTCAGCAGGATGGTGATCGGCAAGCCGCCCCAGTCGCCCGTCGGCACCGGCTGGAGGCCGAGGGTGTCACCGCCCATGAGCAGCAGCGAGCTGACTATGACCACCAGCCAGCCGGTGGCGGTAGCGCGCGTCCAGTTGCGCTCCGGCAGCGACCACAAGGTGATGGCGAGAAAGGCGAGGACGACCACGATCGGTCGCCATTGCTGGTCCGGCGGATAGATTCCGAACAGGATCAGCGGCCACTTGGCACCAAGGAAGGCCCAGCAGGCACCGGCATCGAAGCAGGCCTGGCCATTGCCTCGCCACACCGCATCGAACACCGCCCAGTCCAGCACGCGGGGCACGGCCCAGAGCGCGCAGAGCGAGATCAGCACGGTCAGCAGACTGCTCGCCACATCGCCGAACAGCAGCTTGCGCCAGCCGCGCTTGACCAGTGCTGGCGCCGGGCGGACTGCTTCGGCGTCCTGGCGTAGGAAGGCTTCGACCGGCATCATCGCGTCACCAGCCCTAGCTTCTGGTTGTAAAGGTTCATCAGCCAGGACGCACCGAGGCTGATCGCCAGGAAGATCGCCATGAGGATGCCGACGCCTTCGAGCGCCTGGCCGGTCTGGTTGATCGTGGTCGCGGTGATGAAATTCAGTTCGGGGTAACCCACGACCAGCGCCAGCGTCGAGTTCTTCATGATGTTAATGTACTGGCTCGTCATTGGCGGAATGATCAGCCGCATGGCCTGCGGCAGCACGATCAGGCGCAGTGTCTGGTGTTCGGACAGGCCGATGGCGCGCGCGGCCTCCCACTGTCCGCGCGGCACCGCGTCGAGGCCGCCCCGAATGATCTCGGCGGCAAAGGCGGTCGAATAGACAGTCAGGCCAACCAGGATGGCGACGAATTCGGGGGTAAGGGTGACGCCACCCATGTAGTTGAAGCGGCCGAGCGTTGCGTACTCAAGCGATGGGCGCAGGCCGGTCGTCGCCGCCACCAGGACCGCGGCGACCAGGGTTCCCGCCACGATCTTGCGTCCCGCATGCGGCGAGCGACCGGTTTCGGTACGCCGGCGTTGATCGCGCCGCCGCACCGTCCAGGCCCAGCCGAGTCCCACCACCAGCACGAACACGCCGGGAAGCAGTGGTCCGTCCAGATGCAGCCGCGGGAAGTAAAGTCCGCGGTCGGTGAACCATACGCCGGGCAGGGGGTGGCTGGCGTGGTCCGTGTCGGGGAGGCCGAACGCGACCACCGCGTACCAGAACAGCAATTGCACCACGATCGGCATGTTGCGGCAGGTATCGACGAACACAGCGGAAAGGCCGCTCGCGAAAGGATGGCTGGAACGCCGCGCGACACCGACGACAACGCCAAGCGCGGTGGACAGGACGATCACCAGCAATGTGATGTAGAGCGTGTTGCCCAGACCGACGACGAAGGCCCAGCCGAAACTATCGGTCGGGTCGTAAGGCAGCAGGCTTTCGGCGATGGGAAAGCGGGCGCCGCGCCACAGGAAGTCGAAGCCGACCATGATCCCGCGACTGTGCAGGTTTTGCGCGGTGTTGCTTGCCAGCCAGGCGAACAGGCCGACGAGCGAGAGTACAATCGCCACTTGCGCGATGCGCCAACCGGTGGAGGCGCTAGCGGTCGATTCGCGGGCGGGAGACGGGCGGGCCATGCTGGTGGGGCCCGATCAGTAGAAGCCGATGGGGACCATCAGTCCGCCGTCGCGCTGCAGCCGGTTCATGCCCCGCTCGATCTTCAGCGGGCTGTCCTTGCCCACGTTGCGGTCGTACATCTCGCCATAGTTACCAAGCTGCTTGACGATATTGTAGGCGAAGTCCTCGCTGAGACCGAGGGCCTTGCCGTTGCCCGGCTCAACGCCGAGGAAACGCTGCACGATGGGGTCGCGTGACTGGCGCATTTCGTCGACGTTGGCCTGGTTGATCCCCAGCTGTTCGGCCATCAGCATCGCGTGGAACGCGAACTTGACGATATCGAACCACTGATCGTCGCCGTGCCGAACCGAGGGGGCCAGCGCAGTGACCTCGTCGTTCGCGGGAATGATGACGTAATCTTCCGGGTTCTGGGCCTGCGTGGCGCGGATCGAGGCAAGGGCCGAGGCATCGGTGATCAACGCATCGCAGCGCCCACCGAAGAAAGCCTGCCGCGTGGCCGGAACGCTGTCGAACACCACCGGGCGCAGCTTCAGGTCGTACTTGCGCGAAACGTCGGCGAAGGTGACTTCAGGCATCGAGCCTGTTTGGATGCACACCGATGCGCCGGTCATGTCCTGCACACGGCGGACGCCCTTGTCCTTGCGCAGCATGAAGCCGGTGTAATCGTAGAAATTGGGATAGGTGAAATTCACCCCGTTGGCATCGCGCAGCAGGGTCCACGTCGTGGTGCGTGGCAGCACATCGATTTCGCCGGTCTGGAGCGCAGTGAGGCGCTGCTGGCCGGTCAGGGGAATGAAACGCGCCTTGTTCTTGTCCCCGAACACGGCAGCGGCGATGGCCCGGCACGTTTCCACGTCCAGCCCTCGCCAGTAGCCCTTGTCGTCCGGTGCACCGAAGCCGACGGTGCCCTGGCTGGCGCCGCAGCGGATGTAGCCGCGCGCTTTGATCGCGGCAAGCGTCTTGCCGTCGCTGGCCTCTCCTTGCGCGCCGCCGGTCGTTTCGGAGCCACCGCAACCGGCCAGCGGCGCAGCGAGGGCAAGAAACGCACCTATCAGCAGTTTACGTGTGCGCCGGGACATGGTTCAGATATCCTGCGCGATGTCGCCCACGGATGCCACGCCGATTTCGCGGAACACCATGTCCAGGTCGGCCCACAGGTCCTCTACATCCTCGAGTCCCACGCTGATGCGCAGGATCGTGCCTTCCTCGGTCCATGGCGTGGCGACGCGGTCGTTGCGGACCGACATTGGCACGATAAGGCTGCGCGTGCCGCCCCAGCTGGCACCGATCGCGAAGGTCTTCATCGCAGTCAGTGCGGCGGGGATATAGGGTTCCGTCTCGGGTGACAGGACGACCGAGAAGACGCCTGAGCAGCCCGCGAAATCGCGCTTCCACGTTTCGTGGCCGGGGCATTCGGGCAGCGCCGGGTGTAGTACGCGCTCGACACCGGGAAGCCCGGAAATTCGCTTCGCGAAGATCGTGCTGACTTCGCCGATATGCTTCATGCGAACGCCCATGGTTTCCAGTCCGCGCAGCGCCAATGCGCAATCATCGGGCGACACGCCGATGCCGAGCATGCGAGTTGTGTCCTTGAGCGCGCGATGCAGGGCGACTTCCGATACACTGATCGAGCCGAGCAGAATGTCGCTATGCCCGCCAACGTACTTGGTGAGCGCTTCCATCGAGAAATCGATGCCGTGATCGAGCGGCTTGAATAGCAGCGGTGTCGCCCAGGTGTTGTCGCAACCGGTCATGATCCCGCGCGCCTTAGCAACCTTCACGATGGCGGGGATGTCTTGAAACTCCATTGTCGTCGAGCCCGGCGATTCCATCCAGATCAGCTTGGTCTGGTCGTCGATCAGGTCGGCAATTTCGGCACCGATCATCGGATCGTAAACGGCATGGTCGATCCCGCGCGGGGCAAGGTAGTTGACGCAGAAGCCGCGCACGGGCGGATAGGCATTGTCCGGGATCAGGACCTTGTCGCCCGGGCGCAGCACAGTCAGCAGGACAATCGCGATGCCGGCCTGACCTGACGGAACGATGACCGTGCGTTCGCCATTTTCAAGTGCCGTCAGCTGGGCTTCGAGCGTCTTGGTCGTCGGAGTGCCATGTAGCCCGTAGGTATACCCGTCCGGTCCACGGTGCTTTCGATTGGCATACTCTTCGGCGGTGTCGAAAACGATCGTCGAAGCCCGATACGTTGGAACAGTAAGACTTTCAAATCCGCTCTGGTCGATCTTCGGGTGGTGAACCACGCGGGTCAGGTCTTTCATGGTGTTCCTCGGACTTGCGTTCAATTCCACCGTTTTAAAAATTCAGGACTAGAAACACAATTCAACGGTGGTCACATGTCTATTACAAAAAGTTATATTCTCGTTTGCGGCTGCGCCCGCTCGTGCCCGGGACGATGTCAGGCCATGTTCTTGGTGCGAATCCCGCGCCTTTTCTGCAAGCTGTCGGGAGGTCAAAGACTACGTCGCACTTCGTCGGTGGCTGGCCGGGGTGACCAATCGCTCTCGGCTGCAGTTCACCCTATAAATGAAACGCATAGTTATCGAACTTCATATCAATTGTATTCCTATGCCGCTCAACGAAAATTCTCCTCGTCCGGCACGCGGAAGCGAACGCCGGCTTTCGGGCTGGAATATCGATTTGCCTCCTCGTCGGGTCGCGCCGTCGGCCTTCCCAGCGTGCGAGGATTTCCATGCCGAAGAAGTCTGCCTGAGCGCAATACGCCGCATCCTGCGTACGCAAAGGGGCCCGGCAGGCGCAGAGCAGGCAGGCTTTAGCCGTTCTAGGCAGGCCATCATGCTTGTTGCTGCACTCGGGGCGCTATGCGAACCGCTGGATGCGAGTGCTCAGGAACTGGGTGACCAAGAAGAGGTACTGTCGATTTCGCTAAACCTCGACTATTTCGAGCTGCGCAGAGGCGAAGGGGACGAGAGCCTTTTCTCCGACATGACGGCCACGGCGACAAAGGGAGCTGACTCGCTGGCTTTCAAGTTCTCCAGCGACATTCCCTTCTCGTCCGTGTTTGGCGGTGTCGAGTTGCAGGCGCGCTACATGCGACAAGTCAGCCCCGGGATTTCCCTGATAGCGGGACTGAGAACCGATCAGGGAGCCGGTACATCGGACTTCTATCCCTACGTGGGTATCGCAATATCGCCGCATCCTGTACTTGGTACCGAAATGCTGTTCTTCCGCTCCGAGGATGGCAAGATACTGGGGAGGGCTGAAGCCGTCGGGCTGGTGCCGATCGCCGGGCCATTCAGCATCGAGGGAAAGGTCGAAGCGAACTGGGCCAGCACGACGGGTCGATTCGGCCCGGGGGGCCTAGGCAATCTTGAAATGAGCAGCCGCGCGTTGCTCCAAGCCGATGACCGGACGCAGTTCTATGCCGGTGTCCTGCATGCGCAATTGTTGGGCAAGGCGGAGCGGCTTGCCCGGCAGGACGGAGACAGTACCGCAATTACTTCACTGGTTTTCGGGACGCGATGGCAAATGTGACAGCAGATTTCAATTCGGCATGAAAGCGCGGACGGCAAAGTCCTGGAAACGGCTGCACCGTTGGCTGGGTGTCTCGCTCGGTCTGCTCTGGCTGGCCCAGGGACTGACGGGTGCCCTGTTGGTCTTTCACCGGGAACTAAAGCATCCTGCGGAACTGACGCCGGGCACGTTCACTGCGCTGCCTCCCTCGCGCATACTAGGGGCCGCTCGTCATCTTTCCGGCCGACCGATCGATCGGCTTAATGCCTCGGGTGAAGACGCGAGGGTAGTCGAGGCGCGCTATCACGATGCCCAGGGCCGAAAGCGCATATTGACGCTGGATGCGGGCACGGCAAAGATCCTCGATAGAGAGGAGCAAGATCCGGGTTCGCCCTTCACCGGGTCCTTCTGGCGCTGGCTGGTCGATCTCCACGTGCATATCCTGGCAGGGGCCGTTGGTGAACTGCTCGTTGCCGCAAGCGGAGTGTTCCTCTTCGCCAGCCTCTGCCTTGGCTTGCGAGTTGCCTGGCCGGGCGCCGCGAAATTGCCCTTGATCGCCAAGATTCGGACGTGGCGCTCGAGGCCACAACGCTTGTACGGTTGGCATCGCCTTGTCGGCATGATGGTTGGCCCCGCGCTGGCGGTTGTGGCGATGACCGGCGTCTACATGGCGTTCATGCAGGGCGCAGGGGCCCTGTTTGGCTTTTCCGATCCGTTCGAGGCGCGTTTCGCTCTGCCCGATACGGGCGAGGCGCGACAGCCGCAGTGGGACGCCGACCAGGCCTTTGCCTTTGCCCTGCAGCGGTTTCCCGATGGAAGGCTTGCTCAATTGCAGACGCCTGTCGAACGGCCGGGTTATTATTTCGTCAGACTGCGCCGGAATTGCGAGTGGCGCAGTTGGGCCGGACGGGCCGCGGTATTGATCGATGCGACATCGGGCCGGATCGTGCGCGAATACGATCCGTGCCGAGCGACATGGGCGCATCGCCTGGAAGACGCGGTTTATCCTATTCACACGGGAGAGGCCTCCGGCTTTACGGGTCGAGTATTGGTTTTCCGCGCAGGTGGCGGAATGGTGGTGATTATTCTGTTGGGCGCCATTTCGTGGACAGAAACCAGGACGCGCAAGCGGCAGGGAAACCGGACGGTCGGGTGATAGCCTCGTCCGTTTGCTATGAACGGCAACTTTCTTAGATCGGTGTTTCAAATCCCGACAGTCGCGAATGTCCCACCTGCGGCCGGGCCTCACCGGCTGGCGAACCAGGCAATGAAGGGCAGGAGGAGGCGAGGGGAAGGGCATGTTCCTGTCGGGGAGCAGACATGCCCGCATCGTCCATCATACTCACCTATCGAGACCTCGAAACTGAGGCGGCCAATCTCGTTAAACGCCTTGGCGGGATTTGGTCGCCGAGCGGCGGGATGTGTCGATGTCCGGCGCACAATGACCACATGCCCAGTCTGTCCGTGAGGGTGGGCAGGACAGCCCTGTTGTTCAAATGCTTCGCGGGCTGTGAGACCATCGACGTCATGCGGGCAATCCGGGGTCTCGATGTGAGCATCCCTGCCGGTGGCGAGCGGCTCACCGGATCACCAAGTTCGCACCTCAGCCCGGTTTGGCTTCGACGCCGTGCGCAAGATTTGTGGGACCAAGCCCTGCCGATCGCGGGAACACCGGCTCAGGCTTACCTCCGTCGCCGCGCGATCCCGCTGACGCCGTCCGTCCTGCGATATCATCCCAGCACGCCGCTTGGGCGAGGTAAGCTGGCGGCATTTCGTCCCGCCATGCTCGCCGCAATCCACGAAGATGACCGCCTCGTCGCGCTCCAGCGGACGTTCCTCGACACGCAGGAACCGCGCCGCGCCCGTGACCTTACCCATCCGCGTCGTTCTCTTGCGCAACCGGGCCGAGGCGCTGTCATCCTCGCACCGGCGACTGAGGTGCTGGGTCTTGCCGAAGGGGTGGAATCCGCTCTTTCAGCGATGATCCTGCTGGGCGTCCCCGTCTGGGCAACGCTCGGCAGCGAACGGTTCCCCTACGTTGCCGTGCCGGAGACCGTCACCCGCCTGATCCTGCTGCCCGACAACGACCGGGCCGGGCGCATCGGTGCCGCCAAGGCCAGCGAGGCCCATGTCGTGCCAGGCCGCACCATAGAGACGATCTGGCCGCCTGCGGGCTTCAATGACTGGAACGACGCACTGCGCGCATGGAGGAAGGGAGTGGTGAAAGGGACGCGGCAAGCGGCCTGAATGGTCGGGCCTCGTCCGCCAGGAGAATATCCATGTCCCAGCCCT
>NZ_BMLK01000037.1 GCF_014645195.1 Novosphingobium indicum | reverse complement strand
CCCCACGAATGCGCCAACTACTTCAAATCATGCGGGTACGAACCAGAATGATCGAAAACCGCTCTAAATAGGCCGGCTCCTCCCGGATGATTACAAAGGTTGCTCAAGATTTTGTGGCTTTAGGAGGGGGCGGGTGTGAGCACGGGTTATTTCACGGACCGCGAGTATGGCGTGCGGCCAGCAATATCGGAAACTGTTGACGAGCGCGTCTGGGGAGCCCTCCACGCGCTGATCGACATGCGGATTGGAAGCGGCGCGTTCGGTTTTCGGTTCACCGACCAATGTCCGGACGGAAACGGGCCGTGCGGTTGCGATCGGCAAGCCTTTGCGCAATTTCTCCAAGCCGAGGTCCCTTGGATCGACTGGCCGCTGCGACGGAGCGAACTGCCCGAAACGCCGGTCGTGCTCGACCTGCTGGAGTTCTGCGCCAAGGCGGTCGGCGAACCCATCCTCGGCAGCTACCACTCTTATTATGGCCACCATCACATGACATGGGACCGAGCCGCGGGTCTCGCCTCGTTCGTCGCGGACGTGAATCTCCTGTTTCAACGGAACGGCATCGCCTTTAAGCTCAATGCCGATGGCTACGCACAGCGGATTCTTCCGCAGCCGGTCGCGCAGGCACTTGGCTGGCAAATGTTCGCGACTGGTGAAGCAGAGTTGGATCGTCTGCTGGAATACGCTCGCTCCCGCTTCCTCTCGCCAAAACTCGACGATCGCCGGGACGCGACCGAAAAGCTGTGGGACGCCTTTGAGCGCATGAAGACGCTCGAGCCCGGTTCGAGCAAGCGAGCCCAAGCCGATGCTCTCCTGGATCGCGCCGCCGCTCCCGGAACGGGGATGCGTGACGCGCTCGCAGCCGAGGCGAAGGCGCTCACCTCCATCGGCAACAGCTTGCGCATTCGCCATTCTGAGGTGACGCAGGAAATGATTGATCGGTCGGAGAAGCTGGACTGGCTCTTCGTCCGTATGTTTGGCTTTGTACGGCTGCTCTTGCTGGCGTCCGGGCGGAGCGCCCAGCCAACGTCCGCAGGGGGGAATAATTAGAGGATGAACATCGATGTTTCGAAGGCGGATGTCGGGGTTGCGGTGGGAACCGCCACCGCCATCGCCGGTATCCTCGCGCACCTGAAATTCGACAGTTCGGTCACGACGGCGATGACAGCAGCGGGCGTCATCGCGACCGCATTGTCGAGCTATTTCAAGTCGCGCAGCGCGGCCAGGAGCGCGCGAGATTCCGAGAAGAGCGCGAGGGACAGCGCGCGCGAAGTGGCCAACATCGCGGCCACGACCTCGACCGATAACACCGCCAAGACTGTGCTGGTGCAGACGGTCACCGCGGAGCGCGCGAAATGGCGGGCCGAGATGCGGGATCAGACTGAACGGCTGGTGGCGCTCCTTCGCGCCCATGAGCGGGGCGGACCCGAGGCTGACTGGGAACAGGTCGACCGCCTGCGGACCGGGATTCGGCTGCGCCTCAATCCGACTGGCCGCACGCCGCCGCCTGCCGGTGGTGACACGCATGATGCGGATCGCGCGGTGCACCACGTGCTCGATGCCATCGCCACCGCAGGCAAGTCAGGGACGGCGCCGCACGCCGCTTTGGCCAACCAGCTCGAGGAGCACATGGCGGTCCTCCTCAAGGGCGAATGGGACAAGTCGAAGCGCGAGGCGGTATCGGGCAAGCTTGGCGTCCCGTGATGTGATGCCGGCGAGTCGGCGACGCCGTGTAGACTGTGCCGCGGCGCCCCTCGCGAGGGTGTATGGAGATGAGATGAGCTATCCGACTTTCGATGACCTGCCCTTCAACAAGCGGCCGGACCTTTCGCCGTACCTGATCCATCTGACCAAGAACACGAAGCGCAAGGATGATTATTCGGCCTACGAGAATCTAGTGAACATCCTCCAGAAGGGAACGATCTGGGGCAGCGGAAAAGCTGGATTCATCCGCGGCGGCAAGGAGGCTGCATGCTTCATGGACGTGCCGTTCGCCTCGCTCAAATATGTGCTCACTCCCGAAAACATGAAGGCGGACGATCCTCGTTACGAACCTTATGGCATCATCGTGGGCAAGGCCTCCGGATACAAGCGCGGCCTGCGGCCGGTGCTTTATCTTTCCGACAAGGAAGTTCGGCAGCTCGGCATACCCAAGGCCGAGCAATGGCGGGTCGTTCGACTTGAGCAGCGCGACAGCGGCTGGGTGAGCTGGGTTCACGAGCGCGAATGGCGGTGCGAGGGCGATTTCAAGCTGCGCTCCACGGTGCCGGCGGTGATCGTCCGCAATCTGAAATACGCAAAGCGCCTCCGCGAGCAGCTCGCCGACGAGCCGAAAAAATTCAAATGCGTCCCCGACGCGATCCTGCCCGCCAGCATGATCTGCCAGGGTCTTCTCAAATGAGCGTGGTCCCCCGACCGCTAGAGTTCAAGCGGCCCCGTCCGGCGTCATCGTCAAGATTGGCTGGCCGGGGAACATGGCGCGGAGGGCGTCGAACGAAATCGGCTGTGCCGCGATGTCCTCCTCCAGGCCGTATGATCCTTCGAAGCTGAATTTCTGGCGGACTAGGATATTCGTCGGGTCGAGCACGAAGATGCCGACCGGCCTGGCGCCACGCACGCGCCACTCATTGTAGGCACCCGGCTCGGTATCGTCGACCGAGCATCGAAGGTCGCATCGGAGAGCACCGCGCCGAGCGATTGGTTGACGCCGGCATCGTCATAGGCGCCGGCATCGCCATGGTGGACGCGAAGCACATCCTCAGCCGCGCGCGGCTCGAGGATCACGCCGACCGATCTCGTCACATTCATGTGGTGGCCATGCGTCAGGACGGAACAGGACAGCGGCCAAGGCTCCTTTCCCGCGAGCACCTGCTTGAGGTCGGACGGGAAATCGACGCCTTTGCGCATCAAGGCATTGGCCGAGAAATGCACGATCAGCGCCTGCCGCGCGTCGAGCTTCGCCAGCAAGTCTTAGTGCGTCATGGCGCCCAGTCCGCGTGCGCGTCGCCGCGCAGGTCGTCAAACCCGGTCGGGAAGCCCGCCACGACATCCCGCGCCACCTTGTCGATCGCTGTCGCCGTGCCGTCGTCGAAGCCAGCACGCATGACTTGGAAACGTTGCACCGACCAGATCGCGAGATCGGCGAGCTGCAGCCCCAGCACCATTTGGGATGGCGCGATGATAGGCCCGCCGCCGACCAGGAACGTCGCCTCCGGCCAGTGCTCCACCTTCGGTCCGGCTATTGGGCTGTCCTGGTCGAGCCACAGCATCGCCGGCCGGGTGCCAGCCGCAAGGCGCTCGACGACGCTGCGGACCAGCACCCGTCGCAGTCCGTGCTTGAACCCGACGCCGACCTTGCCGATTTTCTCGGCGTCCTTCCTGATCTTGGGATATTGCCCTTTCGGCAACCAGACTGCGCCGATGCGTCCGGCATGGATCGACATCTGTTCGGCGACGAACGCCAGCGCAGCAACGCGTTCTTCCTCGCTCCGCCCTTTCCAGGCGCGGTTTCCCGTTGCGATGTCGGTCGCGTGAAACTCGGCGACGCCATATTGGTCGAGCGCGGCCGTCATTGCGCCATCGAGCGCAGCATAGTTTTCGGATGCCATCTGGACGGCGACGAGTATCCTGAGGTCCGGCCGCAACTTCGCGACGGGCTGCCCGGCGATATCCGTGTCGTCGCAGAAGACCAGGGTTCGCCCGGCTACCGCAAATTGATCAGCCAACGACATGTCCGACGCGGGATCAACTAAAAGCACTTGATCTGAGGCGGGAGACTGGATCGGCATCCGATGTCTGTAGCAAATTTCGCTCGACTGTCCCGCGCAACTTGCGAACGACAATATCGGTCAAAAGCCGTCAGATTGCGTGGCGCGGGGGGATGACAGCTAGGTCCCAATTTGGGCCGAGCGATTGGGCGCGAACGAAGAGCGGCTTTTGGAAGTTTCAATGTGCTCGGCAACGGTCGCTTTGTGGGCGTAAGCCACAAAGACGCTACATGATTCGCTCCAAAAGAGGCGCTCCGTCGGTTGGTTGATGCGTCATCACCTACGCTGCTCCCTGTATTGCTTCGCCACACTACGACGCCCACGTTTAGTTGTTGAACTGCCGCCCTTTCTGTCTCTCTTGATGTGCCCCTGACGCCGGGCGGCGGTTCGCCCGGGCCAACCTAGGGGCCATTTCTTGACCGTTCACCCGATCCGCTCCGAAGCCATGTCACGCGGTGCGCGGATGCTGCGCACGGCGCTCGGGGCCTCGATAGCGGCCTGGCTTGAAGACCCCGCCATCATCGAAGTGATGCTCAACCCCGATGGCCGCCTCTGGGTCGATCGGCTGGGGGAAGGCATCAGCGACACCGGCAATACGCTGACCGCCGCGGACGGCGAACGCATCGTGCGTCTTGTCGCGCATCATGTCGGTGTCGAGGTTCATGTGCGCAGCCCTCGCGTTTCGGCCGAGCTGCCGGAAGGCGGCGAGCGGTTCGAGGGTTTGCTGCCACCTGTGGTGGCGAATCCGGCTTTCGCGATCCGCAAGCCCGCCGTCGCGGTCTTCACGCTCGACGACTATGTGCGCGCCGGGATCATGTCGGCGGCCGAGGCGGCAACGCTGCGCGAAGGCGTCGAGACCCGCGCCAACATTCTCGTGGCCGGCGGCACCGGCAGCGGCAAGACCACTCTGGTCAATGCGCTGCTGGCCGAAGTCGCCAAGACCCAGGACCGCATCGTCCTGATCGAGGACACGCGCGAGCTGCAATGCGCCGCGCCGAACCTTGTGGCGATGCGGACCAAGGATGGCGTGGTCTCGCTGTCCGATCTCGTCCGCTCCTCGCTGCGCCTGCGGCCTGATCGCATCCCCATTGGCGAGGTGCGCGGCGCCGAGGCGCTGGACCTTCTCAAAGCCTGGGGCACCGGCCACCCCGGCGGCGTCGGCACCATCCATGCCGGCTCCGCCCTCGGTGCGCTGCGCCGCATGGAGCAGCTCATCCAGGAGGCCGTCGTCACGGTGCCCCGTGCGCTGCTGGCCGAAACCATCAACCTCATTGCTGTGCTGGTCCGCGACGGGACCGGCCGCCGGCTCTGCGAGCTGGCCCGCGTCGAAGGGCTCGACGCCGCAACCGGCGACTACCGCCTCAAGCCGCTCTCCACCCTCCAGCCGGGAGTCCTCCCATGATCCATGCCGTTCGGCATGGCGCCCGCCGCGCCATGCTCGCCGCCTCCGCCAGCATCGTCGCCCTCACCATTTCCGCGCCCGCCCATGCCTCGGGTTCGTCGATGCCGTGGGAAGCGCCTCTGCAATCCATCCTCGAAAGCATCGAGGGGCCGGTCGCCAAGATCATCGCGGTGATGATCATCATCATTACCGGCCTGACGCTGGCGTTTGGCGATACGTCGGGCGGCGCGCGCAGGCTGATCCAGATCGTGTTCGGCCTGTCGATCGCGTTCGCGGCGTCGAGCTTCTTCCTGTCGTTCTTCTCGTTCGGCGGCGGGGCGCTGGTCGCATGAGCGACGCGGCCGATCCTGGCGAACCGATCGCGGGCTTCCATGCGCCGGTCCATCGGGCGCTGACCGAGCCGATCTTGCTCGGCGGCGCCCCGCGCGCGCTCGCCATCGTCAACGGCACGCTGGCAGGGGCCATCGGCCTGGGCCTGCGGCTCTGGATCGCGGGCTTGGTGATCTGGGCGTTCGGACATGCGCTGTCGGTCTGGGCCGCGCGGCGCGATCCCCAATTCGTGGACGTGGCCCGCCGCCACCTCCGTTACCCGGCGTGGATGCGGCCATGATGAGCTTGCGCGAATGCCGCAACAAGGCCGCGCATCTGACCGACTTCCTGCCCTGGGCGGCCCTGGTCGGCGAAGGCGTCGTGCTCAACAAAGACGGCTCGTTCCAGCGCACCGCGCGCTTTCGCGGGCCCGATCTCGACAGCGCCACGCCTGCGGAGCTGGTCGCCACCACGGCGCGGCTGAACAACGCGCTGCGTCGCCTGGGCTCGGGCTGGGCGATCTTCGTCGAAGCGCAGCGCACGCCCGCGCTCGACTACCCGGACTCCATCTTCCCCGATCCGGTTTCGGCGCTGGTGGACATGGAGCGGCGCGAGCAGTTCCGCGAGGACGGAGCGCATTTCGAGAGCCGTTATTTCCTCACCCTGCTGTGGATGCCTCCCGCCGAGGACGCGGCCCGCGCCGAAGGATGGCTCTACGAGGGCAAGTCCAGCACCGGCGTCGATCCGTGGGGACTGCTGGCGAGCTTCACCGACCGCAGCGACAGGGTGCTGAGCTTGGTCGACGGTTTCGTGCCCGAGGTCCGCTGGCTCGATGACGCCGAGACCCTGACCTATCTGCACTCGACCGTCTCGACGCGGCGCCAGCGCGTGCGCGTGCCCGAGACGCCGATGTATCTCGACGCGCTGCTGGCCGATGAGCCGTTGACGGGCGGGCTCGAACCGCGCCTGGGCGAGCATCATCTGCGCACGCTCACCATCGTCGGCTTTCCCAGCGCCACCTTTCCCGGATTGCTCGACGAGCTGAACCGGCTCGCCTTCGAATATCGCTGGTCGACGCGGGCGATCATGCTCGACAAGACCGACGCGACCAAGCTGCTGACGAAGATCAGGCGGCAATGGTTCGCCAAGCGCAAATCCGTCGCCGCCATCCTCAAGGAGGTGATGACCAACGAGGCCTCGGCCCTGCTGGACTCAGACGCTTCCAACAAGGCCGCCGACGCCGACACCGCCCTGCAGGAACTGGGCGCCGACTATGCCAGCATGGCCTATGTCACCGCGACGGTGACGGTATGGGACCGCGATCCGGCGGTCGTGGCCGAAAAGCTACGGCTCGCCGAGAAGGTCATCCAGGGCCGCGACTTCACCGTGATCCCTGAGGGGATGAACGCGATCGAGGCATGGCTGGGGAGTCTTCCCGGCCACGCCTACGCCAATGTCCGTCAGCCCCCGATCTCCACGCTCAATCTCGCCCACCTGATCCCCCTGTCAGCGGTGTGGGCGGGGCCAGAACGGGACGAGCATTTCGGCGCTCCCCCCTTGCTGTTCGGCAAGACCGAAGGCTCGACCCCGTTCCGGTTTTCTCTTCACGTCGGCGATGTCGGTCATACGCTGATCGTCGGCCCGACCGGCGCGGGCAAGTCGGTGCTGCTCGCGCTGATGGCGATGCAATTCCGCCGTTACGAAAACGCCCAGATCTTCGCCTTCGATTTCGGCGGCTCGATCCGCGCCGCCGCGATCGGCATGGGCGGCGACTGGCAGGATCTCGGCGGGATGCTCGCCGACGAAGCCGGCGAAGGTGTGCAGCTCCAGCCGCTCGCCCGCATTGATGATCCCGCCGAGCGCGCTTGGGCGGCTGAGTGGCTGGCCGCCATCTTCGCGTCCGAAGGCATCGCGGTCGATCCGCAGGCCAAGGAACATATCTGGTCGGCGCTCGGCTCGCTCGCCAGCGCGCCGGCGTCCGAGCGCACCCTGACCGGCCTTGCCGTTCTGTTGCAGAGCCAGCCGCTCAAGCAGGCGCTCGGCTCCTATTGCATCGGCGGTCCCTGGGGTCGGCTGCTCGACGCCGAAGCCGAGCGGATCGGCGAGGCACGTTGCCAAGCGTTCGAGACCGAGGGCCTGGTCGGCGCAGGAGCGGCCGCGGCGGTGCTCTCCTATCTGTTCCACCGCATTGGCGATCGGCTCGACGGCTCGCCCACGCTCATCATCATCGACGAGGGCTGGCTGGTTCTCGACAGCCCGGCCTTCGCGGCCCAACTCCGCGAGTGGCTGAAAACGCTTAGGAAGAAGAACGCCAGCGTCGTCTTCGCCACGCAGAGCCTTGCCGACATCGAAACATCCAGCATCGCGCCGGCCATCATCGAAAGCTGCCCGACGCGCATCTTCCTGCCCAATGAGCGTGCGGCAGAACCGCAGATCGCGGCGATCTATGAACGCTTCGGGCTCAACGCGCGGCAGATCGAGATTCTCAGCCGGGCGACGCCCAAGCGCGACTATTACTGCCAGTCGCGCCGCGGCAACCGCCTGTTCGAGCTGGGCCTGGGCGAGGTGGCGCTGGCTTTCGCCGCAGCCTCGTCGAAGTCCGATCAGCTCGCCATCGCCGAGATCATCGAAACCCACAGCGCCGCCGCCTTCGCCGCCGAATGGCTGCGTCATCGCGGCTGTGCCTGGGCGGCCGAGCTGCTGCCCGAACCCGCGTCCGGCCTCCAGCCCGAACTTCCCCTCACGCCAGAAATCGAGATCATCCCGTGAAATCGCTTGCGCTCCGCCGCGCCCTGATGGCCGGCGCCCTTGCCGTCTCGACCGTCACGCCGATGTTAATCGCCGCGCCGGCCCACGCGCAGTTCGGCGGGATCGTCTATGATCCCAGCAACTACGCGCAGAACGTGCTGACGGCCGCCCGATCGCTCCAGCAGATCAACAACCAGATCCAGCAAATCCAGAACCAGGCGACCTCGCTCCTCAACGAGGCGCGCAATCTCACCTCGCTGCCGTTCAGCTCGCTTGCGACATTGCAGCAACAGGTGCGGCGCACCCAGCAACTCCTCGGCCAGGCGCAGCGCATCGCCTATGATGTCCAGAACATCCAGCAGGCATTCAACGGCCGCTACACCGGCACGGCGCTGACCGGCGATCACGCTCAGATGGTCGCCAACGCCAACGCCCGCTGGGAGGATAGCGTCGGCGCCTTCGAGGACGCGCTGAAGGTGCAGGCCGGCGCTGTCGGCAATATCGAGGGTGCGCGCACCTCGATGGATAGCCTGGTTTCGGCCAGCCAGTCGGCGACGGGCGCCCTGCAAGCGGCGCAGGCCGGCAACCAGCTTCTCGCACTGCAATCGCAGCAGCTCGCAGACCTGACCGCCACGGTCGCTGCGCAGGGCCGGGCGCAGGCGCTCGAATCCGCGCGCCAGGCTGCGGAAGAGGCCGAAGGGCGTGAACGCTTCCGCCGCTTCATGGGCAACTGAGGCGCTACCCATGCTGCATGGAACCTCGCGCACGGCAAAAATCGCAGGCGTGGCGGTGTTGGCCGGTCTGATGATGGCGGTGGCGATCCTCGCCGCCACTAGGGATCGCGCGCCCGCGCCGCCGTCGATGCCTGCGATCGTGCGCGACACCGAAGGGCGCAGCCGGCTCGCCCGCGAATTGGACCGCTGCGCCACGCTCACCATGCCGGACAGCGGGTGCGAGGCGGCCTGGGCGGAAAACCGCCGGCGCTTCTTCCATCAGGACGATCCCGAAGGCGCAGGGCGATGAACGACACCGGCGTCATCGACACCTTCCTGGGTGTCTTCGGAAGCTACATCGACAGCGGATTCGGCCTGCTGGGGGGCGAAGTCGGGTTCCTGTCCTCGACGCTGATCGCGATCGACGTGACCATTGCCGGGCTGTTCTGGGCCTGGGGCGCCGACGAGGACGTGCTCCAGCGGCTCATCAAGAAAACGCTCTATATCGGCTTCTTCGCCTTCATCATCAGCAACTTCCACACCCTCGCGACGATCGTCTTCGAGAGCTTCGCCGGCCTCGGTCTCAAGGCCAGCGGCGACAGCCTGAGCCTGGCCGAGTTCATGAAGCCGGGCAGCATCGCGGCGACCGGGCTTCAGGCCGCCAAGCCGCTGCTGGATGCGGCGGGCCAGATCTCCAGCCTGTGGGCCGTCTTTGCCAACCTCGCGCTGATCCTCGTGCTGCTGATCGCCTGGCTGATCGTGGTCCTGGCCTTCTTCATTATCGCAGTTCAGGTCTTCATCACTCTGATCGAGTTCAAGCTGGTGACGCTGGCGGGTTTCGTCCTGCTGCCCTTTGCCTTCTTCAACCGCACAGCGTTCATGGCCGAGCGTGTATTGGGCCATATCGTATCGACCGGCATCAAGGTGCTGGTCCTGGCGGTCATCACCGGCATCGGCACCACCTTGTTCGGCCAGTTCACCGCCGCGGGCCTCGGCGTCGAACCCGACATCAACCAGGTCATGGCGATTGCGCTCGCGGCGCTATCGCTGCTCGGCCTGGCGATCTTCGGCCCTGGCATCGCCAATGGCGTCGTCTCCGGCGGTCCGCAGCTCGGCGCGGGCGCGGCGGCAGGCACCGCGCTCGCTGCGGGTGGCGCCTTGGTAGGAGGCGCAGCCGCCGCACACCTGGGCGTCGGCGCCGCCGGCTCCGCTATCGGCGCGGCGGGTCGGACGACCGGCGCGGCCGCGCGTGGCGGGGCGCAAATGGCCGGAGGCGCTGCCAGCGCCTACAGCCTCGGCTCGCTCGGCAAGAGTGGCGCTAGCGGGGTCGCAGGCGGCATGGGCGCGGTCGGTCAGGCGGCCGCCAACACCGTCATGTCACCGCTGCGTAAGGCGGCCGCCCGAGGCGGCGAAGCGATCAAGGCCAGCTTCCGCTCCGGCGCGCGTGCGGGCTTCACAACATCGGGCGGCACGATCGCCGGCGGGTCCGCACCCGCCACTGCGGTCGCTGGCGCCTCTGCATCCGGCCCCGCCGCGCCGCCCGCCTGGGCGGCCGCGCTGAAGCGCCGCCAATCCATGACCCACAACGCGACCCTTGCCGCGCACACGCTCAAAGCTGGCGACAGCCACGGCGGCGGCGGCGGTCCCGACATCCGGGAGAAAGACTAGATGTTCCGACGCCCTTCGATCCGCTTTGCGCAGACTCCCGAGCCCGTCACGCCCTATCAAGCCGCCCGGCAGGAATGGGATCGCCGCATCGGCGAGCCGGTCGTGCAAGGGAAGAACTGGCGGCTCGCATTCTTCTGCGCGGCAGCCTTGAACCTCGCCTTGACCGGCGGGCTGATCTGGCAGTCGGCGCGCGGCCATATCGTCCCCTGGGTGGTTCAGGTCGACCGGTTGGGCGAAGCGCAGGCGGTCGCGCCGGCCGAGGCTGGCTATCGGCCTACCGATCCGCAGATCGCGTTCCATCTCGCGCGCTTCATCGAGAATGTCCGCTCGATCCCGGCCGATCCCGTCATCGTCCGCCAGAACTGGCTCAGGGCCTACGACTTCACCACCGACAAGGGCGCGCTGGCGCTCAACGACTACGCCCGCGCCAACGACCCGTTCACTCAGGTCGGCAAGGTCCAGGTCGCCGTGGAGGTTTCCAGCGTCATCCGCGCTTCAGCCGACAGCTTCCGGGTCGCCTGGATCGAACGCCGCTATCAGGACGGCAGTCTCGCCGCCACCGAGCACTGGTCGGCCATTCTCACCATCGTCGTGCAACCGCCGCGTACCCCCGAGGGCCTGCGCAAGAACCCGCTCGGCATTTTCGTCAACGCCTTCAACTGGTCAAAGGAGCTGTCGCAATGACGCGATTTCGTCGTTCCGCCCCGGCGGTCCTGCTCATATCCACCGCGGCCCTGGCCGGCTGCGCCACCTCATCGGTCAAGCCGCCGGCCATCGCTTACGACAACCCGCCGGCAGAGATCGCGGCAACGCTCGCGCCCAAGACGCCCAAGCCCGTCGAGGTCGTGGCCATCCCCGAGCCCTTGCCGCTGCCCGGCCAGTTGAAGCCAGCGCCGGCTGAGCATGCGTTGCCGCTCGAGCCTGCCGATCCGCGCCAGCGAGTCGGGGCGGCCAATGCCGCCGCCCGGATGCAGCCTGAGCGCAACGGCTTCCTCAACGCCATCCAGCAATATCCCTGGGCCGAAGGCACGCTCTATCAGGTCTATGCCGCGCCCGGCCAGGTGACGGACATCGCCCTTCAGCCGGGCGAGCAGCTCGTGGGCGCTGGCCCGGTTGCGGCCGGTGACACCGTGCGCTGGATCATCGGCGACACGACGAGCGGCAGCGGGCCGTCGGCGCGCGTGCATATCCTCGTGAAGCCCACCCGGCCGGACCTATCCACGAATCTCATCATCAACACCGACCGGCGCACCTATCACATGGAGTTGCGCGCGACGGCGGCGACCTACATGGCGTCGGTCTCCTGGACCTATCCGCATGATGCGCTGATCGCGCTTCAGGTGCGCAACGCGGCGGCGGCTGCCGCCGCGCCGGTTGCGACCGGCGTGGATGTCGCCACGCTCAACTTCCGCTACCGCATCGACGGCGACAACGCCCCGTGGAAGCCGTTGCGCGCCTTCGACGATGGACGTCAGGTCTATATCGCGTTTCCGGCCGGGATCTCGCAGGGCGAGATGCCGCCGCTATTCGTGATTGGCGCGGCCGGCGGCGCTGAACTCGCCAACTACCGCGTCCAGGGCCGCTACATGGTGGTGGACCGGCTGTTCGCCGCCGCTGAGCTGCGTCTGGGCGACAAGCACAGCGAACACCATGTTCGCATCGAACGCGCCGACGGACGGAAGGGCCGGCCGTGACCGATCCCGTCGAACCGCCCGCCGCTGAGCCGGCGTCGCCGCATCCCGATCCTGGGGCCTTCCAGCTCCGGGGCGATCCGCCGCGCGTCATGCGCCTGTCCCGCAAGGCCCTGGCCGTTATCGGCATCGCCGCCGGTCTCGGTATCGGCGGCTCGCTCATCTATGCGTTGCGCCCGCTCGCCGAGAAGCAGGCGAAGGAGCTTTACAGCACCGAGACCCGCAACACGGCGGAGACCATCACCTCCGGACCCAAGGACTATACGCAGGCGCCGCGGCTCGGCCCGCCGCTTCCCGGCGATCTCGGCGGCCCGATCGTCTCGGCCCAGCAACGCGGAACGGACGTGCCGGTGCCGGCGGTTGGAGCGAACGGACAGCGCGATCCGCAGGCGCAGGCCGCCGAGGCGGCGAGCCAGCGTGCCGAGCAGGAACGCGACGCAGCGCGCACCAGTTCGGTGTTCCTCGGTCATGGTGCGGCGGGGGCCAGCGCGACTGCGCCGCAGACCAACTCGGCCACCCCAGGTGACCAGAGCGCCAAGCGCGCCTTCATGGCGCAGGCATTCAGCCAGCGCACCGTCAGCGTCGAGCGGCTGACCGCGCCGGCCTCGCCAAACATAGTCCAGGCAGGCAGCATCATTCCCGCCGCGCTCATCACCGGCATTCGTTCGGACCTTCCCGGTCAGATCACCGCTCAGGTGACGCAGAACGTCTATGACAGCCCCACTGGCCGCATCCTGCTCATCCCGCAGGGCGCGCGGCTGATCGGCGAATATGACAGCCAGATCACCGCCGGCCAGACCCGCGTGCTGCTCGCCTGGGATCGTCTGATCCTGCCGGACGGCCGCTCGATCGTGCTCGAGCGCCAGCCCGGCGCCGACGCGGCTGGTTATGCTGGCCTACAGGACAAGGTGAACCAGCATTGGGGCGGTGTATTCAAGGCCGCGATGATTTCTACGCTGCTTGGTGTCGGGACAGAACTAGCCACCGATAATGACAGCGATCTCGTGCGCGCACTGCGGCTCGGCACGCAGGACACCATCAATCAGGCTGGCCAACAGATCGTCCAGCGTCAGCTCACCATACAGCCGACCCTCACGATCCGGCCGGGCTATCCTTTGCGCGTGATCGTCACCCGCGATCTTGTGCTCGAACCTCTTGGAGCGACACGATGACGAAATTGAAGTTAGGGCCGCTTACTGACGACCGGCCGGTTAAGTTGGCCGTGGAGCTGCCGGCTTCCGTCCATCGCGATCTTATCGCTTATGCCGCTGCGCTAGCCGCTGAGACTGGCGGGTCGCCTGCGGCGCCCGAGAAGCTGGTCCCGCCGATGCTTGCCCGGTTCATGGAAACTGACCGCGGCTTTCGCCGCCACCGCGCGCGGGCCGATTGATCCGCTCGGGAAGAGCGTCAATTTCCCATGAAGCGCTTGAAGCGGTCCCGGCCTTCCGCTTCGACAACAGCTTGTTCTGCGTTCGAGCACTCGTCGCCCCGCACAGAGCCATTCGTGCAGCCCGCAACGACCTGGCGGGCCTCTTGGAGATGCGCCGCGAAATACGCCACAGCGCGCGGTTCGGCCGAAAGCGGGGCCGGGGCGATGGCGACGGTCTGGCCGGTCGGCAGGATCACCGGGCGCAGGACGAAGCCGGCGCCGAACCCGGCGATCAACGCAATGACCACGATGATGAGTGTCTTGCCCTGTATCACGCCATCTCCTTTCCCGACTGCTGAGAAGAATGATGCTGGCCCGACAAGGGCGGCAGCGAATAACGTTCGGCTACGAACTCGAGGAAGCGGTGTAGAGCAGCGTTGTCGTTGTCTTCGCGCCAGTAGCCCGAAAAACCGATCCGTATGTGGCCGTTGCTCTCATGGACTTCGCGGAAAACGACACCCGGCACCTGAATCCCGAGGGCCGACTCTGCGACGATCGAAATGAAGCCGCCCAAGGCAATGGCGCTGAGCACTGTGTCGCGGCCGATATCGTCCATATCGATTTCTGGAGTGTAGCCGGGCATCCAGAGTTTGCTCAGGAGCATGTGGCGCGTCTCCGGACCGGGATCGCGTTCGGTGAGCAGAAACCGTTCCCCGTGAAGGTCCGTCCAGTGAATGCGCTCGCGCGAGGCCAGCGGATGGCCTTCCGGCATCGCTACCAGAATGCGCTCGCTCCAGAACGGTCGACTCCTGAGGTTGGGGTACTGAGCCTCGCCGATCATAACCACTATATCGAGCAAGCCGTTTTCAATGCCTTCCAGCAGCATCTGCCGGTTACGCTCGAAACCACGCAACTTGACTCTGGGATAGAAGTCGCGAAACCCGACCAGCGTCGCGCGCAGATTGCCAGCGGTAAAGGAAGTGTAGAAGCCAATCGCCAGCCCTCCGACCTCCCCCGTTCGCGTGTCGCGAACCCAGGCATTCAGCTCTTCGAACTCCTTCACGATGCGTCGAGCAGTCCGAAGGTAGGTTTTCCCGTTCGGCGTCAGCCTCGCCCCACGGGTGCCGCGATCGAACATTGCGATGCCGAGGCGCTGCTCGACGTCAAGGATATGTCGGCTAAGGGTTGCCTGTTTAATGTTCAAATTGCGGGCAGCGCGGCTGAAGCTGCCAGCCTCCGCAGCAGCGATGATATACCTGAGCTTACGTAGCTCAATCACAAGTACCCATTCGATTTGTTCAGACGGCAGATTGAAGAACCTCCCGTCATCTATCTAGATAGAACTCGACCGGGATGGTGAGTTCGACTTCGTCGGGCATGTCCTTGGGAATGGCTGGCAAGGGCTGCGCCCGTTTCAATGTGTCGAGAGCCACCTGATCCAATGTCGTGAAGCCGGAGCTTCGCAGCACCGATGCGCTGAGGACGAAACCAGTCCGGTTCATCCGAAACCGGATCTGGACGGTGCCTTGCTGACGCGCTGCGCGGGCGCGCGAGGGAAAGCGGCGATAGTGTTCCAGATGCGCCAGCAACCGTGCTTCCCAGTTCTCCTTTGCATCGCTGGAAAGATTGGCTGCGGCAGGCGCTGCGAGACTTTTGGGCGCTGTGGTTTCGGGAACGGGCGGACCGGGGTCGATCACCACCTCCACTGGCTCGCGTACTTCGCGCATCAACGACGTGGTCTGGGGAAGCTGCACCATCGGCGGAGGTGCCACTATTGCGGGCTCTGGCTTGGGTCGATCTTCCTGTCGTTCAACCTGCTTTGGACCAGTGGCAACCTCACGAGGCGGCTCCGGAGGCGCTGCGAGAGGCTGCAATTCGACGACTAATGGAGCGGACGGCGCAACGACCATCGGATGCACAACCTGCCACGTAAAAAGCGCACATCCCAACACAAGAGCGGCAACCGCCGCAGTGCCGGCGATTCCGAACAGCCGCGTTCGCCAGTCCATCGGCTGATCGCAATAGCGGCTATGGCCTGGAACGGCATAATTGGCCTGGGTCGGATAGTCCTTGTCGCCTACGGCGGTACGTTGATCAAATCGATAGGAAACCATGACGATGTTGCTGGCGAGCAGTTCGCCTTCATCGTCCGGCACCCGTTGCAGATTATCCCTCATTCCTGATCCTCCGGCGTTGGACGGCGGAGGATCCATATGGCGGTAGCCAGCATCCCCGCCGCCACCGCGACGGCCAGACCCAAATTCGGTCGCACATGCAGCCAGAACAGCCCGTAGCCGGCCGTCATGCCGATGCAGGCCGCAATCTTGGCATGACGCGGAACGGCGCCAGTTTCCCGCCACGCGCGAAGGCCGGGGCCGAAGCGGGGGTGCCCCAGAAGCCAGGCCTCCAGCCGGGGCGAGGATCGCGCGAAACAGGGCAGCGCCAGCAGCATGAAGTCCGTGGTGGGGAGGAGCGGCACGAAGATGCCGACAAATCCCACAGCCACCAACGACAGTCCAAGCACCAGCCAGCCGGATCGGGCTGCACGCCCGCGCCGCAGCAGGGCTTCGGTCGCGGGCTCAGCCCCAGGCTCAGCCCCAGATTCAGCCAATGCGGGCATCGACCAGTGCCTGCACACGTGCGAATGCGGCATTCGCACCTGCTACCGCGCCCGCTTCTTCCTCAACTGACAGTTCCGCTGCATCGAGAGCGGCGGTGAACGCGCGCCAATGCGCCGCAGGCTCCTCGACGGCTGGAGCGAGATGCCGTGCGCCATGTTCGTCGGAAAGACCCATCTTTGCCGCCTCCTTGCGGAGCAAAGCAGCGCCCATGTTCGATCCTTCGGCCACATAGAGCCAGCCCAGCGCCTCCGGGATATCTATGGCACCAGTCTGCGAGAACGCCGGTGGGGTATCGTCATGAGGAAGGAGCAGGCCGAGGTCAGCAAGGTCGGCGGCGATCAGCGGCAGGCGCCGCCGTTCCATCAGGCCGGGCACAAGCGCCTGCAAGGCTGCATTGTCATACAGCGCGTCGATGTCCCGATGGAAAAGATACTGGACCGTGACGAACCGGCCATAGCCTTCGACGCTGGCAAAGGAAGCGGCCGCCGTGATCGACTTGTCGAGCCGGTCATGGGTTTCGTGGGTAAGCGCCTTCAAACGCTTGGCCCGGGAAGGTTCGAGAATGTCAGTCGTCATAGATGCTCCTGTTGCGATGAAAGAAGAGGGGTTGGGGCAGGCGGTCCGAAAGCAGGACGCGGGGCCAGATCGGCGAGCGTTAGAAGGCATAGTCCATCCTCACGGCTAGGCTGGTTTTCCGGTAGGAGTAAAGCCAGTCGACAGTGCTGCTGACGCGGCTGTGCTGGATAAGAAGGCTGGGCTTCAGGCCGGCAAAACGCAGCGCAGGAAACCGGACATTGGCGACATAATTCTGTTCGCGGTCGCGGCGTCTGGCCTCCAGCAGTTCGCTGTAGGCGCGATAATCGCGCTGCCGCAGCGAAGCGAAGGCGAGCAGGCTGACGGCCTGTCCGAACTGTTTGTTCACCCCTAGTCGCACGCCATATTGGCGGTAGGCATTGACCGGATCATCGGCATCCTTGGCGGTGAAGTCTGGCCCTGCGAACACCGTCCAGCCGTGCGGGAGCACTTTCCAACCAGTCAGCAGCACCTCGGTCAATGCACCGTCATGATCTTGGTAAGACGGTAGGCGGTAGGTGAACCAGCGACGGCTGGCCTCGATCCGGATCGCGGTCGTCGTGGAAGGATTGACCATCGTTTCCGCCCGGATGCCAACGGCATCGTAAAGGATATCCGGCCCAAGCGATCCAATGTCGAACGTTGGCGACAGCATGAAACTGGTCCGGGCGGTGCGGTAATCATAGCCCAGCTGGGTGGTCAGCGTGGTCTGGCTGTACCTGCCATGGTCGGGATAGATATCACCGTAGAACAGCACGCGCCCGGTAATGCCGCTGTGTCCGCGAAGCGGAATGCGGCGGCTGATGCTGCTCTCGAAATTGATGCCCGTCGCCTCAATCGGATCCGGCACCTTGCGGTCGATGAGGCAAGTACCGTCCTCTCCTGCGAGCAGGCAGGTATAGCTGGCCGACGACTGGTTGAGATTGCTGCTGTAACCCGGACCCAAGGCGATCGAGCCCTGCCAGCCGCGCCGCTTGGCGAGAGCTTGCGTAAAGCTGTCGATGGTCCGAAGGACGCCCGTCGCCTTGTCGCCTTCGTTCAAAAGGGCGGCGCGGGCGGCTTCGAACAGACGGCGCGCCTCGCGATCCTTGTGGTTCTCGAACAGCACGCGCGCCAGTTCAAGCTGGCCAGGCACGAAATCGGGCTGAAGGCCAAGAAGCGTCCGGTATTGGCGTTCGGCCTCACGCAGCTTGCCGGCAACCCGCGCAAGCGCCCCGCGCGCATAGGCGACAAGCATCGGATCACGATCTTCGAATGCCAGATAGGCTTGGAGGAAGCGCCGGACGTCTGGCCATTGCCTGCGTGCAACGGCGACATAGAGCGCTTCTCCGACCTCGCTGACCGTATTGGCGATTGCGTACGTCTTGCCGTCGATCTCGATGGTCGATGGAACGCCGTCCAGATCGTCGGTATCCTTCAGCAATTGCCGTTCGACCTCGGCGTTCTGATTATCGAGGCTCTGGTCGAGGCGCAGCCGGGTATCGGCATTGCCCGAAGTCTGCGCGGCCGCGGTGCCAGCAAAGGTGCTAGCCATGGCAAGGCTCCAGGCAAGCCGGTACAGAAATTGGGCACGATAAGTCGTCACGAAATGCGGAAGCCCTGATGGAAGAAAGGGGAATGGCCGGGAAACAGAGGTGCCGTGCGGCACCCCTGTCCCATTGCCGTGGCGGCTGCGAAGGTTCAGTTCTTCGTGCCACCGAACGCGGTGTTGTATTGGCGCCCGGAAGAGAAGTTCACGATGCCGGCCAGAGCGGCCGCGTTTGCACCGAAGAAGCGGCCCGAAACGATGCCACTCGACGCCACCGTGCTGCCCGACTGCGTCGCCGTTGCGCCGGCGCCCGCAAAGTTGGTGCCAGCGATCGTCGCCGTGCCGATGTTGACAGCATAGCCCGAACCGGAATTGGCGATGCTGCCGGTCAGCGTCCCCGACGTGCCCGACCCGAAGTTGGCTGTGAAGGTGCCGGTCAGCAGGCCCTTGTTGGCATAATCGCTGACGCCCTTGACGGAATAGGTCGCCGAACCGCTGGTCGGAACAGTGGTGGTGCCGCCGTCATCACCCGCATAATAAACGGTGTGCGTACCGTCCCCGACACTCGACGTCTGCGACCATTCGCCGAAGTAGAGGTTGGCGCTGCCGACCTTGGCAAAATGAAAGACTCCAAGATTGCTGTGATCGGTAGGGACGCTGGTCCCGGCATTGATGGTGCTGACTCCATTGCCATCCGTGCCAACCGAGGATTGCAGGCCCTGGAAGTCGACGAGGTTGCTGAGCCCCGTGGCCGGGACCGCGATGCCTGGTCGTCCGGATACATGTGGCCCGCCGTTTACGGTACTGGTTCCGACGACGACTTCACCGGTATCGCTGGAGGCCCCATAGATGCCGGCATGGGCAGTCCCGGCGAAGGATGCCGATGCGGCCAGCGCAATGGCAATCCGGTTGAGATTCGAGAGTTTCATGCTAGTTCTCCTACGTTCGAGTTGCCTGCGAGCAGGCGCTTGCACCCAGGGTTCGCCACCGCATCCATGTCTTCGTGAGGGATCGGGATGTGGCGGCGGCCCTGAATTTCCATGATCAGAACCGGCCGGTGAGGCTGAGGCGGACCGTGCGACCCGGAGCGGGATTGAGTGCGCGCGTCAGCGGATCGGCATAATATTTGTCGGTGAGGTTGGTGCCGACAAGTTCGGCGGAAAACCGCTCGTTCAACCGAAACTGCACATAGGCATCGAGGGTCAGCGCCTCGCCCCAGGCATAAGGAACGTTGAGCGCATAGCCGTCGATCGGGTCGTCGCCGCCAACCAGTTCGGCCAAAAGCGGATTATCATATTTGCTGTACCAGGTGAGCCTGCCACCGACCTCAAGCCGCCGTTGAAGGAAACGCCCACCGACGGTCCAATTGACAGTGTCTTCCGGAGTTGCCTGGGTGAGCAGATAGCCGCCGAAAAAGCCATATTTGACGCAATCCGGTACCCGGCCCGATCCGCTGTCCATCTGGACGGCGACGCTTTCGTCGCAGACCTTGTTGGTGGTCATGTGGCCCGCACCGATCTCGGTGAAGAACGTGCCATTGTCATAACGGGCCTGAAGTTCGAAGCCGGCGATGACCTGCTTGTCGATGTTGTTGAACATCAGCCGGGTCGTGCGTTCGATCACGTTGCGGGTGGTGTTGCGATACCAGGTCAGCTTGATGTCGGCCGCCTGATCGGCACCGTGAAGCCCGAACAGGCCTCGCAGATCCTGAATATAGGCTGCCTCCCACGAATAAAGATGTTCCGGCTTCAAATCTTCAAGCGGGTTGAAGGACGCCGAAAAGCCGAGCGTGCTCTCAAACATGCTGGGGAAGCGATAGGCCTCGGCATATCGCAGATAGGCGCGGCTGCTGCCGCTCAGATAGACGGTGGCCGACGCCATCGGCGCCCAGCCATGGCCAGACTTGCGCTTGGATTCTGCGGGAGTGAAGGCCTCCTGATTGGGGAGCGCCTGACAAAAGCCGTTATAGTTCGCGAGACTGTCGACGAAGCCATTGGCGCAGAGATTATCGGCGCGATGGTAGTTGCCGTTGGCATCCGCTTCCCAGGGCGATGGGTGATCGACCGTGAAAGGATAGGGATTGGCGGCATAGGCCTGGGCTTCACTCGCCGCGAGCATGTCTGCGAGTTCAGATGGAAAGCCGAACCCTTCCCAGACCGCTTTCCGATAAGCCGTATAGGCGGCTACACTGGTTTCTTCTGTCTGGTAGGTGATCGTATAGCTGGTGGGAACATAGGCCGTGAACTGGTCGGCATCGCCCGCAGCGATCTGTTCGCGCAGAAAATCGTCTACCGCCCAATAACCGGAATAGGTGAGCCCCGCGTTGAACTTGAGGAAGCTCGCCGGCCGCCATTCGCCTTTCAGGTTGATCCGATATTCCTCACGCCGCCCCGCACGGGGATATTGGCGCCAGCCGTCGAAAACGCCGTTCCATTCATCCATCGACCGCAATTTTTCATGTTGCCAATTGCCCTCCAGCAGCAAGTCGATCTGCGAAGACAGTTTCATCTGGTTGCTGGCAGAAAATCCGATTCGGTTGTTCTGCGAATTGGCAATGGCCGTATTGCGCAGGATGGGATCGTCATAGGTGGCGTAGTTCGGAAAACCGCCGGCGCTGTAGGTGTGGCTGACCGTGCGGGTCGCCCAAAGATTCGCCTTCAGGTCGATCCACCGGCTTTCCGGCTGCCATTTATATTCCGCATTATAGGCTTGGGCATGGACGCGGCTCAGCGGCCACTGGATTGCTCCGAAATCCTCGGCGGAAAGGATGCGCGAAGGCATGATCTCGCCATAGTCGGACTTGCTGTCGCGGAAACCGAACTGGAGATACTGGTCATCGGCGATATGCCAGGTGCCCTTGAACAACCAGGATTTGGTTTCAGACGAGGTATTGGGCACCTCGTTGCCCGGCTCATAGCTGAGCGCCATGCGCTGCATGTAGGTCGCGGCGGATTGCTCAAGGTCGTCCTGCGAATAATAGCCCGCGCCATTCTTCCCCGAGAAATAGTTGCCGCGCTTGCGCCAGGCATAGGCACCAAACAAGTCTATGTCGCCGACACGGCCCGCGACCGCCAAGCGCGCTGCCTTGTCGCCCATAGAGAGGAAATCATTGTCGTCCGCCGTGCGCAGATTTACGCGTAGCGAAGGGTCATTATAGGGCGAGGTCGGATAGCCCGCTGTTCCGGGAGAGCCGGGAAAGCCCTCCACGTCGCGATAATCCTGCCCCGTCAACAACGTCGGCAGGCGCGGCGAGGTGGAATTATTGCCCCCCTCCAGCTTCAGTTCGAAACCGAATGCTTGGCCCGGTTGTAATATGTCATCGGCATCGAGCGTGTTGATGACGACCGCGCCGCCGGTCGATCCGTTGATATCGCGCGTCGAGACCGGCCCTTTTAGTACCTGAACGCCAGCGATCAGGCTGGGATCGATATAGCTGCGGTTGCTCGCGCCATTATAGCCGCGCCAGACAGTCAGTGCCTGTTCGGTCCCGTCGATGATGACCGGCACGCGCCCCGGCCCCTGCGTGCCGCGAATGCTAGGATCGATCGCACCGCTGTTGCGCGCGTCGCCGCTGAAGACATTGACCATGCCCTTCAGGACGTCGGACGGTGTCACGCCCTTGTAGCGCTCGACTTCCTCTTTTCCCATGTAAGTGGAGGACAGGTCCTGATCGTATACGGCGTCCTTTTGTCGTTGGTCACGCTCCGCGCCGGTTTCACCGGCCGGCACGGCACTACCCTCCACGCGCAGGGAACCCAGCGCGATCGTGTCGGACTCTGACGGGGCTGATGACGCGATTGATGCGGATTGCAAAGACACGATGTTGCCGTCGATCCGCGCAACAAGGCCGGTGGAGGCAAGCAGGCGGTCGAGTGCCTGCGAAGCACTCATCGTGCCTTTGACGCCTCGAGAGGAAAGCCCCCGGACCTGATCGGCGTCCATGCTGACTTGGAGACCAGATTGCCGGCCAAAATCCGCCAGTGCGTCCGCGACCGATTGCGGCGCGATATCGAACGAGCGCACTTCTTCAGCAACGGTTACCTGCGCTCGTGCAGCCATTGAGGTACTCAAGCCACCAACGGCGACCGAAGCGAGCAGCGCCCGCACCCAGAGCTGACGCCTCCCAAACTCCCGGAAAATACCCCCCGAATTCACCTGACCAATTCCTTCCGTCAAAGTTCGATGACTGACTATATTCGCTAATGCGAGTCAGTTGCATAAACTCAACGTTGGAGCGCAGATGAATTCCGGAAAAATCTGAAGAACAGAGAAAAAAGTGATGCCGCGCCTAGCGGACAGTCACGATCCGCAGCCACGGCGAGACATGGGAAACCGTGACTTTATGCGCTCGCGCCAGGGCCTTCAGCGCAAGATCGGGATCGCGCAGATCATAGATCCCGCTCACGTGCCGGTTACTCAGTCCCGGGCCTCTGGCGATGATATAGCCTTTGTACCAGGGACGAATACGATCTATCACATCGCCAACTGGCAGATCATTGACAATAGTGATCCCATCGCGCCAACTCGCCACGCGGTCGGGACGGACAGTGCCCCGTGTAACCACGGTTCCATCCGTCGACACTGACTGGCCCGCCACCAGTTCCACGCGATCCGATCGCGTCCCGTCCGACGCAGTCACGGCGACACGACCGCGCTGAACGGCAACATCCGTACCGCTGTCCGTTTTGCGCACCGAGAAGGCCGTGCCGAGAACGGTGACGGTGTTGTCTCCGGCGATGACCTTGAATGGATGTGCTTCGTCGTGCGTGACGTCAAACCAGGCTTCGCCGCGAAGCAGTTTCAACCTGCGACCTGCGGCATCGTTCGAGAAGGCAATTGCCGTGGTGGGCGCCAGTTGCACCCTGCTCCCATCGTCAAGCGTCACCTGCCGGAGTTCCCCGGCCCCGGTGATCGCATCAGATTGAAAATGAAGCGCAACATAGGGCACTGCAATCCAAGCAAGGCAGGCGGCCGTGGCAAGCGAGGCGAGCGCACTAGCGGGACGGATGTTCCGGAACCAGGTGCGTCTGGCCGATCCCGACGCTAGGGAGGATGTGATCTGAGGTGACGGCCCCGCAAGCACTATCAGGTCGGAGACCCTGGCAGTTTCCTCCCAAGCGGCGAGGTGAGCCGGACTGGTCGCGAGCCAATCCATGAATTCCGCGCGTAGTATATCGTCTTCCGGGGCATCCTCAAGTTGCACCAGCCACGCGGAGGCTTGGCGGCTGAGATCGCCGCTCCGGCTATGATTCTTGTCAGGCCCCGTTTTCATCCCCGCTTCCGCATGCCGTTCTGCACTGCCCCACTGACGAATGTTCTGAATGGCTTCATGCATTGAACGAACGGGACACCAAGCATTCCGGAAAATTCAGCAGAAGGTCAATCACGGCGCCGCAGAGCCTTCTTGCAATGTTCGACGCCATCCATCACCAGTTCCTGTGCCAGGCTTTTTGAGATGCCGAGTTCAGCGGCGATCTCCACCAGTTTCATCTCCTCGAAACGGTGCATTTCGAAAGCTCGCCGGGTCCGAACGGGCAGTTGCGCCATGGCCTTGTGAAGCAGCGTCAGTTCGTCCTTCGCTTCCAAATGCTTCTGCTGAGAGGGTTCATCGCTCGCTACCAATGCGGCGGCGACGGTCGCATCCGGTGCGATGACCTGATTTTCGCGCGCCCGGCGCCTGTGCCGATCCAAAACAAGGTTATGGACGATGCGGAAAAGATAGCCTTTGGGTTCGTCAAACACGCGCGCTGTGGCCGCTGCACGGAAGCGCAGCCAGGCTTCCTGCACCACATCCTCGGCCTCGGTCGAATCCCCCGTAAGTCTTGCCGCGTAACGGAGAAGCTCCGCCTGAGCGGCGACGAAGACCTGGAGGGAATCCATTTTGGACACCCGCACCGACTCCCCTTGTTTATCAATGACAACCAGCAAGATGCGTAGCACTTCAATTATTGCGAACCAATCGCAAAAATTCACTTTAGGGCGATCATGCCGTTTTGGAGACTGTAAGGAAATTGGGGCGTGCCCCCCCTGAACGGGCACGCCCCAAGCCTCCAAAACACGCCGCAAGCGGCATGCAGCCAGTCATATGGCGACTGGCCTAGCGGGCTTCCTGCGGGTTCGCCGCCATTCCCGCCGCCGCCCTTGATCCGCCCCACGCGGCGGCTTCTCCGACGGTCCCGGCGCTTTCGGGTCCCGGTCCCCATTGAACCAAATGTACTCAGTTCACCCCGGATGCATGGTCGAGCGAGGCCGCCTAGACGATTGATCGAAAGTTCTCGAGAAACTCCGGGTGCCGACTATCTAGGAAACGTTCGATCTCGGGTTTGGACAGCATGCGCTCCAGAAATCCTGAAGCGACAACCAGAACAAGCATGTCGTCGCCATATGACGTTTCCAGTTCCTTGTAGTCGGTGTTGAGTTCCGCCATTTCGCGTTCGAGTCGTTCCATCTGCTCGGGAGACAGGCCAGTCGCCATTGCGTGCCGTTCCGGCTTGTGAAGGTCGTCCGATTTCGTGGTCGCGAGAAGCGCTCTGGCGTAAGATGATGTGAAGTTGTTCGCCGAGATCATGAGTTCGGCGACTTCGAGCTGACGGATCGCCTTCATCTTGCGCAGCTTCTGAAACGCCACATGCCCGACCGGCTTGTCCTTGAGCAGTTCGGCCACGTCCCGGCTGATTCCATTGAGTAGGTGCCGACGCTGCCTGATGACTTTGGTGTCGACATCGAGAGCACGAGCGAGTTTTTCCTCCGAAACGCCACGCTCCAGAGCGCGGACGATCATGTAGTGCTCCTGGATCACCGCCAGCCGATTGACGCGCTTGTTGTAGGTGAAGGCCTCGTCGTCATGGGCAAGGATGCACGGGGCCTCGGTGGCATCGTGCGCTCGCAGCGCCATGAGCCTTACATGGCCATCGAGTATCAGATAGCTTCCGCCCTTCTGACGCGCGACCGAGAGCGGTTCGATCACTCCGATTTCGCCGACAGAAGCGGCGATGCGACGATATTTAACGCTCGCCTCAAGTCCTTTGGGTAGGCGTTTGGTCGGCAACAGCTGATCAAGCGGGACGGTAAAGACCCTCTGCTCGAACGCGACTTTGACGTGTCCGTTCATGGTGTTGGTATCTCGCCGATCCGGTCGGCCAGAGGTTCGGGCAGTGTGGTCAGTCCTTCGGCGCGCATCAGCGTGAGAAAGTGGTCGTCGGCAAGTAAGCGGCGCATCGCGTTGGTGACGAAGAGCAGTCTGCTGCGGGCCAGCGACGCGCGTTTAATCAGTAGCTTCTGGCGTTCGGTTTCGCGCTGGTATGATCGAATCAGGCTCTCGGAGCTGACTCGTCTAGTGCGTACATCCTTGCCCGAACCACGATGGACCTGTTTTCCGCTCGCCTTGCGTTGCTCGATGATCTGGCGAATCGCAAGGACCTGGTTCCCCGGCAACTTGTTTTGCTCGTAGGCCTCGGCAAGCGCGTTCTGAACCTCGCTTTCCTTTGCCCTTGCGATTTCCATCGCAATTGAGTGCGGAATGGTGCCACGTTCTACGGCGTTGATGAGCTTCTCCTCGCCCCGCTGGAGGAGCACACAGATGGCAGCGATATAATCGACCGAGAAGCCGACCTTTTCGGCAATTTCTGTGTGGGAGTAGCCACGTTCGGCCAGGGCACCAATGCCATGGACGAGTTCGAGCGGACTGTGTTGGCGACGGGCAAGGTTCTCGACCAGGCTCATGACGAAGCAATCTTCCTCGCTTGCTTCGACGATGATTGCAGGGATTTCGGAAGCGCCCAGAGCGATGAACGCTTCGAGTCGCCCCTGACCGCAGACGAGGTCGTAGCGGTTCTTGCCTGGACGCTGACTGACGGTGATTGGCTTCTTGAGGCCCAGTGTTGCTATCGAGTCCACCAGTTCCTGGAAGACGCGCTTGTTGCGCGCACGGGGGTTGAGCACGGTGATGAGATCGATCGGCACTTGCCTGATTTCGGGGGTTTCGGCGCTCATGCCGCCCTCCCTAGAGAGGATCGGCGGGTCAGTTCGATGAAGGCATCGAGGCTGTCATAGCGAAAGGCGTCGAGCAGAATGCCGTTGTCCGGTGCCAGCCGGAGTTTTGGCGTCTGGCTGAGGTTGAGCCAAGGGAAGAGATAATAGTCCCGGATTGTCCGGTTATCGTCTTCCATCCGGACCGCGATGGTGAGGTCGGGGCGCAGGCCGCTGTCGAACCGAACCTTCCAGCGCAATCCGCCTGCCGGAGAAACGTGGCAGCGGGCGATCACAAGCGCTGCTGTGAACTCGTCATTGATGCGTAGCAGATCGGACAGGGGATCGCGCTCCACCGTGCCGCCTTGTGCTTCGATATCGCCGATAACGGAGTTGACGATATCAGGATGCATGACTCGCAGAGCCCGGTTGATCTCGATATAGCTGTAGTCGCGCGAAGGCGTGTAGCCGACAAGCTCATAGGCGCGGTTCAGACTTCCGAAGCGATGCCGGAAGGTCGAACTCGACGGCATGTCCTCAAGCTCGTCGATGACCATGCCCGAAAGCCAGCCCTTGTCCGCCAGCAGGCTGGACAGCCGTTCGAGCAATTCCTGATCAGTGAAACGCCGCGAGCGGGCCTGGATGATGCGCTGGGCCGCATCGAAGAAATCGCGCTCGACAATCGGCTCGAAAGCACCGTCCTGCCGAACCCACATATCGGGCGGATTGGCGACACGCTTCGCCTTAAGCTTGTAGGAAATGCGGTTGTAGACGTTGTTGCCGATATACTTCTCGTTGGTCAGGATCTGATGGACCGTCCCGCGAGTCCAGTTTCGGTCGAGATCGGTCTTCAGACCCTCTGCATTGAGGGTTTCGGCAATTTCATTTTCGCTGCGCTGCTGAACCACAAACATGCGGTAGAGGCGTCGGACAATCTCGATTTCCTCGGGCGGTCCCGGCTGCAGGATGACTCTGTCGGTCTGCAGGCTCTTGTGCTCGCCGCGCGCCAGTTCGGTTTTCACAACGCCATGCTCGTCGACCAGCACCCGGCGCAGGCCATAGCCGGCCGGTCCGCCTTGCCGGTAGCCGAGCCGGATGAGGCGGCACTGTCCGGTAAAGACCTTGGCAGAGAGTTCGCGGCTGTATTCGCCAGCCATCGCGCGCTTCATACTCTTGATGATCGTTGCGCTCAGGCTTCCGTCATTCTCAAATTGCTCTGCGCAATAGTGTACGGTGATCCCGCCCTCGCGGCAGATGAACTCGTAATAGGCGCTTTCGTCGGCATCCTGAAATCGGCCCCACCGACTTACGTCATAGACGAGTACGGCCTCGAAATCGGCATTGCCGGTGCGCACATCGTCTATAAGTTTCTGCAGCGCAAGACGGCCTTCGAGCTTCAGACCGCTCTTGCCCGAGTCTTCGTAGGTCCTGACGATCTCGAAGCCGCGCCGCGCCGCATATTGCGCGATGATTTCCGCTTGGTTCTCGGTGGAATATTTCTGGTGCTCCGTCGACATGCGCACATATTGCGCCGCCCGGATCAGCGGTCCTTCATGCGTTGCTTCAGTTCGTTCTTCGCTCGCCCGCATCGGTCCAGTGCTCTTCATGTCACCGAGAAATGACACCCTCTGACTCTGGAATGTATTATTTGGAGTTCGGGCGTATGTCGTTCACCGAGAAGGACCGAAAACTTCGGTCGAAATCCGGAAACAGTTTTCCTGAATTGTCACCTTCGTCATTGAGTGCAGCACTCGCGCTCGCATTGAAGGCGGAGTTTGGAGCCTTGGCGTCATCGGTCAAAACTGTCGCGAGACTGACAAATTCAAACGAGCGGGCAGTTCGGAACTGGTTTGAAGGCAAGAATAGCCCGAGTTCGGATAATCTCGTCGTGCTGATGCGCCATTCCGACCAGATCCTGAGCTCGACTTTGTACGTTTTTCGTTACGTCCAGGTCCAGAAGAGGCTGATGTTTGCGATGTGGTTA
>NZ_BMLK01000036.1 GCF_014645195.1 Novosphingobium indicum | reverse complement strand
ACAACTCTACGCCATCCTGGAATCAGCAATGTCACCTCAAGGCAAGCTCCTTTTTCAGCAGCCTGTTAAGGGACGATGCCACGACCCGGTTGTCCATAGAAGCAAGAGCGTGTTGTCGCTCCGGGTTCATTTTTGCGAAAGACTTACCAAGAACGGCTGAGTCGATCTCAACTCGAAAAGGTGTCCAGCCGGCCCGGGAGAGAGTGGGCCGGCTGGACTTAAGGATTGAGCGTCATTCGTATTTAGAACTTCTTGCTCACCCCTAGCTGCACGATCCGGCCGATCGAGAACGCACTGCCCAAAGTGGTGTCGTAGCCAATGCCGGTGGCACTGCGAAATTCAGGCGGTGCCACATCAAAGAGGTTCTGGACATTCAAAGTGAACGACAGGTCGTCGGTCAGGGCCGACTTTGACTTGACGTCATACTTGAAGAACAGGTTGATGGCATCGAAAGAGGAGACGCGGGTCTGACCGAATTCAACGTTGCCGCGCTTGTAGCCGGATGTGTGGTTCCAGATGACCTGCGCGCGCAGGCTGCCAATCGTGGTCCCCAGCGTACCCTGCATGCGGAAAACCGGGGTGTTGAAGGCCAGGTCGTCTGACACTGGCAGCGAAGCCAGCGCCTGCGACTTCTGACTGAGCCTGTAGTTGCCCGATACGCTGGCATCGAAGGAGCCGATCCTGGTGTCGAGCACGTATTTGGCGCTAAAGTCGATGCCATCCAGCTGCGCGGTGCCCAGGTTGCGCGAGCGAGTGTCCAGGGTCACGAGGACCGGCGAGACGACACCCCCGGACGAGATCAGGGCCTGGCTTGTTGATGTCGGGTTGACAACCGTGAAGCTCACGTTCGCCGGATTGAACTGAGTCAGGTAGGCTGCCAGTTCCTGACCGCTCGGACGCACCGAGTAAAGCTGAGGGAAGTTCGCATAGTAGTCAGTCAAGTCAGCGCTGGTGACCGGCCGGCCAATCGTGCCCGATAGATCGATGTTGTAGTAGCTGGCGTTCAGCGTCAGCCCTTGGATGAACGGAGGTTCGACTTCCAATCCGACAGACCAGTTGGTGGCCTTCTGCGGCTGGAGACCCGGCGCGGTGCCCCCAACGAACAGGCCGGTCTCGCCTGGCGCAGCGGTCACGCCGGAAGGCGTGCGCAGGAATGCTGCGGGAACTGTCTGCACGGTTGACGCCAAAACGCCGAGCTGGTCGACCGGCGAGGGAGCCGTGAATGACTTACCCCAGTTGGCGCGGATGGCGACCCATTCGACCGGCCGTAATGTAGCAGAGAACTTGGGATTGAAGGTGTCGCCGAAATCGTTGTACTTGTCATAGCGCCCTGAAGCAGACAACGTCAGCTCGTTAAGGAAGGGCATGGCATTATCATAGCCAATGATCGGAACCTGCAATTCACCAAAGACAGAGTCCACTTTTTGTGTGTAGCTTGTTGGATCTTGAAACACATAAGTTGATGCGTTGGTGGTTTGGCGCCGGAAGTTGTCCTGCATGTGTTCATAGCCGACCGCCGCACGCACTTCGCCACCCGGCAAGGTGAACAGTGGACCATTGAGGATAGCTCGGTAGTCGAACAGTTCGTTCCGACCGGTTCCACGCGCATACTGTAGCAGGCTCGAGGCTAGCGCAGTGCTCGCCGAGCCGACATCGTAGGGGTTCAGCGAGCCGTTTGCGAGCGCTGCGGACTGGGCAGCAGCGCTAATCTGGGCGTTCCTGAAGGAAGTGTTTGCACGGCCGTAGCTGAACAACGCGCTCAGTTCCCAGTCGGATCCGAGTTCTACCGACACGGAGGGAGCGATCCGCCACGTGTCGAGATCAGTCTCCTGGGTTGCTGAGCGCGCGCCGAAGAGCGGGCTGTAGTCGAACCTTACAACCTGCGATTGGCCTGCGTTCGCGTCGCCCGGGTTGCGGTAATAGGGCGAGGCAATTGTGAGCGTGGCTTGTCCGGTCGCGCCAGTGCCGAGTGCACCGGTGCCCAGCGTTCCGCCGATGGCGTCAATCGCGCGGTTAGCATAGAGCGCCGTCACGTCGAAGCGAACCGAATCGGAAAGGTTCTGCGACAGTCGCGCAAAAACCGTGTGCAGCGTCGAGGTCGGATAAATGGCGACGCTATCGGAATAGTCACATACGTTGGGACCTCCAGCAGTAATTCCCGATCCCGACGGCACATAGCTGGTCGAACCGATCGTCACATTGGGTGCCGCGCAGTTACGGCCGGTGGGAATGCCGGTATCCCAGTTGACCTGCTTTACCCAGTCGCGGTCAGAGCCAAAGACACTGTCATGATGTGAATAGCCATAGGCAAGATAGAACCCGCCGGATCCCCAGTCCTTGCCGGCCATTACGCTTGCGTCGATCGATTTGAAGTTCTCTCCAAAACCATAGCGGGCGTTGGCCTGGAGGCCATCGAACTTGCGGCGGGTAATGAAATTGATGACTCCGCCAAGAGCGTCGGAACCATATACCGCCGAGCCGCCGTCAGTCATGGCATCGACACGCTCGACGACACCGGGTGCGATAATATCGGGGTCAACCGCCACCTGCTGAATGCCGGCACCAACGACGCGTTGGCCATCAAACAGGACCAGCGTCTGGGCGCCGCCACTGGTATTGGCGCCAGGCAAGTTACGCAGATTCGGCCTGTTGATCGGGTTGCTGGCGTTGGCGCCCGCCTGTGGCGAGACGCCTGCGGGCAAAGCATTGAAGAAATTGCCGACCTGGGGGACTGTGCTTAGAACTTGGCTCGTGCTGGAAGCGCCGGTCGCCTCGATATCCTGGCTTGAGACGCCGATCACGTTGCTGCCGGCGGGGGCGATGCCGCGGATCAACGTCCCGGTCACCACGATCGGCTCGCTCGTTACTTGATCCGCGCCAGATTCCTGCGCGCCCTGCTGATCATCGGGCACCGATGCCTGTGCCAGAGCGACCCCCGGGGTGAGCGACGCGATAGCAGTGCTGATTGTGAAACGCCAAATTGCACGTGAAGTCTTGCAGTTCATCATCCTGATCCTCCCATTGTCGATATCAGCGCCGTTGGCCGGCCGCTGGAATTGACCGAAACTGGGGGAGAGGTGTCACAATGCGATACAAGGCATTGCCTCCATTCCCCATGCTTTTCGGCCAACAGGCTCTTAATTAAAGGATTCTGTATGGGAAAAAAATTGATTCTTCAAGCCTGAGATAGTGCAGTAAAGTAATCTAAATAGCTCGTGACGATCGCCATCCAGGGGGGCGCTGGCGGTGATCTCAAGTTGGACGATCGGCGGGCGGTCTTGCGATACCATCGTTCGATTGGCGCGAAATTCCGGCCACTTTGGCGCAACCTCTCTGCGAATTTGGAGAGTAAATGTTGGCGGTGTCGCCCCGGCAGCTAGTGCAATTGCCTTGCCGTCAATGCCAGTGATTGCGTTCCCCTGCTTTTTCGCCGCAGCGATCAAGTTGGCGAAGTGCCACCTGTCATGCCGTCCGTTGCAACGGCGGCCCTTATTCCATGCTGTACCGGCTTGCGTTGGCGCGAATGGCGATTGGGCGACAGATCAATTATTGATACCGGCACGAGTCAGGCGGCCTGTATCAATCAAGCCGGCTCAAGCCGTTCCGCAGTTGTCGGAAGGGCAGGTTGTAGAATCCGCGTGCGGTGCGGTCGATGGCGCGCTTGCCAGCTTGTTGACCAGCATGGCTGTAGGAACGTGGTCATGGCATGGGCAAGATCGAGATCCGGGTGCTCCGCGCAAGGTTGGCCAATCTCGCGGCAATTGATAGCCAAACTCGTCGACATCGTAATTCTCGATGCGGACGCGGATCAGCTCGCGGTAAATTTCATGAGGCTTGGCCATGCCATAGCCCGTCTCGCCGCCAAGGTGCGCCTGAACGATCTGATGCTTGAACTCCATGCTGTGAGATCGATGCTGCACTGGCCTCCGCAAAAAACTAATTTCGCGGCTATTATTCAGGTCCGATTGTGCGGGCTCATGGCTTCATGCCAGTCCTGGAGCACATCTTAGTGCCGATCGACAGGACGGGCGATGCGCTATCGGGACGGTCTGCGCAGGAACGGGTAGGCCTCGAAATAGAAATCGAACCGCTTGCGGAGCTGGGCGGGCGTTATCCCGAAATCCCGCTCCAGATTGTAGACGATCTGTCCGTGCTTTCCCCTGGGGTGGCTAGCGATAAAATCGGCGATCTCACGGTTGGCCTGGCCGGTTTCGGGCAGGCCCGCCTTGGCGCGGACCTGGCGGACGACCGCTATGTCGTCGGCCATGAACTGTTCGAACGGCACGTCGATGCGCTGGCTTTCGGGCCAGACGTCGCGATCGCGCACGCAGGCGCGCAGCAATGTCTCGACGCGATCGCTCCAGTAGTCGAGCAGACCTTGCGTATCGATGTGCGGGTAGAAATTCCGCTCGCCATAGGCGATCATGGTGATCGCCGACTGGATGACTTCCACCGGGTCGCGATAGGTGATGGCCACGGTCGCATCCGGGAAAACGGCTTTCAGGACCGGCAGTTGTTCGAGATGCTGCGGGCATTTCGTGACCCAGCGCTTGCGCGGCAGCCCCTTCTGAACATCCTGCCACTGCAACAGCTTGAGGCACGTTTTCATGTATTCGTAGTGCGGCGTCTGGTCGGTGGAGAGGTAGAAGTCCCTCCACTTCGGCGATCGCGCGATCCATTCGAAATTGTATGACGCGAAGTCAGCGCACATGAGTTCCAGATCTTCGTGGAAGTGGTCTGGCTCCATGGGATGCATCGCGGCAGCGAGCGGGTTGGCGGTGCGGGATGCCTCCCACTGGGCGGCACACCGCGCATAGCGCGGATCGACGCCTCCGGGCGCGTCGGGTTCCAGCGGGTTGCGGACCGGCTCGTAGGTTTCCCAGAGCGGGGTCGACCTCAAGCGGGTGTCGGCGCCGAGCAGATTGAGCAAGTGCGTGGTGCCCGATCGCGGCATCCCGACGACGATGATCGGACGATCGATCTGCTCGTCGTGAATTTCCGGATGCTTCTTCAACGTGTCGTGGATCAGCAGCCGGTTGGTGGCGTAGCGCACGAGATATCGCATCAGGAAGTGGCGCTTGACCGCATAGGCGCGCGTGTCGCCGTTCCATTCATCGATCAGGCGGCGCATCCGGTCCACGAAGTCATCCGATCCGAAATCGGACAGGCCGGTGGCCTGCCGGGCGGCGTCGAGGACCGCGTTCTCTTCCAGAAAGAACGGAACGGCCTCGGCTGCGGCAATCATCTGCTTTTGCGCATCGGTCAGATGCGGCGCTGTCAGGTCGGCGATATCGATCCGCTCGGCCATGCTTCTCCCTTTCAGTTGCTGTGTCTGCTTTTACGGTATCGTGCCCGCCTAAGCTGCTCTTGCGCGCGCAGCACTTCGGCCAGCTTCCCGGCCGAAATAGCTGGAGTCTCCCAGGGACATCCCAGAGGAATAGCCGTCGCCCCAGCGTGGCACGCCGCACGCGGTGCGTCCGGCCGCATAGAGACCCGGGATGGGCTGGCCGATCGCATCGAGCACTTCGCCACTGGGCCGCGTGACAAGTCCGCCAAGCGTGAAGGTCACCGCCGGCCAGTCGGGGATGCAGGCGCTCAGCGCGGCAAATGGCGGTTCGGCCAGCGGTTGCAGCCATTCAGGCTGCTTGTGAAACAGCGGATCGCGGCCTTCGGCAGCAGCGCGATTGTAGGCGTTGACGGTGTGGACCAGTTCACCTTCAGGCAGGCCAAGTTCGGCCTCGACCTCGGCCCAGGTCTCGCCAACGGCGGCAATCGTGACCTGCGGGAACGATTCCGGACGGGCGAATGTCGCGTTGTCGAGCAGTATCCAGGCCCGTCCGTTCGACTGGCGCAAGGCGTACTGGGCGACACGGCCGTGATAGGCGTCTTCGTTGATGAAGCGCTGGCCCTGCTCGTTCACGATAATGCCCTTTATCAGGCTTTCCGGCGGGAATGTCGTCCGGGTGGCGAAGAACTGCTCCATGTGCGTGAGCGCACCGCCGACCGATTGGCCCATACGGATTCCCGAGCCGTCATCATTGCCGCCGGTGATGGGATAGCTGTTGATACCCAGCACGCGCGGCGCGTACTGCTGCAGCATATCGGGATTGGCGATGAAACCGCCGCTGGCGAGGATCACGCCGTTTCGTGCCCTGACCATGCGCGGTTCGCCATCGATCCGCACCACGAGGCCGAGGACGTCGCCGGCGCGGCCGACGATCAGGCAAAGCGCGCGGGCACTGAAATGCGCTTCGACGCCCAGGGCGAGCGCCCTTCCGGACAAGCGGTCCATCACCATCTGGCCGCCGCCGCGGCCCACGGCCTGAGCGGTGTGGCCGCGCGGCGCCGGTTTCGCCACATCACGGAACGGCCATGCCGTCTCGCTGCCGCACCAGATCAGCGTGTCGTCGGTCGGGGGTTCCGGCCACCGGCCCGGCAGGTAGGTCCCCTTGAACGGAACCCCCTGCTTTGCGAGCCACTCGAGATGTTCCAAGCCATTCTCGGCATAGCGGTCGACGCGGGGCTGATCGACGCCAGGGCCTGACGCCATGGTCAGATAGGCCCGGAAGTCGTCGATAGTATCGTCAAAGCCGGCCGCTTTCTGGGTTTCCGAGCCGCCACCGATGTAGAATTCGCCGCCCGACATCGCGCTGCTGCCGCCTGCGGCGGCGGCCACCTCGAAGATGGTCACGGCCGCGCCGGCCATGCGCGCCTCGATGGCAGCGCACGCGCCTGCGATCCCGAAGCCCACGATGGCGACATCCGTTTCAAGATCCCACTTCCTGATGTCCTCCGCAGGGATCGCACGGGACGGGGTGTAGCTCGCCGCCGTCATTCGCCGTCCTCCAGTCCGAGGCGCGTCGCGTAGTTGTGGTGGAAGGCGCGGATGATCGATTCCTGATAGCCTGACATCCAGACCCAGGGCTGGCTCTTGGCCTTCAGTCCGGCCTGGACTTGCGGCAGGTTTCCGCAATCCTGATCGAAGATCTTGGCGAACGAGGCCAGTTCAGGGGCTTCCGTCCAGTACTGGTCCGCGTCGAGGAAGCGCTGGGCCTTGGGTTCCGGCTTGGGCTTGCCTTCTGGCCATGGCGCCAGGAACATGACCCGCATCAGCGCCTCGTCGGGATTGTCGCCGTTGGGCCGGAAATTGTAGACGACGCGTGCCCATCCGCCCCAGGGGCTGGTGTTGGGAAACAGGTTGTTGAAGCCTTGGTCGTTGAGTTCGGCGTCCGAATACTGATCGACTTCGTCGCCGATCATGTCGCGCAGCGTTTCGCGCATGAAATCGGCAATCTGCCGGTAGATGTCGAGTGCCTGTTCCTTCGACAGGGTCATGCCGCGGTGCGGGCAGGAGCCGCTGACGCCAACATGGCCCAGCCTGCTCCAGTTGCCGAAGGAGTCGAAGCGGATGTCGGCGCATTCGCTACCGTGGAGTAGCAACTGGGGGTGCGTCGCAATCGAGTGGTAGCTTTCGAGAAAGGCCTCCTGCACGACCTTCCAGTTCGCGCGGATCACCTTGGTGACGTCGGCCTGCTTGTACCGGTTCTGGAGCTTGAACTTCGCATAGTGCTCCATCATTTCCGGCCCGGCGTATTCCTCGAAGCTGATTGCACCGGGATCGGGGTTGATGAAAACGAACCCGCCCCATCGCGCCACCTTGGCCTCAGGGAGCCGCGACACTTCCTTGCGGACACCCTTGAAGTCCCATTCGGCCGGGATCAGCGGCAGCGATCCATCGATTTTCCATTGCCAACCGTGATAGGGGCAACGGAATTCGGTGGCCTTCTTGCCGGAACAGTCGCGAAGCTGGCGGCCCCGGTGGAGACAGGCATTTTCAAGGGCCTTGATCTCGTCGGGCGCGGTGCGCACGACGAGGTACTGGAGATTGGCCACCTTGTAGAGTTGGTAGTCACCGACCTCGCGGATGTCGTCCTCGCGGCACACCATCTGCCAGCACTTCTTCCAGATGTGCTCGACTTCGAGGTCATGGTACTTGCGGTCGAAATAGCGTGCGGACGGCACCTTTTCGGGACCGCCGGGGACAGGCGAACTCTTGCGGTAAACGTCGGGAATGAGTTCGGGCCTGCGGTCGTGGTCGAGATAGAATTCGAGCGGCACGTGCGCGGCCGAACGAAGCCCCTCGGGAGTCTCCATGCCGGGGTCATTGGTGTACTTGGCGATAAATTTTGGACGCTGCGGCTGCCCCTGCCGGGCTGCTTCTTGCGCCTCGGCCCAGGGCGGCAGGTCTTCCTCAAGCGCGGGCATCAATGTCCACAACACGTCGTGCCCCGGCGGCAGATCCGGGCCACCGACATAGCCCAGCAAGTGCTTGTCTGCGTGGGTCAGATCGCCCTCGATCCAGGTACCGTCGTGGCGAAATATGCCACTCTTGCCATTGGCCTTGTCCTCGACCCGGACAAGGCCGTCGCCGATCGCCTGATACACGGCTCCGGTGATCGGGTGCGGTTCAGAGCGCAAGGGTGCGGTGATCTCGTTCATCGTCAAACTCCTGTAAGTCGTCAAAGCCCGGGCAAAGGCGCTGCGCCTTGCGCAGCATGGCGGGCCAGAATGCGCGCTGGGAAAATCGGTCGGGACTGGACCAGTTCATGGCCGCACCAACCCGCGCAACCGCCTCCTGGTTCGGCAAATTAAGCTCGGCGCCTCCGGCAAGGGCGCGGATCTGGGTCGTGCAGCACCATTCGAGCGTGTAGATGCGGTAGAAGGCATCGGCGATGGTGCTTCCCACGGCAAGCGTGCCGTGGTTGCGTAGGATCATGAGGTTCTTTTCGCCCAGATCCCGGCCGAGTTGCTCGCGTTCGTCGTCGCGGCTGACCACACCGGAAAAGTCGTGGTAGGCCAGATCGCCATGGATCAGCATCGCGGTCTGGTTGAGCGGCAGCAGGCCCTGCTTCTGCGCGGAAACGCCCACGCCGTCGTGGGTGTGCAAATGGATAGCGCAGTTCACATCGGGACGGCTACCCAGTACACCGCTGTGCACGGTATAGCCGGCGATGTTGAGCGCGCCGCCACGGGGCGATACGACGTTGCCGTTGAAATCAACGCGAATAAGGCTCGACGCCGTGACCTCGTCAAACATCTGTCCAAAGGGGTTGAGCAGGAACGTGTTGTCGGGAAGGCGGGCCGACAGGTGGGTGGCGACATGATCGTCCCACCCGAACAGGGCGACAAGCCGGTACGCAGCGGCCAGATCGCGCCTGAGTTCGCCCTCGCTGTAGCCAGTCATGACCATCGCATCCTTTCCGCGCGCCTCACCGGGCGGCTTGCGGCTGGAGTTCGTCCTTGATCGCGGTCCCGCCAAGGTAAATCGCCCGCAGGTTTGCCCGATCCCGAAGCAGCGTGATGTCGACGCTCGGATCGCCATCGACGACGAGGAAATCGGCAAGCTTGCCGGCCTCGATCATCCCGGTCTGGCCGCCAAGACCCATCGCCTCCGCGCCGTTCCTGGTGGCCCAGCGGATGACGTCGAGCGCGGGAATGCCGATCTCGTTGGCGTAGAGAATCAGTTCCTCGGCATAAGTGCCGTGATCCACGCCGCGTGCGCCGTAGTCGTCGCCGGTCAGCAGCTTGACGCCAGCCTTGTTGGCGAGCGGCAGGATCGACGCCATGGCATCGAAATCCGGCTTCATCGCATCGGTGTAGGGAATACCCGGCGCGATCGTCATCATGCGTTTGGGGAACCACAGGCTGGGCACCAGATAGGCACCCTTTTCGAGAATGCGCTCGATACAGCGCTCGTCGAAACCGTCGCCATGGTCGATGATGTGAACCCCGCTCTCGATGCAGAACAGCACCGCGTCGCGGTTGGCGACATGGGCACGCGTCTTGATGCCGCGCTCCGTCGCGGTGCGCACGGCCATTTCCACCTCGTCGGGGGCCATGTCCCATTCGCCCCCCGTGCCGCCAGTGCCGTGGCCGCGCGTGACGAACAGCTTGACGATTTCCGCCCCGTTCTTCGCTTCCTCGCGAATGGCCCGGCGAACCGCGTCGGGGCCATCGGCGCAATGCACGCCTCCCGCCGCGCCGATCTTCATCCACGCAGAATAACTCATGTCGCCGCTGTGGCCGGTCGAGCTGACATCGCGGCTGCCCGCCATGATGCGCGGACCAATCTGGGCGCCCTCGGCAACCGCCAGCTTCATCGAGGCGTCGATCGCGTGCGGCGCCCCGCCGCTGATGCAGCCCGTGAAGCCGCAATCCAGCGCGGTCCTGAAATTGGCAGCGGCGCGCAGCGCGGCGTGCGAAGGATGAACCTCAAGGCCAAGCGGCCGGGCGCCCCCGGCTTCCCAGTAGGCCGCGTGGAAATGCGCCTGGACCATGCCAGGCATCACCGTCTTCCCCGCAAGATCGACGGCCCGGTCATCGGGACGGGCCTCGACGGGCGCCTCGGAGATTGCCTCGATCCGCTCGCCGGCAATTACGACGCTGGCCCTGCGCGCGGGCTTGTCGCCGTCCAGCAGGTTGGCGTTGTTCAGGATCAGGCGGCTCATGCGCGTTCCCCCTGCATGAGGGTGGGCATGGTGGGGGTTCCGTTCATGGCCGGTGACCACCACAGGTATTCTGTGAAATGTCCGAGCGAAGCGCGGTTATCGACATAGGCGAAAAGGGCCTGCGGCTCCTCGCCGGGAGCGAGTTCGGAAATCTGGACAATTTCGTCCCCGTCGGCACGAAGCTGCGCAATCGTGTCCTGCCAGACGGAATGGGGACCCATAACGGCAACCCCCACATGGTGCAGGCTCAGCGCTTGCCGGTCGAGGTCCCGCCCTTCGGTGTAGATCCAGGTCGGGCCCGATACAGGCTCGATGATCTCGAATTGATGGGTGCCGGTATTGGCGACGGCGACCCGCAAGAGCAGGTCCTCAACATTGCCGCGCGTGCGGACAGGACATTTGCCTTCGAAGCAGAAGAAGTTGTCGATTCCCAGCTTGGCGGCTGCAAACTCCACGGCGCGGTCGCGGTCCCTGGCGACGTAGCTCAGCTGGAAGATGTCGCCGAAGCGATCGATCAAATTCATGTCCCGTGTCCTCTCCGTGTTCTGCCATCCGGCTGCCGAATTCCACTTGCAACCTGTGATTGTGGTCCATATATGGACCAGTAAGTACTTTATATGGAATTATGGTGCGCTTGCAGGCCTTGTCAAGGATTCTCGCGGGTGATCGCCGGATGGGGAAAACTGATGAGCGACTTTTCCGACCCGAATCATCGTCCGCTCAGGGTCATCACGTTTCTTGCCGCTCACGCGACGGAAGCCTTCACGCTGGCGGAAATCGCGCGCTTTCTGAACCTGTCCAAGGGATCCGCGCACCGGGTCATGACAGCGCTGACAGATGCCGGATTCGTATCTCGCCATCCGAGGCACAAGACTTTCACGCTGGGCATGGCGCTGGTTGCCGTTGGTCAGGCGGCGCTTGATCGTTATCCCGGAGTCGCGATCGCCCGGCGCGAGATGGCGCGCCTGAACGCGGAGCTCAACGTGGGTTTCGGCGCGACTGCCATCGTCAACAATGAATATCTCCTGCTCGGACGGGAAGGAACGCCGCGCACCTATGACGGCCTGGCGCTCGTCGGGGAAAGACGGCTGGTCATTCCGTCGATCGGGATCGGTCAAATGGCATGGCGAAGCCCGGACGAGATCGATGCCTATCTCGATCGCGGCGCTGCCTACCTCGATCCTCAGATCCGCGAGCATCTGCTGGCGACCATGCCCGCGATCCGCCGCCGCGGGTTCTCCATGGCGGCGGAAGGCGTAGGTTTGCACCAGCTGATCAAGGCTACCGTGATCGCGCCGGGCCAGTCTGATGAAGAGGTCCTGTCCGCTGCCGCGATCACCGGCGCGGGCGAGATCTCAGCAAGCGAATTCCAGATGCTGGATTGGGATGAGGCACAGGGCAGGGGGGTGAACTACGTCGCTGCGCCGGTGTTTTCGCCCGACGGTGACGTCTGCCTGGAAATCGTCATGAGCGATTTGCCCGAAGGTCTCGGCCGGAGTGAGATGGAGCGTTACGCCGCCAAGCTCGTTCAGGCGGCGGATCTGGTCACCAGCGAAATCCGCGGGCGCAAGCCGAAGCCATGGTGATCGAATGCAAGGAGAGGGGAAGTTGACAATGACCGCAGGAGTTTCTTCTGTCGCGGGGTGGCAGGAATTCATCGATAGTCTGGCCACGCTGCCTGACCGCATGCTGGCCAGGCTACCCGGGGCCCGTCGCAACGATGCGCAAACGCAGCAGGAAGTGGCGCGATTGGCACTGGAATCGCTGGCATCGAACGCCCTGGCGGCGCTCGGCGGCGATGGCGATGCCCCGCAGTTCCTGCCGGCCATAGGCCAGGTCCTGAATGTTGGGCAGCCCAATGCCGACACCATCTACAAGAGTTGCATCATAACACCCGGTGCCAGCTACCGGCTGCGGGGGCGGCGCGGCACGCTGGCACTTGCGGTCATGGCGCAGGTCATCCCGCAAGGCGCACCGGGCGCAGGGATGCGCGCACATCTCAATCTGGCGGATCTGCGGACCGATGCGCAAGGGCGTTTCGACGTGCTGCTCAGCGCCGGGAAGCCGGCCGACCATACGGGCGACTGGTGGGAGCTCAGTCCGGCCGCCAGTCAACTGATGATCCGCCTGGTCAGCGCCGACTGGGGCAGGGAAATTGAGCCGACGCTCTCGATCGAGCGCGTCGACAAGCCCGTTCGCCGCCCGCGGCCTCCGGCAGAGACGCTCGAGGCGCGCCTGCGCCGCTTGCCGGTGGGTATCGACTACCTGGCGTTGATGTTCGTCGATCATTTCGAGAAACTGCGCGATCAGGGATTTATCAATTCGCTGAAGATCATGACGCTCGAATTCGGCGCGCTGGAAGGGCAGTTCTATTACGAAGGAACCTATGATCTCGCAGATGACGAGGCGCTCGTAATCGAGTCGCCCATTCCTGAGAAATGCGGATATCGATCGCTGATACTGACGAATGAAATCTACGAGACGATTGATTGGTACAACAATCATTCCAGTCTTAACGGGGCGCAGGCCGGCCCCGATCCCGATGGCAAGCTGCGCATCGTCGTGGCCGGCCGCGATCCTGGCGTGAAGAACTGGCTCGATACCGCTGGTCATCCCCGGGGCATCATTCAGGGGCGCTGGACCGGCTGTGACAGCCAGCCGATCCCCACTGTCTCGAAGGTGAAGCTTAGCGAACTGCACGCCGCACTGCCCGGCGGCGTCGCAAGGGTGACGCCGGCCGAGCGCGAGCAGCTCGTGCGGGATCGCCGCGCAGCGTTGCAGCAACGCACGTTGTGGTGATCGGCAAAAGGCACGCGATACCGGGCAATTACCCGTCAAGGTCATGGTGAAACTGGAACTATGCTAAATCCTGAAGATGCGAAGACATTCCCGGAGTTGATCAGAAGCACCGCGGCGGCTTTTGGGGACAACGTTGCGATACGGCTTGCCGGCGACGAGAGTGCCGGGGGCGGTGTAAGCTTTCGGGAGATCGACGCGCGATCGTCGCAGATCGCGCGAGGCCTGCTGGCTCAAGGGATCGGCAAGGGCGCGCGCGTGGGGTTCATATTCGGCAACGCGCCGGAATTCCTCGTCATCTTTGCCGCAATTGCGCGGATTGGCGCCGTGGCAATCCCGATCAGCACGATGATCCGGGCGAACGAATTGGTGCGTGTGTTGCGGCAGTCCGACGTCAGTGGCCTGATCGTGCAGCGTGAATACCTGGGCCATGATTATGTCCAGCGCCTGCTGGACGCGTTGCCGGGTCTCGCGCAGTCGGCCCGCAGGCATATCGCACTTCCCGAGGTGCCCTACTTGCGGTGGATCGTCTCGACTGGCCCGGATTTGCCCGTTCCGGTCGATGGCATCGCGGGTTTGGCGGAAGCAGGCGCAAGTATTGGCGAGGACCTGCTTGCGGCAGTTGAAGCGGAAGTTCATCCAACAGACCAGATCGTGGAAATCTACACGTCCGGATCGATGGCTCTGCCCAAAGGGGTACGCCACAATCATGGCCCCGTCCTGTTCCGGTGCCATTATCTGCGCTCGATGCTGAATATCGAACTAGGCGCACAAGTCACCGCGCAGCTTCCCTTTTTCTGGGTGGGCGGGCTCATGATGTATCTGCTGCCCAGTTGGGAGGCGGGGGCGACGGTCGTTTGTCCTCAGCGGACTCTCAACAACAGCCGGGTGGCAATGGGCAGCGTCCTGACGGATGACGATGTGAAGGCGCTGGCCAGACAGCCCAAGCCATGGTGGGGACTGGGCATGAGCGAAACGCTGGGTCCCTATTCCTATGCCGACGATTTTCGCGCCCCGGGATATCCTCTGTGCGCTCCGATGGATCATTTTGCCGATGGATACGAGATCCGCTTGGCCGATGCGGAGGATCGCCCGGTCGCGGACGGTGAAGTCGGCGAGATGCAGATCCGGGGCTATCCTGTGTCACCCGGCCTGCACAAGATGGAGCGGGCGGCCTATTTCAGCGCGGATGGGTACTATCGTACCGGCGACTTGTGCTTGCGCGAAGGGAGCAGGGTGCACTTCGTCGGCCGCAGCGGGGACATGATCAAGGCGGCAGGTTCAAATGTTTCTCCCGCCGAGGTGGAGATGGAACTGCAGGCATTGGACGGCGTGCAGGCAGCCTATGTCGTCGGGATTCCCGACAAAGAGCGGGGGCAGCTTGTCGCCGCAGCGGTTATCGCGGAAGATGCCCGCGATTTGGACTTCCAGTGGCTGGAAGGTGAGCTTCGCAAGAAACTGTCGCCCTACAAGGTGCCGCGCGGCTGGGGCCAGATCACCCGCGATGAGGTTCCGTTGCTGCATTCGAACAAGGTGAGCCGGCGCCAGATCGAGCAACTGCTGGCGGAGCGGTTGGCACGAGGATAGCGGCTTGACGGGGCCTGCGCGCGCTCTGTCCGATAGCCTGGCCCATTGGCGGTACGGCTACTGCCCTGTGTTCTCATTCCGTCTGGCGATAACCGCGCGAAGTCCGTGAATCAGAATGGCAATGGCTCCCATATAGCCCGCGCCGACGGCGAGTGAGGCCAACATCTGCGCGATCGTCTTATCGGCATGAAGGTCGGGAATCGTGCCGACGATCAGGAACAGCATCATTGCATTGTTGCACAGCATTCTCAGATGCCCGCGCATGAAACAGAACAGGATGGCAGCCAGGATCAAGCCGGCCGCCGCCTGTCCTGCAAGTCCATGTGCGACCGGAAGCGTGAGCAGCAGCCAGCCCAGGGCCAGACCGCCAGCCGCCCCCATCAGTGCAGGAAGGAACTCGGACAAGTCCTGATGCAGGATTCCCGCCCAGTAGAGCAGGAAGAAAAAGCCGACATAGGGCATACCCACACCCAGCAGAGCGTAGAGGCCCAGCAGGCCTGCCATGAACGGGACAACCCCGGCGACCAGCAATCCTGCGGCCAGGATGCCCGGGCGCTGCTGCGCAGCGCGCGCGAGGGAAGTGTCATCTGCCACGAATGATCTCCGATGCCAGCCAGCCAAGTGCAATAACGGGCGCCTGCGTGTTGCCGGCGGGGATGACCGGGAAGACCGAAGCATCGACAACCCTCAGTCCTTCGACGCCGCGCACCCGCAGGTCGGGATCAACCACCGAGCCCTCGTCCATGCCCATCCGGCAGCTGCCGACGGTGTGCAACCCGGCGACACCGAGCTGATCGATCGATTCGAGCAGTTCGGCATCGGTTTGCGCGGTAGGCCCCGGCGTGGTTTCGCGTTCGATCAGGCCCGCCAAAGGTTCCTGCGCTGCCCATTCCCGCATCTGGCGCGCGCAACTGACGATGACGTCACGATCATGTCCGGTCGCATAGTAGTTGGTCACGATCGCGGGTTGTTGGCCGGGATCGCGCGAGGTGATGTGGATCGAACCGCGCGATGACGGCACCATGCCGTAGGCAATGGTACTGAAACCGTGCTGCCGCTCCAGCTCGCTGCCGGGCTTCTGCAAATCCCAGCTATACAGGCCGAGCTGAACCTGGATGTCGGCCACATCAACATCCGGCCGGCTCTTGAAGGCCGCGCGCATTTCCATCGACGAACCGGACATGGGGCCGTCGCGCAACAGATAATACCGCAGTACCGAAGCGACTAGCGGCAAGCCGCGATACTTGAGATTGAACGATACCGGCTTGCTCAAGCGCCACTGCATACGCATGCAGCGATGCTCGCTCGTCTCCTCGCCGACTGCCGGCTGGGCGTGGACAAGGGGAATATCGAGGCTGGCAAGCAGTGCCGGATCGCCCACACCGGAACGCTCTAGGATCGCGGGGCTCCCAATCGCTCCGGCACAGATGAGCACTTCACGCCTTGCGTCGATCTGTTGGCGCGCGCCATCCTTCAGAAATTCGACGCCACTGGCTCGCTTGCCGGCGAACACGACCCGATCGGTCGTGGCGCCGGTGATGACGGTAAGGTTGGGGCGCTTCATCGCCGGACGCAGGAATGCGACAGCGGCGCTTTGCCGTCTGCCCTTCCAGATGGAGCGGGGCATATAGCCAATGCCGACACCATCGTCAGGTTCGTTGACGTCCGCCTTGAAGCGCCAGCCCATTTTGACGCCGGCTGCTTTCATCGCTTCCGTCAGGGCGTTACGCTCCGGTGAGATCGAGATGCGGAGGGGCCCTTTGCCGCCGCGGCTGGGCGCGGGGCCAAGTTCATGGCCTTCGATGGCTTCATAGGCCCGCGCGAAACTGGCCCAGCCCCACTGTGTCCCCGCCCGGGTTGCCAGCACGTCGTAATCCGCAGGCTGCCCCTTCACCCAGACCATGCCGTTGACCGAGGTTGACCCGCCCAGCACCTTGCCGCGCACCCAGTAATCCGGGCGCATGGCCGTGCGAGGCTCGGGATTGGTCAGGTGGAAATAGACGTAGGCCGGCATCCGCATGATCTTGGCGACGCCGCGCGGCATAGTGATATAGGGATGGCGATCGGAGCCACCTGCCTCGATCAGGCAGACGCTGACTGCGGGGTCTTCGCTCAGCCGGTTGGCCAGTACGCATCCTGCCGCCCCGGCTCCGACGATGATATAATCGTATGCGGGCCGCATCAGTCGATCCCGAGTGCCGAACGGATGGCATTGCCCACCAGACTTGCACCGTCAAAAGCGCTCATCCGGTTGTGGCAGTAGGCAACCGCCAGTCCCGTGCGCGGATCGGCCCAAGCCAGCGAGCCCCCGGCGCCGGGGTTGCCGATGGCGCTTTCCGAGCCGAAGGCCAGCGTGAGCGGCGATTGCCCGTCGTACATCCAGTAGCCGCCTTCGCCCAGCGGCATAGGCATGCCGAAGAACACCGGATCGGGCAGGGTGCCGCCCGGACGCAGATGGCAGCACATCTCGACCCGTTCAGCAGAAAGCAGCCGCTTGCCGTCCAACGTGCCGCCGTTGGCGAGAATCGCGTAGAACCGGGCGAGGCTGCGCGCGGTGAAAATGCCGCCGACGCCGGCCAGCGTCGCACGGCGGACCTGCGGCAGTTCGAAGACGTCGGGCGCCAGCCGGATTTCGAACGGCATGGCCTTTTCAAGTGCGGTTCCGGGCGGCGGCGCTTTCTGGCCAAGGTCATCGATCAGCCTGGCGATGCGCGGCTCGACCTCGTCGGGGATACCAATCCAGAGATCGTCGATACCGTAAGGCGCGCAGATTTCCTGCTGGACGAAATCGCGGAAGCTGCGTCCTTCGGGATCGGTGCGCCGCACGATTTCGCCGATCACCCAGCCGAACGAGACCGCCTGGTAGGCGGGCTCGCCCACCGGAAAGATCGGTTCCAGCGCGGCAAGGCCGGCGCAGGTTGCGTCCCAATCGCAGATCGAATCCGGCGTCGCGCCCGCCGGCATCTGCGGCGTTCCGGTGCGATGCGACAAGGCATCGCGCACCGTGACGGCCTCTTTGCCGTGAGCACCATATTCGGGCCAATAGCGCGCCACCGGGCTATCGTAGTCGACGAAGCCCCGCTCTGCCTGGACATGCAGCGCCGTTGCGGCGACCCCTTTGGTGACGGAATAGACGTTGAACAAGGTGTCGCCATCGACGGCCCGTTCCGTCGCGGGATCGGCCATGCCGGCCCACGCGTCGACGATCTTCTCGCCATGCAGATAGGCTGCCACCTGCACGCCGATCTCGTCGCCATTGGCGACCATCCGCTGAAGGACTTCGCGCACCGCACGGTTTGCGTGATTCTCCAGGTCCATGATTTCCTCTCGTTATTACCACATCGATGCCACCGGCAATGGCCGTGCATCATGCAGGTAACGGTGGAAGCCGGGCACGCCATGGCAAACTCTTTCGCAAGCGCGCCGAACCTTTTCGAGAGTGCCGCATTGACCTTTCGCGCGATGGCCAATCGCGACTGTCGGCCTAATCAAGGTGCTTTCTTCACTCCCCGGTTCGGAGATCAACGAATGAAAATCGGCTTCATCGGGCTGGGCTCCATGGGGGCTCCCATCGCGCGGCGACTGGCGCGCAGCGGCTTCAACGTCACGGGCTGCGATGTCTCGCCGCAGGCGCTTGCGGCTTTTGACGAACCCGGCACCCGCCGCGAGCCGAACCCGATAGAGGCGGCGCGCGGCGTTGATGTCCTCGGCGTTTGCGTCCGGACCGACGCGCAGCTTGAGGAGTTGATCGGTGAAGGCGCTATCTTCGCCGCCATGGGGGCAGGCAGCACGTTCATTCTCAACTCGACGGTGGCCCCCAACCTTGCACGGCGGCTGGCCGAACAGGCGGCAGGACATGCGGTCGGCTTCATTGATGTGGGCGTTTCCGGTGGCGGCCCTGCGGCGATCGAGGGCAAACTCTCGCTGTTTGTCGGCGGCGATGAAGCCGTGGTCGAAAAAGCCCGTCCGTTTCTCGATGCGATCGGCACTACCGCCTGGCTCGGCCCGGTGGGGCGCGGCCTCGAAGGCAAGCTGCTCAACAACCTGGTGTCGATCGCCAACTATGGGATGGCAGCGGCGATTCTCGATCTTGGCGTCGAGCTGGAATTCGACCGCGAGCAGCTTCGCGAAGCCCTGATGATCGGTTCGGCGCGCGGCTTCGCCTTGCAGGCCGTGTCCGGCCTGGTCGGCTGGCGTGAGGGCGCAACTGCTGAATACCTCGACGACATCCATGCGCTTCTGGCGAAGGACGTGATCCACGCGGCTGAACTCGCGCCGCCGGACCATCCCGCCATGTCGGCCTTGCAGGCCTCGTGCAACGCCATGCTCGCACGCGTGATGCGGGCTGCGGATGAACGTCGCTGACCAGTTCGGCAGGGCCCGTCAAAATGGAAACGATTAAGGTTGCCCAAGTTGGATCGGCTGGAGTGATCACGTTGAACCGGCCTGAAAAACTCAACGCGATTACCACCACCATGTTGGACGAAATCGACATCGCGCTTCACAAGATTGAAACCAGCGATGCCAGCGCGCTAATTTTAACCGGTGCAGGCCGAGGGTTTTGCGCCGGGTCGGACATCAGTGGCGAGGACCAACATGGCGGCGACACCCGCTCCTTTGCGGACAGCCGCATACGGCGCATGCACGATCTGATCTTGCGTCTGGCCGAATTTCGCCAGCCGAGCATCGCGGCACTCAATGGCCTCGCATATGGCGGCGGTCTGGAGCTCGCCATGGCCTGCACGTTCCGGACAGCAGCGCCTCGAGCGAAGTTCTGCATGCCTGAGATCAGGCACAGTCTCGTGCCTTCGTATGGGGGAACGCAGCTCCTTCCGGCGCTGGTAGGGCGCGCCCGGGCACTCCAGATGATGCTGACTGGCGAAAGTGTGGACGCTGAGGAAGCCCTGCGCACAGGATTGGTCAACCTCGTCGATCCCGATCCATTGGCTGCAGCAATTGCATTGGCCGGGAGGATGCCAAACGGGGCAGGTCTTGCGCAGCGTATGATCCGGCGATCCGTGACGAGCGGCGCAAGTCTGGGGCTGGCCGCCGCGCTCGATCTGGAGCGGGAACTGGCAATGGAGATCGCGGTTTCGGACGACGCTCTGCAAGGTGCGGCCCGTTTCGCCAATCGGACCCGTAACTGACGATAGGAGAACACGATGGCTAAGCTGCGAGACAAGATTCGCATGACCGACGAAGAAATCGGCGACTTCCTCCGGGTTTCGAAAACACTCGTCGTGTCCACTCTCGACCGAGACGGAGCGCCTCACCTCACGGCATTATGGTTTGCCAATCACGAGGGAATGATCATTTTCGAGACTTATGGTTCATCCCAGAAGGTGGTGAACCTTCGGCGCGACCCACGTATCGCCGTTCTGTGCGAAACAGGTGAGGTGTATGATCAGCTGCGCGGCGTCTCAATTCAGGGCAGGGCAGAGATCGTCGACAGCGGCCCCCGTCTCGTGGAGCTCATGAGCCTGGTCATCAAGCGCAATACGCCGGATCTGGATGCGGCAGCACTGGCAAGCCACGTTGAAACCATGATCCGCAAGCGGGTGGTCGTCGTCGTTCGACCAGACAAGGTCATCAGCTGGGACCATCGCAAACTGGCGCAGGCCTGAGCAAGAAAGGGAGACGGATCAGCCGCCGCGCATGTAAACCGAGAGGCGCCGGATGCGCCCGGCACTGGAAAGCTCGTAGAAGTTTGCTGTGTTTCGAATAGTCCCGTCGGGAAGCCGCGCCTCGATCTCCACGGCTATGGAATTCTGCCCCACAACCTTGTTGATAGGAGAAGGCACGGGCGATCCGGCAGCGAAGACGTCAAGGTGCATTTCGCGGATGGCCGATTTCCCTTCGAACGCGCGGCCGTCCGGTAGGATGAAGGTCGCGTCATCCTCGTAAAGTGCCGCCAGGCCATCGATGTTCTTCTCCCGGATACAGGCGAAGTAGCGGTCGGCAAGGTCTGTGGGGTTCATACAAGGTCCTCTGCAATCCCTGATTTCCTCGCTAGCGAATTCTCGATGGCGAGAGCGGACCCTTAGAAAGCACCCGGCGCGCAATCAAATGCTGGCCAGGTTTCTCGGCACTTTGGCAAAAGGATGGCGCGATCACGGCATTGAGAATATATCGGAGACTTAGCGCAATATCGGCGCTAGAATCCGCGAGTGCGCGAAAAATGGCATTGTTATGTGGGCGAGATCGGAAAATTCTGGAGGCATGGGTTACAGCTTGCTGCACCTGCAGGCGGGGCAGAGCGCTGAACTGGAAGAGCTGCGGATTTCTTCTTCGACGATTTCCGCCAGCCTTGTCGTTCAGGAGCGCGACGAACCGGTGGCAGGACAATGGTACTCGGCTGATTCCTATTTCTTCAATCTCAGCCTGACCGGCAGGCCAGCCAGTGCGCGAGGTCGCTTCGAAGGCATGGACGGCGGTTACCAGCCGGTCGGAGAACTCTTTTTTCTTCCCGCGGGGCAGCGTTATCTGGCTAAGGGCGGTCCGGGCAGCCAGCGCACGCTCTTTGTCGAGATGTCGGCTGACGAGCAACTTCAGGACGAGCTGAGGATCAGCGCAGATGGTGCCGCCGTGTGGCGGACCTGCATGAACATGCCGTTCGATCGCTTGCGCGATCTGCTGCTTCGCATGGCCCGCGAAGTACACGAGCCCGGCTTTGCATCCGAACTGATGATCGAAGGCTTGGGTATCACGCTGCTGGCGGAGACGCTTCGCGTCCTGCAACAGGTGGAAGCTAATACCACTCGTAAAGGGGGCCTCTCGCCCTGGCGGCTGCGAACGATCGAAGCGCGCATCCGTGAAGGAGGTACGCTGCCGACACTCTCGGAACTTGCCGGGCTATGCGGCCTGAGCCGGCGTCAGCTGATGCGGGCATTCCGGGAGGAGACTGGCCGGACCGTTGGCGCCTTCATACAGGAACTGACACTGGAACGGGCGAAGGTGTTATTGCAGGACACCGACTTGCCGGTTGGCGAAATAGCTGCTCAGGTCGGCTTTGCCACTGCAACGTCCTTTTCAACCGCGTTTCGCCGCGCGATCGGAGAAAACCCGCGAAGCTTTCGGGCCAAGCGAAATGCGCATTAACCGCAGGTCAGCAACCGGTGCCGTATCTCCTGACGCTCGATGATGCTCTGACACTAGGCGGATTCGGCAGTCGCTCCATGAGACCTGCCCAGCAGGAGCAGCAGCAGGGCGCCGAGAATGACGGCGGAGCCTGTCAGGATGAGGAACGGATTGAAGCTGCCGGAGCGTGCGAGCGACCAGCTCAGGAACATGGCGCCCGATGCCGCCGCGACCGAGCTCACCGCTATGAGCAGTCCGAGCACGCTTGAATAGATCGCAGTGCGGAAATGGCGCGCTACCAGGAATGACAGAATGTCGCCTTCGGCGCCCACGGCGAAGCCAAGGAAGAAGATCGCGGCGGTCACCACCGGCGCAGCGTCGTAGTCCGACGCCAGGACGAACAGGCCGAGCGCGGGTAGGCCAAGGGTGACGAACGAGACGACGTGCGGTGCGAAGCGGTCCAGCGCGAGGCCTGCGCCGAAACGGCCCAGCAACATGCCCATGGCCAGCGCGGTGAACATGATCGATGCGCCTTCGCCGGAAATTCCGTTGTCGAGCACCAGCATCTTGAGCTGCACCAGGATCAACGTGAGCGGCAGGTTGCACAAGTACATCGAGGCCAGCAGGATCCAGAAGGCGCGGGTCCCGAAGATTTCCGGGTAGTCGTCGCGGGCGCGCCGCTTGGGCTGCACCGCTGCCAGGGCGTGCGTTCGCCCTGAAGGGATCAGCAGGAAGGTGATGACGCCGGTTGCCGCAACGAACAGGGCAAGTGCCTGATAGGCCGCGACCCACCCGTGCGTTTCCACGTAATCGTTCACCACCGGGCCGCCCACCGCGCTGAACACGGCGGGCCCGCACGCGACGATGGCCAGTGCCAGGCCCCTTGCGTGTTCCACGTGCTGGATCACCAGCCGCGTGTAAACGGTGGCGGTCGTGGTGACGCAGACGATGCTCTGGACGACGAACACGGCAAGATAGACCGCATACGAGCCGCCGGTCAGCGAGTAGCCGAGAAGGGCAAGCGGCATCGTGATCAGCCCGATCGTGGCTGTCAGCTTGACCCCGAGAACGTCGGCGAGCCGGCCGACGAACGGCATCGACAGCGCCGTCAGCAGGCCCAGCATGCCGATCATCGCAAACTGGGACTTGGTCCAGCCGGCATCCGCGACCAGCGTGGGCCCGATGGCACTGGTAATGGTTCCCGCGATCGACATGCCGGTGCCCATGCCCAGCGTTGCTGCGGCAAGGGGGCGCCACGCTGCAAGAATTTCCGACAGGTAGCGCATGGGGTGATGGTTCTTCCGATTGTTCCCGCGGCGGCAACGCGGCGTCTGTTGATCAATGCGCTTCCCTGCCCCTGGGGCAAGGGAAGCGTAGCAAGCTCAGGCCGATCCCATGTACCGTCCGCCGTTGACGCTGATGGTCTGGCCGGTGATGTAGCTGGCATCGGGCGAGGCAAGGTAGGCGCAGGCAGCGGCGATGTCTTCCCCGGTTCCCAGCCGTCCCACCGGGATCGTCTTGGCGAAACTTTCCATGTCGAGGTTGGTCGCCCGGCGGAGCATAGGCGTATCGATGGAGCCCGGCGGCACCATGTTGAACGTGACGCCGCTCTTGCCGAATTCCAGGGCGAGGGCCTTGGTGAGACCGAGCAGGCCGCCCTTGGTGGCGACATAATGTGCCTGACTGGGCGAGCCGCTCTGGGTCGAGGACGAGGTGATGTTGATGATGCGGCCCCATTGGGCCTCCAGCATCGCGGGCAGCATTTCGCGGATGCACAGGTGCGGGCCGGTCAGGTTGATGCGGATGATCTCGTTCCACATCGCCATGTCCTGATCGAAGTACTTCACGTGAGGGCCGATGCCCGCGTTGTTGACCAGGATACTGATCGCACCGAAGGCCGCGCGAGTCTCGTCCGCTGCGGCCTTTATCGCGGCCTCGTCGGCGCAGTCTACAGCGATGGCGATGGCCGTATCGCCGACATCGGTGATGGCCTTGGCGGTCTCAGCGGCGCCGTCGCCATTGATGTCCCAAACCGCGACCATGGCGCCGTCACGGGCAAAGCGTTCTGCGATCGAACGGCCCATGCCTGAGCCGCCGCCGGTAACGACGGCGACTTTGCCATTGAGCGGTGCTGGAATCATCTTCATTCTTGTCTTCCTCTCCGTGCGGCCGGCGTTGCATTCGTGCGGCCCGTGAAATGACTTCCTATGCGATGCGACGCCTCATCCCGGGCGTTTCGGCAGGGCGATCTCGGCGGTGCCGGTCGCCATTGTTGTGCCTTTCTGATTTGCCATCAAGTGCCGGACGTGAACGAGGTGACGCCCTTTCTCGTCGACCGACTTGTCCACCACTTTAGCGGTCTGGATTGTCACATCGCCCGAGAGCGCAGGGCCGCGAAAATTGGCGACCGAGTGGACGACCATGCCATGTTCGCCGGCCCAGCCCGACATGAAGTCGATCACCCAGGCCCCCATTGCGCCGCCGTAGCCATAAGCGCGCGGCATGCCGATCTTGCGCGCATATTTCGGGAACAGGTGCCCGCGCGAGGGGCCGTAATAGGCGCCGTCGGTAATCTCGGGGTTTTCGAGAAGCATGTCGGGATCGTTCTCGCAGCCGGCCATCTCGGGGGTGAAGCCGAGTGCGATCATGTCGATCTTGCGGACTTGCACGGCGCCCCAGGTGTTGATGATCCACGCGCGCCATTCGGTGGTGAAGCTGGCCACCGAGTGCGGGCCGAACACGCGTTCGGGCAACTGGTCGCCGATCTTCACATCGTCCCACCAGCGCTCCTTGTGGCCCAGCGCCCGCAGCATCCTGATCCAGCCGAGCTTGCGCTCCTCGAGCGCCTCGATCTCCTGGTCTGTCCATTCCGGCTCGTCGAACTCGTCCTTGTTGACGTTGGCCCCGCCGGCCGCTGCATTGTAGCGGATCGCGGTCGAGCGCTGCTTGGCCAGCAACTGGCCATGCTGGTTGGTGTAGAAATTGTCGCCACGCTGAAAGCAGGTGGGCCCCGCGAGCCGGGTTTCCTTCACCACATAGTCGAAGGGAATGCGTTCGTTGTGTACCCAGTCGCCGGCGGCGATGCGGCGATCCTCGAACCACCATTCCTCCCCGCCGAACAGCAGGTGCGAATTGGGGATGCCCCCGACGCAGGCCGGGGACGTCCCCATCCCGTCGTCGATCGCGCAGGCAAAGCTTTGCGATCCTACGATCCGGCCCCAGCGGCTCTCCTCCGCAAAGGTCGGATCGTAGTGCAGTAAGTTGGGGTAGTGCATGGCATGGGCCCAGCGGCGAATGTCGTTGTTGGCGATCGGATCGCGCAAACGCGACGAAGTGATCGCCTTGCCGAGGTACTGGTCGATGTCCGAGCAGTCGAGAATCGTGGAACTCACGTGGGCTGTCCTTGCTGAATGGGAATAGGGGGGAAGGGCCGGGTCAGGCAGCCGCCGTGACCGGCTCCTCGCCCACCAGGGTCGTGCGGCGCATCAGCCGCTTGCTGTCGAGCGGATAGGGTTCGGCCCGGTGCATGGTGCCGGTGTTGTCGAAGATCAGGAAGTCGCCCTCGCGCCAGTCATGCGTGAAGACGTACTGGCCCTGCGTGGACCACTCCATGAGTTCGCACAGCAGCAGATTGCCCTCGGCAATGTCCATGTCCTCGACGTAGTGGCAGGTGTTGCCCAGCAGGAGCGAGGCCTGTCCGTGTCGGTGGTGCCAGACCAGCGGGTGCGTCTGCACGGGATAGGATTGCCAGCGCTTCAGTTCCGCAAGCGCGGGCGCGGGATTGATGTAGCGTTGCGACGCCTCGAGCGCGTGGCGCACGCAAATGCCTTCCAGCGCCTGCTTGCGGGCCGCGGGAAGGTCCGCATAGGCCGCATAGGTATTGGCGACCGAGGTCCCGCCGCCCTCGTTCGCGGCAGGCAGAACGCGCGCCGAAAGCATGGTCGCCTTGGCGGGCACCGGGTCATTGGCCCCGTCGATGTGCCAGTAGAAGGCCCCGCGCGTATAGTCGGCAACGGGGTTGATCTCCGGGTCCATCGAGATGTTCTGAAGTTCCTTGTCCCCGCCGACGAGATGCACCTCGCCGATGGTGCGGGCGAACTGCAGTTGCTCCTCGTCGGTCAGGTGCATCCCCGGAAACACCAGCGCGCTGCGCTCCACCAGCAAACGCTGGATTTCCCCGGCATGGCGGCCGGACAGGAAATCGCCGCGATCGATGGAAACGATGCTGCCGACCTTTGGCTTGGCGTGTTCGACTTTCATGGGTGCCTCTCGCGGTCAGGTTGAACGGTTGCCGTGCTCGGCCGTGAGGCCGGTAATCGGCGCATCGCTGGCGATCCGGGCCAGACGGATCCTGGCGATGCGCGTGCGCTCGGGAGCCTCTTCCGGGATTGCCGGCAGCGGCTGGCCGCGCCGGGCCATTTCGGCCTCCAGCCGTGAACGTGTCTTGGCCAGCGTGGCTTCGCTGGGCTGGAGAACCTGCTTGGTGTCCAGCGTCGAGGGATGCTGCGGCAAGGCCCGCTCGGCCCGGAACAGCACGGTGTCGCCTTGCGCTTCGGCTACGCCTACCAGGGTCCGGAAACCGGCGAAAGTGACGCAGGCCGGCCCGGCAAAGGCCCATGGCACGCCTTTGGGCACGGCGATGCGGAACCCTTCGTCCACCAGTTCGACAGATCGCGCGCGCATCGGCAGGGGATAACCGTCGCTATCCACCACGCTCAGGTGTGCGGGATGGCCGGTGGCGATCGCGTCCGCCGCGACGTCCTGCCAGGGGCGGGGCGTCCAGTTGCCCGGGCTGACCGGCGCCTCGGGGGCAGGGTCCGACTGGGGCCAGACGGTGCCGGGCGCCGCATTCCAGACCTTGGGCGGGCCATCCAGCGCGGCGTGATTGTCCCACCAGTAAATCCGTTCGGGGGTATTCTCGATGATGATCCGGGACCAGTAGGTCACGGCAAGCCGCGCCTGCTCCCACGTGATGCCGTGGCTGACGCCCTGCCAGCCGGTCTCCGCAAGGTAGCGGATCGCATTCGACTGGATGTCGCTGTCGCGCACTGCGGCATGCGCGCGGATCACCACGACCGGCTCCTCCGGCCTGCCTTCGATGAGGAGGCCAACTTTCGAATTGCGCCGGGCACGTTCGGCCTTCGCCGGATTGGGGACGCCAGTCGCCAGATCGATCGTCGCCATGTCGTCGGCAGGGAAATAGTACGTCGGGGTGTCGATCGGCGCGCCTTTGGCGGTCATCGTCGCGAATTCGGCCACCACGCCGGATTCGATCATGCGGAAGATGTGCTGCGGCAGGTCATGCAGGCTGCTCACGGTTTCAGGCTCCTTGCCGCACGACCGGAACCCAGTCGTAGATTTCGCCATTGGGCCCAATCGGGGAATCGCACTCTTCGGTGACGAGGCAGATCGGATTGGCATGCGTGGCGAACAGGTGTTCCTCGTCCGCCTTGGTGAAGGGCAGGCGCTCGGGATCGGCGACGATGGCCTGCGACCGTTCGAAGTCCTCGCGGCAGTTCCACCAGATTTCCATGATGCAGTCGTAGCCGGAATCGTGAATCTCGCCGGTGACCGGGTTCTTCACCGGTTCCAGATAGCGCCGGACATAGCGCACGGCATTGGGAATGCTGGGCTTGCCGATCTTCTGGCCGAGCTTGGAATGGTGGTTCTCGTAGTAGTCCAGGAATTCTTCCATCGTCATGTCGGGACGCTTCCGGAAGAAGCAGATCTGTTTCAGCATCGTTCTCTCCACGGCTCCTGCGTGCACGCTCGAGAGCGGCGTACGCGGTCCTTGCATCGGACTAATCACAGGATCATCATGCCGTCCAATGACATTTTTCTTCATCACCATGCAGATTAGGTATGACGGTTTCACTCACTAAATTGCAGCAACTCGCCGCTGTCGCGCGTTGGGGAAATATCTCGCGTGCGGCCGAGGAATTGCACATCAGCCAGCCTGCGCTGAGTCGCAGCATCGCCTTGCTGGAGAGCCGCTACGGCTTTCCGATCTTCAATCGTATCGGTCATGGCGTCGAACCCACCGCTGCCGGCGCGCAGATCCTGGCGCAGGCGGAGCCGCTGCTGCAATCCATGCGTGTGTTCGAACGCAATGCAGCACTGCTGGCTTCGGGCAAGGCAGGCACCCTCCGGATTGGTATCCCGCCGCTGCTGGCGAGCCAGTTGCTGGCGGATCTTTCGCAGAACATTCTCGTCGGCAACGACGAGGTCGAGCTGCAGGTCTCGATCAGATCCGGGCCGAGCCTGCTGGACCAGCTGAAGGAAGACAGGATCGAGTTCTTTCTCTTTGCCGAGACGCAAGTGGATACCGGGCCAGAGATCGAAGTCGTATCGATCGGTGAGTTCCATCCGATCTGCGTGGTTCGAAAGGGGCACCCGCTTTCCGGCCGCGCCAACCTGACAAGCGCGGACCTGTCCGCCTATCCCTGGGCCAGCTCGGTCGAACCGCGCGTGATGGGCGAGCTTCTCAATCCGACGCGGCTCTTGTGCGACAACTACCATATCTTGCGCGACGTGGTCCTGCGAACGGATCTGGTTTGCATCTGCACCCGCGCGTTTGTTGCGGGCGAACTCGCTGAAGGCCGGCTGTGCGAACTCGATATTCCGGGCTTCCTCCCTGCCAGAAACCCGATCTACTACGCGGCGCTTAAGGGACGAATTCTATCGCCCCTTGCCAAGAACGCGATTGCTCACATCGGCGTGCTGCTCGCGCAGCGCTGATGTGAGCAATCGAAGCGGGACCTTTGCTATGAGCGGCGCCCGGTCAAGATCGGGCCGCCGGTTTGATCTTGGGAATCATCGCACGATGACGCGAACGCGATCGAGATTCTGTATCCGCGCAAAGGGCGTTTGCACGTTCCCTTCGCGCTGCGAGGCGACCCGAAGCGTGACGAAATAGGTTCCCGGCTTCGAAAACACGTGTGTCATCGTCACCGTGACATTGTCGCCGTGATCCTTGGCCTTGCTGAGGTCAGATCGCACGGGGAACGTGCCGGTGTCGTCAAAATCCCATTCCGCCGACACCACTTTGCCCGTCCCGGGAGGCACCGCGATCGTGCCTGTCATGACGGCGGTCTTGCCGGTCTGCGCCTCGATAGCCTTCTGTCCATCCGTTCCGGTCAACGAGACCACCGGCTGGATTCCACGGCGCGCCTCTGCCGTGGCGGGCACCACAATCTGACCATCGACGAGCTGGTAGTTCGTGGTCTGGGCAGGGTCGGTTCCGTCCTCGACCCATGCGGCAAGGTCGCGCAACGCCTGCTGCAGAATGCCGATGTAACTCACCGTGTGGTTGGGATAGAGTTGTCTTGTGGAATCGCCGTGGTTGGCGTGATCGTTCATCCACAAGCGGTAGTGATCATTTGTCGCCGTCCCCAGGTTTTCACGGACGCGTTGACGATACCAGTCACCCTGCCAAGGGAATGCTTCGGTATCGTACAGGTTTTCCAGCATGATCATCTTGCCCGAGAACTCGCCCGTCTGATCAGTGCCGGTCGCGCCACGGGCCAGCAGCGGCCCCAGTATCATCGGCCTTTGCGGGTAGAGCGGTTTGCCATCCGGTCCGCGGTACTGATCCCATTCCGGGAACTGGTCGCCCGGCGGAACCTGATGGCGATGATAGGTCTCCGATGCAAGAAAGTCGGTATTGTCGACCCGTACCGCGTCACCAGCGGCCAGTTTGGAAACAATTTCCTCCCCGCCCTGGCCAAGCAGTACGATGTCGCCGATGCAATTCAGTATCATGGCCTTTTTGCCGGCTGCGGCACCGCTGTCGACGATGAAATCTCCACCCATGACGTCTTTGCCCGGGGCCTTCATCAGGCGAACAGCTACAGGCGTCGAAGGCTGGTGCGCTTTCCATCCGTTGTCCGCCAGGCCTTTGGCTTCACCCGCCTGGCGTAATCCAGGTAGATTCATCCGTGCGGCTTCGCCTGCGGTCACGATTGACGCAACCGTTGTGCCGAGCCTCACCCTGGCGTCGATCAGAGACGGCGGAGGCGCATATCCGTCGTAGCCGGGTGTCGTCCAGAATTCCTTGAAATAGGCTGGATCAAGCGCCCGGGTTACGGGATAGATCACGGCATAGGCATGCATTCCCAACTTTTTGTAGTTGAACCATCCTGCCGGGGGGAAACCGAGCCGCGTGACTTCCTTCAAAGTGGCGGCTTGCTCGGGCGAAAGATCCTTGTAGGGATCACCGCTGCCGCCTGCGTCAATGGCATCGACAATTTGTGGGAAGACGGGCGCCAACACGCGCAATCCCAACATTCGTGCCGTGAATAGATTGGGCAGAGCCATGGGAGAGCCGACGACATAGGGGACAGCACCGTCCCAGACGCCCCTCGTATTTTCCATGCCAGCCAATGTGCGAAAGGCGCCGCCGCTGCCGCCGAACGCGTAACCGTAAGGCCGTTTGCCGCCATACATCTGTTCGGCGACGACGCGGGAGAATTGCGCGGCTGCCGCATTCGCCCTGAACGCGCCGATCGTGGGGTCGCCGCGCTGGCCTGGCATCGCGGCGGCGCTCCGGCCCCCGCTGTTCGTTTCCACGAAATAAGCCCCGCTATCCAGCGCGAAGCCGATGCGATCTTCCTCGCCGGTCAGCCCCTGGGAGAGGTTTTCGCTGTCCGGAACGGGAGTGATGTATTGAAAGAAGCGTCCCTGGTACTTGTCCGGCGCAGGAAGGTAAAACGAGAAGCGCGCTTCGGTCCCCTTGAAGCCCCCGTGGACATAGCGATGCCGCGCCGGTGTACTGCGCCATTCATCGATGTCGATATAGGGCTGAGAAAAGAGCGGTTCTGCCCGATCGGTATCGTCATGCCGCTGCCCCACAGCGACGGCAGTACCGTCTTGCGCTTGCAGGCTGGTGTCGGTGTAGGCACACATTGTTGCCGCTATGGCCAATCCAAGCTCGCGCGGAAAGAATCTGCATGACTTCTTCATTTCTATCTCCCGTTTTGCGCGGTTCATACCTGCATAGTTTGGCCGACGCTTGACCAAAGCGGCTGGGTTTGCAACGGGCTAATGAATTTTGGCGTCGCCGAGCGGGCTAACGAAGCTGTCAAAGGTGCCGGAAACTGCTCTTGATCGGCCCCCGCTGAGTGGTCCGTGTGATTTGTTAGTGTAAAACTGCCTCTGGCGCCATGGCTG
>NZ_BMLK01000035.1 GCF_014645195.1 Novosphingobium indicum | reverse complement strand
AGCGATAATTTGCGTATCGTAGCCATCGATAATGAAGACGAACAAACACGAGGTGCGTACTCACCAGAACGACCGGCTATTCGCATACTCCATTGGCGTTGTACCAAGTTCAGCCATATGAACCCTGGCCAGCTTTCTCGCCCAGTTTTATTTGACTTCACGGTGCCCTGTTTTTGGCAGGTTGAGCCTTCGCAGCGGGAAGCTTCTGCGCCATGATGTGATCGTAGATCTGCTTGATCTCCGTGTCCGACAATTCGGTCGGGCGGAACGGCGGCATTTCGATCAGGCCCTGGCGAACGACCGAATGGAGGTAATCGTAATCCAGGTCCTTGCGACCGATGAGCGACGGCACCCGAACACCTTTTTCGGCCAGCAGCATGGTGCCAGGGTGGCCCGGGCCGGGGTTGTGGCAACCGGCGCAGTAGCGCTCATAGTTCTCCGAACCGTCCACCACCATTTCGCCTTGTTTGGCCGAACAGGCGCCAAGCGCGGCGAGGAGCGAAAGGGTGAGGAGCTTGTTCATTGTACCTCCGCAGACATGGCGACGTATCGGCTCAGACCGAGGCAAAGATCGAGTTGGGATCGAGCGCCTGCTTGACCCGCGCATGCAGGGCCGAGCGGCCACCCTTTTCATAGGTCTTGGCAACCGCCTTCCCCAGCCCGGGGTCGGTCAGGATCTGGCCGAAGCCGGCCTCGGCCTGCGCGGCGATCAGGGCTTCGGCGCAAGTCTTGGCCCGTGCCGCATCCTCGGCCTTCCCGGCGGCATGGGACAGCACCTGGCGATGGTTGGCCGAACGCCAGATCGCGGTGGTTTCGCCAACGAAGTCGAAGCCGTTCTTGGCACAGATATCGCGCGACAGTTCATAAAGCTTGACGGCTTCCTCGCCATCCACAGGGCTGACCGGGTTGACCGTAAGCGCCATGTCGCCGCTCCAGCCCTCGGTCCTGGCCGGGGGCTCGGCAACCACCCCGGTCATCGTGCCCATCCGCCAGGCCCACAGCTTTGGATCGATGCCCTCGCCATCGGTAATGACCCTTGCGCCGCTGATCGACGAGAACGCACCCTTGACCATGTCCCACAAGATCGCGACGTTGCCGGGCAATCCATAGAGCGATCCGTAAAGGTTCCAGTAGCCCAGTCCGAGCACCTCACCAGCGGCCTTGACCGCGCTTGCCGCCATCGGCCCGTGGCCCTCAAAATCAGCGCGGCGCTTGCCGAGCAGGGCCGCTTCGTGGAGCGCATTGCCCACCGCGACGCCATTGGCCACCACCATGTTGAGCTTAAGCGGCCCGAGCACGTCCAGCAATGCGCCCAGATCGTCCTCTTTGGGGACCGAAACCATGAAGGCCTGGTGCGCCGGGGGCTGCGGCATCATCCACATGCCCACCTTGGTCACCACCCCGAAATCCGACTGGGTGAACAAGCCATCAACCCAAGGGCCATAGCCGAACTTGAACAGTTGCCAGCAGGTGCTCTTGGGCATGGCGCCCATGCCGGTGCGCACCATCTTGCCATCAGCCAGCATGACCTCGAGCCCGCACTGCATCAGGAAGTGATCGGAATAGGGGGTGTAGCCGGGGCGGCGGTTGACGAAACTGGCGGCCACGCTTTCATCGGGATTGCCGGGAAAGTCGACCCACAGCTTAATTCCCTTTTCCTTGATGTGGGCATCGAGCTGGCGGAAGGTGACACCCGGTTCGACTAGGCAGGTGGCCAGTTGGTCATTGACCTCGAGAACCTTGTTCATCTTCTGCAGGTCAAGGACGATCACTTTGTCCTGTACGGCTTTTTCAAGTCCGTAGGCACCGTTGCAGACCGTCTGGACCACACCGCCGCTGGTGCGCGCGGCTTCCAGCACCTTGGCAAGTTGGGCTTCATCGGCCGGAAGCACCACGCCTGCCGGTGCCATCCTCTGGGTAGCATAGCGGGCCAGGGTCTGTGGGTTGGTATCGATGGCCTCCTTGCCTAGTGCCTGGGCGAGGAGGCCGAGCGTGGCCGTCTGGCGGGCTTGATCGATCATGGCGTTGGAAGCCTTATTGCTGGAGAATCTTGGGATAACGCTGGAGATCGCCGGCATCGACGGCAAAATCGGCCGAGCGCACAGCCGGGTCGATAGCGCGGGCCGGTTCGCTGTCGCGCCAGGAAAAGTTGCAGGTCGGGCAGCGCAGGATCGTCCACACCACCGCGCCGTCCTGCCTGCCCTGATGATCGGTGACAGCGCCGCTCGATTTGCAGCGCCCGCAGATGGTGGTGGTCATGACAGGGCTCCCAGCTGCATTTCGCGGATCCGCTTGCTCAGGGCGTCGATCTCGTCCCCGGTCGGCGGGGTGACAAGGTGCGCTTCACCCACCGGATCGGGCGGGAGATAGCTGGTCGCGTCGATGATCAGGCGGTGCCCCTTGCCCGGGACCACTGCCGAAGGATCGATCGGCACGGCAGGCATGTTGGGCAGCACGATGATATCGTCCGCACGGGTCCGGGTCGAAAGCGCCCACATCACCTGGTTGAGATCGAACGGATCGACATCGGCATCGACCATAATCAGGTTCTTGAGGTACATCACGCCGTGCGGCGTGCTCAGCGCGCGCAGCGCGACCGTCTTGGCAAAGCCGGCCATGCGGTTCTTGACCGAGATGATCCCGGTCAGTCCGTGCTGGTAAAGCGCGTTGACCGCGGTGACTTCGGGGAAGCTCTGGCGCAGCTGGGCATAGATCGGGGCGGAGGTGTGCAGGCCGATCAGCGTATCGTGCTCGGTCCAGCCGCGCCCGATGTAAATGTTCTCGAAGATCGGATCGCGCCGGTGCGACACCGCCGTGACCTTGAAGATCGGCGCCTTGCGCACGCCGCTGTAGGAACCGGGAAATTCGCCGAACGGCCCTTCCAGCTCGCGTTCGCCCAGTTGCAGCTCGGCCTCGATCACGATTTCGCTGTCGGCCAGGATGTCGATCCCGTTGCCCGATTTGGTCAGCCGGATCGGCGCGCCCATCATCGCCGAGGCATAGGAATATTCCGATTCCTCGTAGCCGATCGGGGTGGCAGCAAACACCGCAAGGCCGGGATGATTGCCCAGCATGACCGCAATCTTGAGCAGAACGCCTTCCCGTTCGGCCGCCATGATCTGACGTCCCATGTCGTGGGAGGGGATCGTCATCAGGGTGAAGCTGTCCGGCCCCTGGATCTGCAGGCGATAGATGCCGACATTTTGCTTGCCGAAATTGTCTGGATCGAGCGGATCGCGCGAGGCGACCGAGGCCTTGCCGATGTAGAACCCGCCATCATATTCGTTGATCCGATAGACCGGCAGGACATCGTAAAGGTTGATGTCCTGTTCGATCCGGCATTCGTGCACCGGGGCCTGGGCTTCAGGAACAAAGCTGATCTGCGCTTCCTGATCGCCCCAGCGGCCGGCGATCTCGAAGAACAGCTCGCGGATTGTCGTGCCTTTAGGTCGGCCCAGAAGCAGGGCGATGTTGTCCCAGGAACCATGAACGCCCACCGCCAGGCGCTTGCCGGGATAGCCGGTGATGTTGTCGAACACGATCGCCGGCGCGCCGTTAGCATCGCGCGAGGCGGCAACGGCAATGTTGCGCACGCCGGGTTCGGGCATCACCGGATCGCTCCAGGTGATGGCCTGGCCCGAATCCTCGAGCAGTTCGAGGAAATCGCGCAGCGAGGAGATCGACCGGGCGCGGTTGGGAAGATCGTTCATTGCCGTTGCATCCCGCCTGTCAGTGTCCGCCCGCGGCCGCAGTCGCCGACTGGATCGTGACCCATTTCCATTCGGTCATAATTTCGAGATCGGCTTCGGTCCCTTCGCGGCCAAAACCCGATGCCTTGGTCCCGCCAAACGGAACGTGCGGCTCGTCGTGCAGGGTCGGCGCGTTGATGTGGACCATCCCCGCTTCGGCCCGCTGGGCAAAGGCCAGCGCCTTGTCGAGATCGCCGGTGAAGATCGAGGCGCTGAGGCCGTATTCGGTGTTGTTGGCGAGTTCGAGCGCCTCCTCGAGCGTGTCGAACGGATAGAGCGAGGTCACCGGCCCGAAGGTTTCCTCCTCGAACACGGTCATTTCCGCGGTAACACCACTCAGGATGGTGGCCGCGCAGCTGTTTCCGCTCCACTCGCCGCCGGCCAGCACCGCGGCGCCCTTGGACCGGGCATCGTCGATGTGGCGGCGGACGCGCTCGCGCTGGCGTTCGGAAATGATCGGCCCCAGCATGGTGGTCGGCTCGCGCAGGTCGCCGCTCTTGGCGCGGCCTGTCGCGGCGGCGAAGGCCTTGGCGAACTGGTCGAAGATCGGCCGTTCGACATAGATCCGCGATGCCCCCATGCAGACCTGGCCTTGGTACATGAAAATGCTGAACAGCGCGGCGTTGACCGCCTTGTCGAGATCGGCGTCGGCGCAGATCACCAGCGGGCTCTTGCCGCCCAGTTCCAGCGTGTATTTCTTGAGATTGCGGGCGGCGATCTCGGCAATGTGTTTGCCAACGCGCGAGGAACCGGTGAAGGTGATTGATGCGACCTTCGGATGTCCGGTCAGAACATCGCCGATTTCAGCGCCATTGCCGTAGACCACGTTGAACAGGCCGTCGGGAACCCCAGCTTCCTTCCACAGCTTGGCGAGCAGGTCGGCCACCATCGGGGCCGCTTCGGAAGGCAGAAGCACGAAAGCGTTGCCGGTCGCCAGAGCCATGGCTGATTGTTTGATGCCCTTGATTAGCGGCACGTTGAATGGGGTGATGCCGGCGACCACGCCGACTGGCTGGCGCAGGCTCATGCTGAACCGCCCTGGCGTGTCCGAAGGGATGGTTTCGCCCCGGACCCGGCGCGGAACACCGATCGCCGCGCGCAGGAAACTGATTGCAAAGCGGGTTTCGAATCCGGCCTTGGCGATCGGCGAGCCGATCTCGTCAACCAGCACGTCGGCAAACTTGGCGGTATCGCGCTCCATGATTTCGGCGGCTTTCGCGATCCACCCTTCACGCACCGCCGCGGTCAGGTCGCGGTGTTGCAGATAGGCCTGATGGGCTGTTTCGACCGCGCGGTGCACGTCTTCAGCGGTGCCGGCGGGCACCCGGGAATAGACCGAATCGTCGACCGGGTTGAGGTCGTCGAAGTAGGCACCGTTCGATGCGGCAACGGCGGCTCCGCCAATCCAGTGCTCAATTTGCGTCATGGTCATTCAATCCTTGAAGTCTTTGTTCAGCCGACTGGGTGATTACGCTTGGTTGCGCATCGCCTGGGGCCAGATCCCCTGCTTGCCGGGGGAGAGGATGCCGTTGGGGTCGAGCACGTCCTTGAGACGGTGGTGCAAATCCCAGAGCGCTCCGTCGTTGTGCTTATAGGTTTTGGCGATCTGGTCCATGAAGGCGAGGTGGGTGCGGTATTCGCCGAAACCCGCACTGGCTGCTTCATCGACCAACTTGCCGAACAGGTCATAGGCGCTCTTGCGCATGCCCTCGTCGGCGCGATCGTACATGATCATCAGGATGTGGTGCATGTCGCGCCACCCGACCAGGAATTCGCCGATATAGTCGAACCCGAAATCGTGGCAGCGCTGCTTGATCAGGTTGTACTGGCTCAGCGCTTCCTTGCCGTCGGGTGCCGAGATCGGCGAGAAGTTGATATGTCCGCCGCCGCCGATCCAGTTCATGATGCTGAACTCCGTCATGTTCGGCTCGCCTCGCATCAACTGCACCCGATAGTCCCAGGCGGGGTCGTTTTCGCGGTCAAGGTGCAGCTTGGCGCCAGGGATGCTCATCATCGCTTCCTCGACGAGCTTCCAGTTGTTCTCGATGATCGGCGGCGGGCCGTACAGCGCGGCATAGAAGTTCCACATGCCTAGCCCATGATCCGACGCGATCTTCTTGCGGATCGAATCTGGGATAGGGCCCTTGCCGTCGAAGTAATGGCGCCGCGTGGTCTTGGCAGACACTTCCCACAACAGGTCAACCGCCACGGCTGCGTTGGGGATAACCTGGTTGACCTTCAGCGGCAACACCGCATCGAAGATTGCGGCAAGGTCTCCCTCGCGCTCGTAAGTGATCATGAACGGCTTGTAGGCGGGCGGTTCGGGCATCAACCAGATACCCATCTTGGTAACAATGCCGAAATTGGACTGGGTGAACATGCCATCGAAATGCGGGCCGGCTGCATGCTTGGTGGATTGCCAATGCTGCGACCCCTCGATCGCGCCCTGACCGGTGCGCACCACCTGACCGTCGGCAAGGACCACTTCCATGCCGCACTGCATGACGAAGTGATCGCCATAGGGGGTGTAACCCGCGCCATGTTCAAGCGCGTTACCCATGACACCGCCCCAACCTGGTGCCGCAGGATCGACCCACAGCTTGCTGCCAATATGGCGCAGATGGCGGTGAAGCTGAAAATAGGAAACGCCCGGTTCGACCAGCGCATAGCCGTATTTCTCGTTGACCTCGAGAATGCGGTTCATCCGCTTGAGGTCGAACATGACATAACCGGATTGGCGTGGGGCAGGACCGCCATAGGCGAAATTGCGACCGTTGCCGAAGGTCCAGATCGGCAGCTTGTAGGCGTTGAAAACGTTCAGCGCCTGCTGTATTTGCTCCATATTGGCGGGGGCCACGGCAGCCGAGGGAAGCATTTCGCCATCGGCCAGCGGTGAATAGGCGTCGCGATAGGCCGACAGCGGCAGTTCATCGACGAAGACCCATTCCTTGCCGACGATAGCCGCCAGTTCGTCCAGAGCCTTGCTAAAGGTTGCGGCGTCGACGCCCTGGGGCATGCCCGTGCTCACGACTGTTGTACTCCCACTTCGAATGCCCATGAAACCAGCATGCCGGGGCTCTTGCCATCAAGGCTGCAGTGTCCGGATTCGCAGCGTAGTTCAGCAGTCTGCCGATCGCCGAACAGCGCATCCTGCATGTGGTGGGCTAGAACGGTTGGCCAGCCGGTGCTGGCCCGCGCCAGGAGAGCCGGAGCACCCTCGGTCCGGTGTTCCCACCGCATCTTGCGGTAATGATGGGTCCACTGCAGCAGCGGACGGGCACCGTCGGCCACCAGGATCTGCTCGGCAATCATCGCCGCAGGGTCGGAAGTAAGGCCGACCAGCACACCTTCGGCAATGGCAAGTTCATGCAGAAGGCCATTGAGCGACCGGTCAATCCGGATGATCTTCGCCGCGCGTCCAGAGTTGACGAAGGTTTCAGCAAAGAGCCGGCTTTCAGGCACTTCCGCTTCCTCAATGACAATGGTCTTGATTGGTCGCTTCGCCCAGGCGCTGCGTCCGATACCCAGACCGACCACTGCCGCTCCCACGGCCCCCCCGCTCATGACGGTGCGACGGCTCACATCCCACGCCATTCTCTAGTTCCCTTCTTCTTGCGCCAAAGCAGGAACGAGGCTTGCCGCCTCTTTGCTCAGGCCTTGCCAGCGTTTCTCCGACTTCGCGTGAAGTTCGAACAGATCCAACACCCGCATACAGCTGTGATCGACCACCTCCGCCAGCGAGGTAGGCCGCGAATAGAAGGCCGGCACCGGCGGGAAGATCACCGCTCCCATTTCGGTGCAGGCCGTCATGTTGCGCAAATGCGCCAGATTGAGCGGCGCTTCACGGGTAATCATCACCAGACGCCGCCGTTCCTTCAGCATCACGTCAGCGGAGCGGGTGATTAGGTTGTCGGATAGGGCGTGTGCCACCGCGCCCAGCGTGCGCATTGAACAGGGCGCGATCACCATGCCTTCGCACACGAACGAACCGCTGGCGATAGAGGCGCCGACGTTGCGGACGTTGTGCACCACATCGGCCAGCCCTTCGAGCCGCGCCTTGCCTTCGGGCAGCTCCTCGCGAATGTTGAGCAGCGCCGCCTGAGACATCACAAGATGGGTTTCCCAACCGCCCGTCTCGCGCAGCAGCTCAAGCAGGCGAAATCCATAGACCGAGCCGGTTGCGCCGGTAATCCCCACGACCATGCGCTTCACGGCAGGAGACTTTCCTGCGCGTTCTGGGCGGTCAAATTCGCGCAAGGCCTAACCTTGAAGGGCATGCAGAATTCCGTCTCCCGGTCTTTTAGCTACGTCATACAATGCATTCCGCATTGAGCAAGGAAAATCTCGGCTCCTCGGGAGCGCATTCCGCTTACACCTCATTCTCGGGCCGGACCCCAAGACTGATTGTCTTCATCTCCAGGAATTCTTGGATGCCGTGCCGCGAACCTTCCCGGCCCAGTCCTGATTCCTTGATGCCGCCAAACGGGGCGGTCTCGGTCGAGACGATGCCGTTATTTAGGCCGACCATCCCGGTCTCAAGGCCTTCGACAACCCGCCAAGCGCGGTCGATGTCGCGGGTGAAGGCGTACGCCGCCAGCCCCGAGCGCGTAGCATTGGCAAGCGCTAGGGCTTCGGCCTCGGTTTCGAAACGAAACACCGGGGCCACCGGCCCGAAGGTTTCCTCGTCAGCCAGCCGCATCGTCGGGTTCGCTTCGGTCAGCACGGTCGGCTGGAAGAAAAGTTCCCCCGCCTCGTGGCGCTTGCCGCCGGTGACAAGGTGGGCGCCTTGCGCCACGGCATCGGCGACATGGTCCCGAACCTTGGCCAGGGCCGATGCGGCGATCAGCGGTCCCTGGTCGGTTGCACCTTCAAGGCCGTTGCCAACCTGGAAAGCACTAACTCTGGCGGCCAGCGCCTCGACGAAGCGGTCATGAATGCCGCTCTGCACCAGGATGCGGTTGGCGCACACGCAGGTCTGTCCGGTGTTACGGAACTTTGAGGCCACCGCGCCCTCAACCGCAGGTTCGAGATCGGCATCGTCGAACACCAGCAGCGGAGCATTGCCGCCCAGTTCCATCGAGACCCGCTTGAGCGTGGTGGCGCATTGCGCGGTCAACAGCTTGCCCACTGCGGTCGAACCGGTGAAGGTGAATTTTGTGACATAGGGATGGCTGGTCAGAGTCGATCCGATTGCGGGAGCATCGCCGCAGACCACGTTGAATACGCCGGGCGGAATCCCCGCCTCAAGGGCGAGCTTCGCCAGTGCGAAAGCGGTCAGGGGGGTAAACTCGGACGGCTTGAGGGTGATGGTACAGCCAGCCGCCAGCGCCGGAGCGACCTTGCGGGTGATCATCGCTGCAGGAAAATTCCATGGCGTGATGGCGCCCACCACTCCGATCGGCTGGCGAATAAGGACGATCCGCCGGTTAGCGCTGGCTGGAATAACCTCGCCATAGACACGGCGCGCCTCTTCGGCGAACCACTGGATGAAACTGGCGGCGTAATCTACCTCGCCCAGCGCTTCGGCCAGCGGCTTGCCCTGCTCGGCGGTTATCAGAAGGCCCAGATCCTGGCGGTAGTGCCGGACCAGCGTCAGCCAGTCATGCAGCAGGCCGGCGCGTTCCTGAGCGGGCCGTTTGCGCCAATCGATGAAGGCACGAGAATTGCTCTCAATTGCCCGGTGTGTCTGAGTAGCACCCAAGCTGGCGACATTCGCCAGCGTTTCGCGGGTTGCCGGGTTAGTGACCGCGTAGGTAGCGTCGCCATAGACTTCGCTGCCGTCGACAAGCGGCTGGCCAGTCAGGAAATCGCTGCGCTTGAGCGGGGGAATCGTAATGGCCAAGACTTTACTCCTTTGGCTGCGAAGCCAGGTTCCGATACTCCATTAGGCGGGGCGTGGAGCACGTTCGTGGTCCGTGTCACAAGATGTGTGAGGGCGGCAAACCGCCGCCCTCCGGTCTTGCGTCAATACGTATGCGCAAGCTTCAATAACCATTCGCGAAGGTGCGAGAAGCCGATTGTAGCCGCCCCGTACCGCTTTCTAGTAATTCTAGAAGCGAACTTCCGCGCTCAGTCCGACTTTGCGCGGCTGTTCATAGAACCCATCGGTGCCCAGCGCACCGGGCCTGATCGTCTGGAGAACCTTCTCATTGGTCAGATTAGTGACCCACAGCCCGATCTTGAACCGCTCGTTCTCGGGCATCCAACTGACAGACGCGTTCGTGAGCGTATAGGATGGCTGCGAGAAAATGTTCGCGAAGTCGTAGTAGACCTTCGAACTCCAGGCCAAGTTTCCCGCGAATATAATACGACCGTCGCCAATGTCACTTCCCCAGTCGATGCCGAAGTTGCCGGACCACTTGGGAGCCCTGGTCATCACATTGCCCGAAGCATCGAATGTAACCACGTTGTTGCCGCCGTCGGCGCGCGGGAAGAAGCCTTGGGCATTCGGGAAGTCTTGATACCGCGCATGAGTGTAGGCGACCGCACTGCGCAACGTCAGGTCCGCGACTGGACGGACAAAGACTTCCAGTTCGCCGCCATAGATCTCAGCGTTTGCGGCATTCTGCAAAATATAGCTTGGTCCGATAGCGTCCTTCGACTGAAGTTGTAGATCCTTGTAGTCATAATAGTAAACCGAAAGATTAGTCCGCAGCCAGTCTAGAGGATCGGACTTGATGCCAAACTCCGCGGCTTTGATGTTCTCAGGGGCCACGGGGGTCGCGCTGGCTGCGGCCATGTTGAATACACCGCTCTTGAATGCGGTGCTATAAGTGGCGTAGACGCTGGTTCTGTCGGTGAATTCGTAGCGGACGCCCAGTTTGTAGTTGAATTTATTGAACGTCTTCTCAGCGTCGTCTACGACGACGTTGCCGTTGATTTGCTGTGTAAAATTGCGCGTTTCGGTGGTGTAGCGGGCGCCGATTGTCAAGAACAGGCCGGAGAGCAACTCATAGGTTCCTTCCGCGAAGCCCGCGAATGAGCGGCCTTCAAGCTCAGGTTCCACCGTGGGACCACTAAGAGGAAGATCGGGACTTGCGGCAGTCCATGGCTGGAGGAAGGCGTTCCCCCCGAACTGATAGAAATAGCCCCCGACGAGCCACTGGAATGGACCCGGATCAGCCGAATTTAGCTTAATCTCTTGGCTGATGGATTCGACATTGAACTCTGCTAGGAAATTGCCGAGCTCGATGTTCGAGGCGTCGGAATCGGTGTCCTGATCCCAGCGCAGCAACATGTACCCTGTCGTCGTATCTAGCGCGACAGACCCGAGATCGAGCCGTGTGTGGAGCGCCGCCGAGTAGCGCTTTAGGTCGAGAGTCGGCTCCTTCGTGAGCGAAGCCTGCCAAGCGTCCGTCGGAAGGATGACGCCGGCGAACCTGCGGCCTGCCGTATTGCCATCAAGCGGCTGAGGAGAGTTCGTGGTGCCTTTTTGATCGAAATACTCTCCGGTCAAGATAATGTCGAGGGCGTCGCTGGCTCTAAAAAGTACCTTGCTGCGGAGATCGATGACCCGCTGGTCACCCAAGCCACCTCCCCGTATCAAGTCGGTAATGTATCCCTCATTCTTACGGTAAAGTCCGGCGAAATCGGCTGCGACCGAGTCGCTTAAAGGACCGGTGACATAAAAACGGGCATCGTAATCTCCCGCATCATTCCGCATCCGCCCCAAGCGCGCCGTCGCTTTACCCCGGAAATTAAAGCTTGGATCGGGCGTGATTACATTGATCAGCCCGCCGGTCGCGTTTCGGCCGAATGTGGTGCCTTGCGGTCCCCGCAGGACCTCGACACGCTCGACCTCGACCAGGTCGATCCAGTTCGCAGCCGATTCCGGTTGATAGACGCCGTCCACATAAGTCGCTATATTGGGTTCGTCGCCAATTGAGATACCCGTCGAACCGACGCCGCGGACGACCGGCTGGAACACGCCCATGTTGCGGCTGCCGACGAAACCGGGCACCACCTGCGTCAGCGTCCTGACCGTGGAGACGTCGGCAGAGGCCAACGCGTCGCCAGTGATCGCGGTCACCGCCACCGGCACGTCTTGGAGCCGCGCTTCGCGACGAGTGGCGGTGACGACGATGTCGCCCAGACCGGTTTGATCTTCGGCCTTTGCTTCTTGCGCTTCAGGGGTGTCGGCATCCTGCGCCAGAGCCAGGTGCGGCGTCAGCGCCGTTGCCGTGAACAAAACGATCGAATACGCTTTTCTGTTTTTCACTCTACCCTCCCAAGTTTTACTAACTTTGAAATTATTCCTATTGGTTCAAGTATTCAGAAAGAAAATCCAACCTGTCATTTCCCCAGAAAATCTGGTCGTCGACAAACATCAGCGGTGCGCCGAACACGCCGCGCTGGATCGCCTGGGTTCGCGCCTTGCGATATTGGGTCTGGCCGACCGGGGATTCGACAAACGCGATGAGCACGTCGGCATCGAGGCCTGCTGCCGTGGCGCATGCGGCCAGCTCGTTGCGGTTGCCCGGATCGATCCCCTGGCCCCAGATCCGGCGATAGGCATCGGTCACGAATGCCTCGGCCTTACCGTTCTCGCGGGCAAACAGCACCGCGCAATTCCAGTCTGCGCAGTCGAAGCTCGCGGGGAACGCGAGGGGGACGCCATAGCGTTCGGCCCAGCGCTCGAGGTCAGCCTTCATGACCTTGATCTTGGGCAACACTTCGCGGTTCGAGGGTCCATAGTTGCCGGCTGCAATCTTGGCCTCGGGGATGTCAATCGGCCAATAGGCGACTTCGCAACCCGCCTTGCGGGCGATATCCGGCAGTTTCAGCTGCGCGAGGTAGCTGAACGGGCTGATGAAATCGAAGTAGAAGTCGATCGTACGGGTCATGTCGGCTCCAGGTCGAAGCCGACCATTTCGCGATAATTGTCCCAGAAGCCGATGATCGCGCCCTCGGTGACGAGATGGTCGGCGTCGTCTGCCTGGCCGCCACCCATCGCGATGTAGGACGTAGCTCTTGCCTCCCCGACGATGGCGTTCTGGACGATTTCGACGGCTTCTCCGTCTTCCATCGAAATGAGCCCGGCCGGGCCGATAAGGTTGGCCTGCTTGAGCCGGATGGCTTGCATCTCCGCGTCATCGTCCTCGTAGCCGAAATGGGTCCAGACCAGCTCGAATTCGTCCGGGCCATAAGTCACAGTCTGGCGTACGGCGAGCGTGTTCTGGATCTGCTGGAGGACGAGGTTGGGGTAGACCGTGAGGATCACCAATGTAACATTGTCCGCGAATTCCTGCCGACCTTTCAGCAGCGACATGTCTTGCAGCTTGAACTCGGTGTCGAAGCTGCGGGAATCGCCATAGGCCTGTTTGTCGGCGGCATCATCGTTGCTGGCTGCGATCGAATAGAGCAGCGAGTGGCGTTTGTTGGCATCCATCAACGCCTTACCTGTCTGGGTCGAGCGATAGAGACCGAACGTGTTGTGGAACAGGTGCAGCAGGCTCGCGTGGTAGGGATCGCGGGTGTTCTCGGCGTAGAGCTTCCAGTTCCCGAAGATCCGCTGACGCTGGTCGCCTAGAATCGTGATGGGTTTGCACATGATCCGCTCGATCTGCTCGACCACGATCGGACCGAGGAAATCACGACAAGATTCGACAGTTTCGGAGAAGGAGGCAAACACCAGGCCGCCCACCGATTCAGCGCGCAGCTTCCGCAGGTTGTGCTGGCTCATGTCGAAATCGCCCGGCATCCCTCCTTGCCCCTTGAGGCCGCGACGGAAGGGAACCCCGATCAGGTTTCCCTTCAGATCGTAGGCCCATTGGTGGTAGACGCATTCTAGGCTCGGGCGGTTGCCGCGCATTTCACGGCAGACCAGGGCGCCGCGATGGGCGCAGCGATTGACCACGACATGGACCCCACCATCGCTGTCGCGGGTCAGGATGACCGGAGTTTCGCCCACAAATGTGGACTTGAAGTCGCCTGCCTGCGGGACTTCGGCCTCAAGCCCAACGAAGGACCAGCATTCGCCCTTGAAGATGTTTTCCTGCTCGCGTTCGTAGTATTGGCGATCGGTGAAAACCCGGTACGGCACCCGGCATCCGGCAGCCGGCGTATCTTGCTTCACATTGTCTGTTTGCTGGGCAGTTACCATCGTTCGGTGCTTTCAATTTTTCAGCTAAATCGGCCGAACCATCATCGTATCGATGAGGTGCGTATCGAATATCGCGGTCTTGGAAACAAAGCGCGGCGCATCACCGGAAAAGTCGATCTCATCGATGTATTTTCCGGAATTGTAGATCGAGGTCTGGCCATCATTGCGCGTCATCAGGACGACGTAGTTGGTCTGCGCGGAGATGATTTGCTCGTTCGACGAAACCACGCGGGTCGGACCAAGAATATGCCGATAGGCATGGGCCGGGAAAATGTTGGCGCGGCGCAGCGAAACGACGCGATCGACCAGCATTCCGCGGCTGTCGCAGAACACGGCGGCGAGATTGAGCGAACGATTGTGGTTCTCGGCCGAGATCACGCTGTACCGACACTTGTCCTCGAACAGATCAGGCCACTCCTCAAGGCGGTCATCGTCGATCAACTCGGCGTGCAGGGCATTGAGCTGCGCCGCGACATGCTGGACCTGCATATCTTCGAGGGAGGGAAGCGCCATCAGGCGGCTCCTTCCGGTTTCGTGATGCACACCCAGCCGTCGTCGATTTCGACCGGATACGAGACGATCGCCACCTGGCAGGGGAAAGCCTTGGCTGCGCCGGTCTTGATGTCGAACGAGCCGCCATGGAACGGACATTCTATGATGTCGCCATCCTGATATCCGTCGGTCAGCATGGCATTGCCGTGGGTGCAAAGATTGTCGGTAACGAAAATCTCGCCATCGACATTGTAGACGGCAAGCGCGGGCATTCCCTCTGCGAATGCCGCAACCGGTTCGCCGTCTTTCACGCTGGCAGCTTCACAAAGTCGCAATTTGTTTGACATGGTTGACCTGTTCTTTTTGTCAAGAATCGAGCAAAATGGGCGATTGTCAGAGCGGAATGTCCATCCCGTAGCCAGCCGCCTCGTTGCCATGGCCGAAGATATCACGGGTGTAGTATTCCTGTTGGCCGGTCGAGTGGCGGGCGCCCCAGCCGAACTCCCACAACCAACCCGACGGATTGGCGCAATAGAAGGTCAGAGCCTGATCGTTGGCGTGCTTGCCAAGCTGCAGCGCTACATCGATCTTCTTCCCGCGCACAATGTCGTGAGCCATGCCAAGATCGTCGAGATCGGTGTATTCGAACATCAGGTGGTTGATGCGCTTTTCCATCGGCCCGAGGCCGAAGGCGACCGAGTGCTGACGGTCGTTGCAATGCATGAAATAGGGCTGGGCTACCATGCCGTTGGGCAGGGGGAGATGGTATTCAACCGACCCGCGCAGGCCGAGCAGTTCATAGAACCGGGCCGCCGCCTCGACATCGTCCTGACGCAGGATGCAGTGCCCGATCCCTTGCGAGCCGGTCAGGAACTTGCCGAACATCGGACGGCCAGGATGGAATGGCTTGTGCGTATCGACCTGGGGGCCGAAGAAGATCTCGGTCGGGTTGCCGCCCGGATCGGCCAGCTTGAGCAGCCCGAGAACCCGACGTTCGCTCGCCTCGACCTCGCTGCCTACGGTGAAGGGGATTCCCGCCGCGCTCAGCTTTTCCTGCATCGCGGCGAATTCCTGCGGCCCGGCCACTCGCCAGCCCATGTAGGCCAGGTCATCGCTGCCATCAGCGTGCAGAACGATGCGGTGATGCCAAAGGTCCATCCGCAGATAGAGCCGATCCCCTTCGCCCTCATCGACGACTTCCATGCCGGCGACTTCAGCGGCGTAAGCGCCCCAGGCAGAGAGATCGGAAACGGAAAGACCAAGATAGCCGAGTTCGGTGACGACCGACATAGTTCAAACTCTCCCAATTCACCCCAAAGCGAGGTCATTTTACGATTTGCTGACCGGCTTGCTTCGATTCGAGCCGCCAGCTTCAGCCATTTCTGCCTCATCACCTACCGGAACGTTTTTCATTGTGCAATACGTTGCACGAAATAATGGGATGAGTTAAGCACCGTGTGCGAGCTGCGTGTTGATTCGCGCTGGTGGTGGGTGCCCGACGCACCGAACGGGAGAGGATCGATGGAACTGGCTGAGAAAATCGGCGGCAGGATTGCTGACTTGCAGGGCTTGAAAGGGCGCATGCGCGGTTGGCTCAAGAAGGATCGCGAGCGCGGGATCTTCCAGCTGGACCGCGCCGCATTCACCGAAGCTGCGCTGTTTGAGCTCGAGATGAAGTACATCTTCGAGCGGAACTGGGTCTACCTCGCCCACGAGAGCCAGGTTTCCAAGCCGAACGATTTCATCACTACGAAAATTGGCCGCTTCCCCATCCTTGTGACCCGCGATAAGTCCGGCGATGTTCGCGCCTTCGTGAACGCCTGTTCGCACCGTGGCGCCCGCCTGTGCCGCGAGCGGGCCGGCAACAAGCGCAACCACATGTGCCCATTCCATGGTTGGACGTTCTCGTCCGGAGGCGACCTGCTTGACGTCACCGATGAGAGCATCGGGGGCTATCCGGAGGCATTCGATCGCGCCGATTTCGGGCTTCAACCGGTCGCCCGGGTGGAAAGCTACCGCGGCTTTATTTTTGCCAGCCTCTCCGCCGATGTCGTCCCGCTGGTCGATCACCTCGCCGGCGCGAGGGATTTCATCGATATCCTGGTGGACCAGTCGAAGTCCGGCGCAATGGAAGTTCTGCCCGGAACCAACCGCTACCGCTATCATGGCAACTGGAAGATGCAGGTCGAGAACGGGCTCGACGGCTATCATGTCATGACGACCCATGCCAATTACTTCATGACCGTCCAGCGCCGCGTTGAAGGGATTTCGAGCAACGATACCAAGGCCATTGATTTTGAGGGCTTCTCGGCGCGGGACGGGGGGTCCTTTTCCTTCCACAACGGGCATACGGTGTTGTGGGCGGACTATGCCAATTTCGCGGATCGGCCTAATTTCGAAATCCTCGACTGGCTGGAAGAAACCTACGGCGCCGAAGAGGCTAAGTGGATGAACAAGCGCATCCGCAATCTGCTGTTGTTTCCCAACGTCTTCCTGATGGACCAGACCAGCACGCAGATCCGCATCATCCAGCCGCTGGCCGTGGATGAGACCGAAGTCAGCACGGTGTGCATCGCCCCGGTCGGCGAAAGCGCCGAGGCGCGGACCCTGCGGCTGCGTCAGTATGAGGATTTCTTCAATTCGACCGGCATGGCGACCCCGGACGACCTGACCGAATTCAACAACTGCCAGACCGGGTATGGCGCCGGCGAAGGCCGCTACAACGAGATGTCGCGCGGTTCGACGCGCTGGGACACCGGCCCGGGCAAGTTCGGCGAGCCGCTCGATTTCAATGTGGTGCTGAGCAGCCCGGCGGTTGCCGACGAAGGCCTCTATGTGGCGATCCATGACGAATGGCTCACGCTCATGGAAAAGGCCATCGACAGCGAGTGCAGCGAGCTTGCCGCCTTCCTTGAGCGTTCACTGGAGAAGGCACGATGACCGCATTCCATTCGCGCTGGCTGGCGGTTTCCCGCTTCATCGGTCAGGAAGCCATGGCGCTTGACGACAAGGACTGGGATGCCTGGCTGGCGCTCTATCACGAAGAGGCGGAATACTGGGTTCCAGCCTGGGACGATCACGAACGGCCGACTGCGGATCCGCAGAACGAAGTCTCGCTGATCTACTATCCCAACCGGGGCGGGCTTGAGGATCGGGTGTTCCGGATCAGGACCCGGCGCTCGGCGGCGAGCACGCCGCAGCCACGCACGGTTCACCAGTTCTCCCTGCTGTCTGCTGAGGAGAGCGATGACCAGGTGCATGCGCGGACGTCTTGGACCACGGTTTCGGTGCTGGAAGGCAAAGTCGCCACTCTCAGCGGGTGGGCCTTCTATGATCTCGAACCTCGGGATGATTCGTTCGTGATCCGCCGCAAGAAGACGGTTGTCGTCACCGATCTGTTCCAAGAAGTAGCCGATGTCTACAGCCTCTGAGCGGGTGCGCCCCGTCGTGGGGACGATGATCGGTGATCCCGCCGGGATCGGACCCGAAGTGGCTGTCAGGGCGCTGGCAGGGGGAGAGGTTCACAATGAAGGGATTCCTGTGCTGGTCGGATCCGCGGCGGCTGTCGAGCGCGCGCTGGATTTCACTGGCACTAAGGCCCGGCTGCGGGTGATGGGGAAGTTTGAAAAGCCTAGCGACGATCCCACCATAATCGATATCATCGACACGGGCGCTCTGCCGGTCGGCGTCCTTCCCCTGGGCGAGGATACCGAGGCCGCGGGACACGCCACAGCCCAATGGCTCGACGAGCTCGATGCCTTGGCCCGCGACGGAGCTTTCGCCGCAACCATCATGGGGCCGATCAGCACTGGGTCGCTCAAGCTGGCGGGAAAGCTCGACAAGGTCATCAGCCCGACCCCCGGGGAAAGCTATCTGGTGCTGCTCTCAGGGGCGCTGCGGGTCGCGCACCTGACCGATCACATGTCCTTGCGCCAAGTGATCGACATCATTTCGTCGGATCTCGTCGCCATGGCCATCGCGCAATTGCACGAAGCCATGCAATCATGGGGCATCGCCCGGCCGCGGATCGCGGTGGCCGGCCTCAATCCTCACGCTATGGGCGACGAGGATCGCCTAGCGATCGCGCCGGGCGTGGAGGCAGCGCGGGCCAGGGGCATCGACGTCGAAGGTCCGATCGCACCCGATTCGGTCTTCCGTCACTGCATCGAAGGCCGTTACGACATGGTTCTGGCGATGTTCCACGATCAGGGCCATATCGCGGTCAAGACCTGGGGCTTTTCGGGCAACAGCGTGATCATCATGGGGCCGCCGTATCTCCATATGTCGGTCGCGCACGGCACCGCCTACGACATCGTTGGTACCGGCAAAGCCGATGCCGCGATGATGCTGAGCGCGATGCGCACTTGCGGACGACTCGCTTCGGGCCGCGGTTTCGAACAAGCTTAGGGAGAAGACCATGAGCGCCGAAACCATGCCCGTCGCCGCGGGGTCGGAGCCGACTGCGGTCGATTACGCAGTCTATCACAGCCAGGCGATCTTCACTGCCGAACAGGAAAACATCTTTCGCGGACAGACCTGGTGCTACCTCGGCCTCGAGGCCGAGCTGGCCAACAGCGGCGATTTCCGTTCGACCCATGTCGGCAATACTCCGGTGGTGGTGACGCGGGCAACCGATGGCGCGATCCATGCCTGGGTAAATCGCTGCGCCCACAAGGGCGCAACCGTGTGCCGCTCGCTGCGTGGTAACCAGGCCGACGGGGCGTTCGTCTGCGTCTATCACCAGTGGGCCTACGACGCGACCGGTGCGCTTGTCGGCGTGCCGTTCCGGCGGGGGCTGAAAGGCGTGGGCGGCTATTCGAAGAAATTCAATATGGCCGAGCATTCGCTGGAGCGGTTGCGGGTCGAGACATTCGGCGGCCTCGTGTTCGGCACCTTCAACCCGACCATCGCCCCGCTCGACGACTTTCTGGGTCCAGTGATGCGCAAATACATTCAGCGCGTCTTCCAGCGCCCGGTCAAGGTTCTGGGCTATGCGCGGCAGTTCATGGCCGGCAACTGGAAGCTCTATTCGGAAAACAGTCGTGACAGCTACCACGGCGGTCTGTTGCACCTGTTCTATCCGACTTTCGGCATCTACCGCCAGAGCCAGGAAAGCGCGGGTCTGGTTTCGGACGAGGGCTACCACACCGTCTTTATCGTGTCTAAGCCCAAGGGCGATGTCCACTACGGCTCGTTCGGTGACGAGGCCAACCGCGAGATGCAGGGTGAGGCCAAGTTGCAGGACGAGCGCCTGCTGGCATTCCGCCCGGAGATCGCTGATGATGTCGGACTGCACATCCAGTCGATCTTCCCGTCTGTCGTTGTCCAGCAGATCCAGAACACCCTCGCCACCAGGCAGATCGTGCCCCACGGGACCGACAGGACCGAGCTGGTCTGGACCTATTTCGGCTATGCCGACGATGACGAGGAAACGACTCGCCACCGCCTTCGCAACCTCAACCTGGTTGGACCGTCCGGGCTGATTTCGATGGAAGACGGCGAAGCGGTCGAACTGTGCCAGCAGGGCACGATCGGTGCCGAAGGCAAGCGCAGCTTCGTCGAGATGGGCGGGGACGATGTCCGACCCTCCTACGCGCCGATGGGTATGGATGAAAATTCCGTGCGCGGGTTCTGGAAGGGCTATCTCGGGCTGATGGGCAATGCCCTGGCCGATCTCGCGGGGGAGGGCCGGGCATGAGCGTTGCAGCCGAAGTAGCGCAAGTCGCGCAAAGTGCGATCGACGATTTCAACGCGGCTTACGGGCTTTGCCTTGATGATGACCGGCTCGAGCAATGGCCCAACCTGTTCGTTGACGATTGCCTGTACCAGGTGATCGCGCGCGAGAATGTCGATAACGGCTTGCCTGCGGCTGTGATGTATTGCGACAGCAAAGGGATGCTGGCGGATCGGGTTGTCGCGCTGCGCAAGGCAAACGTCTTCCCCGAACATTTCAACCGGCGCCTGATCGGGCGTGCGGTGATCACCGGCGCGGAAGGCGACCAGGTTTCTGCTGAAGCCAGCTATGTCGTCTTCCAAACCCGTAATGATGGTGAAACGCGTATCTACAATGCCGGCAAATATGTCGACCGGTTCGATCTTAGCGGTGGAACCGTTCGTCTGAAGAGCCGGACCTGCATCTACGACACGCTGCGCATAGCGACCCTGCTCGCGACTCCGATCTGACCGGGTCCCGATTCACTGCATCCTTGAAGGAGACTATCTATGAAGCTGTTCATTAGCCCCGGTGCCTGCTCGCTCGCCCCGCACATCGCGCTTCGCGAAGCCGGCGCCACTTTCGATACCGTGAAGGTCGATCTGGCGACCCGCAAGGTCGAGACCGGCGAGGACTTCCTGACCGTCAACCCGTCGGGAAAGGTTCCAGCGCTGACCCTCGACAGCGGCGAAACCCTGACCGAAAATCCCGCGATCCTGCTTTACATCGCCGACCAGAAGTCGGATGCCGGCCTGGCGCCGCGCGACGGCACCATGGACCGGTACCGCCTGCTCAGCCGGCTGAGCTTCCTGGGTTCGGAGTTCCACAAGGCATTCGTGCCCCTGTTTACGCCCGGCACCAGCGATGAAGCCAAGGCAGCCGCTACGACCGCAGTCAAGAATCACTTGGCCGCGCTCGATAAGGATCTCGCCGGCAAAGAGCACTATGTGGGCGCCGATTTTAGCGTGGCCGACATCTATCTGTTCGTGATGCTGGGCTGGCCTGCCCATGTCGGGATCGACATGAGCACCTATCCCGCGCTGGGTGCCTATTGCGGTCGGATTGCGCAACGCCCGGCTGTTGGTGCTGCGCTCAAGGCAGAAGGACTCATTTGATCGAATGGCGCGGAGCGGCGGCGATTGCCGTCGCACGCGCCGTTCTTCATTTGCAAATGCGTTTTAAATAGTGCAATGAATGAGGCTGATGGCGACAGAGACGGCGATTCGGCGTCCAGGTCAAGCCGAATGCAAAATCATCGAGGCGGGAAAGGAGCGGAGGGCTACCATGGTAAGCTCGACTTTGGACACGGCACGTCCGGAAATCGGTAAGTCGCTGGTTGTCGGCGGAAGCTCGACCAATTACCACGACGTCGGCGAAGGCGCCCCGGTGCTGCTGGTCCACGGATCGGGCCCCGGTGTGACAGCCTGGGCCAACTGGCGGCTGAATATGCCGATCCTCGCCGAGGATTTCCGGGTCATTGCGCCCGACATGTTCGGCTTCGGCTATTCGGACAGCAAGGGCCGGATCGAGGACAAGCAGATCTGGGTCGACCAGCTCGCCGGCTTTCTCGACGGACTGGGCATCGACAAGGTTTCGATAGTCGGCAATTCTTTCGGTGGCGGGATCACGCTGGCGTTTATGATTGCCCACCCCGATCGGGTGGAGCGCGCAGTTCTGATGGGACCTGCAGGGCTCAACTTTCCGATTACCCCAGCGCTCGACCAGGTCTGGGGCTATGAACCCTCGGTCGAGGCGATGCGCGATTCGCTCAAGTACCTAGCCTGGGATCACAGCCGCCTGACCGAGGATCTGATCCAGTCGCGCTATGTCGCCAGCGCCCGGCCCGAAGCACATGAGCCCTATCATGCAACGTTCGGCGGCGCCGACCGCCAGGCCAACGTGGCGATGCTCGCCAGTCGCGAGGAGGACATCGCCGCAGTCGCGCACGAAACTCTGATCCTGCACGGGATTGCCGATCAGGTGATCCCGCTCGATTCTACCGTACGCCTCGCCACGCTGATGAAGCGGGCCGATCTGCATCTGTTCGCCGAATGCGGGCACTGGGTGCAGATCGAGCGGATGGCAAGTTTCAATCGGATGGTTGCCGAGTTCTTTAGGAATGGTCTCAAGGGCTGAACGGAGAGGAGTGTCGACATGGCTCTAACTGGTGTAATTCGTCCTGGCTACGTGCAGCTCAGGGTTCTCGACCTCGATGAGGCTATTGCCCATTACCGCGACCGGATTGGTTTGAATTTTGTTAATCGCGACGGCGACCGCGCCTTTTTCCAGGCGTTTGACGAATTCGATCGGCACAGCATTATCCTGCGCGAGGCCGACCAAGCCGGGATGGACGTGATGGGCTTTAAGGTCGTCAAGGATGCTGACCTCGACCATTTCGCGGAGCGCCTGCTCGATATCGGCGTCCATGTCGATGTGATCCCGGCCGGATCGGACCCCGGCGTGGGTCGCAAGATCCGCTTCAACACGCCAACCCAGCACGTGTTTGAACTCTACGCAGAAATGGAACTGGCTGCCACCGGACCGGCTGTCAAGAACCCCGATGTCTGGGTGGTCGAACCGCGCGGCATGCGTGCCACCCGCTTCGATCACTGCGCACTGAATGGCGTGGACATCTCCGCATCCGCAAAGATCTTCGTCGATGCGCTGGATTTCTCGGTTGCCGAGGAACTGGTAGATGAAACCAGCGGCACCCGGCTCGGCATCTTTCTTAGCTGCAGCAACAAGGCACATGATGTCGCCTTCTTAGGCTATCCCGAGGACGGCAAGATCCACCATACCTCGTTCAACCTGGAATCGTGGCACGATGTTGGCCATGCCGCCGACATCATCAGCCGCTACGATATTTCGCTCGACATCGGCCCGACCCGTCACGGGATCACCCGCGGCCAGACGATCTACTTCTTCGATCCCTCGGGCAACCGCAACGAAACCTTCAGCGGCGGTTACATCTATTATCCCGACAATCCGCAGCGGATGTGGCAGGCCGAGAACGCCGGCAAGGCGATCTTCTATTACGAGAAGGCGCTGAATGATCGCTTCATGACGGTGAACACCTGATCATGGACGGCGTGGTTTCGGTCCGGACAGTAGGCCACGAATTGGCGCTCAAGGCAGCGGCTGCCGCCGTTGCCATGGGTGCGGCGGCGGGCTGTCCGGTCGTTGCCGCGGTGGTCGGCGCGGGGGGAGACCTGGTCGCGTTCGTGCGCGCCAGCGGCTCCCCTTCGCCGTCTGCAAAGATCGCGCAGGACAAGGCTTACAGCGCCGCCAGCTTCCGCGTCCCGACGCCGGATCTCTATGCGATGGTTTCGGGCAATCCGGCCTTGCGCGACGGGATCGTCGCGCAGCCGGGAATAGCGATGTTCGGCGGCGGCCTACCGATCGAAATTGCCGGTGAATTCGTCGGTGCGATTGGTATTTCCGGCGGGAGCGAAGCGATGGACGTCGAGTACGCCAACGCCGGCCTCGCTGCGATCGGCGCAAGGCAATTCTGACGCCCCATGGGTTCTGGCAAAACGTAGGTAATATGCACCAATGACTTCCGTCTCCTCCTCTCCAATCACGGATACTATCCTGAACTTCATCGACGGGTCCTATCGCGAAGGCAGCGAGGGCAAGTCGTTTTCCAACGTCAATCCGGCCACCGGGGCCGAGATCGGGGTTGTGCACGAAGCAAGCCAGGCAGACGTCGCCGACGCCGTGGCTGCGGCCAAGGCCGCGCTTACCGGGCCGTGGGGCAAGATGACCACGGCCGAACGGGTCAAGCTGATCACCGCCGTGGCGACCGAGATCGAACGCCGAGCGGATGATTTCCTGGCTGCCGAAGTGGCCGACACCGGCAAGCCGCGTCATGTTGCGTCGCATATCGATATTCCGCGCGGAGCCGCTAACTTCCGCATGTTCGCCGATGTCGTCTCGACGATGCCGGGCGAAAGCTTCAACACGCCAACCCCCGATGGCGGCCAGGCGTTCAACTATACCGTGCGCAAGCCCAAGGGTGTGGTCGCCGTCGTCTGCCCGTGGAACTTCCCGCTGCTGCTGATGACCTGGAAGGTTGGCCCGGCGCTTGCCTGCGGCAATACCGTGGTGGTCAAGCCGTCCGAGGAAACGCCTCGTACCGCTGCCCTACTGGGCGAAGTGATGAACGCGGTGGGCATGCCCAAGGGTGTCTACAACGTCGTCCATGGATTCGGTCCGGGTTCGGCCGGCGAATTCCTCACGTCCAACCCCGATGTCGATGCCATCACCTTCACCGGCGAAACCGGCACCGGACAGGCCATCATGCAGAAGGCCGCGACCGGCGTTCGCGACATCTCGTTCGAACTCGGTGGCAAGAACCCGGCGATCGTGTTCGCCGATGCCGACCTCGACAAAGCGGTCGAGGGTCTGTCGCGCTCGGTCTTCCTGAACACCGGGCAGGTCTGCCTCGGAACCGAGCGGGTCTATGTCGAACGGCCGATCTTCGATGCCTTCGTGGCGCGGATGGCGGCGGCGGCGCAGGACTTCAAGCCGGGCGTGACCGGTGATCGCGCCTATCTCGGCCCTCTGATCAGCGCCGAGCACCGCGAGAAAGTGCTGGGCTACTATCGCCGTGCGGTCGAGGACGGGGCCACCGTGGTCACCGGCGGCGGCGTTCCTGAAATCTCGGGCGCGGAAGCCGGCGGCTTCTTCGTGGAACCGACGTTGTGGATCGACGTCGCCCACGGCGACACCGTGATGCGCGAGGAAATCTTCGGGCCGTGCTGCGGCATCTTACCGTTCGACAGCGAGGACGAGGTGATCGCGCTGGCAAACGATACGGTATACGGCCTGTGCGCCTCAGTCTGGACCGAAAACCTGTCCCGCGGACACCGCGTGGCGGCGGCGATGGAGGTGGGGGTGTGCTGGGTCAATTCCTGGTTCCTGCGCGATCTGCGCACGGCTTTCGGCGGGTCCGGCCATTCCGGCATAGGCCGGGAAGGCGGGGTGCACAGCCTCGAATTCTACACCGAGATCACCAACATCTGCGTAAAGCTTTAAGACGATGACTATCGACCCTAAAACCATCGAACAAGCGGCTCTGGCGCTGCGCGGCGCCGCCGAAAGCGGCACACCGGTCAGTCCGATCCGAGACCTGATTGCCGCCGGTGGCGTTGAGGCCGCCTATGCTGTGCAGGAATCCAACACCCGGCACTACCTGGCTAGCGGGCGGCGGCTCGTAGGGCGCAAGATCGGCCTGACGTCGCTTGCAGTCCAGCGCCAGTTGGGGGTGGACCAGCCCGATTACGGGATGCTGTTCGCAGACATGGACGTGCCGGAAGGTATCCCGGTGTCGCTTGATCAGGTCATCCAGCCCAAGGTCGAGGCCGAGATTGCGATCGTCGTTGGGCGGGATTTGCCCCACCCCGACATGACCACCGCCGAGATGATCCGCGCGGTCGAATATGTCGTTCCGGCAATCGAGATCGTCGACAGCCGCGTCGCCAACTGGGACATCAAGATCTGGGACACGATCGCCGACAACGCGTCGAGCGGACTGTTCGTGCTCGGCGCGGTGCCGCGCAAGCTAGATAGGCTGGATTTGCGCACGTGCGGCATGGTTATGGAGGTAAAAGGCGAACCGATTTCGGTCGGCGCCGGGATCGCCTGTCTTGGTAGCCCAATCACCTCTTCCCTGTGGCTGGCGCGGGTCATGGCGAATGCCGGGCGGCCCCTGCTGGAAGGCGACGTGATCCTTTCGGGCGCGCTCGGCCCGATGGCCGGGGTTTCTCGCGGAGATGTCGTTGAAGCGCGGATCAATGGGCTTGGCACTGTCCGAGCTACGTTTGCTGCTGACTGAATTGGAAGTGGAGGTTGGTCAAATGGCCAGGATGAAGTGCGCAATTATCGGTTCCGGCAATATCGGCACTGATCTGATGATCAAACTGCTCAAGGGCTCGGACACTCTGGAGCTGGCAGCGGTAGTCGGGATCGATCCGGCCTCGGAAGGCCTGGCGATGGCCCGCGAAAGGGGCGTGGCCACCACTCACGAGGGGATCGAGGGCCTGTGTCGGATGCCGCAATATGCCGATATCGGCATCGCCTTCGATGCGACTTCGGCCTATGCGCACAAGGCGCATGACGAGATACTCGCCCGCGACGGCAAGCTGATGGTCGACCTGACACCGGCAGCGATCGGTCCGGCGACCATCCCGCCTGTCAACCCCGCGGTCGATGCGACCGTTCGCAACATCAACATGGTGACCTGCGGCGGCCAGGCTACGATTCCGATCGTCGCGGCGGTCTCGCAGGTGGCCAAGGTGCACTATGCGGAAATCGTCGCGTCGGTTTCGTCGCGCTCCGCCGGTCCCGGCACCCGTGCCAACATTGATGAGTTCACCCGCACCACCGCGCGGGCGATTGAGACTGTCGGCGGTGCGGCCAAGGGCCGGGCTGTGATCATTCTCAATCCCGCCGAACCGCCGATGATCATGCGCGATACGATCTTCACGCTGTCGGAAATGGTCGATGAGGAAAAGGTGCGCGATTCGGTCCTGGCGATGATTGCCAGGGTGCAGTCATACGTGCCGGGCTACCGGCTCAAGCAGGACGTGCAGTTCGAACGCTTCGGTTCGAACCGGCCGCTCAAGATCCCCGGCTACGGTGAATTCGAAGGCCTCAAGACCAGCGTGTTCCTCGAGGTCGAGGGCGCGGGCGATTATCTGCCCAACTATTCCGGTAATCTCGACATCATGACCGCTGCCGCCAAGGCGGCAGGCGAGAGCCTGGCCAAGACTCATATGGAAAAGATCGCAGCATGACCTTTGATCCAACATCTGATCGGCTCTACATCCAGGACGTGACCTTGCGCGACGGGATGCACGCCATCCTGCATATGTATGGCACCGACAGCGTGCGCACGATCGCCAAGGCGCTTGACGAGGCAGGGGTGGATGCGATCGAGGTCTCGCACGGCGATGGCCTGAACGGTTCGACCTTCAACTATGGGTTTGGCGCCCATACCGACTGGGACTGGATCGAGGCTGCCGCTGATGTCATCCAGAACGCGGTGCTGACAACGCTTCTGGTGCCCGGCATCGGCACCGCCGAAGAACTCAAGCGCGCCTATGCCATGGGGGTGCGCTCCGTGCGCGTCGCGACCCACTGCACCGAGGCCGACGTCGGCAAGCAGCACATCGGCATCGCGCGCGATCTGGGCATGGACGTATCGGGCTTTCTGATGATGAGCCACATGATCGAGTCCGAAGCGCTCGCGCAGCAGGCGCTGCTGATGGAAAGCTATGGCGCGCATTGCGTCTATGTCACCGACAGCGGCGGGGCGCTCGACATGGATGGCGTGATCGCACGTCTCCAAGCCTATGACCGGGTGCTCAAGCCTGAAACCCAACGCGGCATCCATGCGCACCACAATCTGTCCTTGGGCGTGGCCAATTCGATCGTCGCCGCGCAGACGGGCGCGGTGCGGATCGACGCGAGCCTTGCCGGGATGGGTGCGGGAGCCGGTAACGCACCGCTCGAGGTGTTCATCGCCGCCGCCAACCGCAAGGGCTGGAAGCACGGCTGCGACGTGATGGCGCTGATGGACGCGGCGGACGACATCATACGCCCGCTTCAGGACCGTCCGGTGAGGGTCGATCGCGAGACGCTCAGCCTGGGCTATGCAGGCGTCTATTCAAGCTTCCTGCGCCATGCGGAAAAGGCAGCGGAACAGTACGGAATCGATACCCGCGAGATTCTGGTCGAACTCGGCAACCGCAGGATGGTCGGCGGCCAGGAAGACATGATCATCGACGTCGCGCTCGATCTGATTAAAGCCAAGGCGAACTGAGATGGACAGGCTGGCGAAATACGCGGAAATGCTCGACTCTGCACAGCGTGAAGCAACAGCTACCCCGCAAATCACCCCTGTGGACACCGCTTTCACGGTGGAAGAGGCCTATCAGGTGCAGAAGCTCTCGGTCGATCGGCGCCTGTCGCGTGGCGAACGGCGCATCGGCGTCAAGATGGGGCTGACCAGCCGGGCCAAGATGTTGCAGGTCGGCGTCGACGAAGTGGCCTGGGGCAGGCTCACCGATGCGATGCTGGTCGAGGAAGGATCCGCCCTTTCGCGCGCGCGCTACGTCCACCCCCGGGTCGAACCGGAAGTCGCCTTTCTGATGAAGGCCCCGCTGGTCGGTAAGGTGACTGCCGCCGCTGCGCTGGCAGCAGTCGAAGCGATCGCCCCGGCGATGGAGATCATCGACAGCCGTTACGAGAACTTCAAGTTCGCGCTCGAGGACGTGATCGCCGACAACACTTCCTCGTCGGGGCTGGTGATCGGATCCTGGCACGATCCCCGGATCGATTTTTCGAATCTGGGCGTGATCCTCGAAATCGATGGCGAAGTGGTACAGGTCGGGTCGACCGCGGCGATCCTTGGCCACCCCATCCGTTCGCTGGTTGCTGCGGCCCGGCTGGTTGCCGAAGCGGGCGAACAGATCAACGCCGGTGACATCGTCATGGCTGGCGGCATCACCGCCGCGCCCAACCTGGCTCCCGGCCAGACCGTGCGGACGACCGTGCAGAACCTTGGCGCGGTCATGTTCCAGGTGGAGGCCTGATATGCCGATCATCGAGGTCAACCTGCTCGAAGGGCGCCCGCCAGAAGCCAAAGAGCGGCTGATCAAGGCTCTGACCGATGCTGCCATCGATGCTATCGGGGCCCCGCGTGAGTCGGTTCGCGTCATCCTTCGCGAGATGGCCCCGGCGCATTTCGCGGTGGGGGGGGTAAGCTTTGCGGCGAAGGCCGCTGCCGCCGCGCAGCCCCGAGTCGAAGAAGATTGGTCGAATGAGGCTTGAGCCCTACCAGATCCGGATCCTCGGAGGGGGGCAGTTCGCGTGCCCCGAGGGTGAACGCGTACTGATCGCGATGGAGCAGTTTGGTGCCAGCGATATAGGAGTGGGCTGCCGCGGCGGTGGTTGCGGGTTTTGCCTGGTTCGAGTCGTCGAAGGCGAATACCGGACCGGCAAGATGAGCACGGCCAAGGTTTCTGTCGCCGACCAGGCAAAGGGATACGCCCTGGCCTGTCGGATCTATCCGATGAATGACCTAGTCATCGAAGTTCTATGAAAACCAAGGGAGAGTTGTCATGGCTACGGAGTTGAAAAGTACAGAAAACGAATACGGCATAAAGTCCGAGTACGGCCATTATATCGGCGGCGAGTGGATTGCCGGGGACAGCGGCAAGACCATTGATCTACTCAATCCCTCGACCGGCAAGGTGCTGACCAAGATCCAGGCCGGCAACGCCAAGGACATTGAGCGTGCGATTGCCGCTGCCAAGGCTGCTTTTCCCAAGTGGTCGCAAAGCCTGCCCGGCGAGCGCCAGGAGATCCTGATCGAAATTGCGCGCCGGCTGAAGGCACGCCAGTCGCACTACGCGACGCTCGAAACGTTGAACAACGGCAAGCCGATGCGCGAATCGATGTTCTTCGACATGACCCAGACTATCGGTCAGTTCGAGCTGTTCGCTGGCGCGGCCTATGGCCTGCATGGCCAGACGCTCGACTATCCCGATGCGATCGGCATCGTTCACCGCGAACCGCTGGGTGTCTGCGCGCAGATCATCCCCTGGAACGTACCGATGTTGATGATGGCGTGCAAAATCGCACCGGCGCTGGCATCGGGCAACACTGTCGTTCTGAAGCCGGCCGAGACGGTCTGCCTTTCGGTGATCGAATTCTTCGTGGAAATGGCCGATCTGCTGCCGCCGGGTGTGATCAACGTCGTCACCGGCTATGGTGCGGATGTGGGCGAGGCGCTGGTCACCAGCCCCGATGTCGCCAAGGTAGCCTTCACCGGTTCGATCGCCACTGCGCGCCGGATTATCCAGTATGCCTCCGCAAACATCATCCCGCAGACGCTCGAGTTGGGCGGCAAGTCGGCGCACATCGTGTGCGGCGATGCCGATATCGACGCGGCGGTGGAAAGCGCTACCATGTCGACCGTGCTCAACAAGGGTGAGGTCTGTCTGGCCGGTTCGCGCCTGTTCCTGCACCAGTCGATCCAGGACGAGTTCCTGGCCAAGTTCAAAACCGCACTTGAAGGCGTCCGCCAGGGCGATCCCCTCGATATGGCAACCCAGCTTGGCGCCCAGGCGTCGAAGATGCAGTTCGACAAGGTAGAAAGCTACCTGCGCCTCGCAACCGAGGAAGGGGCCGAAGTTTTGACCGGCGGCAGCCGCGCCGATGCTGCAAATCTGGCGGGTGGCAACTTCATCAAGCCGACGGTGTTCACCAATGTGAAGAACACAATGCGCATCGCGCAGGAGGAGATCTTCGGGCCGGTGACCAGTGTCATCAGCTGGAACGACGAAGCCGACATGATGCAGCAGGCCAATGCCACCACCTACGGCCTGGCCGGCGGCGTGTGGACCAAGGATCTTGCCCGCGCCCACCGGATCGCGCGCCAGCTTGAAACCGGCACGGTCTGGATCAACCGCTACTACAACCTCAAGGCCAACATGCCGCTGGGCGGTTACAAGCAGAGCGGCTTCGGGCGTGAATTCAGCCATGAAGTGCTGAACCACTACACCCAGACAAAGTCGGTCGTGGTCAACCTTCAGGAAGGCCGCGTCGGGATGTTCGATCAGTGATCGAGAACCCGCGATCTTCGGGAGGAACGATGTGACTGCAAGGCTTGAAGGACAAGTGGCGCTGCTAACCGGCGGCGCCACCGGGATCGGTGAGGCGGTCGTCGCGCGCTTTATCGAAGAAGGCGCCAAGGTTGGCGTCCTGGTCAGGGATGCCGCCCAGGCCGACTTGGTGCGTACGCGGCATGGCAACGCAGTAGTCGTGATTGAGGGCGATGTCCGCAATTATGTCGACAACGAAAAGGCGGTCGTCGCAACCGTGGCCGCGTTCGGCAAGCTTGACGTGTTCGTCGGCAATGTCGGGATCTGGGATTTTATGACCCCGCTTGCGGACATGGAACCCGAAAAGCTCTCGGAAACGCTGGACGAGATCTTCGGCGTCAACGTAAAAGGCTACTTCCTTGGTGCCCGTGCCGCAATTCCGGAGTTGCGTAAGACCAAGGGCAGCATCATCTTTACTGCCTCGACTTCAAGCTTCTACACCGGCGGTGGCGGTACGCCCTATGTGGCGTCGAAGCACGCCGTGCTGGGCCTGATCCGCCAGCTCGCCTGGGAACTAACCCCCGACGTCAGGGTCAACGGCGTGGCGCCAGGCGGCACCCGAACGCCGCTGGGCGGTACCCATGTGGGCGGAACAGCCGATGTTCACATGGAAGATATGGAAGGGCTCGACGCGATGATTGCCGGGATGACGCCGCTCGCGCGGATCGCCGAACCGGATGATCACTCCGGCCTCTATGCCTTGCTGGCCTCGCGTCGGGACTCGGCCTACATGACAGGAACGGTTTTGCTCAGCGACGGTGGAATCGGCATTGGCAAACGCCCCGGAAGCTGA
>NZ_BMLK01000034.1 GCF_014645195.1 Novosphingobium indicum | reverse complement strand
GTCGCGCCAGAAACGCTCGATCGGATAGTCGCGCAAGTAGCCGTAGCCGCCGAACATCTGCAGCGCGCGGTCTCCTGGATCGCGATCTGGTCCTCGGTCAGCCCGAACTGTTCGGTCATCTCAGCCTCGTTGTTGAATTTTCGTCTAAAAGTTCAATTAAATATGGAATATGTATGTATCACGAAAATTAAATCACGATATAATCATTAAAATTATATCTACTTTATTAAAAGTATTGGAAATTTACATACAATAAAAAGTTTTTTAATTTCATATGTTGTGCGTCATAATTAATCATTTATTTAAAAATGCGAGACCAGCGGGAGAGAAAGCTGGTCTCGCTAGGTGGGTTGCAAAAATCAGCCGACCAGTTCGATGATGTCCTTGCCGAACAGTTCCTCGTCCGAGGGAATCTTCTTGTGTTCGGGCAGCGGCTTGGAGACCCAGGTCTCGTTGATGAGATCGCGCCAGGTAACGTTGTTGTTGGTGGCGTTGCCGCCCCACGAACCACAGCCCAGCGAGAAGGTCTGGCGCATGCCGTTCCACAGGTTGCCCGAGTTCGAGGCCGACTGCGGCTGGTTGACCATCACGCGGCTGGTTTTGGTGTGCATGGCCAGCTTCATGATGTTCTCGTCGGACTGCGAATAGATACCGCAGGAGTGGCCCTGGCCCTGGTAGGCCTGGATCGCATTGGTCAGCTCGATCGCCTCGTCGAGGTCCTTGGCACGGTAGAGCGCCATGGTGACGGTCATCTTCTCGCCTGAGAACGGGTGTTCCTTGCCGTGCCCGGTTTCGGGAACGATGAAGAAATTCGTACCTTCGGGGATCGTGAAGCCGGCGTAGTCGGCAATGAACTGCGGCGACTGGGCAACAACCTTGGCATTGATGTGCTCGCCGTCTTCCCAGATGGCGTTCTGCAGCTTGGTCTTGTCCTCGCCCTCAATGATGTAGCCGCCCTTTTCCTGCAGCTTGGCCAGCATCTTGTCGTAGATCGCGTCGAGCAGGATCACGGCGTTGTCGGAAGAGCACGAAGCCGCATAGTCGAGCGTCTTGGACAACAGGATCTTGGCTGCCGCGTCATCGAGGTCGGCCGTGTCGTCAACAGTAATGACGGCATTGCCGACGCCCACGCCAAGCGCCGGGGTGCCCGACGAGTAGGCAGCCTTCACCATCGGCGTGCCGCCGGTGGCGAGGATGCGATCGCACTGCTTCATGACTTCGTTGGTCTTCTCGACCGAGGGCTGCTCGATCGGGATCACGAGGTCGGCGGGGGCACCCATCTTGACCAGCGCGTCGCGCATCAGGTTGCAGATCTTGGCGTTGATGAACTTGGCGCGCGGGTGCGGGCAGATAATGATCGAGTTGCGGCCCTTAACGGCGCTGATCGCCTTGATGACCGGGGTCGCCTCGGGGTTGGTCGAAGGCGACAGGGCACCGATCACGCCCACCGGCTTGGCAATCTTCACGAGGTTGCGCTCGCGGTCTTCTTCGATCACGCCCACCGACTTGTCGTGGATGATGTCCATCAGCGTAGCACGGGTCTTGACCGAGATCTTCTTGAACTTGCCCTCATAGTTGCCAAGCTGCGTTTCCTCGACGGTCTCACGCGCGATCTCTTCGTCCATGCCCGGCTTGCAGACGGCATAGACCATGCCCTTGATCCAGGTATCGACCTGCTCCTGGGTCGCGTTCTCGATCTGCTGCTGCGCCGCGCGCGAGCGGGCAACCAGTTCCGCGACTTCAGCGGTAACGGGGGTTTCTGCTACGAGTTCAGCGGTGGCCATACATGATATCCTCTAACCCGGATGAGTGCGATTGGTTGTCAATTAATCGCTCGATTAAACGGCCTGATAAATAGCTTGCGAGCTTGCAGGCAAACAGTATTTTTGCCACCATTGCCTGCAATTATGCAGACACCTGACTGGAACGACTACCAGACATTTCTGGCTATCGCGCACCAAGGCCAGATCGGCCGGGCTGCACGATACATGGGTGTCGATGCGACAACGATTGGCCGGCGGTTACGCCGACTGGAGGCACGTTTAGGCCAAACCTTGTTTGAGCAGACAAGAGAAGGGCAAATCCTCACGGAAGCCGGCGAAGCCCTGTTCGCGCATGTCGAGGCAATGTCCATCGCAGCCGGACATATTGCAGTACCGGCCAGAAGCCGGGAGGGCCCGGCGGGAACATTGCGGATAAGCGTCTCCGAAGGCTTCGGAACATGGTTTCTTGCGTCGCGGTTGCAAGAATTTTCAGCGCGTTACCCCAACGTGACTGTCGATCTTGTCGCAAGCAGCAACTATCTAAATCTTTCTCGCCGGGAAGCGGATGTTGCGGTGTTCCTATCTCGTCCCCAGGCTGGTCCACTGGTGGCTACAAAGCTGGCACCCTACAAGCTCGGGCTGTATGCCGGGCGAAGTTATCTTGCACGTTTTGCTACACCGCGTTCTGTAACAGAACTAAGCACTCACCATCTTGTCGGGTATATTCCTGACCTTTTGACAGCGCCTGAGTTGCGTTACGCTGAGGAAATTCACCCTGAGTGTCGGGTGGCACTTCGATCGACAAGTATCAATGCCCAGTTCGCAATGCTTGCGAGTGGTGGAGGGATTGGCATTTTGCCGTGTTTCATTGGGGACTCATCATCGAAACTGAGGCGAGTGCTGTCCGAAGTGGAACTGACCCGGAGTCTCTGGCTCGTAACACACAAGGACACGCAGCAACTCGCCAAAGTGACGGCTTTTGGTTCGTGGCTGCGGGAGTTGCTTGAAGGCGGGGGGGCGAACAAGCTGCTTGGGCGGCGGTAGGAATTCCGCTACCGTGCTTGTTATTACCAGGCAACGAAATGTTTCCCAGCAAGATATCGGGAATCACAAGGCCATCTGCATTATATCCTCAGCGTCCATTTGGAAAATCAGAGGTGAGCATTTCGGCGTAGGAGATTGCCACCCATGCCGACGAGTATCATGGCCTGCGAGACGTCGATGCGCTTATCGCAGTACGGACAAATCGGCGCCATCGGATCATCCAGCCACAAGTCCGCCTGACGACCTATCGTCGGGACAGAACCTTGAAGCCCTGTTGGTCTGAGCCAAGGCTCCAGCCGGCGGTGGGCCATCGACGGGCACACGACACGCCATCCCGGCTACGGCCTCTCCCAGAAAATCCGCAAGCGGATCAAGGAGGTGTTCGGATGGGCACAGACCTGCGGCACTATCCGCAAAACCCGCCAACGCGTGCAGCAGCGCGTCGGATGGTCCTTCACGCCGCCAACGCCCTCGTCAGGCTGCCAAAACTGCTCGCAGCGGCCTAGCCCTGCGCCTCACATCGCCAAGGGCTGGCGAAATGTGCCCCCTCCTGGCAGGCCCGCCTCCCAGTATGACGGAAGGCCTCAGCTGGAAGCGGTAAAAACGGGAGCAAGGAATAGGTCTGCCGTGCCCTTTTCCGCAGGCTGTTAAACGGCGAACCGTCTTCGAACAGCAATAACAGGGCTGCGAGTACGTGATCGAGCACGATCATATGGCAGGCTGGTCGTTGGCTTACCGGGTTAAACCCGAAGCCTTCCGGTTACGATTGAGCGGCTTCGAACATGTCCATCATGTCGGCGTAGTGCGGCTGGTGATGGCAAATGCCGCCATCGGCCGAAATGATCTGTCCGGTAACGAAGCTAGACAGGTCAGATGCCAGCCACAGCACAGCCCCTGCGATATCGTCGGCGGAGCTTTCTCTTGGCAATAGGACATGACGCTGGATCATGCCGAGTTGTTCGGCAGTCATTTGCGCGCGTGCAACCGGACTGAGGACCAGGCCGGGAAGGATTGCGTTGCAGCGTATATTGGCGCGCCCGAATTGTGCCGCCGTGTTGCGGGTGAGTGCGTTCACTGCTGCCTTGGACGCGCTGTAAGCCGGATTTAGGACATCGCCTAGAAGCGATACGCCCGAGCTGGTATTGATGATCGAACCACCGCCGGCGGCGATCATGTGCGGGACGACATGCTTGGTGACCAGCATGGTACCCCGCGTGTTGATGTCGAAAGCGGCATCCCAGACCTCTGGCTCCATTTCGGTGAGGGCCCCGTCGCGGGTCATCTGCGCGGCGCCGGTATTGGCGGCGTTGTTGTGAAGGATGTCGACTCTGCCGAACTCTGCGGCGGCGGCGGCTGCCATCGCCGCAACGCTGGCCTCGTTACCCAGATCAACCTGGAGCGCGATGGCCGTGCCGCCCGCTTCGCCGATTTCGCTGGCGACGCGCCGCGCACCGTCGAGATTGATGTCGGCGATGACCACCGATGCACCGTGCGATGCCAGCATTTTGCCGCAGGCCTCACCGATATTGGCGCCGCCACCAGTCACGATCGCGAATTTTCCTTTGACCAGCCCCATAGTCATTCTCCGAGAAGCTGCCACGTGCCATAATCCTCCGCAGCCGTAAAAAAGCGCTCATTCATGGGTACGCCGTTCTGGCCCCACGCATCGAGATTGGCGACCCATGCTTGCAGGCCATACATTGTGAACAGGCGGGTTTGTTCCCAGGCCTCCTCAAAGCTGGGCACGCCCAAGGCACCCGTGGCGATAAGATATTCGCGATATTGCTTCACAATGTCCTTGTGGTGTTTGCGACGCTCTTCGATGGTAAGGGCGCCGATCACGAAATAGGTGAGGTCGCGCCACGGCCTGCCACGCCGGACCAACTGCCAGTCGAGCCACAAGCGTTCGCCGCTGGGCAGGATATAAGTGTTGCCCTGATGGCAGTCGCCCAGCACGATGCAGTAAGGCGCGTCGTAGGCGCGGTCGATTTCGCCCAGCCGGTCGAAGGCACGTTCCACCTTGCGCGGATCGTCGAGATAATGCTGCGGGGCAATCTCGCAGAAGGCTGGATCCTTCAGATTGGCCTCGATCCATTGCCACATGATCCGCACCTGATCGGAATCGCATGGTGTATCCATCTGCGTCTGCAACCATGGAGCGTTGGCGGGGCTGATCTTGTCGCTGCCCCACAGACTGCCATGCAGCGTGGCCAAGCCTTCAAGAGTCTGCATGATCATTTCGACGCCATTGTCGTCGGTGCTATGGCCAAACTTGCCGCCGCGCTGGACGAGATCCTCAAGCACGATGAGGCCGTGCGCGGTGCCGTCGTCGTCCCAATCAGCGTAGTAGCAATTGGCGGTGGGGACTTTCATTTCCTTGGCCATGAAATGATAGAACCGCGCTTCCAGCGCATGAATATCCACATTGTCGAACGAGCCTGACCAGTTTGCCTTCATGCACAGATGAGCAGGCAGCCCGGCGGCCTGCCCGGCATCGTTCCAGTCAACCTTGATCCGCCACTTCGTTGTATGGCTGTTGAGAAGCTGAACCGTTTCCATGCTTCTGGCCTCGACGCCCGGATATTTGTAGCTCATCATCTTGCTGAGCCAAGCAGCGTCGACATCGTTCATCGACGTCGGCAAATGGCCTGTGCGTGCCGGATACGGACGGGGCACACAATTGGGGTCGATCACCGGATTGTGATAGAGGGCGGGCGCCTGAGGATCCATTTTCAAACTCCTTGCAAATTCTGAACGTGTTATCGGACGCAAGACCATCATCGGCTGAATGGCGCCTCAAATATTGACCCGCATCGCCGCAGATCTCAGGCACTCAGCCGATCAGTATCGTGGGAACGCACTAACGGTCAGCGCTTGAGCAAACACCAGCCCGCGTAAGGCCGACCATGCAAATCCTTCGCGGACCGCTTCGATCCGCAACCGGGCGGGCCAGATCGCCGGACGCATTCCGAAACCGGTCCGCCCAGTCCAATCAGCCGCCTCGGCGCTTTGCTTCCGCAACCATGCGGAACAGGCCTTCGTTATAACTGGTGAGCTGTTCCATGGACAGGTTGCGATAGGGTGTCATCGGGCACAGCGAATCGACGACGCCCCAGAATGGTTCAATCTGTTCCAGTACATCATCGACCGGGCCGCACTTCACGAAGGCCTGCACCATCTCGTCGCTGACCTTGTCGATCACCCCGGATACATCGCCATGTTCACCCGCTGCGAGCTGGCAATCGCGGGCAAGATCGCCAAAGCCGATAGAATCGAAAAAGCTCTCGTATTCCTTGTAGCCGGCATAACCGGCTACGGTCGCACGGCTGTCATCAATCGCCTGCTGCTTGTCGTCATTGATGGCGATCCAGGGCCAGGCGTTGATTTCGACTTCGTCGCGCTTGCGCCCAAATCGGGCAAGTTCCGCCTCGATGAAGGACTTCTTCTGGACTGTGTAATCCACCGTCCACAATGCGTGAACCATCAGCCCATCGGCGATTTCCAGGGTCAAGCTGGTCAGCTTGTCCTTGAGCGCGGCAATCCAGATCGGAATGTGCTCGCGCACGGGCGGAGGCGTCATCATTTTCTCGGTCCATGCAAGGTCGTAATATTCGCCATGCAGCGGTACCATTTCCTTGTGGCCATTCGCGTTGACGTAGCGGACGATCTTCACGACCTCGCGCAAATGGGTGAGCAATTTGCGGCGCGGCTCGCCATAGATGCCTTCCAGCGCGCTGTGCAGCGAAGTGCCGAGACCAAGCACAAACCGGCCCTGGCTGATGGTGTCGAGCTCAATGGCTGCATAGGCGGTTTCCACCGGGCTGCGGGTTCCCGCAACGGCGATGCCGGTTGAAACCTTCAGCGTGTCGGTCATGGCGGCAACGGCGGCCATCGGCACGAAAGGTGGGCCGTAAATCTGGAGCGAGAAGCAACCTTCGAAGCCAACCTGCTCCATCTGCTTTGCCATGCCACCCAACACCGGGGCGGGAAGGACGGGCAACACACCCCACCAGCGGCGCTCGCCGCCCGTGGCATTGGTAAGCTTGGTCATTGCGTTCGTATCCCATGATGTCTTTGCAAACGGCGCGGGCGATATCGCGCCAAGTGAAGCCGGAGCGCGCCTGTCTTTCGGTAAGTGCGGGCATCAAAAAGAGTGATATTTCTTCCAGGCGCTGATGGGCGGGTGCCAAATACAGATTGCAGACCTCTGCTGCATGCAACGGGCGGGGGCGGATAATTCCACACGCCCGTGCGCATATCGTCGGATAGGTGGCGTTTGGATTTCCCTGCGCTTTACCCTCACCAAATTCCTCTCTTAGTAATATGGTCCTGCAAAGTTGGAGAACTTCCCGGACACGAGACGAGGCCCGCCCCAAAATGGGAGCAGATTAGGACGCGAAATGACCAGTCAATACGACGCGATGCTCGACCAGATGGTTGCCGACTACTCTTTGGTTACGAACGGCTATGCGGGGTCGGCACCGGCGAACCCTTACCCGATGTTTGAGGAAAAACGCGCGCAATGCCCGGTCATGCATGGCGATCTGCTGCAGCAAAACAAGATTCCCAGCATGGCCGACTACATGATGACTGGCCGGCCCGTGGTTACACTGTATCGTTATAACGATATCCATTCGGTGTTGATGAACCCGGACGACTGGTTGAGCTACATCGTCGGCGATGGCTTCGGTGCGGCCGTTGACAACATGCTGCTCACCGCAATGGATGGCGAAGAACACTCCAAATATCGTAAAACGTTGCAAAAGCCGTTCATGCGAAGCCAGATCCGCAAGCTTATGGATACGCTCATCAGGCCGGTAGTGGTCCACGAATTCGTGAACCAGCTCAAGCCGAGGGGGAAAGCCGATCTGCTGCGGGAATTCGCCCTGCCGTTCCCGATCCGCGCCATGTACGCTTATTTTGGCTTCCCGCATGACGGGGACTTGCTGGGAAATCTCGCGAGTTGGGCGATCAAGGTTGTCGCCGCTCCGCAGACCGATCCGGAAATCGCAAAGATCACGATTCCGCAATCCATGGTCGCGGGCCAGTCCATGTATGAGACGTTGCTTCCGATCGTCCGCGGATATCGTGAACGCGGCGAAATGCGTAACGACATCCTGGGCTACATGATGCAGGCGGAGCATGACGGCGAAGCCTTCAGCGACGAGGAGATCGCGAATTTCATACGCATGCTTCTGCTCGCTGCCGGGGAAACGACCACGCGCAGCTTCGCCAACATGATGGTCCAGTTGCTTGAAGCTCCCGAGGTGCTTGAGGAAATTCGGCAGGATCGCAGTCTGGTCCCGAAGGCCGTCACTGAAACGATGCGGCGCGATCCCACCGCCGGGGCAGTCGCGCGCATCGCCGCCCGGGACATGGAAATTGGTGGAATGACAGTCCCCAAGGGGACTGCGGTCCTATGCTCGATCGCATCTGCAAATCGTGATCCCGAGGTCTATGAGGACCCGGATCGCCTGTGGCTCAAACGGCCGATGCGGCCATTGTTGAGCTTTGGCTTCGGGCCGCATATGTGCATGGGCATGCATATGGCACTCACCGAAATGGAAGTGGCGCTGGAAGAGATAATCGCGCTGCCCAACCTGCGGTTCGACCCCGGTTATCCCAGGCCGGAGATCCGAGGCCTCAACATGCGCGGCCCCGATGCCCTCCATGTCTTGTGGGACTAACTTCATGACCTTCTAGTCGCACTATCGCGGTCTGAGGATGAGTGGCTCAGAGCGAGGAAAGAAGTTATAGGAATATGCCGATGTTCCAAGACTTCATGGGCGCGTTATTCCAGCTGATGACTGTTTCCACGCCAAGGTTTGTATCAAACCGGTGGCGCGAATCACCTCACATAAAAAGACGGTCATCGGGGGGCAGACCCATTGCACCTTCTATTTCCACCCAAGCCCAATGGCTTTCTGTAGCGCTATGAACCTCGCGGTCATTTCCGCGCTGGCCTGAGTCAAGGCCTCGGCCCCCGCAATCTGTCTGGATTCCGCATCCAGCAACGCGATGCGGGTGGCCGTCCGGGCAGTGAAGCGCTGCTGCATCAACGCGTAAGTGCGCTGGGCCGATGCAAGCGAACGCTTGGCGCTCTCCACCGCACGGCGGCTGCTGCCGTAGCGTGTCAGGGAATCTTCACAATCCTGAAGCGCCTGCAGCACTGAGGCCCGGTATTGGGCTGCGGCTTCGTCCTGCTTTCCACGGGCTTGTTCCACCCGGGCGGCATTGCGACCGAAGTCGAGGAAGTTCCAGCTGAGCTGCGGAAGCGCAATGGCGGCCAGGTTGCCGCTGTCGAGTACATCGTCGGGATGGGTTCCGCCGATTCCTATCAGCCCCATGAAGCTGAGGGTGGGGAATCGCTGGGCCTCAGCCACCCCGATCTTCGCTGTCGCTGCAGCATAGCGGCGCTCTGCGGCACGGATGTCAGGGCGCCGGCGAACCATGGCCGCCGGATCGGGCACGGGCACCGTGGCAGGCGGCAGTGGAATGGCCCCGGGAGCCGCGAGCAAGTCGTCCAGCGCACCAGGGGCCTTGCCGACAAGCACGGCTAGGGCGTTGAGATAGGAGTCGCGATCGGCGGTGAGGGGAAGTAAACCGGCCTTCGTGCGCTCCAATTGCTCTCGCTGCTGCTCAACGTCGAGCGCAGTCGCGGTGCCGGCCGCGCGACGCTGCTCGGTGAGCGAGAGCATCTGGCGCTGGCGCTCAAATTTCTGGTTGCCCAATACCAGCCGCTGCTGGCGGTCGCGCAAGCTGACGTAAGCCTGCGCGGTTTCCGCCGCGAGGGCGACCTGCACGTCGGCAAGGTCGGCTTCGGCGGCATCAACCTGTGCCCGTGCGGCCTCCGTGCCGCGGCGGTTGCCGCCCCACAGATCGACTTCCCAACTCGCGTCGAAGGCGAGGTTGTAGAAGTTGAGCGATTGGTTGCCGGAATTACCGCCGTCGCTGCTGCTGTCAGAGCTGGAAAGATCGATGCCCGGCAGAGTCGCGTGCGCATAAAGAGCCTGGGCGTTGACGCTGGGAGCCGTATTGGCGCGTTCGGCCCGGAGCATCGCACGGGCCTGCCGGATGCGGGCTTGTGCGACGCCAATGTCTGCGTTGCCGGAGAGGGCCTGCTCTTCCAGATCGTCGAGTACCTGGTCTCCCATTGCCTTCCACCATTCGGCGACGGCCGGCGTCTCAGCGCCGGCGATGTCTGTGGCGCGGGCGAAACGTTCGGGCAGGGAAACGGCCCCGGCAGAGGCGGGGCCACGGTAATCCGGCCCTGCCGTGCATGCGGCAAGGGCCAGCAGCGGCAGAACGAGAATGGATTTGCGCATCGAACTTAACCTCAGTGCATGGTGACCGCGCGCCCGGTTGGCAGCGGCCGCAGGAACAGGACGAGCGGAATGACCGCGATAATGCCGACGCCGAGCATCCAGAAGATATCGTTGTAGGTCATTACCAGGGCTTGCCGCTGGATGGTGGCGGCAAGCATACGCATCGCGGTATCATGCCCGCCCATCGCTTGGGAAAGAGATGCGATATAGTCCTGTACGCTTCCGGAATTGGCCGAGAGTGTTTCTTCCAGTCTGCGGCTGTGTAACCAGTTGCGCTGGTCTTGCACCGTTGCAATTCCGGCAAGCGCCAGCGATCCGCCCAAGTTTCGAACGGCATTGAACAGGCCCGCCGCGTCACCGGCATCATCGGGTGACACGGCGGCGATCGCCGCCTGGTTCAGGAACAGGAAGCCTAGGATAACTCCAACACCGCGCAACAATTGGGAATGCACGAAATCGTGACCTACCGCATCGACCGTCAGCACGGTGTCGATGAAGCAGCTTGTAGCCATGATTATCAGTCCGCACGAGACCGCAATGCGGATGTCGATATGCTTGATCAGCATGGGGGTAAGAGGCATCAGAATAAGGCTAGGAATGCCCGAGAGCAGCACGATCTGGCCTGATTGCAATGCGTTGTAGTCCGCGATCGCCGCAAGGAATTGCGGGATCACGTAAGCCGTGCCGTAAAGCATCATGCCGACGACCAGGCCCATCAGCGCCACCGCCCCGAATTGCCGGTCAAGCAAAAGTGAAAGCTTGATGACGGGCCGGCGGGCCAGCAATTGTCCCGAAAAAAGCATGCCGAACCCGAGCACGCTGATGATCGTTATCTCCACGATCTCCCTGCTCTGGAACCACTGCTCGCGCTGACCTTCCTCCAGTACGATGGTAAGCCCCCCCAGCCCAAGGGCCAGGCCGGCAATGCCGAGCCAGTCAGCCTGCCAGAATTCGTTCCAACGCGGCGAGCGGTGCGGCATGGTGGCGAGCAGCAGGATCACCAGCAGAATGCCCACCGGCAAATTGAGCAAAAACGCATAATGCCAGCTGATGTTTTCGGTCAGCCAGCCGCCGATGAGCGGTCCCAGAACCGGCCCCACGATGGCGGTTACACCAAACAGAGCATTGCCGATCGGCTGTTGCTCACGCGGGAGCCGAGTGGCGATGATAGTCATGGCAGTGGGGATGAGCGCCCCTCCGGTAAAGCCCTGGCCGGCTCGGCCTATGATCATCGTCATCAGGTCGTCGGCGTTGCCGCATATCATCGAGAAGATGGTGAACAAGGTGGCGGAAAGCAGCAGCAACGTGCGCAGGCCAAGCATGCGCTCCAGCCAGGCGGAGAGCGGGATGATTACGATCTCGGCGACAAGATAGGATGTCGCGATCCAGGTTCCCTCCGTGCCGCTCGCGCCGATCTCGCCTTGGATCGTCGGAAGGGCCGAATTGACGATTGAGATGTCGAGCGTGGCCATCATCGCTCCCAGGCTTCCGGCGATCACTGCAAGCCAGGCGCTGACGTCCGCGCGTTGCGCGGCCGAGGCGCCGGAATCCGGGCCAGGAGCTGTGGTCATCGCGCGAGCCGGGCGTTATGGCGCTCCTGCTCATCGCGCATGCGCTCGGCGGCCTTGCGCGCCGAACGCGTATCGACGGAGACTTCCACCGACATGCCGGGCACCAGAGCCCGGCGCGTTTCGGGTCCGATATCGATGGATATCCGCACCGGCACGCGCTGGACGATCTTGGTAAAATTACCAGTCGCGTTCTGCGGCGGCAGAATGGAGAACTGCGCACCCGTTCCCGGTGCGATGCTCTCGATCCGGCCGTTCAGTTCCAGATCTGGAAGCGCATCGACCTCGACTTTTACGGGTTGGCCGGGGCGCATCAGTCCAAGCTGCGTCTCCTTGAAATTCGCCGTCACGTAGAGGCTTTTGTCGGGCACGAGCGACATCAGCCGGGTCGCCGCCTGGACAAACTGTCCCTGGCGCACTCCTTTGTTCCCGATCCGGCCGTTTGCCGAGGCCCGCAGGATTGTGGCCTCAACGTCGGTCTTCGCGGCAGCCAGCCGTGCCTTCGCGGAGTCGGCCTGTGCCAGCGCCTGCTGTTCCTGCGCGCGCAGGGTAGCGACGTGGTGGTGTGCGCTGGCGAGTGAAGCCTGCGCTGCGTTGGCCTCAGCTCGCGCCCGCTTTGCCTCGCTTTCCAGCTGCGACAGCCGCTCGCCTGTTTCCGCACCTGTCGCAGCCAGCGGCCGATAACGGTTGACCTGGCTTGCGGCCTGAGCCGCCGCCTCCTGCGCGGCAGCAAGTTCAGCCCGCGCGCGCTCTATGGCGGCGGCCTGTTCCTCTATTTGCGCGCGCGCACCGGCGGCACTGGCCTGGGCTATCTCGATCTGGGCCAGAGCCTGTGCCGATTGTGCGCTGTAATCGCGAGGATCTATCTGGACGAGTGGCTGGCCGGCTTTCACAGCCTGGTTCTCGGTCACGAAGACGCGGTCGACGTAACCGGAAACCTTAGGCGCGATGGCAATTGCATCGGACTGAATATAGGCGTCGTTCGTCGTTTCCTGATACTGTCCAACAACGATGTATCGCACCATCCAGATGCCCGCAGCAATGATCGCGAGCGCAGCAACCGTAATGAGCAGCAACCGCAGGCGCTTGTTGCCCGACCCGGGGGCTGCGGCTTGGCCGCGTTGTTGCGATTCGTTGAAATTGGTGTCGACGTCGTCGTTCATGCAAGACTCGTTATCGTGAGAGCGATGCCTATGCTCGCAGTTGCACAATAGTGCAACCCCATTTAATGAGGGCCCTCATGAACAAGACGGACGAAGAAATTATCGCTGAGATCGGCCAGCTCTATACTGCGCTGCGTAAGCGCTTCGATCGTGTGATGAGCGAGCATGGGGCCTCGCTTGCGCAGACCAAGATGTTGGTCGCGATCCAGGCCGCAGCCGGCATGCTAAGAGCTGCCGACATAGCCGATCGCTTCGGGATCGCGCCGCGCACCGTGACCGAAGCGCTTGATGCTCTCGAACGCGAAGCCTTGATTGTGCGTATGCCAGACCTGTCTGACCGGCGGATGAAAAGGTTAAAGATCACTCCTGCCGGAGAGGCCGCGGTATCCAGGACCGAACCGATTCGCGATCAGATCTCGCATGAGATAATGGAGGTTCTCGATCCGGAAGAGCGCACCAGCTTTGCAAACGCGGTCCAAAAATTGCTGCACTGCAATCAATGGACCTGATCCTCTATGCGGGCGGGCGATTTTACGTTAAACTAAACGCCATTCGCCGTACCGACAAAATGCGGACGGCGCCTCTAGGAGAGGGGCGATGGAGAGGATACATTATAGTTTTTGCGAGTGCAGTGTTGGCTTGCTATCGCTGTTTAGCGCCTCGGCCTTGTTTCTGACCGGGACTCTTTATCTGATGCTGACCTGATGTTGATGGTTTCCCGAAGTGGGGGCCTCTGTTTCAATTCCGGTCGCGTTGCCAAAAGCCTGCCAAGGTGGGCCCTCCCAAAGTCACTAAGTAGCCTTCAAAGACAAAGTCTGTGGTGGACGCCTTCCGCTTCCAAAAACTGCTGCCGTTCGAACTCGACGGGCGACAGCATCACATGTCACCGTACGAGCGCGACGCCGACCCTGACGCGCGTCATCCTTAGGTTGTAGTCGAGCGGGTTCTCGCCATAGCCGAAGAAGCCCTGCCCGGAGAGATAGAAGTCTAGACCACCGCCGAGTATCCGCTTCAGCGGATACGAAATATCCGCGTTGCCCCACCCTTGCCGCTGCCGAAGTTGAACCGCGTGGAGGTGGAAATGCGCAATCCGTTATCCTTTCCGGCTTCCATAAACAAACCTGTATTCCGGGGTTGCGTGGACAGGGGAGGCCAAGGCGGCAGCGCTCAGCGCCCATGAAAGATGTGAAGCTCTTATGCAAAAAGATGCTGACCGCCGTCGACCGGAATGATCGTGCCGGTAATACGTCGCGCCCCGTCGCTTACCAGGAAGGCGGCGAGGGCACCGACGTCTTCTATTTCGACCGGTATGTGACCGGGAACTTCCGCCGCTGCCCGTTCGAGCAGTTCGTCGAAGCGTTCGATCCCGCTGGCAGCGCGGGTCGCAATCGGGCCGGGGGAGATGGCGTGGGCGCGAATGCCTTTATGGCCCAGTTCGCTTGCCAGGTAGCGGGTGGCACTTTCGAGCGCGGCCTTGACCGGCCCCATCAGATTATAGTGGGCGACGACGCGTTCGGACCCGTAAAACGTGACGCAGAGCACGCACCCGCCATCCGTCATCAGCGGTTCGGCGAGCCGGGCGGCGCGCAGGAAGCTGTGACAGGATACGTCCATCGCGATGGCAAAGCCTTCGGCCGAGGAGTCAATCACCCGTCCGTGCAAATCCTCCTTCGGCGCAAAGGCGATGGAATGGAGCAGGAAATCCAGGCCGCCCCATCTTCGCTTCACTTCATCGAACAGCGCTTCAAGCTGGCCGGGCTCGCGCACGTCGCAAGGCGCGATCCACTCCACGCCAAGACGCTGCGTTACAGGTTCGACCCAGCCTTTCGCCTTCTCGTTGAGATAAGTCGCGGCCAGGCGCGCGCCGCAGCGGACGAAGGCTTCGGCGCAACCACTCGCAATACTCTTGTCATTGGCAATGCCGATCACGAGGCCGCGCTTGCCGGTAAGGTCGAGCAGGGGCTTCATGCCGCTTTCTCCCTCACAATGCTTAAAGTATGCAGCGCGATCATGCGTTCCTCGTCAGTTGGGATGATATAGGCTTTGACCGCGCTGCCAGGCAGGCTGATCAAAGTGGCGTTTGTGATGTTGGCGCATTCATCTATCCTGAGCCCGAGCCATTCCAGCCGACGGCAGATCCGGCTGCGGATGCCGGCGTCATTCTCGCCGATACCGGCGGTGAAGACGATCCCGTCCAATCCGCCTAGCGAGGACAACAGTCCTCCGGCCTCTCGTCCGGCCCGCCAGGCAAAGAGCGCCATTGCTTCTTCCGCTTCGGGCGCCTCGCAGCCACTCAGCGTCCGCATATCGCTGGAAAGGCCCGAGACGCCCAGCAGACCCGATTTCCTGTAAAGGAGGTCTTCGACTTCGGCTGCGCTCATGCCCATCCGGGTGAGAAGATGCAGCACGACGCCCGGATCGAGACTGCCGCTGCGGGTTCCCATCATGAGGCCGTCGAGCGCTGTGAACCCCATAGTGGTGTCGATGCTTCGCCCTGCCATCATGGCGCAGAGGCTCGCCCCGTTGCCCAGATGCGCGGCAATGACGCGGCCCGCCGCAAGCGGGGGGTCGATCTCGGCAAGGCGCCTGGCGATATATTCATAGGAAAGGCCATGAAAGCCGTAGCGCCTGATACCCCGGTCATGCAGCGCGCGCGGAAGCGCAAAGCGCGAAGCGATAACCGGCTTGTCGTGGTGGAAGGCGGTGTCAAAGCAGGCGACCTGCGGCAGTTCGGGGCGTAGTTGTGCGATGGCGCGAATGGCAGCCAGATTATGGGGTTGGTGAAGCGGTGCCAGCGGGCAAAGGTCTTCGAGCTTGCCGATGAGGGCGGCATCGACCAGCCGGGGCGCGGCGAACTCTGCGCGGCCGTGGACGACCCGGTGCCCGATCGCGATGATCTCCCGGTCTTTGAGCGGATGGTCGGCGGCCCAGGCGAAAAGCTCCGTCAAAAGGTCGGCGTGGCTGAGCGAGGTGCCATCTGGCCACTCCCGTTCGAGCAGCGTTGTGCCATCGACCGTCCGCGCCCTGACGCTTGGCGCAATGCCGATCTTATCGATCTTGCCAGTGGCAGAAAGCATGAGCTGCCCTTGCGGATCGAGGGCAAACAGCGAGAATTTGATGCTTGAGGAACCGGAGTTGAGACTGACGACGGCTTTCACGCGCCCGACTCTTGCGGCAAGCCGGGGGCGGCCTTTGTCAGCGCACGCGTCATCAGAACGGCGATAGCGCAGGATGCCAGGCGGGTGCGAAGACTGTCGGCGCGGCTTGTCAGGATGATTGGCACCCGCGCGCCGAGCACGATACCTGCCGCATCCGCCCCGCCCAGGAAAGTAAGCTGCTTGGCCAGCATGTTGCCGGCTTCAAGGTTGGGCACGACCAGGATATCCGCCTTGCCCGCGACCAGAGAGATGATACCCTTCTCCTGCGCGGCTGCTTCGCTGATCGCATTGTCGAACGCGAGCGGGCCGTCGAGCAGGCCGCCCGTGATCTGCCCGTGATCCGCCATCTTGCACAAGGCCGCCGCGTCCAGCGTCGATGGGATGTCGGGATTTACGGTTTCCACAGCGGACAGGATCGCGACCTTGGGTTCATCGATTCCGATCACATTGGCAAGGTCGATGGCATTGCGGATGATATCCGCCTTCTCGCCAAGGGTCGGGGCGATATTGATCGCGGCGTCGGTGATGATGAGGGGGGCAGGGTGCCCGGGGGCGTCCATGATATAGGCATGGCTGATCCTGCGTTCAGTCCTGAGGCCGGTCGCCGACGAAACCACGGCCTCCATCAATTCGTCCGTATGCAGCGAGCCTTTCATCAGAAGCTTCGTTTCGCCCGACCGGACGAGTGCCACGGCTTTGGCGGCGGCATCATGGCTATGTTCCGCATGCACCAGGCGGAACCCTGCAATGTCCTTGCTTGCCTCTTGCGCTGCCTGTCTGATCTTGCGCTCGGGGCCTACGAGAACAGGCGCGATCAGGTTTGCCTCGGCGGCTTCTACCGCCGCCAGGATCGCCGCCGCACTGCAGGGATGAGCGACAGCAGTACTTTCCGGCTCACCCGCGCACGTCAACTCGATCAGGCGGCGATAGGCATCATGGCCGCGAATCTGAACGTCAGGGAGCGCGACGCGCGCGCGCCGGACCTTTTCCGTCGGCGCCTTGACTTCGGCCTGACCCGAAATCACGAGGTCACCGTCCTGATTGAGGCAGCGGCAGTCGAACACGACGATATGGTGCTCTGGCCGCTTTTCCGTGACAGTGACCGAAGCCGTGATCGTGTCCCCTAGGCCTACCGGCCTTATGAAGCGCAGCGACTGGCTCAGATAGATGGCGCCGGGCCCTGGCAATTCGGTCCCCAGCACGGCCGAGATCAGGCCGCCGCCCCACATGCCGTGCGCAATCACACGCCGGAACATGTCGGTCGCGGCATAGTCCGCGTCCATATGCGCCGGATTGACGTCGCCGGATACCAGCGCAAAGAGTTGAATATCCTGTTCGTTAAGCGTCCGGATAATACTTGCAGTGTCTCCGATTTCTATCTCTGCAAAAGTCCGGTTCTCGATCATCCCTTGTTCAGCCATCGTTTACCGTTCCAACACGTAATGGCCTGGTGCATCGGCGACCGGCATAAAGCCGTCTTTCTCAGCGCCCATCGGCGGCGGTGCGACCGGTTCGCCCGAAAGATGGGAAAGCCATTCGCCCCATTCGATCCACCAGGATCCCTGTTTGGGTGGGGCACGCAGTTCCCATTCGTCCGGATCGTAGGAAAGGCCGTCGGCTTCCCGTGTCAGCACGCGATAGCGCCGCCCCTTGTGGTTCGGCTCCGAGACGATGCCGGCATTGTGGCCGCCGCTGGTCAGCACAAAGGTGATTGGCGCGCTCGTAAGCAGATGGATCTTGTGTACCGAACGCCAGGGCGCCACGTGATCGCGCTCCGTTCCGACCACGAACAGGGGCTGGCGGATGGCGGTGAGCGCTATGCTCTTGCCATCGACGATGTATTTGCCCTCGGCGAGTTCATCCTGCAGGAACAGGCGGCGCAAGTACTGGCTATGCATGGCGTAGGGCATCCGCGTGCCGTCGGTGTTCCATGCCATCAGATCGTTCATGGGTTCGCGTTCGCCCATCAGATAAGTCTCAAGCACGCGGGACCAGACCAGGTCGTTGGACTTGAGGATCTGGAAGGCGCCGCCCATCTGCCCGCTATCCAGATACCCCCGGCTCCACATCATCTTCTCAAGCAGATTGAGCTGTCCTTCGTCGATGAAAAGGCCGAGTTCGCCAGGTTCGCTGAACTCGGTCTGCGCCGCGAGCAGCGTTACGCTGCCCAGGCGGTTGTCGCCATCGCGCGCCATGGCTGCCGCTGCGATTGAGAGCAGGGTGCCGCCCAGGCAGTAACCTACCGCATGGACCGGGGCACCGCCGGTGATCGTTGTTATCGCATCGAGGGCTGCCATGGGGCCAAGCAGACGGTATGAGTCCATGTCCAGATCGCGATCCTCGGTTGCCGGATTGTGCCACGAGATCATGAAAACGGTGAAGCCTTGATCTGTCAGCCATTTGACAAGCGAGTTCTCCGGCGACAGGTCGAGGATGTAATACTTCATGATCCAGGCCGGCACGATCAGGATCGGCTCCGGCCGGACCTTGTCGGTCGTCGGCTCGTACTGGATGAGTTCGATCAGCCGGTTACGATAGACGACTTTGCCCTTGGCCGTGGCAACCGTTTCGCCCACACGGAACTTCTCGGCACCGGCGGTTGGCAGTCCCCGCACAAGGTGCTGCATATCTTCGAGCAGATGCTGAAAGCCATCGACCAGACATTTGCCCCCGGTTTCGATGATCTTTCTCTGAAGCACGGGATTGGTGGCCAGGAAATTGGTGGGAGCAAGTGTGTCGAGAAGCTGTCTTGCCGCAAATTCGACCATGGCCTCATGGTGGCGGGTAACGCCTCCGACGCCGGTGGTTGCTGCGTGCCACCATTGCTGATTGAGCAGGAAAGCCTGAACGAAGAAGTTGAAGGGCGGCTGTTTCCACACCGGGTCGGAAAAGCGGTGATCCTGCTGCAGCGGCTCGATTGCAGGCGGCGCATCGGCGTCCGAAGCGCTGCGTAGCGCATAGTCCAGGAAGCGGACATTTTTCCGGGTTGCCTTGGCGGCCAATTGCAATTGCTTGCCCGGGGAAAATGCCAGATGCATTCCCCAATCCGAAAAAGCTTGAAGAATGGTCGCGGGTGACAGGCCTGCGGTCATCTGTGCGATCGCTGCTCCTGCAGCATTGTCGAGTATCCGGCTAATCCCGTCCAGCGGATCGGGAGCCGATGTCGAAGTGTCAGCGCTCATGAATATTCCTTATTCATCGAGTTGATTTTCGGGGCCGGGTGCAAGGCTTCATCCTGCAAAATTCTCTCCCAGATAAAGCCTGCGCACCTCGGGGTCGTGAAGAAGGGATCGCGGGTCACCGGCGAAGAGGACCTTGCCGGCATGAATGACATAGGCGCGATCGACGAGTTCGAGCATTTCGTGAACATTGTGATCGGTGATGAGAACGGCGACGTTGTGCTTCTTGAGTTCACGGACCATCAACTTGATGTCGGCGATCGACATCGGATCGATGCCGGCAAAAGGTTCGTCCAGAAGTATCACTTTTGGATCGGCTGCCATGGCCCGGGCAATCTCGCATCGGCGGCGCTCTCCTCCCGATAGAGCGGTAGACGGCGCCGTGCGGAGATGGGTAATGTTGAAATCCGTCAGCAGTGCGTCAAGTCGCGTCCCGATGGCTGCGGGATTACGCAAACGCAGTTCGAGCACCGCGCGTATATTCCCCTCCACCGTCATTCCGCCGAAGATCGACGCTTCCTGAGGAAGATAGCCCAGCCCGCGCCGGCCGCGCGCATCCATAGTGAGCGATGTGACGTTATGTCCGGCGAGCAGGATCTGGCCTCCGTCCAGCCCCGTCAGGCCCATGATTCCATAAAAGCAAATCGTCTTTCCCGCCCCGTTCGGCCCCAGTAGGCCCACGACATCGCCCGGAGCGACATCAAGCGAGACACGATCCAGCACCTTGCGAGGCCCGAACGCTTTCTCGATGTCCTGCACGGATAGGGCGATGGAGGTGGCGTGTGATGTCGCGGCACCGTCAGCTGAGCGGGGGGCACTAGCCGCCTCCACAAGACCAGACAGCGGTTCGGTGCAAGGAGGGGGCTCGCCGCGGGCGGCGGATATCCGTACCGCCAGGCTGTCGGGCGTCATGGCACGGCTTGCACGGCGGAGCGAGCGCCCTCGGCTTGTTCCATGGATGAGGGAGGCAAGCACTCAACCCAGCCCTAAGCGCATCGTCGCCATGCAGGCACTGCGGGTTAGGTGCCATTCCGGCCAACCCGGGGGATAGCCACGGGCTATAGGCCCGAAAGCATCGCTGGTCCCGGCGCGATCGCTATGGATGATATCGCCGGGCCATATGCCAAGGCCAAATTCGCGGGTGGGCCTGGCTGCGGCCTTGCCCAGATAATCCGACATTGTCGTCTCCCGGCGTTGAACTGCCGCCGGTCCCGAGATGGCACGGCGAAACGCAGGTGTTCCCGGCCAAGGGCATCACCCACACACCCGTTGCGCAACCTCTCCTGCTTTCTGCTGATCTTTTGCAGCCGGATTTGCCGACCACTTGTCTCGCCCTTTGCCGGGCGCAAGCATATCAATAACTACACTTATAAGTTTTGTTTTCTGAACGTCAAACTCCATTTTGGAGACAGTCATCCCGCAGCGCTTCCCAGCTTGCTCCCGCACCTCTCGACAGGACACATCAGGAGATTAAATTTGACACAATATAATTGTGCAGCGCATATTTGAGTGCAAATGAATGGAGTATCAGGATGAGCGTACTTTACAGCACTGAGGTGACCGCGATCGGCGGCCGGGCCGGGGCAGTCAAAAGCGACGACGGCTTGCTCGATCTGGTTTTGGCGCTGCCCAAGCCGCTGGGTGGGAAGGGAGGGGCAACTAATCCCGAGCAACTCTTCGCGGCGGGCTATGCCGCATGTTTCGAAAACGCCGTCATCCATGTGACGCATGCTGCATCCGCCAAGGTGAAGGACGATGATATCGTGGTGGTGGCAACCGTAGGGATGGAACCAAATGGCGCGGGCGGGTTCGCCTTGACAGTCGCGCTGGACGTGAAAATCACGGGTCTCGATCAGGCTACCGCGGAAGATGTGGTTGCTAAGGCTCATGCGGTTTGCCCCTATTCTAATGCCGTGAAGGGCAATATCGACGTGGCCATCAGTGTGTCGGTGAACTAAGGAAAAGAGCATGGACTTGGCCGGTAGTGATGACCCACTCGATCTGGACCGGCAGGTCTGCTTTCCGCTTTATGCGGCGTCAAATCTGCTTGGGCGGCTCTATCGGCCTATTCTCGCTGATTTGGGGCTGACCTATCCGCAATATCTGGTCATGCTGGTCCTCTGGAAGGAAGCCCAGCAGACTGTCGGTTCGCTGGGGCGCAAGCTCTATCTCGATAGTGGCACGCTGACGCCGCTCCTCAAGCGGATGGAACAGGCGGGGTTGATAAGCCGCGTTCGCGACACCGGCGATGAAAGGCGGGTGTTGATAGAGCTGACGGCTGAGGGCCGTGCGTTGCGGCAGGCGGCCGAGGCTGTTCCTGCGACTTTGGCTGCGGGCCTTGCCGTCGGGGAGGCGGATGTGGCGGACCTGCGCGACCGGGTGCACGACCTGGTTGCCGTCTTGCAAGGGGCGCTCGCCGAAGAAACCTGACCTGCGAGCCGATTTGCGGCGGTAGCCATGATGCCTGTTCAGCGTCCACGCATTTCCTAGTCAGACCTCCGTGGCTGGCTCTCACCGGAACTGGATCGAAGCGCTTTATTCCTGCAGAAACGGCAAGGCCCTGCCGAGAAAATCGAGCGCTTGTTCCAGGTAGGCGTCTTTCGCTTCGCGCGTGTCGGCCAGGTCTCCGCGCGCAAGTATTCGCTGACGTGGAGCGGTTACCAGCGCGTCGAAAATGAACGTGGCCAAGAACGGGAGGTCGAGCGAGTTCTTTTTATCCGGTCCTGCCACATCGCGCAGCAACGGATGGATAAGCAAAAGTCCGGGATTTATCCTGAGGACCGCTTGTGAGTCGATGCCGTCGAAATTTTGCGTTTGTACCCAAAGCAGAAGCCGCTCCAGGCCGATGATATCCGGCTCGAGCGAGCGGTCGAGCATTTGCCGTGCAATTCGTATCAGCCGTTGACGCGGGCTGCCTGAGCCCATCGTAGCCACTATCGGGGTCAGGCGGTTGTCGATACCATGTTCGATGGCTGCGATCAGAAGGCCCACCTTGGAGCCATAGCGGGCATAGAGGGTGCGCTTGGAGACATTCGCAGCGGCTGCGATATCATCCATGCTCGTCCCCTCGGCGCCTTTCTCGATAAACTGCAGGAGGGCGACTTCGAGGATGTGCACGCCCAAGCGCGCTGCAATTTCTTGCGTAGGCCTTCCGCCCCGCGGATCGCGCGGCGGAAGAATTCGCCGTAATGGAGCTGGCCGAGGTGATTTCACGAAACCGGCATAACCATATTTAGGGCTCTCGTAAAAGATCACCCTTGACCACAGCCCGTTTCCGGGCAATATCAAAACTCATAAGTGTACATAATGTTGTCCGGAGAGGTGCGGCTTTCGAAAGTCGTGGCGCAGCCTGAAATAAGGAGCCGGATGATATGGAAGACATGGCGCTAACATCAGGCGGCGCGCGAGCAATTTATGTTGCCATCCCCCATTCCCTGAATGCTGTTCGGGTACGGGTTGCTTCTCGCGGAGGGCAAAGCCGTCGCAAGGGCGTGTTAATTCAAGTTGCGGTCTGCCAGAGACCTGTCACCGGGAGCCTCGATTCGAGTTCCGTACCGTGGAGCAAGGCCGCAACCGAACCCGCCGGGACGTCGGCCCCGCCACTCAGCACATTGGCCGGATCAAAAAACGCTCATTGAGACGCACTAGTTCGCGTGTGTCAGTCCGCGTGGGCCGGGCGGGCACCGATCATACGTCCAATCGAAACAGGGACCGTGCGCAAGACTATGACGTTTTCAGAAGCGGCAAGTGCCATAAGAAGAAGTTGCGCCGGGATAACATCATGTCTGCTCGGACCCGCTCTTCTGTCGGGCTGTTCATTCGCACCCGCGAATGTTCGACCGCCCTTGCCGGTCCCGCAGGCTTACCCGGGCGAGAACTCTGCCGGATCATCGGTTGCCGCGATCGGCTGGCGCGACTTCTTTCGCGACGACAAACTCCGCGCTCTGATAGTCGAGGCCCTCGCGAACAACCGCGATATCCGGATCGCGTCTGGCCGCGTGGCGGAGGCCCGCGCGGCATGGCGGATCCAGGGCTCGGCGCTCTATCCTCAACTGGATGCGGTCGCGACCGGCACGCGGGCACGGACGCCGGCCGACTTGTCGATTACCGGCAGGTCAGAAACTGGGAACCAGATCTATGCCCAGATCAGTGCTGGATGGGAGATCGACTTTTGGGGGCGGCTGCGCAATCTCAATGACGCGGCGCGCGCCCAGTATCTTGCAACCGAAGAGGCCCGGAGAGCGGTAGCAACCGAACTCGTCGCACAAGTCGCCAATGGGTACCTGCTCGAACGCGAATACGAGGAGCGGATGGCTCTTGCCCAGCGGACGATAACGACGCGCGAGGAATCGCTGCGGATTATGAAACGGCGTTATGAGGTCGGGTCGGGATCGAAGCTTGATATGACTCAGGCCCAGACGCTGCTGGCACAGGCGCAAATGGCTCTGCAGGTTCTGGAACAGGATCAGGCGGTCAACCGCAATGCTCTTGCCTTGCTCGCCGGCCGGCAGGTCGCAGTCGCGCCCGGGCCGCTCGATTTGGCTGAGGCTTCGGCGGACGTGGCACTTCCCGTGGGCTTGCCGTCTGAACTTCTCGTCAACCGGCCCGACATTGTTGCTGCTGAATATGCGCTGCGCGCTGCCAATGCGAATATCGGAGCAGCTCGAGCTGCCTTCTTGCCGAATATCAGCCTGACCGGGGCCTTTGGCACGGCGAGTGCGGAATTGGACGGGCTGTTCAAGGATGGTAGCCTTGCCTGGAATTTTGCGCCCGCCATTAGCATGCCGGTTTTCAATGCCGGGCGTCTCGCCGGCAGACTGGACGTCGCGAAAGCGCGGCAAGTGATCGCGGTCGCCGATTATGAGCGGACCGTGCAAGCGGCCTTCCGGGACGTGGCCGATAGTCTGGTCCGCAGGCGGCAGGTCGGTTTGCAAATCGAGACGACCGGCCGCATGCTGGCCGCGCTGCGGGAGCGGGCGCGGCTGGCGCAGTTGCGTTTCGACAATGGCCGCTCGACTTACCTGGAAGTGCTGGACGCGCAGCGCGATCTGTTCGGAACCGAGCAGACGCTGGTGCAGTTGCACCGCGCCTATCTGGCAAGCGCCGTCAGCCTCTACGCGGCACTCGGCGGTGGTTTTGCCCGGAATATTCCCTTCGACACCGATATGCAGCAGACCGGAGAATTCCCACGATGAAAGCGGCCCAGAAGACATGGCTCATCCGGGGCGGCATCGCGGTGGCCGTCGCTGCCGCCCTATTTCAATTGTACCGCTTTCTGACGCCCGGCGAACTTCCAGATGGCATCGTCAGCGGCAATGGGCGCATCGAGGCAGTGGAATTGGACGTTTCGGCGAAGTCGCCGGGACGCATTCGCGACATCCTCGTGGACGAAGGTGCGTTCGTAAAGGCGGGACAGGTCGTCGCGCGGATGGATGCCGACGTGCTGAACGCCCAGAAGGCGGAGGCGCAGGCCAACCTCGCGCAAGCGCAGAACGGTATTCAGATCGCCGAAAGCCAGGTCGCGCAGCGTCAAAGCGAGCGTGCCGCTGCCGTCGCTGCGGTGCGCCAGCGCGAGGCGGAGCTCAACGCGGCGCTCAAGAGGCTGGCCCGTTCCGAAACGCTGGCGAGAGAAGGCGCCACGGCTATTCAGGAGCGGGATGATGATCAGGCGCAGATGGAGGGTGCGACTGCCGCAGTGCAAGCTGCCAAGGCGCAACTGGCAGCGGTCGATGCCGCCATTGGCACAGCAAAGAGCCAGGTCATTGGAGCGAGATCCAATGTGGACGCGGCGCGTGCCACGATACAGCGGATCGAGGCGGATATCCGGGACAGCGACCTTCGTGCGCCAACCGATGGCCGTGTGCAATATCGGGTGGCGCAGCCGGGCGAGGTCGTCGCCGGCGGCGGCCGGGTGCTCAACCTCGTCAATCTGAGTGACGTGTACATGACGTTCTTCCTGCCCGAAACGGCGGTGGGCAGGGTCGCGTTGGGAACCGATGTCCGCCTTGTGCTGGATGCAGCGCCGGAGCGGGTGATTCCAGCGAAAGTGAGTTTCATCGCCGACGTTGCCCAGTTCACGCCCAAGACGGTCGAGACAGCAAGCGAACGGCAGAAGCTGATGTTCCGTGTGAAGGCCCGCATCGACCGCAAGCTACTCGAGCGCTATATCACGCAGGTCAAGACGGGTCTTCCCGGCATGGCCTATTTGCGGATCGATCCCAAGGCAGAGTGGCCTGCGAAGTTGACCGTGAACGTCACCCCATGACCACGGGTCCACTTGCGGCATGCCTGACCGGGGTCAGCCTCCATTATGGCAAGACGCGGGCGCTCGATGGAATCGACCTTGAAATTCCCGCGGGCAAGATGGTGGCGTTGATTGGGCCGGACGGTGTCGGCAAGTCCAGCTTGTTCTCGCTGCTCGCCGGCGCGCGGGCGATTCAGCAAGGCCGGGTGGAGGTCCTGGGCGGCGATATGGCCGGCCGGCATCACCGCGAGGCTGTTTGCCCGAGGATTGCCTATATGCCGCAGGGTCTGGGCAAGAATCTCTACCCCACGCTCTCGATCGACGAGAATCTGGAATTCTTCGGCAGACTCTTTGGCCAGGATACGGCAGAGCGGGAAAGACGGGTATTCGAACTCACCGCCAGTACGGGTCTCGCGCCTTTCCGCAAACGACCGGCTGGCAAGTTGTCGGGGGGGATGAAGCAGAAGCTCGGACTGTGCTGCGCTCTCATCCATGATCCTGATTTCCTGCTTCTCGACGAACCGACCACCGGTGTCGATCCGTTGTCGCGTGCGCAGTTCTGGGACCTGATTGAAGGCATTCGTGCGGATCGGCCGGATATGAGCGTGCTGATCGCAACGGCCTATATGGAGGAGGCAGCGCGTTTTGACTGGCTCGTCGCGATGGATGAAGGGCAGATCCTTGCTACGGGATCGCCTGCGGATTTCTATGAACGCACCGGCACCCGCACGCTGGAGGAGGCCTTTATCGCGCTTCTTCCTGAACAGCGGCGGCGCGGTTTCAAACCCGTGACGATCCCGCCGCGAAGCGACGGAAGCGATCAGGAGATTGCGATCGAGGCCAAAGGGCTCACAATGCGTTTCGGCGATTTTACGGCAGTCGATCATGTCGATTTCCGGATCGAACGGGGCGAGATCTTCGGCTTCCTGGGCTCGAATGGCTGCGGCAAGTCGACAACGATGAAGATGCTGACGGGCCTGCTTGAGGCGAGCGAGGGGCAGGCGTGGCTGTTCGGTCGGGAAGTCGATGGCCGAGACATCACGACCCGCGAGCGCGTCGGATACATGTCGCAGGGATTTTCACTCTATTCCGAACTGACCGTGCGCCAGAATCTGGAGCTTCACGCCAAGTTGTTCCAAGTTCCGCCATCGGATATTCCGTCGCGCGTCGAAGAGATATCTGCACGATTTGGTCTTGGCGACATCATGGATGTCTTGCCGGATGCCTTGCCGCTTGGCCAGCGCCAGCGCCTCAGTCTCGCCGTCGCGATGATCCACAAGCCGGAAATCCTGATCCTCGACGAGCCGACTTCGGGCGTCGATCCGATCGCCCGGGATCAATTCTGGCAAATGATGATCGACCTGTCGCGGCGCGACAAGGTGACGATCTTCATTTCGACCCACTTCATGAACGAGGCCGCGCGTTGCGACCGGATCTCATTGATGCATGCCGGCAAAGTGCTCGTAAGCGACGTACCGGAATACATCGTCGAGGCCCGGGCAGCGGCAACGCTTGAGCAGGCCTTCATCGCCTATCTGCAGGACGCGTCGACGGAGGCGTCCGCCGAACCGCGTGGCAGCGAGGCGCCGCCGCCGCCGGTGAGCACGCCGACGCATCCAGCGGAACCGGTGCAGCAGGTTGAAGGGTCGCAAAGCAAGGCCTTGTCCCATCGGTTTTCGATGAGGCGAATGCTGGCTTACACGAGATGCGAGCAACTGGAATTGCTACGGGATCCGATCCGCGGACTTCTTGCGCTTCTCGGCAGTGTCATCCTGATGTTCATCATTGGCTATGGCATCAGTATGGACGTCGAGGACCTTCTGTTCGCTGTGCTGGATCGCGACGGCACTACGACCAGCCAGAACTATGCTCTCAATCTGGCGGGCTCGCGCTATTTCATCGAGCGGCCGCCAATCACCGACTATGCTCAGCTTGACCGCCGGATGCGTTCCGGCGAGATCAGTGTGGCGATCGAGATCCCGCCCAATTTCGCGCGCGACTTGCGGCGCGGCGTTCCTGTGCAGATCGGCATGTGGGTCGATGGGGCGATGCCGGCGCGCGCCGAGACTGTCCAAGGCTATGTCCAGGCTTTGCATAGCCAGTGGCTGAGCGAGATGAGCGTGCAGGAATTGGGCGAGCGCCCAACCACCGGGCTGGTCAACATTGCCATCCGCTACCGCTATAATCCCGACGTGAAGAGTCTGGTCGCGATTGTCCCTGCCGTGATTCCGCTGCTGCTGCTGTTGTTGCCGTCCATGCTGACGGCGCTCAGCGTAGTTCGCGAAAAGGAACTCGGTTCCATCATCAACTTCTACGTGACTCCTGCCGGCCGTGCGGAGTTCCTGCTGGGCAAGCAGATGCCTTATGTAGCGCTGGCCATGATGAACTACGTTCTGCTGGTCCTTCTGGCACTGACCATATTCCGAGTTCCGATTACCGGCAGCCTGTTCGCGATGACGCTCGGTGCATTTCTCTACACGCTTTCTTCCACCGCGCTGGGGTTGCTCTTTTCGGTGTTCATGCGCAGTCAGATCGCCGCCATCTTCGCGACTGCGATCGGCACCATCCTGCCGACGGTTCAATTTTCCGGGCTGATTAATCCCGTCTCGTCACTGGAAGGCGCCGGCGCCGCCATCGGGCACGTCTTTCCCGCAACGTACTTTATTACAATCTGTCGAGGTGTGTTCTCTAAATCGCTGGGCCTGGCCGACTTGCTCTTTCCGCTCGCCGCCCTCGCGCTGGCTTTTCCGGTGATCCTGGGTGCCAGTGTGTTGTTGCTCAGGAAACAGGAGCATTAAGATGCGGCAGATATCCAATATCTTCAATCTCGGGATCAAGGAACTGCGTAGCCTCTGGCGCGATCCAATGATGTTGCTTCTGATCTTTTACGCTTTCTCTCTCGGTATTTATCTCGCTGCATCCGGCGTTCCCGAAACATTGCATAAGGCGGCCATCGCTATTGTCGATGAGGATCAGTCGCAATTGTCGAGGCGCATCTCAAGCGCTTTCTACGCACCTTATTTTACCCGTCCCGCGATGATCGGCCTGGACGAAGTCGATCCTGGCCTCGATGCTGGACGCTATACGTTTGGGATCGATTTGCCGCTCAATCTTCAGCGGGATGTGCTCGCCGGCCGCCAGCCCATAATCCAGCTTAATGTCGATGCGACCCGCATGAGCCAGGCCTTTACCGGCGGCGGCTACATCCAGCAGATCATTCATAGCGAAGTAGGCGAGTTCATGAACGGCACCCGCGTAACTTCGGTGTCGCCCGCAGATCTTGCAATCCGCGTTCGCTTCAATCCGACGTTGGCACAAAGCTGGTTTGGTGCAGTGATGGAAATCATCAACAATGTGACAATGCTTTCGATCGTCCTGACCGGCGCCGCACTTATCCGCGAACGCGAGCATGGGACCATTGAGCATCTGCTCGTGATGCCGGTGACGCCTTTCGAGATCATGGCCAGCAAGGTTTGGGCGATGGGACTTGTCGTTCTCGCTGCCTGCACATTCTCGCTTTACGTCATCGTGGAGAGTGTGGTCGGCGTACCCATTGAAGGCTCGATACCGCTTTTCCTTGTGGGAGCCGGCCTGCATCTGTTCGCGACAACATCCATGGGCATATTCATGGGCACGGTAGCAAGGTCCATGCCCCAGTTTGGACTGTTGCTGATGCTTGTCCTGCTGCCGCTCATGCTGCTCTCGGGCGGTATCACTCCGCGCGAGAGTATGCCTGAGATAGTGCAGAACCTCATGCTTGCTGCCCCGACCACCCATTTTGTTAAAATGGCACAAGCCATTCTCTATCGAGGAGCTGGCCTTGATGTTGTTTGGCCCGATTTTGTCGCCATCTTGGCTATTGGGGCTGTCTTCTTCAGCATCGCGCTGTCCAGATTTCGCAAGACAATCGGAGCGATGGCCTGAGATCCAGTTCTTCTTGCCACGTTTTTCATTAGCGGCGGTGCCGTGGCGACTGATGTTTCGTCCTATATCGGCTGCGAGTGGATCATCTGGCCGGTGGAGGGCGCAAGCTCGTGCCCGGCCGGCCAATCGCTATAGGCCTGCGGATCTAAGGCGTCGATATAAACTCACCGGAATTCATTGAGATGGTGAACAAGACCGCAGCGCATTTCGCGCTATGGTCTTGTCTTGCGAGATCTAGAAGGCGAACCTTAATGATGCGGAGATGGTGCGCGGATTGATGGTCCGCGCTGTCACCACGCCGCTCGCGGGGACGGAGTTCGCATCGACTTCGACAAAACCCAGAACGTCGAACAGGTTGTTCGCGTTAAGCATGACGGTCACATTCTTGGTGGGCCGGTACTGCAAAAAGGCGTTGGTGACTACGTAGCCCGGCATCCGCAGGCTGTTGCCATCGGAGGCGAAGCTGCCCGTGGTGCCGTAGAAGGCGGCACCGAGGGTGACGTTCTTCATCTCGACTTGCGGAACAAGCTGGAAGATTAGGTCTGCCTGGTGCTTCGGCGTATTTCCGACCTTGCTGGGGTCAAGGGCGTCGGAAGTGATTTCCGCCTTGGTCCAGGTCGCACCGCCGTTGATGGCGAAGGCGCCGAGACGGTAGTTGCCTTCGAGTTCGATGCCATAGGCCCGATAGGATCGGTCAAGGCCGATGTTGTGCTCGCCGGTCTTTGCCCAGAAGGCAGTGAAATAGGCTTCGGCGTTCTCGCCACGGTATTTGAAACCACCCTCGGCCTGTTTCACCGGATCGTAGGCGGCGGACGGGTCCAGCAGTTTGCCGGTCGTCGTGCTCAAGTAGCTGGAGAATAGGATACGATCGGCAGCGCCGCGACCTCCCTTGCTGTAACGGCTGAACAGCGAGAAGTCCTCTGCCATCCGATAGTTCGCGCTCACCGAGTACGACAGGTAGTGGTAATTGTAGTGAACCGGTGCGGATTGCCCGTAATTGATGTAACCAACCTGCGTTTCGGGCAGCGAAATCGCGCCGTTGCCGTTCATGTCATACGTTACATAAGGATCAGCGCCAGGAAGGCTGCTTCCGTAGAGCGTGCCACGTGCACGACCAAAATCGTACCTGGCGCTGGCGCCAAGTGCGAGCTTGCCGATCGAGTAATTCAGCGATCCGTATGGTGCGTCGATCGTGTACTTGATGTTATACCGATCGTGCCGCAGGCCACCAAGAAGCGCTGGGCCATAGCCCAGAAAGCCGTCCTGAGTGATCGGTATCGAGCCGGCATAAATATTGACACGGTTTGCATTGGCATTGCCTACGACGTCGGAGACCGTCGAAGTCCACAACCAGGCCACGTCGACATCCTGGCTGGACCGGTAATAGCCCGCGGTTAAGGTCAGCTTGCCACGGCCCACGTCCCAGACCTTGCTCGCGCGAAGATCATTGGTGACATTGTCTAGGCTGTTCAACTTGACATCTCGAACTGTGACAAGCGCGAGCAGGCCGTTGCCATTGAGCGAACTGGGATCAGAGATGGTCTGCCCGGCATTGGTGCCGGTCGCATAACTTAGGCTCGTCCCACCAAACAAATTCATGATATTTTGCGCCGAACCGACCTGATCGATCGGAAATCCAGAGGCCGAGGGAATGAATCCCGGTTGGATGGTATGACCTGAAATTGCCGCGTACCGAAACTTTTCATTGATGGTCCATCCGTGCGTCGTGAACCGTGCCTCGAAACCCAGCGATTTCACCTTTGAATGCGTTCCATCGTCGAAAGGATTGGCCACGGGCCGATTCTGGTCATCGAGAGTGATGTTCGATGCGATGTAACGCGAGAACATTGTGTCCTTGGTTACGTTGAAGTTGGCAATGTTAGAATAGTTAGGATTGTTGTTGGTACCGGATACCGCCACCGGCGAGAAGTTGGTTGGGGTCGTCTGGTCATCGAGCAGTTTGGCGTAGATGCGGACATAGCCGTCATCGAAGGTCTTGGTCACATTGAATTTGACTTGTCCCCCCTTGAAGCCATCAAAGCCGGTTGTGCGTGGACCTTCACCTTGGCGATAGAAACCTCCGAGATGAAAGCGCAGTGTGTCCGTTACCGGGGCGCCATACTCGAAGTCGATGCGCTTTGTACCGTAGTCTAGGCCCGTTGTGAGCTGGACGTTTCCGCTTGCGATTTCGCCGGTCTTGTCAATCAGGTTGACAATGCCGCCGGGAGAGTTTGATGCGAAGGTCGAGGCCGAGCCACCGCGAATGGCCTGTACGCCTGCCAGATTGAGGTCCGTCCGCAAAAACTGGTCCGCACCGGCGAAGGCCAAATCGCCGAATTCAAGCGTCGGCAGGCCGTTTTCCTGAATCTGAAGGAACTTGGCACCCCCCAATGCGATCGGGAGGCCGCGGATGGTGATGTTGGAAAAACCTTCACCGCCTGTGCTTTCCACGCGCATGCCGGGTATATACCGAAAGATTTCAGCGACTGAACGGGGACTGTACTTCTCGATTTCACTCTCGCTCAGAGTGCTGGTCGAAGTCGCGCTGTCAAGGCGATCACGGGCACGAGCGACACCTGTCGTCATGAGGTTGACGCGCTTGTCCGCAGATTTCGGGGCGTCATCCGTCGACGTGGTTTCGCTATTGGCGTCTCCGCTGGCAGCCAGAGCTTGCGAAGGCAGGACAAAAGCTGTGGCAAGCATCAGCAATGTTTTCAATTTCACGATAATTATCCCTGTCGCATTGAATTCGCCCAGCGGAATAGATTTAATTGCCTTAAATCGATTATTTGCAGCTATAAGGATCTTTACGGACAGCCTGACGCGGCACCGGCTGGGCGTCTTGATGACGGCACCGGTGCTTAGCACTCCAGTTGCATTTTAGATTTGATATGAGTTCGCCTTGCGCTGGCCTGATGCGCTCGTCTCCAGCATGACCAAGCGATGATGTGGGCGGGCTGGATCCGACGCCGGGCCAGCTTGTCGGCGATCCGCCGGACCTCTTGGAATGAACTGATGCGGGGGATGTCTCCCTTCATCAGGCATCGTATGGTGCTCATCGGCGCCATGGCGGCACCCGAAGGGGCTGCATATGGCGAATGCCCAGATGCTGTCGATTGACCTGGCGAAGCGTAGCTTCCAGGTATGCGCGACTGATCGAGCAGGGTCGGTTCTACATAATAGGACGATCTCTCGGTCCAAACTGGAGACACTGCTCAAGACGTAACCGCTCTGTATCGTGGCTATGGAAGCCTGAGCGACAAGGCATTTCTGGGGCCGATTTGCTGGCGCAGAAGGTCATGAAGTTCGTCCGATCCCGCCGATCTACGTGAAGCCGGTCGTGAAGAGGCAGAAGAATGACGTCGCAGACGCAGCAGTCATTGCCAAAGCTGCGGTGCGCTCGCACCTGCATTTCGTCGCGGTAAAAAGCGCTGAGCATCAGGCGCGGGCTGTGGCGTATTGGACCCATTAGAGCGGTTTTCGATCATTCTGGTTCGTACCCGCATGATCTGAAGTAGTTGGCGCATTCGTGGGGCTGGAAGATATCGATGAGTTTGCCGATCAAGCTCCACAGGCTGTTCCCCGTCAGCACCAATGGCACAGATTTGAGGTTGTGAATTAAGGAGTGTTGGGGCTTCGTCGTAGTGACGAAGGAACGAAGATGAAGTCCCAACACTCCTTTGATCGGCCCCCGCTGAGTGGTCCGTGTGATTTGTTAGTGTAAAACTGCCTCTGGCGCCATGGCTG
>NZ_BMLK01000033.1 GCF_014645195.1 Novosphingobium indicum | reverse complement strand
CGCCATCCTCAACCGCTTCACTGCGCTCGGAAGGCCCCAAACTCAGCGGGTCGCGTGATCAATGCCATCAAAGGCCAACTGCTACCCTGTGGTCGATTTGCGCAACAAAGCCCATGCGAGCCACTTCTATCTTCTTCAACAGATCATTCTGGCTGCTGGCCGATCAGGTGGGCATGCGATACGGGACAGGCGGCTTTTTGGATCGGCAAGTCGCCTCTGGAGCGACCGACAAGGGCGCAAAGTCGCGAATGGCGCGTGGAATGTTCAGAGATGTACCAGCACAATTTTCCTACTCGCCCGCAACCTGTCAGGCTGCCGTCCGGCCGCGCCATGTCCGCATGGGCGGGCAGTGCTCTTTGACACCGTCGATCCTCACCAACACATGCCGCGAATTTTTGCTGCGGTGTGAAGTTTCAACCCTTTGAAATCGCGAAAACTTCACCGGACTTGCGATGGCCGATGTGGCCAAACTTAGTGAAGTTTCCCCCTTCCATCGTCATTGCGAGGAGCGAAGCGACGCAGCAATCCAGAGCGTCGTGGGCCACCGCTCTGGATTGTTTCGCTACGCTCGCAATGAAGACGGAAGTGGAAGCGTACTCAGGCGTTCAGCCCGCCGTTCAAGCTGATGACCTGTCCGGTGATCTTGGCGGCGCCGTCGCTGCACAGGAACAGGGCGAGCGGGGCGATGTCGTCGGCGGCGGGAAGGCCGAGCCCGGCGCGGCGAGCGGCTTTGGCCATGCGTTCGGAGCCCATGCGCAGGGCGCTCTCGCTGCCCTCGACGAAGCTCGGCGAAATGACATGGGCGCGGATGCCGTCGCGCGCGGCTTCCACGGCGAAGTTGCGGATGAAGCCGATGGTGCCGGCGCGCGCGGCGCCGATCAGCGTCTGGCGCGGCGCCGCATAGATGCCGGCGTCTGAGACGAAGCCGATCAAGGTGCCGCCCTGCTGCGACAGGAAGTCGTAGGCGGCATGGGCCAGCCGCTCGATCCAGCCGACCGAGACATTGAGGAAGTCTCCGAAGACTTCCGGCGAAGTCTCTGGAAACAGGCCGGTAATGCCCATCGGGCCGGTCGCGGTGCAGTCTATCACGGCATCGATCCGGCCGTATTGCTCGGCCACTTCGGCCACCAGCGTTTCGGCTGCGTCTTCCTGCCAGATGTCGGCAAGGAAGCCGTCGATCGGGCCGAGATAGGAAAGCCCGGTCACCGCCGCATCGACCTTTTCCAGCCTGCGGCCGTGCAGCGCCACTTTCCAGCCCTGCGACAGCGCATGCCGCGCAATCGCACTGCCGATCGAGCCTGAACCGCCGGCAATCAGCAGAACCTTGTGGTCAGTCACGCGCGCCCACGTCAGTCATTGTCGAACGCGGCCCGCATGTCGTCGGGGGCAAGGTCGGAGAACTTGGTAATCCGCGCCTCGAACTTCAGGCGAACGCGGCCGGTAGAGCCGTGGCGCTGCTTGGCGACGATCAGTTCCGCAAGCCCGGTCACCTGTTCCATCTTCTGGCGCCAGGCTTCCCACTTCTCGACGACGTCCGGCGGATCGTTTTCGGCCGGGTACTTGGGTTCGGTCGCATTGACGTAGTAGTCCTCGCGATAGACGAACCAGACCATGTCGGCGTCCTGCTCGATCGAGCCGGATTCGCGAAGGTCGGAAAGCATCGGCTTCTTGTCTTCGCGCTGTTCCACCGCACGGGACAGCTGCGAGAGGGCGATAACCGGAACCTCAAGTTCCTTCGCCAGGGTCTTGAGGCCGCGGGAAATTTCCGAGATCTCGTTCACGCGGTTGTCCTGCGCACGGCCTGATCCGGACAGCAGCTGCAGGTAGTCGATCACGATCAGGCCGATGTTGTGGCGGCGCTTGAGACGGCGCGCGCGGGTGCGCAGCGCGGCGATCGAAAGGCCGGGCGTGTCGTCGATGAACAGCGGCAGTTCGGCCAGGCGCTGGCTGGCGAAGGACAGCTGCTGGAAGTCCTCGCGGCTGATCTTGCCCATGCGCAGCGCTTCGGAGCTGATGCCCGACTGTTCGGCCAGAATACGCGTCGCCAGCTGGTCGGCGCTCATTTCGAGGCTGAAGAAGGCGGTTGGCGCACCCACCGATTTGGCATGCTCGATGCCGTCGCGAACGGTGTCGTCGACATAGCGCTGGGCGGTGTTGAAGGCGATGTTGGTGACCAGCGAGGTCTTGCCCATGCCGGGGCGGCCGGCAAGGATGATGAGGTCGGAATCGTGCAGGCCGCCGATCTTCTCGTTCACCGAATTCAGGCCGGTGGTCTTGCCCGAGATGTGGCCGCCCGAATTGAACGCCTTTTCGATGTTGAAGATGGCCGTGCGCGTGGCGGCGCCGAAGCTCTTGGCCTCGTTCGCGGAGGCCGCGCCTTCCGCCACCTTGTAGAGCGCGGCTTCGGCCCGCTCGACCTGCTCCATCGGCTCGACCGATTCGGAGGTGTCCATGGCCCCCTCGACCAGGCCGCGCCCGACCGAGATCAGCTCGCGCAGGAGCGCCAGGTCGTAGATCTGGTCGGCCAGTTCGCGCGGGGCCAGCAGGCCTTGTCCATCGGCCGTGAGGCGGGCGAGGTAGGATACGCCGCCCAGCGCCTTGAGCGATTCGTCCGCCTCGAAATAGGGGCGCAGCGTGACCGGCGTGACCACCGCCTTGCGGTCCAGAAGATTGAGAATGCGCTCGTAGATGCGCGCATGAACGGGTTCGAAGAAGTGCTGGGGCCCGAGCTGGGTCTGCAGTTCCTCGATTACGCGGTTGTCGATCAGCACCGCGCCCAGAAAAGCGGCTTCCGCCTCGACGTTGGAGGGCAGCGCACGCGCTTCGCTGGCGGCACTTTTGATGAGAAGATCTTCCTGAGCCATAAGCGGCGTACAATGGTCTCGCCGGGGAGCCCCCGCAAGCGCGACTTGCGCCGATTTTATTCCACAGCTTGTGGATGGTAGCGCCGGGACTGACAGTCGGGCTTGCCCGGCCCGGCAACGAACGCGTAAAGGCGGTGCGTATCATGCCGGACCCGCGCATCACACATATAGAACTCGACGACGCGACCATCCTCTGGCGCAACGCGGATATCGAGCAGGAACGGCGGATCGCCATCTTCGACCTGATCGAGGATAACGTGTTCAAGCCGGTGCGGACTTTCGCGGCGGGGCACGAAGGGCCCTATCGCCTGCGGCTTTCCGTGCGCGACGGGCGGCTTTCCATGGAGATCTCCAGCGAAGCGGGCGAGCCGCTGGAAACGCTGGTGCTGGGCCTTGCGCGGTTCCGCCGGCCCATCCGCGAATATTTCGCGATCTGCGAGAGCTATTATCAGGCGATTCGCAAGTCGACGCCGCAGGAGATCGAAACCATCGACATGGCCCGGCGCGGGGTACACAACGAGGCGGCCGAACTGCTGGTGGAACGGCTGGAGGGCAAGGTCGAAACCGACTTCCCCACTGCGCGGCGGCTGTTCACGCTGATCTGCGTCCTGCATATCCGAGGCTGAGGAGAGAGAATTGGCTCGGGGAGCGAACAGGGGCCGCAAGGCAGCGAAGATGCGCGGCGCCACCAAACTGCGGATACTGGCGCTCCTGCTGCTGATTGCCCTCGTGCTGGGGGCATGGGGCTGGTGGCAGTGGCATCACTGGCTGCCGGACCGGGCGACGTTCCCGGTGCAGGGGGTGGAAGTCGGCGCAGACGACGGGCCGATCAGCTGGAACTCGATGAAAGCGATCGGCGCGGATTTCGCCTATATCGATGCCAGCGCAAGCGCCTTTGCGCGCGATCCCCGCTTCGTCGAGAATTTCGATGCGGCCCGTGCGGTTGGCATGCAGGTCGGCGCGGTCCATCGCTACGATCCCTGTCAGCCCGCCGAAAAGCAGGCTGCCAACTTCGTGACCACCGTTCCGCGTGACCCGACCCTGCTGCCGCCTGTCGTCGAACTGGACATGCTGGCCGACAATTGTCCGGTCCGGGTGGGCGACGCGAAGGTGGAAAGCGAGCTGATGACGTTCCTCAATCAGGTCGAGACGCACGCAGGCAAGCCGGTCATCCTGAAGATCATGCCCCGGTTCGAGGATCGCTACGCGATTGCTCACAAGCTCGACCGTAACCTGTGGCTCGTCCGCAACCGCTTCATGCCGGACTATGCGGGGCGACCGTGGACCTTGTGGACCGCCAACACGAGCCTCGCCAACGAGATTGCGCAGGACGGCCTGCGCTGGGTAGTGGTGCAGCCATGACAGAGAGCAAGCGAGACGCCCTGATCGCCGCCGCGCGCGAGGCCGCTGCGGGCGCCTACGCGCCCTATTCGAACTTCCACGTGGGTGCGGCCTTGCTCATGGCCGATGGCTCGGTGGTTACCGGGGCCAATGTCGAGAACGCCAGCTACGGCCTCGCGCTTTGCGCCGAGACGGTTGCGGTCGCGAAGATCCTCTCGACAGTGGAGCAGGGCACGCTGGAAGCCGTGGCCGTGACGGGCGGGGCTCCCGGCGCTCCGGGCAAAGGGCCGACGGTCACGCCGTGTGGGCGCTGCCGGCAGATCCTCAACGAAGTTGCCCAGCTTGGCCGAACCGATCCCGTCATCTGGTGCGACGGACAGGACGGCGTGCTGGAAATGCGCCTTTCCGAACTACTCCCCTACGCCTTCGGGCCGGCCAACCTCGACTGAGGCACGCCGGCCGCGAAAGCGGTCATTGTCGGATCATCACGTCTTTGCGCCGTTCTCGCGTTCGATGAGCCATTCCAGCAGCGCGCCCATGCAGTCGCGGCCGAGCTGTTTCGAGCGTTCCGGGCTCCAGGCCTGTCGGCGGTCCGCCGCCGGGTTGTGGTCCTTGAACGGCATTTCCAGCGTCATCGACACGCAGCCGAAGCGCTCGGCAAGCTGATTGGTCGACATGGCCAGATTGCCCGTGCCGGCGCGCGCGACGGGATAGCCGAGCCTGGTCTGGAAATCGGGCGTGCGGCGTTCGAGCAGGTGGGCATAGCGGTTGTAGCCCGCGAGTTGTTCGTCCTTGAGTGAGGGGATGCCCTCGAACCCGGCAAGAAACACCGCCGGAATGGCTTCGTCACCGTGGACGTCCATGGCGAAGTCGACGCCGCTGGTATCCATGGCATTGCGGATGGCCAGGACCTCGGGGGACTTTTCCGGGGTGGGCGTGTCCCATTCACGGTTGAGGTTGGTGCCGGCGGCATTGGTGCGCAAGTGGCCGCGCTTCGATCCGTCGGGGTTGGCGTTGGGGACGACATGCAGGCGGCAGCGGCGGCGCAGTTCGCGGCCGACCGAACTGGCGGGATCGGCAAGCAGCTCCAAGGCGCCTTCCATCCACCACTCGGCCATCGATTCGCCGGGATGTTGGCGCGCATAGAGCCAGACCTGCGTCTGCCCGGCGCCCATATCGAGGCAGTCGATCGACTGGCCGTCGAGCGTGGTGCCCAGAGAGCGGTACTCCACGCTGCCGGCGCCGGCTATGCGCGCGACGAGGTCGTGGTGGCGCTCAATCGAATAGGGCGCGAAATAGGCGAACCAGGCAAGATTGCCCGCAGGCTTGTAGCGGATCGTCAGCGAACCGCCTTCACGGCTTTCGTCCCACTGGCTTTCGGCGCGGCCCCAGAACTGGCGGTCTTCCGAGACGCAGGCGTTGTAACCGGACCAGCCCATCGGATAGGCGGAGCCGTTAAGACCGGTGATCACCAGCGTGAGTTCACGCCCCTTCGCGCCGCTGACGCGGAAATGGAACCACTGGAAGAAATCGGAATTGCGGTCGCGCCGGATGGCAAGGCGGGCGGTGGCGCCGTCGATGGAGAGGACTTCGATGTTGCCGGAATCGAATGCTGCGTTGATCTGGATGTCGTTCATTTCACCTGGATAGTTTCGCCGGACTTGCCCGGAAACCCCTTGAACAGGGCTTCGGCCATTTTCGCTGCTCCCAGCGGCGTCTGGGCGAGCGGAGAATCGGCGCGGACGACAAAGCTCGCACGGCCTTCCCAAAGGTGCTTGCCGCTGGCGCGTTCAAGGATGGTGACGGCCAGCCTGGTTTCCACTTGCTCCGGCGGCGGGCCGGACAGGTCGATGCCAACCCCCACGCCAAGGCCGGAGCCGTAGCTGCCGGTGCTGCCGCCCACACCTACGGAAACCGGGCTGCCATCCCGCCGGGGCACGTAGCGTTGACGTTCGACGCTGAGGACCGCGACCTGGTTGCCCGCGGCTTCACCCGGCATCGGTTCGCTGTACCCCACCCTTGTCAATTCGCGCATGACGGCATTCGCGTAAGTCCGGAATTCCATGTCGTCCTGCTGGTAGGTCGCCGGTTCGACGTGGATGGGGCCGTATGTGCGTGCCGCGATCTCTGGCGCGTGAAAGCGTGTGACTTCGACCGGCCCCACAGGGGCAACGCAGCCGGGCAGGGCCATCATGGCGGCCAGAGCCAGCGTGCCGGCAGCCTTGCCGGAAATACGGGCGAACAGGCGGTTGGTCATCGCATCCTCTCCAATGCCGGCGCGAAGCCAGCCTTCGTTGCCGGTTTGGCCGTTGCACCGGACGGATGCAAGCACGGGTCAGCCCTGCGGCGCGTCTGCAGGGATTACGTTTTCTGCTTCGGGGAAATTGTCGAACAGCGCTTCGGCCAGTTTCCCGGCGATCCGGCTGTCGGTCCAGCCGTCATCGCCTTCGCGCGTGGCGATGGTCGCGTAGCCTTCCCAGAGCACCTTGCCGTTTTCCTTGTCGAGAATACGGGCATCGAGCCGCGTGGAGAGGAGGGCAGGGCGGGGCTTGGTCAGGTCGACATTGACCGCGAGGCCATAGGCGGACCCATAGGTGCCGACAGACATGGCCGCGCTGCCGCTGACCGGGTTGCGCTTCTCTTCTGCCGGGGCGAGGACGCGGCGGCTGATCTTCAGGCGCACGACTTGCGCATTCTCATCGCTGGTATGGCGCGTCTCGTACCCGGCGCCGATCAGGCTATCGATGATGGCGGCTTCGTAGGCAGCCCGCTGCGTTTCCCCGATCCACGGACCATCGCCCGATTCCGATTCCACCGAGACCGGGCCGTGGCCGAGATCGGCACCGGCGACCACGAAGCGGTTTACGTCGACCCGGCCTTCACGTGCGTCCCGATGGCGTCTGTCCGACACGGGCGCGCGCGCCGGGCTGTTCCATCCTGGAGATCGCCAGTCCGGCCCCCAGGGGCGCACTTGCGCATCGGCTTGGGGAGAGGCGGTCAGTATGGCTGCCATGCCGGCGGTAAAGGTCGCGCCCTTGAGCAAGTTCATAGGATTGTGTTCTGTCCGATTATCGTGGTGTCGCGCCCTGGCGTCGGTTATGGGGAAGTCCGATTGCCCGCAGATGAATGGAGCGCCGAACGCGGTTTTCCGCCTTCTCGCGCTTGACTCGGCGGGGCTCTCCGACTAACGGCCCCACTTCAAATTTCCGGCGGTCGGTAACCGCCCAGACAGACGAGACATACGATGAAGATTCGCAACAGCCTCAAGTCGCTCAAGGGTCGTCACCGCGATAATCGCGTGATCCGCCGTCGCGGCCGCACTTACGTCATCAACAAGACCAATCGCCGCTTCAAGGCTCGCCAGGGCTGATTCGGTTCGCCCATCCCCGTCTGTTTGGACGGGGACTTTAGGCGGACGGGCTATTGCGATGACATTGCTGCCCCCGCCATTCGCGGGGGTTTTGTCATGTCCGCCATAGATGCTGTCGTCTTCGACGTGGGCCGGGTGCTCGTCCAGTGGGACATGCGCCAGCTGTTTGCGAAACTGATCGGCGATCCCGAGCGGCTCGACTGGTTCTGCAGCACCGTCGTCACCGAGGAATGGCACTTCCAGCATGACGCGGGCCGCGATCTCGATGAGATGGTCGCCGAGCGCAAAGCGGAGTTCCCCGGATACGACGACCTGATTGACGCCTACGCCACGCGCTTTCTCGAGACGATACCGGGCAACGTTCCCGGCAGCCATGAAATCGTGCGCGAACTGGCGGCCCGGCAGGTCCCGCTCTTTGCCATCACCAACTTCGCCAGCCCGTTCTGGCGCGAGTTTCGTGCGACGGAGCCGCTGTTCGACCTGTTTGGCGACATCGTGGTTTCCGGCGACGAGAAGCTGGCTAAGCCCGATGCGCGGATTTTCGATCTCGCCGCGCGCCGCTTCGGCCTTGAGCCCGGCGCCATGCTGTTCATCGACGACAATCCCGCCAATATCGCCGCCGCGCGTGAGCTTGGCTGGAACGTGCATCACTTCTCTGACGCGCAGGCGCTTCGGGCCGATCTGACGCACCGCGGCCTGCTCGGTTAGCCAGAAGGTAAACCGCATCTCCTGTCGGAATGCAGACCGGAACGATCCGGTTTTGCAGCGTTTGTGCGCCTGAATTTTTCTTTCGCAAGTGCAGCGTAAGTGCTTGGCAAGTCCCTTTTCATGTTGCATCACATGGACAAACGGGAGTCACGATGACGGCCACGAGCGCGAATAATTTCGACGAGATGCTCAACGAGGACGGATCAATTCGTCCTGCCTATGCCGATTTCTGTAACTGGTACGATGGTCAGGACAAGACCTGGCTGAAACGTCAGGACGCAGAAGCCGAACGTTTCTTTCGCCGCATCGGAATTACTTTCAATGTCTATGGAGACGATGCTGCCGAAGAGCGGCTGATTCCGTTCGACATGATCCCGCGCATCATTACTGCGCGCGAATGGCGTAAGCTGACGCGCGGTATCGAGCAGCGGGTGAGGGCGCTCAATGCCTTCCTGCAGGATCTCTATCATCGTCAGGAGATCATTCGCTCCGGCCGTCTGCCGGTTGAGGCGCTGCGCAACAACGACGCCTTTCTCACGCAAATGACCGGCTTCACGCCGCCTGGCGGGGTCTATACCCATATCGTCGGGATCGATCTGGTCCGCACCGGCCCTGAAGAATTCATGGTGCTGGAAGACAACGCCCGCACCCCGTCGGGCGTCTCGTACATGCTCGAGAACCGCGAGACGATGATGGCGATGTTCCCGGAGCTCTTTACCAAGGTTCCGGTGCGCCCTGTCTCCGACTATCCGCGCCGTCTGGCCCGTTCGCTGCGGGCGTGCGCCCCGCCGGCCTACAAAGGCGGCAAGCAGCCCGTCGTTGCCGTGCTAACACCGGGTATCTTCAATTCGGCCTACTTCGAACATGCCTTCCTGGCCGACCAGATGGGTGCCGAACTCGTAGAGGGTAAGGACCTGCGCGTGGTCGATGGCCGCGTGGCGATGCGCACGACCACCGGGTACAAGGCGATCGACGTGGTCTATCGCCGCGTCGACGACGAGTACCTCGATCCGCTCACGTTCAATCCGAATTCGATACTCGGCGTTGCCGGCATCATGGACGTATACCGCGCGGGTGGCATCACCATTGCCAATGCGCCCGGCACCGGCATTGCCGACGACAAGGCGATCTACAGCTACATGCCCGAGATCGTCGAGTTCTACACCGGTGAAAAGCCGATCCTGAACAACGTTCCGACTTATCGCTGCTCCGAGCCGGATGCCTTGGCCTACGTGCTCGACAATTTGAGCGATCTCGTTGTCAAGGAAGTTCACGGTTCGGGCGGCTACGGCATGCTGATCGGCCCGACCTCGTCCAAGAAGGAACTGGCCGCGTTTGAAGCCAAGCTGCGCGCCAAGCCGGACAACTACATTGCCCAGCCCACGCTGTCGCTGTCGACAGTGCCGATCTTCAAGAATGCCGGACTGGCACCGCGCCATGTCGACTTGCGGCCGTTCGTTCTGGTCTCGCCCGACGGCATCGACATCACGCCAGGCGGGCTGACCCGCGTGGCGCTCAAGAAGGGATCGCTCGTGGTCAATTCGTCGCAGGGCGGCGGCACCAAGGATACCTGGGTACTGGACGAGTAATGCTGGGAAGAGCTGCCAACGGCGTCTACTGGATGAACCGCTACCTCGAACGGGCGGAGAACACGGCGCGCCTGATCGACGTAGGGTTCCATCTCGCACTCACCCGCAGCGGGGAGCTGTCTGCGGAAGAGGAATGGAAATCCGTCCTTACCACCACGGGGCAGGTAGAGGCCTACAGCGAGCTTTACTCGGACTTTTCCGGCCCGCAGGTGTTCAATTATCTGCTGCGCGACAAGGAAAACCCGGGGTCCGTGCTGCAGATGATCGATCTCGCCCGCACCAATGCCCGCGTCGTGCGTACCAGCATCACCAATTCGGTGTGGGAAGCGACCAACGAAGGCTGGATGACGCTGCACGATCTACTCTCCCGCCCGGTGCGGGAGAGTAATCTGGGTGAAGTGCTTTCGACCATCCGCCGGCAGGCCATGCTGGTGCGCGGGGCGATGGAAAGCACCATGCTGCGCAACGAGGTGTTCAACTTCGCGCGCATCGGTACGTTCATCGAGCGCGCCGACAACACCGCGCGCATTCTGGACGTGAAGTACTACGTGCTGCTGCCTTCGGTTGCCTGGGTCGGCTCCAGCCTCGACAACGTGCAGTGGGACACGCTGCTGCGCTCGGTCGCGGGCAACCGGGCTTATACCTGGCTGAATCCCGGCTCGATGGATCCCAAGGAGATCGCACGGTTCCTGATCCTCGATGGTCAGTTTCCGCGCAGCCTGGTTTTCTGCTATGAAAAGATCCGCAGCAACATGGCTGGCCTCGCCATGGAATACGGGCACGAGGTTTCCGCGCATGAACTGTTGCGCGATGCCGGCGCCAAGCTGCACCAGATAACCATCGACGATATCTTCGAAGGCGGACTGCACGAATTCCTGCAGGGCGTCATCGCCAAGACCATCGAGATCGGCAGTGCGATTGCCGCCGATTACCGCTTCATCGAATAGGACGGGCCCCCTGTGCTTTTGACCGTCACTCACACCACCCGCTACACTTTTGCGGAGAGCGTCTATCACGGCCTGCAGCGCCTGCGCCTCAAGCCCAAGTCCACCCATGGGCAGGAAGTGCTGGACTGGAGCATGGACCTGACTGGCGCCAAGCCAGAGGCGCATTACGACGACCAGCACTTCAATCACACCGATCTCGTGTCGATAGAGCCCGGGGCGCCCGAAGTGGTGGTTACGTGCCAAGGTACTGTGCGCACGATCGACAACAACGGGATCACCGGAATGCACAGTGGTCACATGCCGCTCTGGTGCTTCCTGCGCCCGACTCCGCTCACGCGAGCCGGCAACCGCGTGCGCCAGCTTGTCGCTTCGGTCGATGCCGATCGCGAGAACACGCTTGCTTTCCTCCATGCGCTTTCCAAGGCCATCGGTGAGCAGATCGAGTACGTTCCGGGCACGACAGACTCAACGACGACGGCGGAACAGGCTCTTACCGCCGGCCAGGGTGTTTGCCAGGATCACGCCCATGTATTCCTCAGTGCGGGCCGCTTGCTCGACATTCCGATGCGCTATGTCGGCGGCTATCTGAAGATGGACGGGCAGATCGATCAGGAGGCTGGTCACGGCTGGGCGGAAGCCCACGTGCCTGGCCTCGGATGGATCGGATTCGACATTTCCAACGCGATCTGTCCCGACGAACGGTATATTCGCGTAGCCACGGGTTGTGACTATAGCGAGGCCGCCCCTGTTACAGGTATTGCGATGGGAGCTGGGGAAACCCGCCTCGATGTTCACTTGTCGGTCGACGAGAAGCTGGTAGGGACGCAGCAGCAGTCCTCCGGCAGCGGCGGACAACAACAGGCACAGGGCGGCTAAGGGCCGCTCCAACGCCGTATAACGGGTTTGCAGGGGCTAGGTTTGGAATGACCTATTGTGTTGGCATGATGCTGGACCGCGGTCTCGTTCTGATGAGCGACACGCGCACCAATTCCGGCGTCGACAACATTTCAACCTTCCGCAAGATGTACCACTGGGAGATTCCCGGCGAGCGCATCATTGCGGTGATGACCGCAGGCAACCTCGCCACGACGCAGGCGGTGATCAGCCAGCTGGAAGAGCGCAACAAGGCCCCGTCGGAGCGCAACAATTCGCTGCTCGAGGCGGAGACCATGTTCCAGGTTGCCACCATTGTCGGCAATCTGCTGCAGGACACCATCGCTTCGCGCGCCGCAGACACGGGACAGAGCGCGGCGGCAGGTACGTTCAACGCCACGATGATCGTTGCTGGCCAGATTGCCGGAATGGAGCCGCGGCTGTTCCTGATCTACCCTGAAGGCAATTTTATCGAGGCGAGCTTCGATACGCCTTTCTTCCAGATCGGCGAAACCAAGTACGGCCGTCCGATCCTGATCCGCGGCTACGATCGCGAGATGTCCTTCGAGGCGGCGGTCAAGCTGATGACGGTCTCCTTCGATTCCACGCTCAAGGCCAATCTTTCGGTCGGTCTGCCGCTGGACCTGCTGGTGATCGAGCGCGACAGTTTCACACCTTTCCACGAACGGCGGATCGACGGAACCGATCCTTATTTTCAGGCCGTTTCCACCGGGTGGGGCGAAGCGCTCAAGCAGGCGCTGGACGCTTTGCCCGACTACCAGATGGAATCGGATCTGCGGCACGCTGCCGAATAGGCGGCCATCTCCATGCCGCACGCAACGGGGCGGCACAGTGTTCCAGTCCTGCCTCTTTGCCTAACTTTCTTCTATGATACACTGCGGCTCGTTTCGTGGATGTCGGCAAGCGGCACCGCGTTGGGAGAGGGGCTGCGCAGATGCAGGACATTACCGAACTCGATCTACATTACCTCGACTGGAACGCGCCGGGGTTTGCCGCCAATCCCTGGCCTGAATTCGAGAAGGCGCGGGAACGGCATCCCTGGCTGGCGCGCACCGATCAGGGCTATGCCGTGTTCGACCTCAAGGCGATCCGTGATCTCATGGTACAGGACGACGCCTTGCGGCCTTCGTTCGACGGCATTGTCGACATTATGGAATGCCGCGGATCGCCTTGGGGGCGCTTCGCCGAGGAACAGATGATCGCGCTGCCCGATGCCGAGCACCGCTTCCTGCGCAATGCTTTCGCTCGCAAGTTTACGCCCCGCTATGCCAATCAGCTGCGCCCGATCATGCGCGAGACGATGGAGCGCCTGCTGGCCGAATGGACCCCGCGAGAAAAGATCGATTTCGAGGAGTTCGCCTCATACTATCCCATCGCGGTGACCGCGCAGATGGTGGGAGCGCCCCTCTCGGTAATTCCGGGTCTGCGCAAGTCGATGGAAACGATGGGCCTCGCCTTTTCCATGGACAAGACCCGCGTGCCGGACCTCGATGCCGCTTTCGAGCATCTGGATGCCTTCGCGCACGACCTGCTCGCCAGGCGCCGTGCCGAACCGCGTGAGGGAGAAGACGCGGACCTACTCGACATGCTGATCGAAGCAGGTGCGGAAGGGAATGTCGGTGACCGGCAACTGGCCGATCTCATCATCTTCCTGTTCGTGGCAGGGTACGACACCTCGAAGAACGTCCTGACCTATATGATGCACCTGATGATCGATAACCCTTCGATCTATAAGCGGTGCGCCGATGACCTCGAATATTGCCGCCGCGTCGTCGAAGAGACGCTGCGCGTATTCAATCCCAGTTCCGCCTTCCGGGCAGCCACAAGCGACATCGAATATTGCGACGTGCGCATTCCCGCCGGCACCATGCTGTTCTTCAATCTCAATGTCGCGGGCCACGACGCGAAACTCTTCGCCGATCCCGACCGCTTCGATCCCGATCGCCCGATCGTCGCCGAGAACCGGCACGTGGCGTTCGGAATGGGCAAGCACATGTGTCTGGGGCAGTACATTGCCCGTGCCCAGCTGCAGGAAGGCATCCATCTGGTTGCCCGGCACATGCACGCGCCGCATGCTGACGGTGAGCCGGGCTGGCGGCCGTTCCCCGGAGTGTGGGGGATCAAGGGCTTGCCGATCGAATTTACACCGGCCTGAAGAGAGGAATCGAAATGGCAACCGTAATGGCGGAACCGGTGGAATCGCGCCCGGTCGGGACGTGGCTTGAACGCGTTCGCGCGATGGGGGCGGAGATCGACGCGGCGGCGTCGGCGCACGAGACCGACAACGAACTCGATCCGCAAGTCGTGCGCATGATGGATGAGGCGGGCGTCTTCTCGATGATGGCGCCGCGCGAAGTCGGTGGCGCCGAAGCGCACCCTTCCAACCTGATAGATGTGATCGCGGAACTCTCCTACTGGGATGGGTCTGCAGGCTGGTATGCCCATGCGGTGATGACTGGCGGCGCGGTGGCCGGTGCCTACCTCGGCGAAGGCGCGATGGCTGCGATCTTCCCCGACGGGCGCTATGCCCATGTAGCCGGGCAGGCCGCCCCGACCGGCAAGGCGGTGCGCGAAGGCGATTCCTACCGAATTTCGGGCCGCTATTCGTTTGGATCAGGCAGTCCGCACGCGCAGTTCCTCGTTGGCGGTTATCTTCTTCAGGAGGGCGGCAAGCCGGTCCTGAACGGGGCAGGGCAGCCGGTCATGCTCATCGGCATTGCCCCGCGCGAAACGGTCACCTTCATGGGCAACTGGGACGTGATGGGCCTGCGTGGCACCGGGTCCTACGACTACGTCGTAAACGAGCAGGTGCTGCACGAGGACTTCGTCCACAACACCAGCTCTCCGGTGCAGCGGCGCGGCGGCACGCTCTACCAGATGGGTTTCATGGCCCTGCCGTGTATATCCCACGGCGCTTTCGCCGTCGGCGCGACGCGCCGTGTGCTGGACGAATGGAAGGCCTTCGCCGCCAACCGCCGCCGCCCCGACGGCTCTACCATGAGCGATACCGCCACCTACCACCGAGACATCGCCATGGCCCAAGCCGACGCCCGCGCGGCCGAGGCCTACCTGCGCTCCACCTTCGACAAGATCTACGATGCTGCCGGGACAGGAAGCGTGCCGGGAAACCTGCGGCTCGACGGGCGCCTGGCGACCAGCCACGCCTTCATCGTCGCCATGCGTTTAGCCCAGACCGCTTACGCCGCCTGCACGACCACGGTGCTGCGCAACGGCCATCCCCTCCAGCGCGCTTTCCGCGACATCTGCGCGGGCAATGCGCATTTCCTGACGGCAGAGCAGTCGCTGATCGACGCCGGCGCCGTCATCGCCGAAGTGGACGGTGCCGCGCTGGTGTTCTGAGAAGCCGCCGAGTGAGCCGCATCTGGCTCGCTCGGCAATCTCGCTTCGATACTTACTTAACGTCCCACACGATCGGCAGGTTGCGGATCGAGAGAAGGCCCGGGAACACGCTGGTATCCGCGCCCGGCTTTACCCGGAACTCGCCCGGGATCTTCTCGAACCACTTTTCCAGCAGGATGCGCAGTTCGCGCCGGGCGAGGTGGCCGCCCAGGCACGAGTGGACGCCGCCGACGAGAGTGAAGTGCCGGTTGCCCTTGCGGGTCGGGTCGAACTCGCGCGGATTTTCGAAGCGGGCCGGATCAAAGTTGCCGGCAGGGTTGAGGCAGGAAAAGCTGTCGCCCTTCTTCACCTGAATGCCGTGCCATTCGAAATCCTTGGTCGCGGTGCGTGCCGACGAGAGGATCGGCTGGGTGCGCAGGAATTCCTCGACTGCACCGTTGATCAGTTCCGGGTTCTCTCGCAGCTGCTTTTGCAGTTCGGGCTGCAGCGCCATGCGGCGGTACATCTGCGCGATTGTAGCCGCGACAGTGTCGAGACCGCCCAGCCAAAGAAACCAGACCATGCCGATCTTCTCGTCCTCGGTGAAGCGGCGGCCCTGGATCTTGCCGTGAACGATCGAACTGGTCAGGAACTCGTCGGGGTTCTCTTCCTTCTCGGCGATGAAGCCGCGCAGGAATTTCAGCACGCTCGAGAGCGCCCATTGCATTTTTTCCAGTTCGCCCGAGTGCAGGATGTTCCATTCCCATTCGAGGAAATCGTCGAACATCTCCTTGGGAAAGCCCATCATGCCCATGAAGATTCGCACCGGGAATACGCGGGCGAAGTCCCAGGCCATGTCCACTTCGCCCTTTTCGGCGATCTCGTCGATCATCTCGTCGAGCACCGCGCGGATCGTCGGTTCCATGACCCGCGTGATCGTGGCAGGGCCGAGAAACTGGGTGAGGAACAGGCGGTACTTCGAGTGTTCGGGTGGATCGATCGCCAGGGGGATCGAAGGGAAGGTCTCGCCGATGAGGCGCTGGAATTCGGCCGTGCCCTTGTTCGAGAAATGCTCGTTGTCGGTATAGACGCGGTTGATGTCTTCGTAGTGGGTAACGACCCAGTTTCCGCGCTGGCCGCCGCTGATCGCGCCAAGGCCCTGACGGCTCGGCGGATTGAACAGCAGGCGGGGAATTTCCGGCCCTGCCAGCCAGCCGCAGGGTTCGTAAGGGTCGACCAGATCATTGGGGATGGACCCCATGGCGAACGTCAGATCGACGATGCGATCCTTCGGCACATTGTCCGGAGCATCGAAATCGACACGAATATCGTCAAGCGTTTGCGTTTGTGGCATCATCTTCTCCCACGACGGTTCATGCCGAAGGCACGGCGGCCAAGCAAGAAATGCAGCCGTGCAGCCGGATGATCGCGTGTCGAAGGGGCGATTCATCGTGCCCGCGTTGGCCAATGCAATTGAATTCAGCCAGCCCGGTTGCGAAATGAGATCCATTAATTTTTCGGGAGAATCAGAAAATGGCCGATGCAGAATCCAAGGAGATGCAGGAGTCGGCACGGAAGTACTGGTCCGCAGAGGGTTACCTGCCCGGCGGCGTCATCCGTGAAGTCGACTACTCCACCCAGTCCGGTGGTCTCGATCCCTCGCTGAAGGGCATCAAGATCGTCGACACCGACACGCACATCGTCGAGCCGCCGACGCTCTTCACCGACCGCGCGCCGGCCGGCATGAAGGACAAGATGCCGTACGTGAAGCGCGACGCCGATGGCGTCGACCGCTGGTACATCGGCGACCGCAACTGCGGCACGCTGGGCGGCAACGTCATCCGCAAGGACAACCACAAGCTGCTCGGGCGTCTCGCGTTCCCCACCCTCGAGGAATCGCACGCCGGTGGTCACGAGATCGCACCGCGTCTGGCGGCGATGGACGACATGGGCGTTCACGCGCAAATCTGCTTTCAGAACTCGGGCATTACCCAGGCGGGTATGCTGATGACGCTGGGCGACAACGACCTCGCCCTGCAGATCATGAAGACCTACAACGACTTCAATGCCGACTGGCAGAAGGAGTCGGGTGAGCGTCTGTTTCCGATGGCGCACCTGCCGCTGTGGGACAAGGCCGAACTCGAGAAGGAAGCACGCCGCTGCATCGACATGGGTCTGCGCGGCTTCGTGCTGCCCGACACGCCCGAGCGCGTCGGCGTGCCCAGCTTCAACCACGACTACTGGACGCCGTTCCTCGAGATGTGCGACGCCGAAGGCATCCCGCTCAACTTCCACCTCAACGCCGCGATCGATCCGAACACGCTGACCTGGGAAGGTTTCCAGTTCGAGCAAATCCTCTCGGTCGTCGCGACGATGTTCTCGATCGGCAATGCCGCCACGCTCGGTAACTGGATGGTCTCGGGCCGTCTCGATCAGCACCCGAATCTCAAGATCGGCCTGATCGAGAGCGGCATGGGCTGGGTGCCTTTCGCCGTCGAGGCGCTGGAGCATCAGTTCCAGGAAATGCTCCCGGGCAAGCGCGACGTGCTGAAGAAGCAGCCGTGGGATTACTTCCGCGATCACTTCATGTGCACCTTCTGGTTCGAGAAGGTCGCGCCGAAGCTGCTGCTGGAAACCATCGGTGTCGACAATGTGATGTTCGAAACCGACTTCCCGCACCCGACTTCGCTCTATCCGGGCGTGCAGGATCACATCAAGAATGTGCTCGGCGGCTACGATTACGAAGTGAAGAAGAAGGTCCTTCAGGACAACGCGGCGCGTTTCTACAAGCTGCCGTTCTGATAGCGGCCGGCCCCGTTCAGGGGCACGGACAGACGATGACCCGGGAGGCCTCGCGGCTTTCCGGGGCTTTCGATTCCGGCTGCCGCGCAGGATCGATCCGCAGGCGGACCGAAAAGATGTGCACAGTTCAGGAAGTTATCTAATCCTGCTGATGCGAACTGTTAAAAAGGGCCCGTACCGCAGGGATATAGCGGGGGGCGCTTTGAGCATGTTGGAAGGCTTTTTCAAAGGTTTGCACCGAATCGGCACCCGGCCGGTTGCGGATGAATCCCTCGCGGAAGGCCTCATGGTCCTGTTGCAAGGGCAGCAGAATTTTCCCCTGGAACTGGTTGGAACGGGGCGTCGACAGTCGGAAATTGCCCTTATCGCGAACCGGGAAGGGGCCTGCACGCAGCGGCATCACTGTCTGGCGGTGCTGTCGATCGATCCGGCAATACCTGCCAACCGACCGAATGTGGCCGCTTACATCGAAGGCGTGCATGTGGGCTATCTGCCCAGTTATCTATCGACGCGGTATCGCGAATGGCTCAAATCATGGAGCCTGTGCCGCGCAAGCGTGCATTGCCGGGCAATGCTTCATGCCGAGCGCACCGTGATCGGCGGCGGCCTGGGTGAGTATCGGGTGAAGCTGGATGTCGAGGTCCCCTTCCGGATGACGACGATCCAGGCGTGAATCAACGGCAGTAGCTGCCGCCGTCGTCTTCCAGATGAAAATGGTTGGTGTGGGCCGCGTTGTAGTCCGGCCCCAGCGTTGTGCCGAAGCGCTTGCAGGCGCTGGCATGGACGATGCGCAGGAACTGGCGTTCGGCGCGGGTGCCATGGTCCCAGCCATCCAGCACCGAGATCCTGCGGCCATCGGCGAGTACGAAAGCCGACACGTCGATGGCATTGGCCGTGGCATGGCCCGAGCGGCGGCTGGTGCCGGCCACGTTGCGGCAGTTGTAGCTGCCGAACGTTTCGATACGGACCAGTCTGCTACCCAGAATCTGTTCGGCAGCCCGGTCCACGCCGTAGCGCGCCCAGGCGGCAAACGTGCTTGCCATGTCGCAAGTGACGGGGCCGAGATTGGTCAGGCTGAGCGAGGCGCTGTCGCCGTGGAGGCTGGACAGGCGCACCGCGTTCACGGTCGAGCAGCCTGCGCCGAAATATTGGTCGGGCAGCGGTGTGAAGGTGGCTTGCTGGGCGCCAAGTTCCGACAGACACTGGCGAAATTCCGGGCGTGGGCTGAACGCCGTGGTGGATTGGCGCACGGTCTGGCGGTGCGGAGCCTGCGCTTGCGGAATGTCAATGCAAGCGCTGAGCATGGCGACCAGAGGCAGGATGAGCAGGTGTCTGCGCATGCCTGCAGAAATACCGAACAAATGGTTAATGGAGTCTGGCTGGTATTGATTAATCAAATCCTAATCGGATCGAACCGCCGTGCGCCTCGCGGCGTTCACCTTACCGGATGCGGCGGCGTGCATTGACAAAACTCCCCACGTCTCTAGATGCGGCTCCGGGCCACGCGGTCCCAACGCCGCGCGAGCTCTCTGCAAGGAGAGTCTTAAATGACTGACATTACGGTACCGGCGCGCAAGCCTGCGCGTCCGCATTTCTCTTCCGGTCCCTGCGCCAAGCCGCCGGGCTATTCCCCTGAAAAACTCGCCACCGATTCGCTTGGCCGTTCGCACCGCGCCAAGATCGGAAAGTCGCGCCTTGCGTACTGCATCGACCTGATGCGCGAAGTGCTGCAGCTGCCCGACACGCACCGCATCGGCATCGTGCCCGGTTCGGATACCGGCGCATTCGAGATGGCCATGTGGACCATGCTCGGGGCCCGTCCGGTGACGACGCTGGCCTGGGAAAGCTTCGGCGAAGGCTGGGTCACCGATGCCGTAAAACAGCTCAAGCTCGATCCGACGGTTCTGCGCGCCGACTATGGCCAGCTTCCGGATCTCGGCCAGGTCGACTGGTCGAACGACGTTCTCTTTACCTGGAACGGCACCACCTCGGGCGTGCGCGTTCCCAATGGCGACTGGATTGCCGACGACCGCGAAGGGCTGTCCTTCGCCGACTCCACCAGCGCCGTGTTCGCCTATGACATTCCGTGGGACAAGATCGATGTCGCCACCTTCTCGTGGCAGAAGGTGCTGGGCGGCGAGGGCGGCCATGGTGTGCTGATCCTCGGCCCTCGCGCTGTGGAGCGCCTTGAAAGCTACACCCCGTCCTGGCCGCTGCCGAAGGTCTTCCGCCTCACCAAGGGCGGCAAGCTCAGCGAAGGCGTGTTCAAGGGTGAGACGATCAACACCCCCTCGATGCTTGCCGTCGAGGATGCGATCTTCGCGCTCGAATGGGCGAAGTCGCTGGGCGGCCTTGAAGGTCTCAAGGCGCGTTCCGACGCCAATTCCGCGGCTCTCGACAAGATCGTGAGCGAGCGTGACTGGCTCGGCCATCTGGCTGCCGATCCGGCCAGCCGTTCGAAGACGTCTGTTTGCCTCACCGTCGAAGGCGCGGATACCGACTTCATCAAGAAGTTCGCTGCCGTTCTCGACAAGGAAGGTGCGGCCTACGACATCGCCGGTTACCGCGATGCGCCGGCAGGCCTGCGCATCTGGTGCGGTGCCACGGTCGATGCAGCCGATATCGAAGCGCTCGGCCCCTGGCTCGACTACGCCTACGCCACCGTCAAGGCGGGCTGACCTTTTACCGTCGTCCCAGCGAAGGCTGGGACCGCTCGTAATCAATCGCCGCGCTTGCGGCCCGCGATCCCAGCTTGCGCTGGGATGACGACAGGAATTGAAACATGACCACCAAGCCCAAAGTCCTCATTTCTGACAAGATGGACCCCAATGCCGCGCGCATCTTCGAGATCCGTGGCTGCGACGTCGACGTCATCACCGGCGAGACGCCGGAGCAGCTCATAGCCCGCATCGGCGACTACGATGGCCTTGCCATCCGTTCCTCTACCAAGGTGACCAAGGAAATTCTCGACGCGGCGACCAACCTCAAGGTCATCGGCCGCGCCGGTATCGGTGTCGACAACGTCGATATCCCCGCCGCCTCCTCGAAGGGCGTGGTGGTGATGAACACGCCTTTCGGCAACTCGATCACCACGGCCGAGCATGCCATCGCGATGATGTTCGCGCTCGCGCGCCAGATCCCCGAAGCCAACGCTCGCACGCAGGCTGGCGAATGGCCGAAGAACGCCTTCATGGGCGTGGAAGTGACCGGCAAGACGCTGGGCCTCATCGGTGCCGGCAACATCGGCTCGATCGTCGCCAGCCGTGCCCTGGGCCTGCGCATGAAGGTTGTTGCCTTCGACCCGTTCCTCACGCCCGAGCGCGCCGTGGAAATGGGTGTGGAGAAGGCGGATCTCGATACGCTGCTCGAGAAGGCGGACTTCATTACGCTGCACACGCCGCTGACCGACCAGACCCGCAACATCCTCAGCCGCGAGAACCTCGGCAAGACCAAGAAGGGCGTGCGCATCATCAACTGCGCGCGTGGCGGTCTCGTCGACGAAGCCGCGCTCAAGGATCTGCTCGACTCCGGCCACATCGCCGGTGCCGCGCTGGACGTGTTCCAGACCGAGCCCGCCAAGGACTCGCCGCTGTTTGGGACCCCGGGCTTTATCTGCACGCCGCACCTTGGCGCCTCGACCAATGAAGCGCAGGTCAACGTTGCGCTACAGGTGGCCGAGCAGATGGCAGACTACCTCGTCAATGGCGGTGTCACCAACGCGCTCAACATGCCGTCGCTCTCCGCGGAGGAAGCACCCAAGCTGCGGCCCTACATGAAGCTTGCCGAACAGCTCGGCTCGATGGTCGGTCAGCTGACGCGCGACTCGGTTCCGCGGATCTCGATCCACACCGAGGGTGCCGCAGCCGAACTCAACATGAAGCCGATCGTGGCTGCCGTTCTTTCCGGTTTTCTGCGCGTGCAGTCGGACTCGGTGAACATGGTCAATGCGCCGTACCTCGCCAAGGAGCGCGGCCTCGAGGTTCGCGAAGTGAAAACCGAGCGCGAGGGCGACTACCACACGCTGATCCGCGTTTCGGTCAAGACCGAGGAAGGCGAGCGCTCGGTTGCCGGTACGTTGTTCAACAATTCCGAACCGCGTTTGATCGAGATGTTCGGTATCAAGGTCGAAGCCGAGCTCACCGGGCACATGATGTATATCGTCAATGAGGACGCGCCCGGCTTCATCGGCAGCATCGGTACGCTGCTGGGCCAGAACAAGATCAATATCGGCACGTTCAATCTCGGTCGCCGTGATGCCGGTGGCGAAGCGGTCATGCTGCTTTCGGTCGACGGCGATGTGCCTGAGACTGTCCTGAAGCAGGCCTGCGAGCTTTCGGGCGTGAAGAAGGTCAAGGAACTGACCTTCGTTTGATCCCCAACCAAGGGTATCGGCAGGGTGAAGCGCCGCCAATCGACTTCGCCCGCCGATACCGTTATGGGCCCTGCCATCATGCCGGATACAGATCGCGATCTTCTGCCCGAGGGGCTGTGTGACCGCCTGCCGCAGCAGGCCTGGGCTTCCCAGCAGGTGCGCCGCATGGCGCACGACGTACTGGCCAGCCATGGTTACGAGCGCGTGGAAACCCCGCTGCTCGAATTCGAGAAGTCGCTGGCGAGCCGCATGGCGGGTGTGCAGGTGCGCCGCATGTTCCGCTTCGTCGATCCGGCGTCGTTGCGGCAACTGGCGCTGCGCTCGGACATTACCGCACAGGTCGCGCGTATTGCCGCTACCGGGCTGGGCCATGCGCCGCGCCCGCTGCGGCTTTCCTATTCGGGGCCGGTCGCGATTATCAAGGGCGATGGTCTCGATCCCGCGCGTGAGCGTCTGCAGATCGGCGCCGAGCTGATCGGCACCGACTCGGTCGCTGCCGCCGCCGAAATCGTCGAAGTCGCTATCGAGGCCTTGCAGGCCGCAGGTGCCAAGGGTGTCTCGGTCGATTTCACGCTGCCCGATCTCGTTGACACGCTGAGCGCCGAAGCGCTGCCGCTGGCCGGAAGCCAGATCGAGGCGGTGCGCAAGATGCTCGATGCCAAGGATGCAGGCGGTCTGGTCGATGCCGGCGGCGAGGCCTATCTGCCGCTGCTCTATGCCGTCGGGCCGTTCGAAACCGCCATCGAGCGTCTGGCACAGTTCGATTCCAATGGCGTGCTGGCCAGCCGTATTGAAGGCCTGCGCGAAATCGCCGGCCGCGTGAATGGCAAGGCGCGCCTGACGCTCGACCCGTCCGAGCGGCATGGCTTCGAATACCAGTCGTGGTTCGGTTTCACGATCTACGCCGAGGGGCTTTCCGGCAGCCTGGGCCGTGGCGGTGCCTACCGCATTCTCGGCCGGGCCGGGGAAGAACCCGAGCCCGCAACCGGCTTTTCGCTGTACCCCGATCCGCTGGTCGAGGCGGTTGCCGCACAGGCCGAAGCGCCCCGGCGTCTGTTCCTGCCGCTCGGCCACGACGCGGACGTGGCGACGCGTCAGCGTGCCATCGGCTGGGCGACGGTGGCCGCGCTGAGCGGAAGCGACGATCCGGTTGCGCTCGGATGCTCGCACCGCCTCGAAAATGGTGACGCCATCCCCCTCTGAACGCGGGGTTTTCTTGTCCCGACATCGCTGGCACACTCGCTTCCGGGAAGAGGAGAGGTGCCATGCCACAATTCGCCGCAGCCGAAGCCGGCATCCGTCAACTGCACGCGCGCTATGCGGAGGCCGTCTGGCGCAAGGATCTCGATGCTTTCGCAGACTGTTTTACCGAACAGGGCGAGTGGCGCATTGCCGGCAAAGTGCTGAAGGGGCGTGAGGCGATCGTCGAGGCGTTCGGCAGTATCATCGCCGATGCAGAGCGAGTGTTCATGACATTCCAGACACCGATAGTGTCGCTGGAAGGTGCCAGCCGCGCCAACGGCCGCACCTTGGTGAGCGAACAGACCCGCTGGAACGATGGGCGGGTGAACTACATCCTGGGCCGGTATTTCGAGGACTTTGCGCGCGAGCATGATCGCTGGCGGTTTTGCTGGCGGCTCTATCAGGTTCTCTATGCCGGGCCGCCTGACCTTTCCGGAACCTTCTTCGATGAACCCGATTTCGGTGCGCCGCCTGCCATGCCGCCGCGCGACGCAATGCCCGCCCCCACGCGGCGTCCGGGGTGAGCCGGCAAAACCCGCCCGGACAATATCGCGATGGTGACGGGCCGTTTCAGTGCAATCATATTGCCATATATCGTCACCCGCGCCTTGCCCTTGCGCCCGTAGTCCCCTACGGCGCGCGGCGGACTTCAAAACAGCAGTGAAAGCGTCAAACGTTGGCCAACGTAACCGTTATCGGCGCCCAGTGGGGCGATGAGGGCAAGGGCAAGATCGTCGACTGGCTTGCGAGCCGGGCGGATGCCGTGGTGCGATTCCAGGGCGGCCATAATGCCGGCCATACGCTTGTCGTCGGCGAGCAGGTCTACAAGCTCTCGCTGCTGCCTTCGGGTATCGTTACCGGCACGCTGTCGATCATCGGCAACGGCGTCGTGCTCGATCCCTGGCATCTCAAGTCAGAGGTCGAGAAGCTGCGGGGGCAGGGCGTCGAGATCAACGCCGATAACTTCGCGATTGCCGATAATTGCCCGCTTATCCTTCCGGTTCACCGTGAACTGGACGGACTGCGCGAAGCGGCTGCCGGCGCCGGCAAGATCGGCACGACGGGCCGCGGCATCGGCCCGGCCTACGAGGATAAAGTAGGTCGCCGCGCGATTCGCGTGTGCGATCTTGCACACCTCGATGCGCTGGAGCCGCAACTCGATCGCCTTTGTGCGCATCACGATGCGCTGCGCGCCGGCTTCGGCCAGCCCAAGATCGATCGCGAAGCGCTGCTCAAGGAACTGGCCGAGATCGCGCCGTTCGTGCTGCAGTTCGCGCAGCCGACCTGGCGCCGTCTCAACAAGGTGAAGAAGGCCGGCGCCCGCATCCTCTTCGAAGGGGCGCAGGGCGTTCTGCTCGATGTCGACCACGGTACCTATCCCTTCGTGACCAGTTCGAACACCGTATCCGGCACGGCTGCCAGCGGTTCGGGGCTTGGTCCTTCGGCGATGGGCTTCGTGCTCGGCATCGTCAAAGCCTACACCACCCGTGTCGGTTCGGGGCCGTTCCCGACGGAGTTGGAAGACGAAACCGGTCAGCGCCTCGGTGAGCGCGGTCACGAGTTCGGCACCGTGACCGGACGCAAGCGCCGCTGCGGCTGGTTCGATGCCGTACTTACGCGGCAGTCCTGCGCGATTTCCGGGGTGACCGGCATCGCGTTGACCAAGCTCGACGTGCTCGACGGGTTCGACAAGGTGAAAATCTGCACGGGCTACCGCCTGGACGGCAAGATCCTCGACTACTTTCCGAGCCACGCCGCCGATCAGGCCAATGTCGAACCGATCTACGAGGAAATGGACGGCTGGAGCGGCACGACGGCCGGTGCCCGTTCGTGGGCGGACCTTCCGGCACAGGCGATCAAGTACATCCAGCGTGTGCAGGAACTGATCGAAACCCCGGTCGCGCTGGTTTCCACCAGCCCCGAGCGCGAGGACACGATCCTCGTGCGCGATCCTTTCGCGGACTGATCCGGTGCGGTGGGGCGCAAGGCTTGTCCCGCCGCTCCTGCCGCTCATGCTTGGCGCGGCCCAGCCGGTCGCGCCGCTGTCGCTGCCGCTGATCGACTTTGTCCATGTCGACAAATCGGACCGGACGCTCGCGCTCTATGCTGAAGGACAGTTGATCCATGTGATCGACGGGATCCAGCTGGGTGGAGCGCCGGTTGGTCCTAAGCGCTTCGAGGGGGATCAGCGAACCCCGGAGGGGCTGTACGAGATCGACTGGTCCAATCCGAACAGCAGCTACTACCTTTCGCTTCACATCTCCTACCCCAACGCCGCGGATGTGGCTTACGCCGAGTCGCTCGGCCGGTCCGCCGGGGGCATGATCATGATCCACGGCCAGCCCAATGCGCTGCCCGTCGGGCGCATCCCGGGCGACTGGACAGACGGCTGCATTGCCGTGTCCAACGAGGAAATCGAAGCCTTGTGGGAAAGCGTTCCCGATGGAACGCCGATCGAAATTGTCGGCTAGATGACGGAGTTTTGGAAAAGATGATGGTGGGAGGAGCGTGGAGCATCTCCGTCTACCCACAAGACAGAAGCGCCGCATAGGCCTTGGCTTGTGGGATTTTTACGTGAAATCAGGAATGGGTCTTTGTATCGACGCGGTAGCGTGAATGCGCGGTCAGCCGGCGATCTGCCAGACACCGTTTTCGGTCCGCTGCAAGGCACCCAAGCGCTTTTCATCCTGCCACAGTATCGCTTTTCGGCCGGTCTTTTCCTTCTCTAGAATGAAGAATGCCCGGTGCGGGTCATCGGCGGTGAATTCTATCCGCTTGGGCTCTCCTTGCCCGTCATCGTCCAGGGTCAGTGCAAAAAATGGCATGTCAATGGTCCTTTCTTCGCTGAAAGTTCAATGTCATTACATAACATGATGCGCACATTTCTATAAAGATCATTTGTGTACATAACTAAAAAATTGAATGTATTTCGTATTGATATTTAGATTTATGTATAGTTTTCTCACATGTACTGTATGAATGAGACTGACTGTCCTTGTAAAAATGAGTAAACGCAGCGAGCGCAGGTTGCTCTGCCCTTTACGCAGAGAGTGCTGCTTACTACATTAGTGCCAGCGATCTTTTATGCGTCCAAACAAGGAGGATTGGAGCGTGGACGGGCTTAGCCGCGAACAGCGTTTACAGATCATGGTCACTGCCGAGGAGTTGCAGGCCATCGATGACTGGCGCTTTGCGCGCAGGATGCCGACACGGGCAGCCGCTGTACGAGAACTGCTCAAGCGAGGTCTGGCGGCCGATGGCTTTTCTCAAGCGCAGGCGGGCGAAAAGTCGCAGAACTTTGGCGTAATAAGAGGTGGTGCAGCAAAAGCTGCGGGCAAAACTGGCCCGGATGGGTCCGGTGGACAGCCCCCCGCCTGATTTTCCCTGTCGAAATGAGAGCGAAAGCAGAGTCGCTCAGAAATCGATGGCGATGCCTTTTTTGACCCAGTCGCCGTAGCGGGTGGGGGAAAGGCCGTCAGGATCCTGTTCGTCCTTCACCGGTTGCGGCTTCGGGGCCGGATCGTTGGTCCAGTGCTCAGGCTTCCTGAAGTCCCTGGGGCGTTTGGTGGCACGTTCAGTCATGGTCGCAATGTGGGATGGCTGGCGATAAAAGGCAATGCGCTGTAGGGGGGCGTCGATGGATATTCCCGGCCTTCCCGCGCGCCGTGCCGCGCTCAATCTTATCGATGCTGTCTTGCGGCGTGGCGAGACGCTGGATCAGGCTGCTGGCGCTGCGCTGGCGCGGGTGCGCGGCGACGCCGACCGTGCCCTGACGCGCGCCATCGCCGGTGAGGTCTTGCGCTGGAAGGCGGATCTGGATGCCCTGATCGACAGCGCCACCCGCCAGCGCCTGCCGGACGATGCCAAGCCGCGCGCTGTGCTGGAACTGATGCTGGCGCAAGTGCTGCGGCTGGAAACGCCAGCCCATGCCGTGATCGCCACCGGGTTGCCGCTGTTGACGGGCGGACCGCGCCGTCTGGCGCACGGCGTCTTTTCCACGCTGATGAAGCGGGAAGTCTCGTTACCCGAGGTCCCGACCCTGCCCGAGCCGGTTGCGGAACGGTGGGGCGACCGCGCACCAGCCATCGCCGCCGGGCTGGCCGCGCCGCCACAGCTCGATCTGGCCCTGCGCGATCCGGCGCAGACCGCGGAATGGGCGGCAAAGTTGGGCGGCGTTTCGCTTATGCCCGGTCATGTGCGCCTGCCGCGCGGTACCGCCGTCGAGCATCTCGAAGGGTTCCGCGACGGCGCCTGGTGGGTTCAGGATCTGGCGGCAAGCCTGCCGGCACGCTTGCTTGGTAGCGGCGAGGGCCGGCGCGTCCTCGATCTCTGCGCCGCGCCCGGCGGCAAGACGCTGCAACTCGCTGCCGCAGGCTGGGACGTTACGGCGCTCGACATCAGCAAGCGCCGACTGGAGCGGCTGAAGGAAAACTTGAAGCGGACCGGCCTTTTCGCGCACGTGGTACAGGCCGATGCGTTCAAGTGGGAGCCGGAGACGCCGTTCGACGCTATTCTGCTCGATGCCCCGTGCACGGCGACCGGCACCGCCCGCCGCCATCCGGACGTGCTCCACCGCATCGGGCCGTGCCAGATCGCCGAAATGGCCGAACTGCAGGCTGCGATGATAGAGCGCGCCGCCGGCTGGCTGAAGCCTGGCGGTGCGCTGGTCTATGCGGTGTGCTCGCTGGAACCCGAGGAGGGCGAGGCCCAAGCTCGCCCCGTCGCGCTCGATCCGGCGCCGGTGGCGTCCGGGGACCTGCCCGAAGGCCTGTCCCCCACGCCCGAAGGCTGGCTGCGCACCGACCCCGGAATGCTCACCGAAGCCGGCGGGCTGGACGGCTTCTTCATCGCCCGCTGGCGCAAAGCAGACTAGCTCTTCACCTTGGCCTGAAAGCTCTTGCGCAGCTTCATCAGCTTGGGCGGGATTACGGCAAGGCAGTACGGATTGCGCTGGCCTTCGCCTTCCCAGTACTCCTGATGATAACCCTCGGCCGGATACCACGTTGCCGGGCCCTCGATGGTTGTCACGGCCGTCGCGCCGTTCTCGGCATTCCAGCGGCCGATCGCGGCTTCCGCTTCCCTGTGCTGGGCATCGTCGAGCGGGAAGATCGCCGAGCGGTACTGCGTGCCCACATCGTTGCCCTGGCGGTTGAGCTGCGTCGGGTCGTGCGTGCCCAGGAACACGTCGAGCACTTCGCCATAGCTGATCGTTTCGGGATCGTAGGTGAGCTTCACGGCCTCGGCATGGCCGGTCTCGCCGGTGCAGATCTGCTTGTAGGTGGGGTTCTCCACGGTGCCGCCGATGTAACCGCTTTCGACGGTTTCCACGCCGATCACGTCGCGGAATACCGCTTCGGTGCACCAGAAGCATCCGCCTGCCACAATTGCTGTTTCCATTGTCTCTCTTGTCCTCGAGCCGGGGGATTTTGTCGCAAGATAGGTACAAGAGTACGGCTTGTCATTGGCTGCAAGGCGTTTACCTTCCCGCAAGTCCCCCACTCTGCGGAGATTCTCCCATGCGCCGTATGCTCTTTGCCGTCTCTTCCCTTCTCGGTCTGATCGCCGCTCCGATTGCCGCAACGACGGGCGAAACCGCACCCAAAACCGAAGTGTGCGACGGTTGTGAGGCGCTGCTCGAACTGGCAGCCGCCAATGACATGCGCAAGGACGACCGCGCCCGCGACATGTACCGCAATCCAGTGGAAACGCTGTCCTTCATGGGCGTGAGCCCGAGCATGAAAGTCGGCGAATATGCGCCCGGCGGCGGCTGGTACTCGCGCATGCTGGGGCTCTATCTGGGCCAGCAGGGACATCTGACCGGGCTGTACTTCAATCCGGACGTCGTGCCCTTCGATGGCAGCACGCTGCCCGATCAGGCCGCGGCTTTCCCCAAGAAAGTGGCGGAATGGACCGGTATTCCCGAAAGCAGCGTCTCCGGCATGACGCTGGGGGCGATTCCCGACGAGGAGAAGGGCACCTATGACCGCGTTCTCGTCGTGCGGATGATGCACAACATCATGCGCTGGAACATCGCCGACAGCGAGATCAAGGCGATGCGCGATCTGCTCAAGCCCGGCGGCATGCTGGGTATCGTCCAGCATCGCGCCAAGCCGGATGCGCCGTTCTCCTACGCCGACGGAGGCCATGGCTACCTGCGCGAAGCCGACATCATCAAGTTCATGGAAGTGAACGGGTTCGAACTCGCCGACAAGTCCGAGATCAATGCCAATCCCAAGGACAGCGCGGACTGGGAAAAGGGCGTCTGGACGCTGCCGCCGAGCTATGCGCTCAAGGAGCAGGACAAGGACAAGTATGCGGCCATCGGCGAGAGTGACCGGATGACTCTTCTGTTCCGCAAGCGGGACTGATAAGGGCGCCGCCCATGACTGAAATCACCGTTGCCGCCCTGCAGCTCGCTCTCGGTTCCAACGACGAGAGCGAGAACATCGCCGCTGTTTCCGCTCTGGTGGAGGAAGCGGCGGGGAAGGGCGCGCAGATCGTGCTTCCACCCGAGCTGTTTTCGGGCCCCTACTTCTGCAAGGTCGAGGAAGAGGAGCTGTTCTCGCTCGCCCGACCGACCACCGAGCACCCTTCGGTCCAGGCCATGCGGGCGCTCGCCGAAAAGCTGAAAGTCGCGATCCCGACCAGCTTCTTCGAGCGCGATGGGCACCACTACTACAACACGCTCGCCATGATCGGCCCCGATGGCGCCATCATGGGCACCTACCGCAAGAGCCACATTCCCGACGGCCCCGGCTACGAGGAGAAGTACTACTTCCGCCCCGGCAACGACGGTTTCAAGGTTTGGGACCTGTTCGGTACGCGTATTGGCGTCGGCGTATGCTGGGACCAGTGGTATCCCGAATGCGCGCGCGTCATGGCGCTGATGGGGGCGGAACTGCTGTTCTATCCCACGGCCATCGGCTCCGAACCCTACGACGCCGATCTCGATACCAGCCGCATGTGGCGTCGGGCGATGATCGGCCATGCGGTGTCCAACTGCATGCCGGTGATCGCCGCCAACCGCATCGGCGTGGAGCAGGGGCAGGCTTTCTACGGCCATTCGTTCATCACCGACGAATGGGGCGATTACCTCGCCGATTTCGGCAAGGAGGAAACCGGGGTCCTGACCGCCACCATAGACCTCGCCCGCGCCGCCAAGCACCGCGCCGGCATGGGTTTCTTTCGTGACCGCCGCCCGCAGCTCTACACGCGCATCGCGCAGGACATCTGAGGCGCAGCATTGGCCCGGCAGGACTACCTGATCGCGCTGGGCTCCAACATGCGGCATGCCCTCTACGGATCGCCGCGCGCGCTGATAGCGGCCGCGCTGAAGGCTCTCGATAACGCTACCTGCCAGGTCGTCTCGGTGTCCCGCGTGATCGAGACCCCGCCGCTGGGGCCGTCACGCCGCCGCTATGCCAATGCAGCCGCCATTGTGCGCACCTATCGGGAACCGGACGCGATGCTGCGCAAGCTGCAAGCGATCGAACACAGGTTCGGTCGCAGGCGTACCGGCAAGGCGTGGAGCGCGCGCACGCTCGATCTCGATATCGTCCTGTGGAGCGGCGGTGCGTGGGCGCACGATGACGGGGAATCCAGCCTGGTCATTCCTCACCCCTTCTTTCGCGAACGGGCCTTCGTGCTGGGGCCCGCAGCCACGATTGCCGGACGCTGGCGCGATCCCTTGAGCGGATTGACCGTCCGGCACCTATCAGCCCGCTTGACCAAGCCACTTCCGGCCCCTAGGTGACCCTTCCGCAGCCGTTGTCGGCAGGGGGCCCTTAGCTCAGTCGGTAGAGCAACTGACTTTTAATCAGTAGGTCGCTGGTTCGAACCCAGCAGGGCTCACCACCCCCCAAGAAATCCCTTAAATCCTTGAGGAATCGTCGCCAAGACGGTCTTTCGCGCATCGTGTCTACGAAACTCGTCTACAAAATGCGCCCGCTGATGTTGGCGTAAGCCCTCGGAATATTTCGAGAAATCGACACAAGCGCGTCTACAAGAAGCGTCTACGAAAGCGGTCCAGTTTGCTCGTTGAGAAGCGGGGCATTTTTCATGTAAGAAAATGTGTCCCGCCTGCGCTTCGAAGCGTTCTTGGCAAGACTGAAATCTGGCGCTCGTTGGAGACCGACAGCCCCAGCATGGCGTTGAAAAGGTCTCACGCGATTATCGGTGAGATCGAGACGCTGCTCGAATCTGCTCGATTGGAATTGGGTGGGGTCGTCGATGTGGCGCTGCTTCACGAAGTAGGGGAGGTCGTACGGGGCCTCTCGGTGAGAGTGCCGGTCGTTAAAGTCGAGGCGGCTCCTGTCGCGCCGCGCTATACTCTCGGTGAGGTCTATGCCCGCTTCATGGACGATCCAACGCGGAAATGGTCGGCGCGAACCCGGCTGGCATATGAAACGGCGCGGCGGCTGACGCTCTCCATCATGGGGGCTGATACCCCAATGGAGAATATCAACCGTGCAGCGTGTCGAGATTTCATGGAGACCCTGCGCTTCATCCCCAAGAGTGCGTCGAAGCGTTACCCCAACCTGACACCTCGGGAAGCGGCAGGGCGGGCGAGGGCAGAGGGGTGGTCTGATCTCATCAGCCCTGCGAACATAAACATCTACCTTAACAAGGTCTGCGTCGTCCTGAACTGGGCGGTTCGAGAGGAGTTCCTCACGAAGAACCATATGCGTGGCCTGCGGTTGGCCGATCCCGTTGCGAAGCAGGACAAGCGGCTACCATTCTCGGACGAGCAGTTGCGGCAGATGTTTACCGCGCCGCTATATCGAGGGTGTAAGAATGATGGCAACGGCTATACCACGCCGGGACATGCTCGGCCCAAAGGCACCCGCTTCTGGATACCGCTGATCGGCCTATACAGCGGTCTTCGCCTCAATGAAATCTGCCAACTCGACACTAGCGATGTCCGCATGGTCGATGATGTCCGGTGTTTCGTAATCACCGAGAAGTCCTTGGTAGGGAGTACGGATAAGAGCTTGAAGACCCGATCCAGTGAGCGGATCGTTCCAGTCCATCCAAAGTTGCTCGACCTTGGGTTGGTGTCATTCGTTGAAGAGCGATCTAAGCGCGGAGACGCGAAGCTATTCGACGATATCTGTCCGGGGCGCAGTGGCTTCCGATCCACGGCCTTCTCGAAGTGGTTCGGTCAATTCCTCAAGCATGCAGGGGCGTTGCGGGAGCGCACCAGCTACCACTCCTTCCGACATCGGTTCCGTGATGCGCTGCGCGATGCGCGGGTTGATCGTGACATTTCGCTGGCGATAGGCGGGTGGGGGACCAGCAAAAATGCTGGCGATGTTTCCGATAATTACGGTCGCGGCTACCGGGCAAGCGTGCTTTTTGATGAATTGGCAAAAGTAGAATTTAAGGAATTGAGCGACTTTTATGTGTAAATTTCATAATTTATTTTCGTGGATTTTCGAAAATGCATTTTTGAATGCATCGGCTAGTTGAGATGATGTGGATTTATCTTCCATAAGTTTTTTGTTGTAAAGTTCTGGGGGCTTTTCTCTGTGCCATCGTTCGCCGAGACGTTTTGCGAATTTTACATTTTTCTTGGTTATCTCAGCAGTTATTCTGCGCTGCTCAGCTAATTTCGCTTCTCGGCGTTTTTGTTCATTTGACGCCATTTGTTTGGCTGCGGGCGATTCGGAATTGATGCCTCCGCGCCTACCTCGCGCTTTCGTCGAACTGCCGAATCCGACCACTGTATGACCACCGAGATAGCTGCCTTTGCCCAATTTTGCCTCCCCTGTGAGAGGTTCCAGTTCGCTACGAGGTGGCTGCAATGTCAATGAATATGTAGCTTGTAGACGCGCTTGTGTCGATTTCTCGAAATATTCCGAGGGCTTACGCCAACATCAGCGGGCGC
>NZ_BMLK01000032.1 GCF_014645195.1 Novosphingobium indicum | reverse complement strand
GCGATACAGACCGCGTTTGACGTCCAATCAGACCGCAAAAATACCCCGTTTATGGACGGACACTAATTAAAGCCGCAACGATTCAGGCCCAGCGCCGAAAGGGCTGTGTTGAACCGTCGGCATCTTTGCCGCGCAAATCGCACAGAAAGCGCTCCTTCCACGCGGTCAGGCTTTCGGTGGTCACACTATTAATCAGGTTGCGCCAGCGCTCCTTGCGTTCGTCCAGCGGCATTTGGGTCGCGCACAGGATCGCGGCCGCGCACTGGTCGTCGCTATAGGGATTGACGATCAGAGCATCTTCCAACTGCTCAGCCGCACCGGCAAATTGCGACAGGATCAACACCCCCGGATCTTCGGGTTCCTGCGCCGCGACGAATTCCTTGGCAACAAGGTTCATCCCGTCTCGCAGCGGGGTGACGAGGCATACGTCCGCTGCGCGATATATGCCCGCTAATGCCGCGCGGTCATAAGATTGCGTGTGATAATGCAGCGGGGTCCAATCTAGCTTGCCATAGTGCCCATTGATGCGCCCCGCCTCGGCAATGAGATGCTCGCTTAGCTCCTGATATTCCTGCACGCGGCTGCGGCTGGGCTGCCCAATCTGCAGGAAACTGGTCTTGCCGTGCAGCTCATGGTTCGATTTCAGAAAGCTGGAGTAGGCCGCGAATTTGTGCGGCAGCCCTTTGGAATAATCAATCCGGTCGACGCCAACCAGCAGCTTGCGCCCCTGGTGTACGTCTTTCAGCCGCTCGTAGCTTTCCCTACCAGCATCAGTCAGCGCCAACGATGCCATTTCGGCGGGGTCGATGCCGATGGGATAGCTACGCGCTGTCAGGCTGCGACCAAAATGGTCGATCGCACCATCGGGGCTGGGTACAGCGTTCAGATCGGTCGAGACATAATCGATAAAGGCTTGCAGCGACCCCCGGCTTTGAAAGCCGATAAGATCATAGGCGAACATCGACCACACCAGCTCGGCATGCTGGGGCAGGGTGATGAAAATCTCGCGCGCAGGCCACGGGATATGCAGGAAAAAGCCGATCCGGTTGGTAAATCCCATCGCGCGCAATTCGCGGCCCAGCGGGATCAGATGGTAATCCTGCACCCAGATCACATCATCGGGTTCGATGAGATCCCGCAAAGCCTCGGCGAAGCGGCGGTTCACATCGGTATAGGTATCACGGAAAGATTGTTCATAGGCGGCCAGATCGTTGCGATAATGGAACAAGGGCCAAAGGGTGCGATTTGCGAAACCATTGTAATATTCGTCAATCTCGCGGTCCGACAGGCTTAGCCGGGCGATGGTGACGCCGTCGATTTCGGACAATTCGGGGCGGGTCAGGTTTTCGGTGCCACTATTGCCGCTCCACCCCAGCCAGATGCCGCCTTCCTCACGCAGCGCGCCCGCCATCGCCATCGCAAGCCCACCCGACGACGCCGATTGCGGCTTGTCCAGATCGGCCACGCGGTTCGATACAACGATCAGTCTTCCCATTTTTGCCCCCTTGAAGGCTCTATTTGGTTGTTGCGTTGCTGCGCTTGTCGGCAAATGGGCAGCGCCATCCGGCATCGGTCAGCCGTCCCGAATATTGCACCGCCTCGCTGCTCTCGCCGTGGCGGGCGAGCATGGGATTGACCGTGCCGGCCAATGCGCGGTCACGGTCCAGTATGGTCTTACGGATTTTCTCGTACCGGCCCTCGGCGCGAAGCTGTTCGAATTGCTGGTGCAGGTTGAACACCAGTACGGGCGAACGGAACCGGCGTGCGGGTCGGCTGGCATTGGGATGCATGCCGACCACGAAGAACGCTTCTCCCCCGAACGAGAGGGAGAAGTGAGGGTCTTCGGGATCGCTACTGACTTCGGCGTCATAGGGCTGTTCCAGCCACGCGTCCTTGTCGGCTAGGGACTGGATGCGTTCCCACATCGCCGTTTCAAAGCCAATCTCGTCCAGATCTCTCGGTCCGTCGAACACGAACGCGATGGAGCGGAACAGCGTGGGGTCCTGCCGGTAATCATAGGCCCATTGCAGCAATTCGCGGTGGATCAGCACGTCGCTCCACCCGCTGGCCAGCGACCAGCATGGCACGATCTTCAATTGCCCGCGACTGAGCGCCGATTTCGCGCCCACGCAGGGAAAACCCTTGCTGCGTACGAAATTCTCGAATTCCTCAAGTAGGGCCGGGTCGGCCAGAGGATCTTCGGTCGGCATAGTCGCGCCCCTGATATGGTTGATGGCCCTACAAGGCGCCGGACCGCGATTGGTTCCGTCATTAAGAAGATTGATTCCGAATTAATTTAATAAATCGAGGAACCGCATGGCTGGGGCAATCATTAAACTCCGGTTCACCTTGGGAGTGCCCGAGTTTATGCATATTCTTGCGATTGCCCTTGGCGGGTGTTTGCGCGCGCCGCCTGTCCGTTACGGTATTACCGAGGATACCGGCGGTCATATCGCCTATATTCTCGGGGCCATGGCGGCACTTGCCCGCGACCCGCGGGTGACACGTGCCGATATCATCACGCGCCTGTTCGACGATCCGGCGCTGAGCCGCGTTCATGCCCAGCCGCGCGAGGCGATATCGGCCAAAAGCGAGATCATCCGGATTGACAGCGGCAACCGGCACTATCTCGCGAAAGAGGATCTGGCCCGCGACCGTGCCGCCTTCACCCGCGCTCTGATCGAATTTCTGCGCGCGTCTGACCGGCGGCCCGATATCATTCATGCGCATTTCGCCGATGCCGCCGACGTGGCCCGGCAGGTGAGGAACGAGCTGGGTATTCCCTTCATCTATACCGCCCACTCGCTGGCGCATGACAAGGCGGCGATGATGCAGAACAGCCCCGCGCTTGCCGCGCGGTTGAAGGAGGAGGACCGCGCCATCGCGGCTGCCGATGCGATCATCGCATCGTCACGCGACGAATGCGAACGCCAGCTGCCAGCCTATCCCTCGGCCCGGTTCGACCGCATCCACCGGCTGCGCCCCGGTGTCGATGTCGCGGATGTGCGCCGCAGCGACCTGATCCGCGCCCGCAGGCTGGTCGAACCGTTCCTGCGCCAACCGTCGCGCCCGATGATCCTTGCCATCGCGCGGCCCGTTCACAAGAAAAACCTTGTCCGGCTAGTCGAGGCATTCGGATCGAGCCGCGAATTATCCGCTCGCGCCAATCTGGTGATCCTGCCGGGCCTGCGTGCAGGCGTTAAGCGCGGAGAGGCGGAGCATCGCGAAGTGCTTATCGATCTGGTCGACGCGATCGATCGGCACGATCTGCACGGGGTGGCGGCCTGGCCGTCGCGCCATGACAGCCGGCAAGTGGCCGCCATGTACGAGCTGGCGCGCCGCAGCAGGGGTGTGTTCGTCAATCCGGCGCTGACCGAACCCTATGGGCTGACCCTGATCGAGGCGGCATCGCATGGGCTGCCTGTGGTCGCCACCCGCAATGGCGGGCCCAGCGATATCGTGGCCGAACTGGAGCACGGATTGCTGATCAACCCACTCGATCCCGAAGATATGCAGCGTGCCATGCTGCGCATGCTGGATGACGAGGTTCTGTGGCAGCGCTGCTCGCGCAATGCGCTGGTCAATATCGGCGGGATGAACTGGCGCGACTATGCCAACGGTTTCCTGTCCATCGCGCAAGAGATCGCTTCGGCGGACCGGACCGGCACGACGATGCGCCCGCGGCGCATGCTGATCAGCGATATCGACAATACGCTGACCGGTTGCCGGAAAGGCGCGCGCAGGCTGTCGGCATTTCTGACCCGCAAGCGCGCCTCGGTCGGGTTCGGGGTCGCGACGGGGCGGTCGTTCGTGGAAGCGCGGCGGTTGCTGCGCGAATGGGACATGCCGGTGCCCGATGTGCTGATCGCATCGGTAGGTTCGGAAATCTATTGGCGAACGGGTCGTGGTTTCCGGCTGGACGAGGACTACGCCGCCGCCCTTGCAAAGGGGTGGAACCCCGATGCGGTGCTCGCCGCGATGGACGATTTTCCCGGTCTTGTCCGGCAGGCACCCATCGAACAGCGGCGGTTCAAATGCAGCTTTCTGGCCGATGGACCCGACGTGCTCAACCGCGTTCGCGACCGGCTGGCGTCGCGCGGGATCGCGGCGAAGGCGATCCTCAGCCACGACCGGCTGCTCGACATATTGCCCGTGCGTGCCGGTAAGCATGCTGCTCTTGCCCATGTGGCGGCTGTGCTGGAGCTGCCCCGCGACAGGATTGTCGCGGCGGGGGACAGCGGGAACGACGTGGATATGCTGGCCGCATCGTCGCAAGCGGTTCTGGTCGCCAATTTTCACGAGGAAGTGCGCGGCATGGCCGGCCTCACCCATGTCTATACCGCCCGCCGCTCGCACGCGGCAGGCGTTCTGGAGGGGCTGCTGTGGCACGAGCGCCGCTCTCGTACAAAGGAGGCTGCCTATGTCGCTGCATGACAATCGCCCGATCGGCATATTCGTGCACCATCAGGGGCGCGGCCATGCCGAACGCTGCGCCCATCTAGCCAATGCGCTGATCGAATATCGCCCCGTTACCCTGTTCTGCGCGCGCGACGATATTTTTCCCGATCTGGCGCCCGCGATCGATCTGGTTCGCATCCCCTCGCTGTTTGAGCCGCGCGAACGCGAAGCGCCGCGACTGGCCGCGATGCCGGTGCCCGAAACGCTGCATTGCGCGCCACTGGGCTGGCACGCGATTTCCGATGCGGTCGCCGCGCTGACCGGCTGGTTCGCCAGCGCGCGGCCCGCGCTGTTCCTGTGCGATGTGTCGGCGGAAATCGGCCAGCTGTGCCGGATCGCGTCGGTGCCGCATATCGCGGTGCTGCAACATGGCGACCGCAACGATCCCGCCCATCGCGCCAGCTATGATGCGGCGGCGGCCTTGCTGGCACCCTACCATCCAATGCTGGAGCAGCCCGATCGGCCCGAACGGTTGCGGGCAAAGACGATCTATGCGCCGGGTCTTGGCATTGCGCCCTTCGATGCCGGTCCCGATGCGCGGACCCGCATCCATGCACCTGACGGGCGCGAACTGGTGGTGGTGATCGCGGGCGGAGGAGGGCAGGGCACGCCCACCGCTCCGCTAACCCTGGGCGCGCGGGCCGAACCCGATACGCACTGGATCGTGATCGGCAGCACGTTCAGCGAATGGCACGAAACGCCGCCCGGCAATCTGGAACTGCGCGGGTGGGTCGATAATCCGCAGGACTATATCGCCGCTGCCGACCGTATCGTGTCGAGCTGCGGTAATACCACCGTCCACCAGATCCTACAGGCGCGTGAGGCGAAAGGCGCAAGCTTTCCGTGGATCGCGATTCCCGAATGGCGCTATTTCGCGGAGCAGGAGCGCAAGGCAGAGGCCCTGGCAGCGGCGGGATTGTGCGCATCGCGGCCGGTCTGGCCATCGGATGGCGCAGCATGGGCGCAAATGTGGCAACAGGCGCGCGCTGCGGACGCGCATGAGGCGCGCAATATGATCGACAGCGACGCCGCGGCGGTAACCGCCTGCCGCATCGACCGGCTGGCGCGCGAATTATGGGAAGGTGCAGCGCCCCTTACATCGCAAGCGGAGCTGGCGGCATGATTTCGGTCTGTACCCTTGCCCACGGGCGTGACGCGCATTTGCGCAATCTGGTCAGGGGCCTCAACGAAAGCCGTCTGCCACCCGGCGAGCTGATCGTCGCGGTCTTACAAGACCAGCCTTATGATCTGCCCTATACCGTCTTTCCGGTGCGGCAGATCATGCTGCAGTCCGAAGGGCTGTGTCTTTCTGCGGCGCGCAACCGCGCGGCGGCAGAGGCGGGCGGCGGGCTGATCGTATTCCTCGACGTCGACTGTATTCCGCATCCCGATCTGCTACACGATTATGCGGCTGCCGCGCCTTGCTGCGCGGGGGTAATGATGGGAGAGGTCAGCTATCTGCCGTCACACGCGCCGTTGCAGACGCTCGATTACGCCGTCCTCGACAGACTATCGGTGCGCCATTCGGAACGGCCGGGGCCGCCTTCCACTCCCGTTGCCCCATGCCGCGATTATCGCTGCTTCTGGTCGTTGAATTTCGCAATGGAAGCGGCGCTATTCCACCAGCTGGGCGGCTTTGACGAGAATTATCGCGGCTATGGCGGGGAAGACACCGATTTCGGCCGCACTTGTGCCGAACAAGGTGTCAACCTGTTCTGGCTGCGCGGGGCGAAGGCCTATCACCAGTACCATCCCCATCACATGCCGCCGGTCCACCACCTCGACAGCGTGATCCGCAATGCCGAATATTTCCGCAGCAAATGGGGGCAGCCCACGATGCAGCACTGGCTGCGCGCCTTTCGCCTGATGGGGCTGGCCGAACCGGGCCCCGCGGGATGGCGCCGCATCCGCCCCACGCGCGAGGATGATCTGGCCCTGACGCGCCAGCAACAGCACCAGCCCTTTGCCAGCAGCGCCAAAGTGTTGGCGTTGCTGGAAAACGGTGCGGAAAAGGCAGTTGCGTGACGGCTTGTAAATCGGCGCACCCAACTTATCATTTGATAATAGGGCTGCCGGTCGACCGGTCGGCAAATGAAAGACAGACGACGACAGGTGAACCCGGATTTCCCCAATAGCTGGCGCTTCCTCCTGGGAAGGGCACGGCATGCGCTTTCGCAGGACGAGCAGCGGATTATCGAGGATATGCTCGAACCGGTGGAGCGTGTGTCGCACGACCGCGTCATCCTGCAGGACGGCGATCTGGTCGACCGCAGCACCTTTCTGATCGAGGGGTTCATGGCCCGCACGATCAAGCGAGACGGAAGACGGCATATCGTGTCGCTGCACGTGCCGGGCGATTTCGTCGATCTGCACGCCTTCGCACTCAAAAGGCTGGATCATACGGTGGTCGCGATTGGTCCGACCAAGGTCGCCTATGTCACCCATTGCCATCTGGAGGAGCTGCTGGCCCGCCATCCGCATCTGGGCAGGATGCTGTGGTTTTCGACCTTGCTGGATGCCGCGATCCATCGCGAATGGATTCTGACGATGGAGCATCTGCCGATCGAGGGGCGTTTGGCCCATCTGATGGCAGAGCTGTGGTATCGCCTGTCGCTGGTCAGGCTGGGGGACGAGGACGGCTTCAACCTGCCGCTGACGCAAGTGGAAATCGCTGACGCCTGCGGGACCACGCCGATCCATCTGAACCGCGTTGTACGCAGCCTGCGCGAGGCGGGGATTATGGAATTGTCACGCGGCCGCGTGACCATATTCGACCGCGCGAAGCTGGAGCGGACGGGCAAGTTCGACCCGTCATATCTTTATGGCGAAGGAGCCCTCAAGCTGGGGCAGGAACTCTCGCGCTAATCTTTCAGGCGGCAGGCCTCTGGCTGGCGCTGGTGGCAGTGGCCGCGAAAAGATGCGTGGCGTTGGGCATATCGGCCCCTTCATCCGCTTGCACTGCCAGAACCGCGTTGAAATGGCCGACGATGGCCGGATGGATCGATCCGTCGAAAACCAGCCTGTCCGCGCGCGATCCGTCGCGCCTGACCCGGAACGGTCCGATCGCCCCCAACCAAAGCTCTTCCGCGCCTTCGGGAGCATAATCGCCAAGAAGGCAGTAATCGGTCGACAACGCAACAATGCGGACCTGAACGGCCGCGCCATTATGTGTGCGTATTTCGCCCGGAATTGCGGGCGCGGTCGATGCGGCATACATTTTCAAAACCCGGTCTCGTGTTTCCGACAATCCCCGAAACCGCAAAGGCGCCATGCGGTTCCCGCGACCGGCCGTCCGATAAGGGCAACCGATCGCGGGTATGCGGTTATGCCTGTTTCACGGCCATGCGATCCCAGAAACGCAAATCCTTGATCGCGTTGACAAAGGGGGCCGGATCGCCCAGCTCGACAAAGCCGTCGTCCATCTTTTCGGCCACGCCCGCCGCTTTTAGCAGGGGCATGACTTCGGGTGAGAAACCGATGAACTTGGCATGGGCAAAGGCATCGTTGACGAAATCGATGCTTGGCTTGTCGTCCGCGAATTTCTCGCCGGCATCCTTGCCCATCACGATGGCCACCGCATCGTACAACACCGATGGAGCGCCATCGATTTTCTGGTTGGCGGGGCGATTCTTGCCATCGGACAATTTCGTACCGCCCACATGCGGAGCGACGATTTCGACCATGCCGCCTGCGCCTTCGATCGCTTTGGTCAGGCTGCTGACGATACCGGCGTCGGCCCCTTCGGCCAGATAGAGCCCGAGCTTGCGGCCCTTGAAGCTTTTGGGCGCGTTGGCAAGGATCGACAGGGCAGGGCTGGGCGGAAGATCGGTGATCGGCTCTCGCGCGGCCGGGATAGCGGCGGGCAGCTTCTCCATGCCCAGGCCTTCGGCGACCTTGCTTGCCAGATCATCGTCGATATTGCGCAAATGGCCGACCATGCGGGCGCGGATATCGGAGCGCTCGACTTTGCTCAGCTCGAAAGTCAGCGCATCGGCCATATGCTTTTGTTCGACCGGCGTTTGCGAGACATAGAACTGGCGTGCCTGGCTGTAGTGATCGGCAAAGGTTTCGCTTCGCGCCCGCAGTTTCGGGCTTTCGACCGGCGCTTCATAGCTGGTGAAACCGTGCATCGGACAGCCGCGGGGCCCGCGCGGTTCGCGATTGTCGTCGATGTCGCCCGACCAGCTGTTCGGCTCGTAATTCACGCGCCCCTTGGGATTGGTCATCGCCATATGACCGTCCTGCTGGAAATGCCGCACGGGGCATTTTGAGGCATTGATCGGGATATGGGTGAAATTGGGCCCGCCCAGACGCTTGAGCTGCGTGTCGAGATAGGAGAAATTGCGCCCTTGCAGCAGCGGGTCTTCGGTGAAATCGATGCCCGGCACGATATTCTGTGTACAGAACGCGACCTGCTCGGTTTCTGCAAAGAAATTATCGACATTGGCATCCATGGTCAGCGTGCCGATAATCTCCACCGGCACTTGTTCCTCGGGAATGATCTTGGTCGCGTCGAGAACGTCGAATTCGAATTCCTCCGCGAATGTCTCGTCGAAAACCTGTATGCCCAGATCCCATTTTGGGAAGTCGCCCGCCTCGATCGCGTCCCAGATGTCGCGGCGATGGAAATCGGGATCCGCGCCGTTGATCTTTAACGCCTCGTTCCAGACCACGGACTGCATGCCCAGATGCGGCTTCCAGTGAAACTTGACGAAATGGGCCTTTCCCTTCGCATTGACGAGACGGAAGGTATGGACCCCGAACCCTTCCATGAAGCGGAAGCTGCGAGGGATCGTGCGGTCGGACATAATCCACATGACCATGTTCATGGATTCGGGCGTCAACGAGATGAAGTCCCAGAAATTGTCATGCGCGGTTTGCGCCTGCGGAAAGCCGCGATCCGGCGCTGGTTTGGCGGCATGGATCAGATCGGGGAACTTGATCGCGTCCTGAATGAAGAAGACGGGGATGTTATTGCCGACAAGGTCCCAATTTCCTTCACTGGTATAGAACTTGGTCGCGAAACCGCGCACGTCGCGGGCCAGATCGGGCGATCCCTTATTGCCCGCCACGGTCGAAAAGCGCGTGAAGGTGGGCACTTTTACGCCGGTTTCATTAAAGATCGCCGCGCGCGAATATTCGGGGATCGCGCGCGTCAGTTCGAAATGCCCGTGAATGCCATAGCCGCGCGCGTGCACCACGCGTTCGGGAATACGTTCGTGGTCGAAGTGAAAGATCTTTTCGCGTGCGATGTGATCTTCCAGCAAGCTGGGGCCGCGCGCACCCGCTTTCAGCCAGTTCTGGTCGTCCGCCACCGGCGCGCCTTGCGCCGTGGTCATGATATCGTCCTCGCCGCGCGGTTTCTGATGGTTCGCGCCGCCAGAATCCAGATCAATTTCCTTAGCCATGGATCAATCTCCTTGATGCCGATTCACAATGCGCGGGGGCATGTTTGGTTTCGCGCGATGGGGAATAATCCAGTCAGCCGGTCTGGTCGGCGAGGCTGTTGCCCGAAAGCACGCCTTCGACCCGCTCGCGAATGGCGCGCAGCGGGTGGCGCACCGGTATTTGAAGGGGGCTATGCGACGCGCCGGGCGCGTAACCTAGCCCCGGATAGCACACGCCGCTGCGCTGCGCGGAATCACAATATTGCAGATTGCCATTGGTCACCGGCTGTGCCGTGTCGCACAAAGGCAGGTCGAGGAATGCGAACATCGCGCGGCGGATGCGTTCGGGCTGTTCGACCAGATCTTCATACCGCACGATCATTGCGCCATGCAGATATTCGATGTCGGCCAGCACGATTTCATGCGCCGCCTGCCAATAGGGGCAAAAGCCGATGGCATCGACATCGACCCATTTGCGCATCGCTTCATTGGTAAAGGCAGGATGGCGCGTCGCAATGATGAATTGCGACAGCGGGAACAGGGACTGTAACAGACGCATGCGGGTCAGGTTCACCGGCGATTTTTCCACCCGCCACGGCTTGTCCGCATTGAACCACGGCGCCCAGTCCGCTTGCAGTCGCAACTTCGTTTCCAGCCGGTCGAGCGGCGACCCTTCGACCAGATGTTGTTCGGGATCGGTGGCGAAATGGCCGGGCACGCCGTGGCGCGCGGTATGGGGGATCGCCCCTTGCAGATAGCAGCCTTCGTTTTCGGGGACGGGCGCGTCTGTAATGGCGGCAATGTCGGGATGTTCGGCCAGCAAGCGCGCGATCACACTGGTGCCCGACCGGTGCAATCCGGCCACGAAGATATAGCGGTGCGCGCTCATGCCACCACTTCCAATGGCTGCGCGGCATTGATGGCCGAACGATAGAGCGCCTCGTACCCCGCGATCATGGCAGGCAGGGAAAACAGCGCTTCGGCGCGGGCGCGGGCATGGCCCGGCGCCAGTTGCGGCGGATTGCGCATCGCTTCGGCGAGCGCTGCGACATCGCCTGCCGCTATGATCGCCCCGCATGGCCCGACCACTTCGCGTAGCGCACCGCGGCCAAAGGCGATGACCGGAACGTCGCAGGACAGCGCCTCTGCCGCCACTAGGCCAAAGGGTTCGTCCCATGCCGGTGTCACTACCAGAGCGCGGGCCCTGGCCATCTTCCGGTGCAGTCTCTCGCCCGACAAATGCCCCAGATAACGGCGGAGCGGGTCGAGTAGCGGCTCAACCTCGCACGCGAAATAGGTTTCGTCTTCAATAGTACCCGCCAGATCGAGGGCGACACCGGCAAGCCGCGCGGCCTGCAGCGCCATGGCCGTGCCCTTGTTGTGGGTGATCCGGCCCGACCAGAAAAGCGGCGGCGGCACGCGAGGCGTAGCGACAGGGTGCCAAAGCGCCGTGTCGATGCCGTTATACACCAGATGCATATTGGCCATCGACCTGTCCGACCACAGCGGCAGCTGGCTTGCCGAAGTGACCGTCATCGGCCGCAGCGGATCGCCTTCGGCTTGCCTGACCGCATCGCGCATCTTGCCGAACGGGGGCACATGCTGCGATGTCAGCATTGGTATATTGTCGCGCGCCGCCCAATCGATCAGGTCAGGAAACAGCGTGTTGTTGTGCACCACATCGAACCCGCCCGACCGGATCGCATCCCACGCCCGTCGGAAAGCGCACCGCTGATATTCCTCCAGCTGCGGCGTGCCGCGCCACCGCGCCCATGGTAACGCATGTTCATAGGGCTGGTTGCAAATCGGCACGATGGCGGCATCGGCGCGGCTTCCGCCTGCGGCGAACAGCGTCACATCGTGCCCCGCCATGGCAAGTCCGCGACACAACGACGCGCAATGTGCCTCCATACCGCCCTGAAACGGCTCGGCCACGGCAAAACGGATATGGCCGATTACCGCGACCCGCAGCGCCGGTTCAGCCATCATTGCGCGCGTCAATGTATCGGTTGTCATCGCGCATCCTTGCAGAAGTTGTTTGGTTCCGTTTCAACCGCAGCGTGCCTCCAAGGTTCCGGATAGTCGGGCACCTTCGCTCGTTATCGTGGTTCTGCCACCGAGGTGACGTCGGACATCAGCGCCGCATCAATAAGCCCAATATGCTTGCGCGGGATGACCGTCAGCGTGCTGCCATTTGCCAACACGACCCAATTACTATCGCCAGGCTGGAGATAGCCTTGCCGCCGAAAAGCCGAATAGATTTCGTGATGCGAGACATTCTCCCGCCGCATATCGCGTTCGAGCAATTCGCCCTTGTGCAAAATCACGTCAGAACATGCTAGAAACTGGGCGGAGAGCCTCTCGCAGAGATCGCCGCCATCACCTCAAACAGCCACCATGACGGAAGCAAACTCTACCTCTGACCGGTATCAGTCAGAGGACCATGTCACGTCGCGTAACCCAAACAATGGGGGCAGTATGAGCGGGTTTCTATGAGATCACCGGGCACGTTGCTGAGCGCGGTTGATGGTTGGCGTCTGGCTTAGGAGCGGCCTTGCAGAAAACGGCCATGGAGTTTGGCAGACCTATCCATTTCGACCTTGCTTTTGGCACCGTCAAATTGGCTGGAACCGATCCGGCGGTGCTCCCACGGGCTAGGGCACGTCGCCATTTCGGACTGCGGCGACAGAGGTGGCCCGATTGGTCTGAACAGAGATCGGCGCTCGATAAGTGGATCGTCTGCCGGTGGTTTCGTGGAATTGTCGATATGGGGCGTCATGCAGGGAGGGCGTAGCCCGACCGGAGTGACACCCCATATCGGCGGCCAAGTTCATGCTGCCATCGCCATGGGCAGGTTGTAAAAATATGTCTGGTCCGGGGTTCGGGCGCCAAGGCTCGAATGCGGCCTCCTGGCGTTGTAAAAGTTCAAATAGCGACCGATCGATGCCGGGGCCTCGCTGACCGCGGCATAGGCATGGAGGTAAACCTCCTCGTACTTCACCGAGCGCCAAAGCGGCTCGACGACGACGTTGTCCCACCATGCGCCCCGGCCATCCATGCTAATGGCGATTTCTTCACGCAACAGCACGCTGGTGAAGGCCTGGCTGGTGAATTGGCTACCCTGGTCCGTATTGAAAATCTCCGGCTTGCCGTAGCGGGCCAGCGCTTCCTCCAGCGCCTCGACGCAGAAACCCGCCTCCATAGTGATCGACACCCGCCAGGCCAGGACCTTGCGGCTGAACCAATCAACGATGGCCACGAGATAGACGAACCCCTTGGCCATTGGCACATAACTGATGTCGGTGGCTCAGACCTGGTTGGGCCGGACAACCGGCAGCTTGCGCAGCAAATACGGGTAGATCTTGTGCCCCGGCGCCGGCTTCGAGGTGTTCGGGCGGCGATAGATCGCCTCGATCGCCATCTTCTTCATCAAGGTGGCAACATGTTGGCGGCCGATCTCGATGCCTTCCTGCCGGAGCAGATCGCGCAGCATCCGGCTGCCCGCGAACGGAAACTCCAGGTGCAATTCGTCCATGCGCCGCATGATGGCCAGATCGGCCGCGCAAACCGGCTTGGGCAGGTAATAGACGCTGCCCCGGCTGATCCCCAATTCCCGCGCCTGTCGCACTACGGGCAGGTTATGCGAACGATCGATCATCGCTTTGCGCTCGGCAACAGACCGGCCTTCCCGAGCGCGCCGGCTAAAAAATCATTCGCCAGCGTCAATTCACCGATCTTGGCATGCAGCGTCTTCACATCGACCGCTGGCTCGACCGATTCTGAAGCGCTCTCTGAGCCGAATACTCCTGCTGCCTGAGCCGAATACTCCTGCTGCGCCTTCCAGCAACTGGGTGCGCCAGGTCGTAATCTGATTGGGATGCGCGTCGAACTGCTGCGCCAGTTCGGCCAGCGTCTTCTCTCCCTTCACGGCGGCCAGCGCCACCTTCGCCTTGAATGCTGTGCTGTGATTCCGGCGGGGTCGTCTGCTCATCTCTACTCCTGTCAGGTCGCCTTCATGGCCGCCGCAAGGCAGAAAATCCAATTATCCCGCTGTCCAAATTTCCCAGGCCACCTCTCTCTCTCTCTCTCTCTCTCTCTCTCTCTCTCTCTCTCAGATTCCGCTGTTCGTCTGTCGCTAATCGCATACTCGACGTTATCTAGGTGTTGTTAAGTTACGGCTCTCCTTCAGTATGTAAGAGACCATAAAAACAACGCGCAGGATCTCAATGCTCCTGAGTAGCGGGAATAGGTAGAGCAGGCGACATTTCTGTCGCAGTCCCAATGGTCTGAGCCCTTAGATTTCCTCCAGCGATGAGTAGGGTCCAGCTCTGACAAGGAGACGGACTGACCTGGCAGGCGGTGGCGCCGCTGTTCCATTCGCAGCAAAGGATCGTGCCGAAGTAGCCATTTCCTTCGCTGCGAATGCGATCAAAGCCGGTTCATTGGCGTTTTTTCGCCGGCGAACCGGCCGAGTTGCTCAGTAATAGTCTGCCGAGTCCATCTCATCGATTACGCCATCGCCGTTTGTATCGAGCCGCTTGAACATGCGGTCACCGGACTCGTTGAATTCGCCGATCGTCATGTTCTTGTCTTCGTCGGTATCGAGCACGCCGTAGCGGACATGGGCCTGCTTGATCTGCATGGCGCGGCGTCTGGCGAGGTCGACGTCGAGGCGCCCCTGATATTCGCCGACATATTCGGCTTCCTCGACATTGCCGTCGCCGTCGAGATCGAAGGTCTTGTACTTGTCCGCGCGCTTGGCGGTGAACTCCTCGTTCGAAACCTTGCCGTCGCCATTCGCGTCGTAGGCTTCCATGAAGGCGGTCTTGCTGTGGCCGCCGGCCGTCGAACGTCCGCCGCCGTCGGCGTCCTGGGCTTGGGCGGTGCCGGCAAATCCGAGTGCGGCAAGGGCTGCGAGACTGCAGTGGAGTAGAGTCTGTTTCATCGGGTGTTCCTCCTGTATTTCATTGATTTCAAGGCTGAACTTCAAAGGTAAGCGTGGTCGTGTAACTGCGGATATCGGCTTCGGCGCCCGCGGGCGCATCGGCGCGGTGGCGGGTCATGAGGATGTAGACGCCGGGCTTGTCGAAGCTGAGCGTCGCGCCGCCTTGCTCGCCTGTGCTGATCTCCTTGTGGTATTTGACCGTCTCGTAGCGGCTACCGCCGCGGTCGATCGACACGGTCTGTCCGGACAACGGCTTGCCGTCGAACAGCACGGTGAATTCGAAAGGGCCGTCCAGATAGACGTCGCTGGGATGCGTGACCGGCTGGATCACCAGGCGGCCGATCTGCACATCGACCGGCGCACGCGTCGGCGCTTTCTTGCTGACGTAGACGTCGGAGACGGTTTCGGTCTGGCTGGTTTTGACCATCGTCGCCTTGGCCGGGACCTCGCCGTGAACGGGCTGCCATTTACCGTCCACCATTGCCATCTTGCCTGTGCGGCCGTGCCGCACGCCGGTGGTGAAGCGATAGGTGCCTTCGACCTCCATCGGGCTTTCCATCACGACGACCTGCTTGTGCTTCGCGATCGTGGCAAACTCGCCACGCGAACCGTCGGGCAGGATGACGTGGAAGTCGTCGGCGTTGACCGCGATTTCAGGCTGGAAGAAGTCTTCGGTGAACGAACTTTGCACCGTGACCTGCTTTTCCAGGTTCGCGGCGAAGACGTTGGGCAGCATGTAGGCGGTATGGGCGATAGCAGGCGAGGCGAAGGAAAGCGCCAATGCTATAGCCACTCCGCTGCCGGCTATGGCCTGCTTCCAGTGGTTCACTCTCATGTCTCTGCCCTCCTCAGGAAATGGGGATTGGTTGTCGGATCGATGTCCGGTTTCGGTGTGGGAAGACGCCTGTGCCCGCTCTGGTGGGCATCATCAGGTGCCCGTGATTTCGAAGTTGAAGCTGCGGCTCAGACCTTCCGGGGGCCGGGGAAACGGCACCGCGCGGCGGACCATCTGAATCGCTGCGCGGTCGAACTGCGAGGAGCCCGATGATCGGGCGATTTCCACGTTGCGGCAGTGCCCGTTCGCCTGAACGGTAAAATGGACATAGGCCGAGCCGGCCCCGACCGTGTTGTGCCGTCGATGTCGCATGAGATGGCGCCGCACGGCCGCAGCGTATTTTGCCGCTACCCCGTTGCCGGCTGCACTGCTCCTGGCCGCGTTTTCGTCTTCCCCGGCTTCCGCTGCGCCTTGGGCGGTTGCCGTTTCGGTCCTATGCGGCGGGGCAGGGGCGAATACCTGCGTAGCTGGCGGCATGGCACTGGTCAGGGCCAGGTCGATTTCCTGTACCTGTTCCGACGCATCTTCGTCCGTGTCGGCGCTTTGCTCCGCTTGATGGTGCAGAACGATCCGGGAAGCCTCCATCTTGTGCTGTTTGCTTTCTTGCTGCTCGGCGGAGGGGGAGGGCGGCGATGCCGCAGCGGCAGTTTTGGCTTCGGCATCGCTGTCGTTGTCGGAATGGCCGGTCCCCAGCGCGATCACGGTCAGTGCGGGGCGGGGATCCAGCTTCTTCGCGCCGCCGCTGGTCAGTCCGACGAATGTCGCGGCGATGCCGAGATTGATGAGCACGGAGGCAGCCGTCGAAACGAACCGCTCCTTTGTCCATGTCGTGCTGAACGATCGATACATCGGCTAGACTTCCCAAGTTTCGGCGCGAGCCTGTCCAGCAGCTCCGCTTGAGCGGCGCCGCGTCAGAATTGCAGCGATATGGCTCCCTTGAAATTGCGCCCCGGCGCCGGCCGCGTGGCGAGCGCGGGGGTGTAGTAGCTGTCGAAGATGTTCTCGACGCTCAGGCGAAGGGTGAAGTTCTTGAACAGGCCGACGTTGGGGGAGAACGAAGCGCGCAGATTGTGCACGTCGTACCCTTCGGCAATCTCGCCATTGGTGTTCAGGTCTTCGGCCAGCACGCCTTCCCAGCGCACATCGACCAGTTTTCCGAACCGCTTGCCGATCGCCAGCTGGTAAGTGTTGGCGGGAAGGTTGGTCCAGTCGTTGATGACGCCATCGGTGAGCAGGCGTTTGCCATCGACGATGTTGCCGTTGAAGTCCGCATAGAAGCCGCTCGCCGTCGCGTAGGAGGCTTCGATTTCGACGCCTTGGAGGTATATCTCGAGCACGCCGGAGTAGGACGTGTTGTCCGTCAGGTCGGTGTCGTAGTAATTGACCTTGATCGCGAACTGGTCGTCGGGCGTGAAGATGCCGATCCGGCCGAAGGAAGCGCCGGCCTCCCAGGTTTCGCCCTTTTCGGGTTGCATCATGTAGATTTCGTTTTCGAGATCGTCGAGGATCGGCAGGCTCTTGGTGCGGGCCCAGCTACCGAAGGCCGCGAGACCGAAGGGCAGCTCGTAACGGGCCGAAATGCCGCCCATCAGCGCTTCGTTGGTGTAGCTCACGCGGGTCCCGTCATCGAGTGTGCCCTTGACGGTCGAAGTCTCCCAGCGTGCTGCCGGCGTGATCGTGAATCCGCGGAAGAGGGAAATTTCATCGACGGCAAAAGCGGCCATGCGCTTGTCATTGCCGCCCGGTGCGGATTCAGCGTCGAGGCGGTCCTTGTTGATGTATTCCAGGCCTGCGCGCAGATGATGCCGGATCGATCCGGTCTGGAAGCGCGCTGCGTTCTTGAGCGTGATCTTGGACGTTTCGTAGCTCTGGTCTGCGCTGACTACCGGGAAACCACCTGGCGGCGCGAACGGGGAACTGCCTTCGATATATTCCTGATCGATGTCCTGATCCGCGAAGGTGTAGACGAGGCTCAGGTCGATCGCATCGTTCCCGATCGGGTTGTAGAAGTAGCCCAGGATCAGTGTCTTCGAAGTGGTGTCGCGATCGACATTGCCGAAAGCGCCGCCGCTCGTTCCGAAGCTGTCATAGGGCTTGTCGCGCTCGGTTGTTTCGGTCTGGCTATAGCTGGCCTCGATGGTGTGGGCGTTGTCTGCGCCAAAGTGGATCGCGCCTTTCACAAGGTAGCTCGGCAGCGAGAACTCGCTGTTCTCGATCCGGTCGCCGTGTCCATCCTTCTGCGTCCCGCCTTCGCGGTAGCTGTAGTTGGCAAGGAACTCGAAGTGCTCGCTCGGCATCGCCGCGATCGTGGTGGACGTGGAGAAGCCGTTCCTGTTGGAGTAACCTGACAGGTTCTGGTTGAGCGTGATCCCGGTCTGGCCGCCGAGATAATCGTAGGCATCGCTGGATTCCAGTCGAACCACGCCGCCGACGACGCCGGAACCATATTCGAAGCTGCCCACAGTGCCGCGGATCACTTCGGCCCGCTTGTAGAGCAGGGGATCGGTGAACAACTGGGTGCCGATGCGGTAGAGTTCTTCCGAACCGCTGGTCGCCCCATCGATCAGGATCAGGACTTTCTGGTCGGTGCCGTACGTGCCGTTTGCGCCGAAACCGCGAATGTTGATGCCTGACCCGATCGGCGTTGAGCCGTTGATCAGCGTGACGCCGGGCACCGAATCCAGAAGCTCGGCAATGGTATTGGCCTGACGATCCTCGATTTCGGAGCGGTCTATGACGGTGATGGCAGTTGCTGTGTCGGTGCGGATCGCGCGGGTGCTTTCGCCGATGTCGATAGTGCCCAGGAACTCCCCGTCCGCGGCTTCAACCTCGTCCCGTTCCTCTGCCGATGGCTCGGCGTCCTGTGCCATGGCTACGCCCTGAACCGAGAGCAACGCACATGCCGCGACCGATACGCGCATGGCCGCCATGAAACTGGATTTGAAAGTCACTGAATTCCCCCTTGGGTTGCCCGATTGACCAGACGAATCAACGCTAATGATTCGCATTATATTATTGCAACTAACATAACGCTAATGAGTCGCAATATGAAAATGGAGAATAGGATGTTTAGTAGAAGTCGCAGCGCAGGCGGCCGGTTGCTTTCGCCTGATCCATCCACTCCGCGCCCAGCACGTCGCGCAGGGCAGCCAGGCAGGCTTCGCCCATGGCCAGCCGGCCGCACAGGACGATGCAACCTTCGTTGCCCAGGAATGCAGCGATGTCCTTCGCCTTGTCAGCGATGATATCCTGCACGCGTCGACCGTCCTGACGCGAGAACGCTAACTCCAGCCGCTGCAGGCCGCCATCCTGGTGCCATTCCTGCATTTCGGCCAGCAGGGCGTCGGTGCCAGCTGGTGTGCGCTCTCCAAAGACAAGCCAGCAAGGCCGGCTCTCCGCCATGGCATGGGCAAGGTGCGGGCGCAGGCCGGCCCAGCCCGATCCGGCGCCGATGGCAAGGATCGGACCATGGCCGGTCGCGGGGCGAAACAGCCGGTGTTCGCGGATACGACCTGTCACATGCGTACGGCCGGGCTCGGCCTCGGTAAGCAGGCCAGAGCCCCGGCCGGGAATGCCGTTGTCCATCACGCGGCGGACGAAGAGTTGCACCTCGCCGGCGCCCGGACGGTTTGCGATCGAATAGTCGCGGATGTGCCCGTCGGGCGTGCGCAGTTCGAACAGGTCGCCGATTTCCCAGTCCGGCGGGGCGCCGCCTTCGGGGACGAGGGATAGGCGATAAAGGCCATCGCTGGTCTGCATGCTGCTTGCATCGAAGGCGGCCGGGGCAACCTGCTTGCAGGATGCGACATGCCAGGACGAGGCAGAAGCGACCGGCGTTTCGGCATGAGCCGCGAAGCCCTCACGCGAGAGAATCCGGTTCCATTCGGCCAGATCGGCAGGCGCCAGATCGTCGACGGTCACGAACCCGGAAATGCGCGCGCCCATGCGTTCCGCCCACGCCCGGACGCGGTTTCCGAAGGCGCAAAACTGTGTGTAGCGCCGGTCGCCCAGCGCCAGCACGCTGACCTGCGTATCCGACAGATCCACACTGTCCCGCGTTATCATGGCGTCCAGGTGGCGCGCGTTGTCCGGCGCGTCGCCTTCGCCGGTCGTCGAAACGATGAAGTAGATCCGTTCCGCCGCCGCCAGGATCGGTGCCGTGACCCGGTCTGCTGTGAACAGGTGTACGTCTTCAAGCGCGGCGCGGAGACGGTGATGCGTTTCGCGGGCAAGGTCCTCGGCATGCCCCGTCTGCGAAGCATAGACGACGAGGCACTGCCCTGCTGCGACCGGTCCGGTGGCAGGATTGCGCAGCCACCGCCAGCTTAGCAGCAGCCACAGGGCCACCAGGCCGGCCGCAATGGCCCAATGGGCCGGATCGTCGCTCATGCGCAGCGGGGCCTCAGTCATCGCTCAGCCAGCGTTGCAGGGCGGAGCTGTAATAGGGTGGTTGGCTTTCCGGTGCGGAGTGCAGAACGCAGGGAAGCGACAGCCGCTCCGCCAGTGCGATCGCCCGCTCGCGGCCTGCAACCAGCAGCGCCGTGGCAAGCGCATCGGCGCGCCAGCACAGAGGATCGAGAACGGCCACGCCGCCAAGGTCGCGATGCACGGGCTCCGCGCTGACCGGATCGATGGCGTGCGAGTAGCGCCTGTGCCCTAACTCGAAATAGCGCTCGCCGGTGCCGGAAGAGGCGCAGGCCCAGCCGTGCAGCGCCACGCGCAGCCGGATGTCGCTGCCAATGTCGGGCCATTGCAGGTCCACCCACCAAGGCATGCCGTTGTTCTTGACACCGTGGCCTTTTATTTCGCCACCGACTTCGACGAGGACGGAGGCGACATCGTGCTCGCCCAGCATGCGCTCCGCAATCAGATCGACGGCATAGCCTTTGGCAATCCCGCACAAGTCGAGCGCATGGCCTGCTTTGCGCACGAGATGGCCGCCGGTGAAGTCCGGTCGCGTGTTGGCGCGCCGCGCGCGTAATGCGTGCAGGGTTTTGCCCGCAGGCAATCCTTCCGGTACGGCGACAGGGCCGAAACCCCACAGGTCGGTTGCTTCGCCTATGAAGGGATCGAAGGCGCCGTGCGTTTCGCGGTGCAAGGCCATCGCTTCAATCACGAGGCCCCGCATCGGCTCGGGCAAAGGCATGGATTGCCCGTCGGCCAGACCGTTGTAGCGGCTGATGTGCGACTCCGGAATCCACAAGCTCATCTGCTGATCGATCAGCGCGAGCACGGATTCGCACTGCCGTTGCAACGCTTCGCGGCGTTGCAGCAGCCGCGCCGGGCCCGTCTGTCCCTTCATCACCAGACGTACCGACCATGTGGTGCCGAATGCCGGTCCTCCGAAGCTGAGCTCCCTGCCTGCGGGCAGGTTGTCGATCGGCGCGATGTCCGGCTGCAGGAACAACAGCATGTCGTTCGCGACGTGGGTGGCAGCGGCGGAAGCGGTGTTGTGCATGGCGCTCAGCGCTCGATGGCGACGCTGACCTCGCCTAGCTCGCGCGAACCGCGCGCCGATGCCTGCACCGCCTTGCCTGACTGCAACGTGAAAGGCACTTTCACCAGTTCGCGCCCGCCTTTTTCTCGCGCTGCTTCGACGACCACACTGTAACGGCCGTTCGGAAGCGATTTCAGATCGTCCAGAACGATCGTGTTGCGCCCGGGCCCGCGCGTGGGCATCGAAATCCCGTCGGCGGGCATATCCATTGCCCGGCCGGCCTTGCGCCACCACGTGCGCAGTTCGGGCAGCCAGCGCAGGCCGATCTTGGCCTGATCATAGAGGACGCCGGCTACACCAACCTGCTTGCCGGACGCGTTCTCGAGCCAGACCGCGACATAAGGCTTGCGATAGGGGCTGTCCGAAAGCTTGGGGATCTCCAGCGTTACCGTGCCGGTCTGAGCCAGCGCGGGCGTCGGCAGAGCAATGGCGGCGAGGGCGAAGTAGGGCGACGGGCGCATTGGAACATGCTCCTAGATGTGGACGAAAAGGATGTAGGCGATCAGCGGCAGCACGAGCCCGAAGCTCGTCAGCGGCCAGGTCGACGGGCGCGATCGGGCCTGAAGCCACAACAGCCCGAACCCGGTAAGCCCGAAAACGATGAAGCAGGCCGCGGCCAGATCGATCAGGAGGGACCATGCCGGGCCGGCATTGCGGCCCTTGTGCAGATCGTTGAGCATGGCGATCGCGCCCCGGTCGATCTCTTCGTGGTAGGCTCGCCTTTCGCCGAGCGCGATGACGAGATTAGCATCGCGCCCCGGCCGCGCCAGATCGAACGCGATTTCCCCGTACTCCGCACGGCCCGGAACGCCGGAGACATCGACGCCGGTCTGTGCATGGATACGGGAGGCCAGACCGCCGGGGATCATGACCTCGCCTTCAAGCCGCGCAAGCCTGTCGGTCAGGTCTTGTGGAAGGTCGTATTCGGCGACGGCGCTTGCACCCTCCGCTTCGAAAGTGCCTGCATGGTTGAGGGTGATTCCCGTGATCGCAAAGAGCGTGACGAAAGCTAGGCACAAGGCGGAACTGATCCAGTGCCATTGTCGCAACTGCCGCTTCCAGAAGCCGGTGCGGGGCTGTGCGGCAGCGGGCTCGCCCGAAGCCGAACGGTGGACGGCTGCAAGCGAAGAGGACGGTGATTGCATGGTCTTCCGTTCCCCTTCAGGCATTCCGCTCGAAAACAACATGGGAGCTGAACTGCTTGTCATCAGATATTATTCTAATGCGAATCATTTGCAGTAACAGCTAGGTGTTTCGCTATGGCCTGTCAACGCTGGCCTTTGCGCGGCTGCGTTCGATAAAGCGCGGAGGTGAAAGTGAGCCAGGTCCCGATTTGCGACTTCATCGCAATGAGTATGCCGCTGCGGCCAGCTATGAGCACTTTGGGCGCCGGTTGGCGCATGTGCGGCGGCAAGGTAGGAAGTGCGGATAGTGATTCTGTTTTGAATCAATGACCGCCGTGGTTTGCCATGACATGAACCTGCCGCTTTAGATCGTCAGGTTCGTTGGAGCGAGTTCACGAAAGGAACGAAGAACGCGTTGCGCTTCACCAATGCCCGGGGTGTGACGCGCTTCGTGCGCTAGGCGATGCTTCCCGAAGATCCGCTGGTCGCGCTCGACAAGCGTACCTTGGTGAACTGCCTCGAAATGCCGTGTTCGAGCGCACCTTGAAGCGCCTCGCCGACAGGCCCGCCCGCTGGCATCTGATCGTGAGCATAGCCGAAACTGGTGACGTTACCGACAAGGCGACAGAAGCTTGGCCGGAAGGCCGCCGTACCGTCGACGTCGGCACGCTCGTCATCGACAAGACCGTGCCCGAAGCGTCCGGCAATTGCCGCGACGAGGTTTTCGATCCGACGATTCTTCCCACCGGCATGGCGCCTTCGGCTGCCTATTCCAGTTCGCTCACTCGCCGCGCCAGCGAAGGTGTGCGTTCGATGTTGATTGCCACTGAAAAGTGACCCGGGGCGCGTACGTTAAGGCTGCAGGAAGGCGACTTTCTAACGCCGGCATTTGCGTTGTATAGCGATCCGGAGGTCGAATGCGGTCTCTTCGAACCGCGCGACGAGGCCGTTCGACATGGACAGCAGGAGGGTAAACCGGATTTCGTCTCGTTTGGTGGCAGTTTCGCCTTCGAACGGGTCAACGCGCCGCTTCTGTTCGGTTTGCTGCCCGGCCTCATTTAGGTCCCGGCTGCGCAGGGTCGGGGTACCCGGTTCGGGCGATTCATTCAGCTGCTGTCCGAAGAATGCATGTCCGACTATCCCGGAAGGGGGGTCATCATCCAGAGCATGCTGGAGGCACTGCTGGTCAAGGCATTGCAAACGATGCAGTACAGGCAGGCCTGCTCAAGGATTTGCGCGATCCATTGCCGGCTCGTCTCCTGCGCGCGATCTATGCAGATGTCCGGCAAGGCTGGAAGGTGGCCGGTCTTGCAGGGATCGCCGGCATGTCGCGATCTGCCTTTGCGGTGCGCTTCGCTGAAACTCAGGGTTGCGCCCCGATCGAATAGCTCGCGTGCTGGCGAATGACCCTTGCAATGACGCCTTGGCAAGGGGCGCCAATTCACTGGCCCGCATCGCCGAGCAGAACGGCTATGAGTTCGTCAGCGCCTTCAGCACAGCCTTTAGCAAGCGCGCGCGCGGACACTTCGCGCGCGCATCGGCTGGCTCGGCTGATTGACAGCCATTCGGCAGGAAGGGCAAATGCCAGCGGATGCTTCAATGACGGGGGACAGAAACTGAAAGTCCAGCTATGTGTCAGCTCTTTGGGACGGCTTAACGCGTCAATGGGCGGATACTACCTGCCGCCGGTATGGGTAGGCGCGATCCCCGTTTCGCGTTTAAAGGCATTGCTGAATGTGCTTTCGGAGGAAAAGCAGAGCTTGCGTGCAAGCACGGCCGGCGCCTCCTGACCGTCTCGCGAATCCCTGATGGCAAGCTGGACACGCCAGCGGGACAGATATGTCAGTGGCGGCATGCCTGCCCTCGCCTTGAAGTGAACTGCGAAGACGGTGCAAGACATGCCCGGCGCTTACGTCAGATCCGTTAGCCTCCAAGCCCGCGGCGGCGCTTCATGCGTCTCTCTTGATCATCGGCAACATGCGCTTGAAGTGGTCTTATGGCGATATCCACGCGGTTTTCATGGGCTCGCGCTGAACCCTTCTTCTAGTCCGTCAACCTGGCACATCGATACTGTCAGCGATGCCTCCTCCAGATCAGCTTTGCGGGCGCTAGCGGACTGTCATTGTCACCCGGACCGTTCTGCCAAACTCCGGCCGGGCGAAGAAATATTCGCCTTGTCCGATCGAATTGTGGAACGAACCAGCGCGGGGGTTGCCTTCGGTCACGCCCAGAGAATTTGCCAGATTGGCCGCGTCCACCGTGAGACTGAAGGACGCGTTGGGCTTCCACGCCACGGAGGCATTGACCAACGAATAGGCGGGCAATCGCTGCGAATTGGCGATGTCTGCAAAGCGCTGCGAATAGCGAACGAACTCCACGCCCAGTTGCAAGGTGCCGTTGAACAGATCGAGTTCCGGCCGCAGCCTCAAGGCAGCTCGGGGAACCCGCACGAGCTGGTTGCCGCTCGCATCGTGCGTGACTGGTTTTTCGCCGACGAGTTCGGTGAAGCTGAAATTGCGGTAACGGGGATCCTGCAAGGTCGCCGTGGCTTCGATCGAGAATGGGCCGGAGGGACGCCAGGAGCCTGAGAACTCTATGCCCGCCGTCGATGTGTCCGCAATCGAAGTCCGCTCGACATAAGCATTCGATGCGGTGTCGAACCGATAGTCGGTAAACGGCAGGTGATCGAAATGGGTGTAGAATGCGACGGCGGAAATGCGCCAGTGTCGCCGTCTCATGGTGAGGCCGGCGTCAAGCAGCGTAATCGGCACTACGCCGTGATCGGTGCGGGCGGGATCGTTGAAGGCGCTGGCGCTGGGAAGCCGCCTGCTGCAGCTGTAGCGCACGAACAGGCCGGTGTTGTCTGCCGCCTCGAAATTGAGGCCGACGGACCAGTTGAAGCCGGAATAGCGGTGCCGGATGGGAAGCCGTGATCCATCGCTGCCGGAGACCGCGTCATCCGCCAGCGTATAGGGATCTCCCAGATCATACAGTGTCTTTCCGGCCGCGTGCCCCCGGATTGAGGTCTGTTCGAGCCGGGCACCGATGTCCATGCGCCAGCGCGGCGCGAACCGCCATTCATCCGCAGCGTAGAGAGCAAGATTGCCTGCCGTTATCCTCGCGGAGTCGAACAGCGATCCATATCGCAAAAAGCCCCGATTAGTGAGACTGCCGGTTACTGCGCCGCGGTCATCCATCGCCGCCAGATCCAGGCGCCTCGCCTGCCCCCGGACGTCCAGCAGGAGGGTGCCCATCTCGCGGTCGAATCCGAAGCTGGTCCTTGCCCAGGTGCCGCCCAATGCAAGACCATGCTGCCCGCCGAGTGCGAACGGAGCCGTCATGCGCGCATCGACGATCGCCTCTTCCAGCGGCAGATCGACGCTGAGCAGATTGGCGGACATCACAAGCCCGTTGCCTGCAGCCCCGCCGCCGAAGGGCGAACCGTCGGCGGCATAGCGAAAGGCGACGGAACTGCTCCCGGGAAACGCAGCCAGCAGCGAGGCGCGGTTGCGCGCGACGAATTCCTCCGCAGTCATCGGGCTGCCGACGGGAAACAGCGCGTTGCGCAAGGTATGATCCTTGTGCCAGCGCGCCTGCAGTTCCACCGCGGCGTCCTCGCCCAGCTTGTGGCGTCCCAGGAACGTCAGGCTGGTTACACGGCTGTGCGTGCCTTCGGACAGGTCAACCGCGTAAGGCCCGCGTGCGGTTTGCAGGACCAGCTCACGCGTATCTGGCCCCGCCAGCGTGTCGTAAAGCGGATCGAAGCCGGGAATGGCCGCAATCGAGCCATCGGCGCGCAATGCAAGGGGCACCGGCAGGTAGAGAATCACACTGTCGTCCAGATGGCGCAGGTCGAGCGACAGCCGCGTGCCACCATCGTCGTAGACAGCACGCGCTCTGAACTGTCCTCCTTCGTCAGCGGTAAATCCGGGATCGCGCAGGCCCGGATCGCGCCGCCAGAAGCCCGCCAGCAACACCCCGAGATCGGGATTGAGCGATTGTGCGAGCAAGCCATCGACTCGGAGCAATCCCCGGTCGCTTGCCGTGACGCGCAGTTCGTGACCCGGGTCGGCGACGGGATCGCGGGTGATGAAGTTGAGTCCTCCGCCAGGCGCATTGGCGAGGAAAACGGCAGATGGACCGCCACGAATGGCTTCGGCACGCATGACAGAGGCATCTACGCGGTAAGATTGGTCGGTATTGAGATAGGCCAGGCCGCCGTCGTATTGTACCGGAAGCCCATCCTCCAGCAGGGCAACCGAAGAATAGCCGTCTGTGGGTATGCCGCGCACGCGCACGTTATTGCTGGCTTCGCCTCCGGTGGCTTCCACCCAGAAGCCAGGAACCTCCTTGAACACGTCGGCCGTCGACAGCGCAGCGCGGCCGATCAGTGCCGTCTGGCCGATTTCCGAGACAGCATAGCTGGCCTCGGTGCCGGTGAGCAAGGCGGGGCCGAGCCGCCCGGTCACGATGATGTCCTGCGGCGGCGGAGCCGGCGGCAAAGGTGCAGGTAGTTGCTGTTCCCGCCTTGCGGGCCGTCGTCTCGCCGACTTCGCAGGACTGCGACGCAAGGTTATCAAGCGGGCATCGAAGCGGACAATCTCGAGGCCACTGCCACGCAGCAGGCGTTCGAGCGCCAGACGTCGCAGCATTGCGCCGTGGACCCGGGTACTCTGCCGTCCTGCCGCTGCATCGTAGGGAAAGAGAATCTGTCTGCCAGCCTGCCGTCCATAGGCCTCCAGCGCGGCGGCAAGATCTCCGGCAGGAATATCGAAGCGGACATCGGCCTCTTCGGCAACCGCAGGCTGAGGCGCAGCTACAACGGCTGCAGAGCCACCCAGAAAAGCTGCCGGAATCATCAGTGCAGGACGGCCTGACCACGGACGGGCCATCACATCAGGTCCCTCCGCCCATTTCGGGCAGCAGACGGTTTTCCGGGCGCCGAAACCAGATCACGCATGCCCAATGCCGTGGTTTCACGACACTGTCATGTCACCCGCACGCTGCCATCATTGCGCGCCGCAAAGGGCCGTGCAGTCCAGAACGATCGCATTGCTCACCGCCAGAAGATCGCTGCTTTCGCTGCGCAGCTTGAGGCGAATGACATGCTCCCCCTTGCCGAGATCTGGCAATTTCCAGTGCTGTGCGGTGGACTTCATGATCACCTGCCGCGCAAGCAGGTGGTTGCCATCAAGGATTTCCACGCGCGTGCCATCCGGTGCCACCACCTCACCATCAAGGGCGACGGCGCCCTGTGCCTGCAAGCGCCCTCCCATCCCTGCGACGCCCTGGCTTGCCGCAAGCTGGAAGTCCAGCCGAAGGCTGGCAGGACCACCGATCTGGATGAAGCTGCGCCCCTTACGGATACCATCAAGGATTGCCGGCATCGAAAGGTCGTCCGCTTCCACAACCGTGGCAGGTACCGCAAGCGCGCCAAAACCGGGCTTCCCGTCAACGGCGGGCGGCTTGTTCGGATCATGATTATCGCTGCCGCCCAATACCGCGATGGGATGCCCATAGCCGGTGTGCCCGAGCCAGAACTGCTCACCATCGCTGACGCCTTCCGGATTGCCGTCCGAGCCCGCGATAGCGCCGCCATTCACGATCTCTACGGCATCGACCTGGGCATAATCGGTGTCCGCCATCGTCCAGCCGCACCCCATGCAGGCCTCTCCCGAAGGCAGGGCCGGATGGTTGATCGACACGAGCCCGCCCAGATCATGCACGCGCCGGGCAATGTCCCGGAAAGCATCGGGTCGGTTGCGGGTCACACGGAAATCGAGCGTGGAAGTGATACCGAAAACATTAAAGTGACCGAAGAACGTCGTGATCTCGCGGGCCGGGATCAACAGCATGGTATCGAAATAGCCCTGCGCCTCGCGCAGCATCTGCGCCTGACTGGAGGTGCTGTGGTCGCTCACCGCCAAGAAATCGAGCCCGCGCGCCTGGGCGGCTTCCAGCGTCCGGAACAGCGGACAGGGCACACGGTTGCCGCCAAGGCTCTGGCAGGAACCGTCGCTGTGCGCCGTATGCATGTGGAGATCGCCGCGGTACCACCCTTTGCCCCGGCCGCGTGTGGGAGCGGGGAGCCACTGGGCCTCGGCTCCCTTCAGGAACCAGAGTTTCGCCGTCCAGCGCGCTGTGACACCCTCGCGGATGTTTGGCACCGCCAGACTGAGCGCCCACTCGCCCGGATCCAGCCGGCCGGGCAAATATGAAGGTGTCGCATCGCTTTGGGCAATCGTGAAACTGGGCTTGTTGCCGCCGCTGGCGCCGCGAAAACCGTGGGGGTCCTCGATGCCGAGATCGATGACTGTCTTGTCCTCGCGGTGATCGTAGTCGAAGGCGACCACGAGGCGGTCGGTTCCGACGGGAAGGCGGAACGGTTCGCGCAGGTAGGTCTGGTTGTCCTCGCCCGAAATGGTCCCGGCCAGGACTGAATCGGGCGCCCGCCTGGGCACCGGTGCGGGGATATCCGCCTTCGCGGCTGCCACCGGGAGGAAGAATGAAAGCACGGACGCCCACACGAATGTGGACGTCCGCTTTACAAGGCTTTCCTGCATCAGAACGAGAGGCTGGCGTTGAGGCGGACCGTCCGGCCAAAGACCGGGCGGGCCAGGAAGTACTGTGAGTTGGAATCCCCGACGTTGAAGGACCCGGCGCGCGGATTGCCTTCGGTTAGCCCCAGTTCGTTGAAAAGGTTCTGCACGTTGAGGCCGATGGCAATGTTGTCCGTCACCTGCGCGCGGGCATTGAGGTTCACCAGCGTATAAGCGGGCAGAACCTGCGAGTTGGCAATGTCCGGATACCGCTTGGTGTAGTGCTCGATTTCCGCCTCGGCACGAACGCGGCCATTGAACAGATTCACGCCCGGGACCGCGCGGATCATTAGCTTGGGCACGCGGATAAGCTGGTTTCCGTCGTAGTCCTGAATGGTACCGCTGGAATCGGTGTAGGTGAAGCCCTTGTACTGCGGGTCCTGCCAGGTGGCCTGAAGCGCGAAGTCGAAGAATTCGGCCGGACGGACCAGCGCCTCCAGTTCGACGCCCCAGGTCTGCGTGTCCGCCACCACCACTTCTGGATCGTCATACTGGTTGGTGACTTCGTTGAAGCGGTAGTTGGTAAAGCGCACGCCTTCGAACTTCGTCCAGAATGCCGTGGCGAAGAGGTTGAAGATGCCACTGCCGTACTTCACGCCGAATTCGGCCATCTTGATGGGAACGGAGGACTGGTCGGTACGCGTGGGGCTGCCGTTGTACTCGCCCGCGCTCGGCAAGCGGAACGTGTCGGTGTAGCGCGCGAAAACCCCGAACTGCGGCGCAAACTGGTAGTTGGCACCTAGGGTCCAGCCCCAGTCGTCGAAGCTCTGATCGACTTTGGTGTAATTGCCGGTGCCGGCGAGCACGTTGTTGTCCGCCAGCGTCGCGGGATTGCCAAGATCGACGGTGGTTTTCTGTTCCACCTGCCCGTTGATCCGGGTGCGTTCCCAGCGCGCGGCAAAATCGAGCCGCAGTGCCGGGGTGACCTGCCATTCGTCGCCGGCGTACAGGGCGAGGTTGTGCACGTTCATGCCGACCCGATCGTAGATCGAACCGTAGCGCTGGAAGCCGTTGTCCGTAAGCGAGCCCACGACATTGCCGGCGGCATCGACGCCCACGACATCGACCCGGTTGGCGTTCCCTTTCACGTCGATCAGCGTCGTGCCCATGTAGCGATCGAAACGATAGCTGGTGGCATCATAGGTCATGCCGATCGCGGCATTGTGATGGCCGCCCGCGTCGAACTCCGCGGTCAGGCGGTTGTCGGTCATAGCCTCTTCGATCGGAACGCTGACCGAGAGCAGATTGCCGCCGACGACAAGGCCATTACCATTGGTGTCGGCATCAAGCACGCCGCTGCCGTCGGCATACTGGGCGCGGACACCGACGGCACCGGGGAAGGCCGCCAGAACAGTCGGCGACACACCCGCGAGATAGGCCGAAAGCTCCTGAACGTTGCCGGTCGGGAACATCGCGTTGCGAAGGATGTCGGCATCCTTGTAGCGGCTGCGGGTCTGGATCGCGAAGGTATCGTCAATCTGGAAGGTGCCTTCGATCGACACTTGCGTCAGCTTGGTGTGAGAGCCCTCGGTGAGATCAAAGATGTAAGGGGCACCTTCGCGCAGGATCGCAACGTTGCTGGTGCCGGGACCAGCCAGCGTGTCGTTGCGCGAATCGAAGCCGGGCACATCGGCGATCTTGCCGTTGGCGTCATAGGTCAGCGGAACCGGCAGGTAGAACGGCACCTTGTCGTCGATGCGCTTGACGTCGACCATAAACGAATTGCGGCCGTCGTCGTAGTTGATCGTGCCGCGGATCTGGCCGCCCTTGGAAGCCTTGAAGCCCATGTCGCGCATACCGTCGCTAGCGCGATAGAACCCGCCCACGAACACGCCCCAATTGTTGCCGATGCGCTGGCCATAATAGGCGTCAACGCGGTTCTCGCCATAGTCGCCCCAAGTATACTTGATCAGGCCGCCCGGCTCGTCAGTGCCCTTGCGGGTAATGAAGTTGACGACGCCGCCGGGTGCGTTCGGAGCGAAGATCGAAGCCGGGCCGCCGCGCACGGCTTCCACGCGGGCGATCGTCTCGTCGAAACGGAACGACTGGTCGGCGTTGAGATAGCCGAGGCCGCCGTCGTACTGAACCGAGAGGCTGTTCTCCTGCAGCGCGACCGATGAATAGCCATCGGTCGGAATGCCGCGCGAACGCACGTTGTTGGACCCTTCACCGCCCGAGCTTTCGACCCAGAAACCCGGCACCTGCTTGAACGTATCGGCAGCGGAAACCGGATTGGTCAGGCGGAGTTGCTCGTCGTTCAGTGTGGAAACGGCAAAGCTTGCCTCCGCCTTGCGCAGTTCGGCGCCGCCCGCGCGGCCGGTTACGACGATCTCGTCGAAGTCTCCGCCGCGCACGGCATCGGAAGGTTTTTCTGCACTTGCCTCGCCGTCCTGCGCCATCACGGCTGGCGCGGAAAGACAGGTTGCAAGGGCAAGGATCGAGCAGGTCAGAATACGTTTGTGCATGAATGTCCCCCTAGGAGCGTTGTCCGCCTGCCAGAGCGCTTCACCCTTGGGCGGGACGCACGAAACCACCCGCGAAAAGCTCTGTTTTCGCGACTTCCCGTATGCCCGCCGCAGGTTGCGGCTACGCCATGTCAGACTTCACGCCCAAGACGGCAGACGAACAAAATCCCGCTATCGGGCTGCGCAATTTTTTTGAGAATCTTTTTAAGACCGCACAGGACGGCGACGGTCAACGGGCTCCGGCGCCCGCCCGGTATAACTCGATACCCTCGTCCGTGCGCCTGTGTGCAATGCCGAAGCCCTGGTCGAGAGCTGCCAGGAAGCGCTGCGGATCATCCAGCTCGAACCGGCCGCCCAGACGAGTCTGCTGCAGGACCGGGTCGGTCAGAACCAGCTTAGTGCCGAGATAGCGGTTGAATTCATCGACGGCCTGTCCCAGCGCCATGCCGTTGAAGACGATCTCTCCGCGCTGCCAGGCAAGGGCATCGGCCATGTCCGCGGCCCCGGCATCGCTGACCTGAACGCTTGCGGCATCGACGGTAAGCCGCTGGCCGGACAGAACCGATTGCGGCGTGGCACCGCCCGCGTCCACCTGCGCTGCACCTTTGACCGTCAGGAATGACGCGCTGTCACCGGCCAGCCGGGCATCGTATTTTCCGGGCTGCAGCCGGGCGTTGAAGGACTTGCTGTACAGCCGGACGCCGTCCTCCGCTTCGCCGCGCAAGGACAACGAGACCTCGCCGCGCTCCAGCCAGATCTCACGCGTTCCGTGAAAACGCCAGGCGATCTGGCTATCCGTGTTTAGCATGGCCCGGCTGCCGTCAGGCAGGACCAGATCACGCCGTTCGCCTACGCCGGTACTGGCCACCGCCCGCTTCGGCCAGGCCAAAAAGGCACCCGCGCCCGCCATGGCAACAATGCCGGCTGCAATGCCGCCCAACATCTGGCGGCGCGTCGAGCCGTGCCCTCGGCCTGCATCAACCGCCAGCGGTATGTTCGTCTCCGCCTGCTCCGCCGTCCCGGCACCGCCGTCGTCATAGAACGCGGCGGTACGCTGGTCAGCCGTGTAAGCCCAGGTTGCGGCGACTTGCGCGAAGGCGGATGCATGGCGCGGATCGGCGTTCCGCCAAGCTTCGAACTTCTCTTCATCAACAGAACCGGCATCGATCGTGACAAGCCATTCGGCTGCCACGTCCGTCAGATTTGCTCTGTCTTTTGCCGTTTCTCCCATGAAGGAGACTGCTCCGCCTTTTCCAAAGTGCCCGGTTCGGAAAGCCTTTCCAACAGCAAGCGGAAGCCTTTGACCAGATGTTTCTCGACAGTAGAGACGGAGATTCCCATTTTTTCCGCCACCTGCCGGGGCGGCAATCCCTCAATTCTGCGCAGCACGAGGGCTTCGCGCATGCGGTCCGGGAGGGTTTCGATCGTTCCGGCAACGCGCCGCAGTTCGGCACGATGGGCCACAATCTCGTCAGGGGCGGGCTGTTCGTCAGCCGGATCGAGGGCCTGGATAAGAGCGCTCTGATCCAGCCGCACGACATCGGACCTGCGGAAGCGTTCAGCGGCAAGGTTGTGAATGATCCGCATGGTGAAGGCCTGCGGATCGCCGATCGCCTTCCAATCCTTCAGCGCAAAAAGGCGCGTATAGGCTTCCTGCACCAGATCTTCGGCTTCTCCCGGCTCTCGAACAAGCCGCAAGGCATAGGCGCGGTGGCGGGCATTGTGGATGAACACCCTCTCACCGAACCAGATGTCTATTTCCCGAAGCCAACCCATTCCTTACGCCTCCGCCAACGGCGAAAGGGCGTCTAGGCAGTCTTGATGACGCGTTGCTTACAGGTGCTTCATACCTTCGAGGCCCGATACGAAGATGCGCCTGTTTGGACGCGACCGACCTTCGCTCCAGGTAAGGAAACGTAAATGTGAGGGACGTTTCGGAGCATGGGTTCAAGCAGGCAAACGGCTGCTTTGTCGGCGTCACACGATGGGTTGAAATACCCGTTTAGAGCAACGCACGTTTAATCTGACGCATAGCCTGCTTTTCTGAAGTAGTTCTGGCATTCTTCTG
>NZ_BMLK01000031.1 GCF_014645195.1 Novosphingobium indicum | reverse complement strand
CGCAATGCTGCCAAGGGGTCCCTTTTGCGCGCCGATAGGGGGTCCCGATTGGACGCCGATTGACACTTTTCGACTGTTTGGCATGGAAATTATCGGCGTGCCGCTTTGTACGTCGCGCCCCACATCGCCTACGCGCAAGCGCACAACTTGCGCGAACCGCGCGCCGGTCCCCGCCATGACAGTCACAAGTCGGAACAAATCGCCTTCCCAGTCCTGTTCGCTGTCAATTTCACGCGCCGCGCGAATCAATGCCCCAACCTCGCCATCGCTTAGAATTTGGTTTTCTCGGGCGGTGCTGTCGCTATCGCCCAGCCTTTTTGACTTAAGACCCCGCTTGATAATGCCCGGCAACGCTCCAGGAAGAGCTTCGCCGTGCCGCTCAACAGCTGCGTTTAGCGCTGCCCGAAAATCATTCGACAGCCGGCGCAACGCAGTTTCGCTTAGCCCACCGCAGTCGGCCCGCCAGTCAGTCAAATTTCGCACAGTCAGGTCATAGAGAGGGATTTGTGCAATCGGGGCAGCTGCGACTTCATCACGTCTTCCGCGAGCGGGTCGCCCAATAACATAGCGCTCCAATCGCCGCGCTGCGTCCGACCGCATTGGCCGCCCTGCCCGCTTGCTATCTTCGGCGTCGCGCTCAGCAATATATGTTTCGACTGCCAATCGAACTGTCACCACTGGCCCGGCGGCTTCAGCTTCTGCCCTTCTCCGCACCTCTACAACTTTTTCTCGGGCCGCCTTCACAGCTTCGCCGTAAGCCAGCGTTCCTTCGGCAATATGGTCGTCGGCCGTACCGATTTTCTCTTGCCGGTAGCCAGCCCCCGCGCGCCAGCGGACAAGCCACACTCCACCGCGCTTACCTTTCCGATACCCCAAATGCACTTCTGGATCGACGCCCCTCCAATGAACGCCAGCTGCCAATCCGGCGCGTGCGTTTCTTGTGGTTAACGGGGCCTCTTTTAAGGTCTTCGCCATGCGACGCTTCTCCAAACTTGTCTAATATGCGTCAAATATACCTAGGCGTGCAGCCACATACAACCAGACGCAAACGACAATACAAATACCGGTTTTCTGCGGTGTTTAAACGCCATTCGTCCTGAGGTAACGCATTTTTACTACGCCCTCTCACGGCTGAAACACGGGTTCGAGTCCCGTAGGGGTCACCACTGTTTTCAGTCGGTTGCCGCTTTCTCCTCGCAAACGGTCACAAGATTTTTCCGCAAGCGCTGAACCGCTTGCGCAAGAATGCTTGCCAGCAGCTGCCGTAACCAGCCCAAATCTCTTGACGGAATCGCCGCTCCTCCTACTTTGTTCTACAAAGAAGCAAGGGATGCCTCATGTCGGACGTCGACCGAGCGATTGCCCAGATCGCAGATATTCGCGCACAGCTCGCCGTAAGCACACGCTTCAGCGGATATGCCCCGGCCGCCGTCGGCGGGATCGGCGTGCTGTCGGTACTGATCACCTTGTTACAGCTGGGCTTGCCCGGCCGTTTCGCGGCCAATGACAGGCAGTTCATCATCATCTGGGGCCTATTGCTCGCGTCGGGCTTCCTGCTGATCGGTTTCGAAGCCGTCGTGCGGACACTACGCGATAACGACGACATGGCGCGGCACATGCTGCTTTCCGCCACCCGCATCGTCGTGCCCAGCTTTCTGGTTTCGGCAGTCGTACCGGTTGCGATCCTGGAATATTCGCCGGAAGCGGCGTGGATCGTGCCCGGAATCTGGCAGATGGTCATGGCTCTGGTGGCTTTCGCAGCCTTTCCCTCAATGCCGCGCAAGATCGTCTGGCCCGGCTTGTGGTTCCTTTTATGCGGGATGGCAGGCATTTTCCTCGCCGGCCATATTGGCGGTCTCACCCCGCTCTTGGTAGGCGGACCTTTCATCGTCGGGCACTTCGCCATTGCCTGGGTTCTATCTGATCGGGAGACTTTCCCTCGTGCCTGATATGGATCGCAATACGCCGTTCGCTTTCGACGGTCTGGACCGTGTGTTTCACGAGCGTGCCCGCCTCGGCATCGTGACGTCACTGGCCGGGCAGCCCGAAGGCCTCTCGTTCTCCTCGCTCAAGAGCCTGTGCGGCCTGACCGACGGCAACCTCAATCGCCACCTTGCCGTGCTCGAGGAAGCCGGACACGTCGAAATCGAGAAGGGTTACGACGGCAAGCGCCCGCAGACCCGCTGCCGCCTGACCGGCCGCGGTCGCGCTGCCTTTGCCGCCTATCTCGAAGCGCTCGAAGGCGTGCTGCAGAAGGCCAATCAGGCGGCCGGCAGCGAAACCGTCATGCGGTCTTGGAAGGAACGGCCCGCGTAGACGTTTTGCCATGCCCATTTACTTTGCAATGCAAACCTAATTAAGATGAGTTCACAGCCGAGCCCCAAAATGGGCCCCGCCGGAAGTTCAGGAGAGACTGCATGAGCGCCCCTTTCGCCACCACCGAACGCCTTCCCGAAAGCGTTCCGTCCGAGCTTGTCTGGGATCACGACTTCGACACCTTCACTCTGGAAGGCGACGATCCTTTCATTTCGATCGCGCGCCTGCACGACGGACCGCCGGTCATCTGGGGCACCGAGGCCAACTTCAAGCGGCCTGGCTGGATTCTCACGCGCGACGACGTGATCCGCGAGGCCTTCATCGACTACGAGCATTTCTCGTCGGAACGACCGGGCATGATCGCGGACATGCTGGGCGAGCCGGTACTGCTCAACCCGATCGAGATCGATCCCCCGCGCCATCACCAGTACCGCAAGATCCTCAATCCCTTTTTCACGCCTGCCGCGATCCGCGGCTATGACGAGCCGGTCCGCCAGATCTGTCGGGAACTGATCGCCAAGTTCCGCAACCGGGGCGAGTGCGAGTTCGTCGATGAATTCGCCGTGCCTTTCCCGTCCTACGTCTTCCTCGATCTCATGGACATGCCGCGCGACTTGCTGGACCAGTTCATGGGCTGGCAGGACGAGCTGATGCGCGCCAGCGATCCCATGGTGCGCGTCGCCGCCGCCCGGTCGATCTACGGCTACCTCAAGCAGCACATGGAGGCCCAGCAGGCCAATCCGACCACGGACCTGCTCAAGGGCATCGTCAGCGGTCAGGTCGAGGACCGGCCGATGAACTTCTACGAGATGATGGGCATGTTCTACGTGCTCTATGTCGGCGGTCTCGACACGGTCTATTCGACGATCGGCTGGATCATGCAGCACCTCGCCACGCATCCCGAACTGCAGCAGCGACTGCGCGAGAATCCCGATCTGCTGCCGCAGGCCATCGAGGAGTTCTCGCGCGCCTATTCGGTAGTCATTACCCACCGCGCCGTGACCAAGGACTTCGTGTTCCATGGCGTGCCGATGAAAAAGGGCGACGAGGTCAACCTGCCGATCATGCTCGCTAACCGCGATCCCGAAGTCTACGACGATCCACACACCGTCGATATCGGCCGCAAGCCGCGACACATCGCGTTCGGCACCGGCACGCACAACTGCGTGGGCATCAACCTCGCCAAGCGCGAGATGCGCATCGTCGTCGAGGAATTCCTCAAGGCCTTCGACAACATCCGCATCAAGCCGGGCGAGACGCCGCGCTATCACACCGGCCGCACTTTCGGGCTCGACTACCTCCCGCTGACGTGGGGCTGAGCCATGACTGACGGTCCGGAGCAGATGTTCCGCATGGACGGCCAGGTGGCCGTCGTCACCGGTGCCGGGGCGGGCCTCGGCCGGGCGATCTCCACCATGCTGGCTGCGGCCGGCATGGCGGTTGTCGCGGTCGATCTCTCGCAGGAAGCCGCCGAAGCGACGGTCGCGCTGATCACCAAGGCCGGTGGCCGGGCAGCAGCTGTAGACATCGACATCGGTGCCGATGGCGGCGGCGACAAGGCAGTGGAAGCGGCCGTGGACCAGTTCGGCCGCATCGACGTACTGGTGAACAACGCCGGGATCTACCGGCCGGGCGGCAAGCTGCCCGATCTCGACTGGGACCTGTTCGAACGCACCTTGGCCGTCAATCTTTTCGGGCCGCTGCGCAGCATGATCGAGGCCGGCAAGCAGATGGAACCGGGCGGCCGGATCATCAACATTTCCTCGATGGAATCGCTGCGCCCCAGCGGCCCGGGCATCGCCAACTACAGCGCGACGAAAGCGGCGCTCAATGCGCTGACGCGCCAGGCCGCCGTGGACTTCGCGCCGCTCGGCATTCGCGTGAATGCGGTCCTGCCGGGGCTGATCCATACTGAAGGGACTTCAGCCAGTCCTTCGCAGCTCTTCGAGATGATCGCGGCCCGCGCGCCGAGCCGCCGCATCGGCGAGCCGCAGGACATTGCCGGTGCGGTGCTGTTTCTGGCGAGCGAGGCATCATCCTACATCAACGGCCACTGCCTGGTGGTCGACGGCGGCGTCACGATCAGCGGCTGACCATCCGCAGGCCCACCACAACGATACCAAAGGGGAGAGGAACCATGAGTGAATCCAACGAAGACCTGCTGCGCCGCTTTCTCGGCTACTGGGCCACGCGCGACCGCGACGCGATGGTGGCCTGTTTCGCCGAGGACGGCGTCTATGACAATGTCCCGGAGAAGAAGCCGATGGCCGGCCATGAAGCGATCGGCGCCTGGCTGGACATGTGCTTCCAGCACCTCACCCGCATCGACGTGGAAGTGCTCAACATCGCCGTGAACGGTGAATGGGTACTGTGCGAGCGGCTCGACGACCATGTCGTCGGCGAAAAGCACATGCCGCTCCCGGGGATGGGCGCGATCCGCATCGTCGATGGCAAGATCGTGATGTTCCGCGACTACTACGACCGCAAGACCGTGGCCGAACTGGGCATGGGCTGAGCCGGCATTCGGGCAGGCCCTGCTGAAGGGACCAGCAAGCCGCCCTATAGCCTTGCAGTGCAAAGCCCGTAGAGACGAACCCTAGTCAAAAGGTTTTCCCGGCAGACACGAAAAAGGGGAGCGCAGCGGCTCCCCTTCTCCTTTTCCGTAGCTGACCGCAATCAGTCGATCGGCGGAACCGGCTGCGGCGGAACGTCGGGATCTTCCTCGTGGATCTCGATCTTGCCGAGCCCCACGTGGCTCTTGCGCCGACCGTAGGCGAAATAAACCAGCAGGCCGATCCCGCCCCATATCGGCAGCACCAGCATGGCTTCGATGGGCAAGTTGAAGAACAGCGCGACGCAGCCCAGCGCTGCGACCGGCGCGATGATCCACACGATCGGCGTCCGGAAAGGACGCATGCGCTTCGGATCCCGCACACGCAGGACCAGCACCGCGATCGCGACCATGAAGAACGCGAAGAGCGTGCCCGAGTTCGAAATGTCGGCGAGCTGGCCTACCGGCAGCAGCGCGGCGGCAATGGCCACGAAGACGCCGGTCAGCATCGTGACGATGTGCGGCGTCTTCCACTTCGGGTGCACGGTCGCCAGCTTCTCGGGAAGCAGGCCGTCGCGCGCCATGACGAAGAAGATACGGGTCTGGCCGTAGAGCATCATCAGAATGACCGAAGGCAGCGCGAGATTGGCGGCAAGGCCGATCAGGTCACCCGCCCAGGTGTAGTTGATGGCGCGCAGGACGTGGGCCAGCGCCTCCCTCGAGCACACCAGCGGCTCCTGCCCCTGCTGTGCAAGCGCGGCACACTGGGCTGCGAATTCGGGCGAACCCGGCTGTACGCCGATTGCGGTCGGCTGCGCGCCGATGGCACCGATGGCACCAGCGGCTACGAACAAGTAGAAGATGGTGCAGATCGCAAGGCTGCCGATCAGGCCGATGGGCACGTTGCGCTGCGGGTTCTTGGTTTCCTCCGCCGCAGTGGAGACCGCGTCGAACCCGACGTAGGCGAAGAAGATCGAGGCCGCGGCACCGACGATGCCCATGCCGCTGGTGCCCGGAGGGCCGAACCAGCCGTTCGGCGCGAAGGGAGCGAAGTGCTCACCGTTCATCACCGGCAGTGCCAGCGCGATGAACATCGTCAGCGCCGTGACTTTGACGGCCACGAGGATCGCGTTGAACGTCGCGCTTTCCTTGGTTCCGATCATCAGCAGGGCGGTCACCGAGAGCGCCACGACAATGGCCGGGACGTTGATGATGCCGGTGCTGAAATCGACGCCGGAGAGAGACCATGTCGGCCCTGCGGCCAGCATGGCTGGTAACTCGAACCCCGTCCAACTCTTCAGCAGCCCCATGAAGTAGCCCGACCAACCCACCGAAACGGCGGATGCGGCCACGGCATATTCGAGGATGAGCGCCCAGCCGACCATCCAGGCGAGAAGCTCGCCGACGACGGCATAAGTGTAAGTATAAGCGGAACCGGAAACCGGCACCATCGAGGCCAGTTCCGAATAGCAAAGTGCAGCCACCGCGCAGACGAAGCCGGCAATGACGAAGCTCCACATCATGCCCGGCCCGGCCTTTTGCGCCGCGGCCGCCGTAAGCACGAAAATACCCGTGCCGATGATCGCGCCGACGCCGAGAAGCGTCAGATGCACCGGCCCAAGCGAGCGGTGTAGAGATTTCTTTTCAGCCGTGGCCAGAATGGCATCAAGCGGCTTAATGCGTCCGAACATGCGTGGACCCCCGGATTTTTTTGATCGCGCGACGCTAACGACATGCAACCGCTTGGCAAGAGCGAAGAACGGGGCGCTCCCCAGCTTTGCAGAATTTCCCCGCAGTGGCTAAGACGCCGCCATGTCCACGACCTTTCAGCTCGACACCGCGACCAGTCGCGCCAATCCCACCCCGGCCCCGATGAAGCGCCTGACCGTACCCGCGATCCAGCGGCGAAAGTTCGAGGGCAAGACGGAGGAGCCGCTGGTCATGCTGACGGCCTATACCGCCCGTCAGGCGCAGTTACTCGACCAGCACTGCGACATGCTTCTCGTGGGGGACTCGCTCGGTCAGGTGATCTACGGCCTGCCCTCGACGCTGCAGGTCACGCTCGACATGATGATCGCGCATGGCGCCGCTGTCGTGCGTGGTAGCTACCATTCGGTCGTCATCGTCGACATGCCTTTCGGCTCTTATGAAGCCAGCCCGCAGCAGGCCTTCGAATCCGCGAGCCGGGTCATGTCCGAAACCGGATGCGCCGCCGTAAAGCTCGAGGGCGGGCAGGCTATGGCTGAAACCATTGCCTTCCTAAGCCAGCGCGGCATTCCGGTGATGGCGCACGTGGGCCTCACCCCGCAGGCCGTTAACGCGCTGGGCGGTTACGGTGCGCGCGGACGCAGCCAAGAAGAGCATGCCAAGATCATCGCCGATGGACAGGCCGTCGCCGATGCCGGCGCCTTTGCAGTCGTTGTCGAAGGCGTCGTCGAGCCGATCGCCGTCGCTCTCACGCAGAGCGTGGAAATCCCCGTTATCGGCATCGGTGCGTCCGCCCAGTGCGACGGGCAAGTGCTGGTTACCGACGACATGCTCGGCATGTTCGAGCGTGTGCCGCGCTTCGTGAAGAAGTACGGCGACATTGCCGGGATGATCTCGGAAACCGCGGCTACATATGCCGAGGAAGTGCGCGCGCGCACGTTCCCCGGGATCGAGCAGACCTACCAGCCGAAGAACAAGTAGGCGCCCGATGGACGGTGCGGTTCAACCGTGCCGTTTGTCCTTCAGTTCCCGCCGGGCCTGCGCGATCAACGGGGTATTGCCGACCATAGCCTGCGCCTTGTCGAGCAGAGCGCGAGCCTCGGCGGTCTGGATACCCATCGCAGCATAGCTGAAGCCGAGCGCCTGCGTGGCGGAAGGGTTCGCGCGCTGCATGCGATAGGCCGATTGCGCGGTGGAGCGGGCCGCTATCAGATCGCCCTCGCCCACTTCGATCAGCGCAAGGTTCGTAAGCAGTTCGATGTCGCGCCCATCGCCGTTGTCGCGCAGCCACGTGAGGATCGCGCGAGCCCGGAAGGAATCGCCCATGCCGATGGCCAGCGCTGCCGCCGCGCGCAGAGCCGGGCGGCTGGTGGGGTTCTGGCGAAGATATCCCTCCACGAGCTCCTGACTTCCCCGGATATCGCCCGCCATCGCGTAGGCGGCAAACCGGCGCTTGAACAGGCTCTCGGGCATCCGGATTTCGGCCGCGGCGGCATAATGTTCCTGCGCGGCAGCGGGATGTCCCAATGCCAGCTGTACGTCGCCGGCCAGCGCCTGATTGTCGTAGAAACCTGGATCGCTGCGCCGGGCCGCCTCGGCGTTCGCTTCAGCCGCTCCTCCCTGCCCGTGTGCCAGCAGCTCGCCGATGCGTCCCTGTGCGGGCAGAATGCGCAGCGAAGCCGGCTGCGGCGCTGCAGCCCGGTCGAGCAACTCTCCCGCGCGCTTGCGGTCCCCCAGCGCCTCGTAGCTGCGCGCAACAACCGTCAGGAGGTAGGGCGAGGCCTCGTTGCGCGCGATATCGTCGGTAAAGCGCAGCGTCGCATAGCGGTACTGGCCGCCAAGGTAGATGGCGCGCGCCAGCAGGGCCTTGGCATGCTGACTGCTCGGTCTGGCACGCAGCACATCCTCGAGGGCCTCTGAAGCGATTTCGTAGTTGCCCGCGGCAATCTCCAGCACACCGCGTAGCATCTGGAAGCCGGGCTTGGCGTCGAGCGCGTCGCCCGTCCGCATGAGCAAGGCGCGGGAGAGTTTATAATCTCCCGCCCGCGCCGCGATCACGGCCTGAATGTAATAGGCTTCGGGGTTCTTGGGGCTCAGTTCGAGCACCCGGCGCGTCACCGTCACCGCCTCGCTGGCACGGCCGAGTTCCCCGAGCGTCGCCGCGTAGTCCAGCAGGACGGAAACATCTTTGGCATCGTGGGTCAGCGCCTGTTCGAACCATGGCAGCGCTGCCAGCAGCCCGTAGCGATCGCGCACGAGCTGCCCCCGGAACTGGAGCGCCCGCACGTTGGCAGGGTCGAGCGCGAGCGCGTGCTGGGCTGCCTCGATCGCCAGACGATGTTCCCCGCCCGAATAGCGCAAGCGGCCGACCTCGACCCATAGCGAGGCATCATCGGGAATGAGCTTGAGCGCCTTGTCGTAGGCGCGGCCCGATGCCGGCAGGTTGCCCTGGAGCCGCTCGAGCAACCCCAGCGCGCGCCAGCCCTGCGCAGCGGTATCCGGTGAAAAGTCCCCGGGAACCAGCCATTCGCGGGCCTTGTCGAAGTTTTCCTGCTCCAGATAGGCCTTGCCCATCCACGCCGCGACATCCTGACGCTGCGCGCCCTTTGCCAGCGCCGCACGCAGCTTCATCTCGCTATCGATCCCATCACCGCGCGTGAGCGCAGCGCGCGCCGCATCGATCAGCGCCTCGCTTTGCGGACGCTCGCCCAGCCCAGGACTGGAAGAAAGCGCAAGCGGCATAACCAGAACGGCCAGCGCGAACGCCAGCCGCCCTCCGCTCTTGCGCCTGCTCCCGCCAGAGGCGGGGTCAGGGTTGGAGATCGTACTGCTTGAGCAGGTCATAGAGAGTGGGCCGGCTGATCCCCAGCATCTTGGCAGTGCTGGAAATGTTGCCTTCGCTGCGGGCCAGCGCGTGGCGGATCACCTTGCGGTCCGCCCGTTCGCGCGCGGTCTTCAGGTTGAGCGCATTGATCACCTGTTCGTCGGGATCGGCGAGATCGAGGTCGACGGCATGGATCAGTTTTTCGTCGGCCATGATGACCGCGCGCTTCACGCGGTTTTCCAGCTCGCGCACATTACCCGGCCAGGGCCAGGCATCGATGGCAGCCAGCGCATCGGAAGCAAAGCCGCGAACGCGCGGGTTCATTTCCTTGGCGTAACGGTTGAGGAAGGCCTTGGCGAGCAGCGTGGCATCGCCCGGCCGCTCGGCCAGACTTGGAATCTTAACCACGATTTCCGCCAGGCGATAAAAGAGGTCCTCGCGGAAGCGGCCATCGGCGATCATCGCCTCGAGGTCCTGATGGGTAGCGCAGACGATGCGCGTATCCACCGGAATGGACTCGCGCGAGCCGATACGCTCGATCACGCGTTCCTGCAGGAACCGCAGCAGCTTCACCTGAAGCTGGAGCGGGATATCGCCCACTTCGTCGAGGAACAGCGTGCCGCCGGCGGCCTGTTCGATCTTGCCCTGCGTGGTCTTCACCGCCCCAGTGAAGGCTCCCTTCTCGTGCCCGAACAGCTCGCTCTCGAGCAGGTTTTCGGGAATCGCGGCGCAGTTGATCGCCACGAACTCGCCATCGGCACGGTCGCTGGCGTCGTGGAGCCCACGCGCGAGCAATTCCTTGCCCGTGCCGCTGGCGCCGAGCAGCATGACCGAGACATTGGTATTGGCAACGCGCTCGATCGTGCGGGCGACTCGCACCATTTCGGGCGCGGCGGTAATCAGGCGGCCAAGGACCTTCTCGTCCTTTTCCACCTTGGAAGCGAGGTTGCGGTTCTCGTGCTCCAGCCTGTTGAGCTGCAGCGCCCGGCGCACGATCAGGCCCAGAGCGTCGATGTCGACGGGCTTCTGGTAGAAGTCGTAGGCGCCGCGCGCGATGGCTTGCAGCGCGGATTCGCGGGCGCCGTGGCCGCTGGCGACGATGACCTTGGTATCGGGTTTGAGCGCCATGATCTCGTCGAGCACGGCAAAGCCCTCGGTCACGCCGTCAGGATCGGGCGGCAGGCCCAGATCGAGCGTGACGACATCGGGCATTTCCGCGCGCAGCGTCGCCAGTGCCGTGGCACGGTCACCCGCCACCAGCACGTCGAAATCCTCATAGGCCCACTTGAGCTGGGCCTGGAGACCGGCGTCGTCCTCCACGACGAGGAGTTTGGGTCGGGTCTCTGTCATCACGCCACCTTCTGATCCTGGCTGGACATGTTCTGATAAACGTCGGTTGCCGCGGCGAGCGGCACGTAGACTATGAAGCGCGAGCCCAGCCCTTCGCGCGATTCCACGTCGAGCCGGCCGCGCATGGCGCGCACCAGTTCGCGTGCTTCGAATGCGCCGATGCCGAAGCCGCCGCTCTTGGTCGAAACGAAGGGCTTGAAGAGCCGGTTACGCACGAAGTCGGCGCTCATCCCGCAGCCGGAATCGAGCACTTCGAAGCGGGCATGAAGCCCCTCGACCGTCAGCGAGAGAAACACCGGGCTTTCCGGTTCGCTGGCATCGAGCGCGTTCTGGACGAGATGCACCAGCACCTGCTCCAGCGAATGGCGGTTTCCGGTTATCGCGACTTCGCGTTTCTCCGCCAGCACCACCTGCGGATTGCTGCGGAAACGGTCCATCACCGTTTCCAGCACGTCCGTCGCGGGAAGCTGTTCGAGCTTGTCCACCGCGCCGTTGCCGTAGCGCGACAGGCGCGCGATCAGCGCGTTGAGCTTTTCCGATGAGTTGCGCAGGGTCACCAGCATGTCGGCGCGGAACGCGGGCTTGTCGGCATGGAGTTCGGCATTGCGCGCAAGCAGGCTGAACTGGCTGGCGAGGTTCTTGATGTCGTGCATCACAAAGGCGATGCGACGGTGGAAGTCCTCGAACCGGCTCGACTCCGCCAGCGCTTCCTGGCTGGCGTTTTCGGAGAGATAGCTGGCGACCTGCTGCCCGATCACGCGCAGGAGGTCGAAGTCTTCCCAGTCGAACTTGCGTGCCAGTTGCGCACGGTCGAGCACGACCATGCCCACTAGCCGTTCGTAGTGAACCAGCGGGATCAGCGCCCATGCGCGGTTGTCGTCCAGAAGCCAGCGCGGCACTTCGAGATCGCTGCTGTTCGCCGCGGTTCCGGCACGCGTATCGTCAAGATCGGCGATGAATCCGGTGCGTTCGAAGAAAGCCAGGGCGCGCAGAGGAAAGGCGACGGCAGGCACTTCGATCTCGGGCCAGTTCCATCGGGCAGCGAGCGTCAGATCGCCCTGGTCGCCCGGCGTCAGCAGCAGGCCTCCGGGGCTTTCGAAGACGTCGGCAATCGACTGTACGACGCGCTCGCCAAGCGGTTGCGACGTCTGTCCTCTACTACCGATGGTCCGCGTGAAGCGCAGCCATTCCTCGCGGTAGTCGTAGCGATGCTGAAAGAAATGCTTGGCAAGGATGACCTTGAGCCAGCCGCGCAGCGAGCGTGATGGCAGCACGACCAGAGCGACAGCGCTGGCCAGCGTGAGGAAGGCCAGCTCGATCAGCCGTGCGAAGTTACCGCCCGCATAGGAAAGCCACTGCGCTACCGCGACCATGGCCACCAGATAGAAGCCGATCACCAGCAGCGAGAACGTCTGGAACGTCACCGCCCGCGAGGGGCGAAGCTTCAGTGCGTCGCGGTTGCCTGCGGTCGCCATCGCGAAGCATGCCGTGAGGACCATGGCGGCAAGGCCGCGGAACGCCGCGATCTCGACCGGCCAGCGCGCGGCAAGATAGGCGATGGTGTAAAGATTGAGGTCGAAAGCCCAGAGAACCGCGAGCCCCGTCGCCGGCCACCGCAGTTCGCCCCGAACCTCCCGCGGGGCGCCCGCATAGAGGTTGTGAACCAGCACCAGTCCTCCGACCGTCACCAGCAGGCGGAACATGACGTTGAATTCGAAGGCCACCCGCCCGACGCTGCTGTCGAAAGCAACCCTCGACAGGCCGAAATCGACGCCCAGATGCAGCAGTTCGACGAAGGCCAACGCCAGCAAGACCGGCCGTATCGGCGCAACCGTGGCATGCCGCCCGTCACTGGCAAACAGGCGATAGATCACCATGAGCCACGCAAGATTGCGCGCGCTCTCGGCGACCGAGGAAACGAAAACGCCCGAGGCCGAAGCGACGGCGAGGCACCAGGCGGCGGTGATGAAGAGCGCGGAAACGATCCACACCCCGGCGTTGCCGAAGCGGTCGAGCCGCGGCCAGAGCCATATCGCCAGAGTGGCCAGCGCGATGGCGCCGGTCAGATCGAACGCCAGTCCTATAGTGCCCCAGAAACCAGCGACCATCACCGGGCCCCCTCACTCCAGAGCACGACCCGGATGGTCTGCAGAATGATCAGGAAATCCAGGAACGGAGTGTAGTTCTTGGCGTAGTAGAGGTCGTATTCGAGCTTGTTTCGCGAATCCGTGATCGAGGCGCCGTAGGGGTAATTGATCTGCGCCCAGCCGGTGATCCCCGGCTTCACCATGTGCCGTTCGGCATAATAGGGAAGCTGATCTTCGAGATCGGACACGAATTCCGGCCGTTCCGGACGCGGACCGACAAAACTCATCTTGCCCTTGAGGACAGTCCATGCCTGCGGCAGTTCGTCGATACGGACCTTGCGAATGAACTTGCCGACGCGCGTGACGCGGGGATCGTCCTTTTCCGCCCACTTGGCACCGGCCGCTTCAGCATCGGTCCGCATCGACCGCAGCTTGATGACGTCGAAGTGCTCACCGAACAGCCCAACGCGCGACTGACGGTAGAAGGCCGGCCCCTTGCTGTCGATCTTCACCAGCAGCGCGAATAGCAGGATCACGGGCGCGGTGATGAGGAGCAGCAAGGCGCTGACAACAATATCGAACAGCCGCTTGGCAGCACTCGAAATCGCGCGGCCTGACGAAAAGCCGTCGGAGAAGATCAGCCAGCTCGGGTTGACCGTATCGAGATCGACGCGGCCCGTCTCGCGTTCGAGGAAACTCGAAAACTCGTTCACGTGAACGCCGGCCGTCTTGATGCGCAGCAGGTCCTTGAGCGGAAGGGCGTTACGCCGTTCTTCCAGCGCCAGCACGACCTCGCTGACACCGAGATTTTCCACGAACCGGGTGAGATTGGGAATCGCCGAGCGCGGAATCGCCTCTTCCACGACCGGCCTTGCCTCGCTCATGCTGATGTAGCCGACGACTACGAAGCCGCTCTCAGGACGGTCACCAAGTTCGCGAAGGCGTTCCCCGCGTGCACCCGCCCCCAGCACCAGCACGCGCCGGCGGAAGGCGGAGGTCCCCAGAAATCCACTGAGCAGCAGGCGATTGAGGATCAACAGAACGATTGCGAAGGCCATCGAATAGGCCAGCGTCGAACGCCAGAAGTTCTGCGAACCGCCCAGAAAGTCGAAGAAGGACAGCGCAATGATGCCGAGCGAAATCGCCACCAGTAGCCGTGCGGCGGCAAAGCGCATCGAACGCAGCGATTCGGATCCGTATACGCCGACCGCTATCATGCACAGGACGATCACGGCGGCGAAAGCACCATGCATCCCCATTCGGTCGCTCGGATATCCGGGGTTCATGCCGATCTGCTCGGCGCGCAACCGCCACGACATCTCGTTGGCGCCCACCAGCAAAAGCACGTCCACCAGCCAAAGCAGGATCACCGCATGCGGAATGTAATGTTTAAACAGACGAATCATCGTCGCGTGAAGCCATCCTCGGGCCAGTTGCAGCGCTCGTCCTCGTGACTACGGCAAAGGCGTAAAATGTCGGTAAAGCTGACAGCGACCTGGGAAAAATCGCCATTTGACGCGTAAACGGGCCGGTTTTCCGGTGCTCGGGCGTCGGCAGACTTTACAGCAGGCCTGCCCCGAACGCCGCGAAGCGGGGCATCGCCCCCGAGTCGGTCCTAAACAGGATGGTAACCATGGCGCGGTGAAGATGGATTAACCGTTGCCGGGTATATGCTGGTCGGCATGTCACGGATTTCCAAAGCCCGGAAGGACGCAAAGTCCACGCAGACCAAGATGTACACGCACTTCGCAGCGGTGACGCTCGTCGTGACATTGCTGATTGCGTTATTCGCGGAAGGCGAAAACCCCGCTGCATCGGCTGAGGAGACCGCCAAGGCCGAGCAGAACCAGCCGGATCAGGTGGATCTCGCCGTTCAGGGCAAGGATACCAACAAGATCCGGATCGCCTCGAACACCAAGGTCGTCGGATCGTTCGGGCCGGACACCGGCGGCTCTCACAGCTACAGCGGAAGTAGCAGCTCCAGCAGCGGCCTGGGCGATTTCACCTATAGCGCGCGCCAGGCTGCAGGCTCGATCGGCAGCATTTCAGGTGTCGCCCTGCCCGCAAACATGACTCCCGAAAAGTGGAACGAACTCATCGAAAAGCGCCGCAAGGGCGAAGAGCTCGACCAGGAACGCGCGCAGGACATTGAAGAGATGCTCGCGCTGTCCCGCCAGCGCGCCGGAGCCGCCACGGCTCCGGGCGAAGGCGACATGGGATACTGAGCCGGCCTAGTTGGCCATAAGGCGCAGCGCGGTTAGCGTCAGTGCCTGTGATCCGGCCCCGATCACCTTGTCGGCCTCGGGCGCCCAGAACGGGCTGTGGAGCGAGGGTAGCGGCGCCCCTCCGGACTTGGCGGCGGCGATCTTGTCCATCGGCGAACCGCCCACCCAGAAGATAACCGACTTGATGTTATCCTCGTCGGCGCGGCGGAATTCACCGAAATCCTCGCCGCCCATGACCGAAGGCGTGATCTGCGCGCGCTGATTGCCCATCTTCGTCTGGAGGTAATCGATCGCCTCCTGCGTGAACTCGGGCGAATTGTAAGTCGAGCGCGTATAGGGATCCTCGACCGTCACTTCGGGCATCAGATTGTCGGGAATACCCGATGCAATCGCTTCGCCCTTCACGATCCGCTTGATGCCGTTGAGCAGTTTCGCGCGTGTTTCATCCGAATAGCTGCGCACCGTCAGTTCCAGCTTGGCGTGGTCGGAAATGATGTTGTGCTTGGTCCCGGCGTGGAACGACCCGACCGTCACGACGACCGGGTCCTGCGGATCGATCTCGCGGCTGGCGAGCGTCTGCAGCTTCATCACGATGGCACTGGCCAGCACGATCGGGTCTTTGGTCGCCTGCGGGTAGGCGCCGTGACCGCCGACGCCCTTCACCAAAATATCGACACTGTCGACATTGGCGAGCGCCCAACCCTTGGCCGCTCCGACGACGCCGGAGGGAAGCTCGGGCGTATCGTGGAACGCCAGCGTGTAATCAGGCTTGGGAAAGCGCGTGTAGAGACCGTCGTTGAGCATTTCGACAGCGCCGAGCCCGATCTCCTCGGCTGGCTGCCCGACCATGAACAGCGTTCCCGACCATTCATCCTTGCGCGCGGCCATGAGCCGGGCGGTTTCGATCCACGCGGTCATGTGCGTGTCGTGTCCGCACGCGTGCATGATCCCGCTCTCGACGCCCGCAGTCGAGACACCGAGCTGCTTGGAAGCAAAGGGCAGGCCCGTCTGCTCGGTCACCGGCAGGCCGTCCATGTCCGCACGGATCAGGACCGTAGGCCCTTCACCGTTCTTCATAACGGCGACGATGCCCGTCTTGCCGACCTTCTCGGTCACTTCGAAACCGGCATCGCGCGCGGCCCTGGCCATGATCGCGGCGCTGCGGGTTTCCTGAAAGCTCAGTTCGGGATGGGAATGCAGATCCCGATAGATGTCCATCAGCCCGGGCATGTCCGAGGCGATAGCATCGCCCACGGTCTCGGCGCTGGCGGTTGCGGGAACGACGACGATGGCGGCAGCGACCGCAAACGGAAAAATTTTCATGAAAGTCAGGCTATGGCGACGCCGCAGTGCGCGCAAGCCATGAAACGCGTGGTGCCCCTGGCCCGACTCGAACGGGCACGTCTTGCGACAAACGATTTTGAGTCGTTCGCGTCTACCATTCCGCCACAGGGGCACGGAAGCGCGGGCGGACGCTTAGCCGCGCCTCAACCTGCATTCAAGAGACAGTTGGTGCCGGCACGACGATTGTGGCGAGTCTGCAAAGGCAGCCGGGTCAAAAATCCCAGTCCATCCCCACGTGGAGCAACCGGGACTTCATTGCGCCCTTGCCCGAACCGTAGGTGCCCACTTCGAAACGTGGACCGTCTGCGGACGACTGGTAGCGCCAGCGGATCTTGATCTTTTCCTGCTCCGGCGCCTCGACTTCCCGGACCGTATCGAGGCGCTGCAGCAATTCCGGTCGCTTCAGATCGCCGCGAACCGCGGGCTGCAGGTTGAACAGGCTGGAAGATTGCGCCCCCAGGGCAAGCGCTCCGGTTACCGGCTCCAATTGAACGGCCTGAGCCATCCCCGGATGCGGCATTAACGCGGCCCCGGAGCCTGCAGCGATGGAGAGGAAGCACCTGATGTCCATGCCGGAGTCAATCGCTCCGGCAAGAGAAAGTGCCGCGTCAGTTGGATGGCACTTCGGGGACACCCGTCAAAATCACGCCCAGGCGTTGCCTGAGCGCGACTAACCGAACCAAGGTCAGGCCTTGAGCGCGTTCACCAGGATCTTGTGTAGGCGCGTGTGCAGCGCATCGTTGCCCGCCAGGATCTCGCTGTCGTGATAGGGCAGCGAACGGCCCTTCCAGTCAGAAACGAACCCGCCGGCTTCGCGCACGAGCAGACAGCCGGCAGCCGTATCCCACGGCTTGAGGTCGGCTTCCCAAAAGCCCTCGTATCGGCCAGCGGCGACCCATGCGAGGTCCAGTGCGGCCGAACCGAAGCGGCGGATACCCGCAACCTGCGGCGCCAGAGCGTGATAGATCTTGGTCCACTCGCCGGCGTCGCCGTGACCGGCGAACGGAATGCCGGTGGCGATCAGGCTCTCGTCGAGATGACGGCGCGAGGACACGCGCAGACGGCGGTCCTGCAGCCAGGCGCCGCGCGCCTTTTCCGCCCAGAAGCTCTCGTCGGTGATCGGCTGGTAAACCAGACCGGCAATCACGTCGCCCCAGCCCCTCCCGTCGAGACGCGGCTCCTGCACCGCGATGGAGATCGCGAAGTGCGGCATGCCGTGCAGGAAGTTGGTGGTGCCATCGAGCGGATCGACGATGAAGCGCGGCTTGTCCGGGTCACCCTCGATCTCGCCGCCTTCCTCGAACAGAAAGCCCCAGTCCGGGCGGGCTGCGCGCAGCTCGTCCCAGAGGGTGCGTTCCGAAGCCTGATCGGCCTTGGACACGAAGTCCGAGGGGCCCTTGCGACTTACCTGAAGGTGCTCGATTTCGCCAAAGTCGCGGCGCAAACGACCGCCCGCCTTGCGGGCAGCCTTTTCCATGACACGAATGAGACCGGAAATTGCGGCCATGACCTGTTCTCTACTCCTGGGACCGGCCTGAGGCCGGGCGTTTTCAGCGGCCCTTGGCCGCGTTGTCAGATGCTGCTGCCTGGGGATTGTAGCCGCAGATGCGGACCATCACGCCCAGGAGCTCGGCGGGATTGTCCTTGTGGATCTTCCCGGGGTTCTCGGCGATCACCTTGTCCATCGACTCCGTGATCTTGCCGAGCGAATTGTTGTAGAGGCACCCCACAAGGGCGCCCTTGACCGGCTGCTCGACCTTTTCGGACTGCAGACCGCTGATCAGAACCTTGAGGTAGAGCATCGCGTCGTTCACCTCGGCCTGGCTCTGCGTGCCCTTGGCCGGCGCAGCCGCAAGCGCGCTGCCGCTACCGAGGACAAGGCCCATGCCCAGCACGGCCGAAGTGGTGAGTTTCGCAATATTCCGCATCAATCTGCCTTTCTGACGTATGTCTTTTCGTACACGTCGACAACGATGCGGGTTCCGCTTTCAATGTGCGGCGGAACCATGACTCGCACGCCGTTGTCGAGTACGGCGGGCTTGTAGCTGGAGGAAGCTGTCTGTCCCTTGACTACGGCGTCTGCCTCCACGATCGTCGCTTCGACCTGTTCGGGCAGCTGCACCGAGATGGGGCGTTCTTCCCACATTTCCAGCAGAACCTGCATGCCGTCCTGAAGGAAGGCCGCGGCATCGCCGAGCAGGTCGGCGGGAAGCTGGATCTGCTCGAAAGTGTCGGTGTCCATGAACACCAGCATGTCGCCTTCGACGTAGAGGTACTGGAAGTCCTTGGTGTCGAGGCGTACCTTTTCGATCGTGTCGGCGCTGCGGAAGCGCACGTTGGTCTTGCGGCCGTCGATCAGGTTCTTCATCTCGACCTGCATGTAGGCACCGCCCTTGCCGGGCTGGGTGTGCTGCGTCTTGGCGACCTTCCAGATGCCCTTTTCGTATTCGAGAATGTTGCCGGGACGAATGTCGACGCCGCTGATCTTCATGGTTCTTGCCTTCGGTGGGAAAGAGCTGGTGGTTCGGCCGGATATCCGTTTTGCCGGAGACCGACCTTGAAAGCCTGCGCCCTTAGACGACACGAGCGGGCATGGCAATTGCTTCGCGCCGGTGCTAGCGGATGGCCATGATGCCCGCTCTCGCGTCTCGCCCCGCCCTCGCCGCCGCCATCCTGCTGGGAACCGCGCTGCCCGCAGTCGCTGCCTGCACGGCAAGCGACACACCCCCTCCCCCGGTTCCGGGTGGACGCATCCACACGCTGGCGATCGGCCAGTACAGCTGCGAGATGCCCGGCGACGCCACCGGCCCTGCCGGCCAGCCGGTGCCGGAATACGACTTTCGGGTGGTCAATGCCTCCAGCTACAAGGCCGGCGGCCTGCGCGGCAGCTACCTTTACACCGGCAGCCGCGTGGTCATGACCGGCGGCAAGCTCAAGGGCCTGACGCTCCACCGGATTTCCGAGGGTTTCCTGCGCGAAATCAACCCGGATGGCACCGACGGCCCGATGCGCTGCGTGCTGATTTCCCGAAAGTAATTCCCCTGCTAGAGCGCTGATCGCTGCGGCGGTTTGCACCCTGCGAGCGTTGGACCTAGCCCTTTGCCGAAATCGATCGGGAGTGGGTCATGGATTTCCATCTGCGCGACAAGGTCGCCATTGTCACCGGCGCAACGGCCAATATCGGCCGGGCCGTAGCGCTCGATTTGTCCGCCGAAGGCGCCAAGGTCGTCGCCGTTGGACGTGATGCGGAAGCCGGCGCCAGACTGGTCGCAGACTGCAAGGACTGCGGCGCCGGCGAAGCCATTTTCATCGCGGCCGACATGCTCGATCCCGCTTCCCCCGCAAAGATCCTCGAAGCCGCCGAAGCGCTCGGCCCGGTGGAAGTGCTGGTGAACAACATCGGCGGCAACGTCGATCAGGGTTTCTTCGTCGATTCCGATCCCGCCAAGTGGATGGCCGACATCGACCTCAACTTCGGCACCGTGCTGCGCATGACGCACGCCGTGCTGCCCGGCATGGTCGAACGCAAATCGGGCGCCATCGTCAATGTCGGCTCCACCGCAGCGCTCGTGGGCGACTACATGCTGCCGGTCTATTCTGCCGCCAAGGGAGCCGTGCACAGCTTCACCATCGTGCTCGCCAAGGAAGTCGGGCAGCACGGTGTCCGCGTGAATGCCGTCGCCCCTTACGCGACGATTCCCACCGATCCGGCCCAGCTGAGCAAGGGCAGCCGCTTCAACCCCGAGAACGGCATGTTCTCGAAGGGCGCCGCCAGCGTGAGGGAGGAAGACCGCGCCATCCGCCAACGCCGCACTTTCGTGGGCAAGCCGTTCGCCTCGTCCGACGAGATTTCGGGGCTCATCACTTTCCTCGCCTCCAACCGGGCGAGCTTTATCACCGGGCAGGTCTATCCCGTCGACGGGGGCGCCCTTCTTTAGGCATTCAGACGGAGAGGAATTCATGGCCATCGACGAAAAGGCGCTGCAGCAGGTCATCGACAAGGACGCGATACGGGACCTCGTCCTGCTCTATTCGCGTGCCATCGACCGGCAGGACATCGACTTGCTCAAGGACCTCTACACCGAGGATGCGACCGACAGCCACGGCGACAGCTTCGACGGTTCGGCGGAGGACTACTGCAAGTTCATCGCCGGATCGTTTCCCTACATGCCCTATTCCGGCCATCACGTGTGCAACCACCTGATCGCCGTCGACGGCGACGAAGCGAGCGGCGAGGTCTATGCGCTGGCCTATCACCTCATTCCCACCCGCGAAGGCGGCCAGGAAGAGGACTTCATGGCGGTGCGCTACATCGACAACTATCGCCGCTGCGCCGACGGGAAATGGCGCTTTTCCAAGCGCGTCGTAACCTACGATTTCAAGCTGCGCCGTCCCTTCGACGGCGGCGGTACATTGGGCCAGGGCGAAAAGGATCCGAGCTACGCGGTCTGCACAAACCGCCTTTTCCAGCGCGGTGCGCGCGCCTGACTTCTCTCCGGCGCCCCAGAATTCGCGGCCCTGTCATGCAGCCTTTTGTCTGCTGGCTCATTGCTAGCCGACACACTGCGCAATTCAGCCGGGAGGCCCTATGACTGCAAGCGTGAAGGTCGGCGTGCTCAACGACATGGCCGACCTGTCGGATCTGGACGACGGCGCCACCGGCCCCGGCGACATCACCGACTGGCTGGAACGCGAGATCGGCATTCTGCGCAAGAGCGGACGGCTGACCGCGCCGGTCGAGTTCGTCCATGCCTACGGGCTTGGCCTGCCCAGCGGCACGGCCGAAGCGGTCGAGCGGGCCTATCGCCAGCTGGCCGATGCCGGAGTCTGCCTGATTGTCGGCCCCGCCATCGGCGACAATGCGCTGATCGCCACGCCGCTTGCCGAGGAACTGCGCATCCCGACGATCAACTGGGCCGGGGCCGAGCGCGCGCGCAGCCGCTACATGTTCCACCATCAGGTGGGCAGCCACGAAGACGAATCGCTCGTCATGGCCCGGCACATGGCTTGGCTGGGAGCCAGACGGCTGGGCGTGGTCTACGACATATCACCGATCGGCACGCGCCATCTGAAGTACCTGCAGGACGAAGCGGGCGTTCTCGGTATCGAGATCGTTGCCACCGAAGGTCTCTCCCCCATGGCAGACGACGCACAGGAGCAAGTCCACAAGGTGCTGGACAAAAAGCCCGATGGCTTCGTCTATCTCGGGCTCGGGCTCTCGGCTTCGCCGGCGGCCACGGCACTTGCCCATGCCGGGTGGGAAGGTCCGAAGATCATGAACACCGCCGGGCTGCGCGGCTACCATGGCGACTTCGCGCGCGCGTGCGACGGCTGGTTCTACATCGACATGCATTCCGATTCGAACCGGACACTTCAGGCCGTCATGGCGGAACTGGGCGCCCCGCCCCAGCGCGCACTGGCGACTGCCAAAGGCCATGACATCGGCCGCCTCGTCGCCGAGGGACTGGCCCGCGCCAAGGACTTCAGCCGCGAAGGCGTTCGCGTCGGGCTCGAGCAGGTCAAATGGCTGCCCGCCGCCGAGGGCGAGGAAGGCACTCTGCTGGGCTTCGGCATTCAGGACCGCGGCGCGTTGAAGGGTCGCTATCTGGTGGTGCGGCAATGGCTGGACGGTCAGTCCGTGGAAGTCTCCTCCCTAAACTGACACCTTAGTCGCCACATGCGGCGCGGCGCCCTCGATGCCGACGATCACCCGCTGCAACACGCGCTTTCTGACGCTTTCAAGATTTCCGCGTGCATGCTGCAGGGCGATGTTGTCCCAGAAGATCACGTCGCCGGTGCGCCACTTATGCTCGAACACGCGCTCCGGGACGTACAGCCGGTCGAAAGCCGCGTGGAGCAGGTCCCGGCTCTCTTTCCAAGGCATGCCCAGCACGCGCGCCGTCTGCAGTTCGCTGACCCAAAGGCATGGGCGCCCGTTGTGCGGATTTTCGAGCACGACAGGCCGCACTCCGCGCTTCATCGCTTCGGGTTCGCGCTGGTCGCACGTGCGCCCGGCAAGCTGGGTGTAGTGCGGCGAGATCATTTCCTGCTCGCGCCCCTCCAGCGCTGCCCGAAGATCCGCGGGCAGCGCCACTTCCGCACGCACGAAGCGCGTGGACGAGGCATCGTCCACCACATCGAGCGCATGCAGGGCAATCGCATCGAAGGGATGATCGGTATAGGCCGCGTCCGAATGCCAAGCGAGCGGCGAGGTGCTGGGCCCGCCACCGGCATTGGTCATCGTCTCGCCCTCGCCTTCGCGCACGAGGATCGGCCCCAGCAATGCGCAAAGCTCGCGCTGGCGCGCCATCGTCAGCGATTGCCCCCGTGCCAGCACCAGACCATGCTCGGCCCAAAGTTGCCGGAAATGGTACGCAAGCGACGGTGCCAGCGGCTGCGAAAGATCGAAATCGATCTCGATGCCGAACGGTTCGAGAGAGCGGAACGGCAATGTCACGGCCACGGTTTCATCCTCCCCCGACGCGCGGCAACACGATCACTTCTTTGGCCGTTTCCAGATCGCGCGACCAGTCGGTCTCCAATACGCCATCGACCGCGAAATGGACACGCGGCTGGGCGATATCGGCAAAGCCGGGGGCAAGACCGTCGAGCCGGTCGACCAGATCGAACAGGTTATGCGGCGCCAGATCGAGTCGCCCCTCTTTGACGAACTCGCCGAAGAACTCCTTGTCGAATGGCGGCATCACGAGGATCCGCACCGCGCATCATCCTTCGGGATGCAGCGCGGCGTAGACCCGGTCGGGCGCCATCGGCAGATCCCTGAGGCGCACACCTGCCGCCGCATGGATAGCGTTGGCAACGGCCGCCAGCGGCGGCACGATCGGCACCTCGCCCACGCCCTTCACGCCATAGGGATGCGACGGATTGGGCACTTCAACCAGCACGGCCTCGATCATTGGCAAGTCCGACGCCACCGGCATGCGGTAGTCCAAGAATCCCGCATTATCGAGCTTGCCATCCTTGCTGTAGATATAGGCCTCGTTGAGCGCCCAGCCGATGCCCTGTGCCGCGCCGCCCTGGATCTGTCCTTCGACATAGTCCGGGTGGATCGCGATGCCGACGTCCTGGATTGCGGTGTAACGCACGATCTTCACGTGCCCGGTCTCGGGATCGACTTCGGTATCGCAGATGTGCACGCCGAAGCCCGGCAGCCAGCCTTTGGCGCTCAGCGCCGCCACCGCCGCGATCGGTCCGCCGGAATGGAACGAACGCCCGGCGATGGCAGCGGCGGACATGACCTGTCCCTGCTTCTCGCCATCGAGGCAGGTGACCTCGCCCGAACGCCACTCGACCTGATCCGCAGCAACGCCCCAGATCCGCGCAGCGCGTTCACACAAAATGCGCTTCACCTCTTCGGCGGCCTGCACCGTCGCCATGCCCGTCGCGAACGTCGTGCGGCTGCCGCCGGTCACCATCGACACGCCGATGGACGCCGTATCGGCAACGACAGCGCGAACCCGTTCGTAGGGAATGTCCAGCACTTCGGCCGCCATGATGGCCATGGAGGCGCGGCTGCCGCCGATGTCCGGGCTGCCGGTAGCAACCGTGACGGTGCCATCCTCAGCGACGCTGACGTTCACCGTCGAGGGACCGCCGTAGTTGCCCCAGTATCCGCCCGCAATGCCGCGCCCCTGATTGGGGCCGAGCGGCGCCGACCAGTGCGGATGGGCCTTGGCGGCTTCGAGGCATTCGACATAGCCGATGCGCCCCCAGGGCAGCCCGGTCGTCTGCGGATCGCCTTCGACGACTGCGTTCTTCAGGCGCAGCTCCAGCGGATCGATACCGAGCTTGCCTGCCAGTTCGTCCATCGCGCTTTCGACCGCGAAGTTCACCTGCGGCGCACCCGGTGCGCGGTAGGCCTTGGCCGCCGGGCGGTTGCACAGCACTTCGACGCCGACGACGCGGGTATTGGCGATGCGGTAGTGCCCGATCGCGCTCGACACGCCCGCGCCTGCATCGTTCGCGGTATAGGCGCCAGAGTGGTAGAGAAACTCGACGTCCGCAGCGACCAGCGTGCCGTCGGCAGCGGCGCCGAGCCGCACGTCGATTACCGCGCCCGGCGCCGGGCCGGTCGCGCGGAACACTTCCTCGCGAGTCATGGCCAGACGCACCGGGCGGCCGGACTTCTTCGAGAGCACCATCGCCACCGGTTCGAGGTAGATGGTCGTCTTGCCGCCAAAGCCACCGCCGATTTCCAGCGGCGTCACGCGGATATCGGCCTGCGGCATTGCCAGCACAGACGCCGTGAGCGCGCGCACCGAGAAGTGCCCCTGGCTGGACGTCCAGATCTGCGCCTGCCCGTCGCCATTCCACGAGGCTACACAGGCATGGGGCTCGATATACCCCTGATGCACCGGTTCCAGCGAGTAACGCCCGGTCACGGTAGCCGCGGCCGAGGCGAGCGCCCCTTCGACGTCGCCGCCACCCATCTCGACGCGCATTGCCGCATTCGAGGGCTTGTCCGGCTTCGGATCGACGCCTTTGGTAAAGACGTTGTCGTGCAGGATCGGCGCGCCTTCAGCCAGCGCTTCCTCCACGCCGAGCACGAACGGCAGCTCCTCATATTCGACTTCGATCAGCGCCAAAGCCTCGCGGGCGATCTCGGGGCTGGTCGCAGCAACGGCCGCAACTGCGTGGCCCTCGTAGAGAACCTTATCGAGTGCGAGGCAGTTGTGCGAAACATCGACGATGTCCGAGGCGCCTTCGCCGACATGCATCACCAGCGATTCCAGCGTCGGCAGGTCCCTGCCCGTCGCCACGGCCTTGACCCCGGCAAGGGCCTCGGCCTGACGCGTATCGATCGCGATGATCCGGGCGTGCGGATGCGGACTGCGCAGGATCGCGCCCCAGAGCATCCCCGGCGCCTTGAAATCGGGACTGTAGAGCGCCCTGCCCGTGACCTTGTCGACACCGTCGGGACGCACCGGGCGCGTGCCGACATGGCGGAACTGCTTCATCTGTTCGGGCGCGTTCATGCGGGCGTCCTTTCCTGGCGAAGTTCGGCGGCGGCATCGAGCACTGCGCGCACGATCTTGTCGTAGCCGGTGCAGCGGCAAAGATTGCCCGCCAGCCAATAGCGCACCTCGGTCTCGGTGGGGTTCGGGTTGCGGTCGAGCAGCGCCTTGGCGGCAACGATGAAGCCCGGCGTACAGAAGCCGCACTGCAGGGCTGCATGTTCGAGGAACTTCTGCTGCACCGGGTGCAGTACCGACCCCTCGGCTACGCCTTCGATGGTCGCGATCGTGCGCCCCTCGGCTTCGGGCGCGAGCACGAGGCAGGAACAGACCATCTCCCCGTCGAGAACGACGGTGCAGGCCCCGCAGTCACCCGAGCCGCAGCCCTCCTTGGAGCCGGTCAGGCCCATGGTGTCGCGCAGAACGTCGAGCAGCGACGAACCGGATTCGCACAGGAATTCGGCGGCATCGCCGTTGACGGTAGTGGAAACGCGAATCTTGCTCATGCCTTTGCTCCGGCGCGCGTGGCGGCGACCAGGACGGCACGGCGGGCGAGAACGCCGGCCATGGCCTTGCGGTAGGAAACGCTGCCGCGCTTGTCGTCGATGGGATTGCTGGCGGCCTGGACCGCCTGGGACATGGCGGCGAGCGCGTCGTCGTCGAGCTTGGTGCCTACCAGCGCCTTGCCGGCCTCCTCGACCAGCACAACCGTGGGTCCGACCGCGCCAAGCGCCACCCGGGCCGAGGTGCAGGTTCCGTCGGCATCGAGCACGAGGCTGACGCCCGCGCCGACGACGGCAATGTCCATCTCGGTGCGCGGCGTGGAACGCAGGTACGCGTCGCCACCACCAGCAGGCTTGGCAGGGAGGCAGATTTCGACGACGAATTCGCCCGGCGCCAGCGAGGTCTTGCCCGGTGCCACCGGAATATCCTGAACCGGCACTTCGCGCTTGCCCGACGGGCCGGCAACAACGCAGGTCGCGCCTGCCGCCACCAGTGCCGGGACGCTGTCCGCCGCGGGCGAGGCATTGCACAGGTTTCCGGCCATCGTCGCGCGATTGCGGACCTGCACCGAGCCGATCAGGTTCGCCGCCTCGACCACGCCCGGCCAGGCAGCCGCAAGCGCGGCGTCGGCCTTGAGCGCCGTGCACGGCGTGGCCGCGCCGATGACGAAAGCATCACCCTCGTGCCGCACACCTGTCATGCCGGCGATACGCTTGAAATCGACGACGCTGCCAGGGACAAGCCGACCGGACCGCATCTGGACGATGAGATCGGTCCCGCCGCCCAGCGGCCGGGCCGTAGGATCGGCGGCCAGTAGGGCTACGACGTCTTCAACAGAGTCGGGTACGTGAAAAGCAGGTGATGGCATGATTTCTCCCCGGAACCGCCCGGTTCCTTACGGGAGATGATCGGTACTGGCATGCGTTTAGTCAACCGGGACCAGCCGGATTTTTATACCGGCCGGTCCCTATTGTCGGCATCCGCTTACATCGACGGCGCGTAACCACCGTTGAGCGGATAGGTCTGGCCCGTGATCCACTCCGAAGCGCCCGAACACAGGAAGGTGACGAGCGCGGCCACATCGGTCGACTTGCCGAAGCGGCGGATGGTGTAGCGCGACATCATCGCCTTGGTCTGGTCGCTCGCCATGATCTCGGCCAGCTGCTCTTCGGGCATGTCGGGCATGAGCGCGGAAAGCGAAACGCAGTTCGCAGTCACGTTGTAGCGCCCCAGTTCCTTGGCGATCGAGCGCATGAAGCCCTGCGCGCCCGCCTTGGCCGAGGCGTAGACGGCCAGCTTGGGCTCGCCGATGCGCCCGGAGTCCGAAACGACCGTCACGACGCGGCCCTTCTTCGCTTCCACCATGTTGGGAATGAAGGCGTAGCTGCAGTTGTAAACGCCGTAGAGATTGGTGCCGAGGTAGCGCTGCCAGGCTTCGGGCTCTTCCTCCCAGAAGTTCAGCTTGGGCCGCAGCGAGCCGCCCGGCCCGGCCATGCCGGCATTGTTGACGAGGATGGTCGCCGCGCCGAGCTTTTCCTTGATCGCGGCATCGGCGGCCTTGGCCGCTTCGAGATCGCAGACGTCGAATGGCACCGCGAGCGCGGGCACGCCCATGGCGCGAATTTCCTCGGCCACGGCCTCGGCGCGTTCGGCCACGAAGTCGTTGACGGCAACGCCGCCCGCATTGTGCCGCGCCAGTTCCAGCGCGATCGCGCGGCCTGCGTTCTGGCCACCGCCGGTAACAACGGCGACCTGGCCGCCGAGATCGAGAAGATCGGTATCGCTCATGCGTGTTCCACTCCACTTTGCAGACCCACTAGATAGTATATACCATCTAGCAAAGGCGAGTCCCGGACAGGGGCCCAAGGGAGAGGATCACCAGGACGATGACCACGCAACCCGGTCCGCTGTTCGATTATCTGCAGGACCTTGAAGAGGCGGTCGCCGGCATTGCCAACACCTGGCGCCCGGACGACCCGCAATATCGCGCCGACGTTTACCGGCAGATCATGATGCAGATGTCCTACGGCTACTTCGCGTTCTTCCACGCAACGCCGGAACACCCCGACTGGGCGCCATTGTGGAACCCGGTCTATACGCTGCAGCCAAACCCGGACGACATTTACCTGCAGTCTCCCGTCAGCCCGGCCTATCGCTACCGCGTTTCGGGCACGCGCGGCACGGTGAAGATGATCACTTTCAATACGCAGGGCCCGCTGGCGGGGATGCCCGATCCGCCGGACATGACCGGCGAATGCTATGCCGATCTCGACGACCGGCACCTGCAGATCGAAGCGGACGGCACGTTCGAGATCCTGCTGAGCGCCGAAAGGCCCGAGGGGCACAGCGGCAACTGGCTGCAGATCAAGCCGGGCGCATCCACGCTGATGATCCGCAAGCGCTCCTACGACTGGTCGGGCGAGATCGACCCGGTGCTCTCCATCGAAAACCTCGACCCTGTACCGCCCAAACCGCGCCTCTCGGTCGATGAAATCCTCCAGCGGATCAGGAACATGGCGGGCATGCCTGCCAAGGCGACTCAACTGTTCTACTGGATGCAGAACCAGGTCCGTGAGGAAGCAGGGATCAACGTGTTCAAGCCCGCCCCGATCGGCGGCGCGCTCTCGCGCCAGATCTACATCCCCGCCGTCTTCGAATTCGAAGCCGACGAAGCGCTGATCATCGAGACGGAATTGCCTGAGGTGCGGCCCTACTGGAACTTCCAGCTCAACGATCCCTACTACAACGCCCTCGAATACGTCTACCGGCTGAGCAGCACCAACGGCCACTTCGCCAGGGTTTCCAGCGACGGCAAATTTCGCGCCGTGATCTCGCTGGAAGACCCCGGTGTGCCGAACTGGCTCGATCCGGCGGGCTTCCAGCAGGGCACGATCTACGGGCGCTGGTACGATTGCGATTCGTGCCCGACGCCGACGCTCAAGCGCGTCAAATTCGCAGAGTTGCGTGACCACCTCCCCGCCGACACCCCCACGGTGTCGGCGCAGGAGCGCGCAGCCGAACTTCAGGAGAGAGTCCGGGGCTGCCAGCGCCGGAGGAGATGGTGAACACGATGTTGGAAGGATTCGATCTCAGCGGCCGCGTGGCCATCGTAACCGGCGGCGGCACGGGTATCGGCAAGGAAATCGCCCGGCTGCTGGCCCAGCGCGGCGCCGATCTGGTTCTCGCTGCGCGCAAGGCGGAAGCGCTTGAAGCGACCGCCGAGGAACTGCGCGCTGAGACCGGACGCGATGTCCTCTGCGTGCCCACCGACGCCACCGACCCCGAGCAAGTGCAGGCGCTCGTTGACAAGACCGTCGAGCACTTCGGACACCTCGACATCCTTATCAACAACGCCGGCAAGTCGAGCTTTTCCGGCTTCTCCAAGATGCCGCCGGCGATGTGGGACAAGGACATCCAGCTCAACCTCAATGCCGCATTCTACTGCTCGCACGCGGCCATTCCGCATCTCAAGAAGAGCGGCCACGGCGCCATCGTCAACATCTCCTCGCAGGCCGGTATCACCGGCACGCCGGGTTGCGGCGCCTATTCGGCGGCCAAGGCCGGCCTGCAGATGTTCACCAGAGTTGCCGCGAGCGAATGGGGCGGCTCGAACGTGCGCGTCAACGCCGTGGCGCCGGGCATGACCGCCACCGAACTCGCACAGAAAGGCTGGGCCAAGACCGGCTTCGACGCCCTCGGCGCTGCGAAGACCGCCTTTGCGCTCGGTCGTCCGGGCAAGCCAGAGGAAGTGGCACAGGCGGTGGCGTTCCTCGCCAGCGATGCCGCAAGCTACATTACCGGGGAAACCTTGGCAGTCAGCGGCGGCCCGGGAGCGAAAGGCATGATCGACGTGGATTGAGGGGGCAAACGCCCTCGCCCCCACATTCGTCATTCCCGCGCAGGCGGGCGCCCCGCTACCTGCGACACAGCTACCGTCGAAACGGAAAGAGGGGTCCCCGCCTGCGCGGGGACGAGGGTAATGTTATGAGCGAGCGTGGGCCTCAGCCCCAGAGCGCCTCGGCAGCTGCCAGACCCTGCGCGCCGCGACCGCCGAGTTCGGCCGTAAGCAGCTTGAGGCGATAGGTCCACAAGTGCAGCGGGTGCTCCAGCGTCATGCCCATGCCGCCGAGGAACTGGTGGTAGTCGTAGCACACGCGCTTGGCGGCTTCCTGCGCGTGGTGCAGCGCCATCGCGGCGTCGGCCTGCGAGCCGGTGCCCGCCGCGCGCATCGCCATCCAGTAGGCGGTATTGGTCATCACCTGATCTTCGGCCAGACGGTGCCGCATACCCTGGAAGGTCGCCAGCGGACGGCCGAACTGCTTGCGTTCGGAGACATAGGTCACCGTGCTCGCCAGCGCCGCGCCGAGCAAGCCAGCGGCCTCGGCGGCCATCGCCACGCGCCAGGCGCGAGTGATTTCGGCGACATCGACGTCGTGTGACGTCATGCTGTCGGGCTGCGAAGTCAGGAACGCGACGGGATAGCCGTAGAGCGTGTCTTCCTGAGCCGGCGCGATCATGTCCTCGGTCGTGATGAAGCTCTTCACGCCGGACGGGCCGACAACGACCACGGTCGCGCCGGGGCGCAGGAAGCGCAGCGGCTTGCGGGCCTTGCCCTCTTCCATCAGGCAAAGCGGGCGCGGCAGTTCGGGATCGATCAGCGGGCGCACCATGGCTGAGGCCGCTGCTTCCACGGCGAACGGCAGGCGGGCCAGCTTCTCGATCACGAGCGCGGCCATGACCGGACCGAGTTCCTCGACCGCCATAACGTCGAGGAAGCCGTTCTCGACCAGCGCCTCGTCCAGCTCCGCGCTTTCGAGCGCGAGCGACACATCGTGCATCGGCACGGTGGCGTAGGGCTTGGCCAGGCTGTCGATGAAGTCGAGGACCTGCGTCTGGTCTTCGTTAAGCGAAAGCTGCATCAGCGCGGCTCCCTCGGCAGTTCCAGCACTTCGCTGGCGATGATGTTGAGCTGGATCTCGGCGGAACCGGCGGCGACACCGGCGACGATACCGCGCTGGTGGTGCATCTTGAGATAGGGCGAGGCCCCGGCCAGCGCCTCGGGCAGGAACTCGATCACGAATTCGCACACCGCGCGCTCGGCCATGACCGTGGCGTAGCGCGCCGAACTTGATTCGGCGCCGATCGCCAGACCGTCGACGCGGCGCTGAACGACGGCGTAGTTCGCCGTGCCCGCCGCCTCGCAAAGCGCCGCGCAGCGCGCCGCTTCGATCTTCACGTAGTCGCCATCGAAGTCCCCGGCTGCCTTGAGCATCTGCACGGCGCGGTCGAGCGCGGCGCGGGCCAGCGTGAAGCGCGGAATACCGAGGCGTTCGTTGCGCAGCGAATAGCCGACGATTTCCCAGGCCTGCCCTTCATCGCCGAAACGCGCGCTTTCGGGCACGGTGACATCGTCGAAGAACACCTCATGAATGTCGCCCTCACCGATCAGCGAAGGAATCTGACGCACGGTAATGCCCGGCGTGTCCATCGGCACCAAGATGATGGTGATCCCGCGCTTGCGGTCGTCGCTGGTGCGGGTGAGCAGGAAGCAGGTGTCGGCCAGACCGGCATAGCTGGTCCAGATTTTCTGGCCGTTGATGACGTAGTTGCCGTCCTTCAGCTCGGCGCGGGTACGCAGGCTGGCAAGGTCGGAGCCGGCGTCCGGCTCGGAAAAGCCCTGACACCACAGCGACTGCCCCTTGGTAATCGGCTCGAGATAGCGCTTCTTCTGTTCGTCCGTGCCGTATTTCTCGAGCGTCGGGCCAATCCAGTTGACGTTCATGTACTGGCCGCCGCGCGGTTCGCCGGCGATCCACATTTCCTCGGCGAGGATCTGCTGCTCCCACGGTCCCAGACCTTCGCCGCCCATCTCGACCGGCCAGTGCGGGAAGAGAATGCCGGCATCGGCCAGCTTCACGCAGAATTCGCGAGCGAAGGCCGTCAGCGCCGGCGAGGCCGGGCCGTGTTCGGAGAACGTCTCCCAGTCGTCGGGCAGATTGGCGTGGAGGAAGTCCCGGATCTTGTGCCGGAAAGCGTCCTGTTCCTCAGTCCATTCGAATTGCATCAGCGCAGCGCCTCTCAAGGTCCTCTGGCAGGACCGTTAGGCGCAAGAGCGCACGCGCGACAACACCGCGCGCCTGCGCAATCGCCTGTGCGATCCTGCCCGGTGCTTACTGCCGTACCGCGCCCACCGCCTCGGGTGCAACAAATCGCGTCGTGGAAATGCCGCCGTCGACCGCGATGGTCTGGCCGTTGACGAAGCCCGCCTCGTCCGACGCGAGGAAAGCCACCATGTTGCCGATGTCCTCGGCGGTGCAGTCGCGCTCGATCGGGGTCAGTTCGTGGTTGGTGCGACGGAAGAAATCGAGATCCCAGAACGCATCGGTCATGCCCGTGCGCACGACCGAAGGCGCGACGTAGTTGGTGCGAATGCCGCGGCGGCCGTATTCGGCAGCCATGGTCTGCATCAGGCCGATCTGCCCGGCCTTGACCGTGCTGTAGGCCCCGCCCCCTGGCGTGCCGTAGATGCCCCAGGTCGAGCCGATGAACTGGATCGAGGCGCCCTGGCCCATGTGCTTGAGCGCTTCGCGGCACAGCCGGAAAGGCGCGCGCAGCGAAATGTCCAGCACTTCGTCGAGCATCTCGTCGGAAGTCTGGTCGACGGGGCCGAAATTGAACGAGCCCGCATTGTTGACGAGAATGTCGAGCCGGCCGAACTTCTCGATCGCGCCGTTCACGATCTTCTCGGGCGCATCGTCCGCAGTGACGTCGACGGCCACGAAATCGAACTCGACCGATCCCGCGAGTTCCTCCTTCAGCGCCTGCAGCTTGTCGGCACTACGTCCGGTGCCGAGCACCTTGACGCCCTTCGCGCCGAGCGCCCGCACGCAGGCCTCACCGATGCCGCCAGCAGCGCCCGTGACGATGGCTACCTTGCCTTGCATTCTTTCGTACTCCTGATCTCTTGGCCGTCGCCCGTGCGGACGAGCAAATGTCTGTTCGGACCGCGGCGCTCAGTCGGCGCGCTGGTTGCCCGCGCGCTCGACGATGTCGTTGGCGGCCACGTAGCCGAAGGTCATGGCCGGGCCGATGGTCGCGCCGGCACCCGGGTAGGTATCGCCGAAGGGCGTGCCCGAATTGTTGCCCGCGGCGTAGAGCCCCGCGATCGGGTTGCCCTGCTGGTCGAGTACGCGTGCCCGTGCATCGCAGCGCAGGCCGCCCTTGGCGCCGAGGTCGCCATTGTTGATCGGCACGGCATAGAACGGCGCCTTGTCGATGGGGCCGAGGTTCGGGTTGGGCGTGGAACTGGGATCGCCGAACATCTGGTCGTAGGGGTTCATCCCGCGACCGAATTCGGGATCGACGCCGGTCCTGGCATATTCGTTCATCTTGGCGACGGTCTTCTTCACTGCATCGACGGGAAGGTGCGTCTTGCGACACAGCTCCTCGATCGTGTCGGCGCGGAAAACGTAATGATCCCACCAGTCTGCCGGGACTTTCTTCTCAGGCGTGTGAACTGTGGGCATCAGGCCGCCGGCGCTGAACTTCTTGCGGAACTTCGAATCGAAGATCAGCCAGCACGGCATGTTCGCGCCGGTTTCCAGATGGTCGCGGACCATCGCCTGACCGAACTGGTCATAGCCGCAGGCCTCGTCGACGAAACGCACGCCGTTGCGATTGACCACCACGCTCCACGGGCGCCCCACGTCGAAGGCCGACTGGTGGATCTCGTGAAAGTTCGACGCCTTGGGCATCGGCAGCGTCATTGTCGGCATCCACCAGCCCTGCTCGGTATGCTCGGTCGAAGCACCGATCTTTTCGGCCTCGATCAGCGCCTCACCGCGGTTACCGTCTTCGGGCGTGGAAGAATGGCGCGTGAGGCCGGGGACCGGGTAGAAACGGTCGCGGAGCTCCTGATTCCACTCGAAACCACCGGCTGCAAGAATGACGCCATGGCGAGCCATGACCTGATACTTGCGACCGAAGTTCGAAACCTCGATGCCGGTCACGCGGCCACCATCGTCGACCAGCAGCTGCTCCAGCTTGGTTTCCATGCGCAGTTCGACGCCGCGCTTGAAAATCTGCTCGTAGGTCGCGCCCATCAGCGCCGCGCCCTGCGTGAAACGGCGGTCGCGGTGCGAGATCTTGCGGGTGCTGCGGTCCTTCCAGTACCGGCCGATCACCTTGGCCGCGACTGTGCGCCAACCCTTCGACTGCATCATCAGCGCGAACGTCTCGGTGAGGTCCATTGCGTAACGGCCGAACAGCTTGAAGCGGTTGTACTGCTCGCGCATCAGCGCATAGCGGTCATCGCCGAGCTGACGTCCGTCGAACGTAGGCACGATCACCGAGCGGTCGGCGCGGGCTCCGGCGCGGTCGGGGTAGTAGTCGGGCCAGGCTGCAGCCATCACCTGAACCCCGGTGGACTTCAGATAATCCAGCATCTTGGGCGCTTCATCTACGAAGGCTTCGAGCCTTTCGCGGTTCACCGGCACGCCGATGGTCGCGTCGAGATATTCCAGCGCGGATTCGCGGCTGTCACCCTTGTCGCCTTCGAGCTGGTGGTTCGGGATCCACATAACCCCGCCCGATGTCGCCGAGGTGCCACCGAACTTGTGGGCTTTCTCTACGATCAGCACCTTCATGCCATGTTCCGCCGCGCGCAGTGCCGCCATGGCGCCTGCCGCACCCGATCCTACGACCACGACATCGAAAGTTTCGCCGACTGTCACCCTTATCTCCCCTTGGCCATCCGTTGACTGTACGGGCCATCGGCGTGCCTTATCGCGTCCACGGCTTGCCCTAGAAATGACCGCCGGGGTACTGCAAATTGCTTGGCCGTGCTCTGGCGCGCGCGGCGGCCTTGCGCCAAGAGGGTGCGGGCCGCAGGGCCGAAACGTATTGCCTGCTCAAGGCGACAGTCGAGAAATGCAGAAAGTCGAAGATCGAACATGAGTGAAAAGACATTCGTCGCCGTGGCGAAGCTGGACGAGGTCCCCGCCGGCGGCAAGAAAGTGGTGGACGTGAACGGGACCAGCGTGATCGTGGTCAACAGCAAGGACAAGATCTTTGCCGTGCGCAACCTGTGCAGCCACGCATACGAGACGCTGGAATGCGGCCGCGTACGCGCGGGATGGATCTCTTGCCCGGTTCACGGCGCGCGATTCGACCTGGAAACCGGCAACCCGATGAACCCGCCCGCAACGATGCCGATCGACACTTACGAAGTGCGTATCGAAGGCGACACGATCGAAGTCGCGGTCTGACAATTTGGCAATATCGCGGGCGCGGTGCCGTCCGTCTGGACGCATAACGGGCCGCTGTGCATGGAGAAGGCATGACGGACAACGCTGATCTCGAAGCGCTGCGCAGCGAAGTGCGCAGCTTTCTCGAAGCCGAAAAGCCACACGGCTGGCGCGATGCCAGCCGCACCCAGGAAGACTTCGTGAACACCCAGCGCGACTGGTTCGCCAAGCTGGTGAAAGCCGGCTACGCGATCCCGCACTGGCCGAAGGAATATCCGGGCGGCGGGCGCTCGCTGGCCGAGCAGAAAGTGATCTACGAGGAACTGGCCAAGGCCGATTGCCCGCGCCTGCTGCTCTCGTTCGTGTCGACCTACCATGCCTTCGCCACGCTGCACGAATGTGCCAGCGAGGAGCAGAAGGCAAAGTACATGCCCCGCATCCTCGAGGGCGAGACCTGGTGCCAGGGCTTCTCCGAGCCGGGCGCCGGTTCCGACCTCGCCGCGCTCAAGTGCAAGGCCGTGCGCGAAGTTCGCGACGGCAAGGAAGTCTATGTCGTCAACGGCCAGAAGGTCTGGTCGACCATGGCGCAGTTCGCCGACATGTGCCTGCTGCTGGTACGCACCTCCTCCGAAGGCGTGAAGCAGGCAGGCATCACCTACCTGCTTATGGACATGAAGACGCCCGGCGTCTCGGTCAGCCCGATCCACCAGATCCAGGGCGACGAGGAATTCGCCGAGATCTTCTTCGACAACGTCGAGATCCCGGTCGAACAGCGCGTCGGGGAGGAAGGCGAGGGCTGGGCCGTGGCGCAGGCGACGCTTGCCAGCGAGCGCGGTCTGACGCTGATGGAACTCGGCTACCGCATGCGCGGCGCGCTGGGCCGCGTGGCCGAGCTGATCCGCACCCACGGACACCAGGAAGACCGCGGCATTCTGCGCGATTTCGGCGCGCTCGTCAGCGAAGTCGATGCCGTTTGCGCGATTGCCGACCAGTTCCTCGACAACCGCATCAACGGAGTCGAGCGGATCGGCGACGCCTCGATCGTGAAGAACGCCTATAGCCGCGCGCTGCGGGCCTATTCCAAGCTGGGCGTGCGCCTGGGCGGGATGGACGAGCAGTACATCGCCCCGATCACCTTCGGCGATCTCAACACCGGCAACTGGATGGCCGACTTCATGAACTCCTACGCCTGGACCATCGCCGGCGGCAGCGAGGAAGTGCAGCGCAACATCATTGCCGAGCGCATGCTCGAAATGCCGCGTGAACCGAAGAGCTGGGTGCTTTAAGATGATCGAGCTGAACGAACTCACCGCCGCCGCGCAGAAGGCTTTCCCTGCCGACAATCTCTCCCCTGCCCGCGATGCGAGCTGGGAACTGGTCGCCGAAATGGGCTGGCTGATGATCCGCCTGCCCGAAGACGACGGCGGCCTCGGCCTCGACCGCGAGGCATCCACCGCCATTCACTATGAAATGGGCCGCGTGCTCGCCACCACGCCGCTGATTCCGGCGCAGCTGGGCCTGCAGGCCGTGATCGAGAGCCAGACGCTCGCCGACCGCGCCGACTGGCTGGAACGCCTTTCCGCCGGAGAATATGCCCCGCTGCACATGCTGCCTGCGAAAGTCGACATCGCGGCGGACGGCACGGTCTCGGGCACGATCGGCGGCGTGTTCGACGGCGACATGGCTGTGGCCGTCGTCGCCAAGCTCCCCATCGGCTATGCGCTGATCCCGACCGATGCCGATGGCGTCGAACTGGTCGAACGGCCGATCTGGGACCTCAGCCGCCGCATGTTCGATCTGGTGCTCACCGGCTACAAGCCCGATCCGGCACTCATGCTCAGCGATGCCGACGGCGCGACCGCCATGCACGACGCGCTCGGCCCCGAAGCGCACCTCGCGCTGGCCGCCGACTGCCTCGGCGGGGCTTCCGCCGCGCTCGACATGACTGTCGAGTACATGAAGATGCGCAAGCAGTTCGAACGGCCCATCGCCATGTTCCAGGCGCTCAAGCACCGTGCAGCCGACATGAAGACGAAGATCGTCGTAGCCGAGGCACTGCTGTGGAGCCGCGCCCGCGACGAGCAGGCCACCCGCACGCAGATCGCCGGAGCCAAGGCGCTTGCCAGCGACGTCTTCCAGTTCGTGACTGAAGAGATGATCCAGCTTCACGGCGGCATCGGCCTGACCGAAGAGCACCCGTGCCATCTCTTCATGAAACGGGCGATGCTGAACCTGCAGCTCTGTGGCTCGCTCGACAGCCTCAACGAGACGGTCGGCCGCGAAGCCCTCGCGGCAATGGCATGATCGACGGGCAATAGCGGCACTTCGCGACATCCCGCTGTCTGAAACGGTAGCGGACGAAACGTCCTGACGGCCCATGCGTTTCGGCCTCGATGACGCAAACGCATGCAACCGAGCGGGCCGCCCTCTCGCCGCTACTCGCCCATCTCCGCCAGAACATCGTTCTATACGGAGCGCTGACGGCCAATCTCGGGATTGCCGTCGCGAAGTTCGTGGCCGCCAGCCTGACCGGCTCGTCCTCGATGGCGACCGAAGGTGTTCACTCATACCAAAACCTGTGGAATCTGACTCACTGAGGGTATCGGGTTTGGGGCTGACGTGATTCACCAT
>NZ_BMLK01000030.1:38815-39080 GCF_014645195.1 Novosphingobium indicum | reverse complement strand
GCAGCCGGCAGATGGTGCGGCACCTGCAGCGGCTTGGTCATGCGGTGGGCCGCCGCCGGGTACGACAGCTGATGGCGCAGATGGGGCTGGCGGCGATCTACCAGCGCCCGCGCACGAGCGATCCGCACCCGGAGCATCGGATTTATCCCTATCTGCTGCTGGACATGAAGATCGAGCGGCCCAATCAGGTGTGGTGTGCGGACGTGACATATCTACCGATGCGCCGAGGCTTCCTCTATCTCGTTGCGATCATGGATTGGGCCAC
>NZ_BMLK01000030.1:0-38763 GCF_014645195.1 Novosphingobium indicum | reverse complement strand
CCGGCGTGCTGCGGGCGGCCGAAGTGAAAATCAGCATGGATGGCAAGGGGCGCTGGATGGACAACGTCTTCATCGAGCGCCTGTGGCGCTCGGTGAAGTACGAGTGCGTCTATCTGCACGCCTTCGAGACGGGTTCCGAACTGCGCGCAGGCCTGTCCCGCTGGTTCGCCTATTACAACCATCACCGGCCTCACTCACGCCTTGCAGGCAAAACCCCGGCAGAGGCATATGGGCAAATCGACGCTTCAGATCATGGGGGGCATGCCCCCCATGATCTGATCACCAGAATGGCGGCGTAAACAACAACCGGATGAGCTTAACTTAGCCGCAAACCTGTACAGGAAGGCGGGACCACCTCACTACAACCTAGAGAATATCACCCCCTACATCACCAGCAAGCTTACCCGTTTCATCAGCTCAAGCCATGCACTAGCGATGTTCCCGGCTGCAGGAAACTGCATAGACTTTGAGGATGTAATCGAATGTAGCAAAATTCTCATTTTGCGTTGCCCCAAGGGCGTCCTGGGCGCGAGCCTGGCTCAATTGGCAATGTCTGCCAGTGTGATGAAAATCTGCTCGGCCGTGATGGGACGAGCGGGGCGAGAGCACCGAAAACCGGTCCGTATCTACGTAGACGAGTTCCAGAATTGTCGCGGCGATTCCTTGCAGACGCTACTCGCAGAGGGCCGCAAATTCGGAGCGAGTTTAGTTCTCGCTAATCAATCGCTGGGTCAGATTGGTGGGACCGACAACAACTCCATCGGTGCTGCTACGCTTGCCAATGTCGGCAACCTCATCACATTCCGTCTCGGCGCCGCCGATGCCATGAGGTTAGCACCCTGGCTTGAGGCACCTGATCGCTGGCGGGAACTCTGCAGATTGCCAGACTTCACGATGAATGCGCGGTTGCTAGAGAATGGGCGACCGGTGAACTTTTATAACCTTATGGGAGAGGATCCGCGAACCGCACAATCTCCTGTCACAATGCTTGTCTAAATCGTTCTTGACTTTGAGGATTTTTTCCTTTCGCTTGGCATTTGGATCGGGCGGAAAATCGGGGGGTGATTATGTATGAATGGATGTTGCGTGCGCTAAATGTTGGGGGCGCGCTGGTTGACTGGAGGAGCACGTTCACACTGGCAGCAATGCGATCGGCTGCTGCTGGTGTTACCTGGGCCTTCCTTCAGATTCTCGGGGGCAATCCTGAGGGCTTTTTCACGTTCCTTTTCCTTGGTCCAATCATTGGCATTGTCGTTCTGATCCCACTGGCACTCGTGGTGATGGCCTTCTCCAGAGTCATTCCATTTGTAGGCCTGATCGGGTTTATCCCATTGATATATATGGTTTCAGGCGACCCAATACTTTGGCTTGTGGAGCATTTTCGACCTGGAACGGTTCCTATCGCCAATTTCAAACCATTCAATTTTAAGACAATTTTGATTGTTGTCGATGAGGGGCTTGTGGACGACATGAGGTCGGAGGCAATCTCCACTGCGAGGAACGTCGGTGCTGAAGCCATGAACAGGTTGAGAAATCAAGGCGGGCGAACCGACTCTCCCCCCTCAGATGGATCACGAGTCGATCTGACCAAGAGGAACTAGGCGGGCACCCTAGCAAATTATACACGTAAAGCCTTCAGGCTAGGCTCGCGAGAGGAATACGGATGCAACTGCAGCAGGGTGAAAAGCGCGGGCTAGGCGATCTTGGTATCGAAGCACGTTTTCGCGTTGCTGTCGAATACGGTCTCAGCGACATGGATATGGCCGCATTTGGCCTCGATCAGAACGGCAAAATCGGCGACGACCGATACGTCGTATTGTTCTCTAATCTCAAGTCTCCCGACGGTGAGATTGAGCTTGCATCAGGGCCTGGCAACGCGACGTTTAGTGTGGATCTCGATCGACTGCCTGAGAAGGTTCACCGGATCGTGTTCACTGCCACACACGATGTAAGAGCTGTTGCGGAATCTCGTCCGTTAGCTGTGACCTTAGGCGACGGAAAGGCTCAATTCGACGTTGCGAGCTGCCTCAACGACGAGAAGGCCGTGATGATGATTGAGATTTATCGTCACTCCGCTGGTTGGAAGGTGGGAGCTGTCGCGGCGGGATTTGCTGGAGGCTTGGCAGCGTTGATTGAGCACTTCGGCGGCGAAGTCGGTGGGCATTCAAGTGCGATTGAAGCGGCCGCGTCGCCGCCTGTCAATTTGACCAAGATTAAGCTCGAGAAGTCGAACCCGACCGTAAATCTGAAGAAGACTGGCGCGAATTTCGGCGAAATTACCGTGAACCTGAATTGGAATCAGGGAAGTGCTCGCAGAGGAATCTTTGGTGGTCCAAGGCCAGTCGATCTCGACCTAGGCGTCCTGTTTGAGCTTGAGGATGGCTACAGAGGTGTCGTCCAAGCTTTGGGCAATGCGTTTGGAGCTTTTCATGTCGAGCCATGGATTGAACTATCGGGAGACGATCGGACTGGCGCGGTATCTTCAGGCGAGACAATTCGTGTCAACGGCGCCTATTTTAGCCACATTCGCCGCCTGGCTTTCTTCGCATTAATCTATGACGGTGTGCCAAACTGGCAGCAGACTGATGGCGTCGTTCGTGTCACCATTCCGGGCCAACCTGAAATTGAAGTGCGCATGGATGACGGTCGAAACGACCGACGGTTATGCGGTATTGCACTGATCGACAACGTGTCAGGCGACCTCAGGGTAACTCGTCACATGCAATACTATGAAAGCCAGAAACCATTTGCTGATGATATTGGCATATATCTTCAGTGGACTGCTGGATCAAAGGACTAAAAAGCCCTAGGGCGCTCTAACTTAACGTACCTTTTTCGAGGCCTTCGATGCTAAAGAACTTCACTGGATCGATATTATTCACAATTGTTTGCCTAGGGCTGGCAGGGATTGTGGGATACACAGAGAGCAATGGATCAATCCCCGTCGCGCTAGGGATGGTCTTCATTGCTGCAGTTTTAGGGGTGATGGAAACATCACTCAGTTTAGACAATGCGGTAGTCAATGCGTCTGTGCTTAAGGATATGGACGAAAAATGGCAGCGGCGTTTTCTGACATGGGGCATCCTGATCGCTGTCTTTGGTATGCGCATTGTTTTTCCATTGGCCATCGTTGCAATCGCAGCCTGGGTATCGCCTTGGGAGGCGCTGAAAATTGCGATCACCGATAAGGCGCTCTACGAAGAGACGGTTACGGGGGCACACGTCGGGATTTCCGGCTTTGGCGGCGCCTTTTTGATGCTGGTTGGTTTGACGTTCTTCTTTGATGAAGATCGAGAACACCATTGGCTGTCTTTCATTGAGCGCCCCTTGGCATGGTTCGCGAGGATCCCATTCTCCACCTACATTGCCACCGCACTAATCATCGGAGGTCTGTCCCTCCTTGTTGATGGTCAGGAGCGGTTTACCTTCATTGTCGCCGGCCTCTCCGGGGTTGCAACTTTCTTCGCGGTTGAGAAACTCGGAGATTTTTTGGGCGGCGAAGAGGATGCGAGTGGTAAAATTGTGCGATCTGGGCTCGGGGGATTCATCTATCTCGAGTTTCTGGATGCGTCTTTCTCCTTTGATGGCGTTATCGGTGCGTTCGCGATCACCAATGACATTCTGATAATTGCGCTCGGTCTGGGCATTGGAGCGATGTTTGTTCGATCCATGACGGTGGCCCTAGTCCGTGGCGGCCATTTGTCGGAATTCCGCTTCCTCGAACCTGGAGCTTTTTATGCCATTTTCGCCCTTGCCGTGATTATGCTCATCAGCATTCGGGTTCACACACCTGAAGTCGTAACTGGTCTGCTTGGTGCAGCAATAATCGGCGCGTCTTTGTGGGCATCAATTCGACATAAGAAACTGTTCCCGCATGAGTACGAAGAGGAGGGTGATGCGGACGCGATCCTGCCAACCGGCGACGTCGTTCCGGGCCATCGGACAACGTGACCCGTAACAGCACGCCCCGCTTGGCAGTCTTCATGTCGAAAGAGCAGTTTTCTAGACCATCCAAAGGAGAAAAAAATGGCAATCTCACTTGAGAAGGGGGGCAACGTCTCGCTCTCCAAGGAAGCTCCCGGACTTGATTCAATCATGGTTGGCTTGGGGTGGGACGTCCGCGCTACCGACGGGACGGACTTCGATCTCGACGCATCGGCCTTCCTGCTGAAAGCTGACGGCAAAGTTCGTTCGGATTCAGATTTTTGCTTCTACAACAATATGAATGTTGGCGGGGGCGGAGTTGTCCATCAGGGCGATAACCGCACCGGCGAAGGCGAAGGTGATGACGAACAAATTCAGATCACCTTGTCGAAGGTGCCTGCAGATGTCGACAAGATCGCAATCGCCGTAACAATCCATGATGGTGAGGCTAATCGCCAGAACTTCGGTCAGGTATCGAATGCCTTTATCCGTTTGGTCGACAATGCGTCTGGTAAGGAAGTTGTTCGGTACGATTTGTCCGAGGATGCTTCTGTCGAAACTGCCATGATTCTCGGTGAAGTGTATCGGCATGCTAGCGAGTGGAAATTCAGGGCAGTTGGTCAGGGCTTCAAGGGAGGGCTTGGCCCGCTCGCTTCAAGCTATGGCGTGAACGTCTAAAAACGTAGCGGAGCCAGTCAGCTGCGATGTCGAAGGGGCGTTCGGCAAGCAGCGACGACTTGCTAACCCAAGGGAAGTCCGCGCGCAAAATGTCATTTCGAGCATTCTGAGTTGCATATGGCTTTTAGGTTCAACAAACGGATATCGATCCTACCAGGCATTCGCTTGAATCTCTCAAAGAGTGGGGGATCGCTTTCCATTGGGCCGCGCGGGGCTTCCATAACATTGGGCAAACGAGGTGTATTCGGAAACATAGGGATTCCAGGAACAGGGCTCAGCTATCGAGAGCGAATTGACAAACCTGCTTCCTCCGCACGTGCCAAGTCCAATTTGTCAGCGCAAGATACGACCGCGCCGCAGCGTGTGAATGCGCGCCTTGAGGGCGACGCAATCCTCCTGGTTGATCAGGATCAGAACCGGCTCGATTCGCAACATGAGAAATTGCTAAAGCGCTCCATGAAGGAGGAGCTCGTCGCGTTTCTTGAAGCTCACAAGGACTATCGCAATCAAGGAATCTCGACCCTGCGTCTTTTGCATTGCGATATCCCGTCTAGCGTGGGTGCAATTTCTCAAGGTTCAATCGGAAAGCCACTGCGGGATCAGTTCAACACTGAGGAAGCGTATCTTGATGCACTGATGCGTTGGCGGGCCGCAATTGCAAATCAAAGTCCCGATAACGATGCCATTGAAGAAGCTGTCCTGAACATTTTGGGGAGCCTTGATTGGCCTGGTGAAACGAACATTGCGATTTCATATGCCAACGGTCGACTGCTTCTCGATGTAGATCTGCCCGAGATCGAAGATATGCCTCAATCTCACTGGACGGTGAGCAAGGTGCGGTTAGCGATCGAGCCCAAAAAAGTGTCTCAGAAGGAGCTCGCCGCTTTGTACCTCGAGCATGTGTGCTCAATCCTGGTACGGCTGATAGGTCATAGCTTTGCAGTTACAGACTTGATCCGATCTGTTGCTGTTTCGGCATATACACAACGTAGCGCCTCAACTGGTCGTCGCGAGAATGAGTATGTTGCAGCCGTTGAGATTGATCGCAACTCCTGGTCACAGGTGGACCTAACTCAATTGGCACTACTTGATCCGCATCAGATGCTTCGACGTTTCGGTGCTTCAATAGAATCGAATGGGAAAGGAATCCTTCTGATACAGGATCCAATCCTTTAGAGTCGTTTTGTGATGCGTTCGTAAATTACTATCAAATATCTTACGGAGACAGAGGAATGAGTATCTCACTTGAGAAGGGGCAGAAGGTAAGTTTAACCAAGGAGAGCGCGAACCTGTCCCAAATCTTTATGGGCCTCGGCTGGGATGTGGCTAAAAAGGGCGGCTTTCTTAGCGGCCTTCTTGGCGGGTCCGATGAGATCGATCTTGATGCGTCGTGCCTAGTTTTTGACGAGGCTGGAGAGCTGATTGATGTCATTTTTTATAACAACCTAAATGGGGTGGGCGGTCTCATTGTCCACACCGGCGACAATCGGACAGGCGAGGGCGATGGAGATGATGAGGCAATTATCGTCAATCTTGACCAAATGCCGTCCGAAATTAAGTCCCTCGTCTTCATTGTGAGCTCATATGAGGGACACACATTCGATCAGATCGCGAATGCCTATTGTCGTGTCGTAGAAAACCGCACGGGTAGAGAACTAGTCAGGTACGATATTAGCGATTCCGGACGTCACACTGGCATGATCATGTCACGCATTTATCGACACAATGGGGAGTGGAAGATCCACGCGATCGGTAATCCTGCAAACGGTCGCACACCGATCGACATGGTTCCTGCAGTGGTTGCAAGCCTCTGAGTCAGACATTTTGAGCAAAGTGGAAAATATTGAGGTAATTATATGGCGATCTCTCTCGAAAAAGGCGGAAACGTTTCGCTTTCGCAATCGGAGCCTGGGCTAAGGCGGATTCTGGTTGGGTTGGGTTGGGATGCGCGCTCAAGTGACGGAGCCGACTTTGATCTTGACGCTTCTGCCTTGCTCCTCGGCAAGGATCACAAGGTGTTATCAGAAGATTGCTTCGTTTTTTACAACAATCTCACCTCACCTGATGGTTCAGTCGAGCATACCGGCGATAATATCACTGGCGAGGGGGACGGAGATGACGAAGCCATCAAGATTGATCTTGAGCGCGTCCCCGCTGAGGTTGAAGTGGTTGCAATTGCCGTGACCATACATGATGCCGAGTCGAGGAGGCAGAACTTTGGTCAGGTGCGAAATGCCTTTATTCGAATAGTAAATGATGAAACGGATAAGGAAATTGCCCGATACGATCTTTCAGAGGATTATTCTGTGGAGACGGCTATGCTCTTTGGCGAAGTCTACCGTAGGTCGGGAGAATGGAAATTCAGAGCCGTCGGCCAAGGCTATTCGGGCGGATTACGTGCAATATGTGAACAGTTTGGCATCGAGGTTGCCTAATTGATTATAGGGGGAAATTGAATGCGCAGACTACCTGTCTACCTTGTCCTTGACGTCTCTGGGTCGATGAATGGCGAACCCATCGAGGCGGTGCGCAACGGCATGCAGATGCTGGTGAGTACACTCCGAACGGATCCTTACGCTCTTGAGACTGCATTTCTCAGTGTCGTGACTTTTGATGATTCAGCCAGACAAGTCGTGCCTCTGACCGAGCTGGTGTCCTTTCAGCCACCAGACATTCAGCCTGGCTCGACCACATCGCTGGGCGATGCTTTGAAAGTAGTGAAAGAATGTATCGAACGTGAAGTGGAAAAGGCTACTGCGGAGACAAAAGGCGATTGGAAGCCGCTAGTCTTCTTGATGACCGATGGTCAGCCAACCGATGACTGGCAACGCGGATTGGATGAATTCAGGAAGGTCAAGACCGGAATGGTGATCGCCTGCGCCGCAGGACCACATGCAGATACGAGCATCCTCAAGCAGATCACTGAAGTGGTCGTGTCGCTTGATACGGCTGATAGCAGCTCGATCGGGGCCTTCTTCAAGTGGGTCTCGGCCAGCATCTCGACCTCGTCGAAGAAGGTCGATCTCAACAAGACCGAATCCACACAACTGAGCGAGCTCCCGCCACCTCCGCCCGAAATCAACTTGGTGTGAGTCAGCTGTTTGCGGAGAATAAATGGTGAGAAGATTACCGGTCTATCTGCTACTTGACACCTCAGGCTCAATGCGTGGCGAACCGATCGAGGCTGTTAATACCGGCATCAGCTCAATGGTTAGCGCGTTAAGGCAGGATCCTCACGCCCTTGAATCGGTGTTTGTAAGCATCATTACCTTCGATGCTGATGCGAATGTCGTCCTGCCGCTCACCGCCCTTGATGAGCTCCAGGTTCCACAGATCGTCACTCCTGAGTCGGGCCCTACGCATCTGGGGTTAGCCCTGAACACATTGGGGCAGCGGGTCAGAAACGAGCTCATTCGTTCGACTGCAGAGCAAAAGGGGGATTGGGCCCCATTTCTGTTTGTTATGACGGACGGCAAGCCTTCGGATATCCAGGCATATGAGCAGGAGTGCCCGAAAATCAGGTCGATCGGATTTGCCAACATAATCGGCTGTGTTGCCGGGCCAAAGGCAAAGCAAGATGATTTGAGGCCTCTGTGCGATCACGTGGTCGCATTGGATACGATGGACAGCGCAACTTTCAGCAGCTTCTTTAAGTGGATTTCATCGGCCATCTCTGGCGGGAGCCGCTCCATGGGTGCCTCTGAGGCCGCACCATTGCCTCCAGCTCCTCCAGAAATCCAACTCGTATTCTAGGAAATTCCATGCGCAGGCTTCCAATCTATTTCCTGGTCGATGTGTCTGAATCCATGGCAGGACAGAACCTGCACATGCTGCAGGACGGCATTGGCGAAACAATCAGGCGCTTGCGGACCGATCCCTATGCGTTGGAAACGGCTTTTGTTTCTGTCGTTGTATTTGCTGGCAAGGCAAAGACCATAATGCCTCTGACCGAGCTGCCGTCCTTTCATACGCCAGAATTGCCGGTTGGCGGAGGAACATCCCTTGGTTTGGCGCTCGATCACATCATGACTGAAATGGATCGAAACCTCGTCAAGACCACTGCGGAACGCAAGGGCGACTGGCAACCCTTTATCTTCCTTCTTACGGACGGGCATCCTACCGACAACACATCGGCCGCCGAGCTGCGATGGAACCAGGATTTTAGGAGCCGAGTCAACTTGGTCGCGGTTTCGGTTGGAGGTGGGGCTGACCATGCTATGCTGAAGCGCCTGACAGACGATGTCATGGTGTTTGACGACAAAGCCCCGGAAGCCTTCACACATCTGATCGACTGGATCACCAGGTCGATTGGAAGTCTTGTGAGCAGTGTGCAGGCAGGGCAAGACCGTGGTGTGAATCTGGCGAAAGGGCGTGAGGGCCTTCTCGAAAGGATCGAGAGGCCACACGTAATATCTCCTGACACCGGCATTGACGACCGGTTTGCTGTGTTCATAGGCAAGTGCTCAAAAAGCAAGTTGCCCTATCTTGTCAAATACGAACGCCACTTTGGCGAAATCGAGACTTCTGATACGGAACTGTCCCGGCTCTTCCGGACCAAGCGGTATGCCTTGTCCGGTGCTGTTCAAGTGAAGAATAGCTACTTTGAGCTTTCTGATGAGAAATCCACGGAGCAGTCAGTCACCTCGGATGAGCTCGCCGGCCAACCTAACTGTCCTCATTGCAACGCGCCTTTCGGAATGGCGATCTGCGCCTGTGGCAAGATTCATTGTGTTGAAGGGGAAGGGCCACAAACGTGTCCATGGTGTGGGAACACAGGCATGTATGGTTCAACCTCAGCAGGTGATGAGCTAAAGATCGGAAGGCAAAGAGGATGACTGGGAAGCTTCCGCTCAATCAGGAGCTGCTTCAAGCCATTGAGGGCCTGCTCGGGCAAGTCGAACTCATTGCTCTAGAGGCTGACGCATTGCCCGACGAAAATGCGTTCATGGAAACCATCCGTGACGCCTATATGAAGGACGGCGATGATCGTGATCTCCGAGCGCGTACCTTGTTGGCGCTTGCCAGTTATTGGGAAGGATCAGTAATGGGCGAGGCATCCGTCCCTCAGGTCGACGAAAAGTCGGAGCCTGCTCTGATCCCACATGATTGCGAAATGGCGGAACCCGACTGTCTGGATAGTCCGCCTAATAATAATGATGGCCAGGATGTCGCGGGTGAGAATTCTCGATCCCCGGCGATTGGGGAGCAATTTACTCAAAGCTCTGCCGAGGCGCAATTAGACTCTGGTGCGAAAGGCGATGAACAAATCGACGACAATCCTGCTCCAACTCCACCGTTACCGCAGAGCCCTATTTCCCTCGACCCGATTGCCGACCACGCTATCGATCAAAGTCGGAGCGGGTCAGAAGAAGATGATGGTTCTACCGGAACCACTCGAGACGCACCCAACTCGACGGAAGCCGCACCAGACCCTAATCCTGCTCAACCTGGCATTGAGACTGCGTCGCCCCCCGTCGCGGAACCTATAGTGTCAAGGAGTATTCTTACCAATCTTCCGAACGCGCGTGTCGGTACAGATTACTCTGCGGCACTTGGGGTTGAGGGTGCACGAATCTTGAGTTGCTCAGATGACGGTGGAAGCGGTCTAGAATGGCTCGAGTCCGAAGGGCGAGTGAAGGGAAAACTAGACAACGCGGGCGATTTTAAGCTGATTTTTCAAGCGCTCATTGGTGGAGTTAGGACTCAAATTGTCGCGAACCTGGCAGTTATCCCCGACCCCAAATCGCTCTGGGTCAGCAAACCAAGCGATCAAAGCGACCCTTATTGGAAGCCCGATGAAGCTTTTCTGGAAATTGACAGCGAATTGTTCTGTGTCGCAGCGAGCAAGAGGGGACGTTCCCATGCTCGCGAAGGCGGTTTTCGCGATGACGATTTCGGGATGCTAAGTCTTGGAGGAGGCGATTGGCATATTGCGGTAGTCGCTGATGGCGCAGGCAGCGCCAAACGATCACGGCGCGGCTCAAAGATTGCTGTTGAAACCGTCCTGGATGTCCTACCGAACCTGCTGAAGACGACCGTCTCAAACGAGCTGGAAATGCTTGTCGCTAAGCATCTCGAGAGTCCAGGTTCGGTAACTCCTGCATTGAAGTCGATACTCTATAAATCGTTGGCGCAGGCTGCGTTCAAGGCAGCCGTCGCAATCGAGACCGAAGCGCAAGAGCACGCTTTGGAAGCTACCGCGTACTACACGACTTTGATTATCGGAGCCTGCAAGAGAACCCCGCATGGCTGGTTTTTCGGTTGCTTCGCGATTGGTGATGGCGGGGCCGCTCTGTTCGACTTGAATGAGAAATATCTTATGCCGCTCACAGCGCCCGATGGAGGTGAGTTTGCCGGACAAACCCGGTTCTTGCAGCGTGCTGAATTTTCTGCGGGATATGAGGAAATTGCCAAGCGAATATTTTTTGATATCCGGCAGGAATTTACCGCATTTGCTTTGATGACTGACGGAATTACAGATCCAAAGTTTGCAACGGATGTGGTCTTTGCGAATCCTGAACATTGGGTAGATTTCTGGGTCGAAGATCTTTCCTCACAAGTGCGTCTTGAACGCGGCAACACGGCATTGCGCGAAGAGTTCCTGAATTGGATGGACTTCTGGTCGGCCGGAAACCACGATGATCGTACATTGGCCATCTTGGTGCCATAGGGAAAGCACTGTCATGGCAATCATAAAGCTAACAACGCACGCGGGGGAGCCCGTGGAATATGTGGATGAAATGATCGGTCAAGGAGGCATGAAAGATGTCTTCTTCAGCCCGGACAAATCCTATGTCGTTGCGTTCTTCAGGGACAAGCTTGATTTTCAGGGTCAAGAGCGTCTGAAGTCGATCGTAGGGCAATATCGTGAAGGCATACTTCAGCGCGAAGGTGGACCATACTGGAATGACCTTTTTTGCTGGCCTACCGGGATCGTCGAGAAGGACGGCAAGCTTGGCGTTGTCGCTCCTGTCTACAGCTCATGTTTCTTTTTTTCCCATGGTTCAATCAACAACGATTTCTTGGGTATCAAGGGCAAGGAGAAAGAGGGCAAGTGGTTTGCCAGCGCATCCAACCGTTCTAAGTTTCTCGCGTCTCAGGAACGCGGTAATTGGCTCACCCACCTTCAGATTTGCCTCTCTATCAGTCGTGCTGTCAGAAGGCTTCATGCAGCTGGGCTCGCGCATTCGGATCTTTCCTACAAGAATGTGCTGGTAGATCCGGTTACCGGGCGAGCCTGCATCATCGATATCGACGGTCTCGTTGTTCCAAATAAATTTCCGCCAGACGTCGTAGGCACTCCCGATTTCATTGCGCCAGAAGTCATCGAAACGCAGCATCTGAACAAGGGAGACGCAGGCCGCAAGCTGCCATCCACTCTAACTGACCGACATGCCCTTGCCGTTCTTATTTATATGTATCTTTTCTATCGGCACCCATTGCGTGGCGGCAAGGTCCACGACCTCGACGCAGCGAAGGACGAAGAGCTGATGATGGGGGCAAAGGCATTGTTCGTCGAGCATCCAACGGACGCCAGCAACCGCATAAAGTCGGGTGATCTCGTGAAGTCGCAGCTGCCCTGGGGCGATCCCGCTCAAATGCCCTACACCATTGCTGGGCCGCTCTTGAGTGACCTGTTCAATAAGGCATTCATAGATGGTCTACATTCGCCAAATTTGAGGCCGACAGCAAGCGACTGGGAAAATGCGCTGATAAAGACGATCGACATGGTCCAGCCATGCAGCAACAAATGCGAAATGGGTTGGTATGTGTTCGACAACACGACAAAGCCGAAATGCCCGTGCTGTGGAACGACATATCAGGGAAAGTTACCAATATTGAATTTCTACTCGAGCCGGCACAGTGGGAGTTTCAAGCCCGACAACCATCGATTGATGGTGTGGGACGGTCAGTCACTGTTTCCTTGGCACGTAAATCGATTTGTTTTTCCAGGTGAAAAGCTCTCGCCTGAGCAGAAGAAAAGAGTGGGATACTTTCAGCTACACCAAGGAGACTGGTATCTGGTTAATACAGGTATGCCTCAGATGTACGATGCAGTAGCGAAAATGGACATTCCGATAAATGACAGCGTTAAACTATCTGACGGCGGGCAAATATTGCTGTCTCGAGAGGATGGGGGCAGGCTTGTTCAAGTTCAGATCGTGAATCAATGATCTATGTTGTTCACAAATATAGGAGAAATAGGCATGGGAAAGACCGTAGTTGAAACGATCTATGGAAAATACTCGAAGTATGAGATTGTGAAAGATTCCGGTACCTTCTCGACATCCATCTATTTATACAAGGATGGGAAGCATGACGGATCCTACAGCAGTGTGGCTGCTGCCGTGGAAGCGGCGAAGCGCAAAGGTTAGTTTGGGGAGCTCTCCGGATGGACTGGGACAAAGGCTTCTTCGAAGTGGATCTAAGTCAGGTCAAAAGACCCGATTTAGATGCTGATTGGCAATACACCCAGAATAGTCACTCTCGAGAGGATATAGATAGATGGACCCGGCAACTTGCCGAAATACAGTGCCAATCTGTCGAAAGAGGTTACGGTTATGAAGATTTTAGCCGGAAGCGAGGCAGCGGCGCCCCTGAAGAGCAGGCGCTCGGCAAGACCCACCATGAGTATTACGGGAATGATGGCAGTCATACCATAAATCTCGTCAAGGTCTATTGGAATGGAAGAGAATATGTGGCTGAGCACGGTAAACACCGTGTGGAGTCCGCCCAAAGATTGGGTCTAAGGCGTATGCCGGCGGAAGTTAAGGCCCCGCCCGAACAAATGGCGCAACGCAAACAGGAGGGGTTTTCGTCGAAACTGATGCGTCCCGAGGATCGAGCTGATTTCGAAAGATCGCAGGTATCTTCACCAGAGCATTCGCAAACTCGGGAGACATCCAACCTAACCCCGACCGCGCCAGGGAGGGGTAATCCAGGCGGTGTCCCGGGCCGTGTGAGCCGGTAAAGCTCGATGTTCAAGGAGCTGACTTTTGTAGGCCAAGCTGTGCTCCTGATAGGCAAGTTTTTGCTTGCGATGTCGAGAGCAGTGTTCGTTGGCATCGTCTTTATCGTCAACAGGTTCCGCATACCGGGTAAGACCCGTTTGCCTGGATTTGGTGGCAAGACGCTTGTTCTTTGTCCGGGCGATCCTCCTGAAAAGACCCTTGGGTATCAGGATGCGATGGATTACCGCGGGACTGCCAAGGAAAGCGAACTTGATGCGTTGAGGGCAGCTGGTGTCCCGATGGGACGCTTCTTGCATCCGAAAGGACAAGCGCGCGCTTCGATCTCGCTACCTCTCGAAACACTGCAAAGGGGCTGTGCCGTCATTGGCCCGACCGGTGCCGGCAAAACAGAAGGCATCATCTTGCCCTGGATAACGGCTCTGCTGCACCAAGGCGCCAGCGTAGTAACCTGCGATGTAAAGGGTGATCTATTTGATAGGCTCCGTTCGGTGGCTCAGGCAGTTGGTGCCAGAATCTGGTATTGGAACATTTCAGATCCCGCACGCTCGATGTCGTGGAACTGGTTCGATGCCATCAACGATTACCGCGATATTGAAGCTGCGACCCTCAGTATCCTGGGAAGGCCCAAACCAAACGACAACCAGCCATTTTTTTACGATCGAGATTTTCGATGGCTCCGCGCACTGATCAACATCACCAAGCAAGCTTACAAACATACGGCCCAGCCACGCTATCTCTACTCTCTCGTTGCAGATCAGACTGCGCTGAACACTCTCTTCCGGCAAAGCCCCAACATACAGCATCTGGCGACCGAAGTATCGGACTTGTTGCAGTTTACCACTGACGAGCACTCGAAGGCGGTGAGTGGTCTGCTCAATGCCCTGCACCTCTTCAACACACCTCCGATTCGGCATGTTACGGAACGCAGCGATTTCAGATTGGAAGAGATTTCTCACGCCCCAACGCTCCTTATCGTCGGTGCGGCATTAGCTGACGGACGCGCATCCGAGGTGATGTCCGGCATGTTCATCAATCAGCTGAACAATCATATCTATCGGAGGCTTGGCGGAACACAGGCAACGACGTTGCCACTTTACTTGATCCTTGATGAGGCTGCGCGCCTCAAGGACAGGGTAAATTACGAGGAACTGTTGTCGGTGGTTCGTTCCGCTAAGGTCGGCGTTTGCCTAGCCTCCCAGGACGTGAACCAATTTGGAAACCTGCAGGAGCAAGTTGCAATTCTGTCTAACTGCCTGTCCTTTATCGCTCTGCGTGGAAGTTCACCCGATACAGCTAAATACCTTTCATCGAGGCTTGGTCAGCGACAAGAAGAGCAAATTTACGCGAATGCAAATCGCGGTCCATTTGATCTCTTAAGCACGCACGGGAAATCGCGGCATACGACATCGGTGCCCGTCCTAGCCGAGCGCGAAATCATGCAGCCCCCCGGACCACCCTATGCGGCAGTGGCCCACACCGCTTCAATCACTAAGAAGCCTTTCCTCATCGATTTAACCAACGCCATTTGACAAAACCTGCAATGTATTGGTCGTGTGAACGAAGGACACCGTCGGTTTAGCAATTGAGGTATTTCATTCGAGCAACGCAACGGCTCGATAACCCTCTAGGCTGGCACATTCCTCGACGGGCGTTAGCCTTTCGCGACACAGCAACAGCAAATGCTGCAGATGAACATCGTAATATCCGGACACCAATATAACCCTTGGCCTACGGCGCAGCACCGCACGTGTCGCCTCGGCAATACCTGGTTTGATCCTATTTCGGTCGGCAATCGCGTAACATGTCGTGAGCCTTTCTATTAACCGCGAGCATGCTGCTTTGCGTACATTTCGCTGCTCATCGGTCCAACTTGCGGCTGAAATTATTGGCAGATTGTGCATGATCGCGTCGACCCTGTCGACGAAATCACGACTGAGATCATAGGTTTTCAGTTCATGCAAAACTCGACAGCCATGGTAATTCTCAGGGCCAAGCTCCGGCAATATGATCGAACGGCTGATCAGTCCTGAAATTATTCCATTGAGGATTCCGGACGGAATTAGATAATCCTCTCCGGTCGCTGCGAGGTTCGCTTGTCCGGCAGGATCGGCAACAACGACCAGGAAAGGCATAATTCCAAGCCGAGGCAAATCCGGTGATCTGTGAAGTTCGGTCGATATTGCGCCTTTGCCCGTCCAGCCATCAACAAACACGATGTCGATTGCAGCATGCCGATCTCTGATATGGTTCAATGCTGCGGTGTCGATACCTCTGTCCCGTACAATGCTGATCGAATAATGCGCTGCTGGTACTCCAAGCCGCTTTAACTCACGCAAAAGCAGAATACCGATCGGTGTACCCGCGCGGGCAAGCGAAACAATAGCAAGCCCAGCCGGAGATTGTGGCCGCAACGCAAGTGTCGCGGCAAGCGCCTTAATATCGCGGGCAAGGCGCGGCCCGTTTCCAACCAAGGCTGACTGATAAGCTGCGACGTAGTCCTCGCTTGGCGCCTCCTCGTGTGACAATATCTCGGAATAATGTCGCTCGCCCTTGCGCAATAGCATTTCTTTTTCGGTAACGCTGATTGTTTGAACGTCACGCGGACAGAGGAGAAAACTGACATCTGCAGGGTCATAGCTTCCCGAAAATGGCTTCATTTGCTCAAACGCCCTGGATCTAGTGCATATTGAGCTAGTTGAGACTGGCTGGGCATCATGACGAAATCGCACAAATCCAAGAATGGGGCGTCCGTTGCGCTATCGCCGATACCGATGACGGGAAGTGCGGGGTGCAATTTTCGTAGTTCGGGGAGCAAATGTGCGACAGCGTAATGCTTTCCGAGAAAAGGGGGGAGAAATGCCACGTTGTTACCGTTCGCGTGATAGGTCCAGTTCGTCTCGGCAAACTCAAACATTTCCTGTCCTATTTCATGCAGTTCCGCTTCCTTGCCGACATCTCTATGCTTGGCAACAAGGTAGAGCGCGGCATCAGCCTGGCCAATAATGCGGACGTTAATGTTCATTCCGCGATCGTGTGCCGATGTCTGGAATCTCTCCGCGCAGGTCTCCAACACCGTCCGATAACGTGAAGAGTTGGTAGCGACCTCGCGATCCCATTCGGAACAAATCGTACCACCAGGGCGCACGATAATTCCGCCATGTGCCGCTACGGCAAAATCGTACGCAAGCTCTACCCTGCGGAGCGCGTCGAGGCTTCGTCCTGTAACAGGTACCAGTATTGTGGCGGATCTCAGCCAATTGATTAGAGCCATCTGCCGCGGCGTTGCATAGCTCAGGGCTGCACCATCACGGCTGTACGCCATCACGGTCAAATCTGAATCATTGAGATCGTTCGGGCACTTTCGGCGCGTCTGAAACAGGCTATCATCTAAATCGACCAGGGCAATCGCGACGGTCATAGCAAGGCTCCAAAATCTACAGCCGGAAAATCACCTTTGCGAATTAAGGAAGGGTCGAGGGAATTAGGGCCTGTCTCGTGACAAACAATTCTCAAACGCTCTTTGGTTTGATCAGCGTTGTAGAGATAGTTTGGGACCTCTGTTTCATAATTGTCGCGTAACTGCTGGATAGCGCTAATAGCCCCTCCGAGCCGTGCTGGACTGCGCGTAGTGGCTTGCACCAAAACATCATGGCCGCGTGCCTCAAGTGCTTCGCCTAGCAAGAATGTAGGATAATGTAGTTCTCCTGTTCCGATCAAATGTAATGGCGAGCCGAGATGGGACTCGTAGACAGCACATAAATGATCGAGATCGAATTCGAGTCCGGGAGTTCCCTCACGCCCGAAATTTGGGGGGCGTTGAAGCCTCCCTAGGTTGCCCCTGTTGCCGGCTGGATCCGCCGCTTCACCCCTTTCCCAATGCCATTCAAATGTACCTTTGAGAAGTGAATGGCTGGTGGTGCTGAAAGGCATGGCTTCAAGTGCGCCGCCACCATCTGTCCAATCCGTCAGAACACATATTTCTATCTGCTTCAAGCGTGGTAATAGAGGGACTAGATGCTCAGCCAAGTTGGCAAAAGTCTTGCCGGTGGTGATCTCATCGTCGACCAAAACTAAGCTTGCGATGTCCTCCAACCTGTATTTCCACGCATTGGGAGCCGGCGCATACAGAAGGTGAGATTCGGCATGGCTGTGTGGTTCCGAGAAGCGAATCAGAGGAACCTTGCCGATCATCTGCCGGGTGGAATGGAGATAGAGAGAATCGCATCTTCCTGACTTGCGTGTCCAAGTGCTATGTACCGATTGCCCCAAACAAATCGCGGTTTCTGCCATGCCGATGAACAGAACTGGACCAGGTAGGTCAGCTGGCAACAGGGAGGCGAGGGCAGCGCTACTTGATCTCATTACAGAGGGTCGCGTTGGCAAATGACGACCCAAAACCTTTGACACCAATAGAAAGCCGCGGCGTCGGTTCGTGCGCGCTGCGAAGGCACACAACTCGTCCAGACTCCAACTTTCCTCTCGCCATTGAAGTTTCAATGTTCCTGTGGGGAGTATTATCTCACTTGCCTGGTCCGAGATATGTAAAGTTCTTTCTGAGCCAGAGATACGCAAGGACAACCTCCCAGATTATTGCTATCATGAATGAACAAGTTGAAAAGTTGCATATTCACCTGCAGTGATATTAATCAGTTCCTGACGTGAACCTCCTTCGAAGTGGCCCATAGCGTATCCTTGTCGTGGGTTTAACCTGAATAACCTCTGCCTGCTACAGGGTGATCGCAGTCATTCAAGACTCGGTAGCAATCCTCCAATTTCAGAGGCCAGGCAGCGAGTTTCTTAGCAAGCACATTTTTGTGGCCAAGGCATTTGTTCCTGCTATGTTTCCAGGAGAAGCCAGATGAATGCGATCATGACCAAGTTTGATGTCGACACCGCTGAGCATCGCACACCGAAGTGGGAGGGGCTGTCCGAAATCGATCAGGCGATCCGTGAAAATCGGCTGATGGAGTATCGGATCAAGAAGTCCTGGGCCGATCCTTGGGGGCGCAAGCTCACGATCACAGTCCTGCTCGTGATTGCCGCAGGTTTTGCGTACTTGGCTGGAGCATCAGCCGGGCTCTGGTGATTCCATCCGTCACCATTCCTTTACCTCATCAGCCGACTCCGCGCTCGCACCCTGTGCGCCCTTGGTAACCGCATCGAGGCCGCCTCTGGATCCGCTGATCCGTTGGCGACCGGCATCCTGAGCGCGCAGCACTTCGTCGTGAATAGTGCCTGGGTCCACCTGCGGCACGTTTCCTGCGCCCCCTCGGCCGATTTGGGCACGATCGCGGACAGATCCCGGTCCTGTGACCGAAGGGCGTGAGATTGGCTGTCCTGGCGAAAGGGCGCGTCTGTCCTCGATCCTGTCGCGCAGCTTTTCTGCGTAGCTTTCAATGAACTTCGCCTGCAGTGCCTGGCCTTCCGGGCTGAGCTGGAAGGTCAGGTCGTCGAAGCGGACATTGCCGTAGAAGTCGCGATTGCGCTCGATCTCGACCAATCCCCATTCGCGGTAGGCTTGCGACAGGTTGAGGCTGCCAGCGGCACTGTTTCCCTCGAAGAATGATGCCTGGCTTTCGAGGCGGTTCGCCAGTTCCTCAGCCCGCCGTGCTTCGCGACTGTAACTCTGGGCCTCGGTCAGCGAAGCGTTCATGCCACTCGCGGTCGACGAAATCGAGGAACTCGACGACGTGCTGACGCTGCGAACAAACCCATCTCGTGTGCTAGACCAGTTCCGGCTGTCCGACATCTGCGCGAGGTTGCCGAAAATGCGTGAGCGATCCTCAGATGCGATGCCAATATCGCTGTCCGTCCAGGTGCGGGTACCGCCCCCTTTCAATCCGACATTTGCAGATGCCACGCCGTTAGTGACACCAGCGCTGGCGCCGGCTTCGCCGCCAAGGAACCAAGCGGTCGAAATGTCGTCAGCAGCCCTTCGTGAAAGTCCGAACTGACGCTGAAGGTTTGTGGATGCTTGGTCGACCTCGTTGAAGGCAGTCTGGATGCTGTCGGAGTTGGATGTGCCGGTCGCGCTCTCGAAAGCCGATCCGCGGCTGAATTGGCTGCGCAGCTCCCGGAACTTCGTGACCGCGCTGGTGGTCGATTCCGTCGCAATGTTCGCATAGCTCTCGCTGTTCGAGCGGGCTTGCGATGCCATTGTCGACAGGCGCGAGGTGAACTCCTGTCCGAGGCTGGGCGTGAAGGGATAGCTCGAGTTGGGCAGCTGGTCGTAGCTCGCTTCGGGAAAACTTGTCGTCATCGATCCTGTGTCGCTGAATGTCCGGGTCTGCGCCGCGCCATAGGTGAAGCTTGGCGCGATCGTCCCTTGTGCGAACTGGCGGGTCAGGACGCTCGAATTCTCGAAGCTGGTATTGCCCAGCGAGACGTTGCCCGTGCTCGCCTCGCGCGCCGCTTCCTCGGCAGCATTCTGGCTTGGATTGAGGTAGCTGGTCGCATGATGCGAAATCGCCATGGCCCCTTTGGCAACACCGCCGGCCAGAAACGGGACCGAGGCGATCAGATAACCTGCCAGCAGCCCGATATCGCTGTTCACATCGGCCATACCGGTAAAGCTTGCCAAGCTGAGCCCGCTGCTTCCAGCAACCGCGCTCATGTCCGCGGCGCCTTTGTACATCAGCATCATGTGCAGGATCACGAACAGCGGTCCCCATGCCGCCAGGTAGAAGAAACCTGTCACATAGCCTTTTAGTGCCAGCGGACCGGTCTTAGGCAACAGGAACAGCGGGAAGAGGACCGGAAACAGGGCGTAGAAGAGCACGGTCAGCACGACATTGAGGAGCGGCACCCACTTCATCGCGTTGCTGGCGATCGAGCCATAGGTTCGCTCGGTCTGAATATCGGCGCGCGTCTGGGCGTAGACATCGACATTGCCCGCGCCGCTCGTTGCCGCCATCGAATGCATGGCCTGGCTCATCGCGTTGATCGTCAGCGTTTGCTTGAAGATCTCGGTCGCATTGGCCGAGACACCGGTGAGGTACTGGTAGGCCACGGGCAGATCCGCAAAGAGCTTGGCCTTGGCGAGGGCGGCGGTCTGGTTGGGATAGAGCTGGCGTCCGAAGACCGTCCCCATGCCGTCGATCAAACCGGCCCACTGCGCGTTCAGCGCATCATAGGCTTCGCGGCAGGTGATGATATTGGAAGTCACCTGACCGGTCCCGTTGTCGCGGGTGAGGAAGCGCTGGGCCCGCGCCTGACTGCCGGGCGCAATGGTCGTCCAGATGTCGCTGGTCTCGGCGAGCTCCTTCATCGAATATCGGCCAAGCAGCACGTCGTAGAACACGCATTGCCGGAAATGCTCGTCGAGATTGGCGGCAAATTCCGGGTCGGAAATGCGCAAGGACCGCGTGGCATCGTAGAGCCGTGCGCCATAGATCATGCCATTCTTCGAGTAGTTGAGGTCGCCCGGCAGCCCGAACACCACCTCGGCCGAGCCAGTCAGGTAGTCGCCGACCTGGCTCGTGAAGCTCGCCATCAGCGCAAGCCCCAGCGGCACATTGCTGACATTGGCCGGAGCAAGACTGGGGTTGAGCCGGTCGGTCACATGGACGTCGAGCCGCGGCACCATCAGGCACGAGTAGATCAGCGTCGCGCCAAGGAACCAGTTGATCCAGGCCCGCCAGTCCTGATTGAACGCCAGCGTAATGGCAGACAGGCCAAGTCCCATGACGAGGACGACCTGGAGCAGGCTCTTGTAACCGCCGTTCCCCGTCCAGGCGGCGACCGCCTGAAAGACATTGACCAGGTAATCGCCGCCGCCAACCGTGAAAATCTCGACCATGATGCTGGACTCCCGCCGCTTTCGGCGCGCTTGATAGGGATCAGTGGGTAAGGGCGCGCGACTGGACGCCGCGCGACCAGTCGAGCGAGGCGGCCATGCCCGGCGACATCGAGGCGGCGAGCACGTTCTCGATGAACGCGGTCTTCTCGATGATTTGCATGATGGCGTTGACCTTTAGGTGCGTGTTCGCCTGCCGGTCCGCGAGTGCCTGCCGGACGACATTCACCTGGCCCTGCCACATGGCGATCTTGGCTTCGTCCGCCCCGATGAAACTCGACATCGAGCGGCCCGCTTCGCTGACGATGCGGTCGAGGACGGCGAACAGCAGGTCAACGCTGGCGATCTCAGCGAGCGTCTCGCGATCGTCGGTCGGCATGCCGCGGCCATATGCCGCCTGCACAGTCAGGATCTTGTAGAGCGGGATCGAAGCAACCTGGAGCAGCTCCTTCTGCGCGTCGGTGATCGCGGTGTCGTCATGGATCGCCTGGATCATCCCGCCAATCAGCGCAGCAACGCGCGGGCGCAGCGCCTTGGATGCCGGAAGGCTGAGCGACTTGAAGCCGGGATCGAGGCACTTGTCCGGCTCGTCGCAGTCGAAAATCAGGACATTGCCATTGCTCGTTCCGTCAAGCAGCGAGGTGACCAGTGTCGATGACGCTTCCCCGACGATCGGGACGAACTTGCCCGGTTCATCGTCCGTTGGGGGCACGTAGATAATCGTGCCGAGCAGCGTCATCGCATATTCGGCAAGTTCCTCGTCGAAGGTGCCATTTGGCGAGAAGAATGCGGACTTCTTGAGGATCGTCCAGGTGTAGTTTCTCGCGACAGCGGGATTGACGTCGTCATACTTGCCTGCGCCTTGAGCCGTCGTGCTCGAGCGCTGGCCCTTTGTGCCGCAGCCATGCTTGGCAGCGGCATAGTCGGTGAAGATGCCTTCCGAATTGCCGATCGCCTCGCAGATCGCCTTGTCGGCCAGATCGCCCTTGGGCCAGATGCCGCCCACCAGCCCCTGCGCCATCTCGCAGGAGTTGATGTTGAGGTTGTTCATGAGCTGAGCCTTCTGGCTGAACTCCTGCATGATCTTCGAGCATTCCGGGCAGACCGTGTCGATCGCCAGGCTGAAAGCGAAGCCGACCGCATTGTTGGCCACCGCCTTCAACATCGCGACGATCTCGCTCGCGTTGATGAAGCTGAAGGACCCGGCAAAAATGTCGATACCGCCGCACCCCGCACGGGCGCGCGGCAGTTGCAGGTTGGCGATGTTGGTCGTCTTCTGAGGAAAGCGCGTCCAGACATTGCCGAGGCTGTAGTATCCGGCCGACTGGCCTTCGAATGCGGTCGGCCCATTGATATTCGCAGCGCCGCCGACATCGTTGAGGAACGAGTCCATCGAACTGCCGACATCGGCCGATGCACTGGTGAGGGGCAGGGTGGCCGCGAGGATCGCGGCGACGGCACGTTTCATCCTAGTAGTCACGTCCGGCTTCCTTCGATGTGAGGAGGTAAATGCGGTCCTGAAGCTCGTCGGCGCTCATCACGCCGTAGCCGATCGGGATGGGCTGGCCCTTGGCGGCGTCCCAGAGCACGACCGCCGGCGTGACCTTGGGCTCGAGCCCCATCCGGCTGCGCTGGTTGGTCTCGACCGTGTAGTTCGGGAAATGGCGCGAGGGCCCGCCATCGGTCGAGATTGCGCGCACGGTGATGTGCCAGGTCGAAGCGACGCTCTGGACGATCGGGGACATGACTTCGCAGGCGCCGCAGCTTTGCGCGAAGAAATAGAACAGTCCGTAGCGCTCCGAGAGCTGCGCCATGACCGCATTGCGCTCAGCGCTGCGCGTGTCCTGCCATTGACGCTTGCCGAGCGTCGAGACCGGACGCTGGAGCGTGTAGTCGAGATCAGGATCCTGCCAGATTGCCCGCTGCCAGACATCGCTGAACAACGATGCCCGATCGAGCTGGGCGCGCTGGAACCGGATATAGGCCGTCACATTGGCCGGTGTCGGCTCGAGGATGGCCTTGGCTTTCAGTTCGCGCAGATTTGCCGTGATGGCGTCGAGCTGGCTGGTTGCGCTTGGCGTGACCGCCGGTGCTTCGACTTCCATTTCGGGCGGCCTGGGCTTCGAGCAGTAGAACCAGTATCCAAGCTTTCGCTCCTCGCAGTAGAAGCTGTCCTGCCGGTCGCTGGTTGTGACGAGGGGCGGTTCCTGAGCCTGCGCCGAAGTGCTGAAGGCACTCGGCACAAGGGTAAGGGTGAGGCAGGCGGCAAGCAGCCGCCAGGCGGCCTTATTGGCTGGCGCGGGCATAGTAGTCCTCGATTTTTTGTTGGATTTCGGTGGCGGCCTGAAGCTCGTCGGGCAGGCGGGCAGCATCGGTGAACTCGGCGTAGACTTCGCTGAAATCCATCTTCGAGAGATCGAGCCGCGAAAACTCGTCGATGGTAAAGCCAAGGCACTGCTCGGTCTTGGGCTTTCCCCAAGGCTTGTTCAGCTGCTGGCGGCCCTGTTCCTGCAGGATCCGCGAAAGCTTGGATTCAAAGCAGCAATAGACCTTCTTCTTGGTGAGGCAGACGCCCAGGAAGCTGTCCGAGCAATAGGTCCCGACATAGGCGCACAGGCCTTGCGCATCGCGCTGGTGAAGCAGCATTTCCTCGCGGCTGCAACCGAGCGCGACAAGCAGCTGGATACCCGGAATGAGCGGGAAGCCTTTGCCCTTGCAGCAATTGAGCACGCCGAAGACCTTGGACGAGCAGGTGTTGCGCGTGCCCTTGAACAGGGTAAGCGTGTCAGGATCGAACTCGCGCCGCGCCTGGTCCATCGCGTTAAGGGCGACGACCGCGTCCTTGAACTCGTCATTGGCTTCGCGCTCGATCGTTTCGCACGAGCCATCGATGCAATAGACGTCGCCATCGCAGATGAACTGGCTGGTATTCGCGGGCTGGTCGGGAACCGGGCAATCATAGACCCGCTCCCAGGTCCGGCAGGGCTCGCCTGACAGGCAGTCCTCGCGAACGAGCGAGCAGCCCGACGTGTTCTCGAGAGTCTGGCAATCCTGCGCCTCGGTAAACTGCGCGCAGGTGTAGCTGCGAGCCCATGCCCAGCAAGGCTGGGTGACCGCGATGCCGTCTACGATCCGGGTGACCGGATCGCTGTCGGTGCAGGTCTCGGTGTCCTGCTGGCAGGAACTGTCCGCGGCGAGGCCAGCGCATTGACTTTCATCGCGGCTCGTCGTGACGACGTTCTCGCCGGTCACGCTGTAAGGCGTCGCGCCATCGACCGGCTCCGTACAGCTGACCAGATCGACCCGCAGGTCGCCCGAATTGCAGCCCCAATAGATGCCAAGATAGGGATCGCACAGATTGATCGGATAGGACTGGGTGACCGTGCACTTGGGTGCCGGGTAGTGATTGCAATTGTAGATCGACGCCGGATCGACGCCGCTCCCGCCGACGCAGTAGTAGCCATAGACCTGCCGCTGCTCAATCGTGGCATTCAGCGTCATCGGGCAGGTTCTGGTCTCCTGGGTCGCGGTATAGCCGACGTTGCAGGTCGCCATGTAGCGCGCTGCGGTGCCACTTCCCGGAGGCAGGGGGACGCAGCGCCCCTGGCTGCCGCTGATGCTCATACCGCTGGTGTAGGAGAGCGGATCGTCGTTGATGACATTGCTGCGCGCGACGACCGCGTCGAGGTCCTGGGGCGCGAACTGCGCACGGCGATCCATGGAATCGCGCATGGTCCGGTAGCCGGTGTTCGCCGTTGCCTGGCTCGCGGCTTCACGCGCCATTCGGTCAGGATCGTCGAAATAGCCCGACTGGCTGGGCACACCCCCGAAATTGGGAACGCGGTTTGCGTCCGGGTCAGTCGTAGCCGCGCTCTGCGCAGCGGCCGCCTGGTCTCGCCCGAACGCCTTGCCGTCCGCTTTGGCGGCATCGGTTGTGGTTTGTGCCGAGACGCTTGTCGGCAGACAGGCGCAGGCGAGGCAGAGAAGGGGGAGGAGAAGCCGCTTCATGGGTCACTCCGTTGCAGGCGGGCAAGATGCTGGGATGCGAGCAGGGCGCCCGGACCGCCGCCCTGCGCGAAGGTTTCGAGCGCATAGGACACGCTGACATTGCCACTCATCCGGTCGTGGGGCGGAACCAGCGTCCGGCAATCGAAGCCATCGCAGAGATCGAAATCGCTGCTGGTCACCACATAGGTCGGGACCGCCTCGATCCCGAAGGCGCGAAACAGGCGCGGATCGATGCCGACCGCGTCGAGCTTGCCGCCGTCATCGGCGATTTTCGCAAGCGCAGCCGTAAGGGTCTTGGCGCTGCCACCCGGCAGGCCGCGCAGCACAACGACGCCGCCAGCCTTGGCGACATCGTCCGCCATGGCCTGCAAGGCAGCCGGCGGCATCGAGAGCGAAGCAAAAGCGATGAAGCGGGGTGCTTCACCCAGACCATCGCTGGCTATCGTGCCCGCGTCGGCCACCATCTTGTCGAAGTCGAAGACGTCGTCGCTTCCTGGCCGCGCGGAACTTGCCGCCTGCTCGGTGTAGCGCTTGCCATGCGCCTGGGCTTCGGCGGCGCTGTCATTGGCTTGGCTAAGGACCGCTTCGGCGCGCGCGCGGGCACTGGCGGCAAGCGCATCGGCTTCGCTCGCCTCGACCTTGGCGCGGGCGCGTATCGCTTCGAGATCGAGTTCCGGCTCGCTCGTCTGTGCTGCGGCTCCCGCCATAGCGGCTGCGCCAGTGATCGACGCGATTACAAGGAGATGAGGGAATATCTTCATAGCGCGCAGCAGTTCCGTTTGCGCCAGACCAGATAGCCCATGTCCTCGCCGATGGCGGGATAGACCTGACCTGCCGACATGAAGGTGGTGGAGGCGCCAATAGGCGCGCAGGCGTAGCGACCCTTGGTCTGCGGATTGGGATTGGTGGCCTGGAAGCGGTATTGCTGCTTCCTCATCACCGGCATCAGATACTTGCCGCAAAGCCCCTTGCTGCCCATCGTGCCCCAGGCGACAAGTTCGCGGTGGAGTTTGTAGGAGAAGCGGGCGAGGGCGAGCCGCGATGCCTGGACGTGCCCGATCGTCGCCGAGACATTGCCGTTCAAGGGATACATGCTGCCCTGGCATCCGGCACACCAGAACAGTTCATCGGTCGGCAGCTTGGCCGTCGCCGCCACGCAGTCGGCCGCGCAGGCCGCAAGCGCCAAGGGATTGGCGAAGAGCACCGCTTCGGGATTTATGATCGCGGTGAGCTCGCTGTCCTGCCAGAGCGGATCGATCTCGGTGATATAGAGGATGTCGACCGAGCCCTGTTCCAAGCACAGGAAATCGGCAACGATCTCCATCCAGTAGATCAGCGGATAGGCATACCAGTGGACATGCCACTGCGAATTGTATTGCGTCGCGCCGCCCACGGCCGAAGGACCCGCCATCGACTTGAACCCGATGTCGAAGCCGGGATCGAGCTTCATTCCGCCGAGATTGACGAAGCACCAGGGCTTCATGCTGACGTCGGCAAGGCGCACCGGCTCCCAAAAGCCCATGGCGATGCCCGGCCGCAAACCGCAGAGGCAAACGGGAAGCGCTGGGTTGCTCGTATCGGGTCGGCTCGAGGGCCAGATCTTCAGACCGCCGATCGAGATAGGAAACAGGCACGACCAGCAGATGTCGGTGATCGGATTGACGAACTTGCCTGTGCAGCGGCCCGGACCGGCAGATGCCTGCGCTGGCGATGCGGCAGCAAGGCTCAGACTGCAGAAGAGGAGCGCGCAGCATATCCAAGTGAGAAGACGATTTTTTCTGCTCATGACGATGCGCGCTCCTTGGATCGAACCGGCTGCTCGGTGATGATGAGCACGCGGCCCTGCTGTTCGACGGTTGCGGGCACGGCGCGGATGCCGAAATGCTTCACGAGGCTGCCGCCCTGGTCGAAATAGAAGCGGCGCTGGCGGGCCTTCATCAGTTCAAGCGGCGCACCGCGTACGAGAATGAGTTTGGCCTTGGCGCTGGCATAGCGCCGGGTTGCCCAGGCAAGCTGCTCGGGGTCGTCTCCGTCGAGGAACACCAGCGGCACACGCAGCGGTACGGTGTCGAGCGGGTTGACCCGGGTTCCGGCCGCAACGATCACCCGTCCCTTGTCATCGGCAATGTCACGCTCGACGCTGATCGTCGGATCGAAACGCCAGCTGCGCGCTGCCGCTGCGGCGTTGATGCCTGCGACAGGCTCGGGGCGGTTGACCCTCGCTATCGTGCGCCGCTTCAGCTCCTCGTTGAGTTTGGCCGTCTCGCCGGTCTTCTCGAGATGGGTCAGACGGGCATGGATTTGCTCGAGCAGGTCAGGCTCGATCACGGACCAGACCGTGCCTTGCTGGCCGTAGTCGCGGGCGCTTGCCGGCGCGGCCATCAGAAGACCGGCTACGAGGAATGGGGCGGCGCGCAGCGGTGTCACAGGATCGGCCTCCCGACCCCGAGAATGCGCCTGGCGCAGATCCACCCGATTGCCGCATAGCGGCTGTCGAAACCGTCCTTGTGCGCGGTGGTGACGAAATAGCAGCCTTGAGGCACCACGCCAGTCGGACCGAGCGCCAGCGGCTCGCCGAAGCGGCTTGTGGGCTTGGCTACAGCCACCTTGCGGCCATTGACGAAAAAGCTGCGCTCCTTTTCGGTCACGATATCGCCTGGCATGCCGCTCACCTTCTTGCCGAACGGCTTGGGCTTCTTGCCGAAGTGCCTTTCGAGCAGCGGCGAGGCGGGCGGATCGAACAGGATGATCTCGCCGCGCTGCGGCAGCGCGCCGCGATCGAGCCAGATCGCCCAGTAAGGCAGGCTCGGACTGGCGTTGATCATCAGCGCATGGTCCTTTGAGAAGGCGGCGAGCGATGTGAGCGCGAGCGCTGCCGCGCCAAGCCCTGCCCACAGCGCGAGTCGCCGCCCGGTTGGCGAGTGGAGGACAAGATCAGCGGCGCGCATCTGGAATGGCCCCCACGCGGCGCGCGACATCGGCGCGCACGGCTTCAGTGAGATCAGGCGTGCTGCCGGCCACCACCGCTTCGGCGACAAGCACCGTGCGGCCCTCGCGGCCCAGATGTTCGACCGAGGCTTCGATCGCCTGAAGGTAGGCCTCGACGCGCATCTTGGTTTCTTCTGGCGGTCGGCCTGCGCGCGCCTCGGCTTCAATGAAGTCGCCCATGATGCGGCTCAGCTGCACGGTCACCACTTCGCGCTTGTCGAGCGCGAGAAGCTTGTCGGTCGCCCAGACGCCCCAGAGCGCCGAGCCAACCATGCTCAAACCGAGCGCGACGGCGGTCCAGTTCACCGCACCCATGCGGCCGCGCAGGGACTGTGTTGCCAATATGTTCTTCACAGCTTTTCTCCCGAAAGCTCGCGCTCGAGATCGTTGATGAAGCGCGGCAGGCGCCAGACCACGACGATCGTCGCGACACCGATGAGGACGAACTTGAACTCGTCGAGGAAGCCGATCTGGCGACCTTGCTCGGCGCCCAAGAAGCGGCCCGAAATATTGGCGAGATGGGTGAAGAAGACCCCGGCATCGCCGCCAGAAATCAGAAGGAAGAAGAGCAGCGGGAGTCCAAGGGCCATGAGGTAGCTCGAGGCGAGGAAGATGCTGCCGCGAAGCACGATATAGCAAAGGTCGGCGGCATGGGAGCGCCAGCCCTTGGTCGGCAGTTCGAGGCTGTCGCTGTCGGCAGGGGCATCCTGGGCCCGGTCGATCGGCGTGACAAGATGGAGTGGCATCGGTTTTGGGTGTCCTTGGATGGAGGGAGAAGTCAGGTTCGATTGGCAAAGGCGATCCGTTCGATCGCGTCGGCAAGCTGGTGGCCGCGCGCGATTTCGGCATCGATCGCGGCAAAGGTCTGGGGCGAGCTGGAGAACAGCGTCGCCGAATAGTCGTCGAGCACGAGCCGTCCGATGGCTTCGGTCTCCGGGCCCTTGATGAAGACTTCCGAATAGTCGCTGCCCGAACGCTTCAGGCTGCGGATCAGGGTCTCGGTGCGGTCGTCCATGTCGAGGCGCTTCGACGCCTTGAAATCGGCGATCGTCTCGGGCTTCTGCTGGAGGATCAACATCCAGTCGCTGTTTTCGAGCGCAGCGGTCGCGCCGTCCGACTTGTAATAGTCGTTGAGTGACTGCGTCGCGGTCGCCAGCGCCCCGCCATATTTGCGGCAGGTGCGGGCGTAGGTTTCGACGAACTCGCCCATCGAGCCGCCCTTGAGCATCGACCACGCCTCGTCGATCAGCAGCAGCTTTCTCACCGAGCGCGGGCTGCGGGTCATGGCCTGGCTGGTCATGAACATGATCGCCGAGAGTACGACGCTGCGCAATTCCTCGCGGGCGGCGAGGTCCGACATCTCGAAGACGGTAAAGTCGGTGTCGAGATCGAGGCTCGCCTGGCCTTCGAAGAAAGCGCCATAGGTGCCGCCGGCCATGTATGGCGCGAGCGCGGTAGCGAGATCGCACGCGGCTTCATTGCCGAGCCCTGTCAGTGCTTCGCCGACGCCGGTGATCGAGGCATCGACGCCCCGTTCGCTCCAGACCAGGTTGACGGCCCGGTCGATCAGGCCGCGCTCGGTGTCGTTGAGCTTTGCGCTGTGCCGCGCCATCTGGCCGACAATGGCCTTGACCATGCCGAAGCAGTCGAGCCGGTAATCCTCGTCTTCGGCCGCGCGCTCGCCATCGATCATCGAGAACGGATTGAGGCAGAAGCCCGCCTTCATCGTGAACTCGACGAACCGGCCGCCTTGCAGCTTCACCGAATGCTCGAAGCTGCGCCCGTCGTCGATGACCACGACCTGCGCGCCAGCGCCGCGCAGCGCCGCGCACATTTCCTGGAGCAGCACTGACTTGCCCGATCCCGACTTGCCGCAGATCGCGACATTGTGGTTGCCAGCATCGTTCTCGAACGGCGACCAGAAGAAGGGCTGGCCGCGCCGGCCCACGAACAGCAGGTGCGGATGGACGCTGCCGAGATACTCGCCCTGCATAGGAGCGATATTGGCCGCTGTCGTCGAGAGCACGGTCTTGAAGCGCTTGAGGCGCTCCATGTCGGCGCCAAGCCCGTCGGCCAGCGTCATCGGCATGGCTGCCAGAAGACCTTGGATTTGCAAGTAGCGCTCGTCGGCAAGGTCCCAGCCTGCCGCCTTGTAGATCGACTTGATCGCGCGTTCGTCCCGGTCACCGCGGCCGAGCGGCGAATAGGTCGTCAGGCCATAGAAGACACGCACGAGGCGGCGACCCTCCTGCAGCTCGGACTGGACGTGCTGCCATTCGGCGGCCTGCTCGCCGATCCGCGGCAGGAACCGTGCGCTGCGCGTTCCGGCAAGGCTCGTCGTACGCATGAACTTGAAGCCGGCCTTGGCCGAAGCGGCCTCCTGGTCAGGATAGACGAGGCACAGCATCGTCGCGGCCGGGCAGGGGAAGCGCAGCTTGTCGGTGAACATGTCGCCGATGAGCCGCGCGCACTCCCACGGCGCCCAGCGCTGAGGCATGTTGCGCGAGGAAAAATGCCGCACATCGAAGGCGTCGGGGTAGACCGTGCCGATTTCAGGAACCCCATCGTCAACCTTGCCCGTTGCCCGAAACCGCTCGGTGACGAGCCGCATCCGGTCTTCCAGGATGACGAGTTCGACATCGTGCCGGATCGCCTGCGCCGCGATCGCGTCGTTCGGATTATAGGGCACAGCGTCGTCCTGCGGCGCGGTCGTCGGCGAGGTCAGGTCGTCGATGATCGCAATCAGCTGCTGCGGCTCGACTTCGGCAACGCCAAGGTTGAGCGACTTCAGCATCGCGATGAGGCCGTCGCGCGTCTGCTTGAGATCCTCGTTGCTCACCGCTTTGGCAGCGGGCACGCCGACCGAAACGATCACCTGATGATGCCGCGCATGGAACGGTGCATCCTGCGAACCCGACTCCCAGACGAGGCCGTAGAGCCGCCGGGCGCGGTGGCGGGCAATCGCCTCGTAGACGCCGCCCTGGACGTAGCGCGGCGCAAACCAGGGAGCGACGATCCGGCTGATGCGCGGGGAGGCAAGATGCAGCACCTGGAGGCACGCACCGGGTGGCAGGCCCTCGGAGAAAAACGACCCAAGGATCTCGCCGGTACGCTCATCGGCACCGATCAGGGGTGTGACAGCAAGGACAAAGCCCTTCGATCGCGCGTTGAAATAGAGCCGGCTCGCCGGGTCATAGACCCGGTAAGGGAGCCAGTCCGACAGCAGATCGAGCATCAGGGCAGGGCGGCCCTGCTCGGCATGTTCGGCATCGCCCAGAAGTCCGGTGAGGAGCCGGTCGACAATCGTCTTCAGCTTCTCGGCCATCACTTGGGCTCCTTCTGTGCCTTGGCGGCGCTCTTGGCGGCCTCGATTGCCTCGATGGTCGGGAAGATCAGCGGGGCCTTGTCGGCAGAGGGCCGAGGGGCTCGATCATGCGGGGGCTGCGCCATGTCGAACCCCTCGACCGCCGGGGCTTTCGCTCCGGCAACGGCCTCGCGCGCCGTGGAGGGGAGGACCAGCGGCGAGGCAGAGGGGGTGTCCTCGAGTGAGGACGAAGGTTGAAAGGGCTGTCCGAGATCGAACGGCTCGGCTTCGGGCTGTTCGGCCGCGGGAAGTGTGGCGGTTTCCTTCAGGAGATCGCTCTTGGCCTGTGCGGCCTTCAGCTGGCGCCTGAGCTGCCGCATCAGCGGCGGGGCGGTGTCCTCGCCTGCCTTGCGGCGCAGTTCTGCGGCCCAGCGCGGATTTTCGATCACCGCCCAGGCGACCGCATCGTCGTGCAGAGTCCCGGTCTCATCGATATGGGCCGGAAAGACGATCCTGAGCGTACGCTCGGAGGTGCGGCCCTGATCGCCGGAAGCAACGGAAACAGGCGGACGCAGGCCGTCCTGGACCGGTCTGGTCGCAGACAAATCCCTGGTCGCGCGCGCATCGATCACCTCGCTGGGTGCGCAGTCACCCTTGGGGGCACGACAGGTGAAATTGCCTTCGATGTTGGTGCCGAAAGTCGCGCACGCGCTTGTGAGCAGAGCTAAGCAGGCAGATGCGAGAATACGGTGGGGAAATCGCATGACGATTATCCTTTCTTGGCCGGAGCGGGCGTGGCCACTTTGGCGGGCGTGAGGAATTCGCGGAGCACGGAAGCGGGGCGATAGCCTTCGAGAATCGCGCCGTCGGACGGGCGCACGATGACCGGCGTCCCGTTGAAGCCATGGGCCTTTGCAAAGGCTTCGTTGGCATCGAGCCCGCTCGTGTCGCAGGGCTTCGGATTGGCGAGGGCGAGACCCGAATAGGCCATGTGCAGCGACACCTCGGGGCGCGGCGAACACAGCACCCGTTCGGCATCGCGGCGGCTGTCGGCCCCGAAGATCGAAATGGGTCGCTCCTCGACCCGCGCGCCGATCGCTTTCAGTTCGGCTTCGAGCTTCTTGCAATAGCCGCAGTGAAAGTCGGAGAAGACGACTACCTTGGGGCCGTTGGCTGGTCCCCAGGTGATCGCGCCGTTCGCGGGCAGGCCGGCGAGCGATACCTTCTGCGGGGTGGCGCGCGGGGCGGGCTGGCTTTCTTCGTTGGCATTGCTCCGCCGTGCAGCACCAGCAGCCAGCAAGTCTGGGTTGAGTGCGAGGAGACGGGCTGCCGTCAGGTCTTGCCGCGCCTCCATGTCGTAGATGCGCCCGATCACCAGATATTTGGCCGCGCGATCGACGTAGAACAGCGTCGATTTCGAGGCGACTTCGCACAGGCCGCCAAGGCCATCGCAGGTGATGGCGTCGATCGGCGTCTTCGGGAGGCGCAGCTTGAGCGCGGCGCGCACCTTTGCTGTGTCGGGAGCCTGAGCCGGGGAAGCGAGGCTGGCCACGCCCCAACCCGTTGCGGCGGACAGGGCGACGACGGCAGCAACGGTCGCCACCGGTCGCAGCCAGCGCCGCGGCTTGGTGGGGGTTGGATCATTTGTGGCGGGGGTCATTGGGAGTTCCTCACGTAGACGCCGTCGAGGAAGACGATCTCGACATCGATGCCGGTCGGCATCTCGACGACGGGTTGGTATTGTTCGGCGCGCTCGATCAGATATTTGCTGACTGTATCGGCGGCATCGGCAGCGCCCTGGCCGAGCCCACCGCCGAGGATGTCGCCGGCAGAGAGCTTCGAGCGGGTGCCATCGGCATTGGTCGTGACGCCGGAGAAGACGCTGTTGGCGTTCGCCGAAAAGCCGCGCCCGAACCCGCCGACAATCCCGGCAAGTAGAGCCTGGCTGACAAGGCTGCCCTCGCGGCTGACGACACGGCCACGCACGCCCGATTTTCCAGCAAAGCTGATGAAGCCTTTGACCTCGCTCACCGCGACGCGCCCACCGGGCTGGTCGCAGGTCATCCGCGCCAGCTTCACGTAAACCTTTTCGGACGAGAGATCGCCGCGCGCCGCGCCATTGACGATGCAGCCCTGAAGCCGCGTGGTCAGAACCTTGCCGTTCTGCATGACCGATCGCGCCGGACCGGTAATGCGCAGCACCACGGGAAGCGGATCGGTCTGGCTCGCGACGCCCGCCGACGCATCGACGCCGACGATGACCTTGGCAGGAGCATAGGAATTGGGTGGCAGATAATCCGGCGAGTCCTCTACCACCACCGGCGGCGCTTCCGGTCGGGCTGCCCGCAGTCCGCTGGCTCCTGCCTTGTCGGAAGTGAAGCTCATGAGTTTGACTTCACCGGAACCGGGCAGGCCGGTTTCGCTTGCGCCCAGCGCAGAACCCGCAGGGGCAGGCTGAACCGGTCGACCGCGCGCATCGTAGCCACCCGCCTGCGGGCCATAGGCCGGTGGCGGCAGGCTTGCGGCTGCCGGGGCGGCTTGGCTGGCAAGGCGTGACTTGAGATCCGCGTTCTCAGCGGAGATCGCATCGATTGCGGCCTGGCCGTCGACGCGCATCGCCTGGTTTTCCGCCTTGAGTGCGGCCAGCTGGGATTCGATTTCCTCGCGCGGGAGGCTCGCATCCTTCATGGCCTTCTGCTCGCGGGTCACGGCATCGAGACGGTTGCCGTAGGTCGCGACGAATTCACGCTGCGAAAGGTCGCGATTGATGAGTCCTGCCGTGTCGATGGTCTGCGCGGCGGTGGGATCATCGCTCTTCGCGTTGTCGTCGCCGCCCAGGATGAACCAGCTGCCGCCGACAAGCGCGAGTGCGCCCAAGGAGCCAAGCAGAAGCTTCTGCCGCCGTGCGGTCTTCGCGTTGAGGCTGGTTACTGGCGACGGCGATGCCGGATCGGCCTGCACTGGGGTTGAGATCGAGGGAGCATCAGTCATGGCCCAACCCTCCGTTCGAACCGACGATGAAGGCGACCGTGCTTTCTCCCGATTGGAGAGTGGGCTGGGCGATCGAGATTGCGAGTGTCTGGGAGGACGCGAGATCCGCTTCGGCAAGCGTCAGCGGCTTGCGGCCACGGTTCGCCAGGCGGATGACCCTTCCGGCGAGCGCGCTGCCGCGGTAATCGGCGATGAGCTGGACCTCGAGGTCGCCGACCCTTGCCGGAAGGGCTGAGGATTGCCGGACTTCGAAGCCATCGACCGTCCGGTCATTGGCCATGGCCTGGATGAGCCGCACAGCGCTCGTCTCCAGCGGCGTTTCTCTTTCCCAGCCTGCCGCCTTGTTGGTCGCGATCGCCGGGTTGGTGATGAAAACCTGGACTGCCGGGACAGGCTCGACCTGGCAGGAAACCTTGTAGACGAAGCCCTTCTTGGTCGTGGCGAAGAAGCTGATCGACCGGGCCGCAAAGGTCTCGGGCACCGACACATAGATGTCGCCGCGCAGCGGTTCGTTGGTGACCGCAAAATCGTTGTAGGGCGTGCCGGTCGAAATCTTCGCAACGCTGGCAAACTGGTCGTCGACGAGCGCGAAGCGCGTCAACTCGCGGGCCGACACGGCACATTCGATGCTCGCTCCGTCTGCAGCCTGTTTGAACTGGTCGGCGGCCTGAGCGCCGCTTCCTGAAAATGCGAGGACGGTACTGGCGCAAAGAGCCAGGCTCCACGCGCGCGTCTTGCGTCGGTAAGCCATTACTGGGCCTCCTTCGTTGGGTCTTTGGGGGGCAACTGGCTGAAGCCTGACAGCGCGAGACGCAGGCCCCGGTAGGTCCAGTTGAAGCGGAAACGGCGTTCGTCGCTCGCGATGACCTGGGCGCCGACAAAGGTCTTGAGCGTGCCCGTCACATCGGAAGTCAGCCCCTTGGGGTCGACGGTCATCGACCGGATGACGAAGGCCTGGGTGACATCCGAGCCACGCTGTTCCTCGACGATCCGGACGAGATCGGCCTTGAGGCGACCGTAGCTTGCCGGATCAGCAAGCTTCAGGATTTCGTCCATCCAGTAGTCGAGGCCCTCGGGGCTGCGATTGAGGAGAACGAGCGCGGCATCGCGGGTCACGAGTTCGAGATAGTCGGCCTCGACCCCCGCGCTGCTGACGATGAGCTGCTTGGGGAGCGTCGGCAGGAGCACGACTTCGCGGTCGCGGGTGGCAGCAAGGCTGACGGCGACGACGAGCACAATGCCAAGCCCGGCGCTGGTGAGCGCGAAGAGGTTGCGCTGGCGCAGCAGCGACTGCTGACGCTCGTGTGAAATGTCGGCAAACATGGATATCTCCCCTCAACCGGCAAGCAGGCGGCAGTGGGAAGGCGGCGTCGATTTCAGGCCCAGCAATCCGGCCGGCAGATACCAATAAGCGGCATGGGCTACCCAGGAGCTGGCGCGTCCTGCTTTTGCCTTTCGCAGCGCGAACCAGGCGCCGAAGGCAACGATGATGCCGATAAAGATATGCTGGCTGAGGATCCCCCAGGTGAAGGGGATGAGCATCCCGGCGAACTCGTCGATGGTCCAGAAGCCGATGAGCTCCGGATCGTCGAGCCGACGCGGGATGATATATGGGTCTGCCATGGCGACGCGCCTTCCCGTCCGATGCGTCAGATGACCGCGGTCACGACCGAGGTGACGATCGGAACACCCGTGCCGACGCCGATGCCGACACCGACGGGAACAGCGACCTGTCCGAGCGAAAACCGGCCCGAGGCGAGACCGATGAGGCCGCCTGCAAGGCTGAGGACGGTGATGATCTTGCCGCCCGAGCCTTCGAGGAAATCCGTGAATTTCGTGAGGGCAGGGGTGAAGGTCGTGTCGGCGCCAGCGTAGGCGGCGCTGGCGGCCAGTGCTGCGACCGCAAGCGGTACCGCGAAGGTCATCGCCCGCCCGAACTTCGAGGGGTTCTGATTGATGGCGCCGGAACGCCGGGAGAGGGTGAAAGACTGCATATGGAGCTCCATCTGGAGGGGTGAACCCAGCGCTCTTTCGTTCGCTGTGTGTTCCACATGCATCTAGGAAATCGATGTAGGAAAGTCGGATTGCTCCTGGGGCTGAAGTGGCGGACGGATATGGACGCATCAATTGACCGGCGTCGGAGATAATGCACGTAAACAGCGGTTTGTCTCGTAATCGGCGTCGACGAATCCCGGCAAGAGCGGCGGTGATTGTCAGCGACTCGGACCTAGGGACTGATTCGCCTAGAAACGAGATGTTCCGTAAATGTTCTTTTCATTTTCCTACATGGATCACGCGCGATATGGCTACGAATCAGTTCTCATCGTTGGAGTTTTTGTCCATGCACCAGCCCGCGCCATTCCGAGGCGAAGCCAACGCCAGCCTCGCGCACATTCTTGCCCATGCAATCGAGTCGTCTGACAAGCCCAAGCACCAGATCGCTCGAGAAGTCGGGGTCCACCGCGAGACCCTTCTTCGTGTGATGCGCGGCGATCGGCCGATCGGCCTTGATGAAGCCGCGCGGGTATTGGACGTGTGCGGAGCGTTTCCCCGCGCCAGCATGATCCTCGCCTTGGCTGGTCAGGAGGATCTCGCCTGCGAATGGATGCGCAGCGAAATGGGGGAGTTCCTTGAGGACTTCTTTACGGCCTTGCCAGGCCAGCTCGAACGGACGCTTGGGCGACGCGTCGAAGATTTGCGACCCCGGTGGGCGAACGGCACTTCGCAGCTCGTCGCCCGCATGCTTGCCAAGCACATCGATGATTTTGCCAACCGCGACATTTCGATGTCGCTGCCGCGCTGATCCAATTCACCTCGGAGGGGACCGAGAAATTGACCCAACAGGAACGATCATGAATGCACAGCCCCAGCCTACCGAGGACGGCGCAAACGCTGACCAGGCTTCGCTACTAAGCCCCCCGCCAGCTCGGCTCTTGCGGCTGCCCGAAGTCATCGACCGCGTCGGCCTGCGTCGTTCGGCCATCTATCAGCGGATGAGCGAAGGGCGCTTTCCCAAATCCCGCTCGCTCGGTTCCAAATGTGCGGTGTGGGTTGAGGCGGAAATCGACGCGTGGATCGCAGCTGTTGCCCGTTCTCCAGATTAAGAGCGGAGCCATAGGCGAGGTGCGGCCCGGCACAAGTGGGCGGGGCGCAGAGCCGCCACGAGGGGGCGCGGCGCCACATGCCGAATTGCTCACCTGCAGTAAAGCGGTCGTGACGGGTTGTCGCGGCCGGGCAGCTGGCAGGTTGTGGACAGCAGGTCCAAAAATTGCCAGGACAACGTGGTTGGGCTCGTAGACGCGGGCGACACTTCGCAGGCGCTCATTGCTCCGAACGCTGCTGTCACCCTTCACTGTGATCGGGACGAACCTCGCGTCCGGTTTGCATAGAGGAGGTGCGGATCGCTCGGCGCGTGCGGCCATGCTTGTCAGGTCCCTGAAGAGCTTTTCGAAATTCGTCCCTTTTTTCGTGGATGGAAGCAATAGCTCGCCCCATAGGAATGCCGATATTGACCAGGAGGGCTTCTGACAGTTGGAGGCTTGCCTCGATCGCCTCAGGCACGGCGTCGGTGACGTCCAGATCATAGAGCCGGGCCGCGTGCTTGGCATCGCGGGCGCGTGCAACTATGACCAGATCGGGCTGTTCGGCACGCGCAGCCGTGACCACCGACTCCACCACGGGCGGGCTGGCCATCGTCACGACGAGAGTTTGGGCCGAAGCGATACCGAGACGACGCAACAGCTACCGACTGGCAGCGTCACCGTAGAGGATCGGTGTGCCCTTCCGCAGCTCACGCGCGACGAGAGTCGAATCATTATCCAAGGCGACTTGCGATGCCCATAGCTCTTGCCCACTCGGCCATCGACGATCTGGGTGCGCTTCTCGGTTTTGCCATAGGCATAGGCACCGGCGTAGAACGGGTTCTTGAGGACGCTAATGACGTTGCGATAACGGATCGGAACCCAATCGAAGGAGACCATCATCTTGCCGTCCGACGGGCGCGGAAAAAGCATACCTTCGGCGGTCAGCGCGATCAGCTGTCAATGGGCACCGAAGTTTCCGCAGATGTGGGCGCTTAAAATTCCCTATGCTGGCGGTTCAGG
>NZ_BMLK01000029.1 GCF_014645195.1 Novosphingobium indicum | reverse complement strand
GATCGCGCCCCTCCAATGAATCATCATACCCGCCAAAACGCTACCGGTTTTTGCGGGTCTCCAGCTACAGCATTCGCTACCTGTGCACCCGTATCTCCCTGCACACTTTCAGTGAAAGTTTGCAAGCTCTCGCCAACTTTAAATAGGTTTAGGTTTTTTGCACCGCCAAGAGGGATGTTTGATGCTTCGTGACCTGCTTGCCACGGGAGAGGTCCGAGTGAGCCATATGGATGGATAAATTCCACATCAGACAAAATCGCCGCTGCGTCAGATGCTTAGATCAAAATAAGCCTGCAACGCCATCCACAAGAATTCCTCCAAACACCTATCATAGTTGAATATAACGAAATGCACATTTTCGAATGCTCGCTGCGGCTCTGCCTTCGCGACCAAAGAAAACAGCAGCTGTGCGAACGGCACATACCACGACTTCTGTAATTCAGAGTGCTCTAGGCTAGGCAGCTCTTGATCTCTGTAGTGTGCATCCATGTAAAAACTCCGGCCAGAACCGAATAGATAGGATTTTCGTTCCGCGTGAAGGATAACGCGCGCGATCGCAGCCATACCTAATCTTCTGACAGCGTCGTCGCCTTGATGGGTATGTAGATAATTGTCGATCGATTGAGCCATGGGGAGGCCGCGTCTAATTCGCTCGGCTGCGGCTTCCATTTTTCGAATTTCTGCTTGGTCATCAGTGTGCAAGCGCGGAAACATGTAACGAAGGCTATTAAGCAGTGCTTCATCAGAAAAACGAAAGGCGTGTTCGTTGGTCGTTACCAACACATCCCGAATGTTATCTTTAAGCTGATCCCCGGATGGAAGTCCGAGCTCGCAAGATGCACCGGCTCCAATAACGAAAGTCGTCTTCCGACTGAACATTGCGCTTCCCTCGTTGAATCAATGATACAAAGGTTAGGCGCCTCTCCTTTTAATGAAAATCCCGCGATCGCGGCAATATCCGCACATCGCGCGGATGGCGTGAGCGGGGGGGTGCGGCGGGCGGCTCGTCCTTCAAATCAGCCGGCAAAGTCCCGTCCAACCGCTCCAGCAAGCCCGAGCGGTCCGTCACCCGTTTCGCCATCAGGTGAACCACCCCTTCCTTGCTGCGCTGGACCTCGCCCGCGATCTCGGCGAGCCGGGCGGCCATGACGGGGCGACGCTGCTTCTCGAAATCGCGGGCCCAGAGCAGCGCGTTGACCACGCCGGTCTCGTCCTCGATGGTGATGAATACGGCATTGCCCTTGCCCGGTCGCTGACGCACCAGCACCACCCCCGCGCAGCGCACCCGCGCGCCGTCCTTCGCGGCATTGACCTCGGCACAGCTCAGCACGCCCTCGCTCGCCAGGCGGCGGCGCAGGAACTGCATCGGGTGGCCTTTCAATGACAGACGGTGCGTCTGGTAATCGGCCACGACTTCCTCGGCCAGCGGCATTGCGGGCAGCGCGGCATCGGGCTCGGCGCCGAGTTCGGGAGTTTCCATCGCCGCGAACAGCGAGAGCTGCTTCGGCGGCAGGCGGCGCACGTCCCACCCGGCCTGACGGCGGCCCTGCCCCAGCGAGCCGAGCGCATCGGCATCGGCCAGCAGCGCCATCGCCCGCGAAGGCAGGCTCGCGCGGGCGGCGAGATCCTGAATGTCGCTGAAAGCTCTGATGCCGCGCGCCTCCTCCAGCGCCTCGGCCCATTCCTGGCGAAACCCGCCGATCTGGCGCAGGCCGAGGCGCAGCACGCGCTCGCCTTCCAGCGTGCTATTCCACTGGCTCGTTCCCACGTCGATCGGGCGCACTTCCACGCCATGCGCGCGGGCATCCTGCACCAGTTGCGAGGGTGCGTAGAAGCCCATGGGCTGGCTGTTCAGCAGCGCGCAGGCGAACACTGCCGGATAATGGCATTTCAGCCAGCTCGAGACATAGGCCAGCCAGGCAAAGGCCTGCGCGTGGCTTTCGGGAAAGCCGTAGTCGCCAAAGCCCTTGATCTGTTCGAAGCAGCGCTCGGCAAAATCGCGCTGATATCCGCGCCGGACCATGCCCTCGATCAGCTTGTCCTGATACTCCGGCATCGTCCCGTTACGCCGGAATGTCGCCATGGCCCGGCGCAACCCGTCCGCCTCGGTCGGCGTAAAGCCGGCGGCGACAATCGCCAGTTTCATCGCCTGCTCCTGAAATAGCGGTACACCGAGCGTCCGACCCAGCACCTCGCGCAATTCGTGCTTGCTGCCGGGCGGGCCGGGAAGCTCGACCGCTTCCTCGCCATTGCGGCGGCGCAGGTAAGGATGGACCATGCCGCCCTGGATCGGCCCCGGCCGCACGATCGCCACCTGGATCACCAAATCATAAAGCTCTTTCGGCTTCATGCGCGGCAGCATCGACATCTGCGCCCGGCTTTCCACCTGGAACGTGCCTATCGAGTCCGCCCGCTGCAGCATCTCGTAAGTCGCTTTGTCTTCCCGCTTCACAGTCGCCAGCGAATAGTCGCCCAACCCATGCGCACGCATCAGGTCGAAGCTCTTGCGAATGCAGGTGAGCATGCCGAGTGCCAGCACATCGACCTTCATCAGGCCGAGCGCATCGATATCGTCCTTATCCCATTCAATGAAAGTGCGGTCCGGCATGGCCGCGTTGTGGATCGGCACCAGTTCGTCGAGCCGCCCTTCGGTGAGCACAAAACCGCCGACATGCTGCGACAAGTGCCGGGGGAATTCGAGCAGACTGCCCACCAGATCGCGCAGCTGGGCCAGTTCGGGATTGGCGGGATCGAAACCGGCTTCGGTAAGGCGCTGCTCGGGCAGTTCATCCTTGCTCCAGCTTCCCCAGATCGTGCCTGAAAGGCGCGCGGTGACGTCGTCGGTCATCCCCAGCGCCTTGCCCACCTCGCGGATCGCGCTGCGCTGGCGGTAGTGGATCACGGTCGCGGCGATCCCGGCCCGCTCGCGGCCATAGCGCCGGTAGATGTACTGCATCACCTCCTCGCGCCGCTCATGCTCGAAATCGACGTCGATGTCGGGCGGCTCGTTGCGCGCTTCGGAGAGGAAGCGGGTGAACAGCAGCTTCTGCTCGACCGGATCGATGGGGGTGATGCCGAGGAAATAGCAGACCAGCGAATTGGCCGCACTGCCGCGCCCCTGGCACAGGATCGGCGGATCGAGCGAGCGCGCATAGGCGACGATGTCGTGGACAGTCAGGAAGTAGGGCGCATAACGCTTCTCGCGGATGAGGCGGTATTCCTCCTCCAAGGTGCGGGCGTAGGCCTCCGGCAGGCCATCGGGGAAATGCGCCCGCGCGTTGCGGTCGACAAGATGCTCCAGCCAGCCTTGCGGCGTGTGGCCGGGCGGCACCGGCTCATGCGGATATTCGTAGCGCAGATCGTCAAGCGTAAAGGCGATCGCAGCGAACAGATCGGCACCCGCCGCCAGTGCTTCCGGGCAGCGGGCGAACAGGCGCGCCATTTCGGCAGGAGGCTTGAGGTAGCGCTCGCCGTTCGCCGCGAGTTTGCGGCCTGCCGCCTGCACGTTGGTGCCTTCGCGAATGCAGGTCATCACATCATGGAGCGCCCGGCACTCGCGCCCGGCATAGAGCGCATCGTTGGTGGCGATCAGCGACACGTCTGCCTGAGCCGACAGTATCCTACGCCGCGCCAGTTCACGCGCATCGCGGCCGCCGCGCGGCATCGTCGCGGCCAGCCACAGGTGCGGGACAGCCTCCTTCAGGCTGGCGAGCAGGTCCGGACTGCCGTCCATGGCAATCAGCGCCAGCCCTTCGGCATGGTCCAGCAGATCGGGCAGGTTCAGCAGGCACTCGCCCTTCTCCGCGCGGCGGTTGCCCAGCGTGAGCAGGCGCGTGAGCCGCCCCCATCCGGCACGGTCGACGGGATAGGCGACCACATCCGGCGTTCCGTCGGCAAAGACCAACCGTGCGCCGGTGAGCAGGCGAAAGCCGCTGCCCGGCCCGCCCAGATCCTTCCATGCGACATGCGCGCGCACCACACCGGCCACCGTGTTGCGGTCGGCTATGCCGATGCCTGCCATGCCCAGCGCGTGGGCGCGCGCCACCATCTCGGCGGGATGCGAGGCGCCGCGCAGGAAACTGTAGGCGGTGGCCGCGACGGGTTCGGCGTAGATCATGCGAAAAGGCCGTGCAGGTACCAGCGCGGATTGCCGGCCTCGTCGTAGAGGCCGTGGCGGAACACCCAGTAGCGCGCGCCCTCCTCGTCCTCGACGCGGTAGTAGTCGCGCGTCAACCCGGCCTCGCCCGGCACATGGCCATCGGGCTTGCGCCACCATTCGGCGGCGATCCGCTCGGGCCCTTCTGCGAGGACAAGCCGGTGCGTGCGTCCGCGCCAGTGCAGCCGGTGCGGCGGGCCGTCGGGAACGCTGGCCATGGCCGTGATCGGCTGCGGGGGATCGAGCAGGAACAGCGGCCGTGGCTGCGACGGCGGCTCGTTCCATGGCTTCGGCTGGGCGCGCAGGGCCGGCAAATGGCGCTGCGCCGCCTCGGGCCGATGGGTATCGCGCGCGGCAAGGCGCAGAACGCCGCCCTCCCCGAACCGGGTCGTCAGCCGGTCGATCAGTACGGCAATGCCCTCCGCCTCGGCAGAGGCCTTTCCGGCGATGTCCGACTGGACCGGATCGAGAGGATCGGCGCGCGTCACGCCAAGCACCACGGCATCGAAGCCGAAACCGGGATCGAGCGGGTCGGACAAGGTTTCGATCCGCTCGCGAAACAGCCGCACGATGCGCGCCGGATCGCGGCTCGGCACACTGGTATCGACGCTCAAGCGCCGCCGTGCGCCGTCGGTGCGCTCCAGCCTGACGACAAAGCGCCTGCCACCCAGACGACGCTCCTCCATCTGCCGCGACAGCTCCGTCAGCAGAGTCTCGATAACGTCGAGCACGTCTTCGGTGCGCCCGATCGGTTCGGGAAAGCGGACTTGTGCGCGTAGCCGAACGGGCGGGCGTTGCGGTGTCAGGGGCGTATCCCTTTCGCCCAGAACCGCCCGCAGCCGCGACACCGTCCCTTCACCGAAACGCGCGGCCAGTGCCGCCATCGGCCGGACCGCGAGGTCGCCCAGTGTAGTCAGACCCGCCCGGCGCAGGCCCGAAAGCGCATCCTCTGGCAGTTCCAGCGCGGCAATCGGCAGGGCACGGACATCGCCCTCACCGCTTCCAAACCGCGCCAGCGCGCGTGCCGCAGCAGCATGATCCGCAAAGGCATGGCGCGCGGTGAAGCCCGCTTCGGCCATGGCCTGACGCGCCAGTTCCGCCTCGCCGCCGAACAGGTGCGCGCAGGCGGTAATGTCGAGCATCACGCCGTGGGGCGGATCGAGCGCGGCCATGGGGGTGAAGCGCACCATGCGCGCCGTCAGCCGCTCAAGCGTGTGCGTATCGGTCTGCTCGTCGTGCGGCAGGCTCTCCAGCTCCGGGCAGCGCGCCCGCGCGTCGGCCAGTGTCATTCCCGGCGAAAGGCCCAGCCGGGCCGCCTGCGCGTCCACGGCCGAGAGGCGCAGCGCGTTGCCCGACCGTACCACGAGCGCCAAAGGCGTGGAGCACGAGTGCCCGGCCTCCCGGCGCACTCGCTCGCACGGGAGCCACGGGAACCACAGCGCCAGATACCGGCGCGGCATCGACGCGTTCTGCATGGAAATATCCTCCGTTCTCGTCTCCCCATTCGAGCCGCCAGCGCATCCCCGCAGGGCCGCCGCGCCGGCGGGACAGTTCCACTTCGATGGCAGGCGAACCCGGCGCATCGGCGAGCAGCGGGACGGACCGCGCGGGGCGGACGCTCCAACGGCTGTGCGCGGCGCTGGAACGGGGCACGGCATCGCCGCGCAGGACGATGACCGGCGTGCCGGATTTCTCGGCGGCCAGCACCAGCCGGCGGCTGGCGGTGAGGTCGTAGCGCGGCAGATTACCCCAGGTCTCCAGCACCACCGCGCCCAGCCCGCCACAACGCGCGGCATCGAGCCCTGCCTGCAGAAGCGCCGCCTCGTCCTTCGTTTCGACGAGCAGCAGCCGCGCCGGATCGACGCCCAGCGACTGAAGCCCTTCTCCGTAAAGCTGGACGCGCATCACCGCGCGGCGCGGGCAGCGGGCGAGCACAATGGGCTTTCCCCCGGCCCGGTCTATCGCCCCCAGCGCAAAGCCCATCGCTGCCGCAAGCGCTGTGGCGTCGGCATGGATCTCGTGCAGCAGCCCCCGGGCCGGCCAGGGAAAGCCGGACTCGTCGATGTCAGGCGCGGAAAGCGCCTTCAGGCAGGTATCGCTCTGGTCCGCAAGCATGGTGGAACATATCTCGAATCACTTTAATGTTCCTATTATGTTCCATTCATGGCCATCCTGTCCACATGGCTCTCATGCGAACAGGATGGAAGCGGCTTACTTGCGGCCGGCGAGTTCGGTGTTGAGCCAGAGCGCGATCAGAGTCGCCAGCGCGCCGGAGAGCAGATAGGCGCCCGAGGCGATGAGGCCGAAGTTCACCGAGAGCAGCAGTGCGGCCAGTGGTGCGAAACCGGCGCCCAGCAGCCACGACAGGTCGCTGGTGAAAGCCGAACCGGTGTAACGGTGCTCGGTCGCGAAGCCGGAGGCGACAACGCCCGAGGACTGCCCGAAGGCCAGCCCCAGCAGCACGAAGCCGACGACCATGAAGACGATCTCACCCACGGTCCCGGCATCGAGAAGCTGCGGCGCGAAGCCTGAGAACACGGCGATACCGACCGCGCAGGCGCCGAGCAGGCGGCGGCGGCCGAAGGCATCGGCAAGCCTCCCCGAAGCCACCACCGCGACGACACCGAAAGCCGCCGCGACCGCCTCGATCAGCAGGAAGCTCGTCGGCGTCTCGCGGGTGAAGAGATAGACCCACGAGAGCGGGAACACCGTCACCATGTGAAACAGCGCGAAGCTTGCCAGCGGAGCGAAAGCGCCGATCACGATGGTGCGCCATTCGGTGCGTATCGTCGACGAGACGCTGACCGGCTGCAGGTCGCGCGTGCGGAACAGGTGCTCGAACTCGCTGGTCACGACGATGCGCAGGCGGGCGAAGAGCGCCACCACGTTGATCGCGAAAGCCACGAAGAAGGGGTAGCGCCAGCCCCAGTCGAGGAAGTCGGCAGCCGAAAGCGAGGCCACCATATAGGCAAAGAGCAGGCTGGCGACGATCAACCCGAACGGAGCGCCGAGCTGCGGGATCATCGCATACCAGCCTCGCTTGTCCTCGGGCGCATTGAGCGCGAGCAGCGAGGCAAGGCCATCCCAGGTGCCGCCGAGCGCGAAACCCTGACCCAGCCGCAGCAGCGCCAGCAGCCAGATCGAGGTCATGCCCGCATCGGTGTAGGAAGGCAGGAAGGCAATGGCCGCCGTCGAGCCGCCCAGCATGAACAGCGCGATCGTCAGCTTGGTGCCGCGGCCATAGGCGCGGTCGATGGCCATGAAGACGAGCGAGCCGAAAGGCCGGGCAATGAAGGCCAGCGAGAAGATCGCGAAAGACCACAGCGTCCCGGTCAGCGCATCGACGAAGGGGAAGAACAGCGCCGGAAACACCAGCACCGAAGCGATGGCGTAGACGAAGAAGTCGAAGAATTCCGAAGTGCGGCCGATGATCACGCCGATGGCGATCTCGGCCGGCGACACCTGATGGTGCTCCTTGAAGATCGGTAGGCCCAGGGCGTCTCGTGTGGGCGTGGTGCTGGTCATCTCGATCTCGCGGCTTTCGTGTGTCTGGTCCCGCCGCCGGAGAACGCGTGACGCGCATCGGCAACGGGCGAATCAATGCCGGGCGCGCAAACGCCCGTCCTTCACGGGTTCACCCTATCGTCATTGATCGCGATCAAGGGGATTGGACAAAATGTCCTATGTTCGCCTTCCCGGCATCGGCCTAGGCGCCTCTTTCATGTGCTCCACCGAGTCCCACGAGATGCCGCGCCCCCCCCTTCTTCCCCCCGGCGCGGCTAACCCCGCCCGCCCGACAGTGCGCATCTTTGCCGCCCTGGCACTGTCGGGCGGGCTTTCAGCCTGCAACACGGTCGTTCTCAATCCGGCCGGCGATGTCGCACAGCAACAGGGTGACCTCGTCGTCATGTCGACGATCCTGATGCTGATCATCATTCTGCCGGTGATGGCGCTGACGGTGTTCTTCGCGTGGAAGTACCGCGCCTCGAACAAGGATGCCGACTACCAGCCCGACTGGGATCACTCGACCCAGCTCGAACTCGTCATCTGGGCCGCCCCGCTGCTGATCATCATCTGCCTGGGCGCGCTGACCTGGGTGGGCACGCACATTCTCGATCCCTATCGCACCATCGGCCGCATCGATGCGAAAACGCCGGTCGCGCACGATGCCAGGCCGCTGCAAGTCGAAGTCGTCGCGCTCGACTGGAAATGGCTGTTCATCTACCCCGAACAGGGCATCGCCACGGTCAATGAACTGGTCGTGCCGCAGGGCCGCCCGCTGCAGTTCAAGATCACCGCGTCGAGCGTGATGAATTCGTTCTTCGTGCCCGCGATGGCCGGCCAGATCTACGCGATGCCGGGCATGGAAACGCGCCTGCACGCGGTGATGAACCGGACCGGCGAGTTCACCGGTTTTTCCGCAAACTACAGCGGCGCCGGCTTCTCGAACATGCGTTTCGCCACCCGGTCGGTGACCGACGCGGACTTCGCCAAGTGGGTGAGCGGCGTGAAGGCCGGCAGCCGGAACAATGCCGGCGCGCTCGACCGTGCAACCTATCTCAAGCTCGAAAAGCCGAGCGAGAAAGTCCCCGTGATCCACTACGCATCGGTCTCGCCCGACCTCTACGGCGCGATCCTCGACATGTGCGTGGAACCCGGCAAGATGTGCATGAGCGAAATGATGGCGCTCGATGCGAAGGGCGGGCTCGGCAAGGCCGGCATCCGCAACGTCGAAATGCTCGCCTACGACAAGTACGGGCGCGAGGCTTCGGCCAAGGCCAATGCCAACCCGGATGCCGCCGCCAAGCGTGAACTCGCCTGGGTGCGCGCCCTGTGCAAGCAGGAGCCCGGTCAGGCTCCCGACACTACCGTCAAAGCCCCCGCCAACCCGCGCACACTGACCGGCGCCGGCCTTTCCGCACCGCAGTCCGTCGCCTGGGATCAGGGCGCGGACCCGGCGGCGCACTCCCCCCTGATTTCGCGGAACTGACTAGCATGGAATCCGTAGTTCACAATCACTGGAGCCCCCTGCTCGGCCGCCTGTGGTGGGATGCCGTTCCCACCGAGCCCATCGTGCTCGTCACCTTCGTGGTTGTCGCGATCGGCGGCGCCGCCGTGCTCGGCGCGCTGACCTATTTCCGCCTCTGGGGGTACCTCTGGAAGGAATGGTTCACCAGCGTGGACCATAAGAAGATCGGCATCATGTACATGGTGCTGGGCCTCATCATGTTCGCGCGCGGCTTTGCCGATGCGATCATGATGCGTCTGCAGCAGGCGATGGCCTTCGGCGGGAACGAGGGATACCTCAACGCCCACCACTACGACCAGATATTCACCGCCCACGGCGTGATCATGATCTTCTTCGCGGCCATGCCCTTCGTCACCGGCCTGATGAACTATGTCGTGCCGCTGCAGATCGGCGCGCGCGACGTCAGCTTTCCCTTCCTCAACAATTTCAGCTTCTGGATGACCGCATCGGGCGCGGCGCTGGTGATGACTTCGCTGTTCCTCGGCGAATTCGGCCAGACCGGCTGGCTGGCCTATCCGCCGCTGTCGAACCTCGCCTACAGTCCGTGGGTCGGCGTCGACTACTGGATATGGTCGCTGCAGGTCGCGGGCGTCGGTACGCTGCTCTCGGGCGTCAACCTGATCGCGACCATCGTGAAGATGCGCGCGCCGGGCATGACCATGATGCGCATGCCGGTCTTCACCTGGACCGCGCTTTGCACCAACATCCTAATCGTCGCGGCCTTTCCGGTGCTGACGGCGGTGCTGTGCATGCTCTCGCTCGACCGCTACCTGGGCTTCAACTTCTTCACGAACGACTTCGGCGGCAACGCCATGATGTACGTGAACCTGATCTGGATCTGGGGCCACCCCGAGGTCTACATCCTGATCCTGCCGCTCTTCGGCGTGTTCTCCGAAGTGACCGCCACCTTCTCGGGCAAGCGCCTGTTCGGCTATACCTCGATGGTCTACGCGACGATGGTCATCACCATTCTGTCGTACATCGTGTGGCTGCACCACTTCTTCACGATGGGGTCGGGCGCCAGCGTCAACTCGTTTTTCGGGATCACCACCATGGTCATCTCGATCCCGACCGGCGCCAAGCTCTTCAACTGGCTGTTCACGATGTACCGCGGACGCATCCGCTTCGAACTGCCGATGATGTGGACGGTGGCCTTCATGCTCACTTTCACCATCGGCGGCATGACGGGCGTGCTGCTGGCCGTGCCGCCTGCCGACTTCGTGCTGCACAACTCGCTGTTCCTGATCGCCCACTTCCACAACGTGATCATCGGGGGCGTGGTGTTCGGCACCTTCGCGGGGATCAACTACTGGTGGCCCAAGGCCTTCGGCTACAAGCTCGATCCGTTCTGGGGCAAGGTCAGCTTCTGGAGCTGGGTGGTCGGCTTCTACCTCGCCTTCATGCCGCTCTATGTCCTCGGCCTGATGGGCGTCACCCGCCGCATGCGCGTGTTCGACGATCCCAGCCTGCAGATCTGGTTCGTGATTGCCGCCATCGGCGCCGCCCTGATCGCCGTCGGCATCGCGGCCATGTTCGTCCAGTTCGGCGTCTCAATCATGAAGCGCGACCAGCTGCGCGACGAGACCGGCGATCCATGGGGCGGCCGCACGCTTGAGTGGTCGACCAGCTCGCCGCCGCCCGCCTACAACTTCGCGGTTACGCCGATCGTCCACGACATCGACGCCTGGGAAGACATGAAGCGCTGCGGCGTCCAGCGTCCGACCAGCGGCTTCCGGCCGATCCACATGCCGAAGAACACCGCCACCGGCGTGGTTCTGGCGGGTCTTTCCGCGGTGCTCGGCTTCGCGATGATCTGGTACATCTGGTGGCTCGCCGCCGCCGCCTTCGCCGGCATCCTCGGCTACGCGATCGCCCATACCTTCAACTACAAGCGCGACTATCACCTCCCGGCCCAGACCGTGGTGGAGACCGAGGACGCGCGCACGCGCCAGCTGGCCGCGGCGGGAGCCTGAACCATGAGCGCCACCACTCTCGACGCAGCGACGCCAAAGGCGAGCCCCGCGCAGATCACGGCCGCGTTCTATGATCTGAACGAGCACGATCATCCTGAAGGCGGCAGCACCATGCTGGGCTTCTGGCTCTACCTGATGAGCGACTGCCTCATCTTCGCGATGCTCTTCGCGGCCTATGGCGTGCTCGGCGGAAACTATGCCGCGGGCCCCGGCCCCAAGGACCTGTTCGAACTGCCGCTGGTGGCGGTGAACACGGCGATGCTGCTGTTTTCCTCGATCACCTATGGCTTTGCGATGCTGGCGATGGCGAAGAACCGCAAGGGTGCCACACAGGCCTGGCTGCTCGTCACGGCGCTGTTCGGCATGGCCTTCATCGGGATCGAGCTGCACGAGTTCGCCGGCCTGATCCACGAAGGCGCCACGCCGATGCGCAGCGGCTTCCTGACCGCCTTCTTCTCGCTGGTCGGCACCCACGGCCTGCACGTGACCTTCGGCCTGATCTGGCTGTTCACGCTGTTCGTGCAGATCGGCGCCAAGGGGCTGATCCCGGCCAACCAGCGCCGCCTCATGTGCCTGTCGCTGTTCTGGCACTTCCTCGACGTCATCTGGATCGGCGTCTTCACTTTCGTTTACCTGATGGGAATGCTGTGATGAGCGCCGCTGACCACCACGCCCACCCGAACCCGCACGCCGACGGGCATCACGACGATCACGAAGGCAACCACGGCTCGCTGCGCGACTACCTGATCGGCTTCATCCTCTCGGCCGTGCTCACCGCCATCCCGTTCTGGCTGGTGATGAGCGGCGCGATTGCCGACAAGCAGGCGACCGCGCTGGTCATCGTGGCCTTCGCCGTAGTGCAGATCGTGGTCCACATGATCTACTTCCTGCACATGAACACCAAGTCGGAGAACGGCTGGACGGTGATGGCACTGATCTTCACGATCATTATTGTCGGGATCGCGCTGTCGGGCTCGTTGTGGGTGATGTACCACCTCAACCACAACATGATGCCGATGATGAGCCACGACATGGGGCAGGTGCCCTGACCCCCTCGGCGGGAGAAGCGGACCATAGACGCCCGGGGCACCCTTCGCGGCGCCCCTGGGGCCTTACCCTGTTCCTCCTGCTCGCATTCGCCGCCTTCGTGGCGCTGGGCGTGTGGCAGGTGCAGCGCATGCACTGGAAGCATGATCTCATCGCCCGCGTCGATGCCCGCCTTCATGCCGCCCCGGTAGAAACGCCTTCCCGCAAGCGCCTGATGGCGCAGCCGCCGGGTGCCTTCGACTATCTGCGCGTGAAGCTATCGGGCACCTACGCCGGATCGCATACCGCCCTCGTCCGCGCCGCGACCGAGCTCGGCACCGGGTACTGGACGATGACCCCGATGCACCTCGACGATGGGCGCACGGTCTGGGTGAACCGCGGCTTCGTGCCCTCGGGCACCACGGCGGCGCGGGCCGGCAAGGCGACACCCTCGGGGACGGTGGCTGTCGTCGGCCTCGTCCGCTCCAGCGAGCCGGGCGGCAGCCTGCTCCAGTCCAACCGGCCGCAGGATGACCGCTGGTATTCGCGCGACGTGGCAGCGTTGTCCAAAGCCAGACATGTCACCGATGCCGCCCCCGTCTTCGTCGATGCGCAGACCGAAACGGCAACCAGCCCCTCCGGTATCTTCAAGCCCGTGCCCGGGCTCACGGTCATCCGGTTTCCCGACAACCACCTGCAATACGCCCTGACCTGGTTCGCCATGGCGCTGCTCTCGCTTGTCGGGATGGGCCTTGTCTGGCGCGGCAAAACGCGCACAGTGCCATGATGCGCCTGATCGCCCCCGTTCCGCCGACCCGCAGTGCGACCTGGCGCAATGTCCTGCTGCTGCTGCAACTGCGCTGGATAGCCGTATTCGGCCAGCTTGCCACTATTGTGGCGGTTGCCCAGATCCTTGATGCGCGACTGCCGCTGTTGCCGCTGCTGATGGCTCCGCTGCTGCTCATTCTCGTCAACTTCGCGACCGCCAGCCTGCTGCAGCGACGGCAGACCTTCTCGCAGCGCGAACTCTTCGCGGCTCTGGTGATCGACGTTCTCGCGCTGTGCTGGCAACTCTACCACAGCGGCGGCGCCACCAATCCCTTCACGTTCCTGTTCCTGCTGCAGATCGTGATAGGCGCGGTGATCCTGCAACCGCGTTGGAGCTGGATCATCGCGGTTCTGGCATGTCTTGCGATGGTCTTCCTGACCTTCGCCTATGTCCCTCTGGACCTTCCCGCGCGGCACGCGGCCAACCAGTTCCACCTTTACCAGCTCGGCAGCCTGTTCTGCTTCATTCTTGCCGCAGTCCTGCTGGTGTTCTTCGTCGTCCGGCTGGACCGCAACCGGCGCGAAAGCGACATGGCGCTCGAAGCGCTGCGCCAGCAAGCCACCGAGGAAGACCACATCATCCGTATGGGTCTGCTGGCCTCCGGCGCAGCGCACGAGCTGGGCACGCCACTGTCGTCGATGTCGGTGATCCTCGGCGACTGGGCCCGCCTGCCCACCATCGCCTCCAACGCCGAACTCGGCGAGGACCTTGCCGACATGCGGGTCGAACTGGAGCGCTGCAAGACGATCGTCAGCGGTATCCTGATGTCCGCGGGCGACCTTCGCGGCGAGAACCCCGGCGTTTCGACCGTGCACTCGCTCTTCGCGGATATCGTCGCCGACTGGCAGTCGCGCATGGACGGCGAACTGCACTTCGTCGACCGCTTCGGAGACGACGTCGCCATCGTCGCCGACCCCGGTCTGCGCCAGATCATCGGCAATGTGATCGACAATGCGCAGGAGGTCTCCCCCGCCCTCGTCCTTCTTGAAATCGCGCGGGAAAACGACGATCTGCTGATTACCGTCAGCGATGAAGGCCCCGGTTTCGCACCCGAAATGCTCGCCCGTGTCGGTCAGCCCTACACTTCCACCAAAGGGCGCGATGGCGGCGGCCTGGGCCTGTTCCTCGTCTTCAACGTGGTACGCAAGCTGGGCGGGCGGGTCTCGGTCGCGAACCGCGAAACCGGCGGCGCAACGGTATGGATCACGCTGCCGCTTGCAGCGCTGGCCTACCAGAAGGAAAAACCGGCATGAGCACAGGGCAGGACGGCGGCGCCACGCTCCTCATCGTCGAGGACGATCCGGCCTTCGGCCGCACGCTGCGCCGCTCGTTCGAACGCCGGGGCTATCAGGTGTCGTCCGCCACTTCGGCGCGGGAAGCGGACGAACAGGCGAAGGCCACCGACTTCGACTATGCCGTGGTAGACCTCAAGCTCGGCAACGATTCTGGACTTGCCGTGGTCCAGTCGCTCCACGCGACGCAGCCCGACACGCACATCGTCGTGCTTACCGGCTATGCCAGCATCGCCACTGCTGTGGAGGCGATCAAGCTGGGCGCGGCGCACTATCTCGCGAAGCCGTCCAACACCGACGACATCGAAGCCGCCTTTTCCAGCGCGCAAGGCAACCCGGAAGTGCCGGTCGACGGGCGCAAGAGCTCGATCAAGACGCTGGAGTGGGAATACATCCATCAGACGCTGGTCGAATGCGATTTCAACATTTCCGAAGCGGCCCGCCGCCTCGGCCTCCACCGCCGCACACTGGCCCGCAAGCTGGAAAAGCGGCGGATCTGATTACCAGCGCAGCCACCGCGACACGCCGTAGCGCCCGATAAGCGCGGCGATGACGACCGACGCGACGTGCCAGATACCCAGGTGCGCAATGGACTCGTCCGAACAGGCCATGCCGTTCGCTACCGAGCCCAACGCTCCGGCCCCGGCCCCCAGATAGAGCCCTGCCAGCCGCGGCGACACCGGCGCGCCCCGGCGCAGCCAGACGAACAGCGCCGCGCCGACCAGCAAGGATGCTGCGAGGCCAAGGTACATGCAATGCGCGCCTTGGACGTGCAGATGCCCGTTCACGCCGGCGCCGGTCGCGGCCAGCAGCCCGGCAAGCGGCAGGACGCCCGCCATGGCCATCGCCCACTTGGGCCCGTCGTGGTTCGCGCCCACTTGCGGCGAGGCCATCGTCACCACTGCAGCGATACAGGACAGCCCGAGGATCAGGAGCAGCCCGTTCACGACGACGAAGAAGACCGACACCTGTCCGCTCATCAGCCCCTGCCGCGCGCCTAGCGCGAAGAGCACCACGATCTCGGTGAGCAAGAAGGCAAGGCCGACCATGGCCAGCCCCCGCATTCTGTTGATGGGCCGCACCGGGGTGGCATCTGCAGCGATCCCGGCAATGAGGGCCTGGGTGGCGTCGTCCATATTCAACTGGCCTTCTCGATAATCGCGGCCAGCTTCTTAAGGCCGCGATGGACATTCACTTTCACGAGGGACTGGCTCTGGCCGCATCGCTGCGATGCTTCGGCCACCGAATATCCCTCTATCTTCACAAGCTCGATCGCCGCTGCCTGAGCGGGCGGCAACTGCGCGAAGAGCCGATCCAGACTGATGCGCGCCATCACGACCTCCTCGGCGTTCTCATCACCCGGAATATCGTCAAACAGTTCCTGTTCCTGAACCCGGTATTCGGCGCGCAGATGGTCGATCCAGCGATAGCGCGCAATCGCCGCCAGCCAGGGGTAGAACGGCCGTGAGGGATCGTAAGTCGCGCGCTTGGCGTGGACCGCCATCAGCACTTCCTGCACCAGATCGCCGAGCTTCTCGCGCGCGGTACGTTTCTGGAAATAGCGGCGCAGCCACTTCGCCGCTTGTTCGAGCAGCACCGCATAGGCCTGGCGGTCGCCGCGCTGCGCAGCCCGCATCAGCCGCGCCATGGTCTCTTCATCCCCTGTCATCGCGCCACTATCCGCATGCCGACTGTATCGAGCGCGAACAGACCGCCCCCTCGTGACACGAGAGTCAAGGCCATGGCGACCCACAGCAAGTGCACACTCCACCAGGCCTCGGGGAAAACGAAGACCTGTATGACCATAGTCATGCCCAGCAGCGCCAGCGCCGACAGGCGGGTAGCGAGGCCCAGCATGAGCAGGATCGGGAAGAGCGTCTCCGCAAACGTCGCCATATGCGCGGCAAGCTCCGCCGGGAGGGGAACGGCGGAATAGTCGGTTTCGAACAGGTAGTAGGTCGTATCGCTGGGCTGCAGCCATGTTCCGTCCACTACCTTGCTCCGTCCCGACCGCCAGAACACGCCGGCAAGCGCCAGCCGCACGAAGAGCAGGGCCACACTCTCGGCAATCCTGCCGCTGACGAGTGCCGTGCTCCTCTGCCAGATTGCCAGCGCCTGCTGCATCTCTCCCCTCCTCCGGTCTGAAATCAGCGCTCGATCGGGCTCAGCGAACCGAGGCCCTTGGGGGTCTTGATGGACGTGCAGGACCCCTTCTTGACGAGCTTCCAGGCGTTGCCCTGATAGTCGCGGGTAGAGGTGCCGGCACAGCTCGTGCCCGGTCCGGCTGCACAGTCGTTGTGGCCAGCCTTGGCCACGCCGTAGCACTTTTCCATCGGAGTCTTGTCTGCTGCGGCAGCCGGCTGCGCCGAGGCTACGGCACCGGTCAGAGCCAGGCCGGCCAGTGCGGCGATCGATTGGGTCTTCATGGGCATATCTCCTCATTGGCCCCGGCGTTGTGCCGAGGCTCCCGGAGACATTCGCGCCGCATCGCCGGAAGGTTACAGCCCGCATCTTTTTTTTGCCGCGCTGTAACCGCGACAGGGATCGCCGCGAATGATGCTGTGCCCGCCGGGTAAACAGCAAGTCAGGAGATCATCGATGTCGCTTCCGTCCAAAGCCACTTTCGCCGCAGTCGCCGCCTCTTTCGCACTTTCATCCGCAACGACCTTCGCCGCTTCCGCGCCCGCAGGCAGCAGCGGCGCCGCGCTGGGCAAGGACGACACCGTCCACTGCTACGGCGTGAACAGCTGCAAGGGCACGGCTGACTGCAAGACCACCCAGCACGAATGCAAGGGCATGAACGTCTGCAAGGGCCACGGCTTCAAGGCCATGAAGGCAGGCGCCTGTCTGACCAAGGGCGGTACGATCGGCGATCTCGGCTGATCCGACCTCCCGGCGGCCCGGTTCCCTATTCCGCCGCCCCCTCGGGGAACCCGGCCGCCACTCTCGTCAACGCTCCGGAGAGCCTGCCATGATGTCAGTCCCACCCTTCGCCGGCTTCGGCCTCGGCCTTCGCCGCCAGCACTACCGCGACTTCCTGGAAGGGACGATCGACGTCGATTTCGTTGAGGTCATTTCGGAAAACTTCATGGTTGACGGCGGGAAGCCGCTCGCGGTGCTCGAAGCCGTGCGGCAGAAACACGATGTCGTGCTTCACGGCGTGTCGCTCTCACCCGGATCGGCGCATGGCCTGGACCGAAACTACCTCGAAAGACTGCGCATGCTCGCCGAGCGCATCGAACCGCGCTGGATATCGGACCACCTGTGCTGGACCCGTTCGAGCGCGCACAACAGCCACGACCTGCTTCCCCTGCCCTACACGGCAGAAGCGCTGGACGTGATCTGCACCAACATCCAGATCGCGCAGGATCATCTGCGCCGGCCGCTGCTGCTGGAAAATCCCTCCAGCTATCTCAGCTTTCCCGAAAACGAGATGTCCGAATGGGAATTCCTTGCCGAAGTTGTTCACAGGACGGGGAGCTATCTGCTGCTCGACGTGAACAACATCTACGTGAGCGCCCACAACCACGGATATTCGGCCAGCGATTATCTCGACGGACTTCCTCTCGACCGGGTGCGGCAGATCCATCTAGCCGGCCATACGCCGGGGGAGATCGCCATCGACACGCATGACCGTGCAGTCTGCAGTGAAGTCTGGGACTTGCTTGGCGAAGCGCTGTCCCTGACCGGCCCCGTCGCGATCATGATCGAACGCGACGATGCCATCCCGCCGCTTTCAGAATTGCTCGACGAGCTGAACGTGGCGCGCCGCATTGCGGCCAGTGCCACTCGGGAGGCCGCCGCCGCATGACCCTCGCCGCCCAGCAAAGCCAGTTCATCGAGGCGCTTATGTCGGACGACGCCCCGCTGCCGGAACACTGGCAGGCCCGCGAACGCGCCGGCTACGCGATCTACCGCAATGCCTACCGCGCCCGGCTGATCGATACACTGCAAGAAACCTATCCGCGCACGGCCCTGCTGGTCGGGTCGGAGGCCTTCGGTGCCGCCGCCGCGCATCACCTGATCCTGCATCCGCCCACCGGCTGGACGCTCGACGATGCGGGCAAGGGCTTTGCCGAGACACTCGACAACCTGTTTCCGCAGGACCGCGACGTCTGCGAACTGGCGTGGACCGAATGGGCCATGCAGTCCGCCTTCACCGCTGCGGACATCACGCCGCTGGACGGGCCGGGCATGGTAACCGCCACACAGTCGTTCGACGATCGCGCATGGCAGGACTTGCGCTTGCGGTTCATGCCGGGACTGCGCTTTCGGCAAGTGCATCACGACTGCCGCGCCTTGTGGGAACTGCTCGGCGCAGAACCCAACATTGCCGCGGCGCGAGATCTTGCTCCTTTGGCGGAACCACAAGGTTGCGTGGTCTGGCGCGAGGGAATGCGCGCTACCTTCACCCTGATCGGACTGGCGGAAATGCAGGCTCTGGCCCTGATGATGGATGGCGCCAGCTACGGCGCTGCCTGCGACCATCTGGTCTCGCTGCTCGGCGAGGCGGCGGCGCTGGAGCTAGCCGGTGCCATGCTGGCCCGTTGGCTGTCCAGCGGGTGGATCGCCGCCGTCCAGTAGCTACCGTCAGGGCATGTGCACGAGCTTGCGGGTGCGGCGATAGAGGCCCCACACCAGCGCGATGAACAGCAATGTCCCGCCCACCAGCGCAGGCTGGGCGAAGCCATCACCGACCACCGCAATCGGACTGTCGCTTCCCGATGCGGCAACAATGCCCGCGAAGGTCACGCCCCACAGGCTCTCGCCGACAATCAGGCCGGTCGCGGTGAGTACTCCCATGCGGCTGGCGAATTCGGGATCGGATCGGCCCGCGGCCCAGCGTTCGTAGAACCAGCCGATCACCGAGCCCACTACGACAGGGAGGATGGCCACCATCGGCAGGTAGATACCGATACCCACACCGAGCGGCGGCAGACGCAGCTTGCCCAGCAGACCCAGCACTTCGTCGAGGATGACGAAGCCCACCCCCGCAGCAGCCCCCCAGCCGATCATCGCCCAGTTGAGATCGCCCCCGAGCACGCCCTGGGCCAGCGCCGAGATGAGCGCGGCCTGCGGGGCGGGAAGCGCGTTCGGCCCGGCGTTGGGCGCACCTGCAAACCCGAAGGCAGTGTTGAGCAGATCGAGCACCGGAGGAATTACCAGCGATCCGAAGACAACGCCGATCACCAGCGCGACCTGCTGCTTCCACGGCGTTGCGCCGACAAGCTGGCCGGTCTTGAGATCCTGCAGGTTGTCGTTGGAAATCGTCGCAACCCCGAAGACGATGCCCGTCACAATCAGCGCATAAGCGACCAGTGCCGCGGTCGTGTCGGGATCCTGTCCGCGCCCAAACAGCCCCACCAGCATGAGCGCCGCCGCGACGACGGAAAGAATGCCGATCCCCGACACCGGCGAATTGGATGCTCCGATCAGGCCAGCCATGTATCCGCAGACCGCCGCGATCAGCAGGCCGATGACGACGATGAACAAGAGCGCCCCGGCAATCAGTACCCCTTCCGATCCAGCGAGCGGACCGCCCGTGATCAAGCTCCACAGCAGAATGGCAATCGGCACCAGCATCGCCAGCGAGCCAACGAAAACCACCGCGATCGGCAGATCCTGCTCCTCGATGGCCAGCGCCTCACCCGAATGACGCGCGCGGCTGGCGGCCATGGCCGAGCGGATGCCACCGAGGACGGGCCCGGCGATCCGTACCAGCGTCCAGACAGCGGCAACACCGATCACGCCCGCGCCGAAGAAGCGCACATTCGCGCCGAACACGCTGTTAGCCCAGACTTCCGGACCGCCGGCCATCGGCATCTGCGCAGTCAGGATCGGCAGCAGCACCCACCAGCCGACGACGAGACCCAGGAACATCGCCATGCCGACCGACAGGCCGACGAGATGGCCCACGCCCAGAAGGGCAAAGGAGAGGCCACCGGATATGCCGGTCGCTCCCGATCCGGCGCGGAACCAGACCGCCGCTTCGCCGGCCGTCAGCCGCATCTGCGTGAGAACCGCAAAGCCCGCGGAGGCCAGCGCGTTCCAGACCAGCACCGAGAGGCCCTTGGCGCTCTCAGCAGCGCCTTCACGCGATCCCGAACCGACGCGCAGCACCTCGGCCGCGGCCTTGCCTTCGGGATAGGGCAAAGGCGTATCGACCACGAGCGCGCGGCGCAGCGGTACCGAGAACAGCACGCCGAGGATGCCGCCGGTTCCGGTAATCGCGGCCGTGGTCCAATAGGGGAAGCCCTGCCACCAGCCGATCATCACGAGGCCCGGCAGCACGAAGATAATCGCCGCCAGCGTCCCCGCCGCGCTCGCCACGGTCTGGACGATGTTGTTTTCCCAGATCGTCGAATCCTTGAACCCGCGCAGGATGGCCATGGAAATCACGGCGGCGGGGATCGAGGTAGCGAAGGTAAGGCCTACTTTCAGGCCGAGATAGACATTTGCCGCCGTGAACAGCAGCGTGATCACCCCGCCCAGCAGAACCCCGCGCAGCGTGAGTTCGGCAGCCGACCCCGCCCGTACCTGTGCCGTGCCCGCTTCGCTCGCCATGCGTCCCCACCTTGTTCACTTTATGGATGCCCGCTCATGGCACGCATAGACCTGCCGCGACAGTGCTAATCGCGCCCGCGTTCCAGAGGGTTACAACTCGGGCAGTGCCTGATCGGCAAACCCCCATCCCTGCAGTCCGGCGGAGCCCGCACGCTTCAGCAGCTCGGCGGCATCCGAGATCGTGAAGGCCGCTGCCGTCTCCATGTCGGCGAGTTCCGCCCAGGTGACGGGTATCGCGACCGGCGCGCCTTCGCGGGCCCTTGCGGAATAAGGCACGACGGCGGTTGCTCCGCGCTGGTTACGCAGCCAGTCGATGAAGATCTTTCCCTTGCGCTTGGCCTTGGACATCGTCGCGGTGAAGCGATCCGGCTCCGCCTTGCTCAGGGCTTCGGCAAAGCGGCTTGCAAAGTCCTTGTGCGTGTCCCAGTCATGCCCGGTGCGCAGCGGAACCAAGACGTGGACGCCCTTTCCCCCGGTCAACATTGCAAAGCTGACCAGCCCCATGTCCGCCAGATGCTTCTCCAAGTCACGCGCTGCACGCTTGACGTCGGCAAAGTCCAGCTCCTCGTCCGGATCGAGATCGAAAATCATCCGGTCGGGCTGTTCGACGGCTTCCTGATGGCAGGCCCAGGCGTGAAATTCGATGCTCCCCATCTGAACGCAAGAGAGCAGCCCCTCGGCGCTGTCGACGTAGAGATAGGGCTGCTTCTTGCCGGACTTCTCGGCGATCGAAACGTGATGCACGCTCTCGCCGAAGCTGCCGCTATCGTGCTTCTGGAAAAAGCACTTCTTCGCCCGCCCCTGCGGACAGCGCACAAGGCTGACGGGACGCCGCGCGAGGTGGGCCAGCATGACCGGCGCGACCTGCGCATAGTAGTCCGCCAGATCGCCCTTGGTCTGCCCGCTGTCGGGGAAGATCACCCTATCCCGGTGCGTGATCTTGATGTCGGAAGGCGGATCATCCTGCTCGACCTTCGCGGCCCGCTCTGGCTTCACATCGACGGCAGACTTGTCATCGCGCAGGCCAAGGAAGGAGGCATGGCGAACGCGGCCTTCCGCGGTGAATTCGGCAAAGGCCACTTCGGCGACCAGATCGGCCCGGATCCACTGGGCATTGCGTGTTTCCGATGCCGGGGCCTCCAGCGGCGGTGTCTTGCGTGCCCGTGAAGAAAACTTCGATGCGAGCTCGTCCATCGTGTCGCTGGTAAAGCCGGTTCCGACCTTGCCCTTGTAGGTCAGTTCACCGTCTTCGTGCTGCGCCAGCAGCAGCGAGGCAAACGGCCTGCCGCGGGCCTTGCTCGGTTGCCAGCCGACGATCACGAATTCCTGCCGGCGCGTGCACTTGATCTTGAGCCAGTTGCGCGTGCGTTTGGCCCGATAGGGCGCATCGGCACGCTTGCTGATGATCCCTTCCTGATCCGCGCCGCACATGGCCTCGAGCAATTGCTCCCCGGCACCGATGACATGATCGGCCACGTGGACCGGCGGCCTGGCATCGGCCAGCAGTCCGGCAAGCTGTTCCTTGCGCTCCAGATTGCTGTGCGCCGTGAGATCCTCGCCATCGAGTTCGAGCAGATCGAAGGCATGGAAATCGAGGTACTGCTGCTTGCCCTGCGCGCCATGACCGCGCTTGAGCACGGCCTGTAATGCCGAGAAGCTAGGATTGCCATCCTTGCCGGACGCGGTGACTTCGCCATCGATCAGACAGGGTGGTAAATCGAGTGCCGCAAAGGCATCGCGCAGCGGCGCGAACTTGTCGGTCCAGTCCTGGCCCGATCGGGTATAGACCACGACCTTGTCGCCCGCCGCAGCCACGAGGCAGCGATAGCCGTCGAACTTGATTTCATGGAACCAGTCGCTGCCGCCCGGTACGTGATCGACCAGCGTCGCAAGTTGCGGCTTGCGAAACTTCGGTGGCTTACCCTTGGCCTGCCTCCCTGACTTGCCCGCAGCGACCTTGCGGGTGTGTTCGGCTGCCTCGTCCAATGCCTTGTCGAGCTGCGCGCCCTTGCGATCCTTGAAGGAATGCTCCCCTTCGTCATCGCGGGCGATCTCCTGCATGGTTCTGCCCGTCTCGATGCTGGTCAACTCGCGGCGCACAAGGTCGTCTTCGCTGCCCGTGTATCCGTCATCCACCTTGCGCAGCAACCAGTTCTCGCGCTTTTCGCCCTTGCGCGGTTTCATCCGCACCAGCAGCCATTCGCCCTTCATCCGTTCGCCTTCGAGGATAAAGTGGAGATGACCGCCCTCCAGATCCTTGGCGCTCTTGCCTTCTATCGGCCGCCAGGTGCCCTTGTCCCAGAGCATGACCGTGCCGCCGCCATATTCACCTTGCGGGATCGTGCCCTCGAAGCCACCGTAATCCAACGGATGGTCCTCGGTCCGCACCGCCAATCGTTTGTCCTTGGGATCGAGGCTGGGGCCTCGCGTGACCGCCCAGCTCTTGAGAACGCCGTCAATTTCCAGGCGAAAGTCAAAGTGGAGCCGCCGTGCCGCGTGTTTCTGCACGACGAAGCTGTTGCCGCCTTTCGTGCCGCGCTTGCCCTTCGGTTCGCGGGTCCGCTTGAAATCGCGCTTGGCGTTGTAGGTGGAAAGCGCATCGCTGTCGGGCTTCCGGGCCATCACGCGCTCTTACGCTTGCGGCCGCTCTCCCCGCTGCCTTTCCTGGCGGATGCACTCTTCTTTTTCTTGGAGGCTTTGCCACCGCCTTCTTCAACCGACTCCTTCAGGGCCGCCATCAGGTCGATCACGTTTGAACTGCTGGAAGCGGTCGGGGCCTCATCGTCCTCGACAACCCGCTCGCCCTTGGCCTTTATCTTCTTGTCGATCATGTCCTTCAGTGCATCGACATAGCGGTCGCTGAATTCGTCCGCCTCGAACGGGGCCGTCTTCTTCTCGATCAGTTCGGTGGCTAGCGAGAGCAGTTCCTTGTCAGGCTTCTCATCGCCGATCGCGCTGAAGTAGGTCTGCGCGCGGCGCACTTCGTCGGCATAACGCAAAAGCTCGAGCACCATGCCGCGCCCGCAAGGCTTGAGCGACACGAGATGCTCGCGCCCGCGCACGGACAGTTGCCCCACCCCCACCTTCTTCGAAGCCCTCAGGGCCTCGCGAAGGACAACGTAGGCTTCCTCGGCGAGATCGTCCGCCGGCACCACGAAGTAGGGCTTTTCATAGTACAGCACGTCGATCTCGTCGGCATCGACGAACTGGACGAGGTCGAGCGTACGCTTGCTTTCGACCTTCACGTTCTCGATCTCGTCATCTTCGAGGAGAACGTAATTGTTCTTGTCGACCTGATAGCCTTTTATGATGTCGTCGCGATCAACGGGGCCCATTCCCGGCACGACCTTCTCGTATTTGATCGGCTTGCCCGAGGGCTCGTGGATCTGGCGAAAGCTGATCGAGGCACCGCTCTTGGTCGCGGGATAGACTTCCACCGCGATGGAAACGAGCGCCAGCCGGATCTGTCCCTGCCAGTATGCGCGTGCGGCCATGAAAAGTCCTCCTGTGCAGCATAAGCAACGAAGGCGAGCACGACCGGTTCCGGCGGCTCAGGCCACCGCCCTTGCCTTGGGCAGATACCAGCTGGAGCCCGGGGCCAGATAGGAGGCCGCAAAGCAGCCGAAGCCGCACAAGGCGAAGAGGTATGCCAGCAAGGCGGGAAGCCCGTTCCCGGGAACGGCGAACCATACGAATTCGAGCCCTTTTCCGAAAAGCGCGGGAAAGGCTGCCATCGCCAAGGCTCGCGGCGAGCGGCGTACTTGCGGCAATAGCAGGGCAAGCATGGGAACGATGCCCAGGATACCGATCACCGCCAGCACCCATATCCAGGCCCCCTCGGCACGAACGGCATACCATCCGGCACTATGCGGCAAAACGTCGGCCCAGATCAGAAGGTGCGGAAGGAACTGGAAGAGGAACCACAAGGTCAGGCAGATCAGCAGCACTGCGCCAAGCGCCCCTGTATGCCGCGGCGCCGGTCTATGCGTCAGCCGCAACAGCAGAATTGCCAGATAGGCCACGCAGATCTCGAGGAGCAGCACCTGCAGGGTGTAACCCGAAGTCTGGAATTCCACGTCGAGCGACATGAACCAGTCGACCGCCAATAGGGATCCGCCAAGGGTGAGCACGATGAGGGACAGGACAGTAGCCCGCCTCGAAGAACGTCCACCCACCTGACTGCGCGCGATAGCCGCCAATGCGACGAACCACAGGATCGTGCCCGTAACGAACGGGACGACGCCCAGCCATGGATTATCGAATTCGTTTTGCCCGAAAAGGCTCGCCTCCCCGCAGATCGCACCGCAGCCGACCAAGACGGGGATAAAAGTCAGTGCGGAAATGAACCAAACGCCCGCCGCAGACTCGCTGGCACTCCTGAGGTCCGCTTCCCAACCGCCATGCACAAGGCGCATGACCGCGAGCAGCATAAGCGCGCCAAGCGGAATTGCCTGCAGGAAAACGGCGGCGGCCAGCCATCCCATCAAGGCGGCAGGCGCGTCGACGACCACGCACAGCAGCGCAGCAAGCAGAAACGCGAACCCGGCACTGCCGAGACCAATTCCCCTCACCAATTCAACGAACCGCATGGACGCCCTCTCTCCTGTATCCGTACCGGTAAAAGCCGCGACCTGAGGTCCGGCCCCTTTGCGATCCAGAACCGCCGGACCTCGGGGAGGTTCCCCCGACGCCAGCGGATGCTTGCGCCTATCGCCTGACCAACCGGATCCCGCTATAGGCCCAGCGCGCGGCGGGCGGGAAGAAGTTACGATAAGTCAGCCGTGAATGCCCCGGAGGCGTCGCCAGCGAGCCGCCTCGCAGCACGAACTGATTGACCATGAACTTGCCGTTGTACTCGCCGACCGCGCTGTCACTGGCGAAGTAGCCGGGATAGGCGCCATAGGGAGAAGCGGTCCATTGCCACGCCACGTCGTCGCGCTGGCGCAGATCGTGGTTGCGCGCGGCAACTTCCCACTCGGCCTCGCTCGGGAGGCGATGGCCGGTCCAGCGGGCATAGGCATCGGCTTCGTAATAACTCATGTGCAGCGCCGGGGCATCGGGGTCGAGGTCGGCGCGCCCACCCAGCGAGAAGCCGGACCAGATGCCGTCATCCTCGCGCCAGTACAGCGGCGCGGCCCATCCTTCCGCCTCGACGGTCGCCCAACCATCCGAGAGCCACAACTCGGGCCGGCGATAACCGCCATCCGCGATGAACTGCAGGTATTCGCCATTGGTCACCAACTTGTCGGCGATCTCGAAAGGCTCGAGCCAGGCCTTGTGCCGGGGCCCTTCGTTGTCGAAGGCAAAGCCCTCGCCCTCATGTCCAACGGCGACGAGGCCGCCGGGAACAGAAAGCCACTGCGCCGGTTCGGCATCCGGCGCGATCGTGCGGTGAGGATCGTAAGCGGGCTCGATCGGATTGCGACTGAAAGCGTGCTGGATGTCCATCAGGATCAGTTCCTGATGCTGCTGCTCATGGTGCAGACCGAGTTCGAGCAGGTCCTGCCAAGCCGTTTCGGGAACGGCGTCCATCAGCCGCTCCATGCCCGCATCGACATGCCGGCGATAGGAATGGACCTCGTCGAGCGAAGGGCGCGACAGCATGCCGCGCTCGGCCCGCACATGCCGTTCACCCACGCGCACGTAATAGGAATTGAACAGTACCGCGAAGGCCGGATGGAACGGCCGGTAGTCGGGCAGGTGTTCCTGCAGCAGAAAGGTCTCGAAGAACCACGTGGTATGCGCAAGGTGCCACTTCGCCGGGCTGGCATCGGGCATCGACTGCAACTGGCAGTCCTCAGCCGAAAGCGGCGCGGTCAGCGCCTCGGTATGCGATCGCACCGCACGGTAGCGAGCCGTGGCGAACGCGGGTTCGGGCGAAGTCCTCTGCGCGGCACTGCTCATGGTTGCAGAGTATCCGGCATCGCTGCCCAGACGTGAACCCCGAAAATGCCGTCCTCATCGCTCCAGTACGACAGCGGCTCCCATCCCGAAGCGCGTGCCATCAGCCGGGCTTCCTCGGGCGTGTACTTGTGGCTGTTCTCCGTGTGGATCGTTTCGCCAGCTTCCATGGAGAAGGTCCGTCCGGCGACGCGAAAAGTGACAGGCCGCGTTGCGGCAAGATGCATTTCTATACGCCCCAGGGCATCATGCCAGACCGCTCGGTGCTCGAAAGCATCGACCGGGATGTCAGCGTCCAGCTCGCGGTTCATGCGCTCAAGCAGATTGAGATTGAACGCCGCCGTCACGCCCGCGCTGTCGTCGTAGGCCGCTTCCAGCATGCGCGGGTTCTTGCGCGTATCCATGCCGATGACGAGACGCGCACCGTCCCCGAGCTGACCGCGGAACTGGCGCAGGAGATCGAGCGCCCGCGCGTGATCGAAATTGCCGATGGTCGAGCCCGGGAAGAACCCGGTAACCGGACCATCGAATTCGGGCAGCGCCACCTCCTCGGTGAAGTCGCCGGCGAGCGGCACGATTTCCAGATCGGGAACGGTTTGCTTCAACGCCTCCATGCTCTCCAGCAGGAAGTCGCCCGAAATGTCGATCGGGACATAGACCGGCGCTTCGGTCGCTTTCAGCAGGATCGGGGTCTTCGTGGCGGAACCGGCACCAAACTCGACGACAGGGCGCCCGTGCCCCGCGCTGCGCGCAATTTCGCTTGCATGGCGCTTCAGCAGCGCGGCCTCGGTTCGCGTGACATAGTATTCGGGAAGCTGAGTAATCTCCTCGAACAGCGCGGAACCGCGATCGTCGTAGAAGAACCGGGCCGGTATCGTTTTCTGTTTCTGGGACAGTCCGGTTACGGCCGCCTGGCCAAAATCGTCGAGCACTTCGGCCAGTAGTTCAGCCATCGGACACCTCTCTGGTAGCATTCGGTCGCGATCCGCACAGGGTCGGCGGCGCGTCCACCGAAAACCCCGAACCACGTTACGCTTCGCAACAGATCAGTCTGCCGATGGTTCCCTGCCGAGCAGGCCTTGCGGTTTTGCTGGACGGCGATCGATCACGTTCTCCACGCGCCCGTCGAGCATCTCGATCTGGACGTCCGAAGCCTCCGCAATGCCGGGATCGTGCGTCACGCAGGCCACAGCCCGCCCCTGCTCGTGCGCGAGGGCATGGAGCGTCTCGACCACGCGCGCGCTGTTGTGGCTGTCGAGGTTGCCGGTCGGCTCGTCGCCGAGGATGAGGATCGGATCGTTGGCGAGCGCGCGGGCAATCGCCACGCGCTGGCGCTCGCCGCCCGAAAGGCGATCCGGCGTCTTGCCGTGCTTATCCTCAAGTCCCACTCCGGCCAGCAATCCCAAGGCCTGTTCGCGCGCCTGTGCAATCGGGAGGCGGCCGAGCCGCTGTATCGGGAGCATGACGTTCTCCAGCGCGGAAAACTCAGGTAGCAGGAAGTGAAACTGGAAAACGAAGCCAAAGCGCGCCAAGCGGATGCGGGCACGCTCGTCGCCGGAAAGCTGACTGACTTCCCGGCCTTCCACCAGCAATTCGCCTGTCGTCGGGCGATCGATCAGGCCGAGCAGATAGAGCAGCGACGACTTGCCGCAGCCCGAGGGGCCGACGATGGTGGTGAACGCCCCCGGCTCGATTGTCACGTTCACATCGCGCACGAGCACGATCGGCGGATCGCCGGGCAGATTGCGCCCCAGATTTCGCGTTTCCAGAATGGCGCTCATACCGCGCCTCTCAGAATGTCGACCGGATCGACCCGCGATGCCTTCCGCGCGGGCAGCCAGGCTGCGATGGCCCCGGCGAGGAACGAGGCGGTTGCGGCAACGGCGTACTGACGTGGCGACCGGTCGAGCGGAATGCGTTCGATCTCGCCGCCGATGGGAAAGGCCAGCGATCCGAGAATGGACATCAGGATGTACCCGAGGAGCCAGCCGCACAGCACACCGATGAGCGAGAGGATCAGCCCCTCGACCACGAAGATGAACTGCAGATCGCCTTCGGAAAAACCAATCGAGCGCATGATGGCTATATCGCGCCGTTTGTCGGACACGCTGTTCGACACCACCGTGTAGATACCGAAGCTGGCCACCAGCAGGATCGCCGAGACGACCGAATACATGATCACATTGCGGGTCACGAGCAGCGAGAGGAAATCTGCCGAACGTTCCTGCCAGCTCTCCGCCTTGTAGCCAAAGCGCGTCTCCAGCGTCTTCGCGACGGCCTCCGCCGCATAGGGATCGGCCAGCCGCACGCCGATGCGGTTGATGATGAACGGGCGGCCCAGTAGCGACTGCGCCTCGCGCAGCAGAACATAGCCGGTGCCCGAACTGAGCTGGCTCTGACCTTTCTTGAACAGGCCGACGACGCGCATCGAACGCCCGCTGGAGGTGGAAGACGTCGCCGCGACAATGTCGCCCACGCGCACGCCCAACCTGCGGGCCAGATCCTCGCCGATGATGATGCCGCCCTGCGTCGTTTCCAGATCGCGCAGGCGGCCCTCCCGAAGCTGGTCCTCGATCGTGCTGATTTCCGTTTCGATCTCCGGCTCCACGCCGACGATGCCGATGGCCTCGTCATGCCCACCGAGGCGCAGCGTCACGCCGCCGGTCAGGCTGGGCGACGCGATCGCGCCCGGCACGGCATTGGCCGCCGCCATCACCGCCTGCCAGTCCTTGATCCCGCGCACTTCTGTGCGAACCTTGTAGCCGTGAAGCTCCATCGCCCCGTCGCCGAACACGCGCTCGCCCGGTTGCGGCGAGGGACTGCGCAATTCGTCGGAAATTACGATGTGCGGAGCAGCATCGATCAACTGCTCTATGAAGTCGTTCTGACTGCCGACCATCAGCGCCGATACGGCGAGGAAAAAACCGACGCCAACGGCAACGCCACTCACCGCCACCGCCGTCTGCCGTCGACGGCGCGAGAGATGCCGCAAGGCAATCCCGACAAGGAAACGCGTCCGGCCGATCATGTCCTGACCCGGTCACCGTGTTCCAGCCCTTCGGGCGGATGGACAATGATGGATTCCCCTGCCTTGAGGCCGGACAGGACTTCCGTCTTCTCGGTTCCCTCGATGCCGATGCGCACCTCGCGCTGCTCCGCGCGGCCGTTCTGCACGACCCAGACATGGCCGTCGATCACGGCACTTGTCGGCACCAACAGCGCATTCTCGTGCTCGCTGGTGACGATGTTCACTTCCAGCGTCAGACCGAAAGGAAGATCTGCATCGGGTGTCAGTCCTATACGGACGCGAAAAGCGCGCTGCGAGGGATCGCCACCCGGCGTGATCTCCTTGACGTGCCCGCGGATCACCTTGCCCGGAAGAGCGTCGCTGGAAAGCAGCGCGGTCTGACCGACCTGCACCCGCACGATATCGCGCTCGTCTACGGTCGCCGTCACGCGCGCCTGCGCCGGATCGCCCAGTTCGAGCAGCGCCTTGCCGGGGCTAGCGAGATCGCCCGCCTCGACATCGCGCTTGAGAACGACGCCTGAAATGCCCGCCCGCACGGTCATCTGGTCCAGCCGGGCCTTGAGCGCGGAAACCTGCGCCCGTGCTGCCTGTCCGCTGGCGCGCGCTGTTTCGTTGGCCGCGCTCGTCACCCAGCCCTGTTCGAACAGCGTCGCCACCCGGCGTTCGTTCAACGTCCGCGCATGCGCATCGGCCTGAGCCTGGGCGAGCAAGGCCTGCTGTTCCGATGCATCGAGACGGATGAGCGGCTGCCCCTGCGTCACGCGGTCGCCTTCCCGAACCAGCACCGCGTCGACAGGGGCAGTGAGGCGGGACGACACCGTGACGGGATGTTCGGCATCGACGAACCCGGTGGCATAGACCAGTTCGACCGCCGGCCCCCGCGCGACCTTTGTCACGGTTACCTTTTCGCTTGATCCGCCGAGCAGAAACCAGGCTGCCACCGCTGCCACGAGAACGATCAGAATGGCAGACAGGACGATCGATTTGCGCATGAGCGGCAGAAACTCCTTCACGTAGTCCCGATGCGACTACCCTTGCATGGCCGAGCCGTCCTTGACCCGGAACAAGGCATTGGGCCCCGATCCCGGCCTATGCATGAGGCTGGCACATGCGCCCGACGCTTCCCTTGCCATACCCGATTGCGGCACAATACCGACGCTGTTTGTCGTGAATACTGCAGCGGGAGGAGAATTCCATGACCACGATGCGCGCCATGCAACTCGATCGCCCCGGCACACGGCTGCACATGGTCGAGCGCCCTCTCCCCGAGCCCGGCCCCGGACAAGTGCGGATCGCGGTCGCGGCCTGCGGCGTCTGCCGGACCGATCTGCATGTGGTCGACGGCGACATTCACGGCAGCCTCCCTATCGTTCCGGGCCACGAGATCGTCGGAAAGATAGACGCCATGGGCCCCGGCGTCACGGAGTTCACCATGGGGCAACGCGTGGGCGTTCCCTGGCTGGGCCACACCTGCGGCGAATGCTCTTACTGCGCCAGTGCGCGCGAAAACCTGTGCGACGATCCGGTGTTCACCGGCTTCACGCGCGACGGCGGCTTTGCCACGCACTGCGTGGCCGATGCCCATTTCTGCTTTCCGATCCCCGACAGCTTCGACGACATTCACGCCGCCCCGCTGCTCTGCGCCGGGCTTATCGGCTACCGCTCCTATCGCATGGCGGGCGACGCGCCGGTGCTGGGGCTCTACGGCTTCGGCGCCGCCGCGCATATCCTCGCCCAGCTTGCCATCTGGCAGGGCCGCAAGGTCTTCGCCTTCACGCGCGAGGGCGACAGCGCCGCGCAGGACTTCGCCCGCAGTCTGGGCTGCGCCTGGGCCGGGGCCTCCTCGGAACTGCCGCCGGAGCCGATGGATGCGGCGATCATCTTCGCGCCGGTCGGGGCGCTCGTGCCGCAAGCCCTCAGGCACGTGAAGAAAGGCGGCCGCGTGGTCTGCGCCGGCATCCACATGTCGGACATTCCCAGCTTCGCCTATGCGGACCTGTGGGAGGAGCGGCAAATCGTCTCCGTCGCCAATCTGACGCGGCAGGATGGTACGGAGTTTCTGGATCTTGCCGCGCAAGTCCCCATCCGCACGCATGTAAGCCCCTTGCCGCTGGAGGAAGCCAACGAAGCGCTGGACCGACTACGCGCCGGCGAGGTTGAAGGCGCTTTCGTGCTGACGCCCTAACAGGCTTGCGCATCCCGCTTCCTCCCATGCACAATGATGCAAAAGCCCCGGAGAGGATCCCAACATGAAGATCGGCCTCATCTATCCCCAGACCGAACTGGGCGGCGATCCCGTCGCCGTGCGCGAAATCGGTCTTGCCGCAGAAGCCCTCGGTTTCGACCATTTACTGGCCTACGACCACGTGCTTGGCGCCACCCACGACCGCGAGCCGAAACTCAACGGCCCCTACACCGAAAAGCAGCCCTTCCACGATCCGCTGGTCATGTTCGGCTATCTCTCCGCGATCACCCGGCGGATCGGCTTTGCGACCGGCGTCCTGATCCTGCCCCAGCGCCAGACCGCGCTTGTCGCCCGGCAGGCCGCCGATGTCGCCCTGCTTTCCGACGACCGTCTGCGACTGGGCGTCGGGCTCGGCTGGAACTACGTCGAGTACGAAGCGCTCGGTCAGGATTTCGCCAGCCGGGGCAAGCGGGTGAGCGAGCAAGTGGAACTGCTCCGCAAGCTCTGGAGTGAACCGCTCGTAGACTTCACGGGTGCCTTCGACCGCGTGGACCGCGCTGCCCTCAATCCGCGCGCCGCCAGGATCGCGGACGGGTTCATCTGTGCCGACGGGGCTGCCGACGCTTTCGCACAGGCGGCGCGCCTGCGCGACCTGCTCGATCAGGAAGGGCGGGCAAAAGAAGGCTTCGGCCTGCAATGCAACATGCTCAAGGCGAAAAGCCCGGAGCAGGTGGTGGAAACCGCGCTGCGCTGGCACGAGGCCGGTGGCACCCACGCCGCCTTCGCGACGATGGGGCAAGGGATGGAAACCCGCGGCCAGCACCTCGGCTATATCGAGAGCGTCGCCGACGCGCTGCGCAAGGAAGGGATGCTCGAAGGCTAGCAGCCTTCAGCGCGCCTGCCGCAGGCTTTCCGCATTGTCTTCCGGGCTGTAGGGATTGACGATGATGTCCGACTGCAGCTCGAAGCCGCCCGGTATCGTGACCTCCGGCACGATGCGGATGGCCCAGTGGGCATACGATGCTTCCTCGACATGCCGCGAACCGGGCTCCACGACGATGTTGTAGGGCACCCTGCCCACTGCGGCGACCAGCCGCTGCAGCGCGCGCTGCACAACGCCTGCCAGATCCTTCCGCTCCTGTGTTCCCGCATCGAGAAAGTGGGGACTATGCCGCCGGGGAACGATCCATTGCTCGAAGGGTCCGCGGGCAGCGAAAGGCACAAGCACGGCGAAGCTCTCCCCCAGCTCGACGACACGGTCTTCGCTGGCCTCTTCCCGCGCCAGTTCGTCGCAGATCACGCAGCGGCCACAGTCGCGATGGTAGGCCGCAGACCACGCCAGCGCCGCGACAATATGCGGCGAGCGGATCGGCATGCCGATCACCTGCGAATGGGCATGTGCGAGCGAGGCCCCCGCAGTGCTGCCGCGATTGCAGAAGAGGACGACGTCCTCGATCCCGGGAAGTGCCTGCAAGGCTGCGAACCGGCGAAACCATGTGTCGGTCAGTGCTTGCATGTCGGCTCCCGTCAGATCGGGAATGTCCAGATAGTGGCTTGGAGAGATGATGACGACTTCATGCTCGCCATATCCTGCCTCCAGGCAGTCGGCAGGCACGCTCTCGCTCCTCTGCAGTATGGGGTACTTGTTGGGAACAACCCTTGTCGCCCATCCCGGCACCGCCTCGCGCGCCGCTTCCTCGATGATGCGGGGCAGCATGTTTTCGTTGCCGGGGCAGAAAGGACACGATGGATCTTTCGGAGGCAAGGGAGCCACCGCTCCGGCAGACGCAGCCAGATCGCTAGGACGTTTGCCGCGTCCCGGCGCAATCACCGCCCATTGACCGGTTGTACGGTCCTGTCGAAGCGCGTTCATGGTCCCCGGCTCACTTGTGCAAGTCGAAGTGCGCCTCGAACGAGGAAATCAGGTCGAGCCAATCCTCCATCAGGCGGGTCATCAGGAACTTGCTGCGCACCGTCTCGCGCGCCTGCGCGCCAACGGTTGCACGCAGTTCGGGGGCCTTGAGGACACGCACGATCTGCTCTGCCGCATCCTGCACGTTGTCGACGAGAAAGCCGTTCACGCCGTCCTCGATCTGGTGCTTGATCCCGCCAACGTTGCCACCGATCACGACGGCACCTTTCCACATCGCCTCGGTCACCGTCAGACCGAATCCTTCGCGCAGCGACTTCTGCAAAACGACGGCCGCGCGGCGCTGCAAGGCGTTGACGAAGGCCGAGTCCTGAACCGAAAGGATACGGATCCGCTCTTCGCGCGAAGAGCAAAGGGATTCGAAAATCTCCTGCCCTTCCGGATCGTCCGTTGCGATATTGCCGACCAGCACGAGCGTAGCGTCCACTTGCTTGCGCGCGATGTTGAACGCATCGATCACGCCCTGCGGATCCTTCCACTTGTCGAAACGGGATATCTGCACGACCAGCGGCAGGTCGGTTGGGATGTCGTAGTGGCGCAGCCGATCGTCGATCTCGTCCTCGGTCAGGTCCTTGTTGGTGGTCGAAAACGGATTGATGGCCGGCATGATGAAACGCTGCGGCGTGGAGATCTTCTGCGCGTATTCGGGCAGCGAGACCACGACCGCATCGTAGCGCTCGACGAAGCCCGACAGATATTCCCACAGCTTGGGATCCGGCTTGGTCAGGTCGACATGGCAACGCCAGATCCACGGCGCTTTCTTGCGGAAATGATCGATCAGCGGCAGCGGCTGCGGATCGTGCACGATGACCACGTCGTGATCGAGGTGCATGCGCGCCGCGTTCTCGAACACCACCTCTTCGTAGATATCCTGCTTCAGGTCGCTGAAATAGATTTCACCTCCCTGCAGGGCATTGTGCATCCGCTTGGTAACGCTGAAGAAGTCCGGCCGCCCCTGAATGACGCGCCAGCCCGTCCGGATGCCGGCGCCGTTCATCAGCAGTGTCAGCGACGAAAGAATTTCGGCAACCCCGCCGCCATAGTAAGTGGAGTTCACGTTGACGATATGGAGATCGCGGAGCTTTTCGGCCTTGCCCCGGATCCTGTCCGCCGTCTCGCTCCCTATCAACGGCTCGTAGTCATCGATCGACGGGAGAGTAGAATGGTTCGGATTGTCGGCTCTGAAATCCACGCATGTACCTCGCTGCTGTGCAAACTGGATCGGCATCGCGCGGATCAGGGCGCGCACGGAGGGCCTGCCTCGAAGCCTCCGACCAGTCCCGGGGTAGTCGCCCATGGTGCAGGGACACCTTGACGGACGTCAAGCGTAACGGAAAGTCACGGCAAAGTAGGGAGCAAGGTCGGGATCGCCACCAGATTGTCCACATTGGTCAAGTCTGGTCCGATCTTATGAGGCAAGGAGAGCCGGTTGATCACAGCCTATCGGTGTGTTCAACCGGCCTGAACGCGACACAATCGCCACGCCGAAAAGCGGCCAAGGAGAGGAAACATGGAGCCGACCATCCAACAGTTCATCGATCGCGAGGCGATCCGCGATTGCGTGGCCCGCCTGGCCCGCGGTGAGGACCGGCGCAGCGCCGAGCTGATCCGTGGCTGCTGGTGGCCCGAAGCCACGTTCGACTACGGTGTGCACGGCGGTGATTTCGAGACCTATCTCGCGTGGGTCGTTCCTGGCGCACACGCCATCAAGGACACGCAGCACGTACTCGGCCAGACCTACATCGAGCTCAACGGCGACAAGGCCAAGGCGGAAACGCACGTGATTTCCTACCACCGTGTCGACATGGGCGCAGAGAACGGCGGCGAGCGCGACACCTGCATCGGCGGGCGCTATCTCGACAGCTTCGAAAAGCGCGATGGCGAATGGCGCATTGCCGACCGCGTGATGCTCTACGACTGGGAACAGGACTGGGGCGAGGCCGCCGACTGGTCCACGGGGGTGATGGGCTATCCCTTCACCGCAGATCACTTCCCCGGCCGCGCCAAGGGCGACTACAGCGAAAAATGGTTCGCCGGAGACACGAAATGAGCGCGCCTCTCGCTGGAAAAGTTGCCCTCGTTACTGGGGCCAGCCGTGGGATCGGCAAAGGCATTGCGCTGGTGCTCGCCGAACAGGGTGCGACGGTCTACATCACCGGCCGCACCGTGAATGAAGGCGATTACTATCTGCCCGGCACGGTCGGCAGTACCGCTGCCGAGTGCGACGAACGCGGCAAGGAAAGCGGCGGCAAGGGTGTGGCAGTTGCCTGCGACCATGCGGACGACGCAGCCGTCGCCAGGCTGTTCGAGCAGATCGAACGCGAACAGGGCCGTCTCGACATCCTCGTCAACAATGCCTTCCTGCTTTCCGACGACCTGCTTGAACCCAAGGGCTTCTGGGAGAAGCCGCTTTCGAACCTCGAAATGTGGGAAGTGGGCGTAAAGTCCAACTATGTCGCGGCATGGCACGCAGCGAAGATCATGGCGCCGCAGAAATCGGGCCTGATTGTCGCAATCTCGGGCTTTGCCGCGGTGACATACACCTACAGCGTGATCTTCGGCACTTCGAAGTCTGCCGTCGACCGCATGGCCCGCGACATGGCCATCGAGCTCGAGCCGCATAACGTCGCATCGATCACGCTGTGGCAGGGCCTGACTCTCACCGAAAAGGCACAGGACAACCTTGCCAAGATGGGTGAGAAGATGACCAAGTCGATCACCGAAATGCAGGGCAGCTCGGTCGAGCATCCCGGCCGCGTGATCGCCGCCATGGCAGCCGATCCCGACATCATGAAGCGTTCGGGCGGCGAGTTCGTCACCGCCGAACTGGCGGAGGAATATGGCGTGACCGATATCGACGGTCGTACGATCGCTTCGGCACGATCCACGCGCGGCTCCCCCATCTGGAAACCCATCTCGGAGGTCGACTATTGTGGCAAGTGACCGTGAAGCGCGCCTCGACGCGCTGCTCGACAAGCAGGACATTCTGGAATGCCTCGCACGTTTCTCGCGCGGCATGGACCGGTTCGACCGGGAGATCTACCTCTCGGCCTTCTGGGAAGATGGCGAAATGGCCGCAGGGCCTTTCGTGGGCAGTCCGGCGGATTGCTGGGACTGGGCCGTGCCGATGCACGATGCCGGGCAGATCCTCACCCACCACGCCCTGTTGCAGACGACCATCGATCTCGATGGCGATACGGCGCATAGCGAGACTTATTACCAGTTCGTCGGCCGCAACAAGGACGAGAGCCTGTGGATCGCCGGCGGCCGCTACATCGATCGCCTGGAGAAACGCGACGGCGAGTGGCGCATCGCGCTGCGCACCAACATTATCGAATGGGGATGCCTGCCGCCACCGATGCCCATCCCCTTCGCGGACGTGCCCGACATTGCCGTCAACGGCGTCTCCTCGCGCAGCAAGGAAGACCCCTCGTATAAGCGCCCGCTGACCAACAAACGCGCACCGAACAATCCGGCCAAGGCCTGAACCCATGGGCAGCATTTCGGATAAGCTGAAAGACAAGGTCGCGGTCGTAACCGGTGCCAGCCGCGGTATTGGCAAGGGCACGGCCTGCGCGCTCGCAGAGCATGGCGCTACGGTCTACGTCACGGGCCGCACGCTCAATCCGGGCGGCCACACGCTGCCGGGTTCGCTCGAAGAGACCGTCGCCGAAGTCGAAGCGCGCGGCGGCAAGGGCGTGGCCGTGGCCATGGACCTGCTGGACGACGAACAGATCGGCGCCGTCTTCGAACAGGTCCGCCGCGACCAAGGGCGGCTCGACATTCTCGTCAACAACGCCATGGCCATCCCCGACAGCATGACCGAGCGTACCGGCTTCTGGGAAAAGCCGCTCGAGGATGAGTGGCAGGTCTGGGATACCGGCGCACGCGCGGCCTACATCGCCGCTTGGCACGCGGCGCGGATCATGGTGCCGCAAGGCTCGGGCCTGATTGCCGCTCTTTCCGGCTATGTGGGTGTTACCTATACCTACGACGTCGTGTTCGGCACCACCAAGACCGCAACCGACCGCATGATGCGCGACATGGGCCATGAGCTGCGCGATACCGGCGTGAGCGCCGTCTCGCTCTGGCAGGGCTTCACCTACACCGAGCGCGCGACCGAGAACCTCAAGTCCATCCCCGGCATGGCGAACCAGCTCAACAGCGCGGTCGGCTCGTCGCCCGAGTTCCCCGGTCGGGTGATCGCCGCACTCGCCATGGATCCCGAACTCAAGGCCCGCTCCGGCGGTACGTTCATCAATGCCGAACTCGCCACCGAATACGGCGTGACCGACAAGGACGGACGCTCCATCCCCTCTTTGCGCGAAACCCGCGGCGCCCCGCTGTGGGGCCCGGGCGATACCACATGGACCAAGCAATGACCGACACGTCTTCACAACGCCGCTTCGACGACCGCGTCGTCGTCATCACCGGTGGCGCCCGGGGGCTGGGCCGTGCCTATGCCGAACTGGTGGCCTCGCTCGGCGCCAAGGTCGTGATCAACGACAACGGCAGCGCCCTTTCCGGTTCGGGCGGCGACACCGGTCCGGCGGAAGAGGCAGCCCAGGCCCTGCGCGACATGGGCGCCGAGGCCGTGGCCAACACGGACAGCGTCGCCACACCCGAAGGCGGCAAGGCGATCATCGAAACCGCGCTCGATACGTTCGGGAGGATCGACGTGCTGATCCACAACGCGGGCAACAACCGCTTCGCCGCGCTGGCGGAGACGAGCTACGAGGATTTCCGCGCCGTTCTGGACGTCCACCTGCTCGGGGCCTTCCATGTCGTGCGTCCCGCGTTCGAGCGGATGGTCAAGGACGGGTACGGCCGCGTGGTCCTCACCGGATCGATCGGCGGGCTCTACACGATGCCGCAGACGGTGAACTATGCGATGTCGAAGTCCGGCATGATCGGCCTCAACAACACCGTCGCCATCGAGGGCAAGGACTTCGGCGTGAAGTCGAACATCATCCTGCCCGGCGCCGTCACCCGCATGGCCGAAGGGCTCGACATTTCGCAGTATCCACCGATGGGCCCCGACCTCGTCGCACCCGTCGTCGGCTTTCTGGCGCACGAAAGCTGTCCGGTCTCGGGCGAGCTCTATGTCTCCATGGCGGGCCGCATCGCCCGCGCCTTCGTGACCGAGACCAGGGGCGTCTATCAGCCCGAGTGGACCATCGATCAGGTCGCCGATCAGCTCGACGCCATCCGCGACGAGAGCGAACTGTGGACGTTCCACCCGGTAGAGAACGGCTTCGGCGAACACATGGTGAAGAGCTTCGAGATGGTGCAAGCCTGACCGCTCGCTCCCCGCATTGGTACCGAACAGCGCGCCAAACCTGTGACGACCTAGAGCGGTTTTCGACCGTTCTGAATCGGCATGGGATTCCCTTTGGTCACGATTTCTGATTCAGA
>NZ_BMLK01000028.1 GCF_014645195.1 Novosphingobium indicum | reverse complement strand
CGCCATCCTCAACCGCTTCACTGCGCTCGGAAGGCCCCAAACTCAGCGGGTCGCGTGATCAATGCCCATCAAAGACCAACTGCTACCCTGTGGTCGATTTGCGCAACAAAGCCGACCACCGATCCCGATGCCCGGCTGTTCAAGAAGGCGCGTGGCCAGGCTGCGAAGCTGTGCCACATGGCCCATGTCCTCATGGAGAACCGCAACGGCCTCGTTGTCGATACGATCCTGACCCATGCCACCGGCACCGCCGAACGCGAGGCGGCGCTGACCATGCTGGGGCGCATGGACGGGCGCCATCGGATTACCCTGGGCGCGGACAAGAACTATGACACCGCCGCCTTCGTCGCGGCGCTGCGCGAGATGGGCGTCACCCCGCACGTGGCCCAGAACAACACCAACCGGCGTTCTGCCATCGACGGGCGCACGACACGCCATCCCGGCTACGGCCTCTCCCAGAAAATCCGCAAGCGGATCGAGGAGGTGTTCGGGTGGGCCAAGACCTGCGGCACCATGCGAAAAACCCGTCACCGCGGGCAGGATCGCGTCGGATGGTCCTTCACGCTTACGGCTGCCGCCTACAACCTCATCAGACTGCCGAAACTACTGGCAGCGGCCTAGCCGTGCCGTTCACATCACCAAGACCGCGCCAACACGGCAGGCAACTTCGAATTTCAGCCTCGAATGAGCGAGGTCCTCGCCCCGCACCTTGGAAATCGGCGCGGTGGCGGCCACTGCGCCGCCTTTTTCCGCAGCCTGCTAAACATAGCCGAGGGTCGGAACGCCTTTTGAGGCCGCGAACCACATACACGAATTGCCGGTCCAGATCGACCTTCCGTTTCTTGCCCGAATGCGAACATGAAGGGCGAGCGTCGGAAAGGACGATTGTGCCCGGGTCCTCGCCGCCAAGTTCTCGCCTGCCATTGAAAGAGCGAACCGACGGCACCAGGGAGCCAAAAATCGGCGACTGAACGGCGACAAGGGCTCAGCCCCGGAAGCCGAATCCGATGGATTCGAATGCCTGCCTTCCCAACATTCTCCAACCATCAGCTGGCGTTCCGAACGGTCCGCAGTCCCGGTCATTGCCGCTATCGAGATGCCGAAAGATCGGGTAGAATTTGGCCACCGAGTGGTTAGACATCTGGAACGGGATGCCGCAGAAATCCAAGGGGCATTTTGGGCTGGCTAGACATGCTATCCTGCTGAAATCTCAAGATTGAGAGAGTCCGGCTCGAACCTCCACCCCTGCAATTTTCACCATTGATATCAATTAGCTGATCAAGCGATCCAGATCGAAGGTCTAACCCTACTGTCTAATGTGCAGGCACATGGTTGAAGGCCCGGCACGCTACGAGAAGCACCGGGCCTTCAGCGTCAATTCCCGCCCGGATCGGTGCCGCAGCCGCAATACTTGGCCCAGGCGTCCATCAGCTTGCGACGCTTGTTGAACAGGTCTCCCCGTCGATAAGCAGCCTCCGCTTTGCCCGGAATCGTGTGTGCAAGCGCCATCTCGCACACTTCATTCGAAAAATTGGTCGTCTCGGACGCCCAGTCCCGAAAGGTAGAGCGAAAGCCGTGTACGGTTTCCTCAATGCCCATCCGGCGCAGCAGCATGGGCATTGCCATGATACTAAGCGCATTGCCCTTCGCCGAATTCTTGAAGATCAAACCGGATCGCGACTTGGCAGGCGTGGCCTTGAGAATTTCAAGCGCCGCCTCGCACAATGGCACCCGATGCTCCCGCTCGGCCTTCATTCGCTCGGCTGGAACGATCCAGATCCGCTGGCGAAGATCGATCTCATCCCAATCCGCGTGGAGCACCTCAGCCGTTCGGGCAGCAGTCAGGATCAGAAATTCGAGAGCCCGTGCTGCGACAGCTGGACGTTCATGAAGTTTGGTCATGAACCGCTTGATACGATTGAATGGCAAGGCGGCATGATGGCCGCGCGAAGATTTCCGCCGTCGAGGCAAGAGTTGGTCCAGATGACCTCGCCAACGCGCCGGATTTTCGCCTTCACGCAGACCGTTTGCCTTGGCAGCATCAAGTACGTTCTCGATGCGTCCTCTGAGCCGGTCGGCAGTCTCGGGAACCCGACTCCAATGTGGCCGCAGTACTTTGAGAACGTCATCGGTCTCAATTTCGTGCAACAGCAGCGACCGGATCGGCGCGGCATAGACGGTCAGCGTCATTTTCCATTGGTCGATGTGCTTCGCGTTTTTCCAGGACGGCGACATCGTCTCTACGAAACTATCGGCATATTCGCCAAAGGTGACGTACCGGTTTGCCTTCGCTCGTTCAGCTTTGGGGTTTTTACCCTCGCTGATCATGGCGCGATACTCGGCTGCCTTCTCCCGCGCCTTGGCCAGGGACAAGGACCGGGCACTTCCGAGGCCCAGCTCCTTCTTGGCACCGCGCCAGGTGTATCGGAACAGCCAGCGGCGGCGAGTGGCATCGACAAACAGGAACAGGCCGCCGCCGTCGGCGTAGCGGCCTGGCTCCTTGATACCGGCAACTCGAGTGGCGGTGAGGCGATTCAGGGCATGACTGGTCACGATCTTGAACTCCTGTTCAAGACCCCTTCCCGCCATGGGTCGAAGGTTGGTGTGGTATGCCGGCCCCGGATCGGGACCCTCTTTGGGACCCTCTTTTGCGGCGCGCTCAAAGGATCCGGCTCGAGATTACCTGAGACGCCGAAATCCTGCAACCGACAGAAATTAAATGATTTTCTGGACGTCTTGAGACGTTGTGAGCCTGCTTGAAAAAGCGTGGCTGGCGGAGCGGGTGGGATTCGAACCCACGATACGGAGTTACCGTATACACACTTTCCAGGCGTGCGCCTTCGACCACTCGGCCACCGCTCCGCATCGCTGGTGAGCGCAGGCCCCTAGCGTGGCTTGCGGGGTTTCGCAAGCCGTCTCGCCGTGGCATTCCTGCGGCCATGAACAAAATTCTCCGGGGCCTTGCGCCCGTGCTCGCGGCGGCGACCGCCCTGTACCCTGCCCTGGCTGCCGACGAGGCTGCGGTGCTCAAGACTCCGGCGCAGGTCGTGGCCGCTGCGCCGCAAGCCGACTGGAAGCCGATCGCACCGTCGGACCTGCTGGTAATGGACCTCGCGCCGGACGGCGACGACGAGCCGCGACGGGTGGTGATCCAGCTGATGCCCGCGCCCTTCTCGCAAGGGTGGGTGGAGAACATACGCAAGCTGGCGGCCGCGCATTGGTTCGACGGGATCGCGGTCGTGCGCGTGCAGGACAACTACGTGGTGCAATGGGGCGATCCCGAGGGCGAAAACCCGGACAAGGCCAAGCCGCTGCCGGAGGGACTCACCGTCATGAGCGAGGCCGATTACACCGCGCGCGCCAGCGAGGCGACCGCGCCCGAATTGCGCGAGAAGGTGAAGGCGCTCGAGAACCTTGCGCAGATGATGTCGAACGTGAGCGACCTCGCGCCGGTCGAAGTGCTGCACGGACGCGATCCCTATGCGCTCGCCACCGGGTTCGAGACAGGCTGGCCGGTCGCGTCCGACGGCAAGGACCTCTGGCCGACGCATTGCTACGGCTCGGTGGGTGTCGGCCGCAACGTCTCGCCGGATACCGGCACCGGCGCCGAACTCTATGCCGTGATCGGCCATGCGCCCCGTCAGCTCGACCGCAACATTGCCGTGGTGGGCCGCGTTATTGCCGGGATCGGACTGCTCTCCTCGCTGCCGCGCGGGACCGGGGAGCTGGGGTTCTACGAGACGCCGGAGGAACGCACGCCCATCGTTTCGGTCCGCATGGGCGATACGGTGCCCGACCTGCCAGCCTACGAATATCTGGCGACCGACAGCGCCAGTTTCGCCGCCTATGCCTACACGCGCGCCAACCGGAAGGATGCGTTCTACATCCAGCCCGCCGGGGGCGTCGATGTGTGCAACGCTCCGGTGCCGATCCGCGAAGTAAAGCCGTGACCGCCCGGTGAGCGAGCGCATCGTCCATACCGGCCGCCTGTGGCGCTGGACCGGGGCTTCGGGCAACGGGACATGGCATTTCGTGACCATCGACGGCGAGGCCGGCGAAGCGCTGTCCGGCACGGCGCTGATGCGCAAGCTGGAAGGCAACGCGCGCGGCTTCGGCTCGCTCAAGGTCTCCGCCCGGATCGGCGAAAGCACCTTTGCCACGTCGGTTTTTCCGAGCAAGGCGGACGGGGGCTGGCTGCTACCGGTCAAGCGCGCCATTCGCCGCGCCGAGGATCTGGCGGACGGCGATGAAGTGAACGTGGTTCTGGAGGTCTGAACCGCCGCCGGCGAATCAGATGCGCACGGCATCGGTCACCGCTTCGCTGGCGCGCAGCGCGCCGACGATGCGGGTGAGATGCGCCAGGTCGGCGACTTCCAGATCGACCTCGTAAGTGCCGAAGGGATCGTCGCGCTGGACCATGTTGAGGCTGGAGACGTTCGCCCGGTTCGACGCGAAGATCTGCGTGACTTCGGCCAGCGTGCCGGGGCGATTGTAGAGCACCAGCCGCAGCCGGCCGATAGCGCCGGTGGTGCGTTCGCCCCACGAGAGGTCGAGCCAGTCGACATCGACGCCGTTCGCCAGAGTCAGGCAGTCGATGGTGTGGACTTCGACCTTCTTGTCAGGCCGGCGCAGGCCGACGATGCGGTCGCCCGGCACCGGGTGGCAGCATTGCGCCAGTTCGAAGCCCATGCCCGCGGTAAGCCCCTTGATGGAAATCGCGCGCTCGCTGCGCGTCCATTCGGGTTCCTCGGGCAGTTCGGCGGTGCTGCCGGGCACGAGAGCTTCCATCACTTCACGATCGCTCAGACGCGCGGAGCCGATGGCGATCATCAGGTCTTCCTCGTCGCGCAGGTCCAGCCGCTTGATAGCGCTGTCGATCGCCTTCTTGCCGATGCGCTGCGGCAGGCGGTCGGCGATCTCGTCGAAGAGCTTGGCACCGATCTCGGCGACTTCCGCGCGTTCCTTGGCGCGCACCGCACGGCGGATGGCGGCGCGGGCCTTTCCGGTCACGACGAAAGCCAGCCACGGCAGCTGCGGTTCGGAGGTCTCGCTCTTGATGATCTCGACGACGTCGCCATTGGCGAGCTGTGTGCGCAGCGGCACGTGGCGCCCGTTGATCTTGGCGCCGACCGCGGCATTGCCGAGATCGGTGTGCACCGCAAAGGCGAAGTCGACCGCGGTCGAGCCCTTGGGCAACTGGTGCAGCGCACCCTTGGGCGTGAAGGCGAAGATGCGGTCCTGATAGATCGCGAGCTTGGTGTGCTCGAGCAGTTCGTCGGGATCGTGGGTATTGTCGACGATCTCGATCAGGTCGCGCAGCCAGCCGACCTGCCCGTCGGGGCGGCTCCCGCCCTGCTTGTAGGCCCAGTGCGCGGCCAGCCCGAACTCGTTGAGCCGGTGCATCTCGCGGGTACGGATCTGCACTTCCATCCGCATCGAGTTTTCGTAGATCAGCGCAGTGTGCAGCGACTTGTAGCCGTTGGACTTGGGCGTCGAGATGTAATCCTTGAAGCGCCCCGGGATCATCTGCCAGGTCTGGTGCAGCACGCCGAGCGCGCGGTAGCAGTCTTCGGGCGTGTCGGTCAGCACGCGGAAGGCCATGATGTCGGTGATCTGCTCGAAGGTCACATGGCGCTCGGCCATCTTCTTCCAGATCGAGTACGGGTGCTTCTCGCGCCCGGTCACTTCAACGTTCACGTCGGCTTCGGCGAGCGCCTGCTTGATGGCGAGCGCGATGGCATCGACCTGCCCGCCTTCCTGACTGCGGATCTGCGCGAGGCGTCCGGTGATCGTGGCGTAGCCTTCGGGCTCGAGCTGCTCGAAGGCGAGCAGCTGCATCTCGCGCATGTATTCGTACATGCCCACGCGCTCGGCCAGCGGCGCGTAGATATCCATGGTCTCGCGCGCGATGCGCTGGCGCTTCTCCGGCTTCTTGATGAAGTGCAGCGTGCGCATGTTGTGCAGCCGGTCGGCCAGCTTCACGAGCAGGACGCGCAGGTCCTCGCTCATCGCCAGCAGCAGCTTGCGCAGGTTTTCCGCCGCGCGCTCGCTCTCGGTCATCGCCTCGATCTTCGAGAGCTTGGTGACGCCGTCGACCAGCCGGGCGACATCCGGACCGAACAGCTTCTCGATCTCGTCGATCGTCGCCAGCGTATCCTCGACCGTGTCGTGCAGCAGCGCGGTGATGATGGTCTGCTGGTCGAGCTTGAGCTCGGTCATCAGACCGGCGACTTCGACCGGATGGCTGAAATAGGGGTCGCCGCTCGCGCGCTTCTGGGTGCCGTGCTTCTGGACGGTATAGACATAGGCGCGGTTCAGCAGGGCCTCGTCGGCCTCCGGCGCGTATTCCTTGACGCGTTCGACGAGTTCGTACTGGCGCAGCATACCAATCGACATGTCAGGATTTTTTCCAAGGCGGCAAGAGGCAAGCCCCTTAGTTGCAATCTTTGCAATTACAGAGCGGTCCTCCGGACAAACGCGTAGAAACATTAAAAACGCTTAACCGACACCCGTCCGCACCGTCCTGTGAAGGGCACGGACGTGGGTTCTGGAACGGGGGATTCCGCCAGACCGCGTCCGTGCCCGGGCAAGGAAACGGGTAAACAGGGGCGTACTGACATGGGTGCCACAGCAGGTCTCAAACTCGCGCAAGCGGAGCCGGTCACCGGCCCGGTGATAAGTCTCGTCCAGGCGAGCATCCATGGCGGCGAAGCAGCCGAGCACGAGCCGCGTCCGCCCCGCCAGCGCACGCTGATCCGCGCCGTCATCCGGGCGCCGGGCATTCCCGGGCAGGATGTGATCGTGCGCAATGTCTCGGAACGCGGCATGCGGCTCGTCTCGCGCGGCATCTGTCCGCATGTGGGCGAGCGTCTCAGCATCAGCCTGCCGGATACGGTTCTGGTCGAGGGCGACGTGCGATGGGCAAGGGGTGAGGAATTCGGCATCGAACTGACCGCAGACCTCGATCTGCGCCACCTCGGCCTCACCAACCAGCGCCGCCACGCCAGCGATGCCGGAAAGGTCATCCACTGGCTGGTCGATGAACGCCTGCGCCGTCAGAATGAGGAACAACGCCCGCAACTGCGCAGCTGCTGAAACGAGAATGCGCCGCGGGGCGGGTTCAGCGCCTTGGACGGGTTTCCGGCAGGGCCAGCAGCACCGGCAGGACACCGAGCGCCACAACCGCGATCATGATGCCCGGTGCAGCCGGTGAGCCCGTCGTCTCCATCAACCACTGTGCCAGCCAGGGGGTAAGGCCGCCGAAAAGCGCCGTGGCCGTCGTCGCGCCGAGCGCCAGACCGCTCAGGCGCCCTTCGGCGGGCACCTGCTCGGCGGTCGCGACCGCGCCCACGGCACTCACGCCGCCCGCCAGCATCGCCAGCAGCACCGCGCCGGTCAGCGCAGCGCCGGAAGCAGCCCCCGCAAGCATGGTGAACAGCAGGTAGGGCAGCGCCGCTGCCAGAACCGCAAGCCCGATCAGGACCGGACGGCGTCCTACCCTATCCGACAGCATGCCCACGAAGGGCGTCACCACGATCACCGCGACACCGGCCACCGTGGCCAGTTGCAGCGCCTGCGCTTCGGTCAGGCTGCCGGCTGAGGTCAGGAACACCGGCACATAGGTGATGCCGACATAGTAGGTAATCGAGCCCAGTGCCGAGATCGCGAAGCCGCGCAGCACGCCGCTGCGGTGGTTGCGCATGGCGCGGACCAGCGGGCGCTTGTGCAGCCGCCCTTCCTCGCGGTGCATCTCGAACTCGGGCGATTCCTCCATCGAGGCGCGGACCAGCAGGATCGATCCCGCCAGTGCGGCGCCGAAAAAGAACGGAATGCGCCAGCCCCAGCTATCGAGTGCAGGGGTGGGCAGCAAGCTGACGGTCAGCGCGGCCACACCCGCCGCGAGCAGGCCGCCGATTTCGCTGGTCGCCGCCGCCAGCGACGTGACGAGGCCGCGCCGCCCCGGCTGTGCGCCTTCGAGCATATAGGCGACGACGCCGGTATATTCGCCGCCCACCGCAAAGCCCATCACGCAGCGCAGAAGCAGAAGCAGCACGCCCGCCATCGGCCCGATCTGCGCAGCGGTGGGCAGGCAGGCCGTAGCCAGCATCGCCGCCGTCATCAGCGCCATACTCGCCAGCAGTGTGGTGCGCCTGCCGTGCCGGTCGCCGAAATGGCCGAAGACCATCGCGCCCACCGGCCGCATCAGATAGGCCATGGCAAAGCCCGCCAGCGTCGTCAGAACCGCCGCTTCGCCGAGGAAGAAGACGCGCGACAGCACGGTCGCAAGATAGAGGTAGAGGGTGAAGTCGTACCACTCCACCACCGTCGAGAGGGCTGCCAGCGCGAGCGATCGACGGCCGAGCGGACGGATCACGGTCATGCCGCAAGCCTACCGATGCGGCACTCGGCCAGCAACCGGAGGTGCCCGGCAAGGCGTTTTCCTACTCGGCGCGAATGTGCTGTGGTGGGCCCCATGCATGCCCAACGCACGAACCGGCGAATTGATCGCCCCCTTCATCATTGCGAGGGATGGCAAGGTGACACATCACAATCGCCCGCAGCGAAAGGTCACACTGCGGACAGCCCGAGCGCCCACAAGGTGACACTCGTAAGAGGCCTCAAGCCCTTGAAAAACAGCCTATCTGCCAGGCACAGGCCGCAAGGTGACACCTGCCGGTCAACCGCACATTCCGCACGCTTGGTGTCAACCGGAGAGTCACACCGCCCGGCGCCGTCAGCTCCAGGTCGCCTCGGGTGGCAGGCTCATCAGGATCGCGTCGATGTTGCCGCCGGTCTTCAGGCCGAACAGCGTGCCCCTGTCGTAGACGAGGTTGAATTCGGCATAGCGCCCGCGCCATTCGAGCTGCTGCGCCTTGTCGGCGGGCGTGAAGTCCATGCCCATGCGCCGGCGCACGAGACGTGGGAACACGGCAAGAAACGCCTCGCCCACGGCCTTCGTGAACGCGAAGTTGGCTTCCCATGCGGCTTCGTCCGCGCATTCCAGGTGGTCGTAGAAGATGCCGCCCACGCCGCGGTGGACCTGCCGGTGCGGGATGTAGAAATACTCGTCGGCCCAGGCCTTGAAGCGCTCGTAGTAGTCGGCGCCGTGGGCATCGCAGGCGGCCTTGAGCTCGGCGTGAAACTCGGCGGTGTCCTCATCGTAGGGCAGCGGCGGATTGAGATCGGCGCCGCCGCCGAACCAGGCCTTGGTCGTGGTGAGGAAACGGGTGTTCATGTGCACCGCGGGCACATGCGGGTTCGCCATGTGCGCCACCAGACTGATGCCGGTCGCCGAAAACTGGTTCTGATCAGCCGACGCACCGTTGATCGTGGCGGCGAAGTCCTTGGCGAGACCGCCTGCGACCGTCGAGATGTTGACGCCGACCTTCTCGAACACCTGGCCTTTCATCACCCCGCGGGTACCGCCGCCGGTCTCCCCTTCCCCGCCTTCGACGGCCGCGCGTTTCCACGGCGTGTACTGGAAGGCGGCATCGGAACCGGCCTCGCGCTCGATCGCCTCGAACTCGGCGCAAATGCTGTCGCGCAGGGCTTGGAACCATTCGCTGGCGCGGGCGGTATAGGGTGTCCAGTCAGTCATCGCGTGCGCTTGCCAAATCGGGCGCGCTGCGGCAAGGGAAAGCCATGGTTCCCTTTTCGTTCCACAATCAGGAAATGCAGCTCGTCGCAGGCGCGCCCGGCAAGGCCAGCGCGCTCTACTGGCCGCGCGAGCAGGCGCTGCTGGTGGCAGACCTGCATCTGGAAAAGGGCAGCTACTATGCGCGCACAGGTCAGATGCTGCCCCCCTACGACAGCCGCGAGACGCTGGAACGCCTCGCATCGGCGGTGCGCACCACCGGGGCCCGGCGCGTCTTCGCGCTGGGAGACAACTTTCACGACAGTCTGGGACCGGACCGACTCGAGCCCCATGCCGCCGGGATGCTCGCCGCACTCACCCGCGCGCTCGACTGGGTATGGATCACCGGCAACCACGATCCCGATCTCGGCGAAAACGCAGGCGGGACATGCTTGGAGGAACTGGACGTCGGCGGGATCGTCCTGCGGCACATGGCCAGGCCGGGTTCCCGCGAACCCGAGCTATCCGGCCACTTCCATCCCCGCCTGGTGGTTGCGGCGCGGGGGCGCAGAATTGCCCGGCCCTGTGCCGTGAAGAGCGAGAACCGACTGATCCTTCCCGCCTTTGGCGCGCTTACCGGCGGGATGGATGCAGCCGACCCGGCAATCCTCTCCGCGCTGCAACCGGCGGAGGCGATTGATGCGCTGCTGACCGCGCAGGACCGACTAGTTTGCTATCCCCTCTGGCGAAAAGCAGCCTGAGGGCCCATAATAGAGAGGTGGCCGGATAATCCCGGCCGGGCTGAACTTGTGTAATACGCACGAAATCCTGCTTTGCGTAGGAGCGCGATTCGCATTAAGGCCCCCAAATTCGAGCCCTAGACGACGATAACGACTCAGGAGAACGCATATAGCACCCCCACCCCGGCGTATGATGACGCCACCGGTCAAGAGTGGACCGCGCTACAACCAATTCATTCAGGCCGACAAGGTCCGCGTAATCGATGGCGAAGGCGAAAACCTTGGCGTCATGTACACTCGACAGGCGATCGAAGAAGCTGCTGAGGTAGGCCTCGATCTGGTCGAGGTGTCGCCGAACGCTGACCCGCCGGTGTGCAAGTTCCTCGATGTCGGCAAGTACCGGTATGAGGCCCAGAAAAAGGCCAATGCCGCGCGCAAGAGTCAGAAGACGCAGGAGATCAAAGAGATCAAGATGCGTCCGAACATCGATGACCACGACTACGAAACCAAGATGCGCAACGTCCACCGCTTCATCGAAGACGGTGACAAGGTGAAGGTCACCCTGCGTTTCCGCGGCCGCGAACTGTCGCACCAGCAGCTCGGCATGAACCTGCTGCGGCGCGTGCAGGAAGACGTGGCCGAGATCGCCAAGGTCGAAGCCTATCCGCGCATGGAAGGCCGCCAGATGCTGATGGTGCTCTCGCCCAAGTAAGCTGAAGAGCCCGCCATCCGGCGACAGACGAAGGGCGCTCCGCAGGGAGCGCCCTTTGTTTTTGAAGCTCCTGAGATGGGGCGATCAGGGTGACGAAGGCGCGTTACTCTCGTCCTCGCCCTCGTCGCCGGTATCGACCAAAGTCGCCATGTCTGTGCCGTTCCATTCGGGGTCGCTTTCCAGCCGGGCGAGCATGGCGCGAGCGACATTCGCCAGCCCCCGACCGTGCGGATTGTAGGCGATCGGCCGCAAGGCGATCATGGCCTCGCGCTGCCGCCCCAGCCGGATCAGCGCCGTGGCAAGGTTCATCCGCAGCCCCAGATCGAAGGGGGCCAGCTGCGATGCGCGGATCAGCCCGGCGATGGCCAGCGGCGGCGGCTCCACCCCCTGATTGGCGAAGCTGCGGTAGAAATAGATCAGCGGCAGCGGGTGGTCGTTCTCGCGGTGATTGAGCGCAACAAACGGGGCCCGTGCCGTCTTGTAGGCCTGAGCCGGATCGTCGGCATCGCGGGCCATGCTGAACAGGGCATAGCCCTTCTGCACATAGGCGTTGACCTGCGACGGATCGCGAGCCAGCGCCTTGTCTGCCGCAGCGATGGCCTCGGCATTGTCGCCCGCATCGTATTCCGCCTCCGCAAGCGCCGACAGCACCGCCGGATCGTCCGGATAGCGCGCGGCCACTTCGCGGGCTTCATCAAGCAAGGCCTTGGCCTCCTCTGCATCGACGCCGCGGCGCGAGCGGATGCGGATCGGCATCATTGCCGCCTCACCATCGCTGAGACGCCGCACCTTGATCGGCCCGATCTTGATCAGCCGCGCCGGCAGGTTGAACGCCTGCATCCTGCGGCGGTTGAGATACTGATCGAGTTCCTTTTCCAGCACGTCGAAATCGCCGAACGCCTCCAGCGCTGCATCGCGCATGCTGCTGCCATCGTGCAGGAGATCGAGGTACTTATCGAGCTGGCCACTCCGCGCCTTCTCGAACGTCAGGTAGTGATAGAGCAGCCAGCTCTTGCCGTAGAAGGCATCGTAGCTGCGCTTCTCCTGCTTCTCGTACTCGGTGGGATCGAGCAGATCGGCAACCTTGACGTCCTTCGCGTAGAACAGCTCACCGGCGCGATGCTGGGCGGGACGACCCAGCATAAGGCCGCCATCCTTCTTGAAGCTGGCCGAGGCAAAGAACTCCGCGGCACCTTCCGACAGCCAGCGCGGCATCGCCATGGCATTGGCCGAGATCAGGAAGTGATGGGCATATTCATGGAGCAAGGTGACCATCGAGAAATCGGCGACGCCATTACCGGCATCGACCCTGGGCACAATCGCCAGCGAACCGCCTGCCCTCGGGATATAGAACCCGCCGATGTACTTGTTGTCCGTCCCATAGAGCTTGCGCACCGCATTCTGGTTGCGCACCACATAGACGGTCACCCGGTTCGAAGGACTGGGCACCGCCGGGCTGCGCATGAGCGTAAATTCCAGCGCGGAGTGATACTGTTCAAGCTGCTCGGAAAAGCGCGAGATATCGCGCTCGCTGTCGTCAGCGTAGATAACGAAGTGCTCGCTGGATGCCTGCATCCAATCGGCACGGGCCGCAGTCGGCGAAAGAGCGAAGGCCAGCAGCCCCGCAAGGATCCTGAAACGCATGAAATTCCCCTTTGCCCACGATAAAGCTACGGCGCGCGCGGCAAAAGGCAATCCATGGCAAAAATGTAATGGTTAAGACGGTTTAGCTTTCCGGGCACAGTATGTCTGGAAAGCTATAAAACCGCCGCAGCTCGAGGCGCCCCATCAATGTCCAAGATCGGGGAAAGGCGATCCGGTGGGATCGAAGGCGAACTGCACGTCGGTCAGCTTTCCGAGGAACGGTGCATCGGCCCGGGCGCCGGCCAGAACGGTCGATCCGTTGTCGATGCCGACACCGAACGTTTCCGACAGGCCGAAATACCACGGCAAGGCAAACTGCACCGTCTTGTCGGCCAGCACCTTGTCGCCCGAGCGGATAATGACCTGATAGACAATCCGCCCGTGGTCGGAATGTTGCCGACCAGTCCGGGGAATTGCCACTTGCCCCCGCGCCGCTTGAAATCGGCCAGCGCCTTGCCCATCGATTCCACTGCCGTATCGCTCAGATTGTGGATTGGATAGACATTGTAGCGCTTCGCCTGCTCGTCGAATGCGCGCGCAAAGCTGGCGGTAATGCTGCTGCCCTCCATCGGCGTCTGGAGCACGTTGTTGACGGTCTTTGCCAACGGGACACGCGACGCTTCGAGGATCGTCGGCGCAATGTCCGAGACGTGGACGAAGTCCTGCCGCACTTCGCCCTGCCCCTTCATGTGGCCGGGCCAGGCGATCACCAGCGGCACGCGGGTCCCGCCTTCGTGTGTGATTTGTTTCCAGTACCATGCGATGCATGGTCATTATAAAACGGATCACGAAACGGCGGTGCGGCGACGTCTCGATTTGCGCGCTTGCCGATCCGGCGGGCGGCTGTCTATGCCCTGCGGCAGGGGTTGCGTTCATTGCGAACGCTGAAAGGGGATGGAACGGGCATCGGCATGAACGCCAGAACGATCGGGTTTGTCGCCGGACTGGCGATGTTCGCCGCGACGCTGATATTGCCGGCCCCGGGCGGCATGGCGGGCCAGGCCTGGGTCGTTGCCGGGCTGGTGGCGCTGATGGCTGCCTGGTGGATGACCGAGGCGATCCCGCTGACGGCCACGGCCCTGATGCCGTTCCTCGTCCTGCCCTTCGCCGGGATCATGACGGCGAAGGAGACGGCTTCCTCGTACTATTCGCCCACGCTGTTCCTGATCCTCGGCGGCGCGTTCCTCGCGCTCGCCATCGAGCGGACGGGACTGCACCGGCGGCTCGCGCTGGCACTGCTCGAAGGCCTCGGATCGTCCGGCGGCGCGCCGCGACTGCTTTTCGCCTTCATGATGGCCGCCGCGATCCTCTCCATGGCGATTTCGAACACCTCGACGTCGTTGATCATGATGCCGATGGCCCTGGCCGTGATCGAGGCAGGCGGCATTCCCGCGGGTGAACGCCGGGGCCTTGCCGGAGCCCTGCCGATGGGCATTGCCTTTGCTGCCTCGATCGGCGGGCTTGGCACCATCGTCGGCTCGCCCACCAATGCCATTGCCGTTGCCCTGCTCGATACCACCATCGGCGTGCGGGTGAGCTTCGCGCAGTGGAGCATGATCGGTGTGCCGGTGGTTCTGGTCGGCATTCCGCTTGCAACATGGATCATCGTGCGCACGCAGGCGGTCGCGGCACATCCTTTCAACATCGGCGCTGCGCGCAAGGCGATCCACGTCACGCGCCGGTGGAGCGTGCCGGAGAAGCGCCTCGTCCCGCTCGTTGCCGCAGCCTTCCTGCTCTGGATGGCCACACCGCTGCTGGCGCCGCTGCTGCCGAAAGGTTCGCTCACCGACGGTACCATCGCCATCGGCGTGAGCCTGCTGCTTTTCGTCCTGCCCGACGGGACCGGCCGCAAGCTGCTCAACTGGCCGGAAGCCAACCGCGCGCCGTGGGACGTGATCATGATGTTCGGCGGCGGCCTCGCTCTCGCGGAGGGCATGGGGCAGTCGGGTCTTGCCGACTGGCTCGGTCAGTCGCTGCTGCCGCTGTCCGCCGTACCGCTGCCGATCGTGGCGCTGGCGATCACCGCTATGGTCATCCTGATTACCGAGTTCGCCAGCAATGTCGCCACGGCCAGCGGCATCATGCCCGTGGTCGCCAGCCTGACGCTGGCGCTGGGCGTCGATCCCATCCTGCTGGCCATGCCCGCCGCGCTCGCCGCGAGCTGGGGCTTCATGCTGCCTGCCGGCACCGGTCCGAACGCGATCGCATGGGCCACCGGGCGCATCGAACTGCCGCGCATGATCCGCGCCGGGTTCCTGCTCGATGTCGCGGGCGCCCCGCTGATCGTGGCCGTGGTCTGGGCGATGGCCTGGCTGATGGGCGGCTAGAAGACCCTAGCCCTTCCACTCGCGGCGTTCTTCGGCCGCGCGCAGCACTTCGTAGGCAAGCTGATAGGTCTGGAAGGCCTTGGCCGCCTCGGCATCGCCCGGTCGCACATCGGGATGCACTTCCTTGGCCTTGGTGCGCCAGGCCTTGCGCACCTGATCGAAGGTCGCGTCGGATTCGAGATCGAGCGCTTCCAGAGCGCGCAGTTCATCGCGGCTGCGGGTGCCGTCGCCGGATCCACCCCAGCCATAGTGTGCCGATTCCTGATAGCCTGCGGTTTCGGCCCGCTCCTGCGCCTCGCGCTCGGCGGCGGCTTCCTTGTCGAGACCGGCGAAGTAGTCCCAGCCTGAATTGTATTCCGCTGCGTGCTTCTGGCAGAAATACCAGCGGTCGGGGCTGTTGGGGCTCTTGGGGGCCGGGCAGTCGCCGGGCTCGCTGCAGCCGTGCCGGTCGCACAGGCGTACCTGCGTCGCCTCGCGCGAGCTGCCATAGCCGCGCCAGCGCGGGAAACCCCAGTCATTGGATCTGCGTGCGCGGCTCATCCGACTGCCGATACGCTGCGAATCGAAACCGATGCAAGCCCGCGCTGCAAACTGGCCGGGCGCGCGGGGGCAGAAAACCGGCGCGCGCCCGTCAGCATCAGTCGATGGTAACCGTCACGGCGCGGCGGTTCTGGGCCCATGCCTGCTCGTTCGAGCCGAGCGCCACCGGGCGTTCCTTGCCGTAGCTGATCGTGCCGAGGCGCGAGGCATCGACGCCCAGGCTCACCAGATAGTTCTTGGCGGCATTGGCGCGGCGTTCGCCCAGCGCAAGGTTGTATTCGCGCGTGCCGCGTTCGTCGGCATGCCCTTCGATCGTGGCGCGCTTGTTCGGATACTGCATCAGCCACTGCGCCTGCTTGGCAAGCGCCTGCTGGTCCATCGAATCGATGTCGTACTTGTCGGTGTCGAAATAGATGGTGTCCGCGCCCATCATCTTCGCCACGAAATCGGCCTGGCTGCCGGCCACCGGGCCCAGCGGCTGGGTCGGCGCGGTCGTGGTTGTGGTTGCCGGCCCCGGCTCGGGCGGCAATTCCTGCGGTGCGGAGGTCTTGCAGGCGGATACGGCCAGGGCGCCTGCGACAAGGAGCATTGTCGCGCCAGTCCGGGTGTGTCGGGAAATGGAGAGGGAAGAAGGCATAGGGCAATCTCCTGTCATGCACGACCACAGATAATGGCCAGCAAGGGGTGAAGTTCCGTGCAATTGCTAACCGAGTCAACCTGAACGCGAGTCAACGCGCTCAGGCAGCCCGCAATATCAGGGGCGGATCGGACCCCAGGCGGGGTCGGAAGCGCCGACCGGCGTCGGCAGCTTGCGCTCGTTGCGGCCGGTCAGGTCTACCTGCCAGATCGAGGCAACGCCGGAGTTCTTCTCGGTCCGGAAGAACTGCACGATGCGGCCGTTCGGCGACCACGTCGGCGCCTCATCCTGCCAGGAATTGGTCAGGTACCGCATGTTGCGACCGTTCGGTGTCATCACCGCGATACGCAGGTCACCGGCGATATGCGTGAAAGCGATCTGGTCGCCGCGCGGGCTCCATTCGGGTGTCGCCGAGCGGCCGCCGAAGAAGGTGATGCGCTGCTGCTGCGATCCGTCCGCGTTCATCACGTAGATCTGCTGCGTACCCGAACGGTCGCTTTCGAACACGATCTTGCGGCCATCAGGCGAGAAGCTGCCGCCGATATCAATACCCGGGCTGTCGGTAAGCTTCTGCGGCTCGCCGCCGGATGCCGGGATCTTGTAGATATCGGTATTGCCGGCAATCGCCATCGAATAGAGCACCCACTTGCCATCGGGCGACCAGCGCGGCGCGAACGTGGAGTTGCGGCTGCGCACCAGCAGCTTCTGCGTATCGGTGCGCAAGTCGTAGACATAGATGCTCGGCTCTCCGTTGAGGTAGGAGAGGTAGAGGATTTTCGAATAGTCCGGCGAATAGCGCGGGGTCAGCGCCGTCGCCTGTCCGCTGGTGAGATAGCGCATATTCGCGCCATCCGAATCCATCACCGCCAGACGCTTCATGCGGTGGCTCTTGGGGCCGGTCTCGGCGATGTAGGCGATCCGGGAATCGAAGAACGGGCTTTCGCCGGACAGGCGCGAATAGACCATGTCGGCGCACTTGTGCGCGGCCCGGCGCCAGTCGGCCGGTCCGACTTGCCAGCCTGCCTTGGCAAGTTGCTGCTTGAGCGCCACGTCATAGAGGTAGCAACCGACCGTCAGGTCGCCGCCGGGATTGGCATGGACATAGCCCTGCACGAGCATGTCGGCGCTGCGGTAGGTCCAGATCGGATAGTTGGGTGCCTGGACTTCGCCGAAGCTCGGCTGCGGCAGGCCGACCGGACCCGAGGGCTTGAACAGGCCGTTGTTCTTGAGATCAGCCGCGATCACCGTGGAGAGCGCGCGGCCCAGAGCCGCGGTCGAACCGGCATTGGTGCTGGTGGGCACATCGGCATCGGTTGCGAAAGTGGTGATGGCGATGCCGAGGTCCTGCCAGGCTCCGTCCGCCGAAACCGAGCCGGTCAGGCCCCCGTCATCGGCCTCGAGCCCCTGTTCGGCCTCAACTGTGGCGTCGGGAGATGGCATCGCATCAGCAGGCTGTGCCTGTGCAGCGAGCGGCGCCGCGCCAGCCAGGGCAAATGCCAGAGCGAGCGAAAGCGAAAGGGCAGTCTTGGAGCGGGCGGTCATTGGGAAAGCCTCACGTCAAAGCGGAACGAGGAAACGCGTTTCCACGCATCGTAGTATTCCGAAGGAAGATTGAAAGGCGAAGCGAGCTGAACGGCGCGGATGGCCTGCTCGGCATGGCGATCGGCCTGCGCGGAATTGGCAGCGTTGACCCCGAGCTGGCGCACGACCTGCGGCCTGCCGACGAGATTGCCGCTGCGATCGAGATTGAACGACAGGATCGTCACCAGCTTGTCGACATCGACGCCATCGGGCGGGCTCCAGTGCGGCTTGAGCTGCCGGGTAATCGCGGCGGAAAGCGCCGAACGCACCTGCGGTCCGATCTCCGATGCCGGCGTGCCATTGCCGGAATCGGACGTCGCGCCGGGCGTACCGTCCTTGAAGGCGGAATCGAAAGCACTGGCACCCGACTTTTTGGGCGGTGTCCTGCTGGAGCTCGACGAGGACGAACTGCGGCTGCTCGGGCGCGAGATGATGTCATCGATGGCGCTGGTCTGGCGGCTAGGCGACTTCTTGGGCGGGTCCTTGGCGGCAGGCTTCGGACGCTCGGTCGCGCGCGGCGCGGGCTTCGGCTGGGGCCGGGGTTCGGGGCGCGCAGCAGGGCGCGGCTGCGGTGCTTCCACGGCAGGCGGCGCTGGCTCCGGCAGCGCGGGAACCTCCTGCGCCGGTTCGGGCGGCGGAGCCGGCTCGCCCAGCTCGGGGCCGCGATCGGCCGCGGCCTGGCTGAACGGGTCGGGCGACGTCGAGGTCTTGCCGTAGAGGTCGCTGATCGTCACTTCGATCCGCTCGGGCGGCTTCACGACAAGGTCGTGCGGCGGGCGGATCAGCATGGCCGCCAGCACGGCCGCGTGCAGCGCGACCGCGACGACGAGACCGATGCATTCTTCTTTCCCGAGGGCGATGGCTGCCATCCGCGAGACCTTTATCCCGGCCGCCTTAACCGCCGCTGACGTCGGTCACGAGCGAGATCGACGTGAAGCCCGCGCGGTTGAGCTCGCCCATGACTTCCATGACCCGTCCGTAGTCGAGCGCCTTGTCCGCACGCAGCGTCACCAGCGGCATCTTTCCGTCCGGTTCCGGTGATACCGAGGCGAGCCGGTCGAGCAGTTCCCCCGGTGCCAGCGGCGAGGCCTCGAAGAAGATCACGCCGTCGCGGCGGATGCTGATGGTGACCTGCGCGGCCTCCTCGCTCATCGCCTTGGCGCGGCTTTCGGGCAGTTCGATAGGCACGGCCGCCTTGAGCAGCGGCGCGGTGACCATGAAGATGATGAGCAGCACCAGCATGACGTCGACGAGCGGCGTCACGTTGATTTCCGCCATCGGCGCCCGGCTGCGCCCGCCGCGCCGCGCCTTGCCTTGAGAGTGGAGGCCCATGGCCATCAACGCGCCTCCAGCTGGCGCGTCAGGGCCGAATGCAGCTTGTCGGCAAAGCGCTGCAAACGGGCTTCGAACGCGTTCACGCGATGCGAGAAACGGTTGTAGGCGATGACCGCCGGGATAGCCGCGAACAGGCCGATGGCCGTCGCGAACAGCGCCTCGGAAATGCCGGGAGCAACTACGGCCAGCGAAGAATTCTGTTGCTGGCCGATCTGGAAGAAGCTGTTCATGATGCCCCAGACGGTGCCGAGCAGACCGACGAACGGCGCCACCGAACCGACGGTCGCCAGGAAGTTCAGGCGGGCGGCAAGCCTGTCCGCCTCTTCACCGACAGCCGAATTCATGGCCATGGCAATGCGCTGGCGCACGCCTTCGTAGTCGGCGGTCCGCGTCGAGGCATTGCGCCGCCATTCGGCCAGTCCGGCGCTTGCCACCTTACCCATCGGCACATCGCCCCGACGACGGCCCTTCTGGTAGGATTCGAAGTTCTCCGCCTCCCAGAAACCGTCCTCGTATTCGTCGCAACGCCGCGAAACACGGCCCATCCGCAGGATGAAGGTCACGATGATGGTCCAGACCCAGATGCTCGCAAGGAGCAGGCCAAGCATGATCGCCTGCACCACGATGTCGGCATCGAGGAACAGCTTGACCGGGTTGAGCCTGCCGGAATCGCCAGCGAAATTCAGAGTGGAAGCGAGCAGATCGAGAGTCATTCTTGTCCTTCCAGGCCTTCGGCGAATGCAGTGAATGCGTCTTGCCAGTGGGCAGGTTGTTTGCGGGGTCGTCCGTCAGGGCCAATGAACCCGACCTTTACGGTAGCTTCGGCGAGGCGAGTGTCCCCCCGCAGCGCCACCTGATGCAGCGTGCAGGAAACGCGGCCGACATGCCGCGCCGTCGTTTCCACCAGCACCGTGTCCCCCAGGCGGGCCGGCGAGAGGTAGCGCAAATGCACTTCGGCAACGGTGTAGAGCCCGTCCCCGGCATCGAGCGCGGCGCGCTGATCGATGCCGAACAGCTCCACCAGATCCGAGCGCGCCCGCTCGAACCAGCGCAGATAATTGGCGTGATAGACCACCCCGCCCGCGTCGGTATCCTCGTAGAACACGCGCAGGGCGTAGCGATGCCGGCCACCGTCGATGGCGCCGCGATCGGGTTGAGGGAAAGCCGTCATGCGGCGCGTTGTGTAACGAGGCTATGCCTTGCTGCAAAGCCATTGCCGCGCTCAGGCCGGCGCTTCGGCCATAAGCGCTGACAAATTTCCGGTGGATAGCTTTTCCGCGGGGCCGTTCAGTCGGCAATCATCTGGAAGAACTGGCGACCGCCGAAGATGTGCACGTGCAGGTGCGGCACTTCCTGATGGCCTGCCCCGCCCATGTTGACCATGAGGCGATAGCCGGGACCGTCCAGCTCGAGCTGCCGGGTCACATTGCCCACGGCCCGCATGAAGTTCGCGATCTCCGCGTCCGATGCCTTGGCGGTAAAGTCGTCCCAGGACACGTAAGCGCCCTTGGGGATCACCAGCACATGGACCGGAGCCTGCGGCCGGATATCGTTGAAGGCCAGCGCATGCTCATCTTCATAGACCTTCTGGCAAGGCAGTTCGCCGCGCAGGATCTTCGCGAAGATGTTGTTCTCGTCGTAGGGCAGCTTGGGATCGATGGGCATCGGTCTCTCCGGAACGAAACGGTCAGTCCTTGGGGCGCGCGGCCTTTTCGGCAATGCCGGAAGTGCCTTCGCGGCGGTCGAGCTCGGCCATGACGTCGGACAGGGGCACGCCCTTGGCGCCAAGCAGAACCATGAGATGGAAGAGCAGGTCCGCCGATTCCCCCACCAGCGCCTTCTCGTCTTCGGTGAGCGCGGCGATTACGGTCTCGGTCGCTTCCTCGCCCAGCTTCTGTGCGATCTTGCGCAGGCCCTTGGCATTGAGCCTGGCAACGTAACTGGAATCGGGATCGGCGCCGCTCCGGGCAGCAATGGTGGCTTCGAGACGGGCGAGAGTATCGGGACTGCTCATGGTCCCCCGCCATGCGGTGAAGGCCGCACGCGGTCAAGCCGTCAGAGCGAGACGATCAATCTTCCCGCCGCTTCGAAGAGAGGCGGCGGCCGATGATCACCCCGGCGACGCCCATGCTCAGCAGAAACAGACCGCTGGGCTCGGGAAGCGGCGTGCCGCCGGATGCATGGGCCGGGACAGCCGCGAGAAGAGCCGGAACGAGGGCCGGCAGAAACTTGGAAATGTACAAGGGGGAGACTCCAGTGAGTCGGAACTTGCCCACTCCATCTGCCCCATTTTGCACTGCAACAAGCGCAATCGGGGCAGTGTCCCGTTCCGGGGCATGGCCCGCGCCAATCGTTTCGCGGGCTTGGCGGCCTTATCAGCCCCGCGCTGGAAGCCCTGCAGCCCGCAAGGCGGCATGGGCATCGGCAATCGAGTGTTTGCCGAAGTGAAAGATCGAGGCCGCCAATACAGCGCTCGCATGCCCCTGCGTCACGCCGGCCACGAGATGATCGAGCGTGCCAACCCCGCCAGAGGCGATCACCGGCACCGAGACGGCATCGGAAATCGCGCGGGTCAGCTCCAGATCGTAGCCGTTTTGCGTGCCGTCTCCGTCCATAGAGGTGACAAGCAGCTCCCCGGCGCCGTAATCGGCCAGCTTCACGGCATGCTCCAGAGCATCGATGCCCGTCGCCTTGCGGCCGCCGTGGGTAAAGATCTCCCATTTTCCCGGGGCTGTCCGGCGCGCATCGACGGAGGCGACGATACACTGCGATCCGAACTTCTCGGCAATGTCGGCGACGACTTCGGGACGCGACACAGCCGCGGAATTGACCGCGACCTTGTCCGCCCCCGCCAGTAGCAGCGCCCGCGCGTCCTCCGCCGTGCGCACACCGCCGCCGACCGTAAGCGGCATGAAGCAGACTTCGGCGGTGCGCTGCACAATGTCGAGCAGGGTACCACGCGCCTCGTGACTGGCCGTAATGTCGAGAAAGCAGAGTTCATCCGCTCCGGCGGCATCGTAGGCGCGCGCCTGCTCCACCGGATCGCCCGCATCCTTCAGGTCGACGAAGTTGACGCCCTTGACCACGCGGCCATTGGCGACGTCGAGACAGGGAATGACGCGGACGCGAACAGTCATGGCTTCACCATCATCAGATACAGGCCGCCCGCCCCCATCAGCGCGAACAGCAGAATGTTGAATCCCAGGTAAGCCCAGAACCGCTGTGGATCATCCTTCCGGCTCGCCCGGATCGGGCTGCGCATGCGGCTGAACAGCATCAGACGCACATTGCCGCCGCGGTAGTCGCTCCAGATCCACGCCAGCCCCGGCAGCGTCGCCAGTATCAGCAACAGGCCGACGAGGCGGCTGTCGTTCACGATGCCCGCTCTGCCACGGCAATGGCTGCCGCAAGGTCGAGGCGGCCGTCATAGAGCGCGCGGCCGGTAATCACGCCCTCGATGCCGTCTTCCGCATGGAGAGCGAGAATATGGATGTCGTCCAGCCCCTTTACGCCGCCGCTGGCAATTACCGGGAGATCGGTCTGGCGCGCGAGATCAACCGTCGCCTGCACGTTGCAGCCCTTGAGCAGCCCGTCGCGGCCGATATCGGTAAAGAGCAGGCTGGCGACGCCGGCATCCTCGAAACGGCGGGCCATATCGATGATCGAGACGGTGGAGACCTGCGCCCAGCCCTCGGTCGCGACCATGCCGTCGCGTGCATCGACGGCGACGACGATGCCGCCAGGGTATTCCTTCGCCATGTCCTTCACGAACTGCGGGTCCTTGAGCGCAGCGGTACCCATGACCACGCGCGAGACGCCCAGCTCGAACCAGCCCTCGACCGCTTCGGGCGTGCGGATGCCGCCACCGAGCTGCACATGGCCGGGGAACACGTCGAGAATGGCTTCGACCGCCTCGCGGTTCTCTGCCTTGCCGGCGAACGAGCCGTCGAGATCGACGACATGCAGGAACTGCGATCCGGCATCGGCAAAGAGCATCGCTTGCGCAGCGGGATTGTCGCCATAGACGGTGGCGCGCGCCATATCGCCTTCGGCGAGCCGGACGACCTGCCCCTGCTTCAAGTCGATGGCGGGAAATACGATCATGGGTTCAGGGCTTCCATTCGAGGAAACGGGACAGCAGCGACAGGCCGTAGACCTGGCTCTTTTCGGGATGGAACTGCACGCCGACGACATTGTCCCTCGCCACGGCTGCGACAAGCCCGCCGCCGTGATCGGTCATCGCCGCGACGGTGTGGCCGTCTTCGGGCGCGAAGTGGTAGGAATGCAGGAAATAGGCCTCGCCCGGCTCGATCAGCCCGCTGGCGGGATCGTGCAGGCCGAGCGCCACATCGTTCCAGCCCATGTGCGGGATCTTGATCGTGGGATCGGTCCGCTCGATCAGTTGCACTTCGCCCGCGACCCAGTCGAGCCCCCTGGTCACGCCATGCTCGAGACCGCGCGTGGCGAGAAGCTGCATGCCCACACAAATGCCCAGAAAGGGCGCGCCACCGACATGCACGCGCTCGGTCATGGCCTCGACCATGCCGGAAATGCCCCAGAGCCCTTGCGCACAGGCCTTGAACGAGCCCACTCCCGGCAGCACGATACGATCCGCCGCTCGCACGACGTCCGGATCGGCGGTTACCGCGACGTTGGGCGCGCCAGCGGCCTTCAGCGCATTGGCCACCGAATGCAGGTTGCCGGCGCCGTAGTCGATCAGGGCAAGGACTTCCGCCATGCTTTTGCCTTTCAGCCTCCGAGCTGGCCCTTGGTCGAAGGAATCGCTCCGCCCTTGCGCGGGTCGAGTTCGATGGCGCTGCGCATGGCGCGCGCGAAGCCCTTGAAGATGCCCTCGCAGATGTGGTGGTTGTTGGTGCCGTAGAGCAGCTCGATATGCAGCGTCATGCCCACCGCCTGCGAAATCGAGTGGAACCAGTGCTCGACCAGTTCGGTATCGAGTTCGCCCAGCTTTTCCTGCGTGAAACCGGCATTCCACACGAAATACGGACGCCCGGAAATGTCGAGCGCGACGCGGGCCAGCGTCTCGTCCATCGGCGAATAGGCCTGACCGTAACGACCGATCCCGGCCTTGTCGCCCATCGCCTGGGCAATCGCCTGTCCGATGGCAATGGCGCTGTCTTCGGTCGTGTGGTGCTGGTCGACGTGCAGGTCGCCCTTGATGTGGCAAGTGATGTCGATCAGCGAATGGCGCGAGAACTGCTCGATCATGTGATCGAGAAAACCGATCCCGGTCGAGACGTCGTAGGCCCCGGTGCCATCCAGATTCACCTCGACGGCAATATCCGTCTCGTGGGTTTTGCGATTGATCGAAGCAGTGCGCATGGAAAGCGCCTATAGACCCGTGCGTGTGGGAATCAATTGCGCGAATTGGCGCATCGTCACGCATGATGCTTGCAGTCGCGACGCTATTTCCTTGGTAAAACGCCCGCATGCGCGTAAAATCTGTTTCGTAACGACTTGACCCTTAGATGAACGATGCGCACGTAGGGCGCGATGAACGATACGCCGCCAGACAGCCTGATCCCTTATGACGAAATCGTGCAGGAAGCCCTGCGCGCCGTCGTGGGCCGTGTGCTCGGCCAGGTAAAGGATGCCAATGGCGTTCTTCCCGGCAGCCACCATTTCTACATCACGTTCAAGACGAACGCGCCAGGCGTGGACATTCCCGCCGACCTCAAGGCTCGTTTCCCGGACGAGATGACGATCGTCCTGCAGAACAAGTTCTGGGATCTGGAAGTAACCGACGAAGGCTTCGCGGTCGGGCTCAGCTTCAACCAGATCCCGGCGATGCTGAACATCCCGTTCTCCGCGATCACCGCCTTCGTGGACCCTGCAGTCGACTTCGGCCTGCAGTTTCAGGCGATTGCCGACGGCGAGGATGACGAAATGTCCGGTACTGCCGGCAACGACGAGTCGGAACGAGACGTGGCTTCGCGCATTACTCCCAGCGAGGACGGATCGAACGTCGTTTCTGTGGACTTCGGCAAGAAGAATTGAACGATCCGCTGCCTCTGGAGGATACGTCCATGGCCACGAAGGCAGTACAGGAAAATGCAGAAGACGCTGCGGCCGCAGTGAAGAAATCCGCGCGCAGGGCGAAGACCAAGGTCTCGCCCGAGGAACTGCACGGCCCCAGCCCCAACATCGCCACGAACCTTGCGATAGCCGATATTGCCCTGCGCAGCGGCTCGATGCTGGCCCGGCAGGCCGTCGAGCGCGCCTTTCTGGGCAGACGGTATTCGCCAAGCAAGGCCGCCAAGATCCTCAAGGGTCGCACGATGGGCGAAACCCTGCTGCATCGCACGCTTGCCAAAGTGGCACTGCGCTCCGTGCCCGGTGCGATCCTCGTTGGCGGCGCGCTGATGGCCAAGACCCTCTACGATCGCAGCAAGGCCCGCGAAGCCGCGCTGGAAGGCGAAGCCAAGCTCCAGGACATGGCAGAAGACGGCGCCGAGGACTGAGTCCGCCCGAATCCGTTTTCCCACATCGCCGGACCGGGTTCGGGTTGATTTGATCGTCCTGCCCGGTCATCGGGAAGAGATGTCCGATTCCGCATCTTCCAAAGCGACCGATACGCTGGCCCGGCGCGGCCTGATGTTCATCATGTCCTCGCCCTCGGGCGCGGGCAAGACGACCATCTCGCGCATGCTGCTCGAACACGATCCGCACATCTGCATCTCGGTGTCCTGCACCACGCGGCCGCCCCGCCCCGGCGAGGTCGACGGCAAGGACTATCATTTCGTCGACCGCACCGAATTCGATCGCATGGTTGAAAACGAAGAGTTCCTCGAATGGGCGGAAGTCTTCGGCCACTGCTACGGAACGCCCAAGGCGCAGGTGAAGGCCGGACTCAAGGACGGTCAGGACTATCTCTTCGACATCGACTGGCAGGGTACCCAGCAGCTCTATCAGAAGCTGGAACGCGACGTCGTGCGCGTGTTCCTGCTGCCCCCCAGCATCGACGAACTGCGCCGGCGCCTAACCGGACGCGGGACTGACAGCGCTGAGGTGATTGCGGGCCGCATGGACCGCGCGCGCTCGGAAATCAGTCACTGGGACGGCTACGACTACGTGGTCGTCAACGACGACATCCAGGCCTGTTTCGAAAAGGTCACCGAGATCCTCGCCGCCGAGCGCATGCGCCGCGCCCGCCAGACCGGGCTGATCGGTTTCGTACGCGAACTGATGCGTCCGGACGACGGCGCCCCGGCGTAAACGGCCCGACCCCAATCCCCTTTTGCTTGTCCTAACCGTCCCGGCGCGATAGGCGCCCGGCACGAAACTGACTCTATTCGGAGACTTCCAGCAATGTCCGAACTCGAAGCCGCCATCGAAGCCGCGTTTGATGCGCGCGACACCGTCACCCCTGCCAGCGACGACGTCCGCAAGATCGTCGACGAGGCGCTCGGTCTGCTCGATTCGGGCAAGGCCCGTGTCGCCGAGAAGATCGACGGCGAGTGGGTCGTCAACCAGTGGCTCAAGAAAGCCGTGCTGCTGAGCTTCCGCCTCAACGACAACACAGTGATGGAATACGGTTCGGCCGGCGCGCCCGCGTTCGACAAGGTCCCGCTCAAGTTCGCCGGTTGGGACGAGGCAAAATTCCGTGAAGCCGGTATCCGCGTGGTCCCGGGCGCCGTCGTGCGCCGCAGCGCGCACGTCGCCAAGGGCACCGTGCTCATGCCGAGCTTCGTCAACCTGGGCGCCTATGTCGGCGAAGGCTCGATGATCGACACCTGGGCCACGGTCGGCTCGTGCGCCCAGATCGGCAAGAACGTGCACATTTCGGGCGGTGCCGGCATCGGCGGCGTGCTTGAGCCGCTGCAGGCGGGCCCGGTCATCATCGAGGACGGCTGCTTCATCGGCGCGCGTTCGGAAGTGGCCGAAGGCGTGATGGTCGGCGAAGGCGCCGTTCTCTCGATGGGCGTCTACATCGGCGCATCGACCAAGATCGTCGATCGCAACACTGGCGAAGTCCACGTGGGCCGTGTACCGCCCTATGCCGTGGTCGTCCCCGGTGCGATGCCCGGCAAGCCCCTACCCAACGGCACGCCCGGCCCCTCGCTATACTGCGCCGTGATCGTGAAGACGGTCGATGCCCAGACCCGCTCGAAGACCGGAATCAACGAACTGCTTCGCGACTGATTCCCCAAAGGGAAGCCAGTTTTACGGAACGCAGAGCGCCATGGTGCGTTTTTGATGGAAACGGGGGCCAAGGGGGTCCCCCCAGCTATCGGAGACACACCATGGAAACCCAGGGACGGGAAGTTCACCTCGAAGAAAACGAAGCGCGCGCCGGCTCGACGCCGCGGATCGTTCGCTATGTTCTGCTCATCAGCCTTGCCTTGGCCGTGATTGCGCTTTCGGCGATCTGGATCGTGGGCGCCATCAGCACGCCCGATGATACCGGCACCGCCACCAGCCCGGCCGTTCAGGAAGGCTCTGCGGACATGTCCGCAAGCTGAGCATTGTTCAGGGCGCGCCGAGATGCCTGGCCTGGATCGCTTTCTGGAAGCGCAACGCGACATCTACGATCGCGCACACGACGAGATCGTCGCCGGCGCAAAGCAGAGCCACTGGATGTGGTTCATTTTTCCGCAAATTGCCGGATTGGGCCGCAGCGCCAATGCCCGCTTCTATGCACTGAGCGGACTTGAAGAGGCGCGGGATTATCTCGCGCACCCCATTCTCAGCAAGCGGCTGGAGCAGTGCACCGACGCCATGCTGACATGGGCCGGGAAAAAGACTGCCGAAGCGATTCTGGGCGACATTGATGCACTGAAATTGCGGAGCTCAATAACGCTTTTTGATGCCGCCGCTCGTAGTGCCAGCGAAGAAGGCCCCTATGCAGATGTGCTGACCGCATTCTACGAAGGGCAGTGCGATCCACGCACCCTGGACCTGCTGGACAGCGGCACAGCCTAGCCCTCCCGCCCTGCGTTCTTCAGAAACTGCAGGAACTTTTGCCGCCCTGGCCGCGTTACGTAAGTTGGTCCGGCGAATATTGTGGCGCCGAACGCCACGGGCTCGGCCAAACGGGAGAGCCAATATGCAACGCATCGGTGACGAAGTTCATCTCAACGGCGACGAAGCTCGCGGGGGCGCGACACCCAATATCCTGCGCTACGTGCTGATCGCCAGTCTTATTCTCGCGATTTTCTCGATGTCGGCGATCTGGATCGGTCGCGCTCTGGCGGACCGGCCATCGCAAGGACACCCGGTAACGGCGGAAGAGCATGCGCTGGGCGGTTGAAACGCGCCTGCACAGTTTTGAAGCCAAGTTTTGAAGAAAGACAAAGAGCCGCCGTCGAAAGCGGACTGCCGAAGCGTGCCATGGCAACGCTTACCCGCCTTGGTAGACAGATCGCCCCCCCGGCGATCGTGTCCGTCCCTGGCGTCGACGGCTCTTGTCAAATCTGGCGACAAAGCCGCCATCCCCTGCACTTCAAAGAGTTATGGGCAAGGAATTGCCAAAGTCTTAACGCCGCGTGATGTCAGGAACATACCCGTACATCAGGCCTCGCGCCAATGGTCTGTAGCGCAGCCCGAAACTAACTCGTCCGACCATCGACCGGACGGCCCGACCACTTGAGTTCTGCCATTCTCTTCAGCGCATCGTTCATACCTGCCAGCCCCTTTCCGACCTTGCGGCCCATGACCTTTGCGATCACGCCCCCCATTGCGCCGCCCATGATTTCGCCATTTGTGACAATACAGCGAGTCGGCGAGATTTCCTCGATCTCCACGAAACGGAAGGCCTTCACCAAGCCGCCGAAGCTGGTCATCATGTACTCAAGGCATTCGGTCGGCCGCACCGTAACCACGCGCGCAGAGCCCTTCTGCGGCTTGAGACCTTCCAGCAAGACCGCGAACCGGATCTGTCCGTCCACTTCGGCGCGCCCGGCAGTTTCGACATAGAGCGGGTTCCACCCCGACCAGCCTTCGAAATCGGCGACAAAATCCCAGACCAGCTCGGGAGGCGCATCGATCTCTATGCGATGGCCAACGCAGCGCCCGGCGATTCGCCCCGGCGCTTCGGTTCCTTCGGGCAAATCGTACGTAAGATCGCCTTCGGCAATCACAGCAGAGCCTCGGCGATACGGCGCCACTGCGGCATCAGCGTTTCAAAGCTGGCCCCGCGCGGTCCACCGATGGCCTGCAGGCACACATGGTCCGCCCCGGCATCCAGGTGCGCCTGGACGCGCTCGGCCACGGCATCGACATCGCCGATGGCGAAAAGCGAATCGAGCAGCCGGTCCGAACAGGCTTCGATCTCATCCTCGCTGAAGCCAAGCCGCTTCCAGTTGTTCCGATAGTTCGGCAGCTGGCGGTAGTTTTCGAGCGCGCCCAACGCCAGTTCGCGCGCCTTGGCGCGGTCGGTTTCCAGAATGACGCCCTGTTCCGGCGCCAGCAGCTTGCCGGGCCCAAGGATCTCGCGCGCTTCGGCCGTGTGCTCGGGCGTGACGAGGTAAGGGTGAGCCCCGGTTGAACGCTCGCCCGAAAGCGCCGTCATCTTCGGTCCGAGCGCGGCAAGGCACAGGTTCTCGCGCGGCATGCCCGCGGCTTCCAGCCCATCGACGAAACGCCGCATCACCGAAAGCGGCTTGGCCCACTTTTCACCGATGATCGGCCCGTGGCTGACGCCGATCCCGAGCAGCGTGCGTTCCTGCTCCGATTCGTCGAGACCCTTGAACCACTCTGCGATCTCTTCGGGCCTGTGCTTCCAGACATTGAGAATGCCGGTCGCGATGGTCGTACGCTTGGTCGCGCCGAGCAGCCGCTTCACGTCGGTTGGGGCACCGCTGTCAATGCCGCCGGGCACCCACAGAGCGCCATAGCCCAGTTCATCGAGTTCGGCCGCCGCATCGTTCGACTGTTCCGGATCGCCGAAGCGCAGTTCGAGGGACCATATCCCGACTTTGCCGATTACAACGGGTACAGGCATGCCCTCTCCTCCTCACATGACGATTGCGCGCGATCTTGTCTGTACGCCCTTGCCGCTTCAAGCGCTTTTGCGTGACAAAGCCTGTAGGATCGCGGGAGCGGGCAAAAACCGCCACTTGATTGCCTGTGCGCGGCGGCCTAGCCGATCCGGTCATGGATGATTTCGATTTCATCATCGTCGGCGGTGGCAGCGCGGGCTGCGTACTGGCCAACCGACTCAGCGCAGACCCGGCCAACCGCGTGCTGCTGCTCGAGGCCGGAGGCAAGGACAACTACGTCTGGATCAAGGTGCCGGTGGGGTATCTCTACTGCATCGGCAACCCGCGTACCGACTGGTGCATGTCCACTGAAGCCGAGAAGGGGCTCAACGGACGTGCGCTCAAGTATCCGCGCGGGCGCGTGCTGGGCGGATGTTCCTCGATCAACGGCATGATCTACATGCGCGGGCAGGCGGCGGACTACGACGGCTGGCGGCAAGCGGGCAATCCCGGCTGGGGCTGGGACGACGTGCTGCCCTACTTCACCCGCGCCGAGGATCACTACGACGGGCCAAGCCCGGTCCACGGCAGCGGCGGCGAGATTCGGGTGGAAAAGCAGCGCCTACGCTGGGACATTCTGGAATCGTTCCGCGCTGCCTGCGGCGAAGCCAGCATCCCGCTGATCGACGACTTCAACACCGGCGACAACGAAGGCGCGAGCTTCTTTCAGGTCACCCAGCGCAGCGGTTGGCGCTGGAGTGCGTCGGACGCCTTCCTCAAGCCGGTGCGCGGCCGTGCGAACCTGAAGATCGTCACCGGCGCGCTGGTCGACAAGGTGGTCGTGGAACAGGGGCGCACTGTGGGCGTGGCCTACCGCCTCGGCAACACCAGCCACATCGCCCGCGCTGCCGGCGAAGTCCTGCTGTCGGCGGGCGCGATCGGATCGCCGGCCATCCTCGAACGCTCCGGGATTGGCGATGCGGCGGCGCTGTCTGCGCTTGGGATAGACCCGGTGCTCAATGCGCCGGACGTGGGCGCGAACCTGCAGGACCACTTGCAACTGCGCTGCGCCTGGCGGGTCTCGGGTGTGGCAACACTCAACCAGCGCGCGGCAAACCTGTTCGGCAAGGCGCTGATCGGGATGGAATATCTGCTCAGGCGTTCAGGCCCGATGGCGATGGCGCCCAGCCAGCTCGGCGTGTTTACCAAGAGCCACGATCGCTATGCGACAGCCAATCTCGAATATCACGTCCAGCCGCTCAGCCTCGAGGCTTTCGGCGGTCTGCTCGATCCCTTTCCGGCGTTTACGGCCAGCGTGTGCAACCTGCGCCCGGAAAGCCGGGGGACGAGCCGCATCACCAGCGCCGATCCGGGCACCGCGCCCAGCATCCGGCCCAATTACCTGTCGTGCGAGGAAGACCGCCGCGTGGCGGCGCAAGCCATTCGCCAAGCGCGCGGTATCGTTTCGCAGCCTGCCCTCGCCCGCTTCCATCCCGAGGAAGTGCGTCCCGGCATGGCGCTGCAAAGCGAAGAGGAACTCCAGCGTGCTGCCGGAGACATCGGCACCACCATCTTCCACCCTGTCGGCACAGCGGCGATGGGCGCCGTAGTGGACCACGAACTGCGGGTGAAGGGCATGGACGGCCTGCGCGTCATCGATGCTTCGGTGATGCCCACGATCACGTCCGGCAACACCAATGCGCCCACCATGATGATCGCCGAAAAGGGCGCCGAAATGGTGCTTTCCGCCGCCAAGCGCTAAGCCAGCAGTTCCCGTGTCTTGAGCGCGATTTCGGCGACGTACTCGGCTGCCGGCTGCCCGCTCTGCGCCTGAGCCATGAGCGGAACTTCGAGCCCCAGTGTCTTGCCGCGCGGCAAAGCATCGACGAATTCGCGCAGGGGCAGATCGCCCTCGCCGGGAATCAGGCGCCCGGTCATCGCTTCCTGCAGATAGTTCCCGATGCCCTTGCGCTGCGCATCGCAGAGCTGGACATGGCCGATCAGCGCCGGATCGAGTTCGGCTATCTGTCGAACCGTGCCGCCCGAGCGGAAAAAGTGCATCGAGTCGATCAGCACGCTGGCCTTGTCCTCACCGATATGGCGGACAGCCTCCAGCGCCTCGCCGAGCGTACGGATGGTGAAAGCGGGGCAGAACTCGATTGTGAATTCCATGTCCCGGGCATGGGCCATTTCGGCCAGCTTGCCGAGTTGATCCAGCGCACGCTCGCGCTCCACGCCCATGTCCACCGAATTGATCCGGATCGCCCCCACTTCTGCGAAGATGTCCATGTCGGCGGCCCGTTCGGACGCGTCGAATTCGGGCGAAACGCCCATGCCTTCACCGATCGAAATGGCCACGCCGCGATCGCGCAGCACGGCCTTCAGCTCCGCACGCAGTCCCGCATCCTCACGCAGCGACCACGCCGGGTAGTCGTGAGGGTTCATCGGCAATTGCGTCAGTCCCATGGAGACCGCCGTGCAGCCAAGGTCGGCCGCCAGTGTCACATGGTCTACCGGTCCCATTCCCAGAACCGTCAATAGCTCGATACCGAGCGGATGTGGCATGCCCCGATTCCTCTCCCGTTCGGGCGCGTTATACAGCACACCATCGAGCCCGATACCGGCAATTACCAGAGGGGGACATATTCATGCCCGGCAACCGCGACGAAGCTGCGGCCATTATCGAACGCCTGCGGCTGAAACCACACCCCGAAGGGGGGTGGTACGGCGAAACCTGGCGGGCCGATGCCGAACCCGGAGACCGCCCCTCCGCAACCGCGATCCACTTCCTGCTGGAAGCGAACCAGCGCTCGCACTGGCACAAGGTCGACGCCAACGAGATCTGGCTGTGGCACGCGGGCAGCCCGATAACGCTCTCGATCGCTCCGGATGACGCGACACCGGCAAAGCAGCACCTGCTTGGCGGCGACGTCCTCGCAGGAGAATCGCCGCAGGTGCGCGTTCCCGAAGGACACTGGCAGGCAGCCGAACCGATGGGCGGATGGGCGCTTGTAAGCTGCGTGGTCTCGCCCGGCTTCGACTTCGCCGGGTTCGAACTGGCCCCGCCGGACTGGACGCCCGGGATTTGATCCAGATGCTGGACAAGCCGAACTGCGGCGCGCAGGGTCGGTTCCGGGTGAACAGAAGGGGGCGCGCAGTCAATGCCCGGCGAGTACGACAGGATAGACGACGCCGCCGGTCGCGTGCTCGGTACGCCGGTGCAGAACCTAGCCCGCGCTGCCGCATTCGTCCTGACGGTCTACATTCTTTCCACTGCCGGTTTCATGGCCGAGGGCTGGTCGCTGGGCGATGCCACCTACATGGTCACGGTGACCATCTTCTCGGTCGGCTACGGCGAAGTCCACCCGCTCGACACCACCTGGCTGCGCGGCCTTACCATGGCCACGATCGTGCTCGGCTGCACCGGCATGATCTTCTTCACCGGCGCCCTCGTCCAGGTCTTCGCGCACTACCAGATACGCAACATTCTCGGGATCGACCGCATGCAAAGCCAGATCGAAAGGCTTACCGACCACGCCATCATTTGCGGCTATGGCCGTATCGGCAAGCAGCTCGCCATTGAACTCCAGCGGGCCCGAACGCCCTACATCATCCTCGACCGCAATCCCGCCAAGCTCGCGGAAGCGGAAGGGTGCGGGCATCTCACGCTAAAAGGCGATGCCACTGACGAAGCCACCTTGCGCGCCGTCGGGATCGACCGGGCGCGTGTGCTGGCCACCGTCCTGCCCGACGATGCACTCAACGTCTTCATCACGCTTTCCGCGCGCAATCTCAATCCGCGTCTGGAGATCATCGCGCGCGGCGAGTATCCCTCGACCGAAGGCAAGCTTATCCATGCCGGCGCCGACAAGGTGGTCCTGCCCACGCACATCGGCGCCGAGCGGATCGCCGAACTGATCCTCTACCCCACGACCGCGAAGTTCCTCGGAGAAGCGCCGCAGGTGCGCGACCTCAAGCGTGGGCTGCACGATTTCGGGCTGGAGATCGAGGCGGTAACGGTTCCGGCTAAGTCTGCGCTCGCGGGCGCGACCGTTGGCGAGGCGGAGCGGCGCGGCAATGGCGGCTTCTTCGTCGTCCAGATCGACCGCCACAACGGCTCAAGCTACGTCCACCCGGCCGAAGACGTGAAGATCGAGGCAGGCGATACGATCGTGCTCGTCCTGCGCGGCTCGCGCGTGTCGGCAGGCTCGATCTTCACGCAAACCCGCCAGGCCATGAAGACGGGCCGCAGCTACCTCTAACGTCGAAGGGGCGTCAGGCCGGCTTGGGAACGGCGACGTGAAGCGCGCCGTCTTCCTCCTTCACCGGATAGGTTGTGAGGTCCGTCTTGGCTTTCATGCCGATGAAGAGGAGCCGCGGATCGCGTTCGATCTGGCCGGTCTTGAGGTCGAACTTCGCCTTGTGCAGCGGACAGACTACCGCCTCGCCCTCGATTTTGCCCCGACACAGGTTGAAACCCAAATGGGGGCACTTGCGCTGCGCGGCATAGTACGTCCCGCCGACCTTGGTCACGAGCAGCTTGAGCCCTCCCGCCTCGACCGGTACCAGCACGCCTTCCGCAACGTCCGATGCGCTTGCTACTTTCACGTAGTCCATGATCATTTTTCCCGGTCCCGTTCGCGGCGAGTATGCCTGCGAGGACGCCACCCTGTCCAGCACTACGCGGCAGCGCGGAAAACCGTGACGGCCAAACAGATAGGGCGCGATGGCCATGCCCATCGCGCCCTATCGTTTCTCCCCCCTTCCCTGGCCTCAGGAGCGACCCGAAAGGGCTCTGGGAATGGAATCAGGCCAGCTTGCGCTGAAGCTTGATCAGGGCCTTGTCGATCTCGGCCTTGGCATTCGCGTCGATCTCACCCTTGACCACCCGGTAGACGATCCGCCCATTGTCCAGCGAATAGGCAACCGTGGCCATGCCATCGTTGAAACTGGCAAGGTACAGCGCCGGCTTGCGCTGAAGCAGAGCGAGATCGTCCGCTCGGGGAACCAAAGTATCGCGCATGTAAAATGCGCCAGTCATGGCAGCGGGTTCGACCTTGGTTTCGCTTGCCCAGCCAGTACCGGACAATGCCAGCGCAAACAGGACAAGTCCGGTCTGTAATGCTGTCAGGAACTGCTTCATGACATCGCCCTCTTCCCAAGCGGCACCGTACTTTGCGGGCCGCCTCTTCTGAGAAAGATATGTACCAGTCAGGACCTGTTACGGAAAGAAAACAATACTCAAGTAGCTTAGGACCATGTCGCTTTTTGCGCCGCAATACAAATGGCGTACTGCACGGTATTTCTCATTTCGCTAATTTCCTGCGGCCTTCGCGACATGCAGCAGCCTCAAGTGCAACGGCCATGTTGCAAGTGCGGTGTCATGAAAATGCCATGAAACCGCCTGCGCAGGGGTCTGAAAAAGTGGATCCGGTGGTCAGCCCAGCTTGCGGATCAGCGCTTGAGCAGCAGCAGGCGCCCGCACCTTGGCACCGTTAATGAAGAAGACGAACACATCGCGGCCGTCCTGCGCCCATCCGCGCGCCTTGTCTGCCCAGCCATCCAGCTCAGCGGGCGAGTAGCCTGTGGGCTCTTCCTCCCGCGCGCCCTGCAGACGCGCATAAGAGAACGCGCCCGTCTGCTCGGAAAAGCACGGGTACTTCGCGGAATCGGCGAAGACGACGGCACACCCGGCTTCGCGCGCCAGATCGAAAAACGCCGGATCATCGAAACTTTCATGCCGCGGTTCGATCGCATGGCGCAGCAGCACGCCGTCCTGGCTTGGCGGCAGAAGCGTGAAGAACGCGGCCATCTGATCGGGGTCGAACACCTTGGTTGCCGGCAACTGCCACAGGATCGGCCCGAGCTTGTCTTCCAGTTCCACCAGTCCCTGCTCAAGGAACTTCGCAATACTCTCGCCCGATTGCGAAAGATCCTTGCGCTGGGTGCAGAACCGGCCCGCCTTGAGCGCGAAGACGAAACCTTCGGGCGCCGCCTTGCGCCACTTGGCGAACGTGGCCGGCGACTGCCGGCTGTAGAACGTGCCGTTCACTTCGATCGCCGTCAGATGGGATGCGGCATATTCCAGTTCGCGGGTTTTCGGCAGGTCGTCGGGATAGAACGTCCCGCGCCAGGGCTCGAAGGTCCAGCCGCCGATCCCCGCGCGGATGGTACCCGATGTCACTCCGCACCGCTCCACGGATGCGTTTTCGTCCAGCCGCACCCGTTGCGCAGATCGTCTCCTATCCGCAAAGTCACCACGAACGGGTACGTCCGGTCTGACATGCCATCCGAACATGCGCCCGGCGTCACCGCGAGAGTAAGGGCTTTGCCATTCATTTCGCCCGAGAACGATAGCCCGCCGCGCCCGGCGAAGCGGGACACCGGAACTACCGTGCCGTCACTGTTCTCCGGGGTCGTGTAGGTCAGTTCGCCATTGGAGACCTCGCCGCCCCAGAATGGCTCCGTGCCCGTGACCCGAACCACTTCATCTTCCGCGATCTGGCTGAAGGGGCGGTGATCGTTGCCGTCTCCCGGCACCTCGCTTCCCGGCCCCATCTGACATCCCGCCAGGGCAAGGGCTAACGCCGCGACAAGGGGGTGGCATGGCCTGCTGATCATGTGGCGGCGTTACCCGCAACGACCGGCACCGACAAGGGAACATGCCCTCGAAACAACACTACAACGCACTTGCAGCATATCGAAAGCAATATCCAATTTTGGAATTTTTCAGCAGCCACTACCGATGGTGCCGCGTCATGTACCTGTTTTTCAACGAATAAAATTAAGTTGCGATTTTCGCAACCCTACATCGAAGTTTTGAATTTGCATTGCACCGCACCAATCATACATGCTGCACCGCAACAACAAGAAGAGATGCCCCGAGGCAATCTTCCTGCATCCAAACTAGGGGACATTGCCATGTTCAAGACCATTATCGCCGCCGGCGCCGCCGCACTTGTAGCCGTTCCTGCCGCTGCTCACGCCAGCGATGCCCGCGAGTTCTCGCACGAAGGCGTGAACTACACCTACACCACTGCCGAGAAGGGTGATGTCACCGTGATCGACGGTCGCACCTCGGCTGGCGTTCCGTTCCGCCTTTACGTTCGTGGCGAGCGCGTTTCGGGCACCTACAACAACCGCTCGGTGAGCTTCACCAAGACGGACGTCGTCGACGAGCTGGCCAGCAAGTAATCCGCTGGCAGGATCGCGCCCGGGTAAGCTTCTCTCCCGAAGCCCGATCGCATCCTCCAGTGCACAAGGGCGTCATCCCTCGCGGGTGACGCCCTTTTCCGTTGTGCACGCGGCGGCACTGCTGCCGTTGTCAGGTATCGAGTGCGAAAGCACCCTGTCAGCCGCCTGGATCAGTGCACGCTCTGTAAAGCCGCACGGCCCTGCACAAGGCGGACCTGCAAGACGCCATCGTCTTCCTCGATGCCATGCTTTTCGCGGATCTCGGCGATGCGTTCGGCGATCGTTTCCTCATCCGCGCCGCTCGGCACCGGATAGCGGGCAATGACCATCTCATCGAGCGTATCGACCACACAGAAGTGGCTGTGGCTGCCCTTGTCGCTCAGCGCATCGAGATCGAAGCCTTCGGAGAGATCCCAGCGACCACCGTCGCGCGAGCGGATCGGGCGTTGGCAGTAGCGGCAGGTGCAGTGCACCACACCGTTTTCCTCGCGGCGGCGGCGCCCCTCCGGAACGTGACGGCGCAAGTACCAGCACTGTGCAACGACTGCCGAAGGATTGATCTTGCTGAGCATAGCTCCACCTGTCTGCGCGAGTTCCCCTGGCCTTGCGATCCTCAACCAAACCGCGGCCTTCAATCCTTAATACGGATACAAACCGCAGGACTTAAGCCGCCCTCAGCAAGAATCGTACGGCAGCCTCAGGCGAGCGTCGCGAAGACCTCGGCGACGATGACCCACTCGCCCAGCACCTCACGCCACTTCGCGCAGTAGTCGCCCGAGGCCAGCGCCTTGCCCGAGCTTGCTTCCACGCCCTGCCAGTGCCCCTGCTCGAACGCGACCGGCTCGACCCGCGACACCGCCACGCTGACGGGGGTGCGGGTATAGACCGCCCGCGCCGGGCTGGCGAATTCGCGCCGCCAGGCCTTGAGCTGCGCGTTGCGGCCCGAAACGACCGCGCTGTCGCTGCCGGTCACCATCACCACATCGCGGGCGAGGAGCTGCGAGATCGTGGCATGGTCGCCCTCGGCGATGGCCCGGTTGAACGTGGCCCGGCGCCGGCGGATGGCGAGCTCGGCGGTGGAATCGACAGTCTGCGCCACGGCCGCCTCCTCAGTGAATCGGGTTGGCGGCGCTGTCGCCGACGACCGTGTTCCAGCGTCGCACCGTCCAGCGCTCGACCAGCCCCTGCGCGACGTAGGGATCGGCGCGGGCAAAGGCCTCCGCCGCCTCCGGACCGTCTCCGGCGAAGGGCAGCATCGCCGTGTCGAGCGGCTCCTCGACCGCGCCGCCCAGCACCAGATCGCCGCGCTTGGAGGCTTCCCAAGCCAGCGCCAGATGCTCCGCGCGGAAGGCAGGGCGGCGCTCGAGGTAGTCGGGCGCCAGATGGTAGGTAAGCAGATAGTGGTTCACGACCCCTCCTTTTCCCTCTGCGGGGACTGGAAAAGCCGTTCTATATCAATCGCCGCCGATAGGAAATGCGGGGAAAACCATGTTCCACACCGGCTCAGGCGCAGCCTTCGACGTAGCCCAGCACCGGCATCGTGCCGACATGGATCAGGCTGACCTTGCCGTCCTGCCCGATCTCGAAGCGCAACGCGGCCTCACCGCTGCCGGCATTGGGCGCGGTCAGGTACTTGGCGGGCGCGTCCTCGTAGGCATGGGGCGAGGCGCGAAAACCGGGGAACGCCTGCTTCACTTCGGCCTCGCCGGCGCCGACGCCGATCCCCTCGACCAAAGTCACGTCTGAGCGCTGGCCCACGGTGATCCGCCGGACCTTGCCGTCCTCGACGATGGCATAGACGCCCGGAAACTCGGGCGAGGACACCGTCCGGCATGCATCCGAGATCTGCGCCCCGCGCTCCGCCCATGACCCGTCCCTGGGCACCGGCTTGCCGATTTCGAGATCGTCCAGCCCCTCGAGCGTGAGCATCGGCGTATTGCCGACCGGCATGACCATCGGCTGCGCGGCTGCGATGGCTCCTTCGTCCCCGGAAGCCGTATCGGCAGAGGTTGCAATGGACTCTTCAGGGACGGCCGATGCCGTCGCCGCACTGGCGCTGGGGGAAGGCTTGGACGAACAGGCCGCAAGGCACAGGGCCAGCGCCGCAGCAGAGATCAGGTGCTTCATGGTCGCAATGAAACGGCGGGACGGTCGGGCGGTTCCCCGCCCCCGTCACTTTCGCCGGGCTAGCCTCCTGCGGTTTGCCCGTACCTTGCGGCCATAGTGCTTGACCACCTTGCGCGCGGCCTTTTCGGGCGCCAGCGAGCCCCCGGCGGCGAGCTTGGCCCCCAGTTCGGCATGGGCGCGCACTTTCTCGGAAACCATTAGCGCCGCTTCCCGCTCGTACCCGGGGCGGCACACCAATATGTCCGAAGTTCGCATGCCGATGACCACCATCGAATCGAACCAGAGCCAGTAACTCTCGTGGGCAAGCATCAGCCAGTCTTCGGAAGGCGTGCGCGGCATAGACTAGGCTCCCGAAAGGCAATGCCGAATTATACCATCTGTTCGCCGCCCCCGCCATCGGGAAGCGAATGCGACGGAAAAATTGTCCGGCTCGGTAATCGTCCCCGCCGATTACTGATCGCACCATCGCCCGCTCGCTGTTGCGAACGAGTCGCATTAAATCCTGTCCCGAAGGGATGAACCGATGACCCGCGATCTTGCCAAAACCACAAGCTTCCTGACCCTGCACCTGCTGGTGGGCTTCACCGTAGCCTATACCGTAACCGGCTCGGCGACGATGGCCGGCGGCATCGCCCTGATCGAGCAGCTTGTGAATGCCGTCGTGTTCTTCTTCCACGAACGGACATGGAACGGCGAGCTGCACTTGGCGGATGCCGTGCTCCATCGCCACGCCGGCACGGCTTGATCCGGCCCCCGCCGGTCTGTGACACCCCGGTTGACTCGGACGCGCAAAAAAGTGCGTGTCACCTTGCGCCTCCCCACTGCGCCCCGAACGGATCGGACACGGCGCGGTCCATCTGCGCCAGCAGCCTCAAAAGCGCGGAATCGCTGGGCTGCAGCGAGCACCCGACGTAGCGCCCGCCGCGCATCCGCACCCGGACCAGCCCCTCATGCGCCGCCGCCACGAGCGCCCAGCCTGTCAACTTCGGAAAGGCCGGAATGTCATCGGTGTCCGGCGCCATGGCCGCAAAGTCCCACGCCGCTGCAAACCACGCCGCCCCTGCCCGCCGCCGCAGCCGATAGACACTCTCGCGCGAAGCCCCGACCCGCGCCGCCGCCTCGGACACCGAGCCCGTCTGCGCCAGCCACCCGATGAACTCCCCCTGCCGCACCGCCGACCACCCGTCCCGCCGATGCCGCAAGGGCACCGGCACGAACGGCGGAATGCGCAAGTAGGCAGGCCAGCGGGCAGGAGATCTCGGCATGGGCCAAGGCTATCGCGGCGAAGGGGCTGTAGGAAAACGGTTGGCGTTTATATACTTTGCAAACACACCTGATTCTGGTATGCTCCGAAGGGTAAGGAGTTAAGC
>NZ_BMLK01000027.1 GCF_014645195.1 Novosphingobium indicum | reverse complement strand
TCTGAATCAGAAATCGTGACCAAAGGGAATCCCATGCCGATTCAGAACGGTCGAAAACCGCTCTAGGACCAACTTGCTCATATCAAATTGCAGGGTGCTGTCATGCACTCTCTCGATTGCTCCGCTGCGCACAGATACCACATGTCTTTGTATGTAGCTGTGTCGGCGTGTTCGAAAAGACAGTTATTGAGTTAAAATCGAGCACAGCGGTCATCTCGCGCTATACCCAGGATCACAATTTGCCCATGGGTAGTCCTGTCTCCGGTGGCTAGTCCGCCGTCACGCCCGCGTCGATGTTGATGCAGGCGCCGTGATACGAGCGCGCAGCAGGCGTTGCCAGAAATACTACCGTCTCGGCCACGTCCTCGATCTCGCACAGCCCGCGCGGGGAGCCGATGCGGCCGATCAGTTCGCGGTCGCATTCGGCGAGCGCCGCCATGCCGCCGACGAGGCCCGTCATCATTCCGCCAGGCGCCACGGCGTTGATGCGGATCGGCGCCTTCATGTATTCCATGGCCAGCGCCTTGGTCATGTTGGTAAGGCCGGACTTGGTGGCGCAATAGGCGGCGAAATAGGCCTGTCCTTGGAATGCCGCGCACGAGGTCACGTTGACGATGGCGCCGTGGCTTTCGAGCAGATGCGGCAGGGCGGCGCGGATCAGGAAGAACGGGGCTTCCAGATTGACCTTCATGGTGAGGTCCCAGGCCTCGTCGGAAAATTCCGGCGTTGGTCCGGGCTTCATCACGCCGGCCACGTTGCACAGAGCGTCGAGCCGGCCGAACGCCGCAAGCGTGTCGTCGACGGCCTTGGCGCAGTTGCTGCGGACCGACAGGTCGAGCGGGAGGACCAGCGCTTCGCCGCCGGCCTCGCGAATGGTGCTGGCGGCCTCTTCCAGCCCCTGTTCGACCACATCGACCAGCGCCACTTTCGCGCCGAGCGCAGCCAGCCGTTCCGCCGATGCGCGGCCCAGACCCGCTGCCGCGCCGGTGACCAGCGCGACCTTTCCGCTCATGTCCGCAGGTTGCAGCATATCTCTCTCCTCGCCTGTCTCTTCGGGCGCTTCATGCCTTGCCGTAGTGCCGGCGGACAAGGCCGATGAAGGGGCTGGCCAGCGCCTGAGCGATATGCGGCTCACCGGCATGGAGCAGGCCGACGTCGCGGGTCAGTTCGAAGTCCTTGACCGGCACGAAGCGCACCGCAGTTTCGGCGAAACATTCGGGCATCATCCCGACCCCGGCTCCCGCGCGCACGACGGCGAGCACGCGCTCGTCTGTGGTGGTCTTGAGCACGAAGCGCGGGCGCACCCCGCGGGCTATGAAGAAGCGGTTGATCTCGGGCAGGGCCTCGCAGTGGCGGCGCAGCGCCATGCGGTCGCGCGCGAGCTGTTCGGCCATGACTTCGTCCTCGTCCGCCAGGGGGTGATCGGTGGGCAGAACCATCATGTAGCGCTCGCGCGTGAGCACTTCGGGATGGAAGCGCGCATGGTGCTGGCGCACGACGGTCAGCGCCAGGTCGATGCGGCCGCGTTCGAGTCGCTCGGTGATGTCCCGCTCGCTGCCGTCGAGGATTTCCAGCGCCTCGCCCGATCCCAGCGCGCGGTGCTGCTCCAGCAGGTTTTCGATCATGGCGGTGGGGATCGTCCCGAGCACGCCGATGCGCAGCAGCGTAGGGTCGGAGACTTCGGACAATTCGACCAGCGCATGTTCGTATTCTGCCGCGATTCGCCGGGCGCGCACGAGGAAGCGGCTGCCGGCGGGGGTCAGGGCAACGCCCTGGCGATCCCTGTCGAACAGGCGCGCGCCCAGTTCGCGTTCCAGCTTGGCGATCCCCGCCGACAGCGAAGGCTGGGTCACGCTGACGCGCTTGGCTGCGCGGCTGAAACTGCCGGTTTCGGCGACGGCGAGGAAATAGCGCAGCTGGTACTGGTCGATCATAGAAGTTGTCTATGACGTGCTGCCAAAACTTTCAATTTCCTCTGTCGTTGCAGCTTGGCTAGATAGGCTGTGTAAATCGAAATCCTGCGGGAAGAGGCTGATGCAAATCGTAGCCGGGAAGGAAATCAGGGCATGAGCGCGCCGGTGCTCCCAACCAACGTGAACCTCGAAAGCCCGGAGGCGAAGGCGCGCGATGCGCACAACCGCGCTCTGGCCAAGGATCTGCACGAGAAGGTCGCGACTGCGGCCCTGGGCGGAAACGAGAAGTCGCGCGCACGCCATGTCAGCCGCGGCAAGCTGCTCCCGCGCGATCGCGTCGAGCGTCTGCTCGATCCCGGCTCACCGCTGCTTGAACTGGGCCAACTCGCTGCGAACGGCCTTTATGGCGAGGACATTCCCGGCGCGGGGATCATCACGGCCATCGGCCGCGTCTCGGGCCGCCAGTGCATGATCGTGTGCAACGATGCCACCGTCAAAGGCGGCACCTATTACCCGATGACGGTGAAGAAGCACGTCCGCGCGCAGGAGATTGCCGAGGAAAACAACCTGCCGTGCATCTACCTCGTCGACAGCGGCGGGGCCAACCTGCCGCACCAGGCGGAAGTCTTCCCCGACCGCGACCACTTCGGCCGCATTTTCTTCAATCAGGCGAACATGAGCGCGAAGGGCATTGCCCAGATCGCCTGCGTCATGGGTTCGTGCACCGCGGGCGGCGCCTATGTGCCGGCGATGAGCGACGAGAGCGTCATCGTGAAGGAGCAGGGCACGATCTTTCTCGCCGGACCGCCACTGGTGCAGGCGGCAACGGGCGAAGTGATCTCGGCGGAGGATTTAGGCGGGGGCGATCTGCATAGCCGCAAGTCGGGCGTGACCGATCACCTCGCCGATAACGACGAGCACGCGCTGACGATCGTGCGCGATATCGTCAGCCACCTCGGCCCGGTGCATCGGCATGACTTGCCGGTCCAGGAGCCGCGCGCGCCGAAGTACGATCCGGAAGAGCTCTACTCGATCATCCCCGAGGACGTTCGTGCGCCTTACGATGTGCACGAGGTCATCGCCCGCGTGGTCGATGGCAGCGAGTTCCACGAGTTCAAGGCGCTCTACGGTAACACGCTGGTCTGCGGTTTCGCGCATATCCATGGCATGCCGGTGGCGATCCTCGCCAACAACGGCGTGCTGTTCTCCGAAAGCGCGCAAAAGGGTGCGCACTTCATCGAGCTCGCCTGCCAGCGCAAGATCCCGCTGCTGTTCCTCCAGAACATCTCGGGCTTCATGGTCGGCGGCAAGTACGAGGCCGAGGGCATCGCCAAGCACGGCGCAAAGCTGGTGACGGCGGTTGCCACCGCGACTGTGCCTAAGATCACCGTGCTGATCGGCGGCAGCTTCGGCGCCGGCAACTACGGCATGTGCGGCCGCGCCTATGACCCGCGCTTCCTTTTTACCTGGCCCAATGCGCGCATCTCGGTGATGGGCGGCGAACAGGCGGCTTCTGTGCTCGCCACCGTCCACCGCGATGCGTCCAAGTGGGACGAACGCGAGGCCGAGGCTTTCAAGGCGCCGATCCGCCAGAAGTACGAGGACGAAGGCAACCCCTACTACGCCACCGCGCGCCTGTGGGACGACGGCGTGATCGACCCGGCCCAGACCCGCGATGTGCTGGGACTGGCGCTGGCGGCGAGCCTCGAGGCGCCGATTCCCGATCGTCCGCAGTTTGGCGTGTTCAGGATGTGATGACGGTGCAGGTGAAATTGTCCTCATTCCTCCCCGAGCTTGTCTCGGGGAGGGGGACCGCCCGGCGCAGCCGGGTGGTGGAGGGGGAGCCGCGCCCGCGCTTCGGAAACGATCAGGGCCAAGGCCGCCGCAAGGTCATCCAAAATCGCGCTTGCCGGAATGCGCAAGGTCGCAATGCCCGCACTTGCGAACCAACGATCTCTCGCCTCATCCCGCGGCGGGTTGTCCCCCATGCCGCGCGCCATGCCATCCACTTCGATGGCAAGCCGCGCATCGGCGCAGTAGAAATCCAGAACAAAGGCCCCGCTGGGGCGCTGGCGGCGAAATTTCAGTCCGCCAGGCCGTTTGCGCAACTCACGCCAGAGCAGGACTTCCGGCAGCGGCATTTCGCTCCGCAGCTTTCGCGCTCGGCCGATACCGCCAGCGCGCGGTTTGGGCGCAACGTTTTTGAACATCGCTTTTCCCCCTCCGTCTCGCTTCGCGAGCCACCTCCCCGAGACGAGCTCGGGGAGGAATGGGTTTCCGGCATCCGGATGGGGATTGGGAGTTAAATCATGATCAAATCCCTCCTCATCGCCAATCGCGGCGAAATCGCCTGCCGGGTCATTCGCACCGCGCGTGAACTCGGCATCCGCACTGTGGCCGTCTATTCCGACGCCGATGCGCAGGCGCTGCATGTGCGCGAGGCCGACGAGGCCGTGCGCATCGGCCCGGCGCCGACGCGCGAATCTTACCTCGTCGGCGAGAAGATCATTGCCGCGGCCAAGCAGACCGGCGCCGAGGCGATCCATCCCGGTTACGGCTTCCTTTCCGAGAACGCCGCGTTCGCGCAGGCGGTGATGGATGCGGGGATCGTCTGGGTCGGACCGAACCCGTCTTCGATCACCGCGATGGGCCTCAAGGACGCCGCCAAGAAGCTGATGGCCGAAGCGGGGGTGCCGGTGACGCCGGGCTACATGGGTGAGGATCAGACGCCGGGCGTGCTGGCCGACGAGGCGGCAAAAGTCGGCTATCCGGTGCTGATCAAGGCTGTCGCCGGCGGCGGCGGCAAGGGCATGCGCCTTGTCGAAAGCGAGGAAGACTTCGCCGACGCACTGCAATCGTGCAAGCGCGAGGCGGCATCGTCTTTCGGCAACGATCACGTGCTGATCGAGAAGTACATCGCCTCGCCGCGTCACATCGAAGTGCAGGTCTTCGGCGACAAGCACGGCAATGTCGTCCACCTCTTCGAGCGCGACTGCTCGCTGCAGCGCCGCCACCAGAAGGTGATCGAGGAAGCCCCCGCGCCGGGCATGGACAGCGACACACGGGAAGCCCTTTGTGCTGCAGCGGTGCGTGCAGCAAAGGCCGTCGACTATGTTGGCGCGGGCACGATCGAGTTCATTGCCGACGGCTCGGGCAAGCTCTCGGCGGACAAGATCTGGTTCATGGAAATGAACACCCGCCTGCAGGTGGAGCATCCCGTCACCGAGGAAATCACCGGCGTCGATCTGGTCGAATGGCAGCTGCGCGTCGCTTCGGGCGAGCCTTTGCCGCTGCGTCAGGAAGACCTGACCATCGACGGCTGGGCGATGGAAGCGCGCCTCTATGCGGAGGACCCGGCCAAGGGCTTCCTGCCGAGCATCGGCAAGCTCGATCTGCTGCAGTTCGGCGAGGCCGACGGCGGACGTATCGATACCGGTGTCTATGAAGGCGCGGAAGTCTCACCGCACTACGATCCGATGATCGCCAAGGTCATTGCCTGGGGCGAGGACCGCAGCGAAGCGCGCGAGCGGCTTGGCGACATGCTGGCCGACAGTGCGGTCTGGCCGGTCAAGACCAATGCCTCGTTCCTGGTGAAGGCGCTGCAGCATCCGGACTTTGCTGCGGGCAATGTCGATACCGGGCTGATCGGCCGCGACGGCGAGGAAATGGCCGAGCCGCCGGTGCCGTCCGACGATGTGCTGCAGGCGGCCGCCGATGCGCTTGTGCCGGTGACCGACATGGCCGGGTTCCGGCTCAATGCTGCACCCCAGCGTGCAGCATGGTTCCTGCTGGACGGCGAGAAAGTCGAAGTCGAGCTTACCGGCGAAGGGACGGATGACCCGGCGAGCGGCGTGCTGGTAACCGAGCAGGGTCAGGCCTGGCTGCTCACCCCGTGGCGGCACGATGCCGCGCATGGGGCTGCAGACGGCTCGGGCGCGATCATTGCGCCGATGCCGGGCAAGGTCATCTCGGTCGAGGTCGAGAAGGGCGATGCCGTGATCAAGGGCCAGAAGCTGCTCACGCTCGAAGCGATGAAGATGGAGCACACGCTCACCGCCCCGTTCGACGGCACGGTGGCCGAGCTCAATGCCAGCGCGGGAGCGCAAGTGCAGGTCGATGCGCTGCTGGTGATGATCGAGGAAGAAGCGGAGTAAGCCGCAGACATGGAGCGCGAACCGGCAACTTATGCCCACCACTATGCGGGTGGTTGCCATTGCGGACGCATTCATGTCGCGCTGCACAGCGACAAGGCGCCGGGAGACTTCACGCCGCGCGCCGATAGCTGCGGCTTTTGCGTGCGGCACCGCGCGGTCGTGCTGTCGGACCCTGCAGGGCTGGTCGAGCTGGCGGTCCCGGCTGCGCTGGAGCCTTACCGGTTCGGGCTGGGAATCACCGACTTTCTGGTGTGCGGCCACTGCGGCGTCTTCGTCGCGGCGGTCTGGTACAAGGATGGTGCGGCCAGAGCTGTCGTGAACATGCCGGCGCTCGATGCGCGGGATGCGTTCACCAGTGCGCCCGCGCCCATGGATTTTGAAGGTGAGGATGTCGCAGCGCGCGAAGCCAGGCGGGCACGCAACTGGACGCCGGCGCGGGTGACACTGACGGAACAGGAGACGATGTAATGCCGGGCCGGTTTTTCGACGAGTGGAACGTGGGCGACAAGATCGTCCACCAGCCGAGCCGCACGGTCACCGAGACCGACAACCTGATGTTCTCGGCAATGACGCACAACATGCAGCCGCTGCATCTCGATGCCGAAACGGCGAAGGCGAGCGAATTCGGGCAGATTCTCGTGAACTCGACCTTCACCTTCAGCCTCGCGGTGGGCTTGTCGATTGCGGACACCACGGTCGGCACACTCGTCGCCAATCTCGGCTTCGACAAGGTGGTGACGCCCAAGCCGACCTTCATCGGCGATACGCTCACCTGCTCGAGCGAAGTGGTGGAGATGCGCGAGAGCAAGTCTCGCCCGACGCAGGGTATCGTCGTGTTCAAGCATGAACTGACCAACCAGCGCGGCGAAACGGCGCTCTCGATGCTGCGCACCGTGCTGTTGAAGAAGAAGGACGGCTAGGGAGCAACCGCCCTCTCCGCTCATCCTGAGCTTGTCGAAGGATGAAGTCACGCGCGGCGCCCCTGTCCTTCGACAAGCTCAGGACGAACGGATTGCGTGTGCGCTCGATCAGCCGCCTGCGTGTTCTTTCAGCGCCCGGTCGAGCAGGTCGCTGGGCTGGCCTGCGGCATGTTTCGCCGCGAGCCAGCCGTGCGTCATGCCGCGCGCGTTCGACATGCCGCTCTGCATGACCGCGCCGTTGTCGAGGCGCGAGACCGAGTTGCCGGCGAGATAGAGCCCTGCGATCGGTTCTCCGTCCCAATTCACTGCGCGGGCATGGCGGTCGGTGACGATGCCGGTCGAGGCGATGGCCGAACCGGTCAGGCGCTTGAAGCGCAGCGCATAGAACGGCGGCTTGAGCAGGGGCCCCAGTTGCGGGTGCGGCTTGTGGTTGGCGTCGCCGCACAGCCATGCACCCCAGGGGTAGGCGTGGCGGTTGAAGTCGGGGTCCACCCCTGCCTCGGCGAAACGGTTGAAGCGCACGACGGTCTCTTCCAGTCCGTCGCGGTCGATGCCCGTCAGCGCGGCGAGTTCGGCAAGGCTGTCGGCTTTTACCGCGACCTCCTCGGGCACTTCGTCGCCGGGCATGATCGAGCCGAGCGGGTACTTGCCGCGGGCCTGTGAATCGAGGATTGCCCAGGCCGGGAAGTTGGGGTGCGTCTGTGTGCCACCGTCGATCGCGTCCACGGCATAGTAGATCGAGCGGTAGAACCCCTCGTTGGCGAAGCGCTTGCCGGCGCGGTTGACGACGATGGTGTGCGGCAGGCCGATGAAGGTCATGCCGCCGCGCCAGAGCGGGGTGCCGTCCTGGGTTTCCTCGCCGGGGATATTGTAGCCCAGCATGGTCACGTCGGGCATGCGCGCGATGCGCGCCCCGAGCGCACCGACGAGGCGGAAGTGGGCGCCGTCGACCGTGCCGAACGTTACCATCGAACCGGGATCGAGTTGCGGGCCCAGCGTGCGGGTAAGTTCGGGGTTGCGGTCGTAACTGCTCACCGCGACGAGGACGCCGCGCCGGGCCTTCACGAAGTGGTCGCGGCTATCCTTCACATAGCGCACGCCGACTGCGCGCTCGCCATCGATGAGCACTTCGCGCACTTCGGCTCCGGTTTCGACCGGGATCGGCCGGTCGAGCACGCCCTTCACGAAGTAAGCCGCAAGCGCCGGGCCGAGACAGCGTTCGTCCTCGGCAAGACGGCGGGCCATTTCGGTGTAGTCCCAATGCATCACGTTGCAGGTGCCGCCCATGGCGTAGATCTCGTCGTGGGTGAGGCCATAGGGAACCTGCGGCGAGACGCGGGTGCGCTCCTGCCATTCGCCCAGCGCTTCGCCGCGAAAAGGTGCGGGCTCGAGCAGGCGGCCTTCGGAAACGGCGTCGTTGCTGTGGCCGCGATAGTAGTCGGGGCAACCGCGGATGACCTCCATCTTCAGGCCGATGCGGTCCTCGAACCATGCGAGGGCGGGCGCGGCGTGGACGACCTGGTTGAGGATCAGCGCATCCTCGCCATAGCCCATCGAGAGCTGGCGCACGTAGCGGAACGCGCTTGCGGCGCTGTCTTCTATGCCGAGCGCGCGGGCATGGGCGTTGCCGGGAACCCAGACCTCGCCCATCGAGAGCGCAGTAACGCCGCCCAGCTGGTCGGCGCGTTCGAGCACCATGGCGGACAGGCCGTGCTCATGCGCGGCAATGGCGCCGGAAAGACCGCCGATGCCCGATCCCACGGATACGAAATCGACTTCCGCATCCCACTGCGCGGGCAAGCTGCTGGCCATGGCGTCCTCTCCTCTTTTCCTTTGCGAGAGAGGGTTGCCCAAGAACGCCGGGCCTGTCCACGACAGATGTCGAGAATCAATCGGACAGTTGTTCTGTCAGGCTGCGGGCGGAACTGAGCAGGGCTTCGCGCAGGCGCGGCAGGTTTTCCCCGCGCACCGCGGCGCCGAGGCCGATGGCGACAAGCGCATGGGTCGGGCGCATGCCATCCCTGTGCCCACTCTTCCAGACCGGGGCAGCGGCGACAGTGACGCCCGAGATGTAGTGCCCGGCGTCGACGGCGATACCGGTCACGCGCGCCTCTTCCACCTGCGCTTTCCATTCTTCCCATGTGGGCGCCTCGTCCCAGCGCAGCCTGGCAAAGCGCGGCTTCAATTCGCTGTCGGGGTAATTGCCATAGGCGGCGATGCAGCGGCCGGTTGCCGAGACCAGCGCCGGGAAGCGGCTGCCGACCTGGGTGGAGAGCTGGAAGTTCTGGCTCGACTGCGACATGGCGGTCACGACAATGTGCTGCAGGCCGAAGATCTGCACACCCAGCGTGGTCAGCCCGAACTCCTGGCTGATCCGGTCGAGCGCGGGCTGGGCGAGATCGTTGAACTGGTCGCGGCGCAGCCAGTTGCGCGCCAGCGTCAGCACGCCCGAGGCAAGCGTGTAGCGCTTGGTGGCCGGATCGAAGGCCACCAGTTCCTCCGTCACCAGCGCCCGCAGCACGTAGAGACAGGTGCTGGGGACCAGTTCCAACTCGCGGGCGATCGCCTGCACACCCAGCGGTGCATCGCTCTTACCTAGCAGGCGCAGGACCGCTGCCGCCCGCGCAATGGCCGGTGCCTTGCTGGCCTTCGCCGTGTCGGCGGCAGGTGTGTCGTTCGGCTCTTTCATTCAATATGTTGAATAGCGTTCAATATTTGCAACAACAAGCAAATTGTGCCATTGCGCCGCTCAACATGTGGACAAGGGCGTGAGTCGTGCTTGCGACGAACACCGCAATGGGAGAGTCCCGGGTGAAGTTGACCGATTACACGAGCTATGCCGATGCGCAGGCGCACGCCTCCTCGGCCGCGCTGTGGGAGCTGTTCGACGGGGACCGCGAGCATCTCAACATCGCGCACGAGTGCATCACCCGCCATGCCGACGGTTCGGGTCGCCCGGCCGTGCGGATCGCTCATGCCGACGGTCACGACGAGATCCTCAGCTTCGACACGATTTCGTCGGGTGCAGCGCAGTTTGCGCACTGGCTCGATGCCGAAGGCGTAAAGCCGGGCGATCGGATCGCCTTCATGCTCGAGCCTTCGCTGCCTTTCTATGTGTGCCTGTTCGGCGCGATGCAGACCGGTGCGATCTCGGTGCCACTGTTCACGCTGTTCGGGCCCGACGCGCTTCGTTTGCGCGTGGGCGACTGCAATCCCTCGGTGCTGATCACCAATGCCGAGAAGGCGGAGCTGGCCCGCTCGGTTGCCAATGCGGACGGCACCCCGCGCGTGATCGTCGCGGACGAGGCGTTCCTGGCAACGCTGAAGGACCTGCCCACCACTTACACGCCGAAGACCAAGGCCAGCGACATGGCCGTCTTCCAGTACACCAGCGGCACCACGCGCGAACTGCCCGAGGCGGTCAAGCATTCGCACAAGACGCTCGTCACGCTGATGTTCGCCGCGCTCTACGGTACCGGCATCCGTCCGGGAGACGAGTTCTTCTGCCCGTCCTCGCCCGCATGGGGACACGGCCTGTGGCACGGTACGCTCGCCCCGCTGGCGATGGGCGTGACCACCGGCACGTTCGCCGGGCGCTTCGATCCGGTCCGCCTGATGAAAGCGCTGGACGACTTCAAGATCACCAACATGTCCGCCGCCGCCACCCACTATCGCATGATGAAGAACAGCGGGAAGGGCGGCGACTTCACGTTCCACTTCGACAAGCTGTCGTTCACCGGCGAGCCGATCGATCCGGGTACGCTCGAATGGATCGACGAGTACTTCAAGGTCCCCGCCTGCTCGATGTACGGCACCACCGAGATTGGCGTCGTGCTGGTGAACTATCCGGGTGCCAAGGACTTCGTCGTGAAGCCCGGCTCACTGGGCAAGGCAGTTCCGGGCCAGAGGCTGGAAGTGCACCGCCCCGACGGCACGGTATGCGATCCCGGCGAGATCGGTGAACTCATGCTCTGGCGCGGGGGCGGGTGGATGACCACCAAGGATCGCGCCAAGACCGACGAGGACGGCTATTTCTACCACTGCGGCCGCGCCGACGACGTGATCATCTCGGCCGGCTGGACGATGTCCGCGGTCGAGATCGAGAACACCATGCTGCGCCATGACAACGTGATGGAATGCGGCGTGATCGGTGTGCCGGATGAGAAGCGCGGTCAGGTTGTGAAGGCCTTCGTCGTCGCCAATTGCGAAGGCAGCGATACGCTGACCAAGGAACTGCAGGAGTTCACCCGCGAACGCCTCGCCCAGCACGAATTCCCGCGCATCGTCGAATATGTCGACGAGCTGCCGAAGAACCCCGCTGGCAAGGTCCACCGCAAGAAGCTGCGCGATCTGGAAGCCGAACGCGCGGCGGCGTCACAATGAATTTCGTCATTGCGAGTGCAGCGAAGCAATCCAGGGCGGTTTACGCTGGCTCTGGATTGCCGCGTCGGCTTCGCCTCCTCGCAATGACGACTGTTTGAAATTGAACGAACCCAGAGTTTTTGAGGAGCCAAGAAGAATGTCAGCCAAATTTCCCAAGATCACCGAGGAAGGCCTCGACGATCTGCGCAAGCGCATCGGCGTGAAGATCGAGAACACGGTCGAGCCCTGGAACTACGAAGCCACCCGCGACGCGATCCGTCACTATGCCCATGGCATCGGCGACGACAATCCGCTGTGGTGCGAGCCCGAGTACGCCGAGCAGACCAAGTACGGCACGCTCGTCGCTCTGCCCTCGTTCCTCTTCACCACCAGCCGCATCGTCTCGGGCTACTGCGGCGGTCTCTCGGGCGTCCACGCGATGTGGGCCGGGGCCGACTGGACTTGGCACAAGCCGGTCCTGCGCAACGACACGATCCGCACCGAGGCCTACCTGAAGGATCTCGTCGAGCACCAGACCAAGTTTGCCGGTCGCTCGTTCCAGCAGATCTATCACGTCGACTTCTTCAACCAGAACGGCGACCACGTTGCGGGTGCCGACTCCTGGGTCTTCCGCACCGACCGTGACGAAGCCCGCGAGCGCGGCACCAAGTACACCGAAGCGCGCGGCCGCGTTGAGCCCTTCACGCAGGAGCAGCTCGACGAATTCTACGACATCTACGACCAGGAAGAGATCCGCGGTAACACCCCGCGTTACTTCGAGGACGTGAACGTCGGCGACAAGCTGCCGCCGATGATGAAGGGCCCGATGACCGTCACCGGCTTCATCTGCTACGCGCAGGGCTGGGGCGGCCTCTACATCCGTGCCAACAAGCTGGCCTACAAGATGCAGAAGGCGCACCCGGGCCTCGGCATCCGCAACCGCTTCAACGTGCCGGATTGCCCCGAGCGCGTGCACTGGGACGAAGCCTTCGCTCTCGAAGTCGGCGCCCCGGGTGCTTACGACTACGGACCAGAGCGCTGCTCGTGGCTGACGCACCACATGACCAACTGGATCGGCGACGACGGCTTCCTGCACAAGTCGAACTGCCAGATCCGCCGCCACAACCCTGACGGTGACGCTATGGTCATCACCGGTGAAGTGACGAAGAAGTTCGAAGAGAACGGCAAGAAGTACGTCGAAGTGGAGCAGAAGGCGACCACGCACCGCGGCGAACTTTCGGCCTTTGGTACAGCCGTCGCGGAACTGCCCAGCAAGGGCTGATCGCGCTTCAGCGGTATTCGCTGAATCCGGCAAAGCGATTCCGGCCCGGGCCTTTACGAAAGGTCCGGGCCGTGTCGTAAAAGACCGGAACATAGCGAAGAGGAGAGGTCATGAACGGCATCAGCAATAGCAAACCCGTGTTCCAGGCAGACGGCAGCGTGATTGTGCCGGAATTCGTCCTGCCGGTTTCCCCGCTGCTCAGCGAACAGGCGGCAACTTTCCAGCGCATGCGCGCGACGGTGCCTGCCTTCGATGCGGCAGGCGAGGGGCTCGATGCCACGACCCGGCGCGAGCAGATCAACACCTTCATGGCGCCCCAGATCGAGAGGCTGCGAGCGATGTTCGCCGTCAACATCGAGAAGGCCGAACTGGGCGGCGTCGAAGTGCTCGACCTGACCCCGGCCGATGGCAGTCACGATCCCGACCGCGTGCTGATCAACTTGCACGGCGGCGCCTTCACGGTCGGCTGGGATGGCGTGGCGCTGGTCGAATCGATCCCGATGGCGGCGCTGGCCGGCTATCGCATAGTCAGCGTGAACTATCGCATGGCGCCCGAGCATCGGCACCCCGCCGGCGTCGAGGATGTCGCGGCCGTATATGCTGCACTCCTCGAACACTACGCGCCGGGCCGCATCGGCATTTATGGCGGGTCTGCGGGCGGCGCGCTGACAGCGCAGGCGGCAGCCTGGCTGCCCGCGCACGGCCTGCCGCAAGCGGGCGCGGTAGGCATTTTCGGGGCAGGTGGCGTGCCGTTCCACGCAGGTGAGTCCGCCTGGACAGCCGGGTACATTGACGGCTCGTTCCCGGCTCCGCCCGCCGATGGCAGCCCGCTGGAAGACATCACACGGGGCTATTTCGACAGCATCGACGAAAAGAACGACCCCAGCGCCTGGCCGGGCTATCATCTCGATACGCTGGCGACCTTTCCGCCCACGCTAATCATCACCGGCACGCGCGCGATGGACCTCAGCCCCGCGATCTACACCAATTCCCAGCTTCTGAAGGCCGGTGTGCGCTCCACGCTGATCGTCGGCGAAAGCATGGGACATTGCTATCACTACCAGGTCACTATGCCCGAAGGCCGTGATGCGGTGGACCAGATCATCGCCTTTTTCCGGGAGAACCTAACCTAGATGACCGACAGTCCGGACAGTCCCTGGAAAGGTCCTCTCGCCGGCGTGCGCGTGCTCGATTTCACGCGCGTTCTGGCGGGGCCTGCCGCCAGCCTCGCGCTGGCCGATCTCGGCGCCGAAGTTTTCAAGATCGAACCGCCCGGCACTGGCGACGAGACTCGCACCTTTCCGCCGATGCGCGACGGCGAGAGCCACTATTACCTCGCCATCAATCGCGGCAAGCGCTCGATCGTCGTCGACTTGAAGAGCGCGGAGGGCATTGCTCTCGTCAAGGATCTCGCCGCGAAATGCGACGTTCTGGTCGAAAACTACCGGCCCGGCGTGATGGACCGCCTCGGCCTCGGCTACGAGACGATCAAGGCGATCAACCCGCGGCTGATCTATTGCTCGATCTCGGGCTACGGCCAGACCGGTCCGCTCAAGGACCGCCCCAGCTTCGACATTGTGCTCCAGGCGATGAGCGGTGCGCTCTCGATGAACGGTGAGCCCGATGGATTGCCGATGAAGCTGGGCATTCCACTTGGCGATCTGGTCGGGGGGATCAACGGCCCCATCGGCATCCTGTCCGCACTCTACGAACGCGAGCGGACCGGGATGGGCCGGCATATCGACATCAGCCTGATGGACGGACTTATGGGCATGCTCGGCTATATTGCCCAGCTCGCCTTCTTCACCGGCAAGGACCCGCAGCGCGTCGGCTCGCAGCATCCCAATCTCGTGCCCTATGGCATCTTCCCGGCCAACGACGGGTCGATCGTTATAGCCTGTCTGACGCCTTCGTTCTGGAGCCGTGTATGCCGCTCGATCGAGCGGCCCGAACTGATCGAAGATGCGCGCTACGACACGCTAGAAAAGCGCCGCGACGCGCGGGAGGAGGTCAACGCCATCGTCTCGGCCTTTACCGAGCAGCATACGGTCGACGATCTGGTCGAAATCTTCACGCATCACGAAGTGCCGCACGCGCCGATCCTGGGCGTGACCGAGGCGCTCAGTCAGCCGCAAGCGGTGGCCCGCGACATGGTGGTCCAGACCGATCACGCGACGCTGGGCTCGATCCCCATCGTCAATCGCTCGATCCGCTTTACTGACGCCGAGCAGCCCGTGCCCGAGGCGCCCCCGGTGCTGGGCCAGCACACCGAGACGATCCTGTCTGACGTGCTGGAACTTTCGCCCGAGCGGATTGCGGCACTGCGGGCGGCGGGAGTGATTGCGTGACACGCGTCCTTTCGTCATTGCGAGCGTAGCGAAGCAACTCAGAGCGGTTTGCGCGAAGCTGGATTGCCGCGTCGGCTACGCCTCCTCGCAATGACGAAGAGGGAACTATCAGGAGAGACCCAATGCCCGATCTTCGTTTCGACAACCGCGTAGCGGTGATCACCGGCGGCGGGCGCGGACTTGGCCGGGCGCATGCGCTGCTGCTTGCGAGTCGGGGCTGCAAGATCGTAGTGAACGATCCGGGCGTCTCGATGGAAGGCGATGCCACCGACGAAGGCCCGGCCGAAGCGCTGGCGGCAGAGATCCGCGCGATGGGCGGCGAGGCTGTCGCCAGCACCGATTCCGTCGCCACGCCCGAAGGTGGCAAGGCGATCATCCAGTCTGCGCTCGATGCGTTCGGACGCATCGACATCCTGATCCATTCGGCCGGCAACGTCCGGCGCGGCAGCTTGTGCGAACTGGCCTACGAGGACTTCACCGCGGTGCTCGATGTCCATCTCAAGGGCGCCTACCACGTCGTGCGTGAGGCCTTCCCGCACATGATGGCGCAGAATTACGGGCGCATCGTTCTCACCAGCTCGATCAACGGCCTCTACGGCAAATCTGACAATGTCACGTACTCGATCTGCAAGGCCGGGTTCATGGGCCTGTCCAACACCGCCGCGATAGAAGGGCAGAACAACAACGTGAAGTCGAACCTGATCGTTCCGGCCGCGGTGACGCGCATGTCCGACGGGATCGACACCAGCAAGTTCCCGCCGATGACGCCCGAACAGGTTGCACCGATGGTCGGCTACCTCTGCCACGAGGACTGCGCGGCCACCGGCGAGATGTACGTCGCCATGGGCGGCCGCCTCGCCCGGGCGTGGGTTGCCGAAAACGAGGGGCTCTACCGGCCCGAATGGTCGCTGGAGGACGTTGCGGCGCAGATCGAGGCGATCCGTACCGGCGGAAAGGAACTTGCCTTCCCGCCTGTGCCCGACGGCCAGCTGGAGCACCTCGTCCATGGCTTCGGCATGATCGGCAAGGCGCAGGCCGAAGGCTAGACCTAAATAGCTCACTCCGTCTGAGTCAGTTTCCCCTCAAGGATTTCAACCTCGTCCCCTCGCGCGGGGATTAGGCGGCCATCGACGAATTTGAAACGCATCGTGATGCCTCTCCCGTCCTCATGCGTGCGGAGCAGGAGGGTTGCTGTCCAGAGGCATTCCGAGGGCATCACGGCGATTGGGCCGCGGGGAGTGAGGAGGGTCTGATACGAGACCACATCCATGTCGGCGACCATTTCAATCGCTCCGGCGGGTCCTTTCGCCTTGGCCGAAGTGCTGTAGTCGCCCCGGAAGACAGAGAATTCGGCGTCGGGCGACACGAGCTGCGCCAGACTTGTGGAGTCGGCGGCCATACTCGCTCGCAGGATGTCCAATGCGCGAGCGGTGTAAACGCGATGTGCCGCGACTTCGCTTGTTGGCCCATTCTCGAAAGCAGCGCAGGAATCCGTGACTGTCGCGGCATGGGCCGAGGCGCACGCCACAGAGATTAGCAGACCCGTCAGCGCGAAGCACTTTGAGGCTAATCTGAAAAGCATGGCGGCCTTGCTCCTAAGCATTTCGGGCCTTCATCGCTGCCAGCATCGCCTCGGGAATACGCGGCTTGCCGTAGTCGCCAGCCTCGATCTCGGAGATCTTGTCGCGGATGAAGCCATCGGGATCGGCGGCGTGGCGGGCCATTGTCGCCCAGGCTTCGTCGTGTGTCGGGATCAGGATCTTGCCTGCTTCCATGCCGTCCGCCAGCGTACGGGCCACATCGTCGACGGTCGTGAGGTCGAGGTCGCTGCCGGGGCCGCGCATTTCGAGCCCTTCGGTCCAGGTCTTCATGCCGTCGAGCACGTTGGTCATCACCGGGCCGGGGATCAGGCAGCTCACGCGGATGCCCTGCGGCTCCAGATAAAGCGCCAGCGATTCCGACAGGGCAATGACACCCGCCTTGGCCGAGACATAGGGCATGCGTGTGGTAGCGAAGGGATAGAGCCCGGCGAAGGAGGCGGTGTTGACGATGAAGCCCGAGCCCCGCGCCAGCATCTTCGGCAGGAACACGGCGTTGCTGCGCACCACCGGCATCAGGTTGAGATCGAGAATGCGCTGCCATTCGGCGACGGGAATGTCCTCCGGGTTACCATGCAGGATGCCGCCGACATTGTTCATCACGATGTCGGCTTCACCGAATGCCGCGTGGGCAGCCTCGGCCACTTCGCGGACCGAAGCGTCGCTGGTCACGTCGCAGCGATAGGCTTTGGCCTGACCGCCACCCTCGACGATCATGGCGGCGGTGTGCTCGGCCTCGGTCTGGTCGATATCGGCAACGGCGACCCGCGCGCCGCGTAGCGCGAATTCGAGAGCGACGGCTCGGCCGATCCCCTTGGCGCCGCCGTAGATGAGCGCATTGCGCCCCGCGAAAACCGATCCGGTCTGCTCCGTCATGCCTGCTCTCCCAAGCCCGCCTCGCGCATCGTCGCGGCACGATCGTTGGGCTCTGCGGATAGTGCACACCGGCGCGGTGCGCGATGCAAGCCTGCCGTTATGGGCAGTGCGCGAGGATCGTCATGGCGAAGATGCCTGACGAGGACGCCCCGCCGCCGGTTCAGCGCGTACCCGTGACCGGGAACGTGCCGAAGGGACCGTTCGAATTCTCGCCCTGCAGTTCGCCGTCCTTCACCGTCAGATCGTAGGCGATAGTGATCGGCATCGGCATCGAGGCCTTGCCCTCGATCTTGATCCGCCCATCCTTGAACGCGCCGGCGAGATCGACGTTGCCCTGATCGGCCTTCGCCGTCCCCGTCACGACATTGCCGTCCACCTTGAGGTCGAGCACGGCTTTCTGCGGGCCGACCGGCGACTGGATGACGATGTTCCACTTGCCCGCGAAGTCCTGCGGCTTGGCATTGCTCGCCTTGGCGGCCTTGAGCTTGTTCATCGCCGCCTTCTTCTCGGCCGGGGCCTGCTGGGCGCGGGTGCGCAGGTAGAAGCGCAGGTCCTCGAGGTCCTTGTCCGAGATCTGCGGGAAGGGCGGCATGCCGTTGGGCTTGAGCGCGCCGTGGACGACCGCCTTGAAGGTGTCGGGGGCGGTGATGATCGGCGAATAGCGCAGATCGGGCGCCGCCCCGCCGCCGACGGCATTCCAGCCATGGCACACGAGGCAGGCATTGCCGGCATAGATCATGAAACCGGTCTGGCTGCGCTTGGCATCGGGCTTGTAGTCCGGGTCCTCGGGCGGCGTCGGTTCGGAATAGGTGAACGCGGGCAGGGTGTCCTTGCCGTCGAGCGTGAAGGTCAGGACCCGGCGCGGCAGGCGGTAGTCGGTGCGGTATGGCGCATCGGCGATGGTCTGCATGCCCGCGCCCTGGCCCCCCGCGCCGGTAATCACGGTGACGTACTGCTTGCCGTTCATGCGGTAGGTGATCGGCGCGCCGACGACCGGGCTCACCGTCTTGAACGACCACAGCTCCTTGCCGGTCCTGGCATCGCGGGCGACGAACTTGCCGTCGATCTGGCCTTCGAAGACGAGGCCGCCGGCACTCGTCATCACCCCGCCGGGCCACGAGCCGGGCAGCTCGACCTTCCAGACTTCGGCCTGTTTCACCGGGTCCCAGGCCTTGAGGAAGCTGCGGTGGCCGCCGGGCAGGTCGACTTCGGGGATCAGCGTTACCCCCATGCCGCGGGTGATCTCGCCGCCGCCTTCCTGGCCGTCACCGATCAGCGCGCCGTTCTCGAGCACGGGGATGTACACCAGGCCCGTGTTCGGGCTGTAGGCCTGCGGCATCCAGCTGTGCGCGCCCGTCGGTCCCGGCCACATCTCGAACATGCCAGGCTTGCCGTTGTAGCGGATACCGGGGTTTTCGACCGGACGACCGGTCTTCATGTCGATGTGGTCGGCCCAGGTCACCTTGGCGATCTTGCCGGGCTGGTTGAGCAGTTCGCCGGTCTTGCGGTCGAGCACGTAGAAGAAGCCGTTCTTCGGTGCCTGCATCAGCACCTTGCGCTCCTTGCCGTCGATCTTGAGCGTGGCCAGCGTCATGTCGGTCGTCGCGGTGCAGTCCCACTGCTCGCCGGGGCAGACCTGGTAGTGCCACTTGTATTCGCCGGTATCGGCATCGACCGCGACGATCGAGGCGAGGAAAAGGTTGTCGCCGCCGCCGGGGCTGCGCTTGTCGCGGTTGTAGGGGAAGCCGTTGCCCACGCCGATGTAGAGCATGTTGAGATCGGGGTCGTAGCTGAAGGCGTTCCACGCCGTGCCGCCACCGCCGCGCCGGGTGCCGTCCTCGTTCTTCCACCCGCTTGGCCAGGTCTTGCGCATGACCTCCTCGGCCTTCTTGTTGGCCGGGGGCACCGTGTCGCCAGGGGTGGTATAGAAGCGCCAGACCTTCTTGCCGGTGTTCTCGTCGTAGGCGGTCACGAAGCCGCGCGCCGGACTGATGTCTGCGCCGCCGAAGCCGACAATCACCTTGCCAGCGAACACGCGCGGCGCACCGTTCGAGTTGCGCGGGGAGTGGTCCGGGTAGTCGTAGACCTTCCACACTTCCTTGCCCGTCCTGGCATCGAGCGAGACGACATAGCCGTCGGTGGTGACGAGGAAGACATGGCCCTTGTCATAGGCGATGCCCTTGCTGCCCCACGACATCTGCAGCGCCGACTTGGCGCGCTCGCGGGTGCCGCCGTCGTACTCCCAGAGCAGTTTGCCGGTTTCGGCATTGAAGGCGCGGATGTGCGAGTGGCCGGTGGTTATGAACACCTTACCCTCGGCCATCAGCGGCGTTGAAGCGGTGTATCCGGGCTCCAGATCGTAATGCCAGGCGAGCTTGAGATCGGCGACGTTATCGGCATCGATTTCGTCGAGCGGCGAATAGTGCGTTTCCGAGCCCGTGCGGCCCCAGCTCGGCCATTCGTCGGGATTGACCGTCATCAGGTCGGTAACCGGCTGCGCAGGGCGGTTGCAGGCGGTCAGCGCCAGGGGCGCGATCGTCGCCAGTGCCGTTGCCATCGTGACTTTTGCAAAACCTGCCTTCACCCGATCTGCTCCCCATTCACTTCTTTGGCCGGGGACCTACCAGCAAGGCGCGGGCAAGGAAAGAGTTACTGTTCACTGTGTATCATATCGTCGCAGTGACGATCCTGTGAGGGCAATTCAGACACGAGAAACCCCGGCATCCCGCAAGGGAGCCGGGGTCTTCGCTGATAGGCCGCGTTACCCGCCTGTCAGTGCATTGGCTTGCGCCGTCAGTTGACGCCGGCACCCATCGGGATCGGGGTGCCCTGCTTCAGGTAGACCCGGTTGTCGTCCACCTTTTCGACGTTATCGAGCGCGACGTAATGGTGCGCGCCGTCGGAGCTGTCGGTGCGGGTCAGCTTGATCTTGTCGTCCTTGATCTCGTCGACCGTGCCGACGTGCTGGCCGGATTCAGTGGTGACTTCCATGTGCTCGTGGATGCGAAGCTTCTCGAACATAATAGGCTTCCTCCTTTTTTGCTGTTTGCTTAATATGTTGATTCAACGGAGTTACCGGGCATTTCGTTCCCGATTCCGTCGCAGCTTGAAAACGGCTCGTGGAGGAAGGGCGCAAAGCTACCAATTGCGACAATTTGGGGCTTGCGAAACGTGGCTGGTTGCGCTTGCATATTATGCAATCTCCTAACAGGCAGGATCGGGTTCTCACAATGCGCAAATGGCACCGCTGGGTTTCGGTTTTCTTCGGTGTGTTCATGCTCTGGATCGCGGTGACCGGCGTCCTGAGCCAGGTCGCTGTACTTTGGCCGGCTGGCGCGCCCGATCCGGCTGCACAAGCCGCTGCCACGCCGCCGGCGGGCTTCGAATGCCCCGATGGCTGGCGCTGCCAGCCGCCGCGGGCCAATGCCACCGGCATCCGCTCGATGGTCGGCACATTCCACCATCTGCATTCGGGCGAGACCTTCGGAACGATCGGCACCATCATCTCGGTCCTGTCCGGACTGGCGCTGGTGTTCTTCTCGATTTCGGGGATCTGGCTCTACGTCCAGATGTGGCGCTTCCGCAGCGACCGCAAGCTCGCACCGCGCTGGTTCTGGAAATGATCTCCCGAGAGGTTTTCGGTCCGATCATACCGAGCCGGCCGAAGCGCTCTCATCCTGAGCTTGTCGAAGCGCTCTCATCCTGAGCTTGTCGAAGCCCTCTCATCCTGAGCTTGTCGAAGCCCTCTCATCCTGAGCTTGTCGAAGCCCGCTCATCCTGAGCTTGTCGAAGGATGTGATCCCGGCGCCATGCCAGCGTCCTTCGACAGGCTCAGGACGAGCGGAGGGGGCATCCCTCAGCGCCTCACGGCTGCGCGCCGAGCCCGAAAGTCGCATCGCCGCGGCCCTGCAGCAGCACGCCTTCCTCGCCCACGCCATCGACCTGGGTGAGCGAGATGAAGTCCTTGCCGTCGTCGCCGTCGAGCATCACCTCGTCGCCCTTCACGCTGGCGACGTGGCCGAGACAGGCGCCGTCCGGATCGATCACTTTCATGCCCTTGCGGATTGTGCCGACGACAGTTGTCCAGGCGGTTTCCCCGTCCGGTGCTTGCCCCTTGGCTGCATCTGTTGTCTGCTGAGTCACGAAAGTTCTCCTGCTGAGGCCGGCGGCGCCGGTCGGACTACACAACGATAATACTCCTCCAGCGGCCACGGTTCCGCATAAAAATGGGAGGAGCGAGAGGAGTTGGATATGGCGTTGCCGAAACACAGGCGCGTGGTGACCGGACTGGATCGGGACGGGCGCTCGTGTGTGATCGTCGATTCGCCGATCGCGATGACAAGCGCGGTGGGCGGCATGGCCTGGCGCACCGAGTCGCTGCCGGCGGACAACAGCGGCAGTGCCGATGTCGCAACGACATTCGATTTCGATCTCATCCATCAGGGCGGCAGCGCCTTCATGCTCGTGCGCCTGCCGCCTGACGCCGTTCCCTACATGCATGCCACCGATACGCTCGACTACATCGTCGTGATCGAGGGCGAGATCGTGCTTGTGCTTGAGACCGGCGAAACGGTGCTGCGCGCGGGCGATTTCCTGGTCGACCGGGGCGTGCTCCACGCCATGCGCAACGACGGCGAAAGCGACGCGCTGATCGCAGTGGTGACGCTGCCCGCGCATCCAGTCGGCAAGGGCCGGACGGTGTGACCGGATGCGGGGTGCGCGTCCTTGAGGCTGAGGAATGCGCGAGTCGCGTGGCGGCGGGGTGGATTACAAGGGCTAGCGTCCCCACATATGCACAGCCGCAAGATGTGCCCGCAAAGCTGTGTAAAGATTGACCAGGTCACTCCTCTTGCGGGCAAATTTGGTTATCAAGAGGTTTCGCGCCCGACCTTGCGGACGCACCGAATTTTCCGCCCGAAGCCGCACAAGAGGCCGGGCAGCATAACCGAATCGCACCACCGGAGTTGTCGCACATGCCGCTGATGGAAGCCCGCAAGACCTACAAGCCCTTCGAATATCCCTGGGCCTACGACTTCTGGAAGCGCCAGCAGCAGGTGCACTGGCTGCCCGAGGAAGTGCCGCTGGGCGAGGATTGCCGCGACTGGGCGCAGAAGCTTTCCGAGCACGAGCGCAACCTGCTCACCCAGATCTTCCGCTTCTTCACGCAGGCCGACGTCGAAGTGCAGAACTGCTACCACGAGCAGTACGGCCGGGTGTTCAAGCCGACCGAGATCAAGATGATGCTCGCTGCCTTCTCCAACATGGAGACGGTGCACATCGCCGCCTATTCGCACCTGCTCGACACCATCGGCATGCCCGAAAGCGAATACGGCATGTTCCTCGAATATCAGGAACTGAAGGACAAGCACGACTACCTGCAGCAGTTCGGTGTCGATACCGACGAGGACATTGCCCGCACGCTCGCCATGTTCGGCGGCTTTACCGAGGGCCTGCAGCTCTTCGCCAGCTTCGCGATGCTGATGAACTTCCCGCGCTTCAACAAGATGAAGGGCATGGGCCAGATCGTCACCTGGTCGATCCGCGACGAATCGCTGCACTGCGAAGGCATCACCAAGCTGTTCCACGCCTTCGTGAAGGAACGCGGCTGCCTGACCAAGGCGGTGAAGGAGGACATCATCGACTGCTGCCAGAAGACGGTGCGGCTCGAAGACAACTTCATCGACCTCGCCTTCGAGATGGGCCCGGTCCCCGGCATGAGCGCCAAGGACATCAAGCGCTACATCCGCTACATCGCCGACTGGCGCCTGAGCCAGCTCGGCCTGCCGGCGATCTACATGGCCGAGGAGCACCCGCTGCCCTGGCTCACCCCGCTGCTCAACGGCGTGGAGCACGCTAACTTCTTCGAAACCCGCGCCACCGAATACTCGAAGGGCGCCACCCGCGGCGACTGGAACACCGTGTGGACCAACTTCGACCAGCGCCGCAAGGCGAAGGCCAACGACGTCGATGACGCAGATGACGGTAGCGAGCCGGATATGTTCGGAGGCACGCAGGCGGCGGAGTGATGTCTCCTTTGCACTCTGAAATTCTCCGGCGCGTTAAGCAGGCTGGCGAAATCGACGGTCCCATCCAAGTGGATGGACACTGTGAAGATGATTGCCTTGCTGCTGCACACGATCTTGTCAAAGCGGGGTATTTAAAGGGTGCTTTTCCTCCAAATGCCAATTGCAAGCACGGAATAGATTGGGGGTTTTTGATTTTTTCATCAAGATGACGGGATCTATCTGCCAGATTGCCCACCCCGCTGCGACTATCCTCACCTGACGGTTCGGCAAGTCTCGCGGCCCTCCCGCTTGCGGGAGGGCGGAGTCCGCGCTGCCAAGAGACAGAGCGCTGATACTCCCCTCCCGCAGGCGGGAGGGGTTGGGGGTGGGCTTCCTCACCCGGCGCTTATTTGGCACGCCGAAGCGTTTTCTGATCCTTAACTGGCACAAGCCACTCAAACCCGCAGCCTGTCCACATGCGTGCTTTCAACCCTCGCAACACGGCACGCGCTCGCCAACTGCGCCGAGCCGCAACGCCGGCGGAACGGGTTATGTGGCGGCGTCTGTCCCGCTCGCAGCTTGGGGTTAAGTTCGCGCGGCAGATGCCGGTCGGGCCGTACTTTGCAGACTTCCTATGCCGTGAGCTGAAACTGGTGATCGAACTGGACGGGCATTCGCATGATTGCCGGCCGGAGCAGGATTCCGCGCGGGATCGGTGGATGCGGGAGGACGGGTACCGGGTGCTGAGGTTTACGAACGCCGAGGTGTTCGGAAATTTGGAAGGGGTGTTGGCTTCGATAATGGCAGTTGTGCGCGAGATGTCGGCTTTGGGGAGCCCACCCCGTTGCGACTAGGCGGCACGCCGCCAAGTCTCACGGCCCTTCCGCTTGCGGGAGGGCGGAGCTAGCGTTGCCAGGCTACGTGGCGCTGGAACTCCCCTCCCGCAAGCGGGAGGGGTCGGGGGTGGGCTTCCCCGCGCAACCTCACCTCAATCCAACCACTCCGGCACCTGCTCCGCCGCCAGAATCGTCGCCGGTTCGATGCGGTTTGCCACCAGCGCCCACTTGTCGCCGTCGACCATGACTTCGGGCACCAGCGCGCGCGAGTTGTAGGTGTTGGCCATCGTTGCGCCATAGGCGCCGGCGGTGCGGAAGGCGGCGAGGTCTCCGGCCTTCACGGCGTCGATCTCGCGCGCCATCGCGAAAGTGTCGGAACTTTCGCAGATCGGGCCGACGACATTGGCGATCATCGTCTCGCCGCTCGGCTTCACCGCCACGAAATCGTGCCAGGCATCGTACATCGCCGGGCGGGCGAGGTCATTCATCGCGGCGTCGACCACCACCCAGGGATGGCCCGCGCCCTGCTTCACGCGCACCACTTCGGTCACCAGCACGCCCGAGTTGCCGGTGATCACGCGGCCCGGCTCGAACATCAGCGTCACGTCCCAGCCCTGCGTCACGTCTGCCACCATCGCGCCGTAGTCGGCCGGGGTGGGGAGCTGCTCCCCCGCCTTGTAGGGCACGCCGAGCCCGCCGCCGAAGTCCATGTGGGTGACGGAAAGCCCCTGATCGCGCAGCGTGCGCATCAGTTCGCCCATCTTGATGAAGGCCTGCCGCGAGGGATCGAGGTCGCCGATCTGGCTGCCGATGTGTACCGCGAGCCCACGCATATCGAGGCCCGGCAGGGCCGAAAGGCGCGTATAGATGCCGGCGGCCATGTCATAAGGCACGCCGAACTTGTTCTCGGCCTTGCCGGTCGAGATCTTGGCGTGGGTCCTGGCATCGACATTGGGATTGACGCGCAGCGCGCAAGTCGCGGTCTTGCCCAGGGCCGCCGCGATCTCGCCCAGCTCGACGCCCTCTTCCTCGCTTTCGAGGTTGAACTGGCCGATCCCGGCCTTGACCGCCGCGGTCAGCTCGGCGCGGGTCTTGCCGACGCCCGAGAAGACGATGTCGGCTGCGGGCATCCCGGCGGCCAGCGCGCGGTTCATCTCGCCTTCGGAAACGACGTCCGCCCCGTAGCCTTCCTTGGCCAGCAGGCGCAGCACGGCAAGGTTGGGGTTGGACTTCACGGCAAAGGCGATGTGCACTTTGGGTAGCGCGGAAAGCGCCTCGCGGAAGACCTGCGCATGGCGCGTGAGCGTGGCGCGCGAATAGACGTAGACGGGCGTACCGACTTCGCGGGCAATCGCGGTGAGCGGCACGTTCTCGGCGTGAAGCTCGCCGTTCCTGAGTTCGAAATGGTCCATGGTCGTCCTGAAATTTAGCCTGACCCCGCTCGTCCTGAGCTTGTCGAAGGACGCTGACACCACCCTTCGACAAGCTCAGGGTGGGCGGAGTTGGGGGGCTTGAGTTACTCTGGCTGCGGCGCTTCGGGTGGCGGCAGGTCGAAGGGGTCGTCCTCGCGCTCCTCGGAGCGGGTGCGCAGTTCCACGCTGCGTTCGGGAATGGCGAGCGTGGGCAGTTCGAGCAGTTCGGCCGAGTCCGGTTTCTCCGTCCGGCCATAGGGCGCGGGCGGAAGCTGCTGGCCGGGTTTGAGGCCAAGGTTCGAGCGCTGGCCGCAGGCGGCAAGGGCCGCAAGGATGGCGAGGACGGCGATCTTGCGCATGCGGTTTACTCCAAACCGAGCGCGGCGCGGGCTTCGGCCACGCGCTCGCGCACCTGATCGGGCGCGGTGCCGCCGTGGCTCTTGCGCGCGGCGACCGATGCCTCGACCGAGAGCGCCTTGAATACGCGCTCGTCGATGCGGCTGTCGATCTGTTTCAGGTCTTCGAGCGGCAACTGGTCGAGCGCAACGCCGCGCGTCTCGGCCAGCTTCACGGCCGAGCCGGTGATGTGGTGCGCCTCGCGGAAGGGAATGTCGCCCTCGCGCACCAGCCAGTCGGCCAGATCGGTGGCGGTGGCGAAGCCGAGTTCGGCGGCGCCGCGCATCCGGTCGGTGCGGAACCTGGTGTCGGCGACCATGCCGGTCATCGCCGCGATCGAGAGCGCCAGCAGTCCTGCGGCCTCGAAGACCGGCGGCTTGTCGTCCTGCATGTCCTTCGAATAGGCGAGCGGCAGGCCCTTCATCGTCATCATCAGGCTCATCAGGCAACCCGAGATGCGCCCGGCATGGCCGCGCACCAGCTCGGCGGCGTCCGGGTTCTTCTTCTGCGGCATGATCGAGCTGCCGGTGGAAAGCGCATCGGGCAGCGCGACGAAGCCGAAGGGCTGGCTCGCCCAGATGATGAATTCCTCGGCAAGGCGCGAGAGGTGCAGGCTGCACTGGCTGGCGGCCATCAGGTAGTCGAGAGCGAAATCGCGGTCCGATACGGCATCGAGGCTGTTGGCGGTCGGCCCGTCGAAGCCGAGCGCCTGCGCGGTCATTTCGCGGTCGATGGGAAAGCCGGTGCCTGCCAGCGCCGCAGAACCCAGCGGGCTGCGGTTCATGCGCTTGCGGGCATCGGCAAAGCGCGAACGGTCGCGGGCGATCATTTCGTAGTAGGCCATCAGGTGATGGCCCAGCGTGACCGGCTGCGCGGTCTGCAGGTGGGTAAAGCCGGGCATGATGCTGCCCGCATGCTCGCCGGCGCGGGTGACCAGCGCGACCTGCAGCGCCTGCAGCCCGGCATCGGCCTGGTCCATGGCATCGCGCACCCAGAGGCGGAAGTCGGTCGCCACCTGATCGTTGCGCGAACGCGCGGTGTGCAGCCGCCCTGCGGTCGGGCCGATCAGTTCGGCAAGGCGCGATTCGGTGGTCATGTGGATGTCCTCGAGGTCCCAGTCCTCGGGCACGCCGTCGGCCTCGTACTCGGCGGCGACTTTGTCCAGACCGTCGCGGATCGTGACCGCATCGGCATCCGAAACGATGCCGCAAGCCCCCAGCATCGCGACGTGCGCCTTGCTGGCGGCTATGTCCTGCCGCCACAATGCCTTGTCGAAGGGAATCGAGGCGTTTATCTCGCGCATGATTGCCGACGGTCCTTCCGCGAACCGTCCGCCCCACATCTGGTTGGAGCCTCCCGCCTTGCCGTCTGCCATATCGCTCAAGTCGCTCGTCCTGTGTTCCATTGCCGGGGCCGTGACCCTCTTGGCCGGCGGCTGCGATAGGCAAAGCGGCGAGGACGCGCAACAGCAGGCTTCGCCGGGCGCGGCGCAGGGCAAGGATGTTGCGGTGGAGAAGCTCGACCGCTCGCACAAGGGCGAGCCGCTGCCCGACATCACGCTGGTCGACCCCACCGGCGAAAGCCTCGACCTGTCCTCGCTCAAGGGCAAGCCGCTGCTGATCAACCTGTGGGCCACGTGGTGTGCGCCGTGCATCGCCGAAATGCCGACGCTCGACGCGCTGATCGACCGTGAACAGGAACTCGGTGTAGTGGTCCTGCCGATCTCGCAGGACATGGAGCAGGACGACAAGGTCGTTGAGATCCTGCGCCGCCGCAAGCTCGACAATATCCAGCCCTGGATCGACGAGAAGGGCGACCTCGGCTTCCAGTACGGCGGCAACCTGCCGATGACGATCATGTTCGATGCGCAGGGCAAGGAAGTGTGGCGCTACACAGGCGGTAACGACTGGACCTCGCCCGAAGCGCTGAAGCTGATCAAGGAAGCGAAGTAGGCGTCAGGCCGCGGCCATCTCGGCCAATTTCGATCCCGCGCGCGGATAGCCCTCCGGCGTCACTTCGGTGAACCAGATCAGGCGGCCGTGGGCTTCGTCGGGGTGAATGGCGAAGCGGTCATCGGTGTTGCCGATCAGGGTCAGGCCCTTGCTGCGCAGGTACGTTGCGGCGCTGGCCGCGTCCTTCACCTTGAAGACGAGGTGGTAGATGCCTTTCACGTCGCGGGCATGGGCGGTGATGGGCGAAGCGTCCGACGTGCCTTCCATCGTTTCGAGCACGGTATCGCCCATGGCGAAGGCGGCGCAAGTGGCATCGGGCAGGTCACGCGTGCCGATTTCGCTCCATTCCAGCTTTCCGGCAAACAGGTCGCGGGCTTCCTCCAGCGACGGGGCACTCACGCCCACGGCCTGCAGGCCTTCGATTCCCAGCGAATGGGCATCGCGCCATTTTGCCGGTGACCAATCCGGAGCGGTGCGCGGCTCGTTGGGCATGTCCTGCTTCACGATTTCCAACCGCATGCCCATGGCCTGACCGCGGGGAACCAGGAAGTAATGCGCTTCCATGCCGCGATCGTAGTGCCGCTTGAACCCGCGCTCGGCGAACCAGGCGTCGGCGTTTTCGAGATCGTTGGTCTTGAGCGCCAGCCCCAGCCAGCGCATCGGCGCGGAGGAGCGGCGAAGCATGTCGCCCAGCGGTGCGCCTTCCTGTGCGCCGCGTCCGGCGGGCGCGATGGGGATGACCATGGCATCGCCGATCATCATCAGCGTTTCCTCGCGGTCGAGGCCCATCTTCTCGGTCTCGGGCGTTACGAGGATCTCATAGACCGGCTCGGCGCCGAAGACGTCCTGAAAGAAGGCGTCGCAGCCCGGTCGGTCGGCATTGTCGGCGAGAGCCCAGCTGATGTGGACGAGCGGAAACTGCATGGTCGGACGATCCTCTCAGCCTGGGAGAACTCCCTGTCCCCCCGTCTGCGCGGGGGTGACGGCGCGGGACGGATGATCGACCCGTCCCGCGCTATCGCGCCTCAATAGGTCTTGGGCGCGCCCGTTCCCATGAACTTGGCAAGGTTCATGTGCAGCGAGGCGACCGAGCGTTCCATGTAGGGATTGGGCTGGGCGCCGCGATAGCCGACGTTCTTCATGCCCTGCTGGACGGCAGCCATGTTGTTGAAATCCTGCTGCAGCACCGGCGGCCATTCGTGGGGCCTGGTGTATTCCCACTCGGTCTCGGGCGCTTCGCCTTCGGGCCACAGTTCGTAGACGGCGGCTTCGAAGATGCACTTGTCGGGATCGGTGCCATAGGGGCGCGCCTGATAGCACAGCATGTTGTTGACGGCCTGCCCGATCTGGAAGTTCGGGAAGATCTGCCAGGCGGTGCCTGCCTGCGAGGTGTGCTGCGGATCGACCTGCGCCCACTCGACGCCGCGCGCCTTGTCTTCCTCGCGGGCGGTCTTGATCCAGTAGGCCGAGACTTCCGCCGGGGGCGTGCCTTCGGGCAGTTCGTCCTTGAGGCGGTTGGCAACCGAGACAAGCGTCATCGTCGTGTTGGTATTGGCGTTCTGCCAGGTGAAGTTCTGCATCTCCGCCGTGGTCAGGCGCGGGTCCTCGCCGGCGCCGAGGCGCAGCTTGCCCGAATCCTCTTCCTGGCCCTTGGGCGCATCGTAGCCGATGTTGGAGTGCAGCCCCTGATTGCGCGCCCAGCCGCGAAACTGGCCGAAGTCCATGAATTCGGGGTGCGTGGTGGAGACGTGGTAGGTCTCGCAGAAAGCCTCCATCGCGACTTTCCAGTTGCACTCGAAAATGATCCACTTGCGCCAGCGCGGACGCATCTTCTCGAGACCGTAGGGTTCGAGCATCGTTGCTGCCGGCTGGAGGTATTCGGCCAGCGGCATGCATTCGGGATCGAGGTTGATCCAGATCCAGCCGCCCCAGGTGTCGACCTGAACCTTGCCGAGATCGGCGAGGCCGTCGCACAGGTGGCCCTGCCAGTCGTCCTGATGCTCGATGTACGTGTTCTTGCCGTCGAGATCGAACGTCCAGCCGTGATAGCCGCAGATGAAGTTCGGCCGCGTGCCGTGGGCGTTGCGCTTGCCTTCCGGAATATCGACCAGCTTGCGGCCGCGGTGCGGGCAGACATTGTGGAAGGCGCGGATCTCGGTTTCCGAGGCGCGCACGATGATCACCGAATCGTCGATGATGTCGAACGTGATGTAGTTCCCGACCTCGGGGATATCCTCGAGCCGTCCGGCCTGCAGCCAGACCTTGCGCCACAGCTTGTCACGTTCGGCCTTGGCGTATTCCGGGGACACGTAGGCCTCGGCCGGGACATTGACCGGCGCGACGAGTTCTTCCGGCGCCTGCACGATCTTGCCTATCTCACCCATGGGTTCCTCGTTCTCTGTCAATTTGTGCGGATTTGCGTTCAGTATTTCATTATTGGCACGCCAGCGCAAATCGCTGAGGCGCTGCCGTCAGTGTGCCGCGAATGCTTCGTCGCGCCGTGGCAGGCTGGCGACGGCCAGGCTGCTCGCGGCCATGAAACCCAATGCCAGCCACAGAAAACCATCGTAGCTGCCGGTCACATCGAAGATGCGCGCGGCCACCAGCGGGCCCACAGCGGTGCCGATCGAAAGCGCCGCCAGGACACCGCCATAGAGCCCGCCGAAGTTCTTCAGCCCGAAGTGGCGGGTCAGCAGGAACACGACCACATCTATCTCTGCTCCCAATGTGAGGCCGATCAGCCCCGATGCAAGGACCATGGCGCCATAGGAATCGCCTCCGAGCAGAAGCAGCAGCGATCCCGCCACCGGCAGCATGAAGACTGCGGCGCCCACCAGCGAGGCGGGAAGACGGTCCAGCAGGAAGCCGGTGCCCAGCCGCCCTGCAAGCGAAAACCAGCCCACGAACGAGGCGATGCCGGCAGCCGTCAGCGGATCGGCACCCTGGTCGCCGAGGATCGAGGTGAAGTGCACGACGATGGCGATGATGGTGAAGGTGAAGAGCAGGCTGGCGATGAACAGGCGTTGGTAGATCGTCGAGCGAAGGCCTTCAGCGAGTGTCACGCCCGGCAGGTCTTTCGGGCTGGCAACCTCACCTTCTTCCTTGTTCTTGCGGCCCCGGTCGTAGCGCCCGTGGAAGAACAGGAAGATCACCGGAAAGGCTATGATCAGCCAGACGGCGGCATGGGCCGAAAAAGCCATCTCCCACCCGAGCCGGGCGATGGCATAAGTGCCCATCAAGGGGAAAACGCCTGCCGCGATCGAGGCCCCGCAAAGCGTTACCGCGAAGGCCATCCCGCGCGAGACATGGAACAGCGAGGCGACCGCGCTGGTCCAGACCGACGCTTGGACGGGCAGGGCCGCCAGCGCCACGAGGCACCACAGCAGATACCACTGCAGCAGCGATCCGTTGGCCGTGCCCAGCAGCGAAAACGCGACACCCAGCAGGACCAGCCCGAGGACCCCGAAGCGGCGCGGGCCGAAGCGATCGACGGCAAGCCCGATGAAGACGCCGCCCACCGCCTGGACCAGCGTGGCGATCGTCAGACCGAAGGTGACTTCGGTGCGTGTCCAGCCGAACTGCTCGGCGACCGGGCCAAAATAGGGGCCGATGCCGTAGATGTGGATCACGCTGGTGGCATAGCCGAGCCCGGCTGCCACCGGCACCAGACCGTGGGCCTTCCATTCCTCGCGCCCGCTGCGCGTTTCCGTGTTCATATTCAGTCGCCGTATCGCAGATCGACGTGGGTGGCCTCGCCATTGGGGCCCATCGGCGAATCGTATTCGATGCAGGTGCAGACGGGGTTCTCATGCCCGGCGAAGAGCTTTTCCTCGTCGGCCTTGGTCATCGGCAGGCGCTCGGGCGAAGAGATGATGGCTTGCGACCGCTCGAAGTCCTCGCGGCTGTTCCACCAGATCTCCATGATGCAGTCGTAGCCGGGATCGTGGATCTCGCCGGTGATCGGATTCCTTTCAGGTACCAGATAGCGCCGCACATAGCGCACCGCGTTCGGGATCGCCGGCTGCGCGCCCATCTTCTGGGCAAGCTGCGAGTGCTGGTTCTCGTAGTAGTCCATGAACTCGTCCATGGTCATGTCGGGGCGCTTGCGGAAGAAGCAGATCTGCTTGAGCATGACGGTCCTCCCTCAGACCCGGCCGATTGCCAGGACGCTGCCCTCGGCGTCGGCAGCCAGATAGATCGTGCCGTCTCCGGCAATGGCGATGCCGACCATCGTGCTCATCGGCCCGCACATGTCGCCCACGCCGCCAAGTTGCAGCAGCTGGACGCCGCCGGGGCCGCCGATGGGCAGCTTGGAGGCAACGGTATCGCGATTGCCGCCGGCAAGATCGCTCACCACGACCGATTGGGAGCCGGGATCGGCAACAGCGAGCGTGCCGTCCGCAATCGCGATACCTTCCGGCCGCGCAAGCCCGTCGAGCACCGTCTCCGCCTTGCCGCTCGCGAGCTTTACGACGCGCCCGGCGCCGCTTTCCGCGACGTAGACGGTGCCGTCTCCGGCAATCGCGACACCCATCGGGCGGTCGAGCCCGCTGGCCAGTTCGCTGACTTGGCGATCCTTGACCGACAGTACGCGCCCGGTGGGATACTCGGTAAAGACGGCAGAACCGTCCGATGCCATGGCAATGCCCATGAGGCGGTCGTAGCCGCTCGCGAGAACCTGCGTTTCCGCCGTGGCCGGGTTCCAGCGCGCCACATCGCCGTTGGCCGTCGTCACGACCCACTCGTCGGTGCCGCAAGCCGCCGCATCGCGCGTCCAGCCGGGGAAGCCGGGAGAGAACAGCATGCCGGCCAGCTGCAATTCCTCACCGGGCGTGAGCAGGTAGGTGAAGCCGCCGTCGGCAACGAGGATATGCCCGTTCGGGCCCACGGCAAGGCCGAGCGGCCACTGGAGGCCGCGGTCGATCACCGGCTTGGCGGTGCCCGACGCGGTGATCTCGTGGATGGAGCCGGTGATGTGCGAGACGAAGGTACGCCCGTTGACGAAGGCGACGTTGTCGAGGCCCGGGCCGATGTCGGCCAGCACTTCCTTTTCGCCGGTGCGCGGATCGATCTTGAGCACCTGCCCCGAATAGACCTGCGTCGAGACGATGTAGCCGTCGGGATGGAACTTGACCGAGTCCGGAACGCCGAGATCCTTTGCCACCACTTCGGGCTCGCCGCCGTCGAGGCTGACGCGCCAGATCTCATTGGCGCCCTGGGCCGGGAAGTAGAGCTTGCCGTCGGGGCCGACCTCGAAAGCGTTGACCATGGGAAGCCCCTCGACGATCACGCGCGGCGCGCCGCCGTTCTTGTCCAGTTCCATGATCCGCGCGCCCATGCGCAGCTCGCCGGCGATTACGCGGTCCTGATAGCAGGTGATCGGGTTGGCGACGGGCATGTCGCCCTGGATCACTTTGTATTCGCCCTTGGGCGTCATCATCGAGACGCGCCCTTCGGTGATCTCGGTGCAGAAGAGATTGCCCGCGCTGTCGAACGCAAGGTCGTCCGGGCCGACGATGCCGGTACCGCCAGCGGCCGGGGCGGGGCTGATCGTCTCGACTTCGCCGCTGTCGACGTCGACTGCACTGACCTTGCTGCCCGCGACCTGTGCCACATAGATCCGGCCGTCGGCGCCGGTGCGGATGCCGTTGGCGCCGTTGAGGCGGCTGGCCGGGGTCAGGCGATGGAGCGCCCAGCCTTCGGACGGTTCAGCGGACAGTCCACTCTGATTGCGGCCACTCGGTTCCAGCATGTATACATCCTTCTCCCACGGCGACGTGCCGAGTCTTTGCCGAAAGCCTATCGTTGCCGATCGGGAGGCGCAACGCAGAGGCGCTTTCGAACCTGCAGGAGGAACGGCCATCGCCGGGGCGGATGAGGGAGCAGGATCTGCGGTTGCCAAGGCGAGGGCTGTCCGCATACTCGTTCATCGAACCGATAATCATCTTTCGCTAGGGCGTTGAGGGAGAAGATCCCGCAGAAGATCCGAGCGGACCGATACAAGAGAGGACTGTCCAGCCCATGCCCGAGACCGAATTGCGCTTCGATGGCCGCGTTGCCGTCGTTACCGGGGGCGGACGCGGACTGGGGCGCGCCTATGCGCTGCTGATGGCCTCGCGCGGGTGCAAGGTCGTCGTCAACGATCTGGGCGGCGCGATCCGCGGTGACGGTCCGGATACAAGCGTGGCGCAAAGCGTGGTCGACGAGATCGTCGCGGCCGGCGGCGAGGCGATTGCCAATGCCGACAGTGTGGCCACTCCAGAAGGCGGCAGGGCGATCATCCAGGCGGCGCTAGACACCTGGGGCCGGATCGATGCACTGATCCACAATGCCGGCAACGTGCGCTACGGTTCGATCCGCGACATCAGCTACGACGACTTCAAGTCGGTGGTCGACGTCCACCTGATGGGCGCCTTTCATGTCGTGCAGGCAGCCTTCGCGCCCATGTGCGACCAGAACTTCGGTCGCATCGTGCTCACCAGTTCGATCGGCGGCGTTTACGGCAACAAGAACTGTGTGAACTACGGCGCGGCCAAGTCCGGCATGATCGGCCTCAACAACGTGGCCGCGCTTGAAGGCGAAGACTTCAATGTGAAGTCGAACGTGATTGTGCCTAGCGCCGTCACCCGCATGGCCGAAGGCATCGACATCTCGCAGTATCCGCCGATGGATCCCGAACTGGTCGCGCCGGTGGTGGCCTGGCTGGCGCACGAGGCCTGCTCGGTCACCGGCGAGATGATCGCTTCGATCGCCGGGCGTATCTCCCGCGTGTTCCTTGCCGAAACCCGCGGCGTCTATCGTCCCTCGTGGACGATCGAGGACGTCGCTGCGGCTTGCGAGCAGTTTCACGACAAGGGCGCCGAGAACCCGCAAGTGCTCGATTTCGGGCTCCACGGGCATGTCGATCACATCGGCTACAGCTTCGCCATGGCGCGCGAAGGCTCGGACAGCTAATAAACAACACTGTTGACAACTAAGCGCGCAAGCCTATCCACAGCGCGCATATGGCGATCGTGTTAGAAGAATCGCCGAACGGAGAAGTGGGAAAGCACATGACCTGCCAGAAAACAGACGTGCCACCGGCCGAAGAACTCGACATTCCCGCGCTCAAGGCGAAGTACCGCGCCGAGCGCGACAAGCGCCTGCGTCGCGAAGGCGGCGAGCAGTATGTGCGCCCGACCGACGACCTCTCCGACAACTACGCCCATGATCCCTTTACGCCCGTCGCGGAACGCGATGCGCTGAACGAGGAAATCGACGTTGCCATCCTCGGCGCCGGCTTCTCGGGCATCCTGGCGGGCTACCAGCTTCACAAGCAGGGCGTCACCAATGTCCGCAACATCGACCATGCGGGCGGCTTCGGCGGTGTGTGGTACTGGAACCGTTACCCCGGCGTGCAATGCGATAACGATTCCTATTGCTACATGCCGCTGCTCGAGGAAACGGGCTACATGCCCTCCAAGAAGTTCGCGGATGGCTGGGAAATCCAGGCCTATTGCCAGAAGATGGCCGAGGACTTCGACCTTGCCGACAAGGCGCTGTTTCATACTCTCGTCGAAAGCATCGTCTGGGACGAGACCATCAAGCGCTGGCACGTGAAGACCAACCGGGGCGACGACATCAAGGCGCGCTTCGTGATCATGGCCGGCGGCGTGATGAACATGCCCAAGCTGCCCGGCATTCCGGGCATTCACGACTACAAGGGCAAGATGTTCCACACCAGCCGCTGGGAGCATGATTACACCGGCGGTTCGTGGAAAGATCCGGTGCTCGACAAGCTGGCCGACAAGCGCGTTGCCATCGTCGGCACGGGCGCGACCTCGGTTCAGGCGGTGCCGTACATCGGCAAGTACGCCAAGCAGCTCTATGTCCTGCAGCGCACGCCATCGAACATCGACGAGCGGCCCAACCCGCCGACGGATCCCGACTGGGTGGCATCGCTCAAGCCGGGCTGGCAGCAGGAGCGCATGGCCAATTTCCATACCGGCGTGCAGCACATGTTCGCGCCGGGCGAGGAAGACCAGATCTGCGACATCTGGACCGAGCTCGTGCGCAACCTATGCAAGGACCTCGAAGCCGAAGGCTGGCCCGAACTGACGATGGAAGAGCTCATGGCCCGTCGCGAGGCTATGGACTTCCAGGTCATGGAACGCATGCGCCGCCGCGTTGACGCTCTGGTCGAGGACAAGGAAACTGCCGAAGCGCTCAAGCCGTGGTTCCGCTTCATGTGCAAGCGGCCGCTGTCGAACAACGAGTACTACCCGGCCTTCAACCGCCCCAACGTCAAGCTGATCGACGTTTCGCCCACACAGGGTGTCGAGCGCATGACCGAAAAGGGCTTTGTCGCCGATGGCGTGGAATACGAAGTCGACCTGATGGTCTTCGCGTCGGGTTTCGAAGTGACCTCGGACCTCAAGCGCCGCTGGGGCATCGATACGGTTACCGGACGTGGCGGTGAGTCGATCTACGACCACTGGGAAAATGGCCCCAGCACGATGCACGGTGTCATTACCGACAATTTCCCGGGCATGTTTTACATGGGCTACATCCAGGGTGCGACGAACTCGAGCACGACCGAGCAGTTCAACCGGCAGGCCGAGCACATCGCCTTTATGATCGGGGAGGCCGAACGTCGTGGTGCACAGACGGTTGCCGCCACCAAGGAAGGCGTCGAAGCCTATGTGCAGCACTGCCGCGAGAACGAGGTCGACATGTCCGAGTTCCAGGCAGAGTGCACGCCCAGCTACTTCAACAACGAAGGCGAAAAGAATCCCAAGTGGGCGCTTTTCAAGGGCTACATGGCCGGCTGGGATGCCTTCCGCGACATGCTGGCGGACTGGCGCAAGTTGCCGGACCTGCCGGGCGTCACGTTCGAATCCTGATTGCGAGTGCGCCGGAGCCAGTGGTTCCGGCGCCTCTGCAGTTTGCCGTCAGGCGCTGTTCGTCTGCGCGGCAATCCGCTCGGCGCGCAGCGCGCTGCGACGGGCCTTGCCCGCCTCGTCTCGCAGCGGCGTGTCGGTGAATTCCAGGCTGCGTGGTACCTTGTAGCCGACCAGCCGGTCGCGCACCCAGTCGAGCAGAGGCGCCGTGTCGGCATCGCCTCCATCCTCCAAGCGGACGATGGCATGAACGTGCGCTCCCAGATCTTCGTCCGGCAATCCGATCACGATCGCTTCGGCGACCTCGGGATGGGCCAGCAGTGCCGTTTCGATCTCGGCGGGATAGAGGTTGCGACCGCCTGACAGGATCAGGTCGGTGCGCCGGTCGGCGATATAGAGATAGCCGTCCTCGTCCACCCAGCCATAGTCGCCGAAACTCTCGAAGCCGTCGGGCAGGCGCCGGCCATCGGCGCCGACGTAGTGATAGGCCTTGTCTTCTCCGGTCGCGCCCTTGCGCCGCATATAAACCTCGCCGACTTCGCGGGGGGGCAGCGCCGCACCATCATCCCCCCGGATCAGCACTTCGGACCAGGTCGGTTTGCCGACCGATCCGCGGTGTTCCAGCCACTCCGCGCCGTTCAGCTGCGTGGTCGCGAAGCCCTCGGTGCCGCCGTACATCTCCCAGACTTTCTCCGGCCCGATCCAGTCGATCCAGAACTCCTTGAGTTCGGGCGTAATCGGCGCGGCGGTGTGCCACAGGGCTTCGATGGAGGAGAGGTCGTACTGCGCGCGCATCTCGTCCGGCAGGCGGGCCACGCGCTGCATCATGGTGGGCACCAGCGCGGTCCACTGCACCTTGTGCTTATCCACCAGACGCAGGAACGCCTCGGCATCGAAACGCTCCATACCGACCACCGAATTGCCGTGCACCATCACCGAGTGCGACATCGCGAAAGGGAAGTTGTGATAGAGCGGCCCGGCATTGAGCATCACCCCGTCGACCGGAATGCCCAGCCCGCGCACCGAATCGTCGAGCTGCGAGGGATGGTGATCGACGATCAGCTTGGGCCGTCCTGTCGAGCCGCCCGAAGTCATGGCCTTCCAGCTCGGCGCCACGAGTGCTGGCAGCGGTGTGCCATCGGCATGATCGCGGCCGAATGCAACCGGTAGCCCTTTGCATCCCGCGCGAAGGTCCTCGTCGGCAATCACGGCTGCACGCGGTTCGGCCAGCGCTAGGATCGCCTCGAATTCGGGCCTGGGCAGCCGGTGTGAGACCACCGCTGGCGTCGCGCCCAGCTTCCACACGGCAAACGTCCATTCGAAGAAGGCGTTGCCGTTGGGTATCGAGAGCACCACGCGGTCGCCTTGCGTCACGCCTTGCCCCTGCAGTGCGTGCGCCCGGCGGGTGGCGGCGTCGGCGAGTTCGCCCCAGCTCAGCACGGCGTCGCCATGGCGCACGGCCCAGTGGTCAGCACCGCGCCGCGTGGCATTGCGTTCGGGCAAGTCCCCCAGCACGATTCCGGCCATGGGCTCAGTCCTCCGATGGCTTGCGGGTGGCGGGCATGCCGCCGCTGGCCGCAAGCGCCTCTTCCAGATGGCGCCGCACCGAGGCGGGCAGGCGGGTGATGTCGATGGGAAAGCCGTGAAGCAGCATGTTCTGCAGGTGGCCGATCTGGTGATTGGCAAAGGAGGTCTGCATCGCCTCGCGCCGCCCCATCGCATCCTGCGCGGCGTTGACCGAGGCTTTCATCAGCTTGAGCGCGAAACGGTCGGTGCGGGCGATCTCCTGCGCCAGCTCCAGCGCTCGCTCGTGCAGCTGCGCGCGCGGCACGACTTCGTTGACCATGCCCGCAGCGGCGGCAGCCTGCGCCGAGAGCCAGCCGCCGGTGAACAGCATCTGCTTGGCGCGCCGCACGCCCAGCTCGAAGGGGTGGGCGAAGAACTCGACGCCCGGCACCCCCATGTCCGAACCGGTGTTGTCGCGGAACCGGGCGTCGTCCGCCGCGACGATGATGTCGGCGAACCACATCAGCATCAGCCCGCCGGAGATCACGCTGCCCTGCACGGCTGCGATCACCGGCTTCGGGGCATTGCGCCAGCGCTCGGTCATTTCCAGATAGACCTCGCGCTCGCGGGTGTAGGGTCCCTCCCAGCCCGGCGTGCCGAACTCGCCCCACAGGCTTGCCCGCTCGGCAGGCGCACCCATCGGGCCTTCGCTCATCGACAGGTCGTGGCCGGCGCTGAAGTGGTCGCCGTCGGCTGCCAGCACGATTACGCTCACGGCCTCGTCGTCGCAGGCCAGCCGAAGAGCGGCATCGATCTCGTAGGTCATCCGCGTGCCCTGTGCATTGCGCTTTTCCGGGCGCGCGAGCGTTATGCGCGCCACCTTGGGCGCGGCGATGTCATAGCGGATCTGTGTGAAGGCCGGCTCCTCACCGGCATCGGATTGCGGCATCTTTCCCTCGGTATGTGCTTAGACACTTGTCTAGTAGCATACGCACGATCCGTATGGCGGCAAGCCGAACAATTGCCCATGCCGCGCAAAGCCTCTTGCACGAGCCCGCACGCCTCGGTAAAGGCGCCCACTGTCCAGGCGCTGGAGATTTCCGGAAACGCCAGGCATGCCGCTTTAGCTCAGTTGGTAGAGCACATCATTCGTAATGATGGGGCCACAGGTTCGAGTCCTGTAAGCGGCACCATTTCCCCAAATGACCAGCACAAGAAGACGGCTTATCGCTTCCGGCGATAGAGCACCGAGGTGCCTGAGCGTGCCACGGCTTTCCAGCCCGGCACGTCTAGCTCCGGGGCGTGCCACACGATCCAGAGATAGGGGATGGCGGCAGGGATGCGCGCAGTGCTGTCGAGTACCGGGACCGATCCCTGGCAGCTCTCGCCGATCTCGATCGACGACGGGTCACGGTCGAACGGCGCGGCGGCCGGGTTGTGGATCGTGAGCAGCTGGCCGCCCGACATCGAGAACTGGTCGTTGGCGAAGGCATGGCGGTGAAGGAGGGCGAAGCTGGCCGTATGCATGTTGCGCAGGCGGCTTTGGAAGATGAAGGGACGGCAAGGCAGCGCGCGGAAGGACACCAACTGCGAGCCGCGCGGCAGGGCGTCCAGCACAGCGATCTCGCGTTTGAACTGCTTGTCCCACATTGCCATGCTTACGGTGGTTCCCGCGAGGCGCACACCGAAGAAGGCGAGTCCGGCCAGAACCAGCCAGCGGGCCTGTTTTCGCGGCAGCTCTGGCCGGGCGGCGATGAGCGCGAGCGCAAACATCGTCGGCGTCAGGCGCATGTCTGCGAAGTAGGAGCCATACACCCAGCCGGGCAGCAGCCAGAACAGACCGAAAAGAACGATCGCGCCCAGGGCAAGGCCCTTGTGCACTGTGCCGGTCTTCGAACGCCAGGTCATGGCGATCATAATGGCAAGCACGAAGGCACTGACCACGTCGAACGGGCTCCAGCGGTCCATCAGCACATTGGTGAGGAAGTAGACCTTCTCGCCGAGCCGGAAGAAGCCGTGGGTCGGCAGGTGCTCGGGCGTGTTGGGCCACAGCATGCCGAGGACTTGAGGAATCAGCAGGCAGGAAGACGCGAGAAATCCGCCCGAAAGCGCTTTCCAGAACGGACGGCCCTGTACGTAGCGGGCCACCAGTTCGCACGATCCCACCATCACGCAAAACACAGCCCATCCGGCAAGGTGCCCTACCCACAGGACGCAGGCGATGAAAGTGAACAGGGCATAGCGGAGCGCCGGCCTGGCGCGCATCGGCTGGCTGATCCAGAGCGCGAGCGACAGCGTCGCCAGTGCCGTGGTCAGCGAGAAATTCAGAAAGCCATATTGCAGCGGAGCGCCATAGGCGAGCGGAAGGGCGAAGAGAGTGGTGGCCGTCACGCGCCCGTGCGCTGCGCGCGCGAGCAGCAGGTATCCGGCGGTCTGCAGCGCGACGATCAGGATGACGATCGTCTTCACGCCGGGAACGAGGCCGAGCGCCGGTTCGAGCGCGTAGATGAGCAGGTCGGTCCCGAGGTTGGGCAACAGGTTCCAATGGAAGGAGTACCACTGCGCCAGCTCGGGCGTGCGGCCACCGTCCATCTGCACCATGAAGCGCGACATGTGCGCCGGCAGATCGGTCAGCGGCGGGACCGTGGGATAGAGCAGCGGGACAATCGCCAGCAGCACGAGCAGCGGCCACCACCGGTCTAACCGGAGGGGCGCTGTGCCTTTACCCGGATCGGATAGCGTCTTCGGCGGGCCCGTCATGCGCCAGGCCGCGCCCTGAACACGAAGCGGTGCGAGAGCAGGAAGAAGACGGCCGAATAGGCGATCATCGCTGAGCCCTGGGCGATCAGTGTCTCGGCGAATCCAGCGGCCCGCATCAGTGTCAGCACAGCGAGGTTGGCTGCGTAGGAAATTGCAAAGACGGCAAGGAAGCGGTGCACCTCGTGCGCGGCGACACGTCCGCGGACACGGAAGGTGAAGGCGCGATTGAGCACGAAGGAGAGGCAGATGCCGATGGCATAACTTACGGCGTTGGCGAGGTAGTCCCCGGCGCCGAGTTGCAGGAGCAGCGCGATGATGGCGAAGCCGACGAGCGTGTTGGCTATGCCCACGAGGCCGAAACGGGCTGCCGCTTTCACCATCGCACGGAGACCCTCGCCTCAGCCGTGGACGTCGAAGGGAAGGCCGCGCAGGGCCGCTTGGCGGTCTGCCGCCGACGGGACCGGCAGGCGGTATCCATCCGGCCGCGTCTGGGCACGAATGTCGCGTACGATGAACAGCGGACGGTTCTTGCTCTCCATGTAGAGCCGGCCGAGATAGCTGCCGAACACGCCGAGGATGATCAGCTGGACGCTGCCCATGATCAGCACCACCGCGACCGTACTGGTCCAGCCGACCACCGTTCCATCTTCAAACCAGCGGTAAACGGCCCATCCCAGCATGGCGAAGCCGATCAATCCCATAATCGATCCGGCGAGCGAAGCGAGGCGCAGGGGCAGCGTGGAAAAGCTGGTTATGGCGTCGAGGGCCAGCCGCAACATACGCGTGAGCGGATAGTGCGTTTCGCCCGCCGCGCGCGGGTCGCGCTCGTATTCGAGCGCGGCTTGTTCGAAACCGATCCAGCTGACCATGCCACGGATGAAGCGAAACCGTTCGGGCATGGCATTGAGCTGGTCGACCACGCGCCGCGTCATCAGGCGGAAATCCCCCGTGTCCAGAGGGATATCATGTTCGGCAAGGCGATTTAGCAGCTTGTAGAAGACCGCCGCGGTTCCGCGCTTGAAAGCACTTTCGCCGTGGCGCTCGATCCGCTGTCCATAAACGACGTCGAACCCCTGTTCGATTTTCGCGACCATCTTTGCCAGAAGTTCGGGCGGGTCCTGGAGATCGGCATCGATGATCATGACGAGGTCGCCGCGACTGATCTGCAGTCCTGCCGTCACGGCAAGCTGGTGTCCGTGGTTGCGTGAAAGATCTACGCCCACGATGCACGCATTGCGCGCGGCAAGAGCGCAGATTTTCTGCCAGGTGCGGTCTCTGGAGCCATCGTTGACGAGAATGATCTCGAAATCCGAGCCGAAAACGTCGCTGCAGGCAGCAGAAAGCCGCTGCTCGAGCATGTCGAGCACCGACTCTTCATTATAGCATGGTACGACCACCGAAAGGCGGGGACACGCCTGTTCGGCGAACGGCATGATCGGCCCCATCTTCATATCCATTGCCCCGCGAGACTGGCTGATTAGACCGCTCTATCCCCCAGCGATGGTTAACCCGGCGTAAAAGCCGCCATTCCGTGTCCCGCACGTCCTGTCCTGATTGCCTACGTAAATCTGCGTGGTCGTCGATCACCCTCGGTCAACCCTGTCCGTATTAACCATTCGGAAAGGCTCAACAGGACGCAAGGGGAAGCGGCATGAGCGGACTGGAAACACTACTGATCAAGGCCAAGGGTGCGGCCAAGCGCGGCGAGACCGATGCCGCGCGCGAAATCTATCGCAAGGTGCTCTCCAAGCATCCGCGCAATCCGCGCGCGCGCGCCGGGCTTGAAGCGCTGGAAACGGCGAGTGCAAATCCGTCGCAGCAGCAGTTCGACGTCATGGTCGCGGCCTACAAGTCCGGCCGCATGGACGAATGCGCGCGGCAGGGGCAGGCGCTGGCCGAGACCTATCCGCATTCGCATGGCGTGCAGAACCTGCTGGGCGCCTCGCTGCTGGCGCTCAACGACAATGCCGGTGCGGCCAAGGCGTTCGAGCGTGCGATCGAGGCCGATCCCAACCATCCGGCGAGCTACAACAACCTCGCCATTGCACTGCGCAAGCAGGGCCTGCTGGACGAGGCCGAGGCGACCTATCGCAAGGTGATCGCCCGCGCGCCGGACTATGCCGATGCGCAATACAACCTCGCCAACCTGTTGCAGCTTTCGGACCGCCCGGACGAAGCGGCCGAGCACTTCGCCGCCGCCATCCGCATCAATCCGCAATATGTCGATGCCCATTACAATCTGGGCAACCTGCTGGCCAAGGCGGCGCGTCGCGAGGAAGCCGTTGCGTGCTTCAAGAATGCCGTGCGTCTGCGCCCCTCGCACAGTGATGCCTACAACAACATGGGCGGTGAACTGCTCGCACTGGAACGTGTCGACGAGGCACTCGCTTCGCTGAACAAGGCGCTCGAAGCCAATCCGAAGAATGGTCAGGCCCTTATCAACAAGGGCAAGGTGCTCGTGCTCAAGGGCGACGAGCCGGGCGCGATCTCTGCGTTCCGCGGTGCGCTGTCGCTCGACCCCACCGACCGCTCCGCCCGGCTGCAGGCGCTTTTCGAGGAAGCGCATATCTGCGACTGGAGCACGCGCGGCCAGTATCCGCTGACCGTTGGGCCCGAAGCCGCTGCCGTCCAGCCTTTCGCCTCGCTGCCGTTCGTCGACGATCCGGCGCATCAGTTGCGCCGCTCGTTCGACTGTGCGGCCAAGATGTTCCCGGCAGCGCCCGAAAGCCTGCCGCATCCGGCCCCATCTACCGATGGGCGTATCCGTATCGGCTACTTCTCGGCCGACTTCCACAACCACGCCACGATGTACCTGATGGCGGGCTTCTTCCGCGAGCACGACCGTGCCCGCTTCGACGTGCGGCTCTACAGCTACGGGCCCGCGCGCGAGGACGACTACACCCGTGCCGAACTGCGCGGCCATGTCGATGGTTTCACCGAAGTGGGCGCGATGCGCGACGAGGACATCGTGGCTCTGGCGCGCAAGGATAAACTCGACATTGCAGTGGACCTCAAGGGTTACACCCGCGGGACCCGCACGCGCCTGTTCGGCCAGCGCCTGGCGCCGGTGCAGGTGAGCTTCATGGGCTATCCCGGCACTATCGGCCATCCGTGCATGGACTATTTCATTGCCGACCATGTGACGATGCCCGAGGGCGCCGAGCAGTATTTCAGCGAGAAGATCGTGCGTCTGGCCGGCAGCTATCAGGCCAACGACAACCGGCGCGAGATCGTCGCCGACACCAAGGGGCGCAGCGGCTGGGGCCTTCCCGACGAGGGCTTCGTCTTCGCCAGCTTCAACCACACCTACAAGATTTCACCGCGCGAGTGGGACCTGTGGATGGGCCTGCTGCGCGAAGTGCCCGGCAGTGTCTTGTGGCTGCTGCGGTCGAACCGGTGGGCCGAAGGCAACCTGCGCCGCGAGGCGGAAGCGCGCGGCGTCGATCCGGCACGGCTGGTGTTCAGTCCCTCGGTGGCGCACGGCGAGCATCTTGGACGCCTCGTCCATGCCGACCTGTTCCTCGATACCTTCGCGGTCAATGCGCACACGACGGCCAGCGATGCCCTCTGGGCCGGGCTGCCGGTGCTGACGCTGGCGGGCCAGCAATTCGCCGCCCGTGTTGCTGCGAGCCTCGTGACCTCGGTCGGCCTGCCCGAGATGGCGGTGGAGAGTGAAGAGGCCTATGCTGCGCTTGCGCTCGATCTGGCGCGCGATCCGGCGCGCCTTGCCGCCTTGCGCGAGCGTCTGGCCGAAAGCCGCAGCACGACGCCGCTGTTCGACACCGTGCCCTATACACGGCGCGTGGAAGCGGCGCTCGAACGGATGCACCAGCGACAGCTGGAAGGGCAGGCGCCCGACCACTTCGCGGTGGATTGAGGCGCCAGTCGGTACACTGACGCCAGCTACTGCAGCGTTGCGCCATCCTCATCGTCGTTGCTGGTGCGACCGAAGAACTGCATGAGCTGGACGAGCAGTTCGCAGCGGGCCGAGAGGCCGGAGGCTTCCAGCAATGCCTGTTTCGCCGCCGGATCGAACGGGGCGATCTGCGAGACACCGTTGATCAGCGAGACATCGTCGAGCCGGGTCACCTGTTCCCAGTCGACCGAATAGCCCTGTGCGTCGGCAAATCGCTTTGCTTCCCGCTCGAAGCTGGCCCGCTCGATGGGCGCCAGAACTTCGTCCGCTTCATCGTCCAGCAACTCGGCTTCGACCTGCCGGAACGGCGTCGTCACATTGAGTTCGCGCACCACGCGAAAGCGCCGCTCGCCTTCGAGAACGATGTTGAAGCGCCCGTCTTCCAGAGCCTCGACATCGCCGATTCGGCCAAGGCAGCCGATCTCGAAGAGCGGCGCGCCTTCCTCCGGGCGCTGCGGCTGGATCATGCCGATGAGTCGGTCGCGGGCGAGGGCATCGCTCACCATCGCCCGATAGCGCGGCTCGAAGATGTGCAGGGGAAGCTGCAATCCCGGATAGAGAACCGCGCCGGGCAGGGGGAAGATGGTGATTCGTGCCAAGACCGGATCAGCCGAACAGGATCGTGGAGAGCTTGCGCCGGGTGGCCGAGACCCACGGATCTTCCAGACCCACGGCCTCGAAGATCTGCAGCAGCTTGGCCTTGGCGGCGCCTTCGTTCCATTCGCGGTCGGTCTCGACCATGCGCAGCAGCGTGGCTGCGGCATCGTCGCGCTCGCCCGCTGCGAAAGCGGCGTTGGCGAAGGCCAACTGGGCCTCCATGTCATCGGGATGCTCGGCGGCGGCAGAGCGCAGCGAGGCCAGTTCGCTGTCGTCGGGCTTGTTCTTGGCCAGTTCCAGCGCCGTGCGGGCGCGCTCGACGTGCGGATCGGAGGCCATTTCGGGGGCGAGGCCGCCCAGGACCTGCTCGGCTTCCTCGAGCCGGTCGGCGACCACGAGGCCGCGAATCAGGCCGGCAAGCACTTCGCCGTTGTCGGGCGCGACTTCCAGAATCTGCATGAAGATGCTGGCCGCGCGCTCGCCGTCTTCGGCGGCCAGTGCTTCCTCGCCCATCGCGATCAGCGGAGCAATATCGGGCTTTGCCGCTTCGCCGCCCGGCTGCACCGGCAGCTTTTCCAGAAGCTGGTCGATCGTCTGCTTGAGCTGCGACTCGGTGCGCGCATTGGTGAGGTCGGCGACCGGCTGGCCCTGGAAGATGGCATAGACCGTGGGAATCGAGCGGACCTGGAACTGCGAGGCGATGAACTGTTCCTCGTCGACGTTCACCTTGGCGAGAAGCACGCCCTTGTCGGCATATTCCGCGGCGACCTTTTCCAGCACCGGCGTCAGCGCCTTGCACGGCCCGCACCATTCCGCCCAGAAATCCAGGATGACCAGTTGCGTCATCGAGGGCTCGGCCACCGACTTACGGAACCGGTCCACTGCTTTCTGTTCGTCGATATTCAGACCCATGCTGGCCAAGGTACTTGCTCCCATATCCTGCGCGTCAGCACCCTAGATCGGATTTCCGGGGCCATTTGTGAAGGGCGAATGCATCCGTATGTGCCTCAGGGGCCCCGGCTTTGCACGGCGCCGGGACGATCTGCAAAAATTTTTGCATTTGCCCTCTTGCCGGTCCTCAAACCCCCTGCTAGTGGCGCGCCTCCACCCCGGACCTGCCGGACAAAACGGCAGGCCTCCGAAACGCCAGAGCGGGCGTAGCTCAGGGGTAGAGCACAACCTTGCCAAGGTTGGGGTCGAGGGTTCGAATCCCTTCGCCCGCTCCAGATTTTCCAACAAAATCAGCGAATTAGCGCCACGGCGCACCCTCTTTCGCTGGAGACAAAGCCCGCTGCGAAGGCTGTTGTCTCCACATTGTCTCCAGAAAATCGGCAAAGATTGAGTGGTTCTGGCGTCGCGTGGCGAATATCGCGATGGACCTCGCCTTCCCTGACTGAGTCATCCGGTGCTTCCCTTCGGGACCGGCGCTCTATCTCCGCTGCGCTCCGACCGAACCCCTGGCGGGTTTCGGCGCATCCGCGTGACGATCGCCTAGCGGACGGCGTGAGCACGCCGAGCAATAGCCGGTGTGTCCCTGGTGGCGCCGCGAGCGGCGCGGTGCTTGGGGCGCTGCCCCTGGCGCCCTTCGGAGCACCTTCCGCCCAGCTTCCTCCGCGCTTCGCGCTCCGTGCAGCCGGTTCCCCGCGAAGCCGCCCGCTCCGGTTGCACCCCCGGTCTCGCCGACGGGCAGGGTTTCAGCGCGGCGCTTCCCGCTGCGCGGAAACCCGTGGAGTAACGAAGATGACCGATACCATCGAAACCGGGACGACCGAGCAGGCCGAACAGGACAGCCTACCAGCGATCCGGCAGGCTATCCTTGACCGACTGTCTCGCTCACCGCCAGGTCATTGCCCTCTCTGCGGATGCACTCTGCTCAAACCTCCACGTACACTTCTGCCAAAGTAGTGCTAGGCGCTCTCGGCCTAGATATTGCCATTCGCACGCCACTTCGTGAGCGGCGACCCTCGGCTGAACCGTTCATAGGAAATTACGGAAGCAGTTAAACATCAGTACCTCTTTCTCCCGCCGGTCAGCTTGCTGCCCCATTTTGTAGTTCGGTCTGCGCAGATTGAGTTATCTCATGACAGCTGCCAGCACGCGGCAATCAGCATGCGCTCGTTTCACAATTAGAGCGGTTTTCGACCGTTCTGAATCGGCATGGGATTCCCTTTGGTCACGATTTCTGATTCAGA
>NZ_BMLK01000026.1:1541-48591 GCF_014645195.1 Novosphingobium indicum | reverse complement strand
CGACGAAGACGGCCGGATCATTCCCATGTGCAGGCTCGTGCGGCCCGCGATGAGTGAGCGCACCGCCATAGGCGCGCTTGCGCACAGTCACTGGACGCCGATCGGCGAGGACGACTTCCGTGCCAGTTGGGACGCGGAGGTGGCTGACGTTCATGCCAGTATCGATACCGAGACGGTGAGCATCGTGACCGGGCTCCTGCTGCCCGTCTGGCACAAGCTTCCAGCGGATGACGTGCGCGTTTGGCGATTATCCGACGGGCATGGACAGAGCCTGCTGGGGCGCATTGTGCCCGACCGGGCACTTGGCGCACTGGGTGCGGCTTTCGATACCGACACCGGGGTTTGCCTAACCCCCGCCGCGATGATTGCCGCGGCAAGGGATGGCGGCAGCGTGGCATTGCCCGCACTGGGCGGCGCACACCTGGTGACCGCACTCGTCAACGGGCAGCGCCGCCTCGAGATCCGCAGCTATCCGCCCGAGCGGCGCAACTGGCTCAAGTCTCTTGGCTGTTTCGTCGAGATCGTGGCGTTCGCAGCGCGCGTTTTCGTCCCCCTCGATCGAGCTGAAGAGGTGCTGACGGCGATATCGCAAGGCTGACCCGGCTTCGGCATTCACACCGTCACGCCCTGGCTCGTGAAGGGAGTGGGGGAGGGTAGGTGCGCCCGGTTGGCCGGGCGCGCATTCCAGAACCTCAAATATGGAGAACCCACATGGCTGACCGGGCAAGTGCGTCGATCCGCATTGGCGGCGTGATTCCTCATTCGTGTATTTCCGGTCTCTTCGAAGCGATTGATCGCGACGGGGGGCGGGCCGATTGGGAGGGCGAACCACTCGATCCTGCATCGCTGTGTGCTGGCGAAACCCTCGAGGCCTTCGCCTATGCGCAGCCCGGCGGCATGTTCGAGTGGACCGAGCAGTTCTGCGAAGATCACGGCATTGCCTTTGTGCGCAATTCCGGGAGCTGCAGCGGTGTGTTCGGCCCCGAGCGCGTGGTCTTTTCCGGCACAGGCACGCCCGCACAGTTCGACATGACCGAGAACGAGGAAATCGTGCTGGCCCGCAGCATGATCCGCGCTCTCGCGACGATTGAGGCGATCGAAGCATGGTTCGAAAGCGCGGAATTCCAGCCCCCGCCAATCACCTTCGCAGACAGCACTGCGGGCACCGGCGAGAATGGGGAGACGGACAATGGCTGACTCTTACGTGCAGGGCAGTTTCTCCTTCAGTTGCACCCATGCCGAACTGGCGCTGATCGAGGAGGCTTTCGAGGCGAGCTACGCGTTCATGGCCGAAGACACGCCCGCCGATCCATCGCCCGAGTTTTTGGCCGCCTTTCCGCCGGTCAATCCGGACGATCCGTGGAGCGGGTTTCTTGCCATCTTTCCCGATCCGGATTTTCCGGACTTCGGGGTGGAATTCGAAGCTGAGAACCCGCGTGAGCGTCCGGAGCTATCCACCGTCTTCGTGTACTCGACGACCGACTTCCAGCCGGACGCGCTCGCGCAGCTGATCCGGCATTGCTGCCAGGATACCTTGCGCCAGGCGCCCATCGGGTTCGAATGGGCCTGCAGTTGCTCTCGGCCCCGGGTGGGTGAATTCGGGGGCGGGGCCTGCGCGATCTTTGCCGATGGCATGGTCTTCAAGACCACAGGCGCCATGCTGAGTGCCATGCTGTCGCGAAAATCCCATGCGGCCTCCACTGCTGAAAGCCGCCATGGTTGGAGCGAGGATCCCGAGTACCCTCTCGCCGATTGGCAGTCGGAAGTGGCCAACGGCGGTACGCGGCTCGGCTACTGGCCCTGGGTCGCTTTGAGCCGGGCCTGACCCTCCTTCCTCATTGAAAAGGATACGATGATGCCATCCACCACCCCGGTGGAGGCGCCTTCGCGCCTCTACAGCGAGACCCCCTACGACGAGTACGGCAATTTCCATTACCAGGGCGACCTCTATCGTCCCTCCGAGGACCTCAGCACATTGTGCCGCCGGATCGAGACGCACCTTGCGAGCCATTTCCCTGAAATCCGCTTCATCCTTCGCAGCGAGCGATTTACCGGCGGCCGCAAGATCACGGCCGAAGTTCTCGACGCTCCCGGCGATCTGTCCACGCGCGACGCGCAGGAGACGTTCATCACGACGGTGCGCGATCAGATCGAGCGCTTCGGCTTTTGCCGCACCAACCCGCTCCAGGATTACTGGAGCTGCTCGTTTTATGCAGAAGTGGCCATCGGGCAGGCCTACTGGGCGGCGCTTGCGGCCCGGCGCGGGAAGGCCAATCCGGTCGATAATCTGGTCTCGCTCGCCAGCTTCAGGAAGCGCCTGAAACCCGGCGATACCCTCACACTCCTGCACGCGCCCTTCAACCATCGCGCACTGGGCGCAGCGCGCAAGGTGATCGAGGTCCGCTCGCGGGATTTCGTGTTCGAAGGGCGCAGCTACTGTGATTTCCCGCGCGCCGGCAATTTTGCCTGCGATGGACGCCTGGTGCGGATCGCGATCGGGAATGAACACGATCCGGATGCTCACCTGCTTTACGAATGGCACGCCATCGACGGGTGACGCCGTGCGGGACAGGTCCTGCAAGCATGCGGTGAAGGGGGAGGAGGTGGGGAAGGGCGAGTGCGGGGCAGTGATGCTCCGGCTCATGTCCTATTCCCATACGAGGAGCCCTGTCATGACCACATTCGCCCGTATCATCGAGAACCCTTCTGACGCGCCCGTCAGCGGCGGATACCGCGTTGACATCTCGCGCGGCCAGAACATCTCGCGCGTATCGTCCGAATGGTTCTCGCGGCCCGACGACGAACGCTATCTCTCGCTCACAGACTTGCACGCCAGCGTGCGCCGCCGGGCTGACCAAGCGACCACGCGGATCGTCGAGAGCAGGCAGGTTCGTGTCGAGGCGCGCAGCGAAGACCCGGAAATGCTCACGCTGATCGCGCCGGGCGACGACACGCCGATCGCGCCGACCAACTGGTCTTTCGGTCAGCTCGCGAGCCTGGTAGGGGCGCCTGCGTCCTATCTGCGCACGCTTCCCGCCGCGCTTGCCGGCATCAACATGCAGCACGGCCTGCTTGCCCATCGCGGCGAACAGGTGAAACTGCTCCAGACCGATACTGGCCGTACCGAACTGCGCGCGGTGACTGGCCCCGACTATGGCCGCATCTGGGACCACGAACTCGTCAGCGCGGTCATGCGCATCGCCGGTGACGGTGTAGGCGATACCCGCTGGAAGGTTCCCGGTGTGCTCGACTGGGGCTCTATGGTCTACAATCCCCATGTCGATGTGAGCAGCGAGACGACGACGCTCTATGCCTCCGACCGCGATGTCTTCCTGTTCCTCGTTGATGACACCCATCCGATCGAGGCCGGCAAGCTGCCCAATGGCGAGCCTGATCTCTTCTTCCGCGGCTTCTATGCCTGGAACTCCGAAGTGGGCGCCAAGACGCTGGGAATCGCGACATTTTACCTTCGCGCCGTGTGTATGAATCGCAATTTGTGGGGCGTCGAAAACTTCAAGGAAATCAACATCCGCCACTCGAAGTTCGCCGCCAATCGCTTCGCGCATGAAGCCGCACCCGCCCTCGCGCACTTCGCGGATTCCTCGCCCAGGAGCTTTGTCGACGGCATCAAGCAGGCCCGCGAGCGCATCGTCGCCCGCAAGGACGAGGACCGCGAGGACTTCCTGCGGAAGCGCGGTTTCTCCAAGGCCGAGACCGGCAAGATCATTGCCAGCGTGCTCGCCGAGGAAGGCCGTCCGCCCGAGAGCCTCTATGACTTCGTGCAGGGGATCACCGCCCACGCGCGGAGCAAGACCAACCAGGACGCCCGGCTCGAGATCGAAGGCAAGGCGCGCAAGATTCTCGAAAAGGTCAATTGAACCGCCACGTGCCGGCCGAGCGATTTAAGCATCGGCCGGTACGTCTCCATCCCATAACCGTTGGAGGTGCCTGTGGAATTCGGGCGCTACCTCGTGCTCAGCACATCCCATGTGTGCCTGAGTACAGCCAAGCGGCTTGATGCCTGGGCCGCGCTCGATCGCTCGCTTCGGCCCCTGGCTGTCGCATCGACCCATGAAGGCTGGTTCGTGGCCAGCCGCGAAATCCCCGAACCGTACCGTCGGAAAATCCCGCAGGAGCTTCTGGCGGCCATGCGGTTCGCCCGCGATCTGGGGTGCAGTTACCTGCTGTTTGACTGCGATGCCGACACCATTGATGCCCTGCCGGTGTTTCCGTGGTGACTCCGGCCCTGCGTTTGCCAGGAGCGCGAGGCACAGTGTGAGCGGTGAAACCATTACAGCCCTGCCGGCATGCATGACAACAAACCCACATTTCTGTAAATGGTCGTTTGTAGAAACTTGCGAGGCCCCCCATGAGTCGGCTCACCATCGATATCTCCGAGCAGCAGCACCAGAGCCTGAAGGCCCTGGCGGCCTTGCAGGGCAAGACGATCCGGCAGTATGCGATCGAGCGGCTTTTTCCGGCCGATGGTGACACCGATCAGCCTTGGGCTGAACTGAAAGCGCTTCTGGGCGAACGGATCGACCAAGGCCTTGCGGGCGGTATTTCAGGCAAGAGCATTGGTACGATACTTGATGAGGAGCTCGGCGAGGATCGCCGGGATTGACGATCAGCCCGTTCGGGCAACATTGATGATCGCGGCGAACCCTGGATTGGAGAAGCTCCATGCACAATGCCGATACCGGCTGCACGCTATCGCCGCGCCGGGCAGAACTCACAAATTTTGATCGGGCTTATAATGTTGCCCTCCGCGCGCGCCAGCAAACGGGTCTGCGCCAGTTCATCGTCAGGACCGGCAATCCATTTCAACCGATCCGCACAAGTTGTCTGGCGCCTGGGAACGACGAAATCATTCTCGCGCTTGTCGCATGAAGGGACTGTCCACTCGCCGCGCCTGCTGCCGTCAACCATTGCCGCGTTGGGCGGCGATCTGCGACGCATGACAAGAGGTGTAAATTATGCCATGTATTCTAAATTATGTCACAATGTTGATCATCAGCCATATGGGCCTGCGCTATGACAATCCAGATTTCGATAACACCCAGCGGCAGGCTGAGCTTGCCCGCCGATATCCGCAAGCGGCTTGGCCTTGCAGGTGGCGGCTCGCTGATCGTCGAGGAAACCCCTGACGGCGTGATCCTGCGCACTGTCGCCCAGTCGGTCGCGCATGCCCGCGCGCTCGCCCGGAAATATACCGCTGACCGGCCTGATGCCTCGGTCGATGCGTTTCTCGCGAACCGGCGTGAAGACAGCGGGGCATGAGCGCATTCATTCTCGATGCGTCCGCGCTCCTGGCCATGCTCCGGGAGGAGCCGGGCGGTGACAAGGTGGCCGAAGCGCTTGGCGATGCGCGCATGAGCGTGGTCAACTACGCGGAAGTCGTCAGCCACTTCATTCACAATGGCATGCCCCCACACGAAGTGGATGACATGCTGCATCCCTTGCCAATCTCCCTTGTTCCGGCTGATGCCGATATCGCCCGGCTTGCAGGGCACTTGCGTGCCTTGACCGCTGACGCCGGACTGTCCCTGGGCGACCGCTTCTGTCTCGCTCTGGCCTCGATCGAGAATGTGCCGGCCTGGACGTCGGACAGGCAGTGGAGCGCAGTTGCCGAAAAGGTCGGTGTTGAAGTGGTCGTCATTCGGTGAAAACGGAAGGAACGGACCGCCGACCCTATCGTCGAACCGTCAGCGATAGCCTTGGTTTGCTCAAGGAACAGGACGCAATGCGTCAGGCGCGGCTCGATGCGCTTCGCGCCGAGATCGAGCATGGTGCCACCAGCGGCCCCGGCATTTCCGGTGATCAGGTATTCGCGAACGCCCGCAAACGGATCGCCGGCATCGCCGCCGGCGCTACGAACAGTTGATCGATCTGCAGCCTTCTTCTGCGCCGCGACGCGGAAACACCAGGATAGCATCTGCCATATGTTAAGCCTTGATCATTGCGGAGGATCGCCGGACAGGGGGCGCATGGTCTTGCCGCGAATCAATTGCTGGACGTTCCGTGCTCACACTGGCGCATACGGTGCGCCGCGCTTGAAAGCCATGGTTTGATGGCGTCGCACCATCCTACCTATCGCCGCCTTACTGGCCTGCTGCGCCTCAACGGCCGCAGCGCCGTTCTCGAAACGGGCGATGGGGATTTGATCTTCCTCGTTTCCGAGGACGATCTTGCCCCATTCCATGACCAACAGGTTGTCGCCGAGGGCCAGATGGCCGGACCTGACCGCCTCACGCTGACCTGGATCGCTCCCGCTTCAGCCTGACCTCGACATGCGCCGTGTGATTGGAAACTGAGGTGCGGTGGTCCGGAACGCGACCGGATCGCCCTTTCATCCCCAAGGCGCTGATCAGTTCCGCCTTCGCCGTGAACTGGAGGTGCGCTCAAGTTCGGCCGCGGAAACTTCGAGATCCACAGCAAGCTGGGTGAGGGCGCGTGCTGCGCCCAGCCGTATCATGCCGTCGTCACGCGTTCCTGAACACCCGCGCGCTGCGCGCTTGCGGGCAAGGTCCGCCACAGTGCGAAGCGTCTCCGAGTCCATGGCCCAAGAATACCCCTGATGTGAACAGCAGGCCAGTCCGCCGAGGTTCGCGGATGGCCCGGTAACGGCGCAGTGCGGGAGGCGAGGGAGTTGCGCCTGGCCGCGCAGGGGTAAGCCGCGAGCGCGGGATACAGAGGAGAGGAGGTCCGGAGAATGTGTCGCGAAGAAATGGTTCGAGAGCGACATCATCAAGGAGTGAAGATCATGAACATTGGAGAAATCCGCAGCGTCAATGGCCGCCTTACCGGAGCCATCGCTACCCGCACCATTGACCTGCCGCGTATCGGCCTGCGCAAGGTCGAGAGCATGAGTGACCGGGCGCCCGCGTACGAGATCCTGGCGCTCAACGTGGCCCGGCGCTGGGTGCAGATCGGCGCGCTGTGGGAGGCCTTTTCGAAGAAGACCGGGGAAGCCTTCCTCGCCGGATCGGTCGATGATCCGGGCCTTCCCGAACCGCTGCCCGTCGCGCTCTTCCCGACCGAAGACGGCGGCTACACCATCGCCTGGCGGCGCGAGACCATGCGGTCCGAGTTCGCCGGAGGCTTCGGCGGGATGCAGCGCTCCTATGACGAGCGTGGCCAGGAAGGCTTCGGTGGCAGCACCGCAGGAGCCGATGGCGCGCTGATGGGCGCCGGCGCCGACGAAGGCGAAGAACCGCTGTTCTGATCCTGCACGAACAGCACCCTGTGAAGGCCGGAGGCGCACCGAGTGCCTCCGGCCTTTTTCTTGTTCAAGTTCCGATGCGTGAAAGGCACCTTGCCATGACCAGCACCAATCTCACGCGCAGCGTCGATCGCTTCGCCGACCTCAAGACCCTCTATGCTCAGATGACTGCCACTCCGGAATTCCAGGCGGCATTCGGCGACCCGCTTGCTGTTTCCATTACCCAGCTGGGCGAGGAGCCGGGCGAACACGACATGCCCGAACCCTTTGCAGCCCAGGCCGAATGCGGCGGCGTGATCGCCGCGATCTTCGACCTGTTTACCGGCACCCGGCTCGAACCGCTTGGCGCCGAAATCGCCTGGGGGTTCGTCAACAGCTTCCACTTCGTCGCGGGAAAGCTCGAACGGCGCGAGGACGCCATCGCGCTCGAACTGGGCGATCTGGCGCGCCATCCCGACATGAGCGAAGTCTACAACAACGAGCTCGAGGAAAAGCAGCTCCTGTGTCAGTCGCTGGCCGAGCAGCGCGCCGCGATTGAATGCATGCGCGACTATGCCGCCGAGATGTACCGCGTGCAGTCAGGCTGGCCCTGGTCGCCGGCACGCGGCAGCAAGGCCTCCTCGGCCTCGTCCGCCAGCCAGATTGCGGCGCTGGACTTCCTGCGTGCCCGCGAACTGGCAACGCGCGAGAAGCATAGTCCAAAAGGCCCTGTGGTTGTGTTTTCCGGACCGGCCCAATGGCACGACTGGGAAACCTTGTGGGCGCGGCTCGACGAGATCAAGGCGCGTGTGCCGCACATGACACTGGTGACGACCGGACAGCGCAAGGGCGCCGATGCCATCGCAGCGGCCTGGGCAGCGCGTCCGGAAAACAGCGTGCCGCTCGTCGCCTACGGGCTCTACGGTTCGGGTCGGAAGACGGCCTTTACCCGCAATCGCAAGCTGGCGGAACTGAAGCCGGTCGAGGCGCTGCTGTGCGAAGGATCCGGCCTGCAAGCCAACCTCTATCAGGTCCTGCGCGAAGCCAATGTTCCAATCCATGCCTTCCGCAAGGCAGACCAGATCGCTGACACCTCTGTCCCGCGTATGCGGGCGTGAAGCCGGCCTGATCACCCGGGGCAGGGCCTTTGGTCCGCCCCATCATTTCCCGATGACAGGAGGTTCGCATGGCAATCCCTGAACCTTATCGCCGCAATTTCGAGACGCTGCTTCGCGCCGCGGCCGATGGCAATCTCGCGCTCCTGGAGTGCAGCGATGCCGAAACCGGCGTTCCCCGCTACGTCGTCACGGCCGTGGGCCGCAACGGGGACGACTACGTCATGACGCCTTTCGGGCATCTCCATAATGGGAACCCATTTGACGCTTACATTCCGCCCGATCCGGGCGATGGGACACAGCCGCGCGCGTGACGACACCGGCGTAGATATGGTTCGTCCGCGCGACTGAACTGAACAATTCGGGCTGGCCGCACTCCTCGCGCGCCAGCCCATTTTTGTGCTGCCGGGGAATTCACACCTTCCGCTGATCCCAACGGTAAAGACACACCCGTGAACCATGCAAAAGCCCCGTCATGGGCATCGAGCCCATGCCAGGGCTCGGGCGTATGGGGCAGGCGTTGTGTATTATTCTCTCTTCCAACAAGTCCAAGTCTGGCACGGGGTCAGCCCCGGCCTCAAGGATCGACGGCCCCTCCAATTTGCTGCGCAAATCGGTTCCTCCGTCGCCCGCTTCGCGGCCGGGCTGCGCCCGGTCCTTGACCCCGGCGCTCGCAGCCCGTGCAGGAGGGGAAGCCTCTTTTCCTAGTTTCAAGGAGGCTACGATGAACATCAAGCGCACCATTCGCGACTTTTCCGAAATCGCCGATCTTATCGCCGCGGAAACCCTGACACCGGCCGATGGCTTCTCAACCGCTTTCGAAACCGGCCTCGATACAAGCCGCATGGGTGTCGCCGAAGACGAATTGACCTGCGACATGCCGGACGCCATGCAGGCCCAACTCGCTACCGAGATGCTGGTCGCCACGCTCTTCGACGTACTGCGCGATACCCGCATAGAAAGCCTTGCGCCGCGTCTTGCCTGGGGGATCGTCAACTCCTTCCACAAGGTCGCCGAACAGCTTGATGGCGAAGCCGACAGGGCAGCGATGAAGGTTCGCGATCTTGCCCGCGATGCCGACGGCAGCGAGGTTCTGATGGGTGAACTGGAGGAAGCGCAGGTGCTCTGCCAGTCCCTTGACGAAGCGCGCGAAGCGGTCGCCTGCATGCGAGACCACGCGGCGGCAACTTACCTTGCGGAAAGCGGGCGGCCCTGGTCGTCGGTGAGAGGATCGCTAGTCTCTTCCAAGCGCACCGCCTCGGTTATTGCCGCACAGGACTTTCTGGCCGCGCGGAGGATGCGCAAGGCCGAGGCGCATGCTCCGAAAGGTCCGGTGGTGGTCTTTTCCGGAGGACAGGTGTGGGAGGATCACGAGCTTCTTACCGAAGCGCTGGATGCGGTGAAGGCGCGCGTGCCGAACATGGTGTTGGCGACCACTGCGCAGGACAAGGGCTGCGATGCCATTGCGGCGGCCTGGGCGGCGCGCAGCGGCACCATGCTCATCGCCTTCACACTCGACCGGCGCCTTGGCAAGCGGGCAGGGTTTGCCCGCAACGAGCAACTTCTGGGTCTGCGTCCGGTCGAAGCGATCGTCTGCGAGGGCTCCGGGCTGCAGTCACATCTTGCCCGTGAGGTGAGGGCAAAGCGGATACCGGCCCACTTCTTCGCGCTGAAGGACCAGCGCACCAATCGGACGGCAGCCTAGGTGGCACGGATGGGACCGGTCGGGCTTCGGCTCGGTCGGTCTCCTTCTTTTTGCCCGCGTGGAAGTCGCCCCCGCTCAGGGACCCGAAGCCTTTCGGCTTCGCGCCCGTCGCGGCGCCGATGCGGAGCCACGAGTGTGGCTCCGGCCTCCTGCGCGTGGCTACGCCATGCTCGTCGCTGGGCCATCCCTGCGGGATGACTTGGCATTTGTGGGGACACCGGGTTGGGACGAAGTGCTTGCCTCCGGAAGAGCACGAAGGGCGGTCACAGCCACCGCGCCGCCACACCGGATCGCTGCGGCAAGCAGGTCTCGAAATTCCCGTTGGGTGAAGTCCTCTACGGGCAGGTCGATGACGATCTCGGCGTACTTGCCGCGCAAGGCGCGGCGGGTCTTTTCTACCTCTTCGGCCATCATGCGTTGGCGCGCTTCGAGGTCGGCAAGGCGTTCGCGGTCGGTCTTCCTGGGCATGTCCATCGCTCCTTCGATGGTCTGCCCGCCGTCCTCCTTATCGGCCGCCGGAAGGCGGCCTGCAATCCCTGGACCCGTGAGGTCATCATGAATTCAGAGGTTCCCCTGTGCGGCACCCTGATCAACCTGCCGGTGTCCCACCGGCGAAAGGACAAGGCCCCCTTCGGGGGAGCCGCGCCCCTTCCGGGACGTGGCGACGCAGCGAGAACTCGCTGCGCAAGAAAGGACGCACGGCCGTGGCCGTTTTGTAATGCACCGTACGCACCAGTGCTGCGCGAGTTTTCTTTGCTTGTTCAGTGGGTTGGGAAGGGTGCCGTGTCATCCGCCGGCTTGCGTTGGCGTCATACTGGTAGTTTCGCGATGGTGCCTCTCCTTGCCAAGCCTTTGGACTTCTTAGATATTCCTGCGTGTGCCGTGGCGGACAGCGGCATTTCTTGAGTTTTCTGCCGATTTGCGGTAGAGAACTCTCGCTTCATGACATTCTGACGCCGGGCTCCGCACAGCGGAGCAGTGTTATGCAAAGAATAAGCGTGCGCGTGGATGACGCCCTTTACCGGCGACTTCAGCGCCGTTCCTACGGCGCAAATCTCACCTTGTCCGAGTTTGTTCGCCAGGTTCTGGGCGAAGCGGCCGATCCCAACGGGCGCTACATCTATTCCTCGCAGGACGAGGTTCTGGCGACCTCGATCCAGATACTGACCTTGCTTGCCACCTCGATCGGCGCGCGATCGCCCGAACTTCTCGAGCGGGGGATGCTCGATGCCCGTGCGATCCTCGGCGAACGGGGCCTCCTCGATCCGGAGCAGGACCGATGAAGGGGGGCATGTCCGGAGGCCGGCGGCCCCTAAAGGGTGCGGTTTGTTCGTCGCCTGCTGTTCCCCGGTGCGGGCACGGCGCTTTCCCCGATCGGGTCCAACCCGGCCTGTGTTTCGGCGCTGGGGCATTCCCTTTTGCGCAGGAGGGAAGGCGCTCATGAGCATCTTTCGCAACGATACCCTGGGGAGCTGGACGCGCGGCGGGCAGTCGATCGTCCATAACGTTCGCATGACCACGCAGGTCTTGTTCCAGACCGTAATGGCCGGGCTGGGATTATGGGTGATCCTGACGGTCTGGTGGGTGTTGGAACATATCAGTGACTATCAGCGCTTTGTCCTCCTCAAGCTTCTTGAAGCGAGTATGAAGGTTCAGGCCGCCCCCGGAACGAACGATCCCGTCCTCTTCAAGACACCCGCCGGCTCCCAGTACTGGACCTCGGCCGACTGGCTGCTGGCATCGCCGATCGCCGCGAAAACCCTCCATGCCTTTGAAGCTGAATGCATCCGGGGCGCCATTCTGTCGGGAGCAGGTTCACTCGTCGTGCTCGCCTGCGCCTGGTATGCCTTTACCCGCACGGGCAGGGGGCTTGGCTCGAACGAATACCTGCGCGGGGCGCGTTTCGGGACCGTCAGGCAGGTCCGGCGGGTGCTCTCCAAATTCGAGCGAGGCAGCTTCCGGATCGGCGGTGTTCCGGTGCCCGATGCCTTTGAGCCGGAACATATACTCCTGTGCGGCGCCCCCGGCACGGGCAAGACGAACATCATCGTCAAGATGCTCGAAGGCATTCGCAAGGAGGGCAAGCGCGCGATCGTCTACGATACGGCAGGGACCTTCGTTGAGAAGTTCTACCGCCCGGGCAAGGACATCATCCTCAATCCGCTCGATGCCCGAACGGCCCACTGGTCGCCCTGGGGGGACGTTCCGCGTGAATATCACTATGACCAGATGGCGGAATCGACGATCCCCGACAAGGCGGGCGATCCGTTCTGGGCAAGGTCCGCGCGCGGGACCCTTGTCGCGGTCCTGAGGAAGCTTGCGCGCGAAGGCGAGATGCTGGTTTCGGTGCTTCTCGACCGCCTGCTGCGTTCCCGGCTCAAGGACCTGGTGGCTTTCGCAAAGGATACCGAGGCGGCGGCATTCATCAGCATGGAAGGGGACCGGACATCGGCCGGTATCCAGGCCGAGCTCGCATCGGTGATGCGCAGTTTTTCCTACCTTGACGATACCCGCACGGGCCTTTCGATCCGCGACTGGGTAAGCAACGAGGAAGGAGGCAACTGGCTCTTCATCACCGTGAAGGCCGACCAGCTTCCTTCCTTGCGACCGCTCATCACCGTTTGGCTCGACATCGCGATCTCGGCAATCATGAGTATGGCACCGGATCACCGGCGCCGCCTCTACTGCGTCGTCGACGAACTACCCACCTTGCAAAAGCTGCCGTCCCTGTCGGACTTCCTCGCCCGCGCGCGCAAGTACGGCGGCTGCGGTGTCCTCGGCTTCCAGTCCTACCCGCAACTGGAAGCGACTTACGGCATCCAGGATGCCGCGGCGATCACGGGCTATTGCTCGACCTGGGTCGCGCTTCGGGCGAACGATACGCCCACAGCCAAGCACGTTTCGGAAAACCTGGGGCAGGTCGAACAGATCGAGGCGAACGAAGGCATGTCCTACGGCGTCAACGACATGCGCGACGGGGTGAACCTCTCGCGCATGCAGGTGACGCGCCCGCTCGTCATGCACACCGAGGTCACCAATCTGCCCAATCTTTCGGGCTATTTGCGCTTCGGCCGGGACCTGCCGGTGGTGCGGTTCAAGGACAAGTTCAATTCCTTGCCGACGATTGCCGAAGGCTTTGCGGAACGTGTCGATCCTCCGCTGCGTGACGGAGACGGCGCTGCGATCATTGCTGCCCTACGGGCGCAAGAGGGACCGTATGTGTGCTCCGAACCCGGTGAAGCGGGCACTGCGAATGGAAATCCAGGCCGGCGCGAGCCGCGACGCAATCCAGGTAGAAAGTCCGGCGATGCAGATGGGCAGCCTGATCTATTCGAGAATGCCCCTCCGACGGATGGTCAGCCTCCCCGCGAACCTGTTCCCCCCGTATCGCCGGATACGGGCGAGGCCATCCCGGACGACAGTCCAGGCCAACCACGCGAAGTGCAGGACTTCACACTTGGCGCAAAGCGCGGCCGTCCGCGTATCGAGATCGATGTCTATAACCGTGCTGGCGGACCTTCACGCAAGGCCCGGCCGGCATGATCCACCCCCGCCGTCTCAAGGGCACTTCAGGCAATATCGCGCGCTACTATACGGTGGGCGACTATTACACCAAGGGTGGTGACGAACCCAGCCAATGGGGAGGGCACCTTGCGCCCGAACTTGGGCTCGAAGGCAAGGTCGATCCTCATGTCTTTGCCGAACTGCTTGCCGGGCGCGTGGCCGGCCAGCAGCTTGGACGGCATCGCGCAGACGGGGAAATCCAGCACCATCCGGGATGGGACTTTGCGGTCAATGCGCCCAAGTCGGTTTCGATCATGGCGCTCGTCGCGGGCGATGAGCGGATCATCGAGGCGCACGAGCGCGCGGTGACGGCGGCGCTTTCCTATCTGGAAGAACATGCCTCGCTCCGCAGGCGCGAGGACGGCGAGGTCATCCACGAGACGACCGGAAGACTGCTCTTCGCCCGCTTTACCGAGCATGCGAGCCGGGACCTTGACCCGCACCTTCACACGCATGTCGTCGTCCTCAACATGACCAATCGTGAGGTGGATGGCCCGATGGCGAGCCTTGAGACCCGGGCGATGTTTACCGAGCAGATGGTGGCGGGACAGGTGTACCGCAACGAACTCGCGCGGGACCTGCGCGAGCAAGGCTTCGAAATCGAATTCGACCCGCGTCGGGGCCTCTTTGAGATCGCTGGCGTGCCCAAGGACTTCATCCGCGACACCTCGCAGCGTTCCCGAAAGATCGATGCTCATGCCCAGGAACATGGCCTGGCCGGGCAGGCCGCGCGCCGGGCCTCCTTCTACGAAACGCGTGGTGCCAAAGTGAAAGTGGGGATCGAGGATCTGAAAGAGCAATGGGCCGAGCGCGCAAAACCCTATGCCAGGGATCTGGCCGACCTTGGTTTCCTGGCTGCAGGGCGCGAAGGGCAGGGGCTGCCAAACGATCCCATGGCGAGCCGGCGTGCAGCGCTGTTCGGGATCCGCCAGGCCGAAACCCGGGAGGCCGTCTCCAACCTGGGCTGGCTCTATCGCCATGCCCTGGCAAGCCATGTCGGGGAGGTACGCCTCACCGATGTGCGCCCGCTCATCACCGAGCATGAAGCCCGGCGCAAGCTGCTCGCGGTGCATGAGCCGACAGGAAGTTATACGTTGACGCGGGGGCGCACGACGCGGCGCAGTGCCCGACTTGAGCAGGCCTTGTCGCGCGAACTCGCGCTTGCACTGGGCGATGCCAGGCCGATTGCTTCATCCGATCGCTTGCTGGTCCGGCTCGAGAAGGCCGGGCTCAACCCGGCGCAGGAACAAGCGCTGGTCATGCTCGCATCCTCGCGCGACCGTGTCACGGGTCTCCACGGCGTCGCCGGTGCGGGCAAGTCGACCTTGATGCGCACGCTTGCCGAAGCGGCCGAACCGGGAACCCAATTTCTCGCTCTGGCTCCGACATCCTCGGCAGCTGCCAACTTGGGGGACGGGGTCCGTATCGAGGCGCGAACCATCGCCAGCCTGCTGGCAGGCGGCGGGCACGGAGTAACGGATGCCCATGTCCTGCTGGTCGACGAAGCCGGGCAATTGGGAAACCGGCAGGCACAACGTCTGCTCCAGATCAGCCGGGAGACAGGCGCGAGGCTCATCCTGCTGGGCGACAACCGGCAGACCGGCGCAATCGAGCAGGGCAAGCCGTTCTGGCTCCTTCAGCGCCTCGGGCTCCCGACCGCCGAATTGACGGAATCGATGCGTCAGGAAACGCGCACGATGAAGGCCGCGGTCACCGAGACGCGCGCCGGTAACTATGCCGCCTCACTCGACAAGCTCGACAAGGTGGTGAGCGGGCAAAGCGCTGAGCGCCTGGCGAGGGGGCTCGTCGAGGAATGGACCCGGCTCGGGTCCGAGACTCGCCAGACGACCAATATCCTCGTGCTCGAGAACAAGACCCGGATTCTCGTTAACGCGAAAATCCGCGGGACTTTGAAGTCCGAGGGCGCGATCGCGGCGGAAGATGTTCGCCTCTCGGTACTCACTCCAGCGGGGATGACCGCCCAGGAAAAGCACTTGGCGCGCTTCTATTCTGGCGGGCAGGTCGTGATGTTCGCGCGCGACCTTGCGGCTCCCGGTATCGCCCGCGACACCGAATACCGCGTCGTCGGTCTCGCCCAGGATGCCAATGGCCGCCAACTCGTTCGGCTTGTCGATGAGAACGGGCGCATGATCCGGTGGGACCCGCGCCTCGGGCAGGCGCGTCACGTCAACGTGTTCGACCGCAAAGAGCGTGAGTTGGCTGAGGGGGATCGTATTCAATGGCGACTGGTCAATCGCGAACTGGACCTCAAGAACGCCGAGCGCGGGACGGTAGAGAAGCTGGAAGGGGGGCTTGCCACTATCCGCTGGGACCGCGGGGAGCGCGTCCAGACCATCGATCTTTCGCGGCACAAGACCTGGGACCACGGCTATGCCGAGACGGTCTATTCCGCGCAGTCGAAGACCTATGCCCGGATCTACGTGCTGGCGCCGGTCAATTCCGCCCTGGTCAATGGGCAGAACTACTATACCGCGATTACCCGCGCACGCCTGGGCGTCAAGCTATGGACCGAAAGCGAGAAGAAGCTGGTCGAGAAGCTGGAGGCCCGGTCCGGTGAGAAGACCTCGGCGCTGGAAGGGCTTGGCCGGCTCGATCGCGATACCGTCCGGGCCTACGCCGATCGTCATGCAGGCCGTCTGGCGCAGGCGCTCGAGGACCAGCAACATCGTCGCCAGGACCGGCGCGACCAGCTGCTGGAACGTCAGCTTGATCAACGCCGCTCACCGCAGGGCCTGGGTGAGCATCTCGCAGAAGGCGCGCGCGGCATTGCGGAAATCATGGATCGTATCCTGAAGTCGGCACTTGACCGCCGAGCCAGCACCGGCCGCAGTCATGCGCACGCAGGCAGGGGACATGCTTCGCCAGCCGCAGATCAAGATCACCAGAAATCCAACGATCGGTCCGGTTTTGACCGCTGATGCCATTGCCTGACTGTGAAGGAGTTCGTCCATGATCGCCAATGTCCTTCGACCAACGCTATTCGGGCAGGTGTCTCGTCTTTGGTTGCCAGCGTCGGCGTTCATGTTTTTGGCAACACCGGTCCATGCCGCGGTACGCAAGTCTGATGAGGCCCGTATTGCCAGTTGCATTCACGGCGCCGCAGCGGGCCGTCCCTGGCTTGAAAAGACCCTTTGGGGCCTGCGCGACCAGGAGGCGGGCTGGATCGGTGCCGAGGTCGGAAACACCAACGGCACGCACGATCTGGGCCCCTTGCAGATCAACACCAGGTGGGTATCAAGGATCGCCGCGCTCGTGGGTCGGCCTGCGCCCGAGGTTCGCCATTGGCTGCGCTTCGATCCCTGTTTCAACGTGGAGGCGGCCCGCTGGATATTTCTGGCCGCACTCAAGGATACCGGGGATTTCTGGAAAGCTGTAGGCATCTATCACAGCCCGACGGCCTGGCGCCAGCGTCGATATTCGCTGAGCGTGGCGAAGCGCATGCATCAGAGATTTGGGAAAGATGTCTACAGCGATCCGTAATTTCTGACCGCACACGGCTTGAAGTGTTATGCTTGTCTGCAATAGAAAGTACTCGGCCTTTCTGGAAGGTGCGTGATTTTGGACTGCTCTGCCACCTGAAAACTGGGCCATTTGCGGGTACAGCTTTCCGCCGTAGATTTCCTTGGCTGGGCGAGGAGGTTTGGCGTGAAGGCATCGAAGTTTACGGACGCGCAGAAGGCGTTCGTCATCAAGCAGGGCGAGGAGGGAGCGCCGGTTGCTGAGATCTGCCGCAAGGCGGGGATCAGCCAGGCGACCTACTTCAACTGGAAGAAGAAGTATGCGGGGCTGATGCCATCGGAGATGCGGCGGCTGCGCGAGCTGGAGGATGAGAACAGCCGGCTCAAGAAGATCGTCGCCGATCTGACGCTCGATCGCGAGATGTTGCAGGATGTCATCAAACGAAAGCTCTAAGGCCGGATCGGAAGCGCGAGCTGGTCGACGGGATGCTGGCGGACTGGAGTGTGTCGATCCGGAGGGCCTGCCGGGTTCTGCCGTTCGATACTTCCAGTTATCACTACCAATCCCGCCGCACCGATCCGGCCTTTCTGAAGAAGCGCATCAAGGAGATCTGCGAGACGCATGTCCGCTACGGCTATCGTCGGGTGTATTACATCCTGCGTCGCGATGGTTGGGCCGTGAACTTGAAGAAGGTTTATCGGCTTTATAGGGAGTTAGGCTTGCAGCTGCGCAACAAGACACCCAAGCGGCGCGTACCTGACTGTGCCTGCGGCGTCGGTTCCGAACTGGAAGGGGAATCTTGTTGAGGAGACACCGCACTATAGGCATTGATCTGGCGATCCGCGGCGATCACGTGGCTCAGATCTTCGATGACGGCCGTCCTGCCGGACGGCCAATACGCTTCCGGCATGATCCTGCATCACTGGATAGCCTTGTCGCTCGCCTCCGCGACGGCCTCGTCGAGGGCGACCGCATGCAGGCTGTGATGGAGCCCACCGGCATGAGCTGGTTCCCGGTCGCGCTGCCGCGCGACAAACAGGATGAGAATGCAGCGTCAATCAAGATGGGAATCGGTGTTTGCCGTGTCGGTGGAGGGCGGAGGGCGTAGCCCGCAGCCCGGAGACGACACGGCAAACACCGATCGCCCTTTTCCAAAGGGGGCGCTGATGGTCGGGGTTGACCCGATATTCACGAGCATTTCCAAGGTTGAGGGAGATGCCGTGGGTGCCGGGTTGCCACGTCAACGATCATCAGATGAGGTTCTTCATGAAGCTTCGACAGACCAACGGCATCGCGGCGGCATCCGCGAAGGCGGGGTTCAGCACGGCAACGGGTTATCGGATTGCCCAGACGCCGGTGCTTCCCTCGCAGCGCGCCAAGACGCGCGAGCGGCGCCGGCCCGATCCACTGGCCGAGATTTTCGAGCACGAGATCGTGCCCCTCCTGAAGGCAGCGCCGGGGCTGCGGGCGGTGGCGGTCTTCGAAGAGATGCGCCGGCGTCATCCCGATCTCGATCCCGGGGTCAGGCGCACCATGGAACGGCGCATCCGCTCCTGGCGGGCGCTTCACGGACCCGAACAGGAGGTGATCTTCCGTCAGATCCATGAGCCGGGCCGGCTCGGCCTGTCCGACTTCACCGACATGGGCGATCTTGGCGTCCTGGTTGCCGGGCAGCCGCTCGATCATCGCCTCTATCACTTCCGGCTGATGTGGTCGGGCTTCGAACATGCCCATGTGATCCTGGGCGGCGAGAGTTACGTCGCGCTTGCCGAAGGGCTGCAGAACGCGCTGTGGGCGCTGGGCGGTGCGCCGACGGAGCACCGCAGCGACAGCCTGTCGGCGGCCTTCCGCAATCTTGATGCCGAAGCCCGGGCGGATCTCACCACCCGCTACGACGCGCTGTGCGGGCATTACGGCATGACGCCGACCCGCAACAACCGCGGCATCGCGCATGAGAATGGCGGGATCGAGAGCGCGCACGGCCATCTCAAGGCGGCGGTTCGCGACGCGCTCTTGCTGCGCGCCTCGCGCGACTTCGATGATCTGGCCGCCTATCGCCGCTTCATCGACGAGATCGTGGCGGCCAAGAACCGACGCAGCGGTGCCCGCATCGATGCCGAGCGCGCCGCGCTGCAACCGCTGCCCGACCGGCGCACCAGCGATTATGAGGAAGTCATCGTCACCGTCACGTCGACCAGCAGCTTCACGCTGAGGAAAGTGTTCTACACCGTGCCTTCGCGGCTGATCGGACACCGGCTGCGGGTCCGGCTCTACGATGACCGGCTCGACCTGTTCATCGGCGGCACCCATCTCATGACGCTGGCGCGCGGACGCTCGAAGAGCAATGGCGCGCACGGTCATGTCGTCGATTACCGGCATGTGATCCACAGCCTGCGCCGCAAGCCGATGGCGCTGATGAAGCTGGTCTATCGCGATCAGCTCTTCCCCCGCGAGGCCTACGCCCGGACCTTCGAGAGGCTGGTCGAGGCCTTGTCCGAACGCGTCGCCTGCCGGATGATGGTCGAACTGCTGGCCATGGCGCATGAACGCGCCTGCGAGGCCGAGCTCGCCGATCTGCTGGGCACCGATCTTGCCGCCGGCCGCCTGCCCGACATCGCTGCGCTCAGGGAGCGCTTCGCTCCCAATCCGGCAGCGCTGCCCGAGGTGGTCATCCAACTCGCGCCCCTCAGCACTTATGATGTCCTGCTGACGGGAGAAGCGGCATGACCAAGGCAACCCAGGCAATCGACGCCCAGCGCCTCACCCTCATCCTCAACGACCTGCGCCTGCCGGCCATCAAGCTGGTATGGCCGGACTTCGCCGAGCGCGCCGACAAGGAAGGCTGGCCCGCCGCCAGGCTACTCGCGGCCCTTGCCGAGCATGAGATCGCCGAACGCGATCGGCGCCGCATCGAACGGCACCTGGGCGAAGCGCGGCTGCCTCCGGGCAAGACGCTCGAAAGCTTCGCCTTCGATGCCGTGCCGATGATCTCGCGCGCGCAGGTGACCGCTATGTGCTCGGGCGACGGATGGCTGGAAAAAGGCGCCAATCTCATCCTGTTCGGCCCGCCCGGCTGCGGCAAGTCGAATCTCGCCGCAGCCATCGGCCTGGCGCTGATCGAAAATGGCTGGCGCGTGCTGTTCGCGCGTACTTCCGACCTCGTACAGAAACTCCAGGTCGCGCGCCGCGAACTCGCGCTCGAAGCCGCCATCGCCAAGCTCGACAAATATCACCTGCTGGTCCTCGACGATCTCGCCTATGTCACCAAGGACCAGGCCGAGACCTCGGTCCTGTTCGAGCTGATCAGCGCCCGATACGAGCGTCGCTCCATGCTCATCACCGCCAACCAGCCCTTCGGTGAATGGAACCGTGTCTTCCCCGATCCCGCCATGACGCTCGCCGCCGTTGACCGTCTGGTCCACCACGCCACCATCTTCGAGATGAATGTCGAGAGCTACCGCCGGCGCTCCGCCCTCCAGCGTCAATCACGCGCCGGACGGCCCCCGACCTACGCGACAATCAAAACCGCCGACGAATTGTCGCCGCGCGACAATCAAGCCGGCGAATAGAGCTTGCCAGCGTCAATCTGAACCGGCACAAACAAACCGCCGCGACAATCTGTTCTCATCCTGATTGACGCCCGCCTCTCATCCAGATCGCCGCGCTATAGGCGAGTAGCGCCTGATCGATGCCGGCGTCGAAGTCGCCAGGGTTAAGGGCAAACGGGTCAAGGCGCTGCGGCGGTACCTCTCAGAACATGCCAAGACCGATCTTGCCGATGCGCAGGTGCTGGCTTCCATTCCGGCCTTCGGAGGACCACGTCTCGATCCAGTCCACATCCCTGCCGCCCGGAGCCATGCCCTGCAACGGCTGACCAAGCAGCGCGAACGCTTCAAGGACAATATCTCGGCGGCCAAGCGCCGGTTGCTCGATCTGGTACGATGGGCATTACCTGAACTTGAGCGAGTGCTGCCGGACTTGAGCACCTGCCTCTCGCTGTCGCTGTTCCGCCGCTGGCTCGACCCCGAAGTTGTGCTGGCAGCACGCCGGCCAACCCTGCGCAGGTACATCGCCGAACACGCCAGCGGCAATCATCCGCACAGCGGACCCTTCGTCGAGGGGCTGATCGAAGGCCTGCGTCTAGCGGCCCGACAGGCCCAGTCCCTCCATGGCAGCCATGTCGACTTTGCCGAGCTGCAGCTCGAAGTGGCAACGGAAATTGAAATCGTGCTGAGCAAGATGGCTGCCGTTGCCTCGCTCGAACGTCGCATCGCTGAACTCTACCAGGAGCTTGAGCGGCCAGCCCTGCAGCCGATGCTGGCGCCGTTCGATGGCTTCCACGAGACGGCCCATGCCGTGACCGGCACCTGCCTGATCAGCTTCGACCGCAACCGCTATTCCGTCATGGCCAAGGCCGCGCGGCGGGCGGTCCAGGTCCGCGCCTATGCCGACCGGATCGTCGTCCGCCTCGGCAACGAGGTCGTTGCCGAACATGCCCGGCACTTCGGCCGTGACCGGACGATCTATAATCCCTGGCACTATCTGCCGGTCCTGGCCAACAAGCCCGGCGCCTTGCGCAACGGGGCGCCGTTCCAGGGCTGGGACCTGCCGCCGGCAATGGCGCGGCTGCGCCGCAAGCTGGGGAGCGGCGATGAGGCCGATCGGCGCTTCGTCCGGGTGCTGGCGGCCGTTCTGACCGATGGCCTGGACGCGGTCGAGACGGCAATCCGCGAGGCGCTCGATGCCGGCGCTGCCAGCGACGAGGTGATCCTCAACATCCTAGCCCGATACCGCGAGCCGGCAACCGACCGGCCTCTCGACGTGGTCGTCGATCTGAAGCTCAGCCATCCGCCGATCGCTGACTGCGCCCGCTACGATACCGTGCGAGGCCTTGATGCAGCGGCATGAGATGATCGAGGCGATGCGCGGGCTCGGCCTCAGGGGCATGGCCGGCGCGTTCGACGAGGCCGTCACCACGGGTCTGCAGCGCAAGCGCACGACTCACGAGATCCTGACCGACCTGCTGCGGGCAGAAGCGGCGCATCGCCATGCCGCCTCGATCCGCTACCGCATGACCGCAGCCAAGTTGCCCGTGGTCAAAGACCTCGATGCCTTCGTGTTCGAGGGCACGCCGATCAACGAGGGCCTGGTGCGCTCTCTGCATGCAGGTTCATTCCTGCCCGGTCGCCGCAACATCGTGCTCATCGGCGGTACGGGCACTGGCAAAACCCACCTGGCCACCGCGATCACCGCCAGCGTCGTCTGCGCCGGCGCCCGCGGCCGCTACTTCAACACGGTCGACCTGGTCACCCGGCTCGAGGAGGAGGTCCGGATCGGCAAGGCCGGAGCCATGGCCGCCCAGCTCAGCCGGCTCGACGTCGTGGTCCTCGACGAACTGGGCTACCTGCCGTTCGCCCGCTCAGGCGGGCAGCTGCTGTTCCACCTGATCAGCAAGCTCTACGAGAAGACCTCGGTCATTATCACCACCAACCTGGCCTTCGGCGAGTGGCCCACTGTCTTCGGCGATCCCAAGATGACCACCGCGCTGCTCGACCGCATCACCCACCATTGCGACATCGTCGAGACCGGCAACGACAGCTTCCGGTTCAGGGCCAGCTCGGCAGCACCCAAAACCAGAAAGGAAAAATCACCCGCTTGACCTCAACCCCGCACCGCGGGACATAACTTCCACCCGGGTCACTTCTCAGCGGCAATCTACATTGAGGCAACAGGGGGGGGCAAATCCTCGGTTCGGTTGACAATCGATGGCTGATCACTGTCTCGCGAGTTGTGATAGACGCGTTCGGTGCCAATACTACAGATTGGCGGCCATACTGGCCAGGAGTTGCTTGAAGGTGGCAATGTCATTAGCCGATATGCCAGCGAGCAACCGTTCGTAGACCACATCGGCTTCCGCCCTAAGCGCGGGCAGGATGCCGATGGCTTTTGGGCGCAGATGCAAGGTCCACACCCGGCGATTGCCTTCGACAGCGCGGCGCTCGACATAGTCCGCCTTTTCGAGCTGGTCTATGACATGGCCAACGCTTGCACGCTCCAGCTCCAGGCATTTGGCGAGTTCAGTCTGGGTCAGGCCGGGTGTCCTGAAGATGTAGGCGAGAGCGCGCCATTGGGTGCGGGTTAGCCCGAACTTCGCGGTGGATGCATCGAACACGCGGCGAAGCTTGCGCGGCACCTCCTCGATCAGGAACACGAGCCCATCGGCTTCGGTAAGGTAGCTTTGCTCGTCGGACGTCTTCGCCATGGTCGTCGCTCATAGCCTTCGATTGCTCAAGAGGACAGTCTTTACTGTAAAATATTTTATAGTAAGATATGATCATGCCGAATCCGCACTTTACACTCTCCGGCCATTCCGGTCATGCCATCGCCGCACTTACCGAAGGACCTGAGCAAGGATTTCCGGTACTTCTCGCCCACGGTGGAGGGCAGACCAAGCGGGCGTGGAAGCAGGTGACGGCGATGCTGGCCAGACATGGGTTCCGCGCCATCGCGCTGGACCTGCGTGGTCATGGCGAAAGCGCCTGGGCCGATGACGGTGCCTATGACATCGTCGATTTCGCTGGCGATCTGGTCGCCATCGCCGGGTCGCTCGACCGCAAGCCCGCGCTGATCGGGGCATCGCTTGGCGGGCTGGCCGGGATCATGGCCGAAGGTGAGGTCGCCCCCGGCAGCTTCGCCTCGCTGACCCTTGTGGACATCACCCCGCAAATGGAGGCGGGCGGAGTAACGCGCGTGGTTGGTTTCATGGCGGCGCACGCGCGCGAAGGCTTTGCCTCGCCCGACGAGGCAGCGCGGGTGATTTCCGAATATCTCCCCCACCGTCCAAGCCGCAAGGCCTCGTCGGGCCTCGCCCATTATCTGCGACAGAAGGAAGACGGACGCTATTACTGGCATTGGGACCCGGCGTTCATCGACGGCATCATGCGTCGCCATGCCGAGCGCGGCGATGGCAGCGACTATGGACTGGGTGAGCTGGGCGAAGCCGCTGCGCGGCTTGCGTTGCCGGTCCACCTGATCCGGGGCGGATCGAGCGATCTGGTCTCGCCCGAAGCCGTCGCGCATTTCCGCGCGCTGGTTCCCCACGCCGCTTACAGCGACATCGCGGATGCGACGCATATGGTGTCGGCGACCAGAACGACGCCTTTGGCGACGCGATCCTCGATTTCCTGATGCGGACACACGGCACGGAGATCGCGGCATGAGCGAACCTGCAGCGAAGGTCGACCTCGAACAGCTCCGTGCGATGCTGCTCATCGCGCCGTTCCACCAATGGCTTGGGCTGGATATCGCCGAACTTACCGGCGAGGCGCTGGTCCTCGAGATGCCGTGGCGCGAGGAAATCGTCTCCAACCCGATGATCGGATCGGCCCATGGCGGTGTCCTCTCGGCGCTGATCGACCTGACCGGGCTTTACACCATCAACGCGCTCGGCGGATCGGCGCACGCGACGGCTGACATGCGGGTCGATTTCCACCGACCCGCCACTTCGGGGCCGCTGCGCGCGATCGGGCGGGTGGTCAAGCTGGGCAAGCAATTGAGCGTTGCCGAGACCCGGATCGAAGATGCCGAGGGCAGGCTGCTGGCCAGCGGACGGGGTGCCTATGTCGGCTAAGCCCTTAGCTGCTCCGGGAGCCTTGGCAGTACTTGCGCTGGCGGGTTGCGTTGCGGTCCCCGACGCCGGAGTTCGTCCGGTCATGGAAACCGCCGACACAATCGAGGCTGCGCAGACGTTGGCCGTGCGCGGCAATACGGCCTGGCCGCCAGACCAATGGTGGCGCCTTGCGGGCGATCCGCAACTGACCGCGCTGATCGAGGAGGGCCTTTCCAATTCGCCGCAGGTTGCGGTGGCGGTGGCGCGGGTCAGGCGCGCGGAAGCCGAGGCGCAGCGCGTCGGGGCCGCGCGGCTTCCCGCGATCGGTGCCGAGGCCGAAGGCGGCCTGCGCCGTCAGAGCGGCAACAACGGCATCCCCGCGCAGTTCCTCCCCGATGGCTGGAAAGACTACGGGCAGACCTCGCTGAGTTTCGGCTTCGACCTCGACCTGTGGGGTCGCAACCGCGCTGCCTATGCTGCCGCGACATCGGAGGCCCGCGCGGCGATGGTCGATGCGGCGCAGGCTCGCCTCGTGCTCTCGGTCGCGATAGCCGCCGCCTACGCAGAGCTCGGGCGCCATTACCGCGAGCGCGACAACGCAGCGGCCACGCTCGCCAACCGCCGCTCGATGCGCGAGCTTGTCGCCCAGCGCCAACGCAACGGGCTCGACAACCTCGCCAGCCTGCGCCGCGCCGATGCCGAAGTTGCCTTGGCGGAGCAGGATCTGGCAGCCGTCGATGAGAACATCGGCATCCGCCGCAACCAGCTTGCCGCGCTCCTGGGTGCTGGCCCGGATCGGGGAACGTCGATTACCCGTCCGCCGCTTGCACCCTCGACACCCGGCGGGGTTCCCGCCGGTGTCACCACCGATCTGCTTGGTCGGCGGCCCGATATCGTCGCGGCGCGCGAACGGGTCGAGGCCGCAGCCAGCCGCGTCAAGGTGGCGCGGGCCGGCTTCTTTCCGTCCGTGAACGTGAGGGCATTGGTAGGGCTTCAGGCGCTGGGACTTGGCAATCTGGTCGATTCGGGCTCGCTATTCGGAGCCGTCGGTCCGGCAATCAGCCTGCCGATCTTCCAGGGCGGCGCGCTCAAGGCGCAATATGGCAGCGCTGAGGCGGCCTATGACGAGGCCGTTGCGAACTACAACCAGACCGTTGTCACCGCGTACCAGCAGGCTGCCGACGCGGTGACCCAGCGCGACGCAGCGGACAAGCGGCTTGGCGCAACCCGCACGGCGCTGGCCGCAAGCGAGGAAGCGCTAGGTCTGGTGCGCACACGCTACGAGGCCGGGCTTGCCAGTTACCTCGATGTCCTCGCCAGTGAACGCAGCGCGCAAGACCTTCGCGTCGCAGTCATCGGCCTTGAGACATACGAACGCGGGGCGACGCTGGCGATGATCCGTGCACTGGGCGGCGGGTTCGACGCGGCCACTACCCAACCATCAGGACAGACCGAGCAATGAGCGATACTGCGACACAAGCTGCCGAAGTCGATCCGGAACTGTCCGCCTTTCGCAAGGCACGCCGGACGATGTGGCTCAAGCGCCTGGCCATTGTGCTCGCAGTGGCGGCTCTCGCATGGGGTGCCTGGTATGTGCTGGTCGCCCGCAACTATGTCAGCACCGACAACGCCTACGTGAATGCGCGAATGGCGCAGGTCACGCCGCTGGTTGTCGGATCGGCCATCGAGGTGCTGGTCGAAGACACGCAGCAGGTGAAGGCGGGTGATGTCCTCGTCCGGCTCGATCAGGCCAATGCCAAAATCGCCGTCGCGCAGGCTGAAGCCGATCTTGCCGCCGCCCGCCGCAAATTCGGGCAGGCGGTTGCGACCAACAGCGCGCTGTCGGCGCAGATCGACACATCAAGCGCCGGTCTTGTCCAGGCGCAGGCAAGGCTCCGCTCCGCGCAGGCCGAGTTCGACAAGGCGCGGATCGACTTGCGGCGCCGTGAGGCCGTCATTGCCAGCGGCGCGATCTCGGGTGAGGAACTGACCCAGGCGCGCAAGGCCTACGCCTCCGCCAACGCGGCGCTCGAGGCGGCCCGCGGGGGCATCTCCGAAGTCACTTCGGCCCGACGGGTCGCGCAAGGGCAACTTGCCGCCAACGACGCCCTGGTGCGCGGCTCCAGCGTAGATACCGACCCAGCGGTTCAGGCGGCCAAGGCCCGGCTCGATGCCGCCTTGCTCGACCTCCAGCGTACCGAAATTCGCGCGCCGGTTTCCGGGGTGGTGAGCCGCCTGCAGATTCAGGTGGGACAGCGCCTGAGCCCCGGTCAGACTATCATGACCATCGTCCCGATCGACAAGCTCTACGTCGATGCCAACTTCAAGGAAGGCCAACTCGGCCGTGTCCGTCCTGGCATGGCTGTAACCCTCAAGTCGGATCTTTATGGCGGCGATGTCGTCTACCAAGGCAAGGTCACCGGGCTGGCCGGCGGTACGGGATCGTCGATGGCAATCATCCCCGCCCAGAACGCCACCGGCAACTGGATCAAGACTGTCCAGCGCCTGCCGGTGCGGATCGAGCTTGATCCTGCCGAACTGCGCAAGCACCCGTTGCGCGTCGGGCTGTCGATGGAAGTCGAGATCGATGTTTCCGGTGAGTGAAACCAGATGAGCGAGACCGCTTCATCAGGCGCAGGAATAGCCCCGTCCCGGCAGCTTGTTGCCGGGCTCGTGCTTGCCCTTGCCAATTTCATGGTCATTCTCGACCTGAGCATCGCCAATGTCTCGATCCCGCATATCGCGGGCAATCTGGGCATCACGCTTGAACAAGGCGCATGGGTCATCACCTCCTACGCGGTCGCCGAGGCGATCTGCGTTCCCTTGACCGGATGGGTCGCCGGACGCTTCGGATCGGTACGCACCTTCCTGTTCAGCATGGTCGGGTTCGGGATCTGCTCATTCCTGTGCGGGATCTCAGTCACGATGGGCATGCTGGTCGCCAGTCGTATCGGACAGGGAATTTTCGGCGCCTTCCTGATGCCCATGTCGCAAACCTTGCTGCTCAGCGTGTTCCCGCCCGAGAAGCGCAATATGGCGATGGGACTATGGGCTGTTACACTGCTGATGGGACCTGCTCTTGGTCCAATGATCGGTGGCTATCTCACAGAAAATTATTCCTGGCATTGGATATTCCTGATCAACTTGCCCGTCGCCATCCTGTGCATCGTGGTGGGTTTCGCGCTGCTCAGGCCGATCGAGACCGAGCGGCAGATCCTGCCGATCGACTATGTCGGCCTTGCCTTGCTGGTGCTCTGGGTCGGCTGCCTCCAGATCGTGCTCGACCTTGGCCGTAACCACGACTGGTTCGCCGACCCGATGATCGTGGCGCTGGCGATCACCTCTGCCGTGGGTTTTATCGTTTTCATTATCTGGGAGTTGGGCGAGGATCACCCGATCGTCGATTTGCGAGTCCTGCGGCACCGTGGCTTCAGCGTCAGCCTGACTGTTCTGTCGCTCGCATTTGCCGGATACTTCGCGGGGTTTGTCGTTGTCCCCCAGTGGCAGCAAGCCTGGCTCGGATTTCCTGCGACAGCAGCCGGCTTGTCCTCTTCGTTTTCGGCTATGGGCGGACTGATTACCGCGCCGGTGGTGGCTTTTCTGATGAGCCGCCTCGACCTGCGTGTCCTTGTTTCGTGCGGCGTCACCTGGATTGCGGCGATGACGCTCGTGCGCACAACCTGGACAACAGACTCCGATTTCTGGACCCTCAGCATTCCGCAGTTCGTTCAGGGGCTGGGCACTCCCTTCATGATGCTTCCTCTCATGACCCTGACGCTCAATACGGTTGAGGAAAACGAGGTGGCATCGGCCGCCGGCCTGCAAAGCTTCATGCGAACCATCGCCACCGCCGTAGCGACTTCCATCACTCTGTCTTATTGGGGTGATACCCAGCGCATCGCGCGCAGCGATGCGGTGGCGGTCCTGCAGCCGGAAGCGGCGCAGGCAAGCCTTTCCAGCCTCGGCTTCCCTTCTGAACAGATAAGGCAAGTGCTCAGCAACATGGTTGAGCTGGAGGCGACAACGCTGGCGCTTATTCATACCTTCTGGGCGACCACAGCCGTTTTGCTTTTTGCCGCCGCCCTGATCTGGCTTGCCCCACGACCGTCGAAATCAGGCGGCATTACGATGGGCCACTAAAGAAGACTGACCGGCAACCAGGAGGCAGATCTGGCTCTGTCGGCTCCAGAACTTCATTGGCCTTATGTCTTGACCCGACGCGACAGCAGGATTGATGCAACCACCAACAGCGAACCGATCAGGTGGTATTTTGCGAACCGTTCTCCAAGCAGTGGTACGGCCATCAGAACCCCGAACACTGATGGCAGGTTCATGTAGACCCCCGCGCGGCCCGAGCCGACCAAGGCGACCGCGCGATTGAACAGCGCGTAGGACAGCAGCGAAGGAAATATCCCGACATAGAGCAGGGATGCGAGCGCTGCGGGTGAAGCCACGGTCAGGCCAGCCCACCAGAGGTGCCAGGCATAGGGCACACTCAAAGCCGCGATCCCGACCCCGAACAGGACAACCAGCAAACTGAGGTGGTGCATCGCCGGTGCGCGGCGCAGGAAGGTAGCATAGGCGGAATAGAGAAAAACCGCAATGATGGCGAGCAGATCGCCTCGGTTCAGCGCATCCCAGCGCAGATAGTCGGGATGCCCCTTGGTCATGATCCACGCGATTCCGGTGATCGAAAGGAGTGCGCAAACGAGAAGGATCGGGTGCACCCTCTCCCGAAACAGCACAACTGGCATGAGCAGGGTCATCACCGGCATGGTCGATTGCAACAGAAGATTGTTGGTCGCGGTGGTGAACTGCAAGCTTTGATAGACGAGAAAGGAAAACAGCCCCACTCCTAAGGCCCCGAGGAGCCCAAGGAACCGCCAGCCGCCGACAATGGCGGACAGGTCGTCGCGGAGGTGTCGCCAAGCGAACGGGAGCACGAAGACCAGCGCCACCACCCACCGCCAGAACGCCAGCGTCACGGGTGAGAGCAAGTCCTTGGCCGCCCGCCCGACGATCGGATTCAGGGCCCAAAAGAACGAGGCCAGACACAGCAACAGGGCTGGTGATTGCCAGAGCCTGGACACAAGACCCAGGATGCTGGACGTGTTGCGGTCGGCATCTTGCAACCTAAAATTCTCCCCAGAAACGCGGCTTGAGAATCGTCCTTGCGCCAACGGTAGGTTTTGCATATGGTGCATCGCGTTGCATGTATAGCGCGAATCGACTATGCAGCACTCGGAACAAAAAGCATGGGAGCGATGCGATGAATGGATCGTCGGCACTCGTCGACAACGCCGGTGCGAGCCAGTCTCGCCGGGTGTTCTGGGATCAAGATGTCTATCAGCTGGAGCTGGAGCGGATATTCTCGCGATGCTGGCTCATGCTCGGACATGATTCGCTAGTTCCCAAACCGGGCGACTTCATTACGACGTACATGGCAGAAGACCGTGTCATCTTGTCGCGGCAGCCGGACGGTTCGCTGAAGGCGTTCATCAATTCCTGCACTCACCGCGGCAACCAGATCTGTCATGCCGACAGCGGCAGCGCCAAGGCGTTCGTGTGCAATTATCATGGTTGGGTTTTCGGTCAGGATGGTTCGCTCGTCGATGTTCCGATGGAAGAGCGGTGCTATCACAGCGATCTCGACAAATCCAAGCTGGGGCTCGCGCCGATCCGGGTCGAAACTTACAAGGGCTTCATCTTCGGCTGCCATGATCCCGAAGCGCCATCGCTTGAGGACTATCTGGGGGACTTCTGCTGGTACCTCGATACGATCTGGGACGGTCCGGACGGTGGTCTGGAACTGCTCGGGCCGCCGTTGAAGAGCACCCTCGCCTGCAATTGGAAAGTCCCGACCGAGAACTTCGTCGGCGATGGGTATCACGTGGGCTGGACGCATGCCGCCGCTCTCCAGATGATCGGGGGCGAGCTGGCTGGCCTGTCGGGCAATCGCGCCGACATGCCGTTTGACGACCTTGGTCTGCAATTCACCATGCGGCATGGCCACGGGTTTGGCCTGATCGATAACGCGGCGACTGCGATCCACGTCAAGCGCGACGGGTACGTCAAATATCTCGAGGAGACGCGGGGCGGAATTCGCGAAAAATTCGGGCCGGAGCGCGAACGGCTCTATGTCGGTCACTGGAATACGTCGATCTTCCCAAACTGTTCGTTCCTCTACGGAACCAACACCTTCAAGATCTGGCATCCGCGCGGGCCGCATGAAATCGAGGTCTGGACCTATACCATGGTGCCGAAGAATGCCGACACCGAAACAAAGCGGTCGATCCAGCGCGAAGCGATCCGTTCATTCGGAACGGCGGGAACGCTCGAAAGCGACGATGGCGAAAATATGTCGTCGGCTACCTACATCAACAACGGTATCATCACCCGCAAGGGGCGGATGAATTCGAGCATGGGCAAGGACCGCGAAGGGCCGCACCCCGTCTATCCAGGAATTGTCGGGGTCAGCTTCATCGGCGAAACCTCGTATCGGGGCTTTTATCGTTTCTGGCAAGAAATGCTCGATGCGCCGGATTGGGCAGCTATCCGGGCCAATGACGATACCTGGGATGTAATGTGGACCAACCGTAATTTTTGGCCTGATCGTCTGTCGGCGAAGCAAGCCGAGCCGCAAGACTGATCCCGACAGCAATCTGGACCGCAAGATGACCGAAACACGCAAGCCCGTAGGCATGGAACTGCATCATGCCATCGTCAGTCACTATTCCGCCGAGGTGCGGATGTTGCAAAACCAGCAATATCGCGAATGGTTCGATACTGTAATCGCCGAAGATATCCATTACTGGATGCCAGTTTACGAACAGCGGTTCGCACGTGACCGCCGCCCGGATCCAACCCCGGGGGATGCCGCAATCTACAACGATGACTATTCCGAGCTGCAGCAGCGGGTCGACCGGTTGCTGACGGGTCAGGTATGGATGGAAGATCCGCCATCACGAATCCGCTATTTCGTCACCAATGTCGAAGCATTCGAAATTGCACCGTTTGAATTCGAGGTCTTCTCTAACGTTCTGGTGCACCGCAATCGCCGACAGAGCGAAGTTTACGTGCACACGCTGGGACGCGAAGACAAGCTGCGGAAAACAGACAGCGGCTTCAAGGTATTCAGCAGAAAGCTGAATATCGACGCGCGCGTCGTGCAGGACAAGAATCTCTATTTCTTTGTATAAGCAAATTCAATCAAATAGAAATCAGGAAACGGGAGAGCAAAAATGGACGCATACGCGGCAATTATCGAGCGTCAGGGTGGCGAATTCGTTCTGGATAACGTCTCCATCGAGGATCCGCGCGACGGCGAAGTGCTGGTCAAGGTTGCCGCAGCTGGCATATGCCACACCGACCTGACGGTTCGCGATCAATATTATCCGACGCCGCTGCCGGCGGTGCTGGGCCATGAAGGTTCGGGTGTTGTCGAAAAGGTCGGCCGCGGCGTGACCACTGTCAAGCCAGGCGACAAGGTCGTGCTCTCCTTCAGCTATTGCGGCACCTGTCCATCGTGCCTCAAGGGCCATCAGGCCTATTGTCCGAGCCTGTTCCCGCTCAATTTCATGGGCCGCCGCCTGGATGGTTCGACGCCGATCACCCGCAACGGCCAAGAAGTCAACGCCTGCTTCTTCGGTCAATCCTCGTTCGCGACCTATTCGATCGCGTCGGAAAACAACTGCGTCAAGGTTGCCGACGACGCACAGATCGAACTTTTGGGCCCACTGGGCTGCGGCATCCAGACCGGGGCGGGCAGCATCCTCAATGCGCTTTGTCCCGAACCTGGCTCCTCGATCGCGATCTTCGGGGTCGGGTCGGTCGGCCTCAGCGCAGTGATGGCCGCCAAGGCCTCGGGCTGCCTCAAGATCATCGCGGTTGACCGCAACGCAGGCCGCTTGGAACTGGCGCGTGAACTGGGCGCCACCGATGTGATCGACGCCAACACGGTCAACGCTCAGGAAGCGATCGTCGCGATGACCGGTGGCGGCGCCGACTATGCCATGGATACCACCGCCATTCCAGCGGTGCTGCGCTCGGCGGTGGACAGCACGCACAACATGGGTGAAACCGCAGTGGTCGGCGGGGCGAAGCTGGGCACCGAATTTTCGCTAGACATGAACAACATGCTGTTTGGCCGCAAGTTGCGCGGCGTAGTCGAAGGATCGAGCACCCCGCAGGTCTTCATCCCGCAACTGATTGCGATGCAGAAGGCCGGGCTGTTCCCGTTCGAGAAGCTCTGCACCTTCTATGATCTCGACCAGATCAACCAGGCCGTCGAGGATACCGAAAAGACCGGCAAGGCGATCAAGGCCATTCTCAAAATGTAGATCGCTTTTGGGGCGGCGCACCAATCGAATTGCGCCGCCTTGGACCTGCACTTGGACCTCAGGAATTTAACAATGTCGAGTGTGTTTTCCTTCGGTTCCGGCGTTCTGGTCGCAGGTCAGATTGGCCTCGACAAGCGCGTCTTGGGCGGGAAAGGGGCCAACCTCGCCGAGATGGCGCGGATCGGGCTGCCCGTCCCGCCTGGATTCACGATCTCCGCCGGCGAATGCCTCGCTTATCTTGACCACGGCAGAGCTTCACTTGATCGCATCCGCGATGAGGTTTCGGCTGCTTTGGGGCTGGTCGAACGGGCGACGGGCAAGACGTTCGGCAATCCTCGCGATCCCCTGCTGGTCTCGGTGCGTTCGGGCGCGCGGGTATCCATGCCGGGGATGATGGACACGATCCTCAACCTTGGCATTAATGATGCGACCGTCACCGGCCTGGGCCAGTCCTCCGGGGATGAGCGGTTCGCGCTCGACAGTTATCGCCGCTTCATCCAGATGTATTCCAGTGTCGTGCTCGAAATCGAGCATGGCGTATTCGAGGCAGCCCTTGACCGCATCAAGGAAGATCGCGGCGTCGATGAGGATATCGATCTTCGAGTGGAGGATCTGCGCGGCCTGATCGCGACCTTCAAGGATCTCGTGCTTGCCCATCACGGCGCGGCCTTTCCTCAGGATGTACAGGAACAACTCTGGACGGCAATCGAGGCGGTGTTCCGCTCATGGGACTCACCGCGAGCCAAGGTCTACCGGCGCCTGAACGATATCCCCGGAGATTGGGGCACGGCGGTTAACGTCCAGGCCATGGTGTTCGGAAATCTTGGCGAGACCAGCGCTACCGGCGTCGCCTTTACCCGCAACCCTGCAACCGGCGAGAAGGCCTACTACGGCGAATGGCTGGCCAACGCCCAGGGTGAGGATGTTGTCGCCGGCATCCGCACGCCCCAGTATCTGACCAGGGCTGCCCGCGAAGCCGCAGGTGCGCGGCTTCCCTCAATGCAGGAAGCGATGCCGAAGGCCTATGCCCAACTTGCTGAGGTGTTCGAACTGCTGGAGCGCCACTATCGCGACATGCAGGACATCGAATTCACAGTCGAACGCGGCAGGCTCTACCTCCTTCAGACCCGTTCGGGCAAGCGCACCGCCAAGGCCGCGCTCAAGATTGCCGTCGACATGGTCGAAGAGAGCCTGGTCGACGAAGTGACCGCGCTGCTCCGCCTCGACCCGGCCTCGCTCGACCAGTTGCTTCACCCCTCGCTCGATCCGAATGCCCCGCGGGTGCTGCTCGGAAAGGGTTTGCCTGCCTCGCCCGGGGCAGCCTCGGGAGGTGTGGTATTCGATGCGGAAACAGCGGCACGGTGGGCCGAATTGGGAGAGAAGGTCATCCTCGTCAGGCATGAGACGTCGCCTGACGACATCCATGGCATGCACGTCGCAACCGGCATCCTGACGGCGCGCGGCGGCATGACCAGCCACGCGGCCGTGGTCGCGCGGGGTATGGGCCGGCCATGCGTGGCGGGCACCGCCAGTCTCAAGATCGACCCGGTCGCGCGGGTCGCCGAGATCGGCGGCCAGCGGCTCGAAGAGGGCGCATTCATCACGATCGACGGTTCGACCGGCGAAGTGTTCCTGGGCGAACTGCCGACGATCCTGCCCAAACTTTCGGGCGATTTCGCAACGGTGATGGCATGGGCTGACAAGCATCGCCGCCTGAAGATTCGGACCAACGCGGAAACCCCGCTCGATTGCGAAATGGCCCGCCGGTTCGGGGCCGAAGGGGTCGGGCTTTGCCGAACCGAGCACATGTTCTTCGATGAAAGCCGGATCCTCGCCATGCGGCAGATGATCCTGGCCGACAGCGAAAAGGAACGACGCTCCGCGCTCGACCAGCTATTGCCCGAACAGCGCGCCGACTTCCGCCGGATCTTTGAGATCATGGAAGGCTTGCCAGTCACCATCCGCCTCCTCGATCCGCCGCTGCACGAGTTTCTGCCGCATACGGATAGCGAATTCACCGAGCTTTCGCGGGCGATGGGTATTGACGTGGAGCAGGTTCGGCATCGCGCAATCGAATTGGCGGAAACCAACCCCATGCTGGGGCATCGAGGCTGCCGACTGGGCGTGGTCTATCCCGAAATATACGAAATGCAGGCTCGCGCGATTTTCGAGGCTGCGCTCGAAGTCGCGGGCGAGGCGGGCATGGCGGTCTGTCCCGAAATCATGATCCCGCTGGTCGGATTGCCGCGTGAACTGGAATCACTGAAGGATACCCTGTACAGGGTCGCTGAAGTCGTGTTCGCCGAAAAAGGCGAGCGGATCGCCTTTAGCGTTGGCACCATGATCGAGCTGCCGCGGGCAGCCCTGGTTGCCGACGAAATCGCTGCAAGCGGGGAATTCTTCTCGTTCGGAACCAATGATCTGACCCAGACTACGCTGGGGATCAGCCGCGACGATGCGGCGCGTTTCCTGGGTGCTTATGTGGAAAAAGGCATTATCGCCAAGGACCCGTTCGTCACCCTCGATATCGAAGGGGTCGGCAAGCTGATCGAAATGGCATCGCGCAAAGGGCGCGAAACCCGGCCCGACCTAAAACTGGGGATCTGCGGCGAGCACGGCGGCGATCCGGCCACGATCGCTTTCTGTGAGGAGATCGGGTTGGACTATGTCAGCGCATCGCCTTTCCGGGTGCCGATTGCCCGACTGGCTGCGGCCCAGGCGGCGCTGGCGCCTTCATGAACGGCCGATGCAAGCTGAAATTCTGAACCAAATCGAGATGAGGTGCACCTCAAATGGAATATGATCGTAAGGACGCCAAGGCCTGGGCAACGAAGACCGTCAGGGGCTTCTATCAGTGTCCGATCACCCCGATGACCGCCGATTACAAGTTCGATGTGGACGGTATCCGCTACAACATCGATAAATATGTCGAAATGGGCGTAGATGGCTTGGCCGTCGGCGGGTTCATCGCCGAATGCTGGAACGTCTCAGCGTCAGACTGGTTTCGCTATCACGAGATCGTCGCCGAGGCGAATGCCGGGCGGCTCGATCTGTGGACCATCGTGCTCGATCCCAGCGTCTATACCGCGATCGAGAAGATGCAGTTCGTCGAGAAGCTCGGGTATAACGGGGCTGAGGTGATCAACCCGGTTGTGCAGCTCAAGCGCGACGACGAAATCTATTCCTGGTTCAAGTTCCTGACCGACCACACCGATCTGGCCGTCTGCCTCTACCGGACCCCGGTTTCGGGCACCGTGCTGAGCTGGGACCTGATGCGCCGCCTGGCCGATATCGATACCGTGATCGGCGTCAAACAAGGTGCCATGAGCCGTGCCGAGACAATCAAGATCCGCCAGCTAATGCCCGAAGGCTTCAACACGATGGAGCCATTCGAATACTTCTTCCTCGACGATCTGCGTCTTGGCGGCACCGTTTGCTGGGGTGAATTGTCCTACATGCTGTACGGCAAGAAGCGCCATTTCGCCAAGGAATACATCCGCCTGGCGCATGAAGGAAAATGGGAGGAAGCGCGGGCCGCTTCCGATCAGCTCAGCGAAGTCCGCGAATTCTATCACGACAACTTCCTGTGGGATATCGCCCGCACCGCGACCTATGCCAGCGCACTTGCCAATGTGAAGGCCTGGTACGAAGCGATTGGCCTCAAGGCTGGCCCGATCCTGCCGCCGGTGGCTGATGTGACGCCGGAAAAGAAAGAGCAGATCAGGGCCAAGCTGGTCGAACTGGGCATTGCCTGAACCGAACCAACGGGAATCCCAAAGCATGTCCAAGCAATTGCATTTCTGTTTCCACGGCGCCGGCGGGCTAGGCTCGGTCATCGGCGGATTCCTGGCGCGCGGCGGCCACAAGGTCACGCTGATTGCGCGCAAGCCCCATGTCGAGGCGATCCGCCGGGATGGCCTGAGTATTTCGGGTGTGCGGGCGCAATTCGTCCAGCGCGAAAACCTCTTCGCGGTCGAAACGCCCGAGGAGGTTGAAGGCGACATCGACTATTACATCCTGCTGACCAAGGCCAAGGGTACCGATCAGGCGCTGGCCGATGCGCAGGTGTTGGTCGATCGCACCGCTTGCGCGCTGACTTTGCAGAACGGCGTGGGCAAGGAAGGCAAACTCCAGGCCGCGTTTGGCAAGGACAAGGTGATCGGCGGCTCGATCATGGACGGGGCGACCCTGCTCGAACCGGGCAAGGCGCTCAATCACATGGCGGTTCCCGTCACCGCCTATTTCGGCGAGCTGGAAGGCGGGGAGAGCGAGCGCACGCGGATCATGGCCGAAGCGCTCGACGCTGCGGGCATGGGTTCGCGCTCAACTCCCGATATCGTCCATGTCCATTGGGAAAAAGTGGTTCAGGTCGGTGGAGCATCGTCGTGGAGCGCCAGTACGCTGGGCGCGCTTCCAAAGCTCGATTTTGTGGATGGTGTGGCGGTTCGCGAAGGCGCCGAACACTATGTCCACGTCGTCAAGGATCTGCTGGCGATCTACAAGGCACTTGGCTACGAACCGCAGAACTATTTCGCGCCTGTATCCAGATTGGTCGAGATTGACCGTGAAGGCTTTGAAGAGGCAGTGTACGGTGTCATGGCGATGGGCACCAGATTCAAGCCGGAAAACCGTCCCGTCCGCACCTCGATGCATGACGATCTCGTGGCGGGCCGGCGGATGGAAGTTGACGAGGTCCTGGGGCCGCTCGCGGCGGCAGCGGAGCAACTGCAGGTTCCTGCGCCAGCCTTTCTCAGCGCCTATCGGGTGCTCAAGACTTTGAACAGCTATCTGTAGGGAAAGATTGACCATGAGGCGTTATTCCATCGCCAGCATTCCGGGAGATGGAATTGGCCGCGAGGTGGTGCCTGCCGCAATCGAGGTGCTGACGGCGGCAGCGGCCAAGTGCGGTTTCGTGCTCGAATTCCGGCACTTCGACTGGAGCTGCCAGACCTACCTCAAAACCGGCAAGATGATGCCCGATGATGGGCTAGACCGGTTGCGCGATCATGATGCGGTGTTCCTCGGCGCGGTCGGCTTTCCCGGGGTACCCGATCATATCTCGCTGTGGGGGCTGCTGCTGCCGATCCGGCGCGAGTTCGAGCAGTACGTCAATCTGCGTCCGGTGCGGCTGCTGCCGGGCATCGCTTCGCCCCTGCGCGACAAGGCTCCCGGCGACATCGATTTCTGGGTGGTGCGCGAAAACTCGGAAGGCGAATATTCCCAGATCGGCGGTCGGACCGGGACCGGCGAGAACGAAATCGTCGTCCAGCAGGCGATCTTCACCCGCCGGGGCACCGACCGCATCTTGCGCTATGCCTTCGACTTCGCTCGGCGGAGCGGGCGCAGGCATGTGACCAGCGCGACGAAGTCCAATGGACTCTATCATTCGATGCCGTTCTGGGACGAGCGCTTTGCCGCGATCGGCGCCGAATACCCCGATGTTGCCGCCGATCAGTATCATGTCGATATTCTCGCCGCACGCTTTGTGATGTCGCCCGAACGGTTCAATGTGGTGGTTGGGTCGAACCTTTTTGGTGATATCCTTTCCGATCTGGGGCCGGGAATCACTGGCACCATCGCTGTGGCTCCTTCTGCTAACCTCAACCCCGAACGGCGGTTCCCTTCGATGTTCGAGCCGGTCCACGGGTCTGCCCCGGACATCGCCGGGCAGGGCATCGCCAATCCGATCGGCCAGATTTGGTCGGGTGCAATGATGCTGGAACATCTCGGCGAAACCGAGCCCGCCGCGCTGGTGATGCGCGCACTCGAAACGGCGCTCATTGCGCCCGATATTGCGAGGACCCCCGATCTTGGCGGAAACGGGACAACCGCGGGATTTGCGCAAGCTGTTCGCAACACCTTGCTGGGGCTCTAGCGGGAAAGCTAGCGGTCCCGGCGCTGACCAAAGGAAACGGAGTGATGGCTGCCTATTTCATCGGATCGATCAAATCGCACGACGAAACCTGGGTGGCAGGCTATATGGCCGCAGTTCCGGCGCTGGTCGGACGCCACGGCGGGGAAATGGTCTGCCGTTCGCACGAGTTCGTCCGTTATGAGGGCGAGGGAGCCGCACCTGACTATGTCGTGGTGATCCGGTTTCCTTCGATGGAGGCGATCGACGCCTTCATGAACGATCCAGACTATGCGCCGCACAAGGATGCGCGCATCGCCTGCGCCACATCGGATATCTTCGCGATCGCCTGAGGAGGCCGCCATGAAGGTTCTGCGCACTTACCTGATTGCCGTGGGGATCTGGTATCTCTGCAATCTCGTGCTGCTCTGGCCGCCGGTCTATGCGGGGGCCCTGCGGCTGATCTACCCCGGTATTGCGCTGGGGCAGGGGACGCCGTCTTTCGGCCTGCTGCTTGATGCCTGGTTGATCGTTGGCATCCAACTGGCGGCAATCGGCCTTGTGGCGTTGTGGGGCGCGCGCGATCCGTTGCGCTACTGGGCGCTGGTTCCGGTGATCGTGCTGACCGAACTCGTCGGCTCCGCCTGGGACATCTATAGCGTCGTTTGGAGCGGAGAAGCCTTGTGGGTCGGCTTGACGACCTTGGCCGCGCATGCTGTGATCATGGCGGGTGCATGGTTTGCCAGGCGCGCGATGGAGCGGGATATCGTCTGATCAATCAGGTTGAAGCCCGCGGGCGCGCAGCCGCGCGAGGATTTCGTCTGTGGCCGGGCAGGGCAGGTCGGCCTGTCGCGCGAAGCGGGGTATGGCCCCACTGAGGTGGACGAATTCCGACGGTCTGCCCGCTTCGAGATCGCGCTGCAGCGAACTGGTGACGTCGGGTGGAAAGCGGCCGATGAAGTCCAGCTTCTCGTATATGCAATCGGGCGGCAATTCGATGCCCAACGCCGCTGCGATCCGTTCGACCTCGGCCATGGCCTCGCGCAAAAGCGAGCTGGCCTGGGGATGGCCTAGCACCTGACCGACCTTCAGGCCGAACGCCGGGGCCACCGCGCCGATCGTCGCGGCCATCAGGAACTTGTCCCACAACGCTGGGCGCATGTCGCCTGTCAGAGTGGTGGGGACCCCAGCGGCAATAAGGTCGCCCGCAAGGATTGCCGAGGCCTGTCCGGGAGCCGGGTCGGTTGCGCGATCGGCGACCGGGCCGGCCAGCAGCGTGGCGGGGACGCCGGTGTGGCGCACGATCCCGTCTTCCAGCTCGAAGAAGCCGTGCATGCGTGCGCCAAGCACGACAGCGCGGGGCAGGGCGGCCTGGGCGATGCCGGGTGCTTCGACCCCATTCTGCACCGTCAGCAGCGTGAAGCGGCTTCCGCGCAGTGGTTCGAGCAGGGCAAGCGCGGATTCGATCTGAAACGTTTTGGTTGCCAGGATGGCATGATCCGGCGGCGTTGCGGGATCGCATGCTGCGGACACCGGCACACGCACTTGCCGCTCGGCCCCGCCTTCGGACAGCAGCACGCCCGTGTTTCGCAAGGCCTCGAGCCGCGCTCCTCGGGCGATCAGCAGAACTTCATGCCCGGCGTTGTGCAACCGCGTGCTCAGGAAACTGCCGATTGCCCCGGCGCCGATGATGACAAACCGGCTCACCGCATCAGGCGAAGAAGCGGTTGTCCGGGCGCGGCAGGCCAAGATGGTCGCGCAGCGTTTCGCCTTCGTATTCGGTGCGGAACAGGCCGCGTGCCTGCAGTTCGGGTACAACCTTGCCGGTAAAGTCTTCCAGGCCTTCGGGCAGGTAAGGGAACATGGTGGTAAAACCGTCGCAAGCGGCTTGCTCAAGCCAATGCTGCATCTCGTCGGCGATGGTCTTGGCGGTGCCGACAAAGGCCAAACCGCCATAGCTGCCGGCCTTCGCAGCGAGCTGGCGGATCGTCAGGTTCTCAGCTCTGGCCAATTCGATCATGAACCGCCGCGAACTTTTACTGGCGTTGGATTCGGGGATGTCGGGCAGGGGGCCGTCGGGATCGAAGCCCGATACGTCGTGACCCAGCATGCCGGACAGTGAATGGATGCCGCTGTCGTAGTGGACCAGGCTGTCCAGTTTCGCGCGCTTTGCGCGGGCTTCCTCGACGGTGTCTCCAACAACCAGGAATACGGCCGGCATGATCTTGATGTGATCGGGATTGCGTCCTACCGTCGCCGCCCGCCCTTTGACGTCGTCGTAATAGGCTTTGCTGCCTTCCAGCGTCGATTCCGCAGCAAATACGGCTTCGGCGGTTTCGGCAGCCAGCTGGCGGCCCGGGTCCGAGGCACCGGCCTGGAAGATGACCGGCCAGCCCTGAACCGGACGGGCGATGTTAAGCGGCCCGCTGACCGAGAAATGCTCGCCCTTGTGGTTCAGCGCATGCATCCGGGCGGGGTCGAAATAGATGCCCTTTGCTGCGTCCATAACGAAGGCATCGTCGGCGAAACTGTCCCACAGCCCGGTCACAACGTCATGAAACTCGCGGGCGCGGTGATAGCGCGCGGCGTGATCTGGCTGGGTCTCCAGGCCGAAGTTGCGGCTGCTGTCCGGATTCGAAGTGGTCACCACGTTCCAGCCGGTCCGCCCGCCGCTGATGTGATCGAGAGAGGCAAAGCGGCGCGCGACATGGAACGGCTCGTCGTAAGTGGTCGAGGCCGTTGCGACGAGGCCGATTCGCTCAGTCACCCCGGCCAGTGCGGAAAGCAACGTGAATGGCTCGAACGAGGTCACAGTGTGGCTGCGCATCAGCGCCTGGCGTGGCAGGTTGAGCACGCCGAGGTGATCAGCCATGAAGAAATAATCGAACTTGGCAGCTTCAAGGCTGCGGATGAAGCGCTGGATCGCTGCCAGGCTGAAGTTCGCGTCGGGTAAGGCACCTGGATACCGCCAGGCTCCGGTGTGGATGCTGACCGGGCGCATGAACGCGCCAAGGTGAAGTTGCTTGGCCATCAGTGCGTTCCCCGATCTGGAGGTACGGCCGGACCATACCGAACGGTCCGGCCGTTATTTCGTTAGGCATGCATGGCCTTGCCTTGCGCCTGGTCGAGTTCCCGGCGAACCGCAAAGTGGTCGTCATAGTTCTCGGGCTTCAGGGCGAAGGCTTTCTGGCGCGGGATGCGGTTGGCGTTGATTTCATCGTACTTGAGGTAATAGGCCTTGTGCATCCGGTAGAACGGGATTTCCGGCCAGAGGTGGTGGATCAGGTGGTAGTTCTGATAAACCAGTAGCGGGTTGAGCAACCATTCCCAGCCGAACCGCATGGTTGTCGCCATGTAAGGGTCTTCGTCTTGCGCGATGATCGCGGGATGATGTGGCAGGATGACGAAGACGATGGCGATGATGAACAGCGTGATCCGCGACGGCACGAACCACAGCATGAACAGTTCCCAGCCGAAGCCGAAGTAAATTGCCGCAACGAACAGCAGCGCGAGGAGCGAATAGAAGACAAGCAGTTCGGTGCCATGTTTCTTGCGCACGTTCTGACCATATTTGACGAAATACCAGATGTAGGCACCATCGAAGAAGGTCCAGCGGAATGGAACCTGCCACCAGGGCGATTCATGCTCGAACCGGTCGGGGTCTTTGGGTCCATTGGTATGCGTGTGGTGCTTGTTGTGGACCCAGCGGAGCAGGACCATCGGGGCATAGGGAAAGAGGAAGAACAAGCCGATCGCGCCGATCGATTCGTTGATCCAGCCAACGCTAGACAACGACTTGTGCGAGGCGTCGTGGATCACGCTGAAGAGCAGATATGTCACGAGGCCGTTTGAGATCGCACCGACCCAAAGCGGAAGCATCGAGTTCAGCGCCAGGTACCAGGTCGTTGCGATCCCTGCCATGGAAATGACAAACAGGAGAGCCGTCGGCAGGGCGAGAACGGGCGCCTTTCGCAGCTGTTCGAAATGCTCTTCGGACGATCTGGGAAACGCGATTGCAGCCATTACCCGGGTTCCTTTCCTCTCACTGGTTTAGAAGCGCCTAGTTGGGTTGACGCTTGGCCTCTTTGTCGTAATTGACTCAGGTCATGCTCTTGCACAATTTTGCCGCCTACACTATTCGTTGGACAATATGCAACTCTTTTCCCGTCATGCAAGGGGACTTCGGGCCGGGGAATGCTGGTAATGGGAATACCGATGAATGCACGCAAGGCTAACCAGCTTGCAGGTAAAGGTGATGAAATCGAACATCAGGCTACCGAGCGCTTGCCCGCCGAAGATTGGAGCGCGACTGATTCGCCACGCAAGGCTATCCAGTCCGTGGAAATTGGTGTTCGCGTCCTCAGGGCCTTGATGGATTGCCCAAGGGATGGCGCACATCTGCGTGAAGTTGCCGAGAAATCGGGTCTGTCACGCAGCCAGGCACACCGTTACCTGCTGGCTTTTGTCAACACAGGCGTTGTCGAGCAGAATGTCCAGAATGGCCGCTATGCACTAGGTGCATTTTCAGTTCGTATTGGCATGGCCGCCCTGGCGCGGGTGGAGCCGGTACGGATAGCGGGCGATAATCTGGCGAGTGTGCTGGAAGACCTGCAAACAACAGGGTTGCTGGCGGTCTGGGGTAATTACGGGCCATCGGTGATTCGCTGGATCGATGGCGGTCTGCCCCTGATGACCAGTTTGCACGTCGGCTCTGTTTTGCCCTTGCAGGCGTCGTCTACCGGTATCCTGTTCTTGACCCATTGTTCACGAGCATTGACCCGGCCCGTCATCGTGCAAGAGCGTGCCAGCGGGCTGGAGGTTTCCGACGACGAACTGGAAAGGCAGGTAGTCCAAGCGCGCGAGCTGGGATACGCAACCACACAGGGTACGGTTGTGCCTGGTCTCTCTGCCTTGAGTGTACCTGTGCTTGATTCCGGGAACAGGCTTGTTGCAACGATGAGCGTTCTCTCGCGAGTTCAGGACAAGCATTTTTATTCGAAGCCGAAGATCGAAAAGATCCGTTCGGCGGCCATGGCAGCGAGCCGTGCGATCGGCTGGCAAGGATAGCTCCTGCGGTTTTTCATCAGAAGTGGACTGGCCTCCATATTGGTGGACCGGCTTCATGGCGAGGGCACTGCCAAGGCCCGACCATCCGGAAGGTATCAACGTTGTCGCTGACCCATAAAGAGCCAATTGGCAAACGGGAGTTCATCGCCATGATGGCGATGATCCAGGCATTGCAGTCACTTGGGTTTACAACTTTGCTGCCGGCCTTGGGTGTCATGGCAAACGATCTGGGGGCAAGCGGTTCAAACCAGCGGCAATGGGTCATCGGCACATTCCTGATCTGCTCCGGCCTGTTTTCGCTCGTTCCGGGGACGATCTCCGACCGGCTTGGGCGGAAGCCGGTCCTGCTGGTTTGCATGGGCCTGTTCGCCCTGATCAATCTGCTTTGTGCTTTCGTGACTGACTTTTCCGTCCTGCTGGCGGCCCGCGCGCTGCTTGGCTGTGCCTCGTCCGCCCTGACCGTCCTTCCTCTGGCGATCATTCGCGACCGCTATCAAGGCGAAGACATGGCCAAGCTGCAAGCCTTTGTCGCGATGCTGTTTATGGCAGTCCCGACCCTTGCCCCAAGTTTGGGTTATGTGATCTTTACAGTGCTCGGCTGGCGTGCCGTCTTCATCGTCATCGGGGTGCTGTCGATGGGAGTGTCAGCATGGTATTTCTACCGCATGCAAGAAACGCTGCCGCTTTCCCGGCGGCAGTCCCATGGTGCCAGTGAATTGTTCGGCAACATCCGCCTCGTTCTGACAAACCGCCGGTCGATCGGTTACGTCATTGGCATGGCCCTGATTTTCGGCGCTCACTTCGGCTTCATCAACAGCTCGCAGCAATTGATCGGCGAACATTTCGGGGCCGGCGGGGCCTATTCGGTAATCTTTGGCTTGATGGCGGGCTCGATGATGCTGGCCAGCATTGCCAATTCTGCGATCGTACACCGTTTCGGCATCCGGGGGATCGGCCATGCCGCCATCCTGTGCCATTTCCTTGTGTCGATCGGCCAGATCTATTTGGCATCCCGACCGGGCGAAACCCTGCTTCAGTTCGTGCTTCTGACATCCGCGAACATGTGCTTGCTGATCACGGTCTTCATCAATTTCACCGCGATTTCCCTACAGCCATTCGGCAAGGTGGCCGGGGCCGCGGCCTCTGTTCAGACGTTCTTCCGTTTGGTGCTTGGCGCGGGGCTGGGCGCACTGATCGGGCAGGCCTACAATGGTTCCCCGCTGCCTCTGGCCTATTCGTTCTTCGGGGTGGCGAGCGTGACCATCGTGCTTGTACTGTTCAGCGAAGGCTGGCGATTGTTCGGGGGACCTATACCGGTTCAGGCTGCGAACTGACTGCGCCGCCTATTCGTCTCCGACCTGCTCGGGACTTCCCGGCGCGGCCAGATTCGAAACCATCCGCACCCCATCTATCACGATTGGACTTGAGACACCCCTGCGACCCCCAGCCGATGTCGTCAGGCCCCTGGCGACGACCTGCGGATCGGCGAACACTTCGTCGAGTTCATTGATTGGGCCGGCTGGGACGCCCGCATCCTCCAGCGCGTTGAATAGTTCCTGTCGGTTCCATCGGGCGGTAAGCGCTTCCAAGGTTGCGACAAGTCCCTGCCGGTTCGCAACCCGCGCGGGGTTGGTGGCGAATAGCGGGTCTTCGTGCAGCGAGCATCCCAGGATGCGGCAAAGGCTCGCGAACTGGTCGTTGTTGCCGGCCGCAATCACCAATGGTCCGTCAAGCGTCGGGAAGGCCTGATAGGGTGCGAGATTAGCATGACCGTTGCCGAACCGGCGCGGCACCTTACCGGATGTCATCCAGTTCAGCGCTTGATTGCCCATGACCGCGACCTGGGTGTCGAGCAGGGCCATGTCGACATGGGCACCGCGTCCGCTGCGGTCCCGGCGATGGAGCGCTGCGAGGATGGCAACAGTGCTGTACATGCCGGTGAACAGATCGGCCACGGCGATGCCGGCCTTCTGCGGTTCGCGATCGGGTTCACCGGTCATCGACATCATGCCGCCCATGGCCTGGGCAATGAAATCGTAGCCTGCACGATGGGCATAGGGACCGGTTTGCCCGAAGCCCGTGATCGAGCAGGTAATCAGGTGGGGATTCAGTGCGGAAAGCGCGGCATGGTCAAGCCCGTACTTCGACAGCCCGCCGACCTTGTAGTTCTCGATCACGATATCTGCGCCGCTTGCCAGATCGCGAATGATGGCCTGGCCCTCCGCGCTGGCGATGTCGATTGCGAAAGACCGCTTGCCGCGATTGGTCGAATGGAAATAAGCCGCTCCCAAATTGGTGCCATCTTCTGCTGTCACGAACGGCGGCCCCCAATGCCGCGTATCGTCTCCTACGCGGGGCCGTTCGATCTTGATCACTTCGGCGCCAAGGTCCGCCAGCAGCTGTCCGCACCATGGGCCAGCCAGGATGCGGGCTAATTCAAGCACCCGGACGCCATCAAGCGGTTTGACCGGGTCACTGGAACGAGGCGTCTGCCAAGCCGGTTTTGCCATAGCCTCAGTTGCCGCCCTGTGCCGCGATACGCTCACGCCAGACCCGGAGTCCGTCGCCCGCGCCCTTGGCCATCGTGAAGCTGTCGATCCCGTTGGCGATGAAGCGGGCACCGCCATCGAGGAACTGCTGGACGAGGCGTTCGTCGCGCGAAAGGATCCCGGCCGGTTTGCCGGTTGAGACGATCCGCGCCAGTGCTTCGCCGGTCAGCTTGAACAGGGCATCGAAATTGATTGCGCCCAGCAAACCTTCGGTCGCGGCCAGGTCCGCAGGTCCAAGGAACAGCGCGTCGATTCCGTCCACTGCGGCGATCGCCTCAATGTTGTCGACGGCGGTCGCGGTCTCGATCTGGGCGATGATGCAAACCTGCGCATTGGCTTCTGCGACATAGGCAGGATAGCCACCCCAGCGCGCGGCACGGGCGCCGCCGAGGCCGCGTTCGCCTGCAGGCGGATAGCGGGACGCAGTTACGATGGCCTGGGCCTGTTCGGCGGTCTCGACCATCGGAACCATCAGAGTCTGCGCTCCAAGATCGAGAACCTGCTTGATCGCTACCGGATCGTGGCCGGCAATCCGGACGATCGCCGAACACGGCGGCGTCGCCTCGACCG
>NZ_BMLK01000026.1:769-1481 GCF_014645195.1 Novosphingobium indicum | reverse complement strand
TGGCCCGCGCAGATTTCGGCAATGTCTGGATGGGCCAGGGCCAACCAGAAGCCAAGCTGGACCGGACCTTCGCGCAAGGCCGCCTTGAAGCGGTTGACCGGCGTCTGCATTTTCGCCCCCTAAACGAACCGGAACCCGATTGAACCAAACTCGCCGAAATCGGCATTGAAGACATCGCCCGGCGCCGCTTCGACCGGGCGCGTGAACGATCCGCCGAGCACGACTTCTCCGGCTTCGAGCCCTTGCCCCCAGGGCGCGAGCCGCCGGACCAGCCAGGCGACGCCGTTGGCGGGGTGGTTGAGCACCCCTGCCGCAAGGCCGGTTTCCTCGATCACCCCGTTGCGGCTGAGCAGGGCGCCGATGCGGCGCAGATCGAGCCCGTCGGGTTTCGCCGGCAGACCGCCGACGATGATTCCGGCATTGGCGGCATTGTCGCTGATCGTGTCCAGGACCTTGCGCGCCACCCCGGTTCCGGCATCCTTGGGATGCACCCGGGTGTCTATGATTTCGATTGCCGGAACCACATAGTCGGTGGCGCTCAGGACGTCGAAAATCGTCGTCTGTGCTCCTTCCAGGCGGCGCCCGAGCACAAAGGCCAGCTCGACCTCGACCTTGGGCGTGATGAACCGGGCGGTCGGCACGTCGCTGCCCTGTTCGAACACCATGTCATCCAGCAAGGTGCCGTAATCGGGTTCGGTGATTCCGGCTGCCT
>NZ_BMLK01000026.1:0-731 GCF_014645195.1 Novosphingobium indicum | reverse complement strand
ATTGCGCGACCAGTCGATCGTCGAATGTCTCGCCTGTCATGTGTCCTGCTCCCAATGCGCAACACTTGGGAAAACTCATTGCACAATGTCAAACGATATCTTAGGCTCCGGCGAAATTGACTGTGAACTCCGGCAAGGAGTCGCGCGGATATAAGGAGTCGCGCGGATATTTCGTCAGGATCACATGGGAGAATGTCATGGCTGCTGAAGGGGTTATCAGGGAAGAAAAGATCACGGGCCGGGGCTTGACCTCGCACACCCTCTTGGCGGGCGATCCGTCCAAGCCGGCAATTCTGCTGCTTCACGGTGCGGGTCCGGGCGCACATGCCGCATCCAACTGGTATCACCTGATGCCGGACCTCGCCGAAAACTTCTTCGTGATCGCGCCCGACCTGATCGGTTTCGGCCAGTCGGTGATTCCCGATCCGTGGCCTGACAGCGTGATGGGCTGGATCGGCACCCGGGTCGACCAGTGCTTTGGCCTGCTTGAGGCGCTCGGTGTGAAGAAGGCCCACGTTGTCGGCAATTCGATGGGCGGCGCGCTGACCCTGCAGATGATGAGCGAGGAGCCCGACACGATCGACAAGGTGGTGCTGATGGGTTCGATCGGAGCCCCCGGCCCGCGCACCCCGGAACTGATCCGCCTGCTCTCGTTCTATTCCGATCCACGATATGCCCGCTATCGCCAGGTGATGCACAGCTTCGCCTACGATGCCGAGAAGTTCGAAGGC
>NZ_BMLK01000025.1 GCF_014645195.1 Novosphingobium indicum | reverse complement strand
GCAATGCTGCCAAGGGGTCCCTTTTGCGCGCCGATAGGGGGTCCCGATTGGACGCCGATTGACAGGCATGACCGGCAAGATGACGCTGATCCGCGCGATCGCAGCGCTGCGCCCAAGGACACCGGTCTCCACCACTGCATCGGCCAAGATGGCGCTACGCGCATTGGCGCACCGATGGCTGATGCTGGATGCCGAAATCAAGGAGCACGAAGCCGTCCTCGAGCGGTTGGTGCGTGCCCACGCACCGGCCCTGATGGACGCGCCTGGCGTGTCGACCGGTACCATCGCCGACATGCTTGTCGTCCTGGGCGACAATCCCCAGCGGATCCGATCGGAGGCGGCGTTCGCCAAACTATGCGGTGTGTGCCCGGTGCCGGCATCGAGTGGCAAGACCAACCGTCACCGGCTCAACCGCGGCGGAAACCGACGGGCGAATGCGGCTTTGTACCGCGTCGCCCTGGTTCGCATGCGCCACCATCCGCCGACCCGCGAGTACGTCCAGCGCCGAAGCGCCGAAGGCAAGTCGCCTCGCGAAATCCGGCGGTGCCTCAAGCGGTATATCGCCCGCGAAATCTACCAGCAACTCTGCACCGAAAAGCCGGCGTCAGCATTCGTGAAAAGCACTTGACCGACATAGGAGCATCAACGCCTTGGCCGAGACGATCAACGGTCTCTACAAGGCCGAGGTCATCTGGCGGCAGCGGTCATGGCCGAGCGCATCGGCAGTGGAAATGGCCACCCTGCGCTGGGTCGACTGGTTCAATCACCATCGCCTGTTCGGCCCCATCGGGCACATCCCGCCGGCCGAAGCCGAGGCCAACTACTATGCAGCCAACGAGACCCTCGATATGGTCGCATGACCCAATTGAAACTGCCTCCGGAAAACCCGGGACGCTTCACAGGCCCCAGAGGGTCTTTTCAAGCCAGGGACGGCCCGCAGCAGCGTCGTGGATGCAACCGGCAATACGGGCTTCATCGGCCTTACGCACCGCGGCATGCACCGGCGTGGCAATAAGCATGAACGCCGACGCGGGCAGCCAAAGCCGAGGCGCCTGCCCGAATAGCGTGGACCCAAGGAAATTGGTGGTCATGTGCGAACTCCCTCACGGTTGAGCAATGGTATCAGCGGTCAAAACCGGATCGATCGTTGAATTTCTGGTGATCTTGATCGGCGGGCGGTGAAGCTTGGCTCCTGCCCGAATCAACATGACGGCGCCCGGAGCTGGCACGGCGATCAAGTGCCGCTTTCAGGATACGGTCCATGATTTCCGCAATGCCGCGCGCACCTTCTGCGAGATGCTCACTCAATCCCTCCGAGGAGCGGCGCTGATCAAGCTGGCGTTCCAGCAGCTGGTCGCGCCGGTCCTGTCGCAAGCGCTGCTGATCGTCACGCGCCTGCGCTAGGCGTCCCGCATGACGATCGCCAAGAGCGCGCGCGGCATCTCGATCGAGCCGGCCGAGCCCTTCCAGCGCCGAAGTCTTCTCCCCGGATCGCGCTTCCAACTTCTCGACCAGCTTCTTCTCGTTTTCGGTCCAGAGCTTCACGCCAAGACGCGCGCGGGTGATCGCCGTGTAGTAGTTCTGGCCGTTGACCAGTGCGGAATTGACCGGCGCCAGGACATAGACCCGCGCATAGGTCTTCGACTGCGCGGAATAGACGGTTTCGGCATAACCGTGGTCCCAGGTCTTGTGCAGGGATAGGTCGATGGTCTGGACGCGCTCCCCGCGGTCCCAGCGGATGGTGGCCAGGCTCCCTTCCAGCTTCTCGACCGAACCGCGCTCGGCATTCTTCAGGTCCAGTTCGCGGTTGACGAGCCTCCACTGGATGCGGTCGCCTTGCGCAAGATCACGCTCTTGGCGGTGGAACACATTGACGTGACGCGCTTGCCCCAGGCGCGGATCCCACCGGATCATCCGGCCATTCTCATCGCCAAGGCGAACGACCTGTCTGCCATTGGCATCCTGGCTGAGACCGGCCACCCGGTACTCGGTATCGCGGGCGATGCCCGGACCGGCCAAATCGCGAGCAAAAGTGACAACCTGCCCACCAGAATAGAAGCGCGCGAAGTGCTTTTCCTGGGCGGTCATGCCTGCGGGGGTGAGCACCGAGAGGCGGGTATCCTCGGCCGCAATCGCACTCTCAGACTTGAGGGTTTCGCGGATCTTTGCATTGACCAGGAGCCGCGTTTCGTTCTCGAGCACGAGGATATTGGTCGTCGCGCGCGTCTCCGGCCCCAGCCGGGTCCATTCCTCGACGAGTCCCCTCGCCAGGCGCTCAGCGCTTGCCCCGCTCACCACCTTGTCGAGCCTTTCGAGTGAGGCGGCGTAGTTTCCTGCCCGGGCTTCGGTCACCGCGGCCTTCATCATCCGCGTTTCCTGCCGCATCGATTCCGTCAGCTCCGCAGTCGGAAGTCCCAGGCGCTGAAGGAGCCAGAACGGCTTGCCCTGCTCGATCGCGCCAGTCTGCCGGTTGTCCCCCAGCAGGATGAGCCTCGCGCCTGTCTCCCGGCTTATCTGGAGCAGGCGTTGAGCCTGCCGGTTCCCCAGTTGCCCCGCCTCATCGACCAGCAGGACGTGGGTATGAGTGATCCCGTGCCCGCCGCCTGCCAACAGGCTGGCCACGGTTCTGGCATCAACGCGTGCCCCGTCGCCTAGATTGGCGGCGGCCGAGGACGTCGGCGCCAGAGCAAGAAAGCGCGTTGCCGGTTCGGCCGCTTTGGCAAGCGTGCGCATCAAGGTCGACTTGCCTGCACCCGCGACGCCGTGGAGTCCCGTGACACGGTCGCGTGACGATGCGAGCATGACCAGCGCTTGTTCCTGCGCCGGGTTGAGCCCTGCGTGTTCGAGCCGTGCCAGCAGGCGATCGGACGAAGCAATGGGCCTGACATCATCCAGTGCAAGCGCGAGTTCGCGCGACAGGGCCTGCTCGAGCCGGGCACTGCGGCGCGTTGTGCGGCCCCGGGTCAGGGAACGGTCGCCAGTCGGCTCGCGGACCGCAAGCAGCTTGCGCCGTGCTTCATGCTCGGTGATGAGCGGGCGCACATCGGCAAGGCGCACTTCCCCGACATGGCTTGCCAGCGCATGACGGTAAAGCGAGCCGAGGTTCGAGACGGCCTCGCGGGTTTCAGTCTGGCGAATGCCGAAGAGCGCCGCGCGTCTGTTAGCCATGGGATCGATCGCAGCCCCCTGCCCTTCGCGGTCTGCCGCCCGGATGGCTAGCTCGGCCAACTCCTTGGCATAAGGTTTTGCGCGCTCGGTCCATTGCTCCTTCAGGTCGCCCAGCCCCGCTTTGACCTTGGGTCCGCGGGTTTCGTAGAAAGACGCACGGCGCGCGGCCTGCCCGGTAAGGCCATGTTCCTGGGCATGAGCATCGATTTTTCGGGCACGCTGCGAGGTTTCGCGGATGAATTCCTTCGGCACACCGGCGATCTCGAAGAGCCCCCGGCGCGGGTCGAATTCGATTTCGAAGCCCTGTTCGCGCAGGTCCCGCGCGAGTTCGTTGCGGTAGACCTGCCCTGCCACCATCTGCTCGGCGAACATGGCCCGGGTCTCGAGGCTCGCCATGGGGCCGTCCACCTCACGGTTGGTCATGTTGAGGATGACGACATGGGTGTGAAGGTGCGGGTCAAGGTCCCGGCTTGCATGCTCGGTGAAGCGCGCGAAGAGCAGCCGGCCCGTCGTCTCGTGGATGATCTCGCCGTCCTCGCGCCGGCGAAGCGAGGCATGTTCTTCCAGATAGGAAAGCGCCGCGGTCACCGCGCGCTCGTGCGCCTCGATCATCCGCTCATCGCCCGCGACGAGCGCTATGATCGAAACCGACTTGGGCGCATTGACCGCGAAGTCCCATCCGGGATGGTGCTGGATCTCCCCGTCCCCGCGATGCCGGCCAAGCTGCTGGCCCGTCACGCGCCCGGCAAGCAGTTCGGCAAAGACATGAGGATCGACCTTGCCTTCGAGCCCGAGTTCGGGCGCAAGGCGCCCGCCCCATTGGCTGGGCTCGTCACCACCCTTGGTGTAATAGTCGCCCACCGTATAGTAGCGCGCGATATTGCCCGAAGTGCCCTTGAGACGGCGGGGATGGATCATGCCGGCCGGGCCTTGCGCGAAGGTCCGCCAGAACGATTATAGACATTGATCTCGATACGCGGACGGCCGCGCTTCGCGCCAAGTGTGAAGTCCTGCACTTCGCGTGGTTGGTCTGAATTGTCGTCGGAGACCGCCTCGCCAGTATCCGGCGATACGGGTGGAACAGGTTCGCGGGGAGCAAGGCCATCCGAAGGAGGGACGTTCTCGAATAGATCAGGCTGCCCATCTGCATCGCCGGACTTTCTGCCTGGATGGCGTCGCTTCTCGCGCCGTTCTGGTTTGCCATTCGCAGTGCCCGCTTCACCGGGTTCGGAGCACACATCTGGTTCCTCTTCCGCCCGCAGGGCAGCTATGATCGCAGCACCGTCTCCATCGCGCAGGGGAGGATCTTCACGCTCCACAAAGCCTTCGGCAATCGTGGGCAAGGAATTGAACTTGTCCTTAAAACGCACCACCGGCAGGTCCCGGCCGAAGCGCAAGTAGCCCGAGAGGTTAGGCAGATTGGTGACCTCGGTGTGCATGACGAGCGGGCGCGTCACCTGCATGCGCGAGAGGTTCACCCCGTCGCGCATGTCGTTGACGCCGTAGGACATGCCTTCGTTCGCCTCGATCTGTTCGACCTGGCCCAGGTTTTCCGAAACGTGCTTGGCAGTGGGGGTATCGTTCGCCCGAAGCGCGACCCAGGTCGAGCAATAGCCTGTGATCGCCGCGGCATCCTGGATCCCGTAAGTCGCCTCCAATTGCGGGTAGGACTGGAAGCCGAGGATACCGCAGCCGCCGTACTTGCGGGCTCGGGCGAGGAAGTCCGACAGGGACGGCAGCTTCTGCAGGGTGGGGAGTTCGTCGACGACGCAGTAGAGGCGTCGCCGGTGATCCGGCGCCATGCTCATGATCGCCGAAATCGCGATGTCGAGCCAGACAGTGATGAGCGGTCGCAAGGAAGGAAGCTGGTCGGCCTTCACGGTGATGAAGAGCCAGTTGTCTCCTTCCTCGTTGCTCACCCAGTCGCGGATCGAAAGGCCCGTCCGGGTATCGTCAAGGTAGGAGAAGCTGCGCATCACGGACGCGAGTTCGGCCTGGATTCCGGCCGATGTCCGGTCCCCTTCGAGGCTGATGAATGCGGCCGCTTCGGTATCCTGCGCAAAGGCGGCAAGGTCCTTGAGCGGGGAGCGCAGCAACCGATCGAGGAGCACCGAGACCAGCATCTCACCTTCGCGCGCAAGCTTCCTCAAGACCGCGACCAGGGTCCCGCGCGCGGACCTTGCCCAGAACGGATCGCCCGCCTTGTCGGGGATCGTCGATTCCGCCATCTGGTCGTAGTGATATTCGCGCGGCACGTCCCCCCACGGCGACCAGTGCGCGGTGCGGGCATCGAGCGGGTTGAGGATGATGTCCTTGCCGGGTCGGTAGAACTTCTCGACGAAAGTCCCCGCAGTATCGTAAATGATCGCCCGCTTGCCCTCCTTGCGAATGCCTTCGAGCATCTTGACGATGATGTTCGTCTTGCCCGTGCCGGGGGCTCCACACAGCAGGATATGTTCCGGTTCGAAGGCATCAGGCACCGGAACACCGCCGATCCGGAAGCTGCCTCGCTCGAATTTGGAGAGTACCCGCCTAACCTGCCTGATCGTTCCGAACTTTGCGCCGCGAAGGTATTCGTTCGAACCAAGCCCCCTGCCTGTGCGGGTAAAGGCATACCAGGCGCAGGCGAGCACGACGAGCGAACCTGCTCCCGAGAATATTGCCCCCCGGATGCATTCGGCTTCAAAGGCATGGATGGTCTTCGTCGCGATCGGCGACGCCAGGAGCCAGTCGGCCGAAGTCCAGTACTGGTAGCCAGCGGGCGTCTTGAAGAGGACGGGATCGTTCGTGCCGGGTGCCGCCTGAACCTTCAGACTCGCTTCAAAAAGCTTGAGGAGGATGAAGCGCTGATAGTCGCTGATATGTTCCAGCACCCACCACACCGTCAGGATCACCCATAATCCCAGCCCGGCCATTACGGTCTGGAAAAAGACCTGCGTGGTCATGCGGACATTATGGACGATCGACTGCCCGCCGCGCGTCCAACTCCCCAGGGTATCGTTGCGAAAGATGCTCATGAGCGCCTTCCCTCCTGCACAAAAGGGAACGCTTCAGCGCCGAAACGCAGCCCCGGCTGGACTGGTTCGGGGACAGCGCCGTGCCTGAACTGCGGTGCAGCTGGCGACAACCGAACCGCGCCCATTGGATGCTGCCGGCCTCCTGACGTTCCCCCCTTCACCGGTCCTGCTCCGGATCGAGGAGGCCCCGTTCGCCGAGGATCGCGCGGGCATCGAGCATCCCCCGCTCGAGAAGTTCGGGCGAACGTGCGCCGATCGAGGTCGCGAGCAAGGTCAGTATCTGGATGGAGGTCGCCAGAACCTCGTCCTGCGAGGAATAGATGTAGCGCCCGTGGGGATCGGCTGCCTCGCCCAGAACCTGGCGAACGAACTCGGATAAGGTGAGGTTTGCGCCGTAGGCCCGGCGCTGAAGCCGGCGGTAAAGGGTGTCGTCCACCCGGACGCTTATTCTGTGCATGCCATTGCTCCGCTGCGCGAAGCCCGGCGTCAGAATGTCATGAAGCAGGAGCCTTTTACCGCAAACCGGCAGAAAACTCAAGAAATGCGGCTGTCCGCCACGGCACACGCGAGAAAATCGTGGAAACCCAAGGGATTCGCGATGAGAGCCGCCATCTCGATACTACCGGTATGACGCTAATGCGTGCCAGCGGGTGACACGGCACCCTCTCCAACCCACTGAACAGGGACGAAAAACCTGCGCAGCACCCGTGCGTACGGTGCATTACAAAATTGCCCCTCGGGGCATGAGTGACGACAACACGCAAGAGCTTGCTCTTGCGCCCGCAAGTCCTGGCCCGGGAGGGTCAAAAGGCTGAAGGTCATGGACTTTTTCTTGTCCTTCTTCGGTCCGGATCGAGGGACTCGGTGTCGGCAAAATCGTGCGTGCAATGGCTGTCCATGAAGTTCCCCGCGTGTCCCCGGGAACTTGCCCCGGTGACGCGCTTCTTCCCCGGCGCACGAACGCCGGAGACCTGGAGTGCTTCAATGCGCCGCACAAAAAAGATCGACCTCGCCGGGGTCGACATTGCCTCACTGTCCCTGCCTTCAAACGGCGAGAAACTGATTTACGACAGCGAAGCCCTGGGCCTCGCTCTTCGTCTTCGAGCCTCCGGTTCGAGAACCTGGATCGTGTTTGAAAGCCAGGGCGGCAAGACCCGCCGGAAGACCCTGGGGGATGCCTCGTCTCTCCCCGTTCAGTCCGCGCGGGCGTTCTGCACGCCCCCCCTGCCCGCGCCGCAAAAGGACAACCCCGAACTCTATTCCGAGACAGCAAGCGTCGCGGAAGTGATGGCAGGCTATCTCGCATTCGGGGAAGAGCGGCGATGGAAACCGTCCACGGGACGGATCATGGAAGGGGCGGCACGCCTCCATATTCTACCCGCGCTCGGTGCTCGCCAGGTCCGGGCGATCACCCGAAGCGAGGTCATGAAATGGCATCAGGAGCTCACCCGGACGACGAGCGCGGCGCGCATGGCGCTCTCGACGCTGTCAGGAATGATGCTCTACGCCGAGGATCACGGACTGCGCAAAGGCGGCTCGAACCCCTGCCGAGGTCTGCGCAAGAAGACCCGGGGCGAGCGAGGCAGTCACCTCACGCCTGCCACGATGCGCCGCCTATGGAAGGCGATCGAAGGGCACGCCGAGCTCTACCGTGATCCGTGCGACGTCATCCGGCTGCTCCTTCTCACAGGAGCCCGCAAGAGCGAGATCCTGACCCTCGAATGGGATCGTGTCGAAGACGGCCGAGCCGTTCTGGAAGACTCGAAATCGGGGCCGAGGACGGTCTGGCTCTGTGCCCCCGCCGCGGCCATTCTTGACCGGCGGCGTTCCCTGTCCGGCACGCGTTTCGTGTTCCCCGGTATGAACGATGATGCCCCGAGATCGTCGGTGGATTTCGCGTGGAAGAAGATCAGGAAGGCAGCCGGGGGCCCCACCCTTCGACTCCATGACCTGCGCCATCACTTCGCCTCTATCGGGGTAACCAGCGGCCTTGATCTCAAGGTGGTCGGCGCCCTGCTCGGGCATCACGACATCGACAGCACACTGGTTTATGCGCACATGCCGACATCCGCGATCAGGCGATCCGCGAACCGCGTCTCGCAACTGATCGACGACGCCCTCTCCGATCCGGGCGCCCCCTCCTCCACCCAACACCGTCCCTCCCGCGGGCGTTCGCAGCAGCGCGTTCAGTCGTTCGAGGGCAGCCACAAGGAGGTCGGAAATGGCTAACCTCAAGACGCGCCTGACCGACGCCATCTGCAGCAGAGCTCGACCAGGACTACGGGAATATGCACTGCGCGACGAACGTCAGGCATGCCTCAGTCTGCGCGTGCGTCCAACCGGCACCAAGACATGGGAAGTGCGGGAACGCGCCAATGGCTTTCCCATAAGATCGACACTCGGGACCTTCCCTGCCATGGGGGTGAAAGCCGCCCGAATGGCGGCGGTCGCGTTCCTCGCCGGAGACAGAAAGCCCGTAAAGCGATCTGTGACTTTCCGGGAATTGTGCGACCACCACGAGCAGCGTCACGCGGAAAACTTGAAGCCGTCGGGCCTCCGGACCTATCGAACCTACGTCCGGCTGCAACTGCTCCCGGCGTTCGGCGCATCCCCAGTCGATACCATCGCTCGACGCGATATCGTGTCCTGGTTCGAGCGTTACGGGATGACCAGCCCGGGCGGTGCAAACCGGGCACTAGGCATCCTGAGTCAGATGCTCACATCGGCTCAGCGGTGGGACATGCTGCCACCGGACTGGTCGAACCCGGCGGTCGGCATTCGTCTGAACCGGCGGCGTGCTATCGGCACGTTCCTCTCCAAGCCGCAGATGGCCCGCCTCGGTAGCGTCTTGGCGCGCAGATCGCACATCGGTTGTCCTGCGGCCGGTGTCCTCGAAGCCCTGCTCCTCACCGGCTGCCGGGTGGGCGAGATTCTGTCCCTGCGCTGGGAGGATGTCCGGCCCGACCGGCTGCGGCTTCGAGACAGCAAGACCGGCGCCCGCGAAGTTCCGCTGGGAACGGCAGCCCGCCGGTTCTTCAACTCGTACAGACGGCGTCGCGCGTCCGCGCGCGGGCGCCACAAGGTGTTCCAGTTCGGAGAGGCAGTGCCCTACGAACGGGTCAGGACGGTATGGCTCTCGGTGAGGAAGGAAGCCCAGCTTCCGGGGACGCTGCGGATCCACGACCTCCGGCACAGCTTTGCCAGCCATGCGATCATGGCGGGCGAGAGCCTGTTCACCGTCTCCCGGCTGCTGGGACATAAACGCATCCAGACGACGGCACGCTATGCCCACCTGGCAGACGATACGCTTAGGGCCAGCGCCGAACGGATCGGAATGTTGATCCTCGATCAGGTGGAGCCACCAGCGCGTCGGCGAAAAGAGCCAACCTCGCAAACGAGAACTGGTGGAGGCGCGTCATGACCGGTGGCGATCATGATCATGCCGAACTGAGCCAGGCCGAGCAGGCGATGGGTCAAAGGATATGGCTTCGGGCCGCGCCGCGCATGACCCGGCTTGCGACCATCGTCATCCGGCTCAGGGTCTACCGTAGCTGGAGCCCGGAACGGATCTGTCGAAGGCTGCATATCTCACGGCGCCGGTTTCGTCGGCACCTGCTGATAGCAGTCCGAGAAATCTCCCGCGCTGCAGCCGACGTCGACAGCTAGGAACTAACAACACCCTTCCGGACGCGGCATTGCGCCCAAGACGTGCATCGTTCGGAAGGGCTTGCTAAGGAAACGCCCGTGAGAACCAATATCGATCACCTTCCTCCGGCAAAGCAACGCGAACTCGAACGTGTTGTCCAGCTCATCTTCGAGGAATTCGAGGATGCCCATTCGCTGGTCACCAGCGATCGCAAGAAGCGCAGCCGCATAAAGAAGATAGTGCTCTACGGCAGCTATGCGCGCGGCGGCTGGGTCGATGAGCCGCACACGGCCAAGGGCTATCAGTCGGATTTCGACATCCTGATCGTTGTCAACGACAGCAAGTTGACTGATCGTGCCGAGCACTGGGCAAAGCTTGACGATCGCCTCCTGCGTGAATTCAGCATTACTGGGAGCCTTCGCACCCCGGTCAACTTCATCGTCCATTCGCTGCAGCAGGTGAATGACGGCCTCGCTCATGGCCGATACTTTTTCATGGATATCGCGCGCGACGGCATCGCCCTGTATGAATCTGACGATGTAGAATTCCACCAGCCGAAGCCGAAGGCGCCACAAGCCGCCCTCAAGATGGCCCGAGAATACTATGACGAATGGTTTCCGGCGGCGGCTGGTCGGCGTGACACCGCTTTGTATGTCACAAAACAGGGGCGGTTAAAGGAAGCGGTGTTCAACCTGCATCAGGCTGCGGAGTTCCTCTATCATGGCACGCTGCTCGTCTGCACTTTCTACACGCCCCACAATCACAACCTCGCATTTCTCAGAACGCGTGCGGAAACGCTGGATCTACGGCTGGTTGATGTATGGCCGAGAGAGAGCCGCAAGGATCGGGCGATGTTCAGCAAGCTCCGGGAAGCCTACGTCAAAGCGCGCTACAGCAAGCACTACCGCATTTCGATCGAAGAGATCGAATGGCTGAGTGAAAGGATCGAGGCGCTGGGACAGGTCGCGAACGCCGTGTGCGCAGAACGACTTGCCGCTTTGGAAAAGGCGGTGGAACTCGAACGCGGCGTGTGAAAGGCGATCAAGCGAGCCGGGGCGATCACACGGATGCGCGGGAGAGAGCCCGGCAGGCCCTCTCCCCGATCCGGTCAAAGCTCGTCGTCGAGTTTGCCGGTGACGGCGTATACCACCCTGTCGATCATCTCCATCGGCATGGGGCTATAGTCCCCCTCATCCACCGCGATATAACCGACCTCCCGATCCGTGATCACGTACTGCGTGAAGTAGCTGCTGCGAGCGCGGTGCTGTGCCCGTGTGCAAGCTGCGAAGTAGGCGGTGTTGTCGGCCTGTGCCGTGTTCGAAATCGTATGCATGCTAGCCTCCTGTCTTCTTGAATGACAGGAGCGCCGGCTCATGCGGCGTGCGGCCGGGTCAAGGACGCCCGGGCTCTGCCCGGGCGCCGCGCAGCGGGGAGTGGGGGAGCCGATTTTGCCGCGGCCGGAGCGAAGCGCAGCGAAGTGGAGGCAGCGGCAAAATTGGGGGAACCGCTCATCCTTGAGGCGGACGCGGGGCGCATGACACCATGGGCATTCTGAGAGAAGTATTCCAACCTCTCGTGCAGGGCGCTGTCTATTGGGGCGGTTTCAGCCCCCTTCCCGCGCGACCTCCAATCTGTCGGAATGAAGCTCCCCGGCCACACGGACGGGGAGCAATCTGCCTGTCAGTCGGCGGGGTTCCAGATGATCGCGTAGGTTTCCTCGTTGTCCTGACCGGCGGCACGGCCGAGGTTCGCGTAGAGCCTGCGGGGACCGAACTCGGGAGCCGCCAGGGTCAGGGAAACGTATTCGTTGCCGGAAGCTTCGCTGCGCCGCTGCCAGCCTGCGCCGACCTCGACGCCTGCGGAAGTGACACGGAAATCCGGCTGGCTATCTGCGGTCTTGTTGGTGTTGGGCGAAATTTCGATTTCCGCGCGAACGGAAATTGTGCGGAGCTGACCCTTGAAGGTCGAGCCTGAGCGAGTGACGAAACCGATTGCGGGCATGTTCTTTCTCCTGATGGTCGCCCGAACCATCCGGGCGATGGGCAGACCGTCGGAGCGGCGCCAGCGCGGCTGCTAACCGTCAGGCCGTAGCGGCAGCGAAGGACCGGAGCCCGCAGGCTTATTTGAAAGCGGAGCGGCCGCGAGGAGCCCGCCAAGGCGGGCGGGGAAATAAGCCGGAGGCGATGGTTTGGCAGACGTGCGTGCTGTTCCAGGTCGTTGCCTTCGGAGCCGATGGCTTCGGGATCATTCAAGTGGAAGGCGAACCTGCATCTCAAAGGCTCTGGATCTGTGCTGCCACATTCAAGAGAAGCACTGCATCATGAGGGCCTCGTTCGGACGAAGCTATGATCGCAAGATCAGGAGCCAGATCCACCCAACTTTTCGAGCATCTGCCGCACGGTGACGATCGGCGTTTCGCGATGCCGGCCAAGGCTCAGCAAGTCTGATTTATCTCCTGTAACCAGGTAATCGGCGCGGCCTTCCTGCGCCAATGCGAGAAGATAGTTATCCCAAGGGTCAGGCGAGACATCAAGCGAGGGAAGCCGATCAACCATGTCTGCCAGACCACGCAGTTCATTGACCAGTCGTCCTGCAATCGCTGGGGCAAGGCGTTCGCGAATTTTAGGATAGCGCGTCACACGCCGCACTTCCTCGAGTTGCTCCTCGCAGCAAAGCAGACGAAAGCGGCCCTGCCGCCAATATCCTAGCAGCTCACTCGGTGGAGAAGTCGCCGACAAGAGGCCGCTCACCAAGACATTGGTGTCGAGAACGATGCGCATGCCTGGGAAGTCAGATTGTCAGTTCGATCGCGCCGCGCTGACAGCCTCGTCGATGAGAGCGTCCAGTTCAGTAGCATCGGTATCAGCGAAAGCTTCGCGCGTCTCGGCCATTGTCAAATCCAGCAGCCGCCACTTGACGGCGTCTTCGATGAATTTCGAGAGATCGCCCTTCTTCATGCCGCGCTGGGCGAGATAAGTGCGAAGGTCGATATCCGTGCGGCTATCGACGTTGACCGACCAGCGTGTGATTTCTTCGCCCATGGCGTGCATCTCCTGACGGTAAGCGTATATCAACATAAGCGCTTAAGTGCAATTATTGACCGACTATTAGATCGGAGGGACCTTGCCATCAGTGAACTCCAATCGAATGGGGACCCGACGTCATTCAGGGAAGGCTCGATTGGCGTCCACTTGGCGGATCGCTTTCGACCTGCAGGAAAAAAGGATGTCCGGTTGGGCTGGTGTAATCCCAATGATCCAATTCTCGTGCGAGCATCTGTATCATCAAAGAGGCGGGCAAAGGTAACGCGCGCCCGGATGCAGAAATGACTGAAAGCCCGAACAGATCGATGCGCTCGTCAGATAAGGGGATAAAAGTGAGTTCCCCAGCCTCAATTTCCTTCAAAGCGTTGATTACTGTTAACAATCCTAGCCCCACCCCACGCGCAGCCAAGGACTTGATCAACCCAATGCTGCTGACTTCAGCTACGGGGCGAAGCACTCCTCCTATCGAACGAGCCCAGGCCTCATCGACCACTTTCCGAATGGAGATGGTTTCATCGGGAACGATCAGCGGAAATTCGGCGCATTGGGCCAGTGAAACTTCGGTTACAGACGCGAGCGGGTGATCAGGCCGCAGAATGATACCGAGGCGGTGAAACATGGTCTTTTCCACCCGCAACGCCCGTTCATCCGGCGGATTGAAGGTTACACCCACATCGGTGTCGTGCGACATGACCCGGTCGATCACGCTCTGTGATCCCATGACTTCCATGCTGTACTGAATGGCGGGGTACTTCTCCTGAAAGCAAGCGATTGCCGAGGCAACGATGTCGGTTGCGCCTTCGACCAGCCCGATCGAGACATGGCCCCGACGCAGACCGACGAGGTTGTCGACCTCCGAGCGGATGCGCTCGAGGTCACGGCGCCAGCGCCTGACACCATCTACCAAGAGTTCACCAGCAGCGGTCATTCGCATGCCAGTCGAAGTCCGCTCGAAAAGCTTTGTGCCAAGGTCTTCCTCAAGCTGGATGATTTGGCGGTCTATGGCGGAAGGCGCGATGTGGAGCATTTCCGCAGCCCGACGCAAGCCCCCGCGCCTCGCCACTTCATCGAAATAGATGGCCGCTCTACCAAGAAGCATTTCAACACTCCTGTTCTCATTTCGCGAACACCATATCCAAAATTTGGCGATAGAAAAGGACAGGATTGGATGTCACTTGATCTTCGACGCCGCCGCCGGGGGCGGCAGCATCGGGCGGCAAGGACGCCGCCTGTCTAATTGGGGACGCGTGATAGAGATGAAGCTCAAGATCAAGTTCATGCTTCTGGCGGGCCTTGCCGTTCCGGCGGCATTCGGTGTTGCTTCAACCGCCATGGCGGCCTCCGAAGCGGCTGGCGCCGAACTGGAAACCTCCACAGGCGATATCATTGTCACCGGCGAGAAGAAGGAAACCACGCTTCAGAAGGCGCCGCTGGCGATCACGGCGCTCTCGAACGAGGCCCTCCAACAGTCGAACATTACTCAGCTGATCGACATGAACGGCTTCGTTCCTGGTCTCACCGTGGCGAACAGCGGCAGCTTCGTGCGGGTCGTTTCCATTCGCGGTATCGGATATGAGGCTTCGGACAACCTGAGCGCAGAGCCGGGAACATCCTTCCATATTGATGGGGTCTATGTTGTCAGCCCCTATGCGTTGCAGCAGGACTTCCTTGACTTGCAGCGGGTCGAAGTCCTCCGCGGACCTCAGGGCACGGTTTTTGGCCAGAGCGCGACTGGCGGCATTATCAATGCCATCACCACGAAGCCGGATACCGGGAGCACCTCAGGTTCCGTGCAGCTTGAACTGGGCAATTACGATCTGTTTCGCTCTACGGCCACACTCAACGTCCCGGTCTCGGACACACTGGCCGTTCGCGGCACAGTCCAGCGTTATTATCACGAAGGCTTCGCACGTCAGACCAGTCTGGGTCCAAATTACGGACGATATGGCCTTGATGATGCAGACCGGGTCTCCGGCAAGATCTCGCTGCTCTGGACACCGAACGACCGCTTTTCCGCCCAGATCACGGCGCAATACTTCAACGCCGACGAACATGGTGCGGCGCAGAAGAATCTGGACGACCCTGATCCGAATCCGCGCCGAATTTCGCAGGATTACCCCAACAAGTACAAGCTCGACTTCTTTTTGGCTTACGCGGACCTGCGTTATGATTTCGGGGCTGCGACCTTGAAGTCGCTCACATCGTACCAGACAACGCGCAACCACAATCAGATCGACGTAGACCGGCTCGACTATGCCAGCACCGGTGAATACGATGCGCAGCCGTACTGGAACAACAGCGTCGATGCGTTCAGCCAGGAGTTCAATCTTACGTCGAACGGCGACGGGCCGCTCAGCTACATTGTCGGCGCCTATTTCCTCTACCAGAAACTGGGGCAGGATATCCTCGAGTATCGCGGGACAGACGCCATTCCCAGCTATGATCTGACGTTGCCGCTGACCTTTGCGAACTACCCCTACAATCTCGACTACGCGTTGAACTCACGCCAAAGCCGCTACAGTTACGCCGCCTTCGCGCAAGGCACGTACAAACTGTCTGACCGTCTGAGCGCGACGGTGGGCCTGCGATTCAACCATGACAATTTCAAGAGCAGAAACAGCACGCTGTTCGACATATTTGCCCCGCCAGTCCAAGCCCGGACGCGGGAAGATGCTGTAACCGGCAAGGGCGAGATCGACTTCGAAATTACGTCGGCCAATATGGTCTACGTGAGCATTTCACGCGGCTACAAGCCTGGCGGCGTCAGCAACAACAGCACTCCGCTCCTGGTGCCGCTGACCTATGATTCCGAGCATGTGTGGGCGTATGAGTTGGGAGCGAAAAACCGTTTCGCCGGTGGCCGCGCGACCTTCAATGCAGCAGCCTTCTTCTATGACTACAAGAACCTGCAGTATCAGGAGGAAGATCCGATCCCCTATCAGGGCGGAGTCTCGAACGTTCCAAAGACCCGGATCTGGGGTGCCGAGGCCGAAGCTACGATGGACCTGACCGACCATCTCAGGCTCGACGGCAACGTGACCTATCTCGACGGTGAACTGGTCGGTGATTACATTACACTCGATCCCTCGCGCGCCCATGCGGCGACGCTGGCGGCTGCGGCCCTAGGTTACGGGCCGTTTGATGCCTACACAATTGGTTTGCGTGCCCTGCAAACGCGCAATACCAACGGCAACCAGCCGCCAAAGCTGCCAAAGTGGCAAGGCACTATTGGTGCGACCCACACTCTAGAGCTTGGCGGATTGGGCACGCTACGTTCCCATGCAGAACTGATCTATCGCGGCAAGTTTCAGTACCGGATCTTCAATGACGGGGCGAGGGACGTGGTGCCTGGCTACACGCAGGTGAACGCAAATGTGATGTTCATGCCGCAGGATACCCGCTGGACGATCGGGCTTACTGTGACAAACATTTTCGACAAGGCTGGCATAGCCTCGCGATATTCCAATCCCTTCGGCAGCTTCACCACAAGCGACATGTACATCCCGCCGCGCCAGGCGATTGCTTCGGTGAAGTACGAATTTTGATTGGGTGCCAACGTGCAATCGGTTGGTGCTGCGGCCGGTTGACTATTTGCGTTGCCACAACATTCGACGGCAACGCAGGAGATTGATATGAATTTCGACGGAAGCGTAGTGCCCATCATTGACCTCAATCCTGCGAGGACCGGGACGCATGCAGATCGCCAGGCAGTGGCTAAACAGGTGGGGGAAGCGGCCCGCAGCATCGGCTTTCTCGTGGTATCGGGGCATGGCGTTCCTGCCGGGGTGATCGAGCGGGCGGAGAATGCCAGCCGTCGCTTTTTCGATCTGTCCGGCGAGGACAAGGTCAAATACGCTGCGCCAAGCGCGGATATCTATCGCGGTTATTTCGGGATCGAGACCGGGAACTTGGCCAGCACGATCGGCCAGGACGAGGCTAAACCCGATCACCGGGAATATTTCAACATCGGCCGCTTCGATCTCGACAAGAGCGACCCTTACTTCACCACGCCAACGGCAATGCGGATTTTCCGCGACAACATCTGGCCCGATCCAGACGTGCCCGAATTTCGTCCTGCGATCATCGATTACTATCGCGAGATGGAAGGCCTGGCGGCGCTCCTCATGGAATTGTGCGCGCGGGCGCTGCACCTGCCACCGGACTGGTTTCAGGACAAGATCAACAAGCACATCACCAACATGGTGATCAGCAACTATCCCGACCAGCCTGAGATGCTAGAGGACGGCCAACTGCGGGCAGGCGCGCACACCGATTACGGCGGGCTGACAATCCTCAAGACCGAGAACAAGCCAGGCGGTCTTGAAGTGCAGACCGCTGATGGTCGCTGGGTGCCCGTGCCCATCGTGGCGGGAACCTTCATCATCAATCTGGGCGACCTCATGGCACAGTGGACTAACGATCAGTGGGTTTCCACCATGCACCGGGTCGTCAATCCGCCGCACGAAGAGGGCGTCGGCAGCCGCCGCCAGTCCCTGGTCTTCTTCCACCAGCCCAACTACGACGCGGTAATCGAGTGCATTCCGACCTGCGCCATTGGTCAGCCTGTGAAGTATGCGCCGACGACATCGCTCGAGCATTTGGAAATGAAAATGAACCAAATGAACGACACCCCGAAATTCAGGAATGCGGACGCGGTTTGAGCACCCTCTGTACAGGATTCTTCTCCAATGATCGTCTATACACCGCCCAAACCTGCCGAGTTCATTCCTGTCATAGATCTCGCGCCAAGTTTCACTGGCGACAGCTCTGCGTGCAAAGCCGTTGCGTGGGAAATCCACAAGGCTGCCCGCGATACAGGTTTCTTCTACATCTCCGGACATGGCGTGCCCCGCGCCTTGATGGACGGGCAATTGGAACTCGCGCGCGAATTTTTCAGCCTGCCTTTGGAGGAAAAGCTGAAAGTCGATGCCCGTCATTCCAATTGCACGCGCGGATACGAGGCTCCGGGAGTGCAGACGCTTGATGACGGGTCGCCGCCGGACCTCAAAGAGGGGTTTGTGATCGGGTGCGATCTGTCCGATGACCATCCTTATGTGCGCGCCGGTGTACCCAATTGCGGGCAAAACCAGTGGCCCCAGAATCTTCCGCATTTCCGCGAGCGGTACGAAGCTTACATTGCCGAAATGTTCCGCGTCGGCCGCCACCTGATGGGTCTGATTGCGCAGTCGCTCGATTTGCCCGGCGACTATTTTGAAGATTGCCTGCGAGAGCCACTCTTCAATGGCAGGCTGCTCAAGTACGGTCCTCAGCCGGTTGATGCCGCTTTCAACCAAATTGGTGCTGGTGCGCACACTGATTGGGGAATGATCACCATACTTCTGCAGGATGATGTTGGCGGCCTGGAAGTGCAGAATGCAGCCGGGGACTGGATTTCCGCACCGCCGATCCCCGAAACTTTCGTCATTAACCTGGGCGAGATGGTCCGGATACTTACCAACGGCCTCTATCACTCCAACATGCACCGCGTCCGCAACAACCACAGCGGCCGTGACCGGTACTCGGTGCCGACGTTCTTCGATCCTGACTACTTTTACACGGTCCGCTGCGCCCCGACCTGCATGCCGGAAAACGGCAAGCCAGATTTCAGAGAGATGACAGTCGGAGCCCACATCGCGGAAATGTACCGCAAGACCTATGGCCTGACCGCATAAGGAATCCACGCATGGTTGCGCTTACCTATGCCAATATATTCACTGCCGATATCGACCGGCTGGCTGACTTTTACAGTGGCCTTTTCGATCTTGATGAGATCCTGGAGAGCCGCTCGCCAATCTTTCGAGGTTTCCTCACCGGAGGATCATCGATTGGTTTCAGTGCGCCGGATGCCTACGATCTGCTTGGTCTGAAAGAGCAAAAACTGCCAGGTGACCGGGTACTCCTGACATTCGATGTCGAAAGCGAAGAAATGGTTCGCTCACTTACCGCCAAGGCGGCCCGGCTTGGAGCAAGCATTCTGAAGGAGCCATTCACTACCTACTATGGGTGGTTTCAATCTGTCCTGCGCGATCTGGATGGGAATGCATTCCGGATAAATTTCCACGGCTAGTTACCTTGGTTTCTGCCTATGAAGGCGAGCAGGACCGGGCTGCAAGTATCCCTGCTCGCCTGTAAATCCGACGGCAATTTATTATGCCTTGGAGTGGTGTATCACCTCGAATTTTCGTATCGGAAAGGCTCTATATCGTAGTTAGATGGCGTGATCGTAAATCTCATGAGGTTCAAATAATGCAGGCAGCTAGGGGTCCGGGCATGACTGCAGCGCTTGTCCCTAATCTCGCTATCCCTCGCAATTGCACTTTCGCGCATGACGACTGGTTCATTCTAGCTCGTCATTGGTATCCCATCGCTCTTGCGCGCGATGTGGAGCAGCGGCCTGTTGGAACTAAGCTGTTGGACCAGCCCCTTGTCATCTACCGCGCGGATGGTGAACTTGTGGTCGCACCCGACATTTGCCCTCACCGCGGCGTGCCGCTTAGCATGGGCAAGCAAGTCCCCGGTGGCGTGGAATGTGCCTACCATGGGTTACGTTTTGGGCCGGGAGGTCAATGCACACACGTACCTGCCCATCCCAGCCGCGACATCCCGGCGCGAATGCACCTCGTCCCTTTTCCACACATCGAACGGTACGGCCTGATTTGGACTTGCCTCGACAGGTCAGTTGAGTGTCCGGAACCGGGAATGATTATTGACATCCCGCACTGGGGCGAGGCGGGCTACCAGTGCGTTGTCTGCCCTTCAGTTGACATCCACGCTTTCGCCGGGAGGCAAGTCGAAGGCTTCCTGGATGTCGCGCATTTTGCCTTTGTTCACAAGGAAACGTTTGGCGACCCAGACATCAGCGAAGTCCCGCCCTATTCACCGGTGCGAACCGAAAACGGCTTTGAGGCAGAGTATTGGAGCAGTGTGAGCAACTACCCCGTTGAGGATCACCGGCGTGCAATGCCGACGTTTCAATGGCTGCGTCACTTCCGTTGCCATCTGCCATTTAGCGCAACAATTGAAATTCACTTCCCCAATGACGGACGATTCGTAGTCATGAATGCGGCCTCCCCAGTCTCGGCGAAGGAAACGAGACTATTTGCGCCTACCTGCCGCAATTTCGATACAGATCGCCCCGAGGACGAAATTTACGAGTTCACCCGGAGGATTTTTGAGGAAGATAAGGCAATCGTAGAGGCACAGATACCGGAATGCCTTCCGCTTGATCCTGATCTGGAAGCCCACATTCCCGCCGACATGAGCTCGTTGATGTATCGCCGTGGTCTACGCGCGTTGGGGCTCGGTGAATTTTTCTATTGCTAGATGGATCAATTTAATCTCGACCCTTTTTCACGTTCAACAGGCAATTTCGCATCCCTAGGTTCGGTCGGTCCGCTTTCCCATTCTGGTTCCCCAAGACGGGGCTAAACTGCCGCAGAAATGAGTGACGAATTCGTCCGGTGACCTCACTCAAAAATTGATGGTACCCAGAAATGCTACCAGTTCGCTCACGTCATCGGCATTCAACGCTGACGGGAGCGGCTCGCGCGCGGCGGGGCCCAGTCTGGCATAGAGATCTGCACGCTGGCGCACCGTCATTTTGCCCGTGTCCAACAGCCGCAACGGGTCGAAATGCGCTATGATGGCCTTGTCGAGCGTCGGCACCGAGCCAGAATGTGAGTAGGGCGCAGTCTTCGTAACATTGAAAAGAGGCGGCGTCCGGAATTTGTACCGGTCCTCCGGATCGAAGGTCACATTGTAGCGGCCGTAGTCGATCCCGAAGCCGTTCTTGCCGAACGCCATTTGCGGGAAGGCTACCGCATGGAACTGCATGTCGGAAAAGTATGGCCCATTGTGGCAAGCGACGCACTTGCCGCGGCCGTAGAACAGAATTCCCCCATTCAGTTCACTCGTGGTGAGGGGGCCTGCGTCGAAGACAAAGCGTTCCAACTTGGTCGGACGGATCCGGAATTCGTCGCGGATGAAAGCAGCGAGCGATGTCGCGACCTCGTTGAAGGTAATCGCCGTGGCAGGCACGCCGAATGCACCGGCAAGATGCGGACCGATGACAGGGTCCCTGGCAAATCGCTTCGCCAGCGCGTTCTGAATCCGGTTTGCCGAATTCACGCTTTCGGTAACGAGCGTTTCTTCCACCTGCGGCGTGTCGTCGACCATTTCTCGTAGTTCGACCGAGGGCAGGTGCATGGCGACGACAAAGGGGTCATCGGACGGCGCGTCTTTCCCGAATTGACTGACGACGCGTCCATTCCGGGCGCTGACCTTGCCGTCCCAGAAGAATGTATCGAACCCCCTGCTGCCCCGGCCCCAGAAGGCCAGCGCGTTGCGCGGGACGATTTGTCCACCGCCCGAAAGCCTGTCTTTGCCGCTCCCCTTTGCACCGACGCCAACAGCGACCGGGAGACCATCCGCGCTGCCGAACTGCTCCAGATGGCAGTCGCGGCAACTGATGGAACCATTGATGCTCATGAGGGGCGATGCGAATATGAGTTTGCCTGCTTCTCGCTGCTTGCTGTCGACCGGCACGGCCAGGTCTGCGGCCCTCACGAAACCGTTTGCCGTGACGGCTCGCCTCAGGGCGCCAAGCCGCATGTGATCGCTGGCCGGCGATGGGTCGCGCTCGCGCTGAATGGTTGGGGTTGGCTGGTCGGAGCAGGCCGAGGTAGCCAAGATTGCAGCCATGCCGAGGATTGCGCCAGCGGTACGCCGGTAGAAGTGCGGTCTAGAACTGGATTTCATGGATCTTGACCACGTCATCAAGGTCGGAGGCGCGCGCTTCGATCGCGATCAGCCGCATCTGCGCCAGTTCGCTTTCGCGCAGCCCCCATTGCATCAGGCGCTTCTGATAGATGTCGTAATCCTGGCACGTGACCAGTCCCAGTTCGCCAGCACTGACCATCGCCTTTGCCTGCGGGGCAGGATGCATTTCTGCCTCCTGCCTGGCTGCGAAGTGATCCTGCATGGCCATATCGCACTGTTCGACAAGGATGCCGTAGCGCTCCTGGTTGAAGTGCATCACGGCCTCTCGCCACAGGGGCATGGCGGTCCAGGCCATGGCCACGCCGACTGAGAGTGCCAGAAGATGCGTGACAATCCTACTGTGCGCGAATCTTGAAGGCATCGAGCACCTCGGGCGTGATCGTCCCGGTGACATTGAGGTTGAAGTCGGTCTGGAACCGGCTCAGCGCACTGCGCATCATTGGGCCCACGATGCCGTCGATTGCGCCGTCGTAGTAGCCGTAGGATTTGAGGCCCAGTTGCACCTGGCGCACGACATTCTTGATGCTCGTGGCCGAAGGCGTCGAATAGAGCGGCTCGGCAGTCGTGATCGCCGGGGAAGAAGGCAGTATGGAAGAGGGCGGCGTGCTACGCTCGTTTCGGGTTGAAGGCGCGCTCGTTCGCGGGGCCGCAGGTGCCCTGGGCGTATAGACCGGTGCCCGATATGTCCCGCTGCTGCCGGAACGATGACTGCCATGCGAGGCGTGGCTCGAATGCGAACGGTGGCCCGCGAGGAGGAACATGTGGTCCTGCGAGAATCGCTGGATCATCTGGTCATCGTCATCGGGGTCTGGCCCGCCGGAGGCAGGCGACAGGCCCGGTGCCGCCATGGATGCGTGCGGGACGGGCGCGATTCCGGCCATCACGAGGCTGGAGATCAGAAATCGACGCTTTTTCACAGGGGAAAGACCTCCTCTACGAGTTCAGGCGGATGCCATTCGAAAAAGCCCGAGCAGTCCGGGCGAGCCGCGCAAGGCGCGCATTTGTCGGAGAAGCGTTGCTTCCAGTCAGAAATCGATGCGACCGCGTAAGAGCGATAGGCTTCGGGCACATGGCAAAGCGGGATATTGAACAACCGGGGCCGGATCCCGTGCAGGATCGCGCGATCGAGCGCCTTGCTGACGGCATCAAAGTCGCGGCGCAGATCGAGATGGAGCTCGCTCCACCGGCTCCTTGCAAAGCCGATGTTCTCCAGACCCATGACGGACCACTGCTCGATATGAGCCAGGTTGCGGGCGATGAAGCTTGCCAGTGTATCGAGGCGCTCGGCCGTGGACGATGAAAGCACCGTACGCAGTTCTATCCGGGCACCGGCCCTGAGCAGGTGGGTGAACGACACCATCAATCTTTCGAAGGCTCCGGCCTTGCCCACTATGGCGTCGTGCGATGCCGCATCGGCCGCGTAGACCGGTATTCCCCAGACAACGTTGCGGTAGCATGGACTGCGCAAGCGCAACGCGTCGTCGGCCGTGAAATGCTGGGCGTTCGACAGTACGTGGAAGGTCAGATCGGGCCGAGCTTCTAGCACGCTTTCAAGCATGGCAAAGAGGCGTGCGCGGTGAAGCGTGGGCTCGCCTCCTGAAATCCCGATCGTGATGCCCTGATCGGCCAGCAGGCAAGCCGTTTCCAGGAGGTCGAAGCGGTCGACGTGGGTCTTCTTCGGAGGCTGCGAGCACATCGCGCAAAGCTGGTCGCACTGCTCTGTGACCACGAGGGTATTGTGGCGCGAGGCGCTGCGGATGAGACGATCCGCGCGCCCTTCGAACGGATCTACTAGAACGACATCGCCGATGAGGTCCTCCGCTGCCGACGCGACTTCGAACAAGCCCTGCGCGCCGCTCCACAGGCTACCTGCCTGCGTGGCGGCAAGAAAGTGGCTCAGCGCCGGATCGCTGTCCGGTTTTCGGGTCAGGCGCGTGACGAAGGGCGCCGGGGCATCGCTCGCGGCGCGAAGCGCAAGCGCAATCATGACAGGCGTTCCGCAGGAAGACGGTCGCCGCCAAGCCCCAGCCACCGGCACAGCGAATACTGGATGGCGGGATCGGGCGAATGGATCAGCTCGAAGGCGAGGTCGAACAGGTGCAAGTGCCGCCGGCAGAATTCGGTTTCGTGCCGGGGGATGTCGATCGTTCCATAGCGTGAGATGTCATCGACAATGTCGCGGCCGCAGAAGGGTTTGTAGGTGCAGGCTTCGCAATCCGGATCGCCATCGCATGTCGAGGCGGCATTGAGGGCATCACGCGCAGGTGTGTTCCAGCCCTGCCGTATATTTCCAATCGACAGGTCGATAATGCCCGAGCGCGCCAGCATGCGAGCCTCGTCCGTCGGATAGGCCAGCCCGTCGTGATCGATGACGATGAAGTCCGTTCCGAACGGATTGGGATTGCGCAGATCGACGTGCCGGTCCTCGCCCGGCCGGAAGATACGGCGCAGCAGCAGACTGAAATAGCTCTCCTCAAGACAGATACTACGGTCTTTCCAGTTCCGCTCGATCAGCCGGCGGATGAAGGCTTCGTGATATTCCAGCCACCTGGCATCGGTGGTCCGGCAATCGGCGTGCTGCCTGCGGGCAAATCCCTGGTAATTGATCGGCCGGAGGTAGATCGCGGTCAGGCCGCGGCGGGCATAGGCATCGATCAGCTCGTCCGGATCGGGCGGCGAACGCGGATCGAGCGTGGGCAGGGCCGAAATCTTTCCCGGGCCATACCGGGTAAGCAGCCTGTCGAGGTTGCTCTCGAAAGCTTCACTGGCCGCATCGTCCTGACCGCGCTGACGGGCGTGGTGTTCGCGCGGCCCGTCGAGCGAGGTGCTGATCGAGACGTTCTCGCGGTCGAACAGTGCAGCAGCTTCTGGCGGTACCTGCTGCAGGTTCGTGCAGATCACGAATGTGGCTTCGACATGGGGCGGAACGGCATCGATAACGGCTTCAATAAGATCGCAGCGCAGCGTGGGCTCGCCGCCCTGGAATTCGATCTTGAGATGTCTCGCACGGGTTCGGCGCACGAGGTCGATGACCGCGTCACGTGTCTCGTCCGACCAGTCGTAGCCGCTTGCGCCCTCGGCTGCTCTGGAGACCTGGCAATAGCTGCAGGCAAGGTTGCAGCGAAGGGTCGGAACCAGGATCAGGTAGTCGAGTTCGCCGGGATGAAAACGGCGCTGCTGGGCCGCAAGTCTTTGCGAAAGGCGTCCCAATTCACCTTCGACCAGCAGTCCGCTTTCCGTGAGGCGCTCGTGCTCGTACAGGGTCAGGTGGCCTCGCTCTGCTCTATTCCGCAGATCGTGATCGGAGAGCAGGAAACGGCCCGCGGCATCGACGTGAAGGACGTGTCTTCCGATGCGGCGCGTGATCCACGGCACAGATGGCGATTGAGCGGGCGCCGCCATGGCATGCGCCGAAGCGCTTGCTGTCATGCACGATGCATCCGCCGACTTGCCCACTGCATTGCCCCCTTGTGGACGTCCTCATGTCGAGAACGCTTCCCCGTCAAAAGTGATAATCACCGTTTTCGAATGATGCGTAAATGGAAAGCGGGAAATATGTGGGCGTGATTAAATTGCTTTAATCGGAGGTGCGATCAGGTGCTGTTGCACGAAAAGTAGAGGATCGAATTTTCGGTCGTATCGCTTTGGCCTCACCCATTCTTTCTCGGCGATGCAGTCTGAAAGTTTGGCCTTCAGAAACGGACTGGGCATAATGTTCAGTAGACCGCCGATTCCGACCCATTTTTGCCGTTCAAAAGGCAATTTCGCGTTCCCAGGTACGGTCGCTCTGCTTTCCCATCTGTCTTCTAATCTTTGCCGCCTCCCAACGAAAAGTCACTGCCTACCGGAGTTCATAACGGCCACCGCTGCTCGGCAATGGCAATCACTACCCATTCCAGCGAAGTCTTCAGATAGGTACCCATGCTCGCACGGTATATATTCTTGTGATCGCCAGTTCGGGCCTGCTCAATCATCGCCGCAACATCGCGGTGGGTTCGGGTCGCACAATCGCGGATCGCATCCAGACCCGCCTCTTGCGCGAAAATCAAAAGGAATCGAAGCGGCTTCCCGGACGCCGAAAGCCCTTGTTTCGAGGCAATCTGGGCAGATCCAATTGAGCGGAGCTTATCGATATCCCTGCGCAATTCGCGCAAGTCTTGTGATGGATTGGAACCTCGAAGATATTTTACTTCGACGAAGGCGAGGCCGGGTTGGGTGCCCGCATAGCTGCTCTCCCGATAAAATACGAAATCGATCGTCGACGGCGCGCCGCGCCGTGTAGGCCCTACAATGCGATGCTGCTGGCTGACGCGCCAATCGCGCCCCGAGGCAAGCGTGGCGATGTGCTGATAGAATAGATGCTCGTCATAGTGCCGATTAGGGCCAGACGCTTGGTGAAAGGTAGCCCACCCCGCCATCCCATCGACCAGACGGCGCATCAAATATCGTTCGCGAGCCATTTAGGCCCCTTAACTATCGGTGCTGTTGCCGGCATTCCGTCGTTCGAAGTGCCAAGCCGAAACTGGCGTAAATCTGCCGAGGTCGCCCCTTTGTGAACGCTTAGCTCCAGAAATTCACTCCTTACGTTCAGACGGTCCGCTTTCCCGTCCTGCTATGGTGTACGCACCGTCGAATCTGCCCACACCAATGTCTGTCCAACCCATTCAAGGATCCGAATCCACCCAAATTTCGAGTAAGTCCACGGGCTCAGGATATATATATGGTTCTCGGGGGCAAACTCGGCTGTGAAGCGTGGGTGTATACAAGATTTTAAGAATTAAAATCGTGAAATAACCATGTGGAGGTCGCCGCCGATCGACATGAGTGAACGTCTTGCGATAATTGGATCGGGTTTCGTTATGCGCTACTTCGAATGCACGTTACTCGGGACCCCGGTCCGTGACTTGATTTCTTATTGATTATCCACCTATGCGGTCCGATCAGCGGGGGGCGCAAGGCCGATATCGGGAGAGTCGGTTGATTGAATTTTCCATCCTTGCTGAAATGTTCTATATATGTTCCAATGGGGAAAAGATGGCGTTTCTTACCGAAGAAGAACTGGGCTCGCTCAAGATTGAGCAGAGCGTGTTCCATATCGTGGGGCCGAAAGAAGTGCATTTCCAGCTCCTTGAGGCATTCGATGCGACCCCGCACGCCGCGTTCTTCCTGGATCGGATCAGGTCGGTCAACAACGGCAACCACTACACTTTCCTTGCCGATGCTGCGGCACGAACCCAGCTTGGGCGAATTGACAAGGATGCCGCGCAATTTCAGGCTGAAAGCGAAAACCTCGCTGAAGCGTTCAATGAGGGCCATGGCGGCAGCACCGTCATTGGCGCATTCCTGATCTTCTCGCTGAACTGCGATACCGGGCGCGTCTTTGCGTTGCTCAAGTTCGAGGACGAAAAAGTCCTGCGCTACGACATCGAGGATGGGACTTCCGGCAAGCCGAAGCCCACGCTCGCCGAGATTGGGCGCACGTTCGTCCAGAACCGCCACGCCCTGCAGAAGGCGGCCCTGGTCCGGCTCGACGGCGAAGGTTCGGTCTGCCTAGTCGATCGGCAGAATCCTCAGCGGCCCGCGGTCTATTTCGAGCAGTTCCTCGGGGTGAAGCGCGTTCGAAACGACGACGATCTCACGCGCATTCTCGTCGATGTCACCAAGGCCGTTGCCTATAACCACAGCGACAAACTTCCTGCCGATGTGATGACGAGCCTCACCAAACGGCTCTACGACGCAACGCAGTCGGGTGGCTCTGTCGATGGGGAGAAAATCGAGGACTGGTTCACCAGCATCGTCGGCCCGCTTCCCAAAGAAAGCGAGATCCTCACGGATTTCAGGAAGCAGCTTGAACGCGCGCGCATTTCAGGCGAATCTTTCGTGCTCGGCAAGGACGCCATCCCCGTACCGCGCAATCGGAAGGTGGAGACAGGACTCGGCGTTCGGGTCACCTTCCCGGCGGAATTGCAATCTTCTGTCGTCAACATCGACGAGAAAAAGGGACTGATCACCATCCAGGACGAGATCAAGTTCAATGACATCGAACTCGACGCGTCTCGCCGCGCTCGCCGCTGATTTCGCCCAGCGGGGCGGCAAGGTCGATGAACGGATCGACCAGGTTGTCCTGCGCGGAGAATTCTCGTCGGAAGGCGAGCAGGCCGAATGGATCGCGCTGTCCGGCCAGGACGTCTCGCCACTTGGTTCGGTCAGCATCCGGGACCGATGGTCGAACGAGATGTCGGCCAGCGATCCCTTCGTTGCGCGCGGCGAAGTAACGATCATCATCGTCAAGCCGAATATCCTTGGAACCGCGCCATTCCTTTTCGAAGGCAGCGCGGCCCTTCATCTCGAAACGGAGCGAGGATACGGCTTCGTGCGCGTGGCCAGCCTCGATGCGCGCGCCGGGTTTCAGACCCGGGGCCTTGAGGTCGGTACATGGGACTTTGGCAAGGACCTGACCTCGCCCCCGGAACCCGTGGCGATTAACCCTAGGAAATTCGTCCGCGACTACGTGCCTGAGCGCGAAATTGTCGATGACCTCTCACCGTGGCTGATAACGCTGGAGCCTGCGGTTGAATCTGATCTCTTCGCAGGTTGGCGCAAGCAGGCGGGGCGGCGCCTGTTGGGGGCGCTGGTGAACGGCGCGTCACTCTCCGCCGAACATGTCATGTTTCATGTTTCGGGGCCACCCGTCGTGGATTTCAACGCCAACAGAAGCGATTTATCCACGGCGTGGCGGGAACTGACCAACTGTGCCGAGTGGGTCTATATTGAGGGCCACGATCGCGAAGTTCGCCATGTGCTGTTCGTGGCCGAACTGGCGCGCTCGGCGCAGGCGTCTGTCAAATTCGAGGACACTGCGCGACGGGCGCTCGAGGGCGCCAAGGCAAGCTACCAGGCACATATCAATTCCTCGAGCCGGGAAACACTCAAGGCGCTCGGGGACCTTCGCAAGACCATCATCGACGAGACGCAGAAAGTTTCTCAGCGCGCGCAGGACATGACCGGCAACCTGTGGCGCGATATCGCAGTTTCGGCTTCACCCTTCGTCCTCAAAGTGCTTGTCGACGCAGGCAAGGCTGCGAGTGCGATGGTGTCAGGCGGCTTCTATTTCGCGGCTGCGTTCTTCATCGTTATGTCCTACATGTTCCAGCGGTCCATCAACGGCAGCTTCCTCGCCAACCAACAGGATGCCCGCGAGGCCTGGCTGCGCACGCTCTACAGCCACATATCGGAATCTGAGCGCGAGGCGATCGCCGGCACGCCGGTCCGCGACGCGGTCAAGTCCTATGAGAAGATCCGGGATCTCGTCGGCGGGGTCTATGGCATCCTTGCGCTGATACTGTGTGCTTTCGGCATCTCGACTCTAGGCGCTGGCCGGTCTGCCGCTCCGGAGCCCGCCCCGACTTCTGCCTCAAGCGGTGCGACCGCTGAGCCGGTTGCTGAAGTGTCTGCCCCTGATTCTGACGGCGAAGGACAGTAGGGGCCGCGTGTCGGCTCAATTGTCCGAGCGCTCGGCCAAATAAGTCCATAGCCGGAATTTCCCTTTAAGGCGTCAGTGACACCGTTATCGTCCCGGTCGCCCTGGAAGTCGGCCGATCACTCGAAGGCGTGGTTTATGCTTTAGTTCACAATGACATGCCATTGATCGTCACATGTTCTAACATTATGTATTTCGGCTAAACGCTCACAGTCGGAATTCATCATGCTTCCTTCGTCTTTGGCCACGTCACTGAAGAACGCTGCCGATGTTGCTATATCGAAGGTGCTGACCCAAGGCGGTACACGTACTCGTGCGCCCAACGGCGAAGTGTCTGCGGTGCGCACAATGACCCTGGACGGTTTCGACGAGATTGCAGCCAGTTGGTCGCCAATTCTGAAGTCTGCAGGCTATCGCATCGATCTGCGCGCAGTCTTTTGCCATTCGCGTCCGCATGTCACTTTTACGCCCGTGCCGCATCCCAAGTACCTAGGTGGCAAGGTGCCACGCCGGTGTGAACTCGCCGACCTGCTGATCGTGATCGATCACATAGATCCGTTTCATAATATCGATGACCGCCGGGCAGTTCTTGTTCAGGCAAAGATGCTCAAAAGTGGGGTCGTTAAACCATCGGGCGCGGAATGGGTTCAGCACGAGTTGCTGGCTTGGCTACCCGCTTTCACTTTCGTCGATTCAGGCTATGACCCACGGAACCGGGACTTCAATGGCACTCCACTGGTAGGGTCGCCTGTCCTGAGCGCCGAATACGGAGGAATTGATCTTAAGACCTCGCCTCCCGTGTGGCGACACGAACTGACGCAGACTACGACGCCTTGGTTCAATTCACCCATTCCGCTTGCGGACTTTCTAGCCGACATGACAACAGGCGGCTCCTATTGCGGTCGGGATGCGGTCCGTGGAGGCTCTGACGATTGGTCTTTCACTGTGGATGAGCTTCTTCGGGTTACCGCCTCGCGTCCGATCACCAAAAAGAAAAGTAGTGTGCTCCGGGGCAACGATAATGTCGTCGGCTTTCTCGAGGACACATCGCCTTTGTCCGGTTCCGGCGGCGGTGGCTGGGACGATTATGTCGAAGGGGATGTGGCTGAATGGCCCGAAGGCCCCATCAGTACCATCCATGCGTCGTTCCGCTCTATCGAGGACCGATCCGAAGAGTAGGTCTTTCATGATCTCGCTGCCGACCAGACCCGGTCGTTCCCATCAACCATCATGAAGGACCGTTCACGCCAAAACCTGCCGTTGGTGTGGCTCTCAGCACCCGGACAGAAGCCGCGAACATCTCGGCCATACACTCGCTCAAATGAAGCCGCCGGAAGCTGCCGCTTATTCATTGCTGAGCCAAAGACGATAGCCATCTCGACATTCCTCCTATTTACGGACTGGTTTGGGCAAAGCTTCGTCAAGCGGGGCAGGTGCGATTGCACCCACCCCGCCGAGGATTTGCCCGATGATTGGGGCTTAGGCCGCCTTGTCTTCAGTCAGCTGCGGTGTGTCGTCGTTGACATGCTCGCGGCTTCCGATGGCGATCTTGCGCGGCTTGAGCGATTCAGGGACGATCCGCTGGAGCGAGATCGTCAACATGCCGTGCTCATAATCCGCATCGCGCACTTCGACATAGTCGGCCAGCTGGAACCGCCGCTCGAACGCGCGGGCAGCGATACCGCGGTGAACGAATTCAACACCGTCTTCGTCCTTCTCGGTCTTCTGACCGGAGATGACGAGCTGGTTCTGCTGTGCAGTGATGTCGATTTCGTCCGGACGGAAGCCGGCAACCGCCAGAGTGATCCGGTAGCTGTCCTCGCCGGTGCGAACGATGTCGAAGGGTGGGTAGCCATCCTGCGTCTCGGCGCGGAAGCTGTTCTCGAGCGCATCGAAGAGCCGATCGAAACCGACCGTCGAGCGGCGATAGGGGGTCAAATCAAATGCAGTTCTCATTTCCAAATCCTCCTTGTTGAGCAATCTGGGCGTGAGAGGCGCCGGGAACCAAGAGCCGACGCCCTCTGTCCAACCGGACCCGTTATGGCATCCGGCATTGATAAAATTATGAAACGCGCAATTGGTTTCAAGACCTATTAAAAATTTTTATGGGTTTGTTTTCAGTGCCTTGCAAGAGAAGACCAGGCGCACCGATGGAGGTGCGCCTGGCCTTCTTCCAGGAGACAATTTGATAGGATCAAGTCCGTTTACGCGGTCAGCCGATCGCTGCTCGCGTGACTGGAAGCCCAGTTTTGCATCTGGTCCTTGACCGCCAGTTTGAGCTTCTTCAGCCGGGCAATCAGAACTTCGTCAGGCCGGGGTCGTTTGCTTTCCAGCCGGATTTCATCCTCCAGCCGTGCATGTTCGCGTGAAAGATACTCCAGATACCTGTCGGCCAGAGACTCCTCCTCTCTCATTCGACCGATTGATCCGTTAAGCCCCGTTCAGAACCTGCCCGGTGTCAGGCCGCGTGAGCAGGTGCCGAACTGGCATTGCTAACTGCCTGGTGTTCGCGGATTGGAGAGCGCGGTGCGATACCCCGCTCTCCTCTCGCGATTAAAAGTCCATCGCCGGCATCGGTGCTGGCGTGTCTTCCTTCGGCAGCTCAGCCACCAGAGCCTCGGTGGTGATCAGCAGCGAGGCAACCGAAGCCGCATCCTGCAACGCCGTGCGTACGACCTTTGCCGGATCGATGACGCCTGACTTCACAAGGTCTTCGTATTCGCCGGTCGCGGCGTTGAAGCCGTGGTTGTAATCGTCGCCTTCGAGCAGCTTGCCGACGATATAGGCACCGTCCTCGCCTGCGTTCTCGGCGATCTGGCGAGCCGGTGCTCGCAGCGCGCGGCGCACGATGTCGATACCCGACTGCTGGTCGTCATTGGCGGCCTTGAGCCCTTCGAGCGACTTGAGCGCACGCAGCAGGGCGATACCACCACCCGGCAGGATGCCTTCCTCGACAGCGGCACGGGTCGCGTGCAGCGCATCGTCGACGCGGTCCTTGCGCTCCTTGACCTCGACCTCGGTGGCACCACCGACACGGATGACGGCGACGCCGCCAGCCAGCTTGGCTACGCGTTCCTGCAGCTTTTCGCGGTCGTAGTCGCTGGTCGTGGTCTCGATCTGGGCACGGATCTGGCTGACCCGGGCGTCGATGTCGGCCTTGTTGCCGGCACCATCGACGATGGTAGTGTTGTCCTTGTCGATGATGACCTTCTTGGCCTGGCCGAGCATGCCGATCGTGACGTTCTCGAGCTTCGTACCAAGTTCCTCGCTGACCACATTGCCGGCGGTAAGGATGGCAATATCCTCCAGCATGGCTTTGCGGCGATCGCCGAAGCCGGGTGCCTTGACCGCCGCGACCTTCAGGCCACCGCGCAACTTGTTGACCACAAGGGTAGCAAGGGCTTCGCCTTCGACGTCCTCCGCGATGATCAGCAACGGCTTGCCCGACTGCACGACCTGTTCGAGCAGCGGGATCAGCGCCTGCAGGTTCGACAGCTTCTTCTCGTGAATGAGGATGTACGGATCCTCGAGTTCCACCTTCAGCTTTTCGGCATTGGTCACGAAATAGGGCGAGAGGTAGCCGCGGTCGAACTGCATGCCCTCGACCGTTTCGAGCTCTGTCTCGAGGCTCTTGGCTTCCTCGACCGTGATCACGCCTTCATTGCCGACCTTCTCCATCGCTTCGGCAAGGATGCGGCCGACGGTTTCGTCGCCATTGGCGGAAATGGTTGCGACCTGCGCGATCTCGCTGTTGGCCGACACCTTCTTAGCATGGCTTTCGAGGTCCTTGACCACGGTGCCGACGGCGAGATCGATACCGCGCTTCAGGTCCATCGGGTTCATGCCGGCAGCAACCGCCTTGGCACCTTCGCGCACGATGGCTTGGGCCAGAACGGTGGCGGTGGTCGTGCCGTCACCCGCCTTGTCGTTCTGCTTGCTGGCGACTTCGCGCAGCATCTGCGCGCCCATGTTTTCAAACTTGTCCTTGAGTTCGATTTCCTTGGCAACGGTGACGCCATCCTTGGTGATGCGGGGAGCGCCGAAGCTCTTCTCGATCACCACGTTGCGCCCCTTGGGGCCGAGAGTTACCTTGACCGCATTTGCAAGCGTATCCACGCCGCGCAGCATGCGATCACGCGCGTCAGACGCAAACTTTACTTCCTTCGCAGCCATTTTGGCCTGCTCCTTTCTCTTCTTTCGATTGAACTGAAGATTGGGTTGATTGCTTACGCCGCCTTCTTGAGTTCGGCGGTTGTTTCGATGATGCCGAGAATGTCGCTCTCCTTCATGATGAGCAGGTCCTCGCCATCAATCCGCACTTCGGTGCCGGACCACTTGCCGAACAGGACGCGGTCGCCTGCCTTGACGGCGGGTTCCACCAGCTTCCCGGAATCGTCACGCGCACCAGGGCCCACGGCGACGACTTCGCCTTCCATCGGCTTTTCCTTGGCGGTGTCGGGGATGATAATGCCGCCGGCCGTCTTTTCTTCGGCCTCGATGCGGCGAACCAGCACGCGATCGTGCAAAGGTCGGAAATGCATGCATAACCTCCATTACAAAGCGAAATGACTTACAGCGCCTCCCCCGGATGATCGGCAGGAGGCAGTGCGCGATCTAGTTTTGCTGAAAACGGCTTCAAGAGGTCCAAACCAAATTTTTTGGCACTCGTGGACTGCGACTGCCAATTCGCTTTTTCCGTATGCCTTATCAGCGTCTTGACGGTCTAAAATGGACTCACAAAATATGCTGAGCGGAGCAATCCGCAGTGAGTGATCAGCGGCAAGGCGGAAAGGAGGATGTTCCTATGTCGCAACCATTCGCACGCTACCTGCATCCATTTGAGGTAGCGCATCATCCCGCGCTTGAGCCTGAAGTTAAGCGAGCAATCCTGGCTTCTTGGGCGTCCGATCGGCATGCCGTCGAAAATCGGCCGGCGATGCGCCAGCCCCCCGAACTCAAAGGTCCGGTTTCCGTTGACGACGTATTCGCCGCATTGCGCTCGCTCGACGGCCCGGACAGCCAGCCCACGTTGCAATGACCGATCGCGCGTTTCTGGTTCAGCTGGACGGATATGGACTGACGACGGCAGAAATCTGCTATTTCATGCCGGATCACCCCTCGCTCCTGCAGATTTATGCCTGGCAGGAATACGATGCAGCACCGGATTTTCCGGTGCTGTTCGATTTCCTCGCGCATTGGCGGCGCGAGATCGAGGGGGAGATAAGGTCAGTCCGAATCGCCCATGAGAAAGTGATCCGGCCAGCGAGCTGGCGTTTGGCGGACGGCGTGATCTCGTGGGAGTAGCAGAGCCGGGTGATTGAGCTTGCAGACCCGTATTCATGCTAGTCGCAGTCATACCGCCCTGCGTGGCCCGAGGTCAAATGTCGGCTTCTGGCAGGAGCCGACCTTCATCCTACGGCATAGGAAAGGCAGAAAAGTCCCAATCCAAGGCGTAGCGCCCGCCAGACATTGGGGGTACACAAGCCGGTGTGATGCATAAATACTAGATTTATACATCATATTTCGTTATATGGTGAGTTATAAATTGGACTTTTATAACTCATGAAGTGGAATTGGCAGCAGCCAGACTGGCCGAAATTTCGCTGGGAAAGCGTGCCCCTGGCGGCGCTTGAAGGCCAATTTCTGCAACAATCTGGAATCCTCATCGGATCAGTCAAACACCTGACCGAGGATTACCGCTCGGCTATCACCGTAGACATCATGACCGGCGAGGCGCTCAGGACCTCGGAGATCGAAGGCGAACTGCTCAATCGAGACAGCGTGCAAAGTTCGCTACGCCGCGAATTCGGTCTTGAAACCAGCGATCGCAGAATTCCTCCTGCCGAACGTGGCATCGCGGAAATGATGATCGCACTCTACCGCGAATTTGCCGATCCGCTAACGAACGAAACGCTCTTCGCGTGGCACGAAATGGTCGTCAGCGGGCGCCGCGATATCGACGCTGTTGGCCGCTTTCGTGATCACGAGGATGCAATGCAGGTCGTCTCCGGGCTGGTTCACAAGCCCACAGTTCACTTCGAGGCGCCCCCCTCAAAAGACGTGCCGGAAGAGATGAAAGGCTTCCTGGACTGGTTCACCAGTTCAAGCCCAGGGGGACCGAACGCCTTGCCTGCCCTGACGCGCGCCGGGATCGCCCATCTTTACTTCGTTTCGATCCATCCCTTTGAGGATGGCAATGGGCGCATAGCACGCGCACTTGCGGAAAAGGCTCTCTCTCAAGCCATCGGCCAGCCCAGCCTGATTGCCCTGTCGCAGGTCATCCAGCGCAGTCGCTCAGCGTACTATGACGCACTGGAGGCAGCCAACAAGCGAAACGAGATCACCGACTGGCTAACCTACTTTGCACAGACGGTACTGGACGCACAGGAACACAGCCTGGCGCTGATCGACTTCCTCCTCGCGAAGGTCAAATTCTACGACCGTTTCCGAGACCAGATGAATGAGCGGCAGGCCCGGGTCATCGCACGCATGTTCAGGGAAGGGATCGATGGCTTTACGGGCGGCCTTAGCGCGGCCAACTACATCACGATCACAGGCACCTCGCGTGCGACCGCCACTCGCGACTTGCATGAACTCGTCGGGATGGGGGCGCTGACACAAACGGGCATGCTCAAATCGACACGCTACCAATTGGCGATCGCGTAGTGCCTGACATCCGTATTTTAGATACACCCGGTCAAATCAGTCGTTCAAAATTGCTCGGCCGCCCAGGAACAGGAAGAGCAAATTCCGCTTGCCAAATTGTTCCCCAGGACGCAAAATGTGTCCCAACAGCTTTTGGAAATTCCTCATAAGCTGTTGAAACTAAGCCACTTTATGGGCAGCACTGGTGCGTACGGTGCATTACAAAACGGCCACGGCCGTGAGTGCTTTCTTGCGCAGCGATTTCTCGCTGCGTCGCCACGTCCCGGAAGGGGCGCGGCTCCCCCGAAGGGGGCCTTGTCCTTTCGCCGGTGGGACACCGGCAGGCCGATCATGGTGCCGCATAGTCGAACCTTCGAATTCATGACGACCTTCCGATCCAGGGATTGCAGGCCGCCTTCGGGCGACCGATAAAGGGGCCGGCGGGCAGACCATCGAAGGACCGATGGACATGCCCAAGAAGACCGACCGTGAACGCCTCGCCGACCTTGAAGCGCGCCAACGCATGATGGACGAAGAGGTGGAAAAGACCCGCCGCGCCTTGCGCGGCAAATACGCCGAGATCGTCGCTGACCTCCCGGTAGAAGACCTCACCGAACGGGAATCTTGTGACCTGCTTACCGCCGCGATCCGGTGTGGCGGCGCGGCTGCCGTGACTGCCCTTCGGGCGCTCCCGGAGGTGAGCGCTTCCTCCCAACCAGGTACTCCCACGAATAGCAAGTCATCCCGAAGGGATGCCCCAGCGACGAGCATGGCGTAGCCACGCGCAGGAGGCCGGAGCCACACTCGTGGCTCCGCATCGGCCCCGCGACGGGCTCGAAGCCGAGAGGCTTCGGGTCCCTGAGTGGGGGCGATTTTCACGCTGGAAAAAGAAATGGGACCGGCCGAGCCGAAGCCCGACCGGCCGCCATTTGTTGCCGCCTACGCTGCGTCCCGGTTGGTGCGCTGGTCCTTCAGCGCGAAGAAGCGCGCCGGGATGCGCTTCGCCCTCACCTCACGGGCAAGATGCGACTGCAGCCCTGAGCCCTCGCAGACGATCGCTTCGACCGGACGCAGCGCCAGGAGCTGCTCGTTGCGGGCAAACCCCGCCCGCTTGCCCAGGCGCCGGTCGAGCGTGAAGGCGATGAGCATGGTCCCGCTGCGCGCCGCCCAGGCCGCCGCGATAGCATCACACCCCTTGTCCTGCGCAGTAGTTGCCAGCACCATGTTCGGCACCCTCGCCTTCACCGAATCGAGAGCATCGGTGAGGAGTTCATGATCCTCCCAGACCTGCCCTCCCGAGAAGACCACCACCGGACCTTGCGGAGCGTGCGCCTCGGCCTTGCGCATCCGCCGCGCGGCGAGAAAGTCCTGCGCCGCAATGACCGAAGCGGTGCGCTTGGAAGAGACCAGCGAGCCCCGCACCGACGACCAGGGCCGACCGCTTTCCGCAAGATAGGTTGCCGCTGCATGATCGCGCATGCAGGCCACTGCATCGCGCGCTTCGTCGAGGGACTGGCAGAGCACCTGCGCTTCCTCCAGCTCACCCATCAGTACCTCGCTGCCGTCGGCATCGCGGGCAAGATCGCGCACCTTCATCGCTGCCCGGTCGGCTTCGCCATCGAGCTGCTCGGCCACCTTGTGGAAGGAGTTGACGATCCCCCAGGCAAGACGCGGCGCAAGGCTTTCTATGCGGGTATCGCGCAGCACGTCGAAGAGCGTGGCAACCAGCATCTCGGTGGCGAGCTGCGCCTGCATGGCGTCTGGCATGTCGCAGGTCAGTTCGTCTTCGGCTATACCCATGCGGCTCGCATCGAGGCCCGTTTCGAAAGCGGTGGTGAAGCCGTCGGCCGGTGTCAGGGTTTCCGCGGCGATGAGATCGGCGATTTCGGAAAAGTCGCGAATGGTGCGCTTGGTGTTCATCGTAGCCTCCTTGAAACTAGGAAAAGAGGCTTCCCCTCCGGCACGGGCTGCGAGCGCCGGGGTCAAGGACCGGGCGCAGCCCGGCCGCGAAGCGGGCGACGGAGGAACCGATTTGCGAAGCAAATTGGAGGGGCCGTCGATCCTTGAGGCCGGGGCTGACTCCGTGCCATACTTGGACTTGTTGGAAGAGAGAATAATACACGGGCGCCTGCCCCATACGCCCGAGCCCTGGCATGGGCTCGATGCCCATGACGGGGCTTTTGACAGCCAATGGTTGCATGTTTGACGGAGGGATCAGCGGAAGGGGTGTAATCCCAAACAGCACAAAAATGGGCTGGCGCGCGCGGAGTGCGGCCAGCCCGAATTGTCCGGTCAGTCGCGCGGACGAACTATGTCCACGGCGGCGTTATCACGCGGTCGGAGGTGCGCCATCACCCCGGATCAGGCGGAATGTAGGCGTCAAAAGGGTTCCCTTCCTGGAGATGACCGAAGGGCGTTATAACGAAATCGTCCCCGTCGCGACCCACGGCCGTGACGACGTAGCGAGGAACGCCGGTCAGGGCATCTCTGCACTCCATGAGCGCGAGATTGCCATCGGCCGCGGCACGAAGCAGCGTCTCGAAATTGCGGCGATAAGGTTCAGGGATTGCCATGCGGACCTCCTGTCATGGGAATATGATGGGGCGGGCCACTGGCCCTTCCCCGGATGGTCACGCTGGCCTCACGCCCGCATGCGTGGGACAACGGTATCCGCAATCTGGTCCGCCTTGCGGAAGGCATGGATCGGAACATTGGCCTCGCGCAGGACCTGATAGAGGTTCGCCTGGAGGCCCGATCCTTCGCACAGCAGCGCCTCGACCGGCTTCAGTTCCGCCAGCTTGCGGTTGCGGGTGAAGGCCGTCTTCCGACCCGAACCGTAGAGCCCGTAGGCGACGAGCGGCACGCTGTTCTCCGGCCGCGCGGCCCAGGCTGCCGCGATGGCATCGGCGCCCTTGCGCTGTCCGGTCGTGACCAATGTCATGTGCGGCACACGCGCCTTGATCTCATCGAGCCGCGCCCACAGCGTCTCCCAGTCGTGCCATTGAGCGGGGCCAGAGAACACCACGACAGGTCCCCTGGGACTGTGCTTTTCGCGCGCGGCCAGTTCGCGAGCGCGCAGGAAATCGAGCGCCGCGATCTGGCTCGCGGACGAAGCCGAAGAGGCCTTGCTGCCGCGAGCCGGGGACCAGGGCCAGCCCGACTGCACGCGATACATCTCGGCGGCATAGTCGCGCATACATTCGATCGCGGCGCGCTGCTCGGCCAGCGACTGGCACAGCAGCTGCTTTTCTTCGAGCTCGTTGTTGTAGACCTCGCTCATGTCGGGATGACGGGCCAGATCGCCCAGTTCGAGGGCAATGGCGTCCTCACGCCTTTCCAGCTTTCCAGCAACGAAGTGGAAGCTGTTCACGAAACCCCAGGCGATTTCTGCGCCAAGCGGTTCGAGCCGGGTGCCGGTGAACAGGTCGAAGATCGCGGCGATCACGCCGCCGCATTCGGCCTGGGCTGCAAAGGGTTCGGGCATGTCGTGTTCGCCCGGCTCCTCGCCCGGCTGGATGATAGAGACGGCAAGCGGATCGCCGAACGCCGCCTGGAATTCCGGGGTGGCGGTCATCTCGGCATAGAGGGTCTTGAGGTCGGCGAAGCGATCGACGTTGCGTGTGTGCAGGGTGCTGGTCATGGTAGGGTGCCTTTCACGTCTCGGGATCTGGACAAGAAAAGGCCGGAGGCGCTGATTGCGCCCCCGGCCTTCGCAAGGTGCTGTTCGTGCAGGATCAGAACAGCGGTTCGTCGCCTTCGTCGGCGCCCGCGCCCATCAGCGCGCCATCGGCGCCTGCGGTGCTGCCGCCGAAGCCTTCCTGTCCACGCTCGTCGTAGGAGCGCTGCATCCCGCTGAAGCCACCGGCGAACTCGGACCGCATGGTCTCGCGCCGCCAGGCGATGGTGTAGCCACCGTCTTCGGTCGGGAAGAGCGCGACGGGCAGCGGTTCGGGAAGGCCCGGATCATCGACCGATCCGGCAAGGAAGGCTTCCCCGGTCTTCTTCGAGAAAGCCTCCCAAAGCGCACCGATCTGGACCCAGCGCCGGGCGACATTGAGCGCCAGGATCTCGTAAGCGGGCGCACGGTCGCTCATGCTCTCGACCTTGCGCAGACCGATACGCGGCAGGTCGATGGTGCGGGTGGCGATGGAACCGGTGAGGCGGCCATTGACGCTGCGAACTTCTCCAATGTTCATGATCTTCACTCCTTGATGATGTCGCTCTCGAACCATTTCTTCGCGACTCCCTCTTCGGACCTCCTCTCCTCTATATCCCGCCCGCGCAGCCTCACCTTTGCGTGGCCGGGCGCAACGCCCTCGCCTCCCGCGGTACGCCGTCCGCCAACCTGGACGAACTGGCCCGCTCCTCATTTCAGAGGTATTCTTGGACGATGGACTCGGAAACGCTTCGCACCGTCGCGAACCTTGCCCGCAAGCGTGCAGCGCGCGAGTGTTCAGGCACGCATGGCGATGGCATGATGCGGCTGGGCGCGGCGCGCGCCCTCACCCAGCTTGCTGTGGATCTCGAAGTTTCCGCGGCTGAACTTGACCGCACTTCCGGTTCGCGGCGAAGGCGGATCTGATCAGTGCCCTGGGGATGAAATGGCGATCCGTTCACGAAGGATTGCGCACATCTGCTTGCAGTCGCTCGGTGCGCGTTGAGGTCAGGCTGAAGCTGAAGCGATCCAGGTCAACGTGAGCCGGTCTGGTCCGGCCATCTGGCCTTCGGTGACAACCTGTTGGTCATGGAATGGGGAAAGATCGTCCTCGGAAACGAGGAAGATCAATTCCCCATCGCCCGTTTCGAGAACGGCGCTGCGGCCGTTGAGGCGCAGCAGGCCAGTAAGGCGGCGATACGTGGGTTGGTGTGACGCCATCAAACCATGGCCTTCGAGCGCGGCCCACCGTGCGCGCCGAAGCGAGCGCGGAACGTCCAGCAATTGATTCGCGGCAAGACCATGCGCCCCCTGTCCGGCGATCCTCCGCAATGATCAAGGCTTAACATATGGCCGATGCTATCCTGGTGTTTGCGCGTCGCGGTGCAGAAGGAAGCGGCTAACCGGACGAAAATATCTCACCGAGATCGCGAGCGATGACGGCAACGGTCTGGATACGGCCTGCTTCCGCCTCAGGCAAAAAGTGCAGATCCATCACCTGTTCGTAGCGTCGGCGGCGATGCCGGCGATCCGTTTGCGCGCGTTCGCGAATACCTGATCGCCGGAAATGCCGGGGCCGCTGGTAGCACCATGCTCGATCTCGACGCGAAGCGCATCGAGCCGCCCCTGACGCGTTGCTTCCTGTTCCTTGGCCAAACCAAGGCTATCGCTGGCGGTTCGACAATAGGGTCGGCGGCCCGTTCCATCGGTCTTCACCGAATGGCGACCACTTCAACACCGACCTTTTCGGCAACTGCGCTCCACTGTCGGTCCGATGTCCAGGCCGGCACATTCTCGATCGAGGCCAGGGCGAGACAAAAGCGGTCGCCCAGGGACAGCCCGGCGTCAGCAGTCAAGGCACGCAAGTGCCCCGCAAGCCTTGCGGTATCGGCATCAGCTGGAACAAGGGAGATTGGCAAGGGATGCAGCATGTCATCTACTTCGTGTGGGGGCATGCCATTATGAATGAAGTGGCTGACGACTTCCGCGTAGTTGACCACGCTCATGCGCGCATCGCCAAGCGCTTCGGCCACTTTGTCACCGCCCGGCTCCTCCCGGAGCATGGCCAGGAGTGCAGACGCATCGAGAATGAATGCGCTCATGCCCCGCTGTCTTCACGCCGGTTCGCGAGAAATGCATCGACCGAGGCATCAGGCCGGTCAGCGGTATATTTCCGGGCGAGCGCGCGGGCGTGCGCGACTGACTGGGCGACAGTGCGCAGGATCACGCCGTCAGGGGTTTCCTCGACGATCAGCGACCCGCCCCCTGCAAGGCCAAGCCGCTTGCGGATATCGGCTGGCAAACTCAGCCTGCCGCTGGGTGTTATCGAAATCTGGATTGTCATAGCGCAGGCCTATATGGCTGATGATCAATACTGTGACATGAATATGAATACATGCCACAGCTTGCACCTCTTGTCATGCACCGAAGTTTGCCACTCAGCACGACAACGATTGACGGCAGCATGTGAGGCAAGTGGCCAGTCCCTTCATGCGACAAGCGCGAGAATGCTTTCGTCGTTGCCAGGCGCCAGACAGCTTGTGCGGATCGGCTGAAACGGATTGCCGGTCCTGACGATGAACTGGCGGAGACCCGTTTGCTGGCGCGCGCGGAGGGCAACATTATAAGCCCGATCAAAGCTCGTAAGTTCTGCTCGCCGCGGCGATAGCGTGCAGCCGATATCGGCATTGTGCATGGAGCTTCTCCAATCCTGGTTCGGGGCGATCATCAATGTCGCCCGAACGGGCTGATCGTCACCCGCTCGCGCCATTCTCCAGATCATGCAAATGCGCCATCACCGCACCGGCATGACCTGCAGCGACCAGTTCGGCGGCTGTCTTGTGATCGTAACCGGTAATCGGCTCGTTCCGATACCAGCAGATTGCCTTCGACACATCGCCGGTCATCGTCGCGGCCGCCGAAATTACCCGCGCCACCTCCTGCAGCCTGACCTGAAGGCGTTCGGAACCCGGGCTTTGCAGGGCATTACCATCGACACCTGCGAGGATGGCCAGACCCGCAAGCTCGACGCCAAGGACCTCGGATATACGCTTCGGCGAAATGAACGATGTGCCAGAGTCCCGCAAGCGCTCGATGAACGTTGCAAGGTCAGCGTTTGGTGTTTCCAACGGCTCTGCGGTCATCCGACAATCCTCCGATGCCTCGAGTCTGCACATTCCCGGCATGATGGAAAGCCGGGTGATGCGTGTCGATAGGCGCCCCTGCGTGTGACGGGTCGCACGTCATTCAGGCGCGTCACATTCCAGCATCATCGGCGAAGGACAGTTCCACGCTGGCTTCTCCAGTCAGAATGGTCACCTTCCGTCCGGCGGGAATGAGCCAGGCAACTTCCTCGGAGACGATGTCGCGTATCCGCTCGAGAATGGCGGCGTCCTCGCCAAGCAGCAGAGTATTGGCGACCTGCCGCGCCCGCATCCGGAATTCGCGCCACTGGGTTTCCCAGCTGTCGTGGTCAGCGTCGTCTCCGGCACAAAAGCAGGCATCCTCAAGGAGAATGGCCAGATCCTCCGGATCAATCGTGCAGCTCTGCGTGAGCAGGACCATGACCGTATCGAGGTCGGAAGACCAGCCATCATCGGGTAAGATCAGCACATCCGCGGGGATTACGTGCGAGGACGCCTTGTCCTCACCGTGATCTGGCAGCCTGACCGCAACATCAAGTCTGATCGATGTTACCCGCCCGGACTCAAGCCCCGTAATCGGGACTTGATCGTCCTCGAAGCGGAACATCCCGGCTTCGGTCGAGATCGCAAAGGACAACCGTGCGATGCGCGGCAGGCGGTCATACCAGCGATAGCCGGTGAACGCGGTGACTTCGCACACCAGCGTTCCGCCCAGGGGATCGCCGCGCTCCAGAACGCGCGCCGCGCATTGCTCTACAGCCGGTCCGCGTTCAGGGAACAGGATCATTGGCACTTCTCTCACGCATTCGAACTCGTGGTTCCGAATGCCCTCTGCCGTGTGCGGAAACCAGGCCGGCAGCCAGGGTTCCGCCTCGCCAAGATCAACGCCGAGGTCCCGGGCGCGCAGCCACTGTGCATGGGCAAGTCGATGGCCGGAGCGTTCAGCGATCGTCCGGTAGATCGCCCGTTCTGCCGCCTCGCGCAAATTTTCGAGCGCCGCGTTCTGAACCATTTCCTTCCGAGCAGGCAGGACAAGGTGCAGCACTGCTGATTCCAGGATGTCCACACGGACCTGCCAGCACCGGTCGACGCCTACTTCGGTAACGCTCGGCATCGGGCACAGGACGGTGAGGCCGTGAAAGTTGATGCGGGGATAGCTTGTGGGCCACGAACCGCGATCACGGTAGATGCCGATCCGGCAGCCTTGCCATTCCTCGATCCGGCACGCGCCGGCGAGAAAGTCCTCGCGATCGAGTCTGTCGCCGCGATACCGGACCGGCAGCGGATAATGGCGGGCAGCGTTCGACGCCGCGCTCGGAAGATCTCGTTGCCACGCCTCGGGCATGTCGATCCTGATTTCTGTTCCGGAACCGATATCGCAAGGTTCGATGGCAAGCGGCGCGCCGCTTTCCCAGGCTTCGGGCGGTATGACAACGCGCCACCCCGTACCTAGAGTCGGGGAATAGGAGCGGATTTCGACATATCGTCCGGCCAGGCTGAACACTCCCATTCCGGCCGGATCCTCGCTGCGCGCGATATCGCCGCTCCAGCCAGAGTCGCCAAGGGTCAGTATTTTTGCAGGATCGTCTATCCCGGAACCGTTGTCGCGCAGGACCAGAAGCTTGCGGTCTTCGGTCTCGACGACATCGATATCGACCTCGCTGGCACCGGCCCGGCGTGCATTCTGCAACAGTTCGGCCAGAACGTCGGCGACGCCGTTATTGAACAGGCGGCTGACCTTGCCGATCAGCGATTGGCCGACTGAAGCATGGATTGTGGAAGGAAGGGACATGGCACAGGCTCCGATGACGCGATGCGATCCATTCCGCACCGTTATACCTTTTCCATTTCCTTCTCCCTTTCATCGCAGGTTCGCGCGCACAGTCAGGGTTCAGGCCGTCGCATGGGCGATTCCTGCGTTGAAGCGCTCAATCCAGTCCCGCATCGGTTGACGGTCTTCCAAGGGGACGGTGGCGGCTGCCTTCTGGAATTCAACGAGATCGACCGGAGCCCCGGCAATGATCTCATCGACCTCATCAGGATCGAGCAGTCGCTGATCCCGAATGTAGGCCGTCATCGAACCTGGACGTAATGCAGTGGAAGTTCGCCACAGCCCTTCGACGCTGCGCAGTCGTGGCCCCGCTCGTGCCTCAACCAGCACGATCAGGCGCAAACACCAGCGGGGCAGTGAGCGCAGTTCATCGACTTTCTGGGCAGCACAGAGCCAGCAGGCCGACTTGATCGGGACGGGCAGGCCCTCCTGACGGATGCGGCTGGCGCAGCGGGCACGATCCCATCCCCATTCGCGAAGGGGATAGCGGTAATCGAATTGCGCGCTGATGTGCCCTTCGCGATGCGCGTAGCGGCGGCTATCGGCGGGAGAGGCATCGTAGCCGATCAGCTTGACGACCTTCCTGCCGCGGCGCCAGCAGTCCTGCGCCTGTTTCCAGTGGGAAACCCATCGATCCTGCGGCTGGATTTTCCATTTCTGGCTGCAGCTGTGGCGCCCGAAGCTGATCGAGGGCAGCGTGGCGTTGGTGAGGCAGTTTTCAAGCAGGGTAAAGTAGGGCGGCCAGTGCTTGAAGCGGCGAGGGGTATAGCGCACCACATGGTGCTTGATGCCTCGCTCATCCATCCATTGCTGGAACAGAGGCTGAAAGGCGTAAGTCTCTTCGCGTTCGGTGCCGGTATCTGCAGTGAGGACCACGGAAAGCGGCATGCCCCTCGCGACCCATTCGATGATCATCGCCGTGCTGTCGATCCCCATGCCCCAGGCCGCAACGACAGGCACACCATGCGGAACTTGCGCAGGGTTCATGCCGTTCACCACGGGAACACCGGCAGGGCATCGATGACGTCGGCATCGCAGTCAAACAGCAGGTAGCTGCACCCCAGATCCCGGGCGAACCGCATGGCCATCAGAAGCTCCAGGGGAACCTTCCGGCGGTACGGTTCGGGGATTTCGCGGCTGGCCACGAACCAGCCTTCATGGGTCGATGCGACGGCCAGTGGCCGAAGCGAGCGGTCGACCGCGGCCCAGGCATCGAGCCGCTCGGCTGTGCTCAGGCACACATGGGATGTGCTGAGAACGAGATAGCGCCCGAATTCCACAGACACCTCCAACGGTTTTGGGATGGAGACGTGCCGGCCGATGCAAAAATCGCGCGGCCGGCACGTGGCGGTTCAATTGACCTTTTCGAGGATCTTGCGCGCCTTGCCCTCGATCTCTAGCCGGGCGTCCTGGTTGGTCTTGCTCCGCGCGTGCGCCGTGATCCCCTGCACGAAATCGTAAAGGCTCTCGGGCGGACGGCCTTCCTCGGCGAGCACGCTGGCAATGATCTTGCCGGCCTCGACCTTGGAGAATCCGCGCTTCCTCAGGAAGTCCTCGCGGTCCTCGTCCTTGCGCGCAACGATGCGCTCGCGCGCCTGCTTGATGCCATCGACAAAGCTTCTTGGGGAGGAATCCGCGAAGTGCGCTAGGGCCGGCGCAGCCTCATGCGCGAAGCGATTGGCGGCAAATTTCGAGTGGCGGATGTTGATTTCCTCGAAGTTCTCGACGCCCCACAGGTTCCTGTTCATACATACCGCGCGCAGGTAGAATGTCGCGATCCCCAGCGTCTTGGAGCCGACTTCCGAGTTCCAGGCATAGAAGCCGCGAAAGAAGAGATCGGGCTCGCCATTGGGAAGCTTTCCGGCCTCGATCGGGTGGGTGTCATCGACGAGAAACAGGAAGACATCGCGATCGGAGGCATAGAGCGTCGTCGTTTCGCTGCTGACATCGACATGGGGGTTGTAGACCATCGAGCCCCAGTCGAGGACGCCCGGGACCTTCCAGCGCGTATCGCCAACACCATCGCCGGCAATGCGCATGACTGCGCTGACGAGTTCGTGGTCCCAGATGCGGCCATAGTCGGGGCCGGTGACGGCGCGCAATTCGGTACGGCCATCATTGGTCTGCAGAAGCTTCACCTGCTCACCGCGGTGCGAGAGCAGGCCATGCTGCATGTTGATACCGGCAAGCGCGGCGGGAAGCGTCCGCAGATAGGAAGCGGGCGCGCCCACCAGGCTCGCGAGCTGCCCGAAGGACCAGTTGGTCGGCGCGATCGGCGTGTCGTCACCCGGCGCGATCAGCGTGAGCATTTCCGGGTCCTCGCTGCGCGCTTCGACACGCACCGACCTGCTCTCGACGAGCCGTGTGGTCGCTTGGTCGGCCCGGCGGCGCACGCTGGCGTGAAGGTCGGTGAGTGAGAGATAGCGTTCGTCGTCGGGCCGCGAGAACCATTCGGACGAAACGCGCGAGATGTTCCGGCCGCGCGAGATGTCGACGCGGTATCCGCGGCTGACAGGCGCGTCGGAGGGTTGCTCGATGATGCGGGCGATGGTGGCCATGGTGGTGCTCCTCGAAGATGGTAAAGGTCAAAAGCCCGAAGCGTCGCCGCCCTCAGGCTCATCCCCTTCATACCCCTTCCCTTTCGTCACATGGCAGCTGACCCCGCCCCGTTGGGGCCGGCGATCAGCGGTTGCCATTCGTAAAGCAGGTGAGCATCCGGATCGTGTTCATTCCCGATCGCGATCCGCACCAGGCGTCCATCGCAGGCAAAATTGCTGGCGCGCGGGAAGTCGCAGTAACTGCGCCCTTCGAACACGAAATCGCGCGAGCGGACCTCGATCACCTTGCGCGCCGCGCCCAATGCGCGATGGTTGAAGGGCGCGTGCAGGAGAATGAGGGTGTCGCCGGGTTTGAGGCGCTTCCTGAAGCTCGCGAGCGAGACCAGATTGTCGACCGGATTGGCCTGCCCGCGCCGGGTCGCAAGCGCCGCCCAGTAGGCCTGCCCGATGGCCACTTCCGCATAGAACGAGCAGTTCCAGTAATCCTGGAGCGGGTTGGTGCGGCAAAAGCCGAAGCGTTCGATCTGATCGCGCACCGTCGTAATGAAGGTCTCCTGCGCGTCGCGCGTGGACAGATCGCCAGGGGCATCGAGAACTTCAGCCGTGATCTTGCGGCCGCCGGTAAATCGCTCGCTGCGAAGGGCGAAGCGGATTTCAGGAAAATGGCTCACAAGGTGCGCCTCGATCCGGCGGCACAATGTGCTCAGTTCCTCGGAGGGACGATAGAGATCGCCCTGGTAATGGAAATTGCCGCGTTCGTCGTAGGGTGTCTCGCTGTAGAGGCGCGCGGGCGCCTCCACCGGTGCGGTGGATGGCATGATCGTATCCTTTTCATTGAGGAAGAAGGGTCAGGGGCGGCTCAAAGCGACCCAGGGCCAGTAGTCGAGCCGCGTACCGCCATTGGCCACTTCAGCCTGCCAGTCGGCGAGAGGGTCCGGGATCCTCGCTCCAGCCATTGCGGCTTTCAGCGGCGGAGGCCGCATGGGATTTTCGCGACAGCATGTCACTCAGCACGGCGCCTGTGGTCTTGAAGACCATACCATCGGCAAAGATCGCGCAGGCCCCGCCTCCGAATTCACCCACCCGGTGACGAGAACAGCTGCAGGCCCATTCGAACCCGATAGGCGCCTGGCGCAAGGTATACTGGCAGCAGTGCCGGATCAGCTGCGCGAGTGCATCCGGCTGGAAGTCGGTTGTCGAGTACAGGAAGATGGTGGCTAGCTCTGGACGTTCAAGCGAGTTCCCGGCTTCCAATTCCACGCCGAAGTCCGGAAAATCCGGATCGGCAAAGATGGCAAGAAACCCGCTCCACGGATCCTTCGGTTTGACAGGCGGAAACGCAGCCAGAAACTCCGGCGACGGGTCCTTGGGCGTATCTTCGGCTATGAAAGCGTAGCTCGCCTCGAAGGCCTCCTCGATCAGCGCCAGTTCGGCATAGGTGCAACTGAAAGAGAAACTGCCCTGCACGTACGCATCAGCCATTGTCCGTCTCCCCATTCTCGCCGGTGTCGGCAGTGCCACCTGCGATGGTGATTGGCGGCGGCCGAAACTCCGCGCTTTCGAACCACACTTCGATCGCCTCCAAGGTTCCGAGCGCGCGGATCATGCTGCGAGCAAGGACGATTTCCTCGTTCTCGGTCATGTCGAACTGTGCGGGCGTGCCGGTGCCGGTAAAGACCTCGCGTTCGGGGCCGAACACACCGCTGCAGCTGCCGGAATTACGCACAAAGGCGATGCCATGGCCTTCGCAGAACTGCTCGGTCCACTCGAACATGCCGCCGGGCTGCGCATAGGCGAAGGCCGCGAGGGTCTCGCCGGGACGCAGCGATGCAGGATCGAGTGTTTCGCCTTCCCAATCAGCCCGCCCTCCGTCGCGATCAATCGCTTCGAAGAGGCCAGGAATACACGAATGAGGAATCACGCCGCCGATAAGGATCGACGCACTTGCCCGGTCAGCCATCTGGGTTCTCCATATTTGAGGTTCAGGCCATCTTTGAGATTCAGAACTGTGCGCCCGGCCAACCGGGCGCACCTACCCTCCCCCACTCCCTTCACGAGCCAGGGCGTGATGGTGCGGATGCCGAAACCGGGTCAGCCTCGCGATATCGCTGAAAGCACTTCTTCAGCCCGATCGTTGGGCACGAAAACGCGCGCTGCGAACGCCACGATTTCGACGAAACAGCCAAGAGACTTGAGCCAGTTGCGCCGCTCGGGCGGAAAGCTGCGGATCTCGAGGCGACGCTGCCCGTTGACGAGTGCGGTCACCAGGTGTGCGCCGCCCAGTGCGGGCAATGCCACGCTGCCGCCATCCCTTGCCGCGGCAATCATCGCGGAGGGGGTTAGGCAAACACCGGTGTCGGTATCGAAGGCCGCCCCCAGTGCGCCAAGTGCCCGGTCGGGCACAATGCGACCCAGCAGGCTCTGTCCATGCCCGTCGGATAATCGCCAAACGCGCACGTCATCCGCAGGAAGCTTGTGCCAGACGGGCAGCAGGAGCCCGGTCACGATGCTCACCGTCTCGGTATCGATACTGGCATGAACGTCAGCCACCTCCATGTCCCAGTTGGCACGGAAGTCGTCCTCGCCGATCGGCGTCCAGTGACTGTGCGCAAGCCCGCCTATAGCGGTGCGCTCACTCATCGCGGGCCGCACGAGCCTGCACATGGGAATGATCCGGCCGTCTTCGTCG
>NZ_BMLK01000024.1 GCF_014645195.1 Novosphingobium indicum | reverse complement strand
CCAAAAGCCAGTGTTGAATCACAAATCCTCGCACCCGTGAATCCCTAAAATGTCACTACAGCCTAGTGCGGCCTCGCCGCCAGCACGCTTTGCTGAGGTCCAGAATTCCTTCACAGAAGGAATTGCGCAAGCCTCGATCAATTGCCTACGAAACGCCGGATCGTTGAAGACCCGAGGAAGGCTGGCGAGGCAACGTTCGGATTCCGATGCGCCTGCCAACAAGGCGAAACTATTGCGGAAGTAGCTTTCCCACATTGGGCCAAACCCTTCCGGCGTATCACTGTACATGGCTCCCTTGAATATTCCGGAAAGCGTATCCGCGGCTATCTCGAATGAGCTACTGTCCGCGCAACTAGGCACCAGCTCGATTGCAAATCTCCCGCCAATATTCGCTGCGTCGGCGTATATGACGTCACCTACACGCTCTGACGGAACCCCGGCGGATACCATCTTGGCGAGGTCGCCATGACAATCAACAACGACTACTGTCTCGCCCGCGCGGATGTCCTGTAAGATGGTCGAGCACAGGAGGGTCGTTTTGCCCGTGCCGGTGCCGCCAATGACATACATGTGACGGGCGCGATCTCGGTCAGAAAGTGTTACCTCAATTCCTTCAGCGCTACTTGCAATGCGCCACAGCTTTCCCTCCTTGGCCTTCCTGAGAGGTTGGGTAACGAGCAAATCAGTCGCTTCTTCCTTTGAGGGGAGGATGCGCGCGGGGGCAAAACGCGACGCTGCCAGGAGACGCAGATCAACTTCAGAGGCAGCAGCAACATTTGAAGCCAATGTGCCAAAGAGCGACATCGCGATTAGACTACGCAGGGTTTCACTTTCCCTCGTCGCAAGAATCGCTACCTCAAAGCGGAGTAGTGCTTGGTTTTCAAGCATAGCTTTGCAGTTCAACAGGCCTGCAATAACAGCTCGGTCCTCAGGAAAAATATAGCTAGCCGCTATCAACTCCTCATGAAATTGAGATAGTTCCTTCAATGTGCGTGCGTTGCGCTCTACCTTTTCCGCGGTCAGGAATAGACTGCCGTTGCCAGCTGCCGCCAGAGTCGCCAATGCGCGCCTGATGTCCCATGGCCAAGTCGATGGAGGCTTAGGCAGTCTGAAATGCCGCTCCTCTTCGCGCATGAACGGTCCTGGCGATGTCACAACATTGTGAACGGTTCTCCATTCGGGAACGATAGAAATTTTGCGCTCAGGCGATCGAACCCGCTGTCCGAGCACAATTCTGCTTCCTGGCGCGATCGACGGTACCATCATCTCTAGGAGTGGTACGAGTGAAGTTTCGTCCCTGCCGCGACTCATTTGTTTCAGGAGAACGGTCAAGCTGCCGTCCGGAGTGATAGAAATTTTTGACGAGATTGCTGTACCGGGCGGCAAAGCGGCAATGGCTTCAAGGGATGTGCGATCCAGTTGGGCAGAATCTGGCAAGCAAAGGAGGGCACCCTCCTCAATTTCGTGCCAGCATTCGGAATCCTCGAGTGCGAGGAAGCGTTCTTTCAATTTTCCCATAGCCGCCTTTCGTCCGAGTGAAATTTTGTTGGCGGAGACGGGAGCCTCCGACAGCTTCAATTTCTATTGACTTCGGGGCTCTACACCAGATGGCCGTCTCATTCGGCGTGAGTGCGGTGAGACACACTTCGCATCAAAGCTCTACAAGGGGTTTTTGAGAATTACATGTGCCCGCTGGAGACGAGGTCCTGGCGGTTACCACAAGGGGACGGCAGTGTCTGGCAAGCTAGTCGAAACAATCTACGGCAAGCGTCACAGGTACGAGATTAGAGTGTCAGAGACGTTCATGGCGAGAAAGTTCATAATCTATCGCGATGGCTCACGGTGGAAAGGCGACTACGTCTCACTGTCACGTGCCGTGGAAGTCGTTCGAAAAGACTCCTGATGGTCAGGCGCTGAACCTCAGCGCCTTTCCTGCTCTCGATGGCGCGACCACGTCGAGCGCGAATGGGTGCAGGCAAGCAACTTTGAACTCGCATGGCCCGGGACCGAAAAACGTTTCAATATCGAGGGAACCGCCATCATCGACAATCACCTCGGTTGGCTTGCCGTTTTCATCCTCCCACATGTCACCATTATGCGCGAGGCATATAGCTCTACGACCGCGCTTCCGCACGATCCCGTAAGGACGCCACAGACCGTCGCGTGCGCCCTGTCGCCTGTATGCAAGGTAGTAGACGCGATGTGCGGTGAATTCTGCTTCTTCGGCATCTCCAGTGATTCGCAACTGTGCAAACACATTACGCACCTGATCTGCAGTGTGCCTGAACTCGATCGTAGCCCATGTACTGTCGTAGAAGTCATGGCTGATCTCGGGATTTGGCCAATCTACAGCTGGCCGCACCAATGGCCAAAACGCCGAGAGCTTTCCTGAGTTCGCCAAATTGGCGAGGAAGAAGAACCATTCGACTTGCAATAGTTGCTGAAATTTGGGGTTCTCAATGTCCAACATCACCAACGGGTCGACGCCGAGTGTCGCTGCAAAGCCAAAGATCGAATCGCGATCATTCGGGAGCCCGCGAGACAGCCATCGATAGATTGTCTTCCGATCCCTAAACTCTCCGACCTTCTGAAGGCCGGTCGCGACGCGCTCCGCCCACCCCTGTTCAAGTTCGCCGACAGCGCCCCAGCGGTCCTGAATGACCTGCCGCACAAAAGCCTTACTTATCAGAATCCCCATCCGAATTATAAATTGCCTGTCCTGTTGCGTCGGTCAATCCTTCGTTAGATCTCAGGTCTATTGATCCAACATTCTCAGATTCTTCCCGTGTTTCTGCGTCTGCCGAAGCCAGAAAGCAAATGACGCGTTGCTTTGTCTTTTGCCTCGGCCGACGACCGTCGCGAAGGTCCCGCACAAACCGTGGGTCCCCGACGGCAACTCTACCAAACATGCTGGCCTTGGTACCGGTTCGCGCCAAATAGCCCTCAATCTGGTCCAGGATCTCCATCGCCTTCGACTCGCTTTCCGCTTGTGTTCTTGGTTTGTTCTTATTAGGAAGGCTTCCTAGAGTCTAGGATCGAATTTCCTAGACGGATGCGATAGGACCCGCAGCGATGGAAGATGCACGCAAAGCCCTGGACGATCTGATCCAGCAACGAGGATGTAATTACTCCTCGATCTCTCGCCTTCTTGGACGCAACGCGGCCTACATCCAGCAATACATCCGTCGCGGGAGTCCCCGGCAGTTGGACGAGCAGGACCGCTCCGTGCTCGCCCGCTTCTTCGGAGTAGACGAGAAGATCCTCGGCGCGCCCGAGCGGCGATCCGGCCCGGTCGTCGAACTGGTCCATGTGCCGGTTCTCGATGTCGAAGCCTCGGCAGGGCATGGCGCATTGGCCGAAATGGAATCCAAATGCGCCCAGTTCGGCTTCGACGAGAAGTGGCTGCGTCGCCTGACAGCAAGCAAAGCGACGAGCCTTTCGATCATCGCCGTGCACGGGGATTCGATGGAGCCGACGTTGCATGACGGCGATGAAGTCATGGTTGACCTGAATGATGGACAGTCGCGGCTACGCGACGGGATCTATGTGCTGCGCATGGATGACATGCTCAGCGTCAAGCGGGTTGCTATCGAGCCGCAAGGCAAGCGGGTCTCGGTACTCAGCGACAATCCGGCCTATCCTAGCTGGCGCGGTCTGGAGAAGCGGACGATCAATATCGTCGGCCGCGTTCTTTGGTTCGGCCGCGCGCTGCGCTAGGTAGCGAACCCATGCTTGCGCTTCTTGCTGCCTCGATCATCGCTGCCGGCCAGACCTTTACCTGCACGCCCACGCATGTCTGGGATGGCGACGGGCCCATATGGTGCGCCGAAGGCGCTCATGTTCGCATCGCCGGGATCGCCGCGCGCGAAATGGACGGGACATGCCGGACCAACCAGCCCTGCCCCGACGCGTCGGCTATCGAAGCGCGCGACGCGCTCGTCGATCTTCTTGGCGGCCCTCGCGGTACCATCTCGACAGGGCACGTCGTGGTTCGTGGACCGAGATTGACGTGCCGGTCGGAAGGTTCGGCAGGTGGCAACCGGACGGCTGCCTGGTGCCGATTGCCGAGCGGTGCCGATCTCTCCTGCTCGATGATCCAGACACGCACAGTACTGCGTTGGGATCGCTACTGGAAAGGGCCCGCATGCCGCTAGGCCCGGAACTCTATCTGACAGGCCGTCTTGCCGAAGGCCCCTTCGGACTTGAACTCCATTCGGGAGGCGGCGTGTGGGAGCTCGACACCGGGCGTGGAGCACGCCGGCTGCTCGGACGCGAGGTGGAAGTCTGCGGACGCCGCGCCGGGTTCAACGAACTCATCTGCGATCAGATCTGGCCAGTAGGACACCCCCGCCCTCCTCGTTCCAAATTCAATATTGAACTTTTCTTGGCGTGCAGTGTCGTGGGCTATGGTTTGATCGCGTTCTTCCTCGGCCTTGTTGGACGTCTCGGCTGATGTTGAACGATTGGGAACTCTGGGCCTGTGCCAACCAGGTCCTGAAGACCCACCGAGAGAATGCTCCGCTTCATGTCGCCGAGCAGATCGGCGCGCTCGCACTGGCCCAGGACGAGGCGGGCATCGCCACCTGGCAGGGCATCGCCAAACGCGTGGCGGAGCTGATGGGCAAAGATAGCCCTACGCGTCTGCAATAAGCCAAAACTGCCTCAACCGGGTCTCAATGCTGGGCAGCCCATCGGCGAAAGATCGCCCGGAAAAAGAGTAGGCTGAGAGCTCCTGCCGGCATTCCCCTCGCCTTCGATCTCCAAGCTCTGCATGCGTTCGACCAGATGGCGCGCGAGATCGACGCGAGCATTGCGCTGGGTTCGCGGATCGTCAGCGCCGAGCCCGACAAGCGTTGCTTCGGACGCAACCGCAAGCGCGACCTCGATGTGCGTAAACAGGATCTCATCGGCGATTCGGGACATAGCCGCTATGAGAACAAAAACAGAACTCGCAGTCAACCGGTACCATATGAACCCATGCGGATCGACGCTGCGTCAGATCCCAATTTCGAAGGGTTTGGTGATCGAACGATCGAGTTCGGGCGGCTCGCGACGGGGTTCCGGCGCCTTGTCCCTCGCTTTGCCCTTCGCCTGGCCCATTGCTGCCGCATCGCGCAGTTGGTCGACCGTTTCGAGTGCTGAGCGTTTCATGCCCGGATTGCGGTCAACCGAAGCTTCGAGCTTGCCCGCATTGTCGACAAACAGGGTCAGACCATCGCGCAAACGGGTTATCGTCACGAGGAATGTCTGCTGGTTCGCAAGATTGCGTTCGCGGCTGTCCATGACGGCAATACCGCGGTCGGAGGTCAGGCCCTGCGCCATATGCGCGTTGAGCGCGTAGGCGAGGTCAAGACGCTCGAGCATGGGGTCGCCCGGCCCCAGCCGGTGCTCGGCGCCAAGCGAGGTTTTCACCGTGACGCCCTTGGCATCAACCGCCACGATGCGCGCCTGATCGGCGTTGAGCAGTCCGCGCTTGTGATCCGTCGCCGTCCAGCGAATGCGGTCGCCATCGTGGATTTCTAGCGGGCGAGCCTCAAACAGACGCAGCGGATCCTGCTCACCTTGCGGTCGCATTTGGCCCGGCCGGAATTCAAAGCGCTTGCCCCGCTCGTTTTGCAGCGTCACGCGTTCGCGGGTGGGATCGGTTTCGATCACATCATAGCGGCCCTTCTGTAGCCCCTGCCCCCTTTGCCGGCGGTCGACTTCGAGCACCATGCCGGCCGCATAGCTGCGCGAATAGCGCATTTCCTCACGCGTAAGGTTGACGCGCGACAGCACAGTGAGAGCCAAGGAACCCAGTCCCAATTCGCCATTGGCTTTGAGCCCAATCTGGACGGCGTCATTCACCTGTCCGCGCAAGTTGCGACCCGAAGCATAGATAGCGGTCACCTCCCGCTCTGCAGGCGAAAGCGATAGCCAGGCCGCCGCCGCGTTGACGGCAGCTGTTTGTCCCGACGTGACGACATGCGGGCCAATATGTCGCAAGGCCTCGTCGATATTTCCGCCCTGCGCTGCATATTGAGCGTCGCGCAACGCCTTATCGCGGGCCCGGAGATTGGTGTTCATGGTGGCCGTTTCGACGCCTGCCTGCTGCATGACGTCGAAGGGTTTGCCCGCATCGACAGCGCCCAATTGCTTCCTGTCCCCTATGCTGGCGAAGCGGTCGAGCTGAAGCAGGTTGGCGAGGCGCACCAGCTTTTCCTTGTCGGCATTGCCGACCATCGAGGCTTCGTCGAGTAGCACCGTGGTACCGCGCAGAGACGCGCGGGCTTCGGCAAGCCTCGCTTGGTCCGCTCCTTCCAGAAGGCCCTGATGTTGGCGTAAAAAGCGCGCAACCGTCATCGAGGGTATGCCGGTGTCACGCTCGAGCATCTGCACCAGCGTGTTCTGGACTGCGAGCCCGAGCACGGACTTGCCTTCCTCGCGCAAGATGTCTGCAACGGGTTTGAGAACGGTACTCTTGCCTGCGCCAGCTACGCCTTGAATGGCGACAATCCGGTTGTGCGAGGCGAGAAGCAGGCGCCCTGCCCCTTCCTGGCCGTGGTTCAAGGTCAGGCCATATTTGATCTGGGAGAGCGCCTGAAGGCGCTCTCCGGCTACATCAGCTTGGACCACGGCTGTGCCATGTCCCCGTCCGCTTTCGACGGCCGCAATGATGCGCTGTTCGAGCCCGATCGCATCGCGGGTTGTGACAAGATTCCGATCTGTGCCCCTGCCTTTTTGCAGGTGGCCTTGGCGCAGCAATTGGTCGACGCGGTGTTCGATGTCGGTGAGCGTGGTGGGCAAGGCAAAGCCAAGCGCTGAGCGATAAATCTCGGTCCGCGAGAATGCCGCCTCGCGTTCGCCCAAGTGCCGGATCGCCGATGCAACCGCATGAACCGCCGCGATCTGCTCGGGCGTCCGGCGCCCCATGTCGCGAGGCACAAGCGGGTCCCCCTCACGTAGCCCCAGACGCTCCGCGAAGGTCGCAGCCAGAAGGCGCGCCCGCTGGCCGATCGATCGCACCGAATTTCCAATTCCGGAGACGGAGCCAATGTCGGTGGCGGCCCGTGCATTGGCCTGCGCAATGACAAGTCTCGGATCAAAGTCCAGCTGCGCGGCTGCCTCACGCCATTGGCTCACCAGAGCCTGGCGGTCTGCCACTGGCCCTTTGTCGGCGCGGGTCATCAGATTGGCCGCGTTGCGCGCCGCGATGCCCTTGCTCTCCATCGTCGAAAGCTTGTCGAGGATCTCGATGCGGCGCGAACTGAAGGCGTCACGAACGGATTTTGGGACGCCTACCGCTTCGAAATTGCCATGCTTGCCGTATTCGCCAACCTGGTAGCCGAGCTTTTCGACCGCCAGGCGGAAACGCGCCATGGTCATGGCATTGAGTAGCGTGTTGTGCTCCCAGAGTTTGTCATTCCTCAGTGCTCGCCACTTGCCATCGGGTCCCTGAGTGACATTGGCAACCACGGCGTGAAAGTGCGCGTTGGGCTCCTGATTACGATTCGTATCGTGCTGGAAAAGTCCGATCACGAGATTGCGCGTCGCGACCACCCGTTCCTTGCCTCGGACCTCCATGCGGGCTTCGGCGAGATTCTTCTCGGCCCAGGCCAGCGTCTCGCGGACGGCCGCGCCATAGGCATCGAGGATACGTCTGTCGCCGCCGACGAGGGCAAGGAAGGACCAGCTCTTGGGCATCGAGAATGTGAGGTCGGTACCGGCGCGATGCGCCCTGTTATCGGTCCCGACACGGCTGCCATCGGGCAGCATGCCCTTGAGCACAGCCTCGAACTGCGAGGCTTGGATAGCACCTCGCAGCCCAAGCGTTTCCGCGCCCTTGCCAAGCCATTGACCAGATCTCTCGGCATCGGCGCGGGTATAGTAATTGTCGGCGGCAAAGTAGTTGGCAGCGCCGCCAGCAGTGCGGACATTGGCTACAGAGAGCATGAGTTCTCACTCCGTCAGGCGGCGTCTGCCTCGTGCGTCACAGTTCAAAATCGCCGAGGTCAGGCCCCTCGTGCGATGGCTGATCCTGCTCGGGAACGCCGTCTTCGAGCATGAGCTTGCGTGCATCCGCATCTCGTTGGCGCTGGGCTGTCCGATCGACGGCTTGCGGCTTATCCGAGGGCGGATTGGCCCGTGGCAAGTCGCTTCGGCGTCCCTCCTTCACGCTATTCGATGGATCCTTTTCATCGGGATGATCGCCTTTGCGGAGCGTCGCATTCGTGGGCAGCAACGGACGGGAATTGCGCAGCGCTGCCGCGCGCTCTTCGGGCGACGGTCGTCGCGGAAGACTGGACTTACCTGACACCTTCCTGGTGTCGTCAAGAACGTCCTTTTCCTCCTGTTTCGTCACCCTCTGGCGTGATTGCTTGGCATCGACCTCCACTGCCGACTCTAGTGGAAGAGTACCTTGCTTTGGTACGACGGGCTTGCCCGCCCCGTCATCGTTCGACGAGGGATGTTCGCTCTGATTTGCGGGCGGATTGGCAGCTGCCAGGCCGTCCTCAGGTTTGCCTTCAACCAGCCGGATGGGCTCTCGATCCTTGGCCCGGCCGACGAAGACGTGCGCGATTCTTTCCCGGTCTATTGGTTTCAGGCGAACCGGTGCTGCGGGAAAGCCGTCCGGGAATTTGATGAAGCCCGACAGGCGCGGCAGGTTCATCAACTGGTCGGGCAGCAGCAAAGGCTCGATATGCTTGCGCGGCGTCAGGCTGACGGCGTCGCGAGCATTGTTGTAACCATAGGTGTAGCCTTCTTCCATGTCGCGAACCTGGCGATGGCCGATGAAGTCGGAACACCAGGTGGCGGTCTCGCGGTCTGCCGTACCGAGGATCAATTTTGTCCGGGCAAGCGATGCAAGCGTCATCGCCATGTTCTCGCCATAGATCTCTTTGAGCTTGGCGTAGGCGTGGATGCCAGTGACGATTGCGCCACCGAAATTGCGCGCCGTCTGCAGGCCTTTCTCGAGAGCGGGGAGCCGGTGAAGCGCGCCCAGCTCGTCGATGAAGAACCAGCATTTGAGGTCCTTGGTGCGCGGCATCGTCATCAGCGTATTCATTGCCGTATCGAGCCACAGCGTGAGCAGCTGCGCGCACACGCTCATGTCGACGTAGCGCGCGGAGATGAAGACCATCGAGCCACTTTTTTTGGCATTAGTGCCTTCGTCTTCATGGGCACCCTCCTCGATCCAATCACGGACCGAAAAGCGGCGCCCGGAAGTGGGCAGGAGCTTCAGCGCCTTGGCGTTCACGTTGAACACTGCCCGGATCGATTCCGCCATGCGCGCGGCTTCAGGAGCGGTCAGGGGATCGGCGATCGTGCCTCGCATCATGGCGTGGACCCGCGAGAGATCGGCCGTCATGAGTTCGCGGGCAAGCGCAGCATTGGTGCCCCGTCCTTCGGCCACCAGTTTGAGGCAGAATTCGACGAACAGCGCACGCGCCGCGATGACCCAGAACTGCGCCTCCCCGCCCCCGTCATGGGGTACGAGGGCTTCCGCTGCCGCCCAGAATTCACCTTCGGTGCGGCATTCGTCGAAGAGGCTCCATTGGGGACAGCGCGCGTCGAGCGGGTTCAGAATGATGTCCCGGTCGGCCTGATAGAAGTGTTCGATGAATGCGCCGGTGAGGTCGAAGACGACGCAGCGCTGTCCCTTGGCGCGCGCTTCGGCAATCATGTCCGACATGGCTACTGTCTTGCCCATGCCGGTGGTCCCGATGAGCATGGCGTGGCTCTGTTCGAGCCGCCAGGGATAGACAACCGTTGCAAGATGCGAGGGTCGGTAGGGAAATGCCGAGGACAGTTCCTTGGGCGAACACAGATGCCATTTCCAACCCATGGCGCTCGAAAGCTCTCGGGCGCGCTCGCGCTGGTTGTGCCCGCGCAGCTCATCGACCAGTTCCGGTAGCGTAACGAGCATGGCACCGCGCTCATGCTTGCGCTCTTTCGAACGGCTGCCGAAGCGCGCTGCGAACCAGTAGAACAGCACGAAGGCCGGCACGAGAAGCAAGGCCGAACGCACCAGAGCATCGCCCAGCAAGTCCAGCAGATGATCCCACGCACGGATCACCGGCGGATAGGCATCGAGCATGATGATGGGGATCTGGACAGTTCCTCCGAACCCCGTCTCGAGTGCTACCTGTTTGGCTGGATCGAACTCCATGAAGCCGTAGATGGCAGCATAAACTCGCATCCAGACAAGGTAGGTTTCGTGATCGGTTAGCCCGGCAGAAACGGTCCACCAGCTGGTCCAGGAAATGCCGATCGCGGCGATGATCAGCGGGCCCTTGAGACCTGCTGCAAACATGAAACTGAAGTGCCCGAGCAGCTGACTTCCGCGCGTGAAGTTGACGAGGTTACGCTTCATCGGAACCTCCCTCGCCGGCGTTTGCGGTGAGCCCCAGTTCCTTGCATTTGCGCGCGTAGGCCTGATGGGCTCGCTCACGCAGACCGTGATCGGCATGTCCTGCGAGAAGGGCATCGACGCCGACCATCGTGAACACCGATTGACGGCTGACGCGGTCGACTGATGTTTCGAGCTTCGATGCAAGGTCATCATTTTCGCATGCCTGCGAAAGCAGCGACCGGATCCATTCGCTGACGCTGATATCGCGCCGCTTGGCTGCAGCACGAACCCGCTCAGCGAGCTCGATGGTGACATGTACCTGGAGAGATTTTGGCCGTGTCATACACGGACTCCTTGTGGTCAGGAGCCCGGAACGCACTGCGAAAGGCTGTTATTGTCTAAATCAGAAACGAGAACATGTCAAGAACACGCGAGATGCGCAGGAATGCGCCATTTTTGGCTGCATTCAATCAAATCCGATTGGCGAATTGGTGACCATTCATTTCTGATTGAGAAGCTGCCATTTTTGCGAAAATCCATCAACACGCTGTCTTTACTGTCTTTTTTATTGCCGCCCGCCTGCGATTTGTCGCGTACGGTGTGCTCTTCCGTCCCCAGCTTAGAGGGTAGATCCCAGTGTCATGACCTGCACGGGATCGACGGTTTTGAAATCCCAAGACCAAGGGATGAAGACGATGCCGCTCGATTGCCGATTGTGTTAAAGATCGATCGAGTCCGGCGGCAGGAAGAATGGTGTCGCGGGCATCCCACCGGGAGCATGGATATGGCGGACGTTACACTGAGCGCGACACCCAAAGGCAACGGATTCCAGGCAACCGCTACCTATTCGAGCGGCGTGTCGATCAGTTCGGCAGAAGCCTTTCCGACGAAGGCCGAGGCCATTGCAGCAGCGGCCATGAAGGTACTCGACATGCCCGATCGGCTGGAGGAATTCGATGCGTCTAACGCCGAGGGCTGATGCTGCAGGGAATGCTCGCGCGACATCTACGGGAGCGATAATACGGGACCCGAGCAAAAAGATAGGAGGAAGCCCTGACGGACTTCCTCCTTGTGTGTGGCATCAGAATTCATCGCTAAACTTTCCGGGCACTGTGTCGATGACCCGGTCCAGCATGGCCTTGGGCAGTGCGCCGTAATCGCCCTCATCGACCGCGATGTAACCTGCCTCACCATCGGTCAGGACATATTGGGTGAAGTAGCTGTGAAGGGACCGGGCATGAGCCTTGTCGAGTGCGGCAACGAAAGCTGCCTGATTTGCCTGGAATGAACCCTGCGCGATATTCAGTGAAGCGTACATGATCTTTCCTCCTGATGTTCGATGCGTCGCATCAGGAGCTGCGAGGATGTGGGTGACGGGCCGGGTCAGGGACCGCGCATAGCGCGGCCGCGAAGCGGCGATGGGGGAAACGATTTTTGCCGGGCTTGCCCGGTAAAAATGGTGGGGCCCCGTCGTCCTTGACGCGGCCCCAAAGCCCGCATCACACTTGGTCTTTCTGCGAGAGAGACCTCTCCAACGTCAGCGTGAAAAGCACTGGCATCGCGGCAAAAACCGTTTTCCTACATGGCCCCATGCTGGCACTGTCGCGCGTGGAGGGGACCAACGGCCAGCGAAAGGACAATCTGATGGCCAGGTCCAAACCGAGCGCGCGTAATGCGCTCAAGAAGCTGCGCGAGCAGCGCGAAGAACTCGATGCACAGGAGGCCAGGCTCCGTGATGAAGCGGCCGGCGAACTGGGCAAGGTTCTTCTTGAATGCGGAGCCGAGACTATCGAGCCTGCGCAACTGAAGCAGCTCATCCGCGCATCGCTCACCATCGGGATCGACGATGCTCTCAAGCGGCTCTCCCCCGCCTGACACTTCAACCGCGGCGGGGCGTGGGTTCGATGCCCCGCCCCGCCGTTCACGACAGCGAGCACAAAAAAGGCCCCGATGGCGCGAACCATCGGAGCCTTGTGGTTTGCGGGAGGCACTCAGTCCTCATCGATGTCGGGCGCACCCTCATTGTTCGACGCCCGGCCCTTGGTGAGGAAGTCCACCTTGTCGGCGATGATCTCGCAGCCGTAGCGCTTGGTGCCGTCCTGGTCTTCCCATTGCGTATAGTGGATGCGCCCCTCGACCGTCACGAGCTGGCCCTTGGTGCAGTACTTGGCGACGTTCTGGCCGAGACCGTTGAAGCAGGTCACGCGGTGGAATTCGCTGTCCTTGGCGGTGTAGCCGTTTTCGTCCTTGTAGGTCTTGCCGTCCTTGCGGGCGGGACGGTCGGTGACGACCGAGATCGAGGTGATGCTGGTGCCGCCCTGGGTGGTGCGGGTTTCGGGATCGCGAGCGATGCGGCCAACGAGGATAACGAGATTGGTCATGGTCTTTCTCCTGATCGAGCATTCCGGGTCCATCCCGGCTGCAAACCCGACTAGGAAGCGGCCACGGCGAAGCGCACCGAAGGGAAACCTCGATCTGGTTCGGGTGGTGCGGGCAGCCGGGCGCAGCCCGGCAACTCGGCCGGACCTGATCGGGGTTGCGCGTCTCGACGGGGGCGCTTCAGGAAAGGTTTGCTTACAGGCCGGGTTGGTCCCGAGTGCCTTGCACAGGCTAAGCCATGACTTTTCGCATTAACGGGCTGCGACGTGCCCCCCGACCTCGCCCGCCTTCAAGGCGACATCATATCTCGACTACGAAAGCTCCTCCCGAAGCCGACGAATGACCACCTAAAAACGCACCGCTAGCACCATTCTCCACAGTGCCAAGCGGCATAGGCTCGTCCAGACGATGCCCCCGCAACATCCAGTCTTGGGGCGTGATGAGGCGCCCCCAATCCGCAAAGGAAGGAATCGCACCCAAGTCCTCGCGGACGTGCTGCTCGCCTACAAGACGAACGGGCACGACACGGCTGTCGGCGTTGACGATGGTAGGCCCGAACAGCGTTTCGAGCATGAAAATGCCTTCGGTATGATGCCGAAGGGCCCGGTGCCGCGGATCAGCAAAGATCGCCTTCGACTGGTCAAACCATTGGTGGAGCGGCAGGTAATCTTCCACCCTCCCTCCCCATTTCCGGACCGACGATAGGGCGTGATAATAGCAATGAGCCATAGCACTTCTCCTAGAGATCAGTCGAATGGTCGTCGGTCGCCGTGTAACGTAGCTGGCAGTCCAGAACGAAACTCGGCGTAGTCACGTCAATGACCAGTTCGCCGCAGGCACCATCATTGATTTCCCATCCGGGATGATGGCGTTCGAGAGCAAGGTAAGTCAGTTGCTCGAGGGCGGAATTGAGGCTCTGGTCGTCGTTTTCTCCAGCACAATCAATCGTCACTTCGGGACACGGAACACTCGCCCCGACGGCGTCTAAGAAGACGCATTCTTCGACCGCACCGCTGTCGCCGCACCCATCGAAGCGGATTTCTACGCGGGCAATTTCGGCATTGAGCAGCGGGTCAATGATAGCTGCCTTGAGCCGTTGGATTTCACTTTGTGCCTGCGCCGCGCGTTCGGCCTGGCGGACAGCAAAGTCCGCCATAATTGCCTGAAAATCAGTCATGAGATATCTCCTGATATGTGCGGGCAAGCACCAATGGTCTTGCCCACGATAACAGGCGATCTCTTTCCTCTGACGGGCTGCGCCAGCGCCGATAGCGCTGGCGCGATGCCCGACGCATCAGTCGGTATCCTGCGCCGCGCGCTTTGGAGAAGTTCCAAGCGGACCCCGGCGATCGACGACCGTAATCCGACGGGATTTGGCTTCGATAACGAGGCGCTCCAGGACCCCGTTTCCGGGAAAGGCGACGACATAGCGGGGGTCGAGCGAGAGCATACGCTCGTTGCGCTTGAAGCCTGCGCGTGCCCCGAGGCGCATGTCGAGGGAGAAGCTGATTTGGGGGATGTTGCGTCGTTCCGCCCATGAGGATGCCAGACGGTCAACGCCCTTGGTATCACCGCCATGGACAAGAACCATGTCAGGAACCCGATCGTGGACTTTGTCCAGAGTAGCCCAGACGTTGTTGGCGAGAGTGAGAGCGTCCTGCTCGTTGGGATGGCGTGTGCGCCCCCCTGCAAAGATCACCGGCGTGCCTTCAGGCATGGCGGCGCGGCGTTTCGCTTCGGACCGGGCTCGGACGAACTCGCGGCCCTCGACAAGCGCGGAAGTCAGCATGGCGCTGTGATTGAAGCGCGAACTCGACACGGGCTTCCACGAGGAGCCGAACTCGTTGAGATAGAGGGCAGCGGCCACTTCGCGCATCTCTTCGAGAGCGAGCATAGCTCCTTCGGCACACTGCGCACGCTCAACTTGGGTCTCGAGTTCATGGGTGTGAATTTCAGATCCATCGGCAGTGGCGACGAGCGCTCGGACTTCGTCGGTTGCGCGATCGACTGCGGTCGATTTGCGGGTCGCGGAACGGTGGAAGATGTTGACGAACGCCCAGCCGAGGTCCTCGGCATCGGCCTCGAGCGCAGTCCCAGAGACCATCGCAAAGAGATCGGACCAGACCGCTTCGAGAGTTTGTACAACCGCATCGTGGCCCGGAAAATCATTGGTGGAAACCGGGGCAGGACCAATCGAAAAACCGGAAAGGTCGAGGCCGGCAAGTTGCTCGGAAAATGATGAGTGCATGGGTATTGTCCTCCTGACTGGCGTGAGGCTGACGCACCCGCTCATGGCTGCGCCAGCGAGAGCCCGTCAGGGCCAGCTTCAGGCAGGATCCGCACCCGACAGGGGAAACCCGCTTGGGCAGGCTGGCGCGGGCAGGCCAACGGCCCACAGGGCCGGGCCAACTCGGGCCTGCGCAAGCCGGGTTGCGGCAGACTGGCGGCTGGCCCAGGGCCTCTCTCGCATGGCTTCAGACCATGAGTGCACATGCAGGCTCCATCAGAATGGACAGGCTCATGTGTACGCTCACAAGTGAGCTGCGCATTCAGGCCACCCGTTTGACGTAGACGCCCTCCCCGTTCGACATGTGACCGAGGCAGACGTAATCGCCGAACAACGCTTCAAAGCGCGAGGCGATCTGAGAGAGCCAGCGTTGTGCCCTCGGCGATCTGGCCGTGCGCCAATCGGCATCCCAATAGGCGCCATCGTTACGCTCGACGATCCACACTGCAACCAGGCCGGCGTAAACCGACACGCCGAAATCCGCATAGGCATTACGCATGAGGATTCGGTCTTCGCGGCCTCGCCAACCGTCGTGCGCGATCAGGGAAGGGAAAGCCCGGCCGGCGCGCTCACGCAGATCCTCGCGGAGCCATTCATATTCGAAGTCCCAGTCGTCGTCGTTTTCGACTTCGAGCACCGTGAAGGCCACGATGGCCCCGCTGGGGTAGCTAACCGATCGGCCCATGACACCCTCCTTCAGGCGGCCAACGCAGCGTCGGCAGACGCTTCGTCGGTATCATCGGCAGAGATCCGTCCTCCGAGGTTGAGCAGAAGCCTTGATGCTTCCTCCGCCTTTGCGGCAGCGGTGAGAATGGCACGGTCATCCTGCTTCAGGAGCTTGAGCCAGTGCTCGATATAGCTCGCATGGCTATCCAGGTGAGTGACTGGCAGACCGAGTTCAGCGCCAAGCATGGCGCTCGAAAGTTCGGCGATGAGTTCCTCGGCGGCATAAGCTGCAGAACCAAATCGATTCTTGAGATTGCGATCGAGGCGGCTGGCATGGCCGGTCCAATGCGACAGCTCGTGCGCGAGCGTCGCGTAATAGTGGTCGAAGCCCGAGAAGAGATGCGCACGCGGCATTGTCACCCGGTCAGCCACCGGTTCATAATAGGCTTCGTCGCCCTGATGCCGCAGGACGGCCGGAATATTGGCAAAGAATGAGTCGAGTTCAGCCTGACGGCCCTCGGGTTCCACCACCTCAAGCGTCGCGGCGGGATGGAAACGTTCCGGAAGACCTTCGACCTGATCGGCATTGAAAACCGGATAGGCCTTCAAAACGCGGCGACTTTCGTCGGTTTTTTCGCCGGTGTCGGGTGCTTCAACTTCCTTAGTGTAGCTCTTGTAGAAGATCGCGATGGTGGATTTTTCACCCTTGCGCACCTGCGCGCCCAGTTCTCTGGCCTGATTGTAGGTCATCCAGAACGGCGAGGCGTAACCGCACATGTCGGCAACCATCCAGAGCCAGAATACATTCATGCCGCGATAAGGGACGCCGCACGCCCGCAAGGGCCGCGAGACTGGCACACCGCGCCATGGTTTGATCCACGGCTTCGTGCCGGACTCGAGGCGAGCGATGATTTCCTCGGTGATACGGGTAGCAGGCGACACTCCGCCGCTTTGTCCCTTGCGATAGGCCATGTTGGATCTCCTGAAATGGCCTGACGACAGTTCCGTCGGTCAGTGCCGGAGATCCCGGAGCCCCCTCCGCTCTCTTTCCATGAAGGAAGCGGCCCCCCGGCATGTGCCGGAGGACCGCTTCACGGTGGCGAGAAGCCGTTCCTGTCAGGAGGAGGTCAGGCGGCCAGCTCGCTCGGGGGCTGATTGTCGTCGTTGGCGACGAAATCCGCGTCGGGACTTTGCGCTTCGTTATCGGCAGGAATTTCCGGCTGCTCGGCAAAGCGCATGACTTCGGGCACCCAGGCAAGCGCCCTTTCCCGAACTTCGACCTCGGTGATGTAGGTCCCCGCGAAGACGCGCTCGGCGCTCATCGCGAGATCGCCCTTTTTCACCGATGCGAAGCGCGAAGACAGTTCCAAACCGCCAATATCGGTGAGCGCATCAAGGATGACCTGCTTCGAGACGCGGTCAAAGTAGTTTGCCGCGGTCGGACGCCACCATTGTGCCATGTCGATGCCGATCGTGCTGCCCAGATGATCCTGGAACGTGATCTGACGTTCGCCTGCCATGTTGAGGCTCGCCTCGAGCGTGCGAGCGACGACGAAGCCAAGCCATGCTGCGCGACTTTCATCAGTGAGTGCCCGAAACATCTTGAAGCGCGACGAAGCGTCTTCGCCAGATCGCCAACTCTCATCGAGACCCGAGCGCAGGTCCGCAAGGGATGCGCTTGCCGGCGCATCCTTCGCTTCGAACCCGACAATCGGACCCGCGGGGACGCCGCCACGCAGGGTCGTGGCCACGCGTGACCGCCAGTCGTGGGTGTCGGCATCCGCGAGGGTGAAGACCATGATGTCGAGCGAAAGGCCGGGATCCGATGCCACGTGGAGCGCGAGCACGTCACGACGTTGCATCGCAAGTTCGTCGACCAGCCGCTTGGAAAGCGCTGCACGGCGTTTGCCATCACTGCCGACACTCGCAACGACTTCGACGACATTTTCGTCACCAACGACTTCGATGTCGCGCTCGCCGTAGAACACCGGCTGGAGAACCGGTGTGCCGTCGCGCGAAAGAACGAGGATCATTCCGGCATCGGCCTTCAGTTCGGGTGCCAGCTCCGGGGGCTTTGCCCGAATGTCCTGGCATTCGCGCTCGATCGCTTCGATCGTCGCCTCGGCCGCAGCAATTGCTTCTTCGGCGCTGTCTTCGTCCTCAAGAATGGCCGCATGCTCGTCGTACGAGGCATCGAGCTCGTCAAGGCGAGCCAGTTCGGCGTCAGTCAACGGAGCCGGCTCGGCTGGAAGTCGAATGAGGCCTTCGACGAGATCGTGACTGGCATAGGCATCAAGCGTCGGCTTGACCCAGGCGAGACCCTGCTCTGCTGCGAGCGCCTTGGCGCGCTTTTCCATCTCCTCCGCGGCGAGCGTTTCGAGAAGCGCGACATCGACCCAGGACTCGCTGTCATCGTCGTCGAAGAGTTCGCGTTCGATCCGGCCACCTGCAGCGATATAGACTTCGCGACCTACAAGGCGGGCCCGAGCATCGCTGCCGCGAACCGTGCCGGAGAGCACCATGCGCCGGATACTGTCGGCGCTGGGCGCATAATAGCCCGAAGACGCCTGATCATAGACGCGAGCCTGAATTTCCTGGTCGGAGGTCGCGCCGAAAGCTTTGGCGAGATCGAGAGTGATTTCACCGGATGCCAGAGCATCGAAGACGACAGGCGCGAGGGTCGCGAGACGCAAACGGCCTTCTACGAAGCGGACCGTCAGCCCGAAGCGGCGCGCGACATCTTCCGTCGAGGCACCAGCATCAATAAGGGCAGCGAACGCCTGCGCTTCGTCGGCGGGGTTCATCGCGAGGCGATGGAAGTTCTCGGCCAGGCTCGTTTCGACTGCGATTTCCGCATCGTCCTCAAGCACGAGGCAGGTAACCTCGTAGCCCTTCGGCAGGACTTTCTCTTCGGCAAGCGCCAGCAAGGCGCAACGGCGGCGCTCTCCGGCTTCGACCTCGAATTTGCCACGAGCTGCTGGCCGAACGATGAGGTTCTGCAACAATCCGTGGGCTGCAATGCTCGCTTTCAGTTCGGAATCTGCGGCTGGGTCACCGTGACGGCGCACATTGCGAGGGGACTGGACCAACTTGGTCAGCGGGATCGACTTGATCATGGGACTTACTCCTGATTGCGAGCACAAGCATCGACCATCGACGCTCCTTCGGCTCAGTCAGAAGCAAGCTTCCTTTCCTCTTCTATGGGCGCAGTCGTTGATAGGGAAACCAGTCATTTACTGGTAATATGGCATGTCACGCCAATATGATGCACGGCCCAACAGACATGTGGAACGAAGACAACGCCATTTACGACGATGGTGAATGGATTACCTGGACTGAGATCAACACACATCTGGCGCGTTTGGAGTTCGAAGCCCGGTTCCCGAACGTCGACGTCGATCTGGTTCCGATATTTCAAGACTTGCTCGCTGTTGCGCAGAACTATTACGAGCTCACGGGCAGCCACCTTCAGGTGTATGGCGATCTCGGTGAACTCTATGGGGCCATCACTCACGGGCTCAAACTGCACCGGAATTACGCACAAGGGTCGGACGGCAAAATTGGCAATCACTTCGTTGAAGTGAAGACGATTACGCCCTTCAAGAGCAACGACACAATTACGCTCAATCTCAAGCGCAACTTTAGCAAGGTCCTGATCGTGAAGATTGATTCTGACTTTGAGGTGCAGAGCAAGCTGATCGACCGAAAAGCCCTGCCGAAGGTGAAGGGCACCTCGTTGAAATTAAGTTGGGCGGATGTCGTTTCATAGCTGGATTGCCTTTTGGCATGCGTGCCGTGGATCTTTCGCTTAAGCAGAACCCACCACCCGAAACACTGCCCCTGTACCAGCGTCTCGAACCAGATCGACACCCATTCCGTCCCAGTGGTAGTCGAGGTGACGTCCCTGAGTGGGGTCGGATGCACAATCCGGGTAGAACAAGCCGACACATTCACCACCCGGATGCCGGATGCTCGGATAGACAAGACCTTCGGCCCCGCCCCCTTTGAGTTCAACAGCGAGGGCTTGCGATGCAGCATAGTTGTCGGGATCTAGCGCGGGATCGCCTGTCGCAAGGCTCCTGAGATCGTGAAGATCAGCGCTTACCGAAAGGATAATCTCACGGAACTCTGAGGTCCAGCCTGGCGCTTCTACAGTGCGAGCCATGAAGCGGGCATGGTGATGGATTGTTTCGAACAGCGCAGTTTCGAATGCATCCCCCGCGTATAGGACGCCGTAGGTCCCATCGGTGAAGCGACTTGGTCGGTCAGTGCTGACATGCGTGAACGGGGCCATCAGATACGATGCGCCGTTGCCCCCTACCCGGCGGTCAGCAGGAACCAGATCGAGATTGCCGATCGTCGCCATGATGCGAGGATTGGTTTTTTGCTCGGCAGAGATCAGCAGTGGCCAATCTGCAGGGTCCGCGATATCTTCGAACAGGTCGATCGGTGGAAAGGCACTGCGGATAATCCGTACAGCACCTTTCCACTCGACCTGGGCAACCGGAATCGCCTCGGAATCAATCACCAGGCACCACGTTCGGCATCAAGATAGCGACGCACCCGCATGATGTCGGTCAGCTCGCCGCCAAGCATGACGTCGAGCGCACTCAATCCGGCAAAGGCGGCGTTACCTGCCTTGATCCAGGCGTAGCCACGTTGGGCTTCGGAAAAGATGATCCTCAGCGCCTTGTGGATACCCATCAGGTTGGAGAGCCGCGCCGCACCATCGCGCGAGACACGGCCCGCACCCTCAGCCTTCCACCGCCGGTAGGAGCGAACCGGCATGTCGAGCAGAGTCGCTGCCTGTTCGTCCGTTACTCCCCATTTCCCAAACAGGTTCAGAACGGCGCGGAACATCGCCGCTGCTTCCTCCTGGGTTACAGGATCGGGCCGGAAGGCATGGGGGACGGTATCAACGGGTTGCAGTGCCAACATGAGCATTCTCCATATGGCATCATATATAACTTTGAATGCCAATTGGCAATATTGGATTGCCTTATCCGACAAGTCCCGCCAAGACTGCCACCGCGCTCGTCGTCGGGACAAAAAGTCGCGTCTGATAGCGGATGATCTCGGTGAAGCACCCATGTGCCTTGTACCAGTCGAGGCGCGACGCCGACCAACCAGCCAGTTCGAGCCGCTTCGCGCCATTGACGAGGCTGCGCTTGAGCGTAAGCGCTTCGCGGCTTTTGATTTGCATCGGACGTCCTGTGCCGAGCACCGCATCAACGATTTGCTCTGCCGAAAAGGCATGTTCGTCTTCAAGCCCAAGCGCCTGGCACAGTTCGGGCACGCAATGGAGCGGAACCTCCCGGCCTAACAGCGAGCGTCCGTCTCGCGCCGAGATCCGGCTGACCCGAACATAGTCGGAAGGTAGTTTGTCCCACACCGGAAGCAGTAGGCCGGTTGCAAGATGCAGGCGCTCGCGCTTGTGATTTGAGGCGGCGTCATCGACCTCCACCTGCCACAGGCGGCGAAATTCGGTTGGATCCACCGTTTCCCAGTTGCTCTCCTCGAGTTGATCGGCGGTGATGTGCCCATTCTTCAAGGGACGGACAAGCTCGAAGCGGGCCACACGCATACCTTCGTCGGTGAGCAGACTACGCGTCGGGACAAGCAGCCCGATCCGGCCTGAGCGCGCATTACGCAGAAGTTGCTGACGCGCACCTGAAAAGCCGTAGAGTTCCTCGAGCCGTTCGAGACGCAAAGGCTTGAACGCGCGGGCGATCTCTAGTTCCAGGAGATGCGTAGTCGCACCTGACAGCGCATCTGTGCGCAGTAGCGTATCGGTCAGCACCTCGAAATGCTCGACCGCAATGGTCTCGACCCCTATGTCGAGCGTGCCGGCCTGGCGTGCTGCATCGATCCGCGCTTCGACGAGGCCGAGAAACTCGTCAAATATCCCGTTTTGCAGAGCAATAGGCAACGCGAGGATGCGATTGAGCCAGCGCTGGATTGTTGGCAGGTCATCGACCATTTCGCCGTCGGGCCCTTCGACCCTGAGCCCGCTCAATTCCTCAAACCGAGAAAGCGTAACGGCTTCCAGCTTGCCTGCGAACAACAGGCCGAACCAGCGATGAAGCGCCTCCTTGGCGTAGGTGCTCTCGAGATTGTCGGCAGGATCGAAGAGGTTCTGCCCACCTGTCTGGCGCTGCCCTCGGGTCAGTGCCCCGAGGCTGTCGAGCCGACGTGCAATGGTCGATATAAACCGACGTTCGCCACGCACATCGGTGGTCACCGGGCGGAACAGCGGGGCCGACGCCTGATTGGTGCGGTTGGTACGGCCAAGGCCCTGAATTGCGGCATCGGCCCGCCAGCCCGGCTCAAGCAGAAAGTGGACCCGGCGCATCTGGTTCTTTGCCGCAAGGTCGGCATGATAACTGCGGCCAGTGCCACCGGCATCGGAGAAAACCAGAATTCGCTTTGTCCCGTCCATAAAATCTCGCGTCTCGGCGACATTGGCGCGCGGAGAGCGCGACTGGAGCACCTGGCGTCCATCGCGTCCGACGATCAGGCGGCGGGTCCGGCCGGTGACTTCGGCGACCTGATCGACACCGAACCGTTCGATGATTGCATCGAGCGCCGTTGCGATCGGCGGCAAGGCACAGAGCTGCTCGATCATGCGATCGCGCGCGGCAAGCGCCGAACGACAGAGAACAGGAGCACCGTTCTCGTCACTCATCGGTTCGGACCGGGCATTGCCATTCTCGTCCGTAAACACGGCCATCAACCGCACCGGAAAGCATTTGGTGAGGTAATCGACCACGTATTCGCGGGGGGAGAGATCGATTTCGAGTGCTTCACGTTCCGCATCGGAGAGATCGGCGAGGCGGCGGTTGAGCATGGCTTCGGCGGTCGAGACGAGTTGCACTACAACAGCGTTGCCGTCGGCAAGTGCCGTATCAATCGCAGGCAGCAGGCTCGGCAGCTTCATCGATAGAAGGAGCTGCGCGAAGAAGCGCTGCTTGGTGCCTTCAAACACCGAAAGCGCAGCCGATTTGGCACCTGAATTCAGGGTATCGCCACTGTCAGTGTCGACGATCCGGGTTGCCTCGAGTGCTTCGCGCAGGTTGGCATGAATGATTGCCCAGGCGTCTGCATAGGCGTCATAAACCGCTACCTGGTCGGGGGTCAGGCAATGCTCGAGAATCTCGTACTCAACTCCGGCGAATGAAAGTGCCCTCGCCGCGTACAGTCCGAGTGCCTTCAGATCGCGCGCGACCAGTTCCATTGCAGCGATACCGCCATCGCGGATGTCTGCGACGAAGGCTTCACGATTGGCAAAAGCCGTCTCGGGACCCCACAGGCCAAGACGGGTGGCATAGGCGAGATTATTGACGTCGGATGCCCCGGTCGCCGATGCGTAGAGCACGCGAGCGCGCGGCAACAGATTCTGGATGCGAACACCGGCAATGCCCTGTTCCGATCCTTTGACCTTACCACGTGAGCCCTCCCCGCCTGCGGCGTTGGCCATCGCATGGGCTTCGTCGAAGACGATGAGCCCGTCGAAGTCCTCCCCTGCCCATTCGAGAATCTGATCGAGGCGGGTCGCGTCGCTTCGACCCGAACGGAGTGTCGGATAAGTCACGAAGAGTATGCCCTCGCGCATCCCGATCGGGACACCGAGCTTCCATTGGCCAAGGGGCTGGACGTCGATGGGAAGGCCGCCGAGCGCGCTCCAGTCGCGGCGGGCATCTTCGAGCAAAGCTTCGTTCTTGGAAATCCAGATGTGGCGCCGTTCGCCCCTCACCCACCGATCGAGGATGACGGAAGCGACCTGCCGTCCTTTCCCTGCACCAGTTCCGTCACCAAGAAAGTAGCCCATGCGGTAGGCGTGCCCCTCGGCGCTCGCCTTCAAGGCGCAGCCCTTGTCGTCGGGCTCAAACCGTCCCGGCAGATCGCGGGCATGCGCGCTTGCGGCATAGATCAGGGTCTCGGCCTGCGCAGCGGATAGGGCGCCCCCAGCAATGAGGCTCGACGGAAGCTGAGGCACCACTTCGGGCACGGGTGCGGTTATCGAACCCATCGCAACGGATTCGACTAGGGGGGTCGGATGCGGGACAGCATCTGCAATCGAGATCCGGCTCGGCCGGTAGGGCAAATAATGCCCAACCTGGCTTTCGATCGGCGCAGGTGCTTCGAGCGGAGTAAAATCAAGCGGCAGGATCGACGGCGCCGCATCGGTTGGATGGACCTTAAGTGGAACTGGTTTCGTCTTGTTCGCAACCAGCCGAAGCGGCAATGCTGGCTTGATGCCGATGCTGGGTCCCGCGGGCAGGCTTACCCGGTCAGGGAGCATATCGATCAGCAGATGAAGCTCGGCAAAGTTTGCCGGCTGGGCGATGATCGGGCTGGTACCATCCTCAGCCTTGTCGAGAATCAGGAGCCGGGTTGAGATTGAGGTGCCCTGCTTGATGAAACCGCGCTCGATCGTCGCGTTGAGGCGCAACGAGAGGGGACCAGCGATCCCGGCGAGGAATTTCGGAAGCTCGAACCATTCGGGCATCACTGCGACCAGGCGGCCACCGGGCAGGAGGCGCTTCCAGGCAGAACGTAAGTGCCGGTCGCCAGTGCGGCTATCGTGGCCCCTCTCGATACCGTGTGAATATGGCGGGTTCATCAGCACCACGCTCGGACCCACGTCGGGCGTGAGAAGTTCGTCGATCAGTTCCCCGTCAAACCCCGTGACTGTCGCCTCCGGAAACACAACGCCTAGGCATTCGCGGCGCAGCGGCGAAATCTCGTTGAGAGCAAGACGCGCAGTTGCCTTTGCTGCCCATACGCCCAGCATCCCGGTCCCGGCCGACGGCTCGAGAACCAGTTCAGCGGCAGAAATCGCGCATGCCTTTGCAGCCATCCAGGCCAGACGGGGCGGCGTCGCGAATTGTTGCCACTCGATCTGCTCATCGCTCCGGTTGGACTGGGTCGGGACCAGACGTTCGAGGTGCGTGAATGCCTCATCGGCGAAGCTGGAAGACATTGCAGGTGAGAATTCAGTTGCCTGCGCCAGGAACAACACCTGCGCCAATTCAAGTGCGGCATGGGCATCGCGTACGGACCAGCGTCCTTCGGCGTCGCTACCGTCGAAGTGATCGGCCATTGTTGCATTCACAGTGAGCCGTGAAATCGCTTGATCTGCAGCGAGCCGCGCGGCCAGCGCCCTCGCGGCTGCCAGCACTTGCGGCTCGGCGGGATCGGAGAATGCGAAAGCGGTATTTGCGTGTGACATGAGAGACCTCCTGAAGAGGCCCGGGGTTTGTCCGGGTGTCCGTTCGGATGGATCCGCCCGGGGGCCTCACAAGGCCCCAAGCCCGCTTTCCTCTCACCGACATTCAGACCGTAGCTCGGACTGAGCGCATGAGCACATCATTCCAGTCGTCGCCGGTTAGCTCCGGACGCCTGGTGACAATCAGCCGCCCTTCACAAGCGTAGGCCTCTCGCGCACGCTCTTCAGCAAGGTGCCCGCCCGCATCATTGTCGACAAAGAGATACAGCTGGTGCACCGATTCCGGGATTGTGGCCAAGCCGAAGCGTTCGTTTCCTAGCGTCGCCCAGCAGGGAACCTTGAACATTTGCATCGCTGAGAGGGCCGTTTCGTTTCCCTCTGCGAGGCCAAGGCGTCCCCCATTCGGGTACGCGAAACGCACCGCCCCAGAACCGGGGCTGCCTAACGCACGCCTGGGCTGATCGAAAGAAGCCAAGCTGGTTTTGTCGAGGTCAAGGAAGGAGCGGTGCAGCGCCAGAATTCCTGCATCATTGCGCACGGCCGCCACCATCGCGGGTAGAAACCGGACAGCACCCTTTGGCCCCAGCGGCATATGCGGGTGGAAACGCAGCTCCGGCGAAGAAATCGTGATGCCTCTGGACACGAGGTACTTCTCGGCGGGGCTGCCAGCGATGGTCGATGCCTCACGCCAGAGCCTCAGCGCATTGCGATTGGCGACTTCCTCGCGCGGTTCGGCCACGATCGGACCACTCGTGCCATCGAACAGGTCCGCAATTCGTATTCCGAGCCCGGCCATGGCTTCTATCACCGCCTCGTTCGTGCAGCCGGCAAAGCAATGAACAAGAATTGCGCGCTTTCCGAGTGTGATGCTTAGCGAAGGAGTGCGATCGTCGTGGGCCGGGCAGCAGCACATTCCGCGCGAACGCGACCAGGCACCGCCCAGCTGCTCGACTATCTTGCGCGCGCGGTTTTCCAGTTGCAGACCTTGGAATTGGGATGATCGGTGTTGGTGCATGGGGCATCTCCATCGTAACGTGCCTCCACCCGCGCAGCCTCCGCTCTGCATCGCTGAGGTTTCATTTTCCTACATCATATGTTCTATATATGTTCTTTCTCGATTCGACCATTAAAGGATTCGGGAATGAGACTGAAATGGGCATTCGCCGCAGTGGCAACGGCAGGATTTGGGTTCGTCCTCCCCGCTCACGCGCAGGATCTTGGGTCCCCTCAGATGACCGTTGCTTCGGAATTGACGACCGATGGCTTCCGCGTTGCGGAAGGGACCGATGGATTTCTTCTCGTCGAACATGGCATCTGGAGTAAGCCTCCAACGGCCTCGTCCGAGCCGCCGGCTGCAGAAGCGGGTCGAACCTATCTGCCCTACCGATATCCAAAGTCCGAGGGCAGCGCGCCATCGGGCTTCCGTCGGGCAAGCTACCTTCCTCATGTTTACGCTGCTGAGGCTCAATACTCGCTACCAAGGGGCCTTCTCGACGCTCTTGTATGGACGGAATCACGATATAATCCCTTAGCCATCAGCAAGGCCGGCGCCGCAGGTTTGGGCCAATTGATGCCAGGGACAGCGCGGGACCTTGGCGTTTCAAATCGCTTCGATCCCAAGGCGAACATCTTGGGTGCGGCGCGATACTTGCGCCAGATGCTCGACAAGTTCGGGGTAGTTCATCTGGCCCTTGCCGCCTACAATGCAGGTCCCGGTGCCGTCGAGCGCGCCGGCGGTGTTCCACGCAATGGCGAGACGCCGGCCTATGTGCGCGAAGTGCTGCGCCATTGGCGCTTTTGAGCGGGGGGCATTGTGAGTGCGGGTCGAATACGCGTGTCGGGGACGTTAGGCAGCGGTAGACGCGGAATGATCCTGACTACATCTGCTGACGATGTCTGGATTGTCGAATGCGATGATGTCCGTGAGGACTTCATCGGATCTACAGTGACCGTCGAGGGCGTTGCCGCGGGCATGGATCGGATACGCGCCGACTGGCTCGGGGTGGAGAGTCATTCTTCCTGACTGTCCTGTGGCGGATGTTTAGCGACGAGCAGTAGAACCTCCCTGCCCCACAGCGCGAGAGCTTCGCGTTTTTCATTCGTGTACTGATGCCGATGATAGACCCCGGCGACACCAGCCATTGCCGAGCCCGACTGATGATTGAGAACGGCCTCTGAAACGACCAGCGGTATTCCAATCCTCTGCAGTCCGGTCGCCACCGTCCGGCGAATGTCATGCATGGTGAAATGAGCGGCTTCATAGCCGAGCTTCTCGTCTACACTTGCCCTTATCCGCTTCCAGGCCTTTGACAACCCACTGACACTGTTGGTGCTGTTGACCTTGGATGCCAGTAGAATTTGGGATTGTTTGTGAGCGTCTTCAGGCGCGATCCCGCCGGCCGCGAAGATGTCCGTGACGACCTCGAGGGACTGTGCGGATAAAGGCACCACGTTTGCCTTGCCATTTTTCGCTCTGTCTCCTGGTACTGTCCAAACTTTCCCCTTGAAGTCGAACTCGTCGCTAGTGGCGTCGAGCACCTCTCCCCGGCGCTGGGCTGTGAGAATCAACATCTGCACAAGATGACCAAACGGATAGCCATCCTCGACGGCGGCTTGCCACAGTGCAGCGACCTCTCGATCGCTGAGCACCCGGTCGCGAGGCTCGCTCCTTTTTGGGCGCCAGGCGTCCCGGCACGGATTGGCTGGCAAATGCTCTAATCTGGTGAGTGCCCAAGTGTAGAAAGTCGAGAGATGGCGATAAACGATGCGCGCCATCGTGAGGGTCTCCTTGCCCCGCTCGAATGCAATCTTTTCGACAAAGCGGCTGACGTCGCTTCGGGTGATCGAATCGGCAAGGCGGTCGCCTAGCTCAGGTTCAATGTACTTGCGGAAAACCCGATCGAACTCTTTCGCGCTCCGCTTTTTGCCGACGATCTGTTGAGCCAGATATGTCTCGTATAGCTCAGCGACAGTGCCGACACCCTTCGATCCCTTCCTCTTCGCTCCCGGCTTTCGGGCGATGCTTTTGCCTTGCTCAACGTCGACGAGTAGATCCCGCGCCTTGCGACGGGCGTGGGCAAGAGTGAAATTCGGGCCGTGCCGCCCGATAGTCACGTTCAACCATTTACCTTGAACGCGCTTACGCAAGATGTAAGTTTTGGTGCCACTCGCTCCCATTCGGAGCCGCAGACCGGTCACGATGCCATCAGCGACCTCAATTTGCCCGCTTGCAGGCGCTTTCAAACCTGCGATCCGAGCATCTGTCAAACCAACTTTGTTCGCCATATGTTCCTGCTACCTTAGGTAGCTTTTTGTAGTGGATACTGGAGAACATATCAAGAACAATGCGGACAATGATTCGCAGAATTCTGCCGTTTTTGGACGCATGCGGAAGCATAAGGACCCTCTGATTTCAGCTCTTAATCAGCGGGTCCTAGGTTCGAGCCCTAGTGCGTCCACCAGCCTTCCGGCAGAAAAACCCCAGAAAACCGCCGTTTTTACCAGTGGCCCTTAGGGGCCAGCGCTCTTGCCGATCGCCACTTCCATACGTTTTTCCATACGTTGGGGCGGATTGGCACGAACAAGAGCGAACATGCTCGATTCGCGAATCACGAGTTTATGGATTTCGCCGAATCCGAATCAGTATGTGGTTCCTTCGATTCAGAAGGAAAAAATCAGCAGTGCTGGAAACTTGGAACCAACAATCGATAAAGGGGCTACTCGCGAAGCAATACCGTGGCCGTGAAACCTGCCCTGTCCGCAAGGGCCTCGCCATCCGGTTCGGTGCCCGTGGTGCCGTCTTCGAATGGCAGCGCCGCGTAAACGGAACTCCTCGCACGATAAAGCTAGGGACGTTCGGTCCAGACTTTGGCCTTGCGGATGCGCGTGCGAAGGCTGCGGAGATCAATGAAGACCTCGCGGCTGGCGTGGACGTCTATGTCAAACATGGTGCCGGTATCGCACCGGAGGAAACAGGACGTCGCAAACGTGGCCAGATGACCTGCCAAGAGGCGTGGGACGCATACATTGCGGAAATCTCGAATGGCACCGGGACGACCAAAGCGAACGCAGACAGCACCAAGGACGACAAGGAAGGGTATTGGCGTCGCTACTGGAAGGATGAGATCGCGGATATGATGGTCGCGGACCTCACGTTCGAGGACGTCTATGAAGTCACGGACAACCTCAGCGATCGCCCATCCGCACGCAGAAACGCAATCGCGTATCTTTCGAAGTTTCTCAAATGGTGCCGAACCAACCGGCTGAAAACCGGGATGGGCCAAACGCTGCCAACCGACGGTATCGACCGTGGTTCCGTTACCAAGCGCGACCGCTACTTCTCTCATGAGGAAATACGCTGGTTCTGGACAGCGCTTGATGACCTTACCCCGGTTTGGCGCGACTACTACATCTGCGTCCTGTTGACCGGTATGCGGCGAACCGAGATCAGCGAATTGCGACGGGCAGAGGTCATGCGCGCTGACACGTGTTTTGACATCGCTGCGGAGCGTATGAAGGGGAAGACACGCTTCCTTGCCCCGGTTGGCCACAAGACGTGGAAGATCGTCTCTGAGCGGCTCAGGAGGCACAATTCCGAGTTTGTCTTCCGATCAGCCCACCGGCTCAAGGATGCGCCGATCTCCGGTTACTCGTACGTCGTCAAGAAACTTCGCGAGACGATGGCTGCCCTCGCAGCAAAACAGGGAAAGACCATCGAGCCTTGGTCCACACATAGCCTGCGTCACACGTTCTCGACACTCGCGAACGGCCTGCGGGATGAGGATGAACGCGCGTTGCTCGATCCCGGTACCGTTGAACAGTGCATGGCACACAAGATTCCCGGTATCGCTGGCGTCTACAACCACAACCAGTATTTCGCGGACAAGCGCCGCGCGTGGCGGATATGGGAAGACGAGGTCCGCCGCATCGTTGGAGACGAAATGTTCGAAAGATATTGAATCGGCAGAACGCGAATCGGTAGTGGTGACGTCACCACGAACGAGTAAGAAATGTGACGAACACCGCTACCACCAATGACGAAGAGTATGCAGCATTCAACATCAACCGCAGTAACGAGGACCGGTTACTAACGACCAAGGAAGTCTGTTCGATGATCAGCCTTGGTCGAACTTGGTTATGGTCTGCCGTGCGAAATGGGAAGTTCCCGCAACCCGTTTCAGTAGGATCACGGACGTTCTGGAAACTCTCATCGGTGAGAGGCTGGATATCTGCACTGTGATACAAGAGCCGGGTCCGCCCGGCTCTTTTCGTTTTGGTCCACTAAACCGCGAAAATCTGCCAGATCGGCTAAATACAGGCATGGATGACCAACTGACATCAGCCGCCGCTATCGAGGCCATCAAAGAGGCAGAGGCGCGCGGCGATGACCTCGCTGCATCGCGTCTCATGGTAGCCTTGCAGGCCGCTCTATTGATCGAAGATGCCCGCGCACTTCTAACGCAGATCACGAGCCAAACCAACGCTTCATGACGCCGCTGCACTACTTCGAGATCGAGTATCGCAAGCTTCGCAGATCAACCGCGTGCAAAGAGGTCGTGAGGCGATGGATGACCGCAACCGTGGTCACGCTCTACGAGCGAAACGCATTCCCGCCCGCGCTTCTCTCGCATCGTCCATCGCCCGTCTCCCGCCAGGATCACCTTGGGGTGTCACGCGGCCGAAGGGGGCAAACGACCGCGTGACGAAGCGACGATGCGCGCAGACAAGCGGGGTGTGAGCGCTCGATTTTCGCGATCTGCAAAATCGTTAGGGAACGGGAGGAGAACACCGCGACAGCCCCCACGCCGCTCGGGCGTGGGGGCAACCGAAGAAACCTGCTGCGCCATGCACGGCACTGCAACCAACGCGAGCGCTAAAGCCGTGCTCCCAGCCAGTGTCCGTACTGAAATCCTTGCGCCATATGTGGTGCCCCCCGATGCTTTCACAAAACCGTCCTTCCATCCTTATTGCTCTTGCGAGTTAATCGCATAAACTGCGTACAAGGATGAGACGAAATGGATCGCGCGATCTTCGGTCGGATCGCGAAATTTTTTCGAGCACTCGTTAGAAGATTGAAAAGACGCCGAGAATTTTAGTCGGCAGATACAATCAGGAGCCAAGGCGTGACGGAGCGGACACTGGCTCCGTGCTGCCGGACCATCAGGCGCAACGCCTCTTCGGGAGCATGAACGTCAAACACGCCTGTGACCCTGCGCTGCCCAAGCTCTGAACTGGTCAGGACGATCGCTCCCGAATAATAGCGACGCAGTTGGTCGATACCTTCCGAGAGTGGCACGTCTTCGATTATCAGCCGCCCGTGCCTCCAGCTCCCCATAGAGGAAATGGCCATACGGCTCCGGTCTACCGAGTGGGACGGTCGAGCAAGATGGATCCGATCGCCGGGCCTCAGCGTAATGGGCGCTTTGTCATCCCAGGCTACCTGGACACCGCCCCGTGCGAGCGTCACATCGATCGAGTCATCGTCAAGACCGACATCGAAGGCGGTGCCCGTCACCCTAACCCGTGCGTTGGCAGCCGAGACCGTGAAGGGGTTCTTCTCGTTATGCGCGACATCGAACCAGGCGTGCCCTGCGAGCAGACGCACACCACGCTGGCCATCTCCATAATTCAGGGCAATCGCACTGCCGGCATCAAGCGTCACTGACGATCCATCGGACAGCGTCACATTACGTATCTCGCCGGTACCAGTGCGATAATCGGACTGCCACATCAGCAACAAGGTAGGAGCACTGACGACGGCAAGACATGCGGCGGCAGCGGCACCGACCATGGCGGTGATTGCTCGCCTCGGACGAAAATGCCATCGGCTCGCCCTGCTCCGGTGTCTGACCGGCGGGATGGACGAAGACGGTGCCAATTGTCCGGCGAGCGTCCAGCTCTCTCTGGCGGCGGAAAAAGCGCGCTCGTGATCGGCGCTTTGTGCGCACCATTCGTCGACTTCGCTTTGCAGTTCGGGATCGGCCTGTAGCCGTAGCCATAAGTCGGCCGCCTCGCGCACCAGTGCATTGCGTGACATGCCGCCTTCGTGATGTTTCAACTCATCGCGCATCAGATCGTCCGATTTCCCTTTTGGACTAGACGAAACTGCCGGGAAAATCTTCGGTGTCGCAGCCGAATTCATAAATGGCCGCCATCCATCAGCGTCATCATGCAATGTTCGAGCGCAGCGCGAACGAGCTCATAAGCACGCGTCTGCGAAAGGCCCATTGCCACGCCGATCTCGGCATAGGTCAGTCCCTGCATGCGATGCATGTCGAAAACCAAGCGCTCGCGCTCGGGCAGTTCGGCCAGAGCGCGATGAAGAGCCTTCAGCTTTTCGCGACCCTCCATCGCGCGGCCAGCGTCCACCGCAAGATCCGGCACCTCTGGCAAGCGCGCTTCGTCCGCCAAGTTCTCCGCAATCTTACGGCGAGAGATGTCGAGGGCCAGGTTGCGGACGATACGGTAGAGATAACCAACCGGCTGTCGGATCAGGCGCGTTTTGGAATCATGCGAACCGGCTTCGGAGAAGCGCAACCAGGCATCCTGAACCACGTCCTCGGCGAGCGCCCGGTCGCCTACGATCGGTGTGGCATAGTCGATCAATTCCGCGCGGTGACGCAGATAAAGGTTCAATTTTCGGCTGTGCTGCTCCGATCCCATATCCGTTCCGGTCTATGCGCCATGACGACGCCAGCGAGTTGTTACCAAAACAGCAAGCTAGCTTTGTTGCGAACGATTATCAATTATTGCAGTCTGATCTATCGAAGATTTTATTGGCAATTCTGCCTCGTTCACGACGCTGGGCTTTCGCCGGACGACAATTCCCAAGGGGGTTGATTTGGAAAGAGCGGCTTTTGAAGCGTCTACTCCAGAGTGCTCGGCACTTGACTGAGATTGACACCAGTCATCAAAATGAACGTGTGCGGCAAGCCGTGGCCTCAATCTGCAACGTATCGATCGTGAACGACCCGTCGGGCTCAATAGCAAAATAGGTTCTCGTTTCAGCGGATGCCCGATCTTGAAGTGAACGCATGGCTTCGCGGTGTGTTTCAGGCGTCTGCATCCGGTCGACCCATGATTCCCATTCCATCCGCAACCGGCGTTTCTGCGTGGCGCGCACGCGGAAGCCGCTGCGCGCCAGCGCTGATGTCCATTCGGCTTCGCTATAATTGCGCACGTGGGATGGATCGCGCAGCAGTTCGATCGCCTGCAAATGGGTGTCGAACAGAGCATGCCCCGGCGAGATGACGTCGATGAATACAGCAGTTGCACCGGGTGCCAGTACACGTCGTGCCTCCCGGATTCCGCTTTCGAAGTCGCCCCAGTGGTGCGCGGAAAAGCGGCAGGCCAACATATCGAAACAGCCATCGTCGAACGGCAGAGCCTCAACTGACGCAACGCAGGTCTCCAAGTTCGAGATGCCGCGTTGCGCTCCCGCTTCACGGACCGCGTCGAGCATCGCTGCGGAAAGATCGATGGCGGTGACGGTGCCGGAACGGCGAGCCAGCCTATAGGCTACGTGACCGCCGCCCGCTCCGAGATCGGCAGCCCGGTCCGGCCGCTCGCGCTCGGCAATCATCTCCAGGGCATCGAGATCGTCACCGCCGGCGTGAACGGCGCTTTCGACATAGTCCCTGGCTTTGGCGCCATATTGTTCGTCGACGACGGTATTGTGTGAACGGGTCATGGTTGTTCTCCTTCACGACCTCTGAAGAAGTTTTCATACCCTGTTACAAGATGTCCAATTATCCTGTTATAAAATGGCCTATGAACAGCGATGAGAGACGCAAGATGTTGGGCCATTTCGTCCGTTCGCACCGCGAGCGCACGAAACCGGACACAGTTGTCCGTCGCCGCCGGACACCCGGCTTGCGGCGCGAGGAACTGGCGGCACGGGCCGGGATCGGCGTCACATGGTGCGCCTGGATCGAACAGGGACGGGAGATCAGCGTTTCGCCTGATGCGCTCGGCCGGCTTGCGAGAGCTCTTGCGCTTACTCCGGCCGAGCGCGCTTATATGTTCGAATTGGCCGGTCGGCGTGACCCCGACGCTCCGCAAGGTTTTCCGACATCCGAGGCGCCGGAGGGTGTATCCGCCATCGTTCAGGCGCTCCCCTGCCCGGCCTACGGGCTCGACCCTCTGTGGAATGCCTGCTGCTGGAACGAACCGGCAGCACATCTCTTCGCGGGCTGGCTCGGAAATAGCGAGCAGCGCAATCTGTTACGCTACACCTTTACCTCATCCCAAGCGCGAATATTGCTGCCGGACTGGGAACAGCGCGCAAGGCGCCTGCTGGCGGAATTTCGTGCTGCCAGCGCGCGGATGCTGGATGATATCGCGCTGGATGAATTGATCGAATCGTTGCGCGACGAGTCAGATCTCTTCGCTGAGGAATGGGATATGCAGACGGTCATGGCGCGAGAAGGTGGCGAAAGAACTTTCCGGCACCCAGCAGATGGCATGATCAGCTATATGCAGCACACCTTCGCCCCGGCGGAACGACCAGAATTCAAAGTTGTCGCATTGATGCCGAACGAGGGATGACGTCAATCACGTGTGTATTACTCAAGTCCAGTACCGATACTCATGGCCGCGCGCGCAGTCAGGACCAAGGCTCTCACGACATTCGCCGGCATGACATAGATCAGATGATCGCGGAATTCGTGGGCTTGGTCAATTTGCTTAAGAAGAGGATATGCAAATTGCGCTGCGCTCTCGCATATTGCCGCATGGATTGCCAATCCAGTCAGGCGCCTTCGCGTTCTCACAAACCCAGATTGGAGGCTAGCCCAAACGCATATCGATTCTGTTGCGATCGAGATCGATCTACACAAGTTGGCAGACTCAAGTTAGGACAGCCATCTTGCGGTCCGTAGGAACCATTCTTGAGCGTCACCGCCACACTCTCACTTTTTCTCATGATGGCCGCCCTGGCGGCCATGCCGAGTGCCAGCGTCGCGCTGGTCGTGGTCCAATCTAAGGCGCGCGGCTTTCGCAGCGGCGTTGCCGCCGCTCTGGGAATCGCCGCGGGCGATCTCATCTTTGTCGCCCTTGCGATAGGCGGTCTTACGGTCTTATCCGAATTGATCGGCACACTGTTCGCGTTGCTGCGCTATGTCGGCGCAGCTTATCTCATTTGGCTTGGTGCCAGTCTACTGCGACAAGGTTCCTCGATCCAGGTATGGGCCGGTGCACCACGCAAGGGCGGCATGGCAGTGAGCTTTCTCACCGGGGTTGCCCTCACCCTGAGCGATGTGAAGGCGATCATATTCTACGCAGCGCTGTTTCCGAACCTCGTCAATATGCGGGCGCTCACTGTGACCGACCTGACCCTGATCGCGGTCATCACGCTTCTGTCCGTGGGTGGCGTCAAGATCGTCTATGCGGGTGCGGCCCAAGCCATTGCCGAGCGGATGAGCGGAACTCGGCTAAGCAAGCCCGCTCGCATTGCTGGTGGCGGTATGATGATCGGCGCAGGTTCCTGGTTGATGGTCAAAGGGTAATGGCTGACAAGCACACGGTCTTCCTCAATGCCGATCGCGGGGAGATGGTACCGGGCTGGCAATACTGTTGCCGCGTTTCCACGAGCAGCCCCCCCGAGCAGAATTGATTACCGAGACGATGATGGGGGTCGAGACTCTCGGACGTGCCTCAGGCAGTCGCGTTTAAATCATTAATCCGCCGCAGTTGGCGCTGCACGCCCACCGCGCCCAGAACGATACCGCCGAGGATCAGCACCATTCCGATGATGTGAAACCTGAATAAAGCCTCGCCCAATAGCAGGGCGGCGAGACCGGCTCCGAACAAAGGCATCAGTGTAATCATCTGGCCTGCGGGTGCCGCTCCGAGATTTTTCACAGCCGCGTTGTAAAGCACATAGGCGACCAGGGACGGGAAGAGAGCAACGTAGGCAAACGCGCCCAGCACATCGGCACGCAGCGGGATGCTGGCACCGCCAGCCATTTCCATCGCGGCGAACGGCGCCACCGCTGCGGCGCCAATAAGAAATGTCGCCGTCAGGAAACTGGCCGGATGACAATCGGGGCGAAGGCGCAGCAACGCGGTGTAAAGCGCCCAGCAGACGACCCCGCATAGCACGAGAAAATCCCCGAAATTGAGTGTCAGCCGCGCCAGTGCCGCAAAGTCGCCGCGCAGCACGATGACCGCCACGCCCAGCATGGAGAGGGTCACGCCGACGATCTGCAAAGCCGACGCCCGGTCGCCGAAAAAGAGGCGATTGAACAGGAGGACGAGTGCCGGGATCGCCGCCTGAAGCAAAAGCCCGTTGCTGGCGGTGGTGAACTGCAGGCCCGAATAGATGAAGGCATTGAAGGCCGCCACGCCCGTCAGGCCAAGCAGCAGGACCGCCTTCCAGTGCGACAGGAGCTGTTGTCGATCGGCGCGCAAATGCCGCCAGGCAAAAGGCAGGAGGATCGCAAGCGCGCCACTCCACCTGACCAGCGCCAGGGTGAATGGCGGAATGACACCGTTCACTGCGCGCCCGACAATGAAATTGCCCGACCAGAACAGGATCACGATGCAGAGCGTGGCGTAAGACCAGAGATCCGTACTACTCGCCGGAGACCGATTCATATGCATGGCTGGCCCCGCATGTCAGACCAGACCGCGTGCGGCGCTGCCCCCGGCAGTCGTCAGCATGGCAGCGATATCGCGAAGCGCCTGTTCAAGAGCATCACGCGAGCGCAGGCCACCAAGGCACAGGCGAACCCCAGAGGGCGCCACGGCATCGACAATCGGCCCGTCAGGCGGCGTCAGCGCGATGGAGGCGCGCAAGGCGCGGGCACTCAGCCGTTCGGCATCGAGCATGGGCATCGGCATCCAGACGTGGAGGCTGCGCCCTGCCCCCGGCACTGCCATCGCCTTGCCGAGGATCGACGACGCCAACTGCGTCCTCGCCTCGCTTTCCACGATCACTTCGTCGGCGATCCTGTCGGCCGTTCCGTCCTGTTCCCACTGGCTGAAGACCAGACCACCCAGCGAGGGTGGGCTGTAGCCAAAGGCCCGGATGCCCAGCAGCAGTCGATCGCGAATATCTTCATTATCAGGCGGCAACAGGAAACCGAGCCGCAAACCGGGTGCGACCGCCTTGGAAACGCCCGCGACCATCAACGTCCGTTCCGGCGCGAGATCCGCAAAGCAGTCCGCCGCCCCGGCATCGGCGAAGACGCGATAGGCATCGTCCTCCACGATCATCAGATCATGGGCACGGGCGACCTCGATGATTTCAGCGCGGCGCGCGGCATCGAGGCTGATCGTGGTCGGGTTCTGCAAGGTCGGGATTATGACCAACACCTTGGCGTCAGTTTCGCGGGCACAGCGCGCTAGCGCTTCGGGATCGATGCCGCGTGCATCCATGGCAACGCCCTGCAGGCGGTAGCCAGCGTGGTCGGCCAATGTCCGGATGCCGGGATAAGTCGCGGCTTCGCATAGAATCGTATCGCCGGGCCGCGCCAGCGCCGCAAAGGCAAGTGCAAGGCCATGCTGCCCGCCATTGCACTGAATAACCTGCTCCGCCGTCGCGCGCGTCACGCCATGACGGCGCTTGAGCCAGGATGCCCCGGCCTCGCGGATCGAGGCCAGGCCTTCGGGCGGCGCATAGTTCACCGCTGTGCCAAGATCCGCGCGCTGGCGCACGCGGGACAGCCCCTCCCCGATCCAGCGCTCGGCAGGATCGAGCGGCGGCACATTATGCGCCATGTCGAGCGGGCCGGTGTCATGTGGTGCGGCATGCGGTCTTGCCCGGTCGGCGACGAACGAACCCCGGCCTACATGGCTGGAAATGAACCCCCGCCGCTCCGCCTCGACATAGGCCCGGCTGACCGTGCCGACACTCAGGGACAGGCGGTGCGCCAGATCGCGCTGCGGTGGCAAACGGTCGCCGGGCGCCAGGCGGCCATCGCGCACATCGTCCTCCAGCGCGGTCACGAGACGCTCGTACACCGGCGCACTGCCCTTCGAGATATCCGGCTGCCAGTCCTTCATTACGATCCTTGCGCTATATTGAACCGGTTCAATATCACATTTGACTCATAGTTCAATGATGATCATCCAGCTTCGCAGGAGAACATCATGGATACGAGTCTGCTTGCCCCGCTTGCGCTGTACAGTTTCGTCTGCACCGCCACGCCCGGCCCCAACAACATCATGCTCGCCTCGTCGGGGCTGGTGTTCGGATTCCGCCGGACCATCCCGCACATCTTCGGGATCAATTTCGGTTGCGCCCTCATGCTGGTCCTCAGTGGGCTGGGTCTGGGGGCGCTGTTTGAAGCGTGGCCGGTGCTGCGCTGGGCAATGCGGATCTTCGGTGCTGTCTATCTCGCCTGGCTGGCGGTCAAGCTGTGGCAATCGGAAGGCGTCGAACGCCGCGAGGGCGCGCATCCGCTGACTTTCTTTCAGGCGGCGGCCTTCCAATTCGTCAATCCCAAGGCCTGGGCGATCACCATGCCCGCCATCGCCAGCTTCACTGTGCCCGGCCGACCGTTCGCCCTGCAGCTCGGCGTTATCGTCGCAGCCTTCGTGCTGGTCGGCCTGCCTTCCATCGCAACCTGGGCGGCGATGGGCGCGGGGGCCCGCGAACTGCTCGAAAGCCGCAAGGGCATGATCGTCTTCGTGCGCGTGATGGCGGTTATGACCGCGCTCACTGCCCTGCTGTTTCTGATCTGAAGGACAACGCAATGAACCGGGAAGACATGGAGATGTTTGCGGCGAACTGGATCGCCAACTGGAACGCGCGCGATCTCGACGCCATTCTGGCGCACTTTGCCGAAGACGCGCGCTTCATCAGCCCATTGGCCGCGGAACTGACGGGCTCTCCGATCATCGAAGGCAAGGCCAGTTTGCGCGCCTATTGGTCAAAGGCGCTGGAGGCTTCGTCTGAACTGCATTTTGCCCTGATCGCTGCGGTCTGCGATATCGAACGCCAGGTGCTCGGCGTCCACTATGTCGCCCGGCGCAACGGCAAGGCCAGGCGGGCGCTCGAAACGATGCGCTTCGTGGACGACCGGCAGGTCGAAGGCGAGAGCTTCTACAGCGCGCAGGAAACGTCGCCTGGTGACTGATCCCAAATCTCCGTCACAACAGCGGTGAGCAAGAGGATAGAAATGCAGGTTATCCGCGCCCGCGACTTCACCGGCAGATCAGCCTGGGACGCGCTGTCGATCGAGAGGATCGACAACGCGACGGTGCGGCTGCACTGGACCGACCAGCCCTACCGCTGGCACATCAACGATGGCCCGGAAGTCTTCGCTGTCCTTGACGGGCGTGTCGACATGCATGTCCGGACCGCTGGCGGCGAACAGGTTCTGCATCTTGAAACAGGGGACATCTTTCACGCCGAACCGGGCGATGAACATGTCGCCCACCCCCTTGGCGAAGCGCGCATTATGGTGATCGAACGGTCGGGAAGCGATTGAGGCGACGGATCAGGCGGGTGCAGCCGCCTCGGCCAAAGACGGCGCAATGACAGCCATCGCCCGTTCGACGTACATGTCCTTTTCGCCGACCGGCGCGACATAGTGGATCGCTTCGCGCGCCTGCTCCACTGAACCACCGCGCGCGATCATCCAGGCCGCGAGATAATGCGAGGCCAGGCAGCCGCCCGCTGTGGCGACATTGCCATGCGCGACGAAAGGCGCGTCGATCACATTCACGCCAGCCTCGATGACCCATGGCTTTGTCGTCAGGTCGGTGCAGGCAGGCAGATCGCCAGTCAAACCAAGCTTCGCCAGCAGCAGCGTGCCTGAGCACTGCGCACCGATCAGCTGGCGCTCGGGGTCGAGCCCAAGCCGCGCCAGCAGCGCGTCATCGCGAGCCACGTCGCGCGTGCGGATACCGCTGCCGATCAGGACGGCGTCTGCTTCTTCCGAAAATTCGAGGGGACGCTGACAGCGGATCGTGACACCGTTCATCGACGTCACTTCGTCCGCAGGCGACGTGATCCAGGCATTCCAGCCCAGCGGCCTGAGGCGATTGAGGATCGTCGACGCGATGAACGAATCCAGTTCGTTGAACCCGTCGAAAGTCAGAACGGCTATCTGCATGCCTCTCTCGATATGGAAACGGCGCTATCGGTGCGCCGGATGGAAGGCGATGCGCAGGCCCAGCGCGATGAGCACGCCGCCGGTCAGGCCATCGAGCCAGCGCGCTACGGCCCCTTGCGCGAACCAGTGCCGCAGCGGACGGCTGCCAAGGATCAAGAGCGCAAACCAGGCCATGCCGAGCTTGGCGTGAAGCGCCGCCAGCAACAGGCTGAAGCCCATTACCGACGCTCCCGCCGGAATGAACTGCGGCAGGAAGCTCACATAGAAGACCCCCATCTTGGGATTGAGCAGATTGGTGAGCAGGCCCTTCATGAACCAGTTGCCCGATCGTGATGGAGCGGATGGCAATGCCGGACTTGCTGCATCGGAGGGCGCACCCGATTTGAGAGCCGCACGAACCATGCCCAGCCCCAGCCATAGCAAATAGGCGGCGCCTGCATATTGCAGGATCGTGTAGAGCGTGCCTGACAGCGCGAGCAGCGCTCCAAGCCCCAGCGCCACAATCAGCCCCCAGGCAAGAACGCCCGCAACCACGCCTGCCGCCGCCGCGAGAGCCTGACGCGGCCCTTCGACGGCGAGTGTGCGCAGGACCAGTGCCATGTCGAGGCCGGGCGTGACGACAAGAAGCCCGGCGGCCAGCGTGAACCCGGCAAGCGCAGTCCAGATGGTCATGCGCCTTTCCCTTCGATTTCAGCGAGAAATGAAGTGAGGACATCCCGGCCCTCCGGCCAATCGCCCAGATTGCTGCCCGCGTTGATATGGCCGAGCGGACCCAGCGCGATCAGCCGCGAACCCCACTGCCGGGCGCGTCGTTTGCTGTAATCGACCGTCCCATAAGGATCGTCCGCGCTGGCGACGATCAGGCTGGGAAACGGCAGGGGCTGCTCCGGCACTTGCGCGAAAGACCGCGCTTCATCCGGAAACGCCTGTCCGCACGGGTCGGGCACGGCGACCAGCATCGCGCCGGCTACCGGCGCTCCGCGCGCGGCGGCCCAATGCGCCACCAGCAGGCAGGCCAGGCTATGCGCGACCAGAACGGGCGGGCGGTCCAGGGCCTCCACCGCCCGATCCAGCGCCTCGCACCAGTCGGCAAGTTCCGGCCGGTCCCAATGGGACGGTGCGAAGCGGGTCATGTCGGGATCGGTCCGCCCCCAATGGCTTTGCCAATGGTCCGGTCCCGAACCGCCTATGCCGGGAAGCAAAAGGATTGGAAGTGTCATGGCCGTGTCGCTTCCATGCGCATGAGTGTCTGCTGGCCGGACGCACACAGGACCTCCTCTCCCTCGCGTATCGCATGGACCTTGAGATCGCAGACTGTCAGCGCGCGGCCGGCGCGCAGCACCTCGCCCGTGGCGCGCAGGCGTTCTCCCGCCGCCGGGCGGATCAGGTTGAGCTTGTATTCGACCGTCAGGACATCCTCGCCATCCCCGAAGACCGAATAGGCCGCATAGCCGCCCGCCACGTCGGCAATCGCACCAACCACGCCGCCATGAAGGAAGCCGTTCTGCTGGCAAAGATCAGCCCGGAACGGCAGATCGAGAACCACCTTGCCATGGCTGGCGTGGATCACCTCAGCCCCGATCAACCCCATGAAGCTCTGACGCGAGAAGCTCTCGCGAACGCGCTCGAGCAGAAGCGGGTCATTGGCCTCGCTCATGATCCTGCCCTCCGGGGCACGCCATAATCGAGAGTGCCGAGTCGTTGCATCTCAGCCGTCTGGAACATTTTGGGATCGGCCAGATAATCGCGCACCATGTCCAGCGTATCGAAGCCCCAGAATAGTTCCTCCCCGATCGCGAGACTGGGCACGCCAAACACGCCGCGCGCGATCGCCGTCTCGGTGTTGACTCGGAGCCCGTCCTTTATATCCGCGCTTGCGATCCTGTCCTGCACGTTGGAGAGGCCGAGTTCGCATCCAAGCCTCTCCAGTTCGGCGGCATCGGTCAGATCCCGGCCTTGCGTAAAAACCGCCTCGAACACGGCATCGACGGCATTTGCGCGGGCATCGAGCGCAATCAGCAGTCGCAGGGCCTCGACCGAACGAAACGGATGCGTATCGGGAAAGCGCAGCGCGATACCGTTCCTGTCGGCTAGCCATTGGCACATGCGATAGGTCTGCGCCCGTTTGGGCGGCACTTCCGCCGGGCCGACCAGCCCCCAGTGATTTAGCAGCGCGCCCAGAAGCACCGGGACCGGGCGTATCTCCAGTCCGAAATCGTCTTCCCGCAGGCGCTTCCACATCAGGAAGGCGAAGGGCGAGACGGGATCGAAATAGAAATCGGCCGGGGTCTTCGTGCTCATCTGGTTGCTCCTTGGGCCTCATCATTGTATCAAATCATGAGTCGATCAAATCATACATTGTATTGGTTCAATCATGGCCGTAACCACACCCCCCGTTCTTCATCTCGATACCCTCGACCTGCAAACACAGGCGCACGGCGAACTCTACGAAGCGCGTATGGCCTCTTTCGCTTCGTCGCTGGGTGCGCACATGCTGGGCGGAAGGCTGGTCGTGGTGCCGCCGGGCAAACGGGCGTGGCCGTTCCACGGCCATCACGCGAATGAGGAACTGTTCGTAATCCTCTCCGGCAGCGGCCGCCTGCGCTATGCTGATGGCGATCATGCGTTGCGGGCGGGCGATGTCGCGCTGTGCCCGGCCAATGGCGCGGCAAGTGCGCACCAGATCATCAACATCGGCGACACGGACCTTCGCTATCTCGCCATCAGCACGATGAACGAGCCCGACGTGATCGACTATCCCGACAGCGGCAAGTTCGCGGTCATGGCAGGCGCCGCGCCCGGCGGCGACAAGGCGAGCCGGTCGGTGGACCATGTCGGGCGCTATGCCGATGCGGTCGGCTACTGGGACGGCGAGACATGACCGGGCGGCTCGCCATCGCCTCCAGCGAATGCTTCGCCTCGCCGCCCGCCCTGCTCCTGCCACCGGGCAAGCTGGTTGATCCTGACAGATCCGAATGGACAGCATTTGCGCGAAGTTGGGATGATCTGCCGCGCGACACATGGATGGCCGACGGCGGCACCTATCGCCGCAGACGCTACGCCGCCTTTGAGGTGGCAGGCACGAAATGCACGCGTTTGCCGCATCGCCCACATTACCAGGAGCGCGATCACAATCCCTTGAATGGCGGCGTCGAACGCTGGTTCGCGCCGATGGCCGAAGGTCAAAGCGGAGCGCCGCTGTTTCAGGCGCTGGTGCTGGGCACCGCCTCCCTTATCGCGAATACAAGCCCACAAGGTCCGAACTCCTGGGCGGTCGAGGCGCATCAATTTCGCATCGCAGCTCTGTCGGGACAGCCCGGCCTCCCAACGCCGGAGGGCATGCATCATGACGGGCGCGACTGGGTGCTGATCCTGCTCGTCGGCGACAGCGGATACGCCGGCGGTGAAAGTCGCGTCGAGGATGCTTCCGGCGCTTGCGTCCTCGAACATCGGCTAACCCGTCCCGGCGAAGCGCTGCTGCTGGATGACCGTACCGTCCGGCATGGCACAACGCCGATCGAGTCCGCGATACCGGGCGCCCCCGCATGGCGGGACACGCTGGTTCTCACTTTCGCGCAAGCACGGGAAAGTTGAGGGACGGGATGGATCGCTTCTTCGTCGTAACCGGCGGACCGGGATCAGGCAAAAGCACGCTCCTCGCGGCGCTGGCCGAAAAAGGCTTGCCGCATATGCCCGAGGCCGGACGAGCGGTGATCCGCGACGAGGTGGCCGCCGGCGGAACCGCTCTACCATGGGATGACCGCGACGCCTTTGCCGACAGGATGCTGGCGCATGACCTCAGCTCTTATGAGGAGGCACGGACGAAAGAGGGCGTCCTGTTCTTCGACCGAGGCATTCCCGACATCATCAGCTACCGCTCCTTGTGCGGGCTGGGCATACCCGGCGACCTCACACGCGCGGCGGAGAGCAACCGGTACAATCGGCATGTCTTCATCGCGCCGCCTTGGGCCGAGATCTACGCCCAGGATACCGAGCGCAAGCAGGACTGGGACGAGGCGGTGGCGACCTATGACGTGATGGCGCGTGTCTATCAGCAACTGGGATACACTCTTGTATCTCTATCTCGTGTGGCGCCCAATGAGCGCGCCGCGTTCGTGCAGCACTGGATGGCTAAGCTCGGGACTTGAAAAACGGGTAGCAAAATGCTACCTCGTACTCTGGAGGTGTCTCATGGCCCAGTCCATCAAACTTGCTGACGACATTATGAAAATCGTGCGTCGTGAGTCTGAGTTACAGAGCCGCTCAATTGCTGGCCAAATCGCCCATTGGGTGCGCATCGGTCGCGCCATCGAGAAATCGGGCAATTTCGATCATGCCCGCATCACCGCCGCGCTCGCTGGCGACATTGAGACTACCGACCTCACTGATGAGGAAAAGGATGTCTGGCTCGACAGCTTTGTCGAGAACATGACGCAGCCGGGATCAGAGGAAGACGCTTTCTTTGTCCGGCGGCGGCGGCTTGGGCTAGGTGTCGGTCTTGATGCGGCCGGCAACCTCGTACGTGAGAAGGCCACGCGCAAGGCATGACGCCGACGATGGTCGTGCTTGCCGGGCCGAACGGTGCCGGCAAGTCCACGCTCTACGAAACCCGCATCGCGCCAGGTTTCGCGGGACCATTCATCAACGCCGACATCATTCAGCGCGACGAACTGTGCGATCTCTCTCCAGCCGCGTCTTATGAAGCGGCCAGGATCGCTTCTTCGCGCCGGGCCGACTATCTCGCCCGTCGTCGGGACTTCGTGACCGAAACGGTCTTCTCCCATCCCTCCAAGCTTGAACTGATCGACGAAGCCCGCACCAAAGGTTTCACGATCATCGTGATGCATGTCGGCGTCGATACGCCAGCCCTCTCTGTCGCGCGTGTCGGTACGCGCGTCGAGGAAGGCGGACATATCGTCCCCGAGGACAAGATCCGTGCCCGCTATGTGCGTGGCGGGCCGTTCATCCGCGCCGCAATCCTCAAAGCAGATCGCGGCATGGTCTTCGACAATTCCCGCCTCAACCAGCCGCCAAGTCATTGCCTGACATTCGCGAACGGGTGCCTCGTCTTCGCACTACCGCGGCTCCCTGACTGGGTTAGATCGGTTTATGAAACAGACCTTGGGATCTAAAGACATACGCGAATGATGGTCGGCCCGCTCAACAAGGCAAAGGTGGAAATGAGGCCGACAAGGGCGAACTTTTATTTGTCGGAATCAGCGTCCTATAACTGTCGTTGATTCATCCGTTTCCAAACCGTCTGCTTGACCGTCTCGCTTGAGGAACAAACAGCTTCGCTCGATCGGTTCAGCTTTGCCCTTGGCTTGCATGACTGGTTGTTGCTTGATGACCAGATGTGGGATTGAGCAGATGCGCGAAATCTCCGCGTCTTGCCAGCACATCTGCGAGCGAATATCCATCGAGGATGTTGAGGAAAGCCTGAAGTGCCTCGTCCAGCACGCTGGTCAGACCGCAGGCTGGCGCGATCAGGCATGAGCCGCACTCGACAAGATCGAAATCGTCTTCCGTATGCCGAATGAGAGCGCCGACATTGATTTCTTCTGCGGAGCGCGCAAGCCGAATACCGCCATTGCGCCCGCGCACGCTTTCCAGATAGCCGGCGTTCACCAGGTCGTTGACGATCTTCATCAGATGATTTTGCGAGATCGCATAGGCTTGAGCGATCTCGGCAATGGAACATAGCCGGTTGGGCTGGCGGCCCAGATAGAGCAGCACCCGCATCGCATAATCGGTGTAGCGCGTGAGGCGCATCGCCTGATCTCCAAAAACCTCGGCCTCAAAAGATGTAATAATCTTGCATGTTTTACCGCGCCCGTATAGATGCATTGATGATACATGATTTGGAGTCGCGGCAATGGCCGGCTTGAAACTGGACGATGCGGGATTGGAAACGCTGGTAGAAGCGTTCTACGCGCGGGTTCGAGCGGACGCCGAACTCGGCCCCATCTTCAACGATGCGATTGAGGATTGGCCCCACCATCTCGAAAAACTCACAGCCTTCTGGTCCTCTGTCATGCTCACCAGCGGGCGCTACAAGGGACAGCCTGTTCCCGCGCATATGAAGCACAAGGACAGGATCACACCCGAACTGTTCGACCGCTGGCTTGGCCTGTGGAGGCAGACCACCGAGGAGCTGATGGCGCCGCACGCGGTCATCGCTCTGAAGGGCAAGGCCGCGCGCATCGCCGAAAGCCTGCAACTCGCGATGTTCTTCCGGCTGGATCGTCGGCCCGCAAGTGCCGGGCGCGCGGTCGCATGACGATGGCCGACATCCGACCCTATCGTTCCACGCCCGTGTTCGATCAGGACACGCTTCCGGCTGCCTTGCGCGCGCGCCACGATACCAAGGCGGGCGTCTGGGGCCTGATCCGCGTCATCGAAGGCGAACTCAAGCTTACGTATCTCGAACCGCCCTCGGAAGTCGTGCTGACGCCCGGCAACCCCGGCTTGATCCTTCCGCAACAGTCGCATTTCGTGACCCCGCTCGGCCCGATGAAGATGCAGGTCGATTTCTACGATCAGCCGCCGCCTGACGGCTGAAGCGCGGTCTCGCTTCCCGTTCCTATTCAATCAAAGGAGATTTCGATGTCGCAGCCTCTCTGCGATCACACCATTGCGCTCGTCAAGGCGACCGTTCCGGCCCTCGAAGCCCACGGCCTCGACATTGTGCACGAGATGTATTCGCGCATGTTCCAGAACCCGGAAATCCGCGACCTGTTCAACCAGTCGCATCATGGCGATGCCGGCTCGCAGCCGCGCGCGCTGACCGGTGCCATTCTGGCCTATGCCGGCAATATCGACAATCTCGGCGCACTGGCGCCTGCGGTCGAGCGGATTGCGCAGAAGCATGTCGGCTTGCAGATTCTGCCCGATCACTATCCCTATGTCGGCGAAGCCCTGCTCGGTGCGATCAAGGCCGTGCTGGGTGATGCCGCGACAGATGAGATTCTGGAAGCCTGGGGCGAAGCCTACTGGTTCCTCGCCAATATCCTCATCGCCCGCGAAGGCCGCATCTACACCGAACAGAAGGAAACAACCGGAGGCTGGAACGGTTGGCGTGACTTCCGGGTGGAAGAGGTAACGCGCGAAAGCAGCGTCATCAGTTCCTTCGTCCTGCGCCCCGCCGATGGTGGACCGGTGATGGACCACAAGCCGGGGCAATATCTGACCTTCTGGTTCGAGATTCCGGGCCATCCTCCGGTCAAGCGCAACTATTCCATCTCCTCGGCACCAAACGGTGAGAGCTACCGCATTTCGGTCAAACGCGAACCACAGGGGCTCGCGTCGGGATGGCTGCATGACGAGGTGAAGGCCGGAACCATCCTGAAAGTGGCCGCGCCTGCCGGCGAGTTCTTCCTCGGTGAACATGCCGAAAGGCCGGTCGTGCTACTGTCCGGCGGCGTCGGCCTCACGCCACTGGTCGCGATGCTGGAGGCACTGGTCAAAGCCGAGGCTGATGTGCCGGTTCACTATGTCCATGGCACCCATAATCGCGACACCCATGCGATGCGCGATCATATTCGCGACCTTGCGGCAAAAGGCAGAGCGGTTCAGGTGACCGACTTCCATCAAACCCCGCTTGCCGGCGAAGTGGAAGGCCGCGACTATGACAAAGCCGGCATCATCACGGACGAGTGGCTTGCCGCCAATACGCCTGTCGCAGAGGCGGATTATTATATCTGCGGACCGCGGCCGTTTTTGCGCCACGCCGTCTCCACCCTGTCGCTCGCGGGCGTCCCGTCTGACCGCATCCATTACGAATTCTTCGGCCCTGCCGACGAACTGCTCGCCGCCTGAAGGAGAGGCAGATGGACGACATCATCATAGCACGCGCCATACACATTCTTTCGGTCCTCTTCTGGATCGGAGGCGTAGCGTTCGTCACGCTTGTGGTGATGCCGTCCATTCGCGGCTCAACCGCCCCGGATGACAGGCTTGCCGCATTCCACCGGATCGAGGGGTGCTTTGCGCCGCAAGCCCGGGTCTGGGTTGTGCTCGCCGGTGCCAGCGGCTTCTGGATGATCCATCGCGCGCAAATGTGGGATCGGTTTGCCTATCCGCAGTTCTGGTGGATGCATGCGATGATCGGGTTGTGGGCGATCTTCTTTGCCATGCTGTTCCTGGTCGAGCCGCTGTTTCTCCTCCGGCGCATGCAGAATTCGTCCGACCCGGCAAAGGACTTCAGGCGCATGGAGCGGCTGCACCGCATTCTTCTGTTGATCGCGGGGGTTACGGTGCTTGGCGCCACTGCGGGCAGCCACGGCCTGTTCTGATCGCAAAACGGATCGAACCGCTCCGCGCAGGCTCGTTTCTCAATCACAACTAGCATTGGTCGCGCCCTTCCGGGCGGCACCGATAGAATCTGGACCATTCATACGTGAAGTTTTTTAAGCCCATTCTGGCAGGCGCGCACCGCAAAGATCGAATTCTTGCATGCATCGGCGCGATACTCGGTATCATAGTGACTGTGATGGTCTGCGCGAGCATTCCGCACGAGATCGCGGATCTCCCGATCATCGTTGCGCCGCTTGGCGCATCGGCGGTTCTGGCTTTTGCCGTGCCTTCCAGCCCTCTGGCGCAGCCATGGCCTGTCATTGGAGGCAACATCATATCCACGCTGATTGGCGTGGCCGTCTTTCAGGCGATTCCCAATTTGACGATCGCCGCCGGTGTAGCGGTGGGGGCGGCGATATTGGCGATGTCGATACTCGGCTGCCTCCATCCGCCCGGTGGAGCAGCCGCGCTCACCGCCGTGATCGGAAGTCAGCACATTCACATGGCCGGTTACATGTTCGCCTTCGTACCCATAGGGCTGAATTCGATCACTTTGGTCGTAGCGGCGATGCTGTTTCACCGGATGTCCGGCCACAGCTATCCCCACCGGCTCATCGCTCCGGTTCCAATGCCCACAACCGGCGTACAGTTGCAGGACATCGATGCCGCGCTCGAGGACATGCACGAGAGCTTCGACATTACGAGGGAGGATCTCGAAGCTCTGCTTTCGCGCGCCGAGCATCACGCGGCCCAGCGCCAGGGCTCGGCCTAACCTCGGATGATCGCACGCGGAGTTCGATGTTGCAAACATCGCTGACCTGTTAGCTGCCGGCACCCCGAGTCAATACGCGACGTTGGTTCATGTGAAGACGCCAGCATCACCTTTTTGCTTCCGTTCGAAATTACCGGATACCCTGCTAAGGAGAAAAAATGTCGCTGCTGGAAGAGCTTGGAGTTCGGCTCCCAATCATACAGGCGCCTATGGCGGGCGTGTCCACCCCGGAATTGGCCGCTGCCGTCAGCAACGCGGGTGCTCTGGGTTCGATAGGCGTTGCCGCCACCGATGCTGCCGGCGCACGGGTGATGATCGCCGGCGTGCGTGCGCTCAGTACCCGGCCGTTCAACGTCAACGTCTTCGTTCATCAGCCGATGCAGCAGAATGTCGCCCGCGAAAAGGCGTGGCTCTCGGCGATGGTGCCACTGTTCGATAGATACGGTGCTCAGCCTCCGACAGCGCTTCGTCCGATATACAAAAGCTTCATCGAGGACGACGAAATGCTGGCGATGCTGATCGATACTGCGCCAGCCGTTGTCAGCTTTCACTTCGGCCTGCCTGATGCCGTACGGATCACCGCGCTCAAGGATGCCGGTTGCATGCTGCTGGCGACCGCCACAAATCTCAACGAAGCGCTCGCCGCGACAAAAGCAGGGATCGATGCTGTGGTGGCTCAGGGATGGGAAGCGGGCGGCCATCGCGGCATCTTCGATCCGGATGCACCTGACAGTCGCCTTGGTACATTGGCGCTGACCCGATTGCTGGCGCAGCGATGTGGTTTGCCGGTCATCGCGGCGGGCGGCATCATGGATGGCCGGGGCATCCGCGCCGCTCTCGATCTTGGCGCCATGGCTGCCCAGATGGGCACTGCATTTGTCGCCTGTCCCGAAAGTAATGCCGATGCCGCCTATCGTGAGGCACTTGCCGGCCCGGCCGCGTTGAGCACGGTTATGACCTCCGCGATTTCTGGACGGCCCGCACGGGGGCTGCCTAATCGCTTTACGCAATGGGGCGACCTCGTCGGCTTGCCGCATCCCGGCTATCCTATGACTTATGACGCGGGTAAGGCCCTGATCGCGGCGGCGAAGGCAGCAGGTGAAACCGGCTACGCCGCCCAATGGGCAGGACAAGGTGCGCCATTGTCTCGCCCCATGCCGGCCGCCGAATTCATCGCTCTGCTAGATGCGGAATTGCGGTCTCGGAATTGAATAGCGGCAAACTTCAACTACATGGAAGAAGACCAATCTTGAAGACCGCTATTATATCTCAGTGAAGCTGGATGATCTAAACTTCCCGGCTCCGGTCTATGCCACGGTGTTCAAAGCCGATGGCACCGACGGATATGCCCTCATCTGATCGCGTTGACAGCCGAATGGCCCCCCTTGGGCGGGACGCATCGGTTATCGGAGGAATCGATTCTCTCGCGGCTTGCGGTCGTTATCATCGGCAGTTATCACTTGCGAGTGAATCGCAATAAGTGGTATGAGGGGGAAGCGCAGAAAGGACCGATTGTTGACCCGTCATTTCCCGCCACTACACCTTGACGATGCCGCGCCTCGTACATTGCTTGTTGAGGCGGCGCGGTGTTGGCGGGATGCGCGCGATACAGGTCAGTCCGTCCAGCCCTGTCTCTCTAGAGCGGTTTTCGATCATTCTGGTTCGTACCCGCATGATTTGAAGTAGTTGGCGCATTCGTGGG
>NZ_BMLK01000023.1 GCF_014645195.1 Novosphingobium indicum | reverse complement strand
CCACAGCGTCCGGCAGCATCGGCATCTCCGTCGTCAGGCTCCCAAGCCTTGCCCAACCCGGTTTTTGCGGGTCTCCAGCTGCGAGAAATCTGATCCGGTTCCGGTGCGTTTCGCGCCTTTCCTATCGAGAACAAGGAATGGGACGACTTGCCTCTCTATCGGTACGCTTCCGCCTCTGTGGACGCTGCCGGCGTGGTCTGCGCGGAGCCGCCGCCATGGTTAAGCGCAGACCACGCGCTTTTTCCGTTTCAGGATGCGGCGTTCAGCCGCCGACCTTCATCAGCACGCGGCCGAAGGGATGCCCGTCCGCCACGAACCGGTGCGCTTCCACGGCATCCGAAAGTGCATATTCGGCCGCGATCGGCATCTGAAGCTCGCCGTTTGCCATCTGCCGGGTGATATCGGCGAGCAGGGCGTGGACCCGCGGCGTATGCATGTCGCGTCCGAAGGAAATACCCACGACGTGAAGCGCCTTGCGGATGAGTTCGAAGAAGCTGAAGCTGGGCAGGGTACCGGTTGCTGCGCCAATCACGGCGTAGCGCCCATGCGGCTTGACGGCGCGCAGGAGGGCATCCTTGCCCTGGCCGCCGGCGAGATCGAGCACGAGATCGACGCCCTTGCCTCCGGTGATTTCCTTGCAGCGCGCGGCGATGTCTTCGTTGCGGTAGTCAATGCCATGGTGCAGGCCGAAAGGGACGATCTTGTCGAGACGAGCCTTGCTCGATGCCGTTCCGATCACCGTTGCACCTGCCTTGGACGCGAACTGTACCGCGGCGAGCCCGACCCCTCCGGCAGCGCCCTGCACCAGCACGAAATCGCCGGGCTTCATCTCGCCGTATTCGAACAGCGAGTCGTGCGCGGTGCCGAAGGCGACGGGAATCGTCGCGGCCAGTCGCAGGTCCATGCCTTCGGGTACCGGATAGGCATAGCGCTCGGGCACGGCGAACAGTTCGGCATGGCTGCCGTTCCAGTTGAAACCCAGCACCCGGTCGCCCGGCTGGAAACGGGTCACGGCCTCGCCCACGGCCTTCACCGTGCCGGCGGCCTGATAGCCGGGAATGAACGGCGTCTGCGGCGGCGGACTCACCAGCCGGTTGAGAAGATCTCCACCCTCGATGGATATCCATTCGACGGCGATGAGCACGGTATCGGGACCGACCTCGGGATCGGGAAGGTCGCCGTATTCCATGACTTCGGGGCCGCCGTTGCGGCTGTAGTGCACTGCTTTCATAATGCGATGGACCCTAACGGCAGGGTGTGACGCCTGCCATGCCTGCCGCTTGCCTCAGGCGGCAGCCTTCTTGGCTTCGCAGGCCGCGAGGAACGGCGCGGGATCGAAGTAATAGGGCTTGATCTCGCAACACTTGCCGTCGCGGAAGCGGAACATTTCGCACAGTTCGACGGGCTGCAGCTCTGGATCGGCAAAGCGCATGGTCAGCACGGCGATGGCGCAGTCTTCGCTGACCGGCAGTGCCGAGCGCTCGAGCGCAACGACGTCGACCATACCCATGACCTTGCCGTAGAGGTCCTTGAGGCCGTTCTTGCCGCGGAACTTGCCGGCCATCGGCAATCCGTCGGCCTCGTGCGCGACGAAGTCGTCGGTCAGCATCTCGGCTGCAGCTTCCCAATTCCCCACGCCGGTCGTGGCATAGAGGCGATCGACGAAGGCGGTGATTTCTTCGGGGGTCATGGTCATGGCTGGTTCGGGCTCCTCTCTTTATCGATGGCGATAGTGGCAAGCGCGGCTGATTGCCGAACCTAGCTATTCGAATAGCCTGCGCCTTGCGAAGGCAGCGTTAGAGAGGACGCATGGGAAAGGTTAAACAGATCCTGCTGGCGCGGCGCCCCGAAGGCGTGCCGAAGCTGGAAGACTTCGAATTGGCAGAGGCGGAAATGCCTGTGCCGGGAGAGGGCGAATTCCTCGTCGCAATGCGGGTCGGTTCGGTCGATCCGGCGATCCGCGGGTTTCTCGATGATCGGCCGAGCTATATCGAGCCGGTAGCCTTGGGCGCTCCGATCAACGGGATGTCGCTTGGCGAAGTGGTGGAATCCAACAATCCGGACTATCCGGTCGGAACATTCGTGCGCGCCTTTGCACACTGGTCGGATCACTATGTCCTCTCGGGCGACGCCTGGGGGATCGAGAAAGTCCATCCGCAACCCGGCGTCGATCTGCACCACTACATGGGCGCGCTGGGGCCTGTCGGGCTCACCGCGTGGGTCGGTCTTTTCGCGGTTGGCGAAGCGAAGCCGGGCGAGACCGTAGTCGTCAGCGCCGCGGCCGGCGCCACCGGCTCTACCGTCGGCCAGATTGCCAAGGCCAAGGGCTGCCGCGTCATCGGCATTGCCGGGTCCCCTGAGAAGGTCCAGGTCGTCAAGGATCTCGGCTTCGATGCCGCGATCGATTACCGCGCCACGCCGGACATTGCAGCCGAGATCGCCAAGGTCGCGCCCGATGGCGTGGACGTCTATTTCGACAATGTCGGCGGCGAGATGCTCGAAGCGATCCTGCCGCTGATGCGCCTGCACGGCCGCGTCGCGGTGTGCGGCATGATCGGCCAGTACAATGATGCCGATCACCCCTATGGCGTGAAGACGCTGTGGCAGCTCGTGGTGAACCGCATCAAGATGCAGGGCTTTATCACGTTCGACTATCCCGAGCTGCTGGGGCAGGCGCAGGCCGAACTCGATGGCTGGGTTGCCGAGGGCAAGCTCAGGCCGCTGGCCAATGTGCGGGATGGGTTCGAGAAGCTGCCCGAAGCCTTCATCGATCTGATGAGCGGGAAGACCATCGGCAAAACGCTGGTCCGGATATGACCGACACGACAATCTGGCTCTCGCTCTGCGCTGAAGCGGAGTTCCCCGAGGACGGCAAGCTGGCGAAGCAACTGGGCGGCTGGAGCGTGCTGGTCGTGCGCGGTGAGGACGGCTTCAGTGCTGTAAACGACCGATGTACCCATCAGGCGGCATTGCTGTCTCCGGGCCGCGTCCGGCGCGGGGCGATCATGTGCCCGCTTCACGGCGCCCGCTTCGAAGTGAAGACCGGGCGCTGCATCGGCGGTGCCTATGCCGATCTTCGCCGATTCGAGGTGCGGATTAGCGAGGGCACTATCGAAGTGGCCGTTCCCGATACGCCGCCGGGGCCGAACGAGCGCCCTGTAGCAACCTGATCCCTCTCACCTGTGACAGGTTCGCTCGCCGCGCGCGCAGCCTACCATGTATCGAAACAACCACGGGAGAGATCACGTTATGACATTCACCGGCCCGTTCGAGGACCGTCTGGCCATCCGCGAACTTCTTGAGGCCTATGCCGACGCCGTGACTCGGCGCGACGCCGAAGACTGGGGCGCCACCTGGGCCGAGGATGCGGAATGGTCGCTGCCCGACTATCCCGAGATCGGCACTACCAAAGGGCGCGGCGCCATCGTCGCCATGTGGAAAGAGGCCATGAAGGCCTATCCCGGCATCATGTTCGAGGCATGGCCGGGAGCGATCGAGATCGACGGCGATACCGCGACCATCCGTAGCTACACCACCGAGGTCTATGATCAGGAGGACGAGACCGTTCGCGATCGCGGCCTTTACGAGGATACCTGCGTGAAGATCGGCGGCAGCTGGTATTTCAAGTCGCGCTCTTTCCGGAACATTCACCGTCAGCGTTCGCCCAAGGGCTGCTGATACCCTATCGATAGCGAGATTGCTAACGCCCCGTCACCGACACCGGTGGCGGGGTTTTTGCATGGGCGATCGAGATGGTCGCCCTGTTCGCGAAGGGTGGGGGGCAGCAAAAAGGGCGGAGCCAAAGCCCCGCCCTCATGCGACCCTTTCGGGATCAGGCAAGCGTCAGAAACGTTTGGTGACTTCCACCATGACCGTGCGCGGCAGGCTGCCGAAACCGAGCTGGTCGGCCTTGACGCCTGCGGCCGTGCCGGTGCCACTGCCGGTCGAGGGACCATCGACCACGCCGGTGACATAGAACTGGTTGGTCAGGTTCTTGCCGATCAGCGCGATCTGCCAGTTGTCGTCGTGCGCGCCGACCCGAATGCCCGCATCGATCGTGACGTAGCTGTCCTGCTTGGAAAGCGGATTGCCGAAGCCCGAAGCGAGGTAGCTGTCCGAGTACTTGCTGTCGACGTTGATGCCCAGTTTGAGCGCGTCGCTGATCGGTGTCTGGTAACCCAGGCCCAGGCTTCCGGTCCATTCCGGCGCGACCGAGAGCGGGGCCCCGGTAAGGTTCTGGCGGGTGTTGCCGGCGAGAGTGCAGCCCTCGGTCGGCGTCTGGCCAGCATAGCATGGTGCCAGCGGGAAGCTGGTGTAGCGCGCCTTGTTGTAGTTGATCGAGCCGTGAATATCGAGGCCCGGCACCGCGAAGGGCGCGAACTGGAAGTCCACTTCCACGCCCTTGGTCCGGGCATCGGCGGTCAACGTCTGGAAGGCGAAGATCGGCGAGTTGAAGAAGTCGACCTGCAGGTCCTTGTACTTGTAGGTGAAGGCCGTGACGTTGAAACGCAGCTGGCGGTCGAGCAGCGTGGACTTGAAGCCGATTTCGAAGCCTTCGGCCTGTTCCGGGTTGAAGGTGAGGTCACCCTGCGGATTGGCCGAGAACTTGGAGTTGATGCCGCCGTTCGAGAAACCGCCGGACTTGTAGGCGGTCTTGTAGGCGCCATAGACCATGATGTCCTGCGCCGGCTTCCATGTCAGCGTCGCTTCGGGCGACCAGTTGGTGAAGTGCTGGCGGGCGTAAACTTCGCCCAGCCCGTCCGGATCGTTCTGATCGCGGAAGATCGTGGTCACGAGCGGGTTGTTGTAGGGCTGCGTGAAGAAGCTGTTCTTCGTCTCGTCCGTATAGCGGACGCCGCCCGCGAGTTCGAGCGTCGGCAGGATCTTGAAGGTTGCCTGGCCGAACATGGCCATGGTCTCGCCCTCGGTATAGCTCGACTTGGCGGTCGCGACATATTCGAAACCGTCGGGCGCCGCCGAGTTCGAAACGCCGGCGAACATGACGTACTGTTCGAAATCACGCTTGGTCTTCTGGTAGAGAGCGCCGAGCATCATGTTGAACGGGCCGTCGAACTGGGTAAGCGCGCGCAGTTCCTGGCTGAAGGCCTTCCAAGACGAGTTCTCGGTGGCCCAGGTGGCGCCGATACCATTCGAGGAATCCGCCGACTGGAAGTCGCAGGCGCAGGCCCAGCGGTTGTTGTTCCACTGGTAGTTTGTGACCGACGAGATCTGCAGCAGATCGGCGTCGTATTGCACGTTGAGCGTGCCGGCGGCCGAGCGGTACTTGTTGTACAGCGACCCGTCGCTCTTCGCATAGGGATAGTTGACCGCGATGTCTGCGGGCATGTCGTTCTGGTGTGAAACGAAGTCCTTGTCGCACTCATAGCCGTTGAGCTGCGAGGTCGAGCCGTTGCCGCAGGCATAGGCAACGTAGTTCCACGAGGAATTATTGACCGTATTGACGTCGACGCTGCCCTTGAGGCTGACGGTCAGGCGGCTGGTCGGTTCCCACTTGAGAGTACCGCGAGCGAGGAATTCCTCCTCGCCGGGCGCCTTGCGAGGAGCGGGCTTCGCAAGGTGCGAGGTGGGATCGCCGTTACCGCCGGCGAAGAGGCTCGCTGCGTCCACTTCGCTGTAATAGATATCCTGGGAAACGTTGCGGTAGTAGCCGCCGTCCATCTTGGAATAGCGGGCCGCGACGCGCACGCCGAGCGTGTCGGTCAGCGGGCCGGAGGCATAGCCTTCGACGCGGTACTGCTGGCTCTTGAACTCGTAACCGCCCTTCATCATGAATTCTGGGGCGCTGGTCGGGTCTGCGGTGGTGATCGAGATCACGCCCGCGGTCGCGTTCTTGCCGAAGAACAGCGCTTGCGGGCCCTTGAGCACTTCCACGCGGGCAAGGTCGAAGAAGCCTTCCTGAATCACGCGGCCCTGACCGTAGTAGGCGCCGTCGACGACGACGGCGACCGACTGTTCGATGCCGATCGAGGTCGACGAAGAGCCGATGCCGCGAAGGGTCAACTGCGCGCCCGAACCGTTGGAAGCACGGCCCACGTTGAACTGGGGCGTGATCGCAGCGATCTTCTCGACACTGGTCACGTCGCGGTTGACGATGTCCGCGGCGGAAATGGCGGAAACCGCGACCGGCACGTCCTGAACCGATTCCTGACGCTTGCGGGCTGTGACGACGATTTCCTGAACGCCGCCCTGTTGACCTGCGCTGGCCTGGTCCGGAGCTGCCTCCTGCGCCAGGGCAGGGGCTGCTGCCACCGACATTCCCAGAACAGTGCCTGCCAGCAACACAGATTTCGAGACGCGCATTTCAGATACCTCCCATGACTTCTTGTCTTAAGCGGCCCCTTACGCGGGGGCTTTCCCGGTTGCGGACTGTGTAAAGGGCTAGCCCTATCAGATTGATTAGGTGGCGCGCTCGCCTGCGCAGACGACGATGCCTGCAAGGAGAGTTGAATGACTGGCTATCGATACTGGCGGCTTGATCGCCATCCCGAGGGAAATACCAACTTCGCGCAGGCCCTGACTTTGTGCGAAGAAGAACCGGCAGCCCTGCAGGCCGGCGAAGTGCGCGTCGCAGTCGAGTGGCTTTCGATGGACGCCGGCACCCGGATGTGGATGAGCCCGCGTACCGATGGCTACCAGCCGCCGCTTCCTCTGGGCTCGAAGATGGTGGGGCTGGTGCTGGGCCGTGTGATCGAGAGCGACGATCCCGGCTTTCCCTTGGGCGCCCTGGTGCGCGGCTTCGGACAGTGGGCCGAACAAGCCGTCGTTTCGCCTGCACTCGCCGGGCTGGAGTGCGTTGACGATACGGTATCCGATCTACGGCAGCACTTCGGCGCGCTCGGCATGAATGCCTGGACGGCATACGTCGGCGTCAAAGAAGTGGCGCGCGTGAAAGAGGGAGAGTGGCTCGCCGTATCGGCCGCTGCCGGGGCGACCGGAAGCCTGGCCTGCCAGATCGGGCGGATACTGGGCGCGAGGGTGGTCGGCATCGCTGGCGGCCCGGAAAAGTGCCGCTTTCTGACCGATGAGATCGGCGTCGATATGGCGATCGACTATCGAAATGAGGACGTCGAGGGGCGCCTCGCGACGATAGATGGCGGCATCAATGCCTTTTTCGACAATGTCGGCGGTCCCATTCTCGATGCCGTGCTGCCCAACATGGCGCACTACGGCCGGATTGCCATTTGCGGGATGATCGCCGGCTACGAGAACGACAAGCCGATGCCGGGCCCGGCCCGCTTCGACCAGATCCTGATGCGGCGGTTGCGCGTCGAAGGGTTCTTCATCCCCGACTTCCTCGAACGCGGTGCTGAGTTCATGCCACAACTGCGCGAATGGCTCGATGCGGGGAACCTGACCATGCATTTCGATGAGACGCAGGGGATCGAGAATGTCCTGACGGCCTATGAGCGTATGTTGACGGGCAAGAACATCGGCAAGGTGCTGGTAAAGCTCTGATGCCGATCATTCATCACCGCGCGCCGCTGCAATGTCTCGTCGCTGTTCGTGGCCATCCGTTCGACCGCACCGCCTTTGATGCGCTGTTTCAGGCCATGGACGGCATCAGTGCGACAATGGTGGATCAGCCCGCTGCCGCCAGCCTGATGAATCCGGAGGGCATGCGCGGCTTCGACGTGCTCGTGCTCTACGACATGCCCGGTCTCGATTTCGAGGCGGGCGAGGGCGCTCCGGCCTATCTTGAACCGCCGCAGGACCTCTCGCTCGGCATGCGCGCGCTGTTCGAGGCAGGCAAGGGCGTCGTCGCGTTGCATCATGCGCTGGCGGGTTGGCCGACCTGGCCCGAATATCACGAATGGATGGGCGGACAGTTCCTCTACCATCCCGGCAAGGTACGGGGCGCGCCCGTGCCTGACAGCGGGTATGCCCATGAGGTCACCTACGAGGCGGAGGTTCTGGCGGATCATCCGGTCACGGCAGGTTTGCCGCAGCGCTTTACGCTGACCGATGAGCCCTATCTGGCGCAAGTCTTCGTCGACGACGTCGAGCCTTTGCTGCGCGCGGACATACCGTTCACGCGCGACCGGTTCTATTCGGCCGATCTTGCGGTGCAGGGGCAGATGTATGCGCGCGAGGGGTGGGAACACCCGCCCGGAAGCGACCTCATCGGCTGGACGCGTCAGGTGGTGAACAGCAGGCTTGTCTATCTCCAGCCGGGGGATGGACCATCGGCCTACGACAACCCGCACTATCGGCAGCTGGTGGAGAACGCCATCCGCTGGGTGGCCCCCTCCACCTGAGCGATTACATCGCGGTCACACCGCCATCTACGGTGAATTCGGCGCCGGTCACGTAGTTCGCCTCGTCGGAGGCGAGGAACAGGTTCATGTTGGCAATGTCGAGCGGGGTGCCCAGCCGCTTCATCGGCACGCTGGCGACGATTTCCTTAAACCCTTCCGGATTGTCGCGGCGGGCGACATCCTGCATGGCCGTTTCCATCATGCCGGGGTGAACCGAGTTGCAGCGAATGCCCTCGGCCGCGCACTCCATGGCCACGACCTTGGAAAATATCCGCACACCGCCCTTGGCTGCCCCATAGGCACCGCAGGCCGGCACACCGACAAGGCCGCCGATCGAGGAGAGGTTGATGATCGATCCGCCATGGCCGACCTTGCGCATCAGCTCGACGGCGCGCTTGGTGCCGTAGAACACGCTGTCCAGATTGACCCTGTTCTGCTTTTCCCAGTCGGCTGCGGTCAGCATTGTCAGCGGCTTCAGGATTGCGATACCGGCGTTGTTGACCAGCACGTCGAGCCGGCCGTGGCCTTTCTCGATGGCGAAGAACACCTTGTCCCAATCCGCCTCGCTGGTGACGTCCTGGACTAGCGCCTCCGCCTTGCCGCCGGCAGCGCGGATGCTGTCGGCAACGGCCTCGGCACCGGCCGCGTCTAGATCGGTCAGGTAAACGAACGCGCCTTCTTCGGCAAAGCGCTGCGCGGTCGCTGCGCCCAGGCCCCGCTCATTGCCGGCCCCGGTTACCAGAGTGATCTTGCCTTCGAGACGGCCCATCTGCTTGCTCCTTGGTCAAATGGTTGATGCACAAAAGAAAAGGGATGTGCGGCGAGAGAGAAGAGCCGCACACCCCTTGAAGAATCGACGGTCTCCCGGTCGGGGTGGTCGATCAGTACCTGAAGCCGATCGTCGCACCGTAGGTGCGCGGCTCGAGCGCCATGCCGAACGACCACAGTCCGGCCACCGTGAAGGCGTGGGTGGTGGTCTTCTCGTTCGCCAGGTTGCGGCCGAAGACGCGGAAGTAGGCTTCCTTGTCTCCCAGATCGAAGTTGAAGGTCAGGCTCGCGTCGACGAGGTCCTGTGTGGTCGTGCGCACGCGCGGGTCGTTGCCATTGACGATGACTTGCGTGACATTGCCCGAACCGTCGGTGATCGGCGTCAGCGACGCGGCGGAGATCTGCTCGTCATACGGGCTGATGTGGCGCCATCCGGCGGTCGCTGCGACCGAACCGAAGCTGGTCGGCACTTCGTAGTCCGCATTCAGCGAGGCGGTAAACTTCGGCGCGTAGATCAGGCGGTTCGCGGAGTAGTCGAACGGCACGATCTGGGTGCCATAGACGCCATCGGTGATGAAGTTGCGGAAGTGCGATTTCATGTAGGCGCCCGATGCGGTGAGGCGCAGGCGCGAGGAAACGCGCAGCGAGCCGTCGAACTCGATGCCCTTGATGATGGCGCCGCCCGGAACGTTGCCGGTAATCGTCTGGTTGCCCGTCGGGCCCCCCGGCAGCGTCAGGTTCTGCTGCATGTCCTTGTAGTCGGAAATGTAGCCGGCGAGGTTGAGATCGAGCCTGCGGTCGAACAGCGACAGCTTGGCGCCGATTTCATAGGCATCGACAGTCTCGGGCTGGAACGGCGTGCTCGCGGTTTCTGCCGTTGCCGCACGCGGGCTGAAGCCGCCCGAACGATAGCCGCGCGACCAGCTGGCGTAGAGCATCGTGTCGTTGTTGGGGCGATAGTCGATGCCCACCTTCGGAGTGAACTTGCTGAAGTTCGCGTCACCGGTGCCGATCAGGCCGAGCTGTCCGAAGCTGTTGGTCAGCTTCTTGTTGTCGTGCGACCAGCGACCGCCGAACGAGAGGCGCCACTTGTCGGCAAAGGCCCAGTTGAAGTCGCCGAACACGGCATAGCTGGTGGTGCTGCCTTCGACCATCTGCGGGTTCTGGTCGAATTCCGTGGGCGGAACGTCAGGCGAGAAGCCGAACACGCGGGACCACTGGGTCAGGTCGTAGTTCGAGTCGAAGAAGAACGCGCCAACGACGTAGTCGAAGCCGTCGAACAGCCCGCCGGCAGCGCGCAGTTCCTGGCTCCACTGGGTGTAGTGCTGGCGGCGATCGACATAGTAGAGGTCGACGGACGACCCGTCGAAATCCTGCGTCTGCTTCTCGCGGCTGTGACGCCAGCCGGTGATCGAGGTGAGCGTTACGTCGCCCAGATCGAAGTTCATTTGCAGCGTGGCGTTGGGGGCGTTGTAGTCGCTCGTCGCGGCCGCACCGAACGTCGTGTAGAGGTCGGTCGTGGTGTTGCGGTTGCACTCTTCGGCGGGCTCGAATGCGCAGAACACTTCGCTGCTGTTCGCAAGGTTGCTGACCACCGGGTCGAAGGTCTGCTCCACGTTCTCGACGGTGATCTGGGCGTCGAAGGCCGAACCAATGGGCTTGTAGATCAGGCTGGCGCCGTAGCTGTCGCCCTTGCTCCAGCCGGCGCTCGTGTCGCGTGTCTTGTTGTAGTAAAAGCCGTCGGTTTCGTTGTGGAAGTACCAGGCCTTGATGCCCCAGTTTTCGCCATCGCCGTAGTTGAGAATGGCCTTGGCGGACCATGTGTTCCAGCGGCCGTAGGTCAGTTCGGCCTTCACGCCCGGTTCCATGGTCGGCTTGGTGCGGGTGATGCTGATGACACCGCCGATGGTGTTGGCGCCGAACAGCGTGCCCTGCGGACCGCGCAGAACCTCGATCTGGGCGATGTCGAAGGCATCCTGCAACTGACCGGTATTGGTGCCGATGGTCACACCGTCGACAACCACACCGACGGTCGGCGTCTGGGACTTCTCGACGTCGGCATAGGTCAGGCCGCGGATCGAGATGTTGGCGGCCTGTGCGCCCGAGTTCTGCTGGGTGATCAGCAGGCCCGGAGCGGCGCCCTGGAGATCGCCGATGTTAACGGCCGCCTTGTTTTCCAGCATCGAGGCGTCGACCGCGGTGATGGCGATCGGCGTGTCCTGAAGCGTCTCGTCGCGGCGGCGTGCCGAAACGATGATTTCATTCGGGTCGACAGCAGCTGTCTCGGCGCTGTCTTGAGCCATGGCCGGAACGGAAAAGCCGCAGAAGGCGGTGGTGCAGAGCGCAAGAACCCACGCTCCGCGAAAACGTGCGGATGCCATCAGATATCCTCCCTTGCGGCTCGATTTTTCGAGACCGCTGTAAATTGCATCGCCGTTATGCAACGCTTCGTCGAGAAACAGACCTGCCACTATGATCAGGTGCGGCGAGAAATGTGATTGCCGAGGAACGTCTGCAATCGCGATGGAGAGATGACATGTCTGAAAACCGGCGTTTCCTGCTGATGCGCAGACCCGAAGGCACCCCGGAAGAAATCGATTTTGCTCTGCAATCGAGCGAAATTCCTGCGCCGCCCCCCGGTGGGATCGTGGTCCGTAACCGTTTTGCGTCGCTGGATCCGGCGCAGCGCGGATGGATGGACGATGCGGAAAGCTACATGCCGCCGATCCCGCTCGGAGATCCGGTAAGGGCGACGACGGTGGGTGTAGTGCACGCCTCGGACAATCCGGACTTTGCCGTCGGGCAGTGGGTCATGGGGCTGAACGCGCTCGAGGACTATTCGGTCGCCTCCCCCGGCGGCTTCACCATGCCGATCGATGCCGATGCGGTCGCCTCGCCTTCGAACTATCTGTCGGCACTGGGGGCCGTGGGGCTCACGGCCTATTTCGGCCTGCTGGAAGTGGCGCAGCCGCAGGCGGGGGAAACGCTGCTGGTCTCGGGCGCGGCGGGTGCGGTCGGCTCGGCGGTAGGTCAGATCGGCAAGATCAAGGGGTGCAGGGTCGTCGGCATCGCCGGCGGACCGGAAAAGTGCCGCCGCCTGATCGATGACTACGGCTTCGATGCGGCCATCGACTACAAGGGCAAGGATCACGAGGCTCTGGTCGAGGCGATTGCCGAAGCGGCTCCGGACGGCGCCAACATGGTCTTCGAGAACGTGGGCGGCCCGGTGATGGAGGCCGAGGTGTTCAACCTGGCGCACCATGCCCGCATCGTTCTGTGCGGCCTGATCAGCGAGTACAACGCGCCCGAGAAGGTAGGTCTGCGTAACCTGTGGCAAGTGCTGGCCCGGCGCGCGACGATCCATGGTTTTCTCATTGCCGATTATGCCGAGCGCTTTGCCGAAGGCGGCGCGCAAATGGCGCAGTGGCTCGCCGAAGGAAAGCTGCGCATGGACGAGGACGTGCAGAAGGGGCTGGAGAATGCCTATCCCGCCTTCATGCGGCTGTTTACCGGAGCCAATACCGGCAAGCTCGTGCTGAAGATCGCATGAGCGGCCGGCTGCATGGCCGCCGTGCCATCGTTACCGGTGCCGGATCGGGCATAGGCGCTGCTGTCGCGGCAAAGTTGCTTGCGGACGGCGCAGAGGTGTTCACGGCCGATGTGCAGGGCGATGTGGACTTTACGGCGGATCTGACCCGAGACGCCGTAAACACACGCCTTGTCGCGGAGGCTGTGGAGGCGATGGGAGGGCTCGACACCGTCGTACCCTGTGCCGGCGTCAGCGCCTTTCACCCGCTTGAAGGTCACGACGACGCCTATTTCCTGCGGGTGCTGGATGTGAACCTGATCGCGGTGTTCCGGCTCGTGCGCGAGGCGACACCGCATCTGAAGGCCCATGGGGCCGGGCGCATCGTCACGATCGGGTCGACGACGTCGAGCTATGGTGACGAGGGGCTGTGCGCCTACGCGGCCTCCAAGCATGCTGTGCTCGGTTTCACCAAGTCCGTCGCAGCCGAGCTTGGCCCGTTCGGGGTTACGGCAACGTGCGTCCAGCCGGGCGCCATTGCCACGCCCATGACCGCCCCGGCTTTCGAGCAGATGCCCGAATACCAGACCTTCTGGGAAAACAAGGCGCCGCTGCGGCGTCTGGGCCGGCCAGAGGACATCGCCGATGTCGTGGCCTTCCTGTGCAGCAAGGCCGCGCGCTTCGTCTCCGGACATGGCCTATGGGTCGATGGCGGCGCGATGGGACGGCATTGAAGAAACTAGCGCGGTTCGGCGTTACACACTGAGGTAATCGGCCGACTGCGGCGTCTGTTCAGCATTCCACGGCAAAGTCCATCTGCGGGAAGGCTGGATCGATGCGCTTGAACCTGATTGTCCTGGGCCTGGCTCTTCAGGCCTGCTCTACGCCGGCGCTTGCGGCGGAAGCGAGTGTCATCGGGGCTTCGGCGGAGGCCGCCATGCCTGCAAGCGTTGCCTGGTCGGTGACGGATCGGGCCATCATCAACAAGGCCAAGACGCGAAGCCTCGCCAACGACAGCGGTACCGACGGGTGGGGGCTGGAGTACGTCTCGCTGCGGTCACTGCATCTGGATGGCTTGCCGCTTGTCGCCACGCGGCTGAAGATTCACGCGCGCCACCTGAAATTCGCTGCCTGGCATTATGTGGGGACGGATACGGCACTGGGCCTTAGCGCCTTTGCCGGAACGACGAGCCGGCTCGATCGGTCCTCCTCGATTTTCCCCAAAAAGACCAAGGCCCAATATGCGGGCGTGGAGCTGGCTCTGGTGCAGGGCGAAAACTGGCGGCTGCGCGGCGACGTGTTCTATCAGGGCGGCTGGGGTGGACGCTCGCTTGAAGCGGATGCCATCCGCATGACCAACGGGGAACCGGCCAAGGCACGCGGCCTGCGCGCGACGCTGGAAGTTCCCGTTGCCGAGAGCGGCGCGATGCTCAGCCTCGTCGCGGACGTGGGGCCGAAAGCCCTGGCGCCGGGAGAACCTGTTCACCATCGCCGGCAATTGGGCCTCGGGCTGACAGCCTCGTTCTGACGCAGCCCTTCAAACAGAGCAAAAGGGCGACAGGTTGCCCCGCCGCCCTTGCTGGGAGAGCTGGTGAGTGCGTGACCTATCCCTTCATGACCGGCGCAGGCGTCTGGCCAGTCTCGTCGAGATAGTAATCCACCCACTTGTGGAAGAACTGGTTGCCCGGCTCGTTGCGGCCGAACACCTGATGGGTCATGGCGCCGCTTTCGAGCCCGTTCTGGACCTGCAGGCCCAGCAGATAGTCTTCCTCCTCCACGACGTTGAAGAAGAAGTCGCACATCTCGTCGAGGGACTTGAGGCCTTCCTCGGTTTCGGGTTTCTTCGGGAAGCAGTAGTTCATCACGGTTACGTTCTTATCCGGCGCATCCCCCGGGAAAAGCTGCGCGAACTGGCACATCTCGGGCGCTAGGAAGAGCGCGAAGTTGGGGAACAGCATGCGGATGAAATCGTAGCCGTTGTTCTCCTGCTTGCCCCAGTCCTCGCGCGGGAGGTCGTGAAGGCGGGTGATCGCGTTCTGCGGAAAGCCGATCAGGATGTGTGGTCCGTGCCCCTCGTAGATCGCCCGGTTTGAGGGCGAGCGGGTGGCCACCGTGTTCGTGTGCGCCGCCTGGAAGTGATAGCCTTCCAGATAGCCGTCGTAGGCGACCTTCCAGTTGGCGCCGTGCATGACCTTGCTCTTGTGGAAGTACCACTTTTCCAGTTCGAGGTCGGCGAAGTACTCGTACATGTCACCCAGCCAAGCCCTGGCATCGATTTCCAGACCTGGCGTGAGGATCACGAAGATCATGCCCGCCACTTCATCGCAGGGCAGTTCAGTCATGTTCAGGGTGGAGCGGTCGACGTCGCCGAAGGTGCTCGCTTCGGCAATGCCCATAAGATTGCCGTCGTTGGCGTAGGTCCAGCCATGGTAGGGGCAGGCGAAAGCCTTGCAGTTGCCCCGGCCTTCGGGCGCAAGGTGCGCGGCGCGGTGCTTGCAGACGTTGAGGAACGCGCGGGCCTTGCCGTCCTTGGCGCGCGTGATGACGACGGGCATGCCCATCACGTCCATCGCCTTGTAGTCGTTGACTTCGGGCAGCTCGATGGTGAGCGCCAGCATCAGCGGAACGCGCTTGAAGATGCGCTCCTTCTCGCGCTCCCAGCGCTTGGCGTCGAGGTAGTTGGTGACGGGCACATGGAAGACCTCGGGCGCCTGATCGGTCGTTCGGGTCTCAACGAAATTGAGCATCCGTTCGGCGGCGTTGGCGTACTTGTCGAAATTCTCGGTCATCGGGGGGCTCCCTCAATCGGCCAGGTACGTGTCGAGTGTCTGGTGAAAGTGGCGGATGCGCACTTCCTGATAGTCTCCCAGTTCCACGCTCTGGTTCTTCGAGACTTTCAGGCCTTCGTGGGTCAGTTCCATGTTGGACATGTCCTGATCGACCACGCCGCCCAGCACGCCGAGTTCGGGCGCGTCGGACCAGTCCTCGTCCTCACCCAGCATGTGCATCGGCACGCCCTTGGGGCGGGGCTCGCCTTCGGGTACGCGGGCGATTACGCGCACTTCCATCAGGCAGTGGTCCTGATCGGGCCAGGGCCGCCAGCGGTAGACGATGTTGGGCATGAACCCGCCCCACGGCGCGAAGTTCGGAAAGACGTTGTAGACCAGCGCGTCGAGCAGCTCGCTTTCCGAGATCTGCGAGTAGTCGCCGCCGAACATCTTCTGCGACGTGGCCCGCATCGCTTCACCGAGCGCCTGCCGCGCAGTCCGGCCCTCGGGTACCTCGACCGCACCGGCATCGTCCTCGCCATCGTAGTTGTCGGCGGAGCGGCCGTTGTACTTGCCGAACTCCTCGATGATCCACTGCTCGGAAAGCTTCTTTTCCGAGATGTGCGGGCTGACGACGCCGAAGGGCGTGTAGTTCACGTTCACATGGTCGGAAAGAACGTGATAGGCCGCGTTCGCATCGCCGGTGAAAGGCATGAGCTGCGGGTGCGTGACGTAGGCGTGGTAGCTTTCCATGAAGGCTTCCATGGTGATCTTCCAGTTGGCCTTCACGACCTTGCCGACCCACGCGACCGTCACGCATTCCTCGTGCTTCCAGCGCTTGAAGTACTCGGGCAGCGGGCTGAGGAATTCCTCCAGCGAGGAGCCTTCTTCGCTTTCGCGCACGAAAATGTAGCCCTGCCAGCGACCGACGCTGGCTTCGGGAAGCTGCATCTTCTCGTCGGAAAGATGGCCGAAGTCCCAGCGGCACGGGATGTTGCGCAGCGAACCGTCCGGGTTCCACGAAAAGCCGTGGAAGGGGCACAGGAACTGGTCCGCATTGCCATTGTTGGTGGCGAGCTTGCGGCCACGGTGAAGGCAGACATTGTGGAAGGCCTTCACTTCGCCGTCGGCCTGCCGCACGATCAGGTAGGAACGACCGGCGTTCTCATAGGTGACGTAGTCGCCCGGTTCGGGCAGATCCTCTTCGCGCGCGGCGAACTGCCACACGCGGGGCCACATGCGTTCATTCTCGAGCGCGAAGAATTCCGGATCGTAATAGCGCTTCGCATCGATCGGTTCGGAGCCGAGATAGCGGTACTGGTCCTGCGCGACGAAGTCCGGCGGTGCGATGTCGTCTGCAGCAAGAATGTCTTCCCAGCCCGGGCCGGGACAACGGGCGGGAAGGAAATCGTCGCGGGAATCGAAATCAGCCATTCTTGCCTCTCCGTTTCTTCGTTGGAGAGGAAATCTCACAAAGCCCGTTTCAGCGCTTGATCGAGGTCAAGAAAAGCGCCCATTCTGACCTGACATTTGTGATAGGAAGTGCAGCTTAAAGGCGGGATTGAAGTCAATAACAGGCACAATTGCCTTTTTCTGATTGGCGCCGGGCTTCTACCTAACAAAAAAAGCGGCGAGCCCAACCGGACCCGCCGCCAGATTCCCTGTGTGAGGGTGGGAAAAGGATCGATCAGTCGATCAGAATTGCACGCGCTTTGTGAAGGCGCCGTCGACCACGATGTTCGCGCCCGTCATCGCCTTGCAGGCAGGCGAGGCGGTGAAGACGATCGCGTTGGCCAGTTCCTCGCCGGTGGTCATGCGGCCAGCCGGAATGGCGCCGACGATCTGATCGAAGAACTCGGGCGCGCCTTCCTTGATCTGCGGCCAGGGGCCGTCCTCGGTCCAGACCGGGCCGGGGGTGATGCAGTTGGCGCGCACACCCTCTGCTGCCAGTGCCTGCGAGAGCGCCGCGCTGTAGTTGATCACCGCTGCCTTGAGCGCGTTGTAGGGCTGCACGCCCATGAATTCTTCCACGGCGCCGGTTGAGCTGATGCACACGATCGATCCGTCCTCGGACTTGGCGAGGAACGGGCGGGCAGCAGCGATGCCGCGGCGCATGGGGAGGATGTCGGTGCCCAGCACGGTTTCCCATGCGGCATCGGTGTCTTCGCCGGGATTGACCGAGGTGAAGCTGATGAAGATGTCGCAGCCGCCGAGCTCACCCGCTGCCTTCTCGACAAAGGCGGGAACGGTTTCCGCATCGGAAACGTCGAGCGCTTCGCCATAGGTCTTCACGCCGATCTTGGAGAGTTCGGCGACGACCTTGTCGACCTTGTCCTGGTTACGTCCGCAGATTGCGACGTCGCAGCCTTCCTTGGCCAGCGTGTGGGCGACCACGCGGCCGATGCCGCCGTTGGCGCCAAGCAGGATGGCTTTCTTGCCCTTCAATCCGAGATCCATTGATCAGTTCCTCTGCCGTTACCGGAATCGTGTTCCTGTTTCTTGCGAATGCTCCCTTTCAACCCTGGAGGCGAGCCGGACCACTACACTTTTGGTCAGGAATGAACGCATCCCTGCCGTGCTAGCCGTCCCTATCAGACAAAAAGACAGGAGAGCGACATGGCAAGATTGCAGGGAAAGCGCGCGGTCATTCTCGGCGCCAGCAGCCCGGACAACATGGGGCAGCACATCGCCACGCGGTTCCTCGATGAAGGGGCAAAGGTGCTTGTCTCGGGCCGCAAGGAAGGCCCGCTGGCCGACTTTGCCACGCAGCACGGATGCGAGTGGGCCGCGTGCGATATCATCGATCAGGCCAACGTCGATGCCTTCGCCGACGAGGCCGCGCGCAAGCTGGGCGGGATCGACATTGCCATCAACGCCACCGGCTGGGGCCTGCTCAAGCCGTTCCTCGACACCACGCACGAGGAACTCATGGCGATGACGATGCTGCAGTACGTCGGGCCGTTCCATTTCTATCAGGCCATGCTGCGCAAGATGATGCGGTCGGCGGGCGGGCAGGGCGGCTCGATCATCCAGATCAGCTCCGCTACGGCCACGATCATGCTCAACGATCATGCGGCCTACATGGGAACCAAGGCGGGCGCCGACCACGTAATCCGCTGCATCGCGCACGAGTTCGGCGCGGAAGGGGTGCGCGCCAACTCGATCTCGCCGGGCCTTACCGATACGCCGATGACCAATGACGCCAAGCAGGTCCCCGGCCTGTTCGACGCCTTTCTGGCCGGCTACCCGCTCGGCCGCATCGGCACCTCGGACGACATCGCTGCCGCTGCCGTTTTCCTCGCCAGCGACGAGTGCTTCATGACCGGAGAGAACCTGCAGGTGAACGGCGGGCTGACGCTGCGGCGCAATCCGATGAAGAGCGAGATCGACGCCGCCGTGGCCGCGGCGATGGAGGGCTGAACAGGATGAGTGCCGCCGAGATACCCGAAGTTGTTGCCGCGGCCGATGTCGCCCAGTGGGCGCGGGAGGTCGATGTCGTCGTCGCCGGGCAGGGCGTCGCCGGCACTTGCGCCGCGCTCGAGGCGCACCGTGCGGGCGCGGACGTGCTGATCGTCGAGCGCGCTTCGGGCGGCGGCGGGGCAAGCGCCATGTCGTCCGGCATCTTCTATCTGGGCGGAGGCACAGCGGTACAGGAAGCGGCGGGCTACGAGGACGACGCCGAGCAGATGGCCGCGTTCCTCATGGCCAGCTGCGACCCGCTCGATCCCAATGCAGCGCTTGCGTTCTGCAGGGACAGCAAGGCGCATTTCGACTGGCTGGAAGCGCAGGGCGTGCCGTTCGAACGCAGCTACTTCGGCGGCAAGGCGGTGTTCCTGCTGGATACCACTTGCCTGATGTGGACGGGCAACGAAAAGGCCTGGCCCTATCGCGAAGCGGCGCGACCGGCTCCGCGCGGGCACAAGGTGGCGGGCGCCGGCGAGAATGCGGGGGCAGCGGGCATGCAGCCGCTCATTCAGCGCTGCGAGGACGAGGGCATCGCCGCGATCTACGACAGCGCCGTGATCGCGCTGGTGAAGGACGACGACGGCCGAGTGGTCGGCGTCAAGGTCAAGCAGACCACCGGCACCTTCTTCGTCAAGGCCCGGCGCGGCGTGATCATCGCCTGCGGCAGCCACAACCTGTGCGAGCCGCTGCTGAAGGAACACCTGCCGCTCTTGAGCGAGACCAGCGAACCGCTGGCGATCCCCAGCAACGACGGCGCCGGTGTGCGGCTCGGCCTGTCGGCGGGCGCCCATGCGATCGCGATGGACGGGGTAATCCCAACGGCCTCGATCTATCCGCCCGCGCAGCTCATCAAGGGCATCATCGTCAACCGCAACGGCGAGTGTTTCGTGGCCGAGGACGTCTATCATGGCCGTCTGGCGAATTTCGTGATGGAGCAGCCGGGGCAGACGGCCTACCTGATCCTCGACGAGGAAATCTTCGCCTACCCCGAAAACCCGTTCAGCAATCATACGCTGGTCGACGGCTGGGAAACGATCGAGGAGATGGAAGCCGGGCTGGACCTGCCGACCGGTTCGCTGGTGCGGACCCTGGCGGACTACAATGCCGATGCCGAAAAAGGTGTCGACACGCGCTTTCACAAGCATCCCGACTGGATCAAGCCGCTCAACAAGGGTGCGTTTGCAGCGTTCGATATCAGCTTCGATAAGTCGAGCTATCTGTTCATCACGCTCGGCGGGATCAAGACCGACGAGGTCGGCCGCGCGCTCGACCTGAAGTCGAACGAGATACCCGGCCTTTATGTCGTGGGTGCCAGCGCGGCGCATATCCCGCGCTCGGGCAAGGCCTATGCCAGCGGCCTCAGTCTCGGGCCGGGCAGCTATTTCGGCCGCCGCGCGGGTGCCCACGCTGCCGGAGCGAACTGGATCTGAAGCACTTCCTGGGGAGGAAGGGCGGCGGCGGTATCGAAAGGTGCCGCCGCCGATTTCGTTTCAGGCTTCGGCGGCTTCCACCAGAGCCTTCACGTCGGCGCGCAACTGGTCCTTGCGGACCTTGCCCGAAGCCGTACGCGGGAAGTCCTCGCGAAACTCGAAGCGTTCCGGGATTTTCTGCTTGGCAAGGCCGCTGGCTGCCACATGTGCCGCCAGATCCTGTGCAGACGGCGCCGCTCCCTCGGCCAGAATATAGGCGCATACACCTTCGCCGAGACGAGCGTGCGGCATGGCGACTACGGCTGCTTCGCGCACCTGCGGGTGGCCGTGCAGCACGTCCTCTATTTCCTTGGCGGAGATATTCTCGCCGCCGCGAATGATAAGGTCCTTCTTGCGGCCGGTAATCGTGATCGCGCCTTCCGGACTGCGCACGCCGAGATCGCCGGTACGGAAATAGCCGTCGGTCGTGATCGCTTCACGGCTCTGCGCCTCGTCTGCATAGCCCAGCATCATCCCCGGGCCGCGCGCGAGGATTTCGCCTTCCTGGCCATCGGGCAGGTCGCGGTCCTCATAGTCGACGATCCGCACGCCATAGTCGACGATGGCGCCATCGGTTGTGGCCGCTAGGGTTTCGACGTTGGGCCAACCGAAAGTGACCAGCGGAACTTCCGAAGCACCGAAGACGCGAAAGGCGCGGCAGTTGGCGAACGCGGCATTGGCGGCAGGGATCAGGTCGTTGGGTACGGCTGCACCACCGCAGGCGAAGAAGCGGAAGCTTGGCAGGGGATTGCCTGCCTTGCGCGCTGCCGCAGCCAGCTCGACTAGGAACGGGGTCGCCGCCACTGTGCCGACGAGCTGGTGCCGGTCGATCAGCGCGAGTGCTTCCTCGGCATTCCAGCTTTCCATCAGCACAGTGCGCGTGCCGCAGATGAACGGGGCTTCGAGGCCGTTCGCGTATCCCGAGACATGGGTGACCGGGGAAGGCATAAGCGTGGCCTCACCGGGGGCAATACCCCAGTAGTCGCCGCTTTCCCGAAGGATGCGGGCAATCGAGACGTGGCTGTGCAGCACGCCCTTGGGCCTGCCGGTCGTGCCCGAGGTATAAAGCACCATCTTCACGCCGAGCGGGTCGACCTTGGGCCGCGCAAAGGACATGTCGCGTCCTTCGGCGATCAGCGCGGCATAATCATCCGGCCCCTCACCGCGTACGGTGAAGACATGATCCAGCTCGGGCAGGTTCGCCCGAATGCGAGTCGCCATTGCCGCGAAGTCATATTTGCGGAATGTGGATGCCACGAAGAAGGCCTTGGCGCCGCAGTCCCCCAGCATCAGGGTGACTTCATGGTCCCGGTAGATAGGCACGATCGGGTTGACGACCAGCCCGGACATGGCTGCGGCGGTGTTGATCACCATGGCCTCGCGCCAGTTGGGAACCTGAAAGGCGATCACGTCGCCCGGTCGCAGCCCACGGGCGTGCATCGCTGCGGACAAGGCTTCGGCATCGGCCACGATCTGTGCCCGCGAGACCTGCTCATCGCCCTCGATCAGGGCTACGAAACCCGGATCGGCCTCGGCAAGCGCGGTTGCCTGCTCGGCGATGGTGCGTTCGTCCCACACGCCGGTGCCGGCATAGGCGGCCAGATGCGGCGGTGGTATCTCAAGCCATGCCCAAGGTGGGCTTTTCCTCTCCGTCATGCCGCATGAGTGCCCTTGATCGATAGGCTAGGCCAACTGTCCAAAGTGCCAAGATTGCCGAAGGAACTAGCACCTTGTTCAGCTTGCCGCCAATCGGCCGTTCGCCCAGACTTGCCTTCGAAAAATCAAATCCGGGAGAAGACCGTGGACCGCTTGAAGCAGCTTGGCGACGTCGCAGAAATCATGCTCGACTACGTCGAGAACAAGAAGACCTTCCAGACCGACAAGCCGCTGCGGGTGCCGTCGAAGACCTATACCGACAAAGACCAGTTCAATGCCGAGATGGAGCTTGTGTTCAAGCGTACGCCGCTGATGCTGGCATTTACCGCTGAGTTGCCCAATCCCGGCGATTACAAGGCGATGGAAGCGGTCGGCATGCCGGTGCTGATCAACCGCGACAAGCAGGGCAAGGTCCGCGCCTTTCTCAACGTCTGTTCGCACCGCGGCGCGCCGGTCGCCGAAGGCAAGGGCAACTGCGCCCGCTTTACCTGCAAGTACCACTCCTGGACGTTCGGGGCAGACGGCAAGCTGATCGGCATTGCGGAGGCGAGTACGTTCGGCGATGTCGACAAGTCGCAGATGGGGCTGCGCGAGCTGCCGTGCGAAGAACGCGCGGGCATGATCTTCGTGTGTCTCACGCCCAACGCACCGATGAACCTCGATACCTACTTCCGGGGCTATCTTGAGGACTTCGAGGCGCTGGATTTTGCCAACTGGACCTATCTCGGCAACCGCACGATCGAGGGCGCCAACTGGAAAATCGCCTTCGACGGCTATCTGGAAGGCTATCACTTCAAGTCGCTGCATCCGGACACGATCTTTCCGCGAACGCCCTCGAATACCACGCATTACGAGGGCTTCGGCCCGAACATGCGTATCGGCTTTCCGCAGCACACCATTGCCGAGCAGCTCAAGGACGTGCCGCGCGAGAAGTGGGGCGAGTGCGAGAATGAAGGCTACGACTTCGTGCGCATCTTCTTCCCGAACGTGTCCATTTTCGTAGCGCCCGAGATCACCCAGGTCGCGCAGCTGTTCCCGGGGCCGACGCCCGACAAGAACCGCACGGTGCTCAACTACCTGCGCCGCGAGCCGGTGAAGGACGATGCCGACCGCGAGGCCGTGGAAGCGGCGATGAACTTCTTCCGCGACGTCACGTACGAGGAAGACTACGTGATCGGCATGCAGATCCAGAAGGGGCTGGAATCCGGTGCGCATGACGAACTGGTGTTCGGCCGTAACGAGCGCGGCAACCAGTTCTTCCACGAATGGCTGAACTGGTATCTCGAAGACGATCCTTCGACGCCCGAACCGAAGATGTGATCCTGAAACGCGAGCCGGGAGAGGGCCGCATGCACAAGCTTTCGCTGGCATCGGGCGTGTTGCCCGAATTCGGCGCCGTCGACGTCGTCGAGGCGGGGAGAGCGGCGGGATACGACGCGGTCGGCCTCTGGGTCGAACCGTCCGAGTGGACGGCGCAGACAACCCGCGAGACCCGCGCGGCGCTGAATGGCACCGGGCTGCCGGTGCTCGATGTCGAGGTCATCTGGATCAAGCCCGATTCCGCGCTCGACGATCATCGCAAGGTGATCGATGTCGGGGCGGAACTGGGCGCGGCCAACGTGCTATGCGTTTCGTCCGATCCCGATCACGGCGCTACGGCCGACAAGCTGGCGGCGCTGTGTCGGCATGCGGAGGGTTCGGGGATGCGCGTCGCGCTGGAGTTCGGGATATTCACCGAAGTGAAGGACCTGAGGCAGGCGCTCGCCATTCTCGATCGGGTCGGCCATCCCTTGCGGGCTGTGTTGATCGATCCGATCCACGTCGACCGCTCGGGCACGAGCATCGACCAGATTGCGGCGATCGATCGGGCGCTGCTGCCCTACGCGCAGATCTGCGATGCGCGCGGCGAAAGGCCGGAGCCGGCGGACTTCGATGCCGTAATCACCGATGCCATCGATTTGCGCGAACAGTGCGGCGAGGGCGTCCTGCCGCTGGCCGCGATGGTAGCGGCGCTGCCCGAGAATATCCCGCTTTCCATCGAGCTTCGCAGCGCGGCCCTGCGAGAGGCGTTTGCGCATCCCGCGCTTCGGGCCAGGGCGGTGCTCGATGCAACGCGCAGTTGGTTGGACGGGCTGACGTGACGGTTACGGGCATTTCGCTGCTCAAGCGCAGGGCAGGCATGAGCCGGGAAGACTTCCGCGCCTATTACGAGAACAATCACCGTCTCATCGGCGAGAAAGTCCTGGCCGGATACGCCACGCGCTATGCCCGCCGATTCATCGAACCTGCCGACGGTATCGATCAGGAGCAGGATTTCGACGTGATCCTGGAAATCGACTTTCCCGACGCGGCCACGCGCGATGCGTGCTTTGCCGCGATGGGCGATCCGGCGACAATGGCGACGATCGTCGAGGATGAGGAAAAGCTGTTCGATCGCAGCCGGATGCGGACTTTCAGCGTCTCAGAAAGTCGGTCGGAGATGCCGCCGCTCGGCTGATGCGAGCGGCGGCGTGCTGTTTCAGTCGTTGAGGACCGAGCGATAGGCGCGGCGGGTGAAGAGCCATTGTCCGTCACGCTTTTCCAGTTCGTCGTCGTAGCGGCCGGTTGTGCGCGTGCGCTTGCCGGTGTCGGGATCGTCGTAGATCTCGATGGTGTACGCGACGGTCTTCGCCCGGTTGCCCTCGATCTCGATGGCCCCCGGCTGCATGAAGTAGATCATCGGCTTCGACATCTCTTCGAGCCCGTAGCGCTTCATGGATTCGGTCCAGGCGTCGACGATCGTTTCCTTGCCGTCGAATCCGCCGAGGTCGGGGTATTCGGGCAATTCCCAGTAGGCATCTTCAGCCCAGATCGAGCCCCACAGCTCGGGGTCCCTGGTCATCACGCCGTGGGCGTGGGTATCCATCAGTTCGCGGATCGCGAGGCGGTCGTCGACGGGTCCGGTAAAGGCCATGATCTGCGTCTCCTTACCAGTCGTGCTTTTCGCCGTTCCACTTGAAGAACTCGCCGGTGTCCTCGAGCTTCCAGCCTTCGGCGAGCGCGATGATCTGATTGGCGCTGTCTTCCGGCGTGATCTCGGCATCGGGGCCGCCCATGTCGGTCTGGACGTAGCCCGGATGGATCAGCCCGACGACGATTCCGCGATCCTTCAGGTCGATGGCCACGGAGCGCATCATGCGGTTGAGCCCGGCCTTGGTGGCGACATAGGGATAGAATCCGCCGTAGGGCCAGGTCGAGGCGGCGAGCTGGCTGGAGAAGTTCATTACCTTGCTGCCCGCGCTCATGCGCGGCAGGAACGCGGCCAGCACGCGTAGCGGCCCCTTGAGCATGATCTCGATGGCGTCGTCGAAATCTTTCCAGTCCACCTTGTCGAGCTGCGGCGCCATTTCGCCGACGATACCTGCCACGTTGTAAAGCAGGTCGATCGGCCCATCGCCGGTCGCGGCTGCCCCGGCCTGCACGGATTCGTCGCTGCCGACGTCCATGGTATGGACCGTCAGCTTGCCATCGGAGCCTGCCGCCAGGTCATTGAGCGCCTCGGAACCGGCAGGGTTGCGGACGAGCGCATAGACGCGGTCCCCCTTGGCCAGATGCTGCCTGGCGAGTTCCAATGCGATACCGCGACCGGCGCCGGTGATTGCCACGTTGGCCATGGGATTCCTTTCTAGGGTCCTCTCGTCGAACCTGTGGCTCCGCCGCGTGCCGGCAGGCCGGATTCGATCTTCGTCTTGGGGCGAAGTCTGAAAGACGCGGGCGGCGCAGGCTACCTGTCACTTGTGAGAGCAACCCTGAGCTCCCGGCGTCAGCGATTCTCGTAAAGCTCCTGCATGGTACGGGCGGCAAAGCGCTGCAGGCGCTCCATGCGTTCGGGCGAGCCGAACATGGGGCCGTGCAGCAGCATGCCCATGTGGATCGCGCTGGTAAAATCGTTCGCGAGCTTCAGCAGATCCCAGTGGTCTTGCCACTGCGGGAAAGCCTCGATCATCTCGCTGGTCCACACCTCGTCGTAGCGGCGGGCGGCGGGATCGAAGATGGCCGCAAGCTCGGTGTCGGTGCGGGCGGCGACGGTCAGTTCCAGCCAGGCGGCATAGTCGCGGGTCTGGACGGAACGCCAGTGCGCGGCACAGGCGAGTTCGATCAGCGGCTCGTCCTTGCGCTGCTCCACGGCCTCGAAATAGTCGGCAAGGAAGGTGCGCATGCGGTGATAGACGACATGGTCGACGACGGCGGCGACGAGTTCCATGCGCGTCTGGAAGTGATGGTGCATCGCCCCGCGTGAAACGCCCGATCGCGCAGCCACTGCGGCCGTGGTCAGGCCGGGATAGCCATTCTCGACAAGGCAATCGACCGCGGCCGAGACCAGCCTTTCGCGCATTTTCGCGCTTTTGCGCTGCTGCCATTTCGCCGGCGGTTCGGTTTCGTGGGCGGGCTGCAGGGCGCTGAGCACCCGGTCCCGAATGGCTGTCGTCTGGCTTTGCATGGCTTCCCAAATCCTACTCGGCCGCTTGCGCGACTACCTAGCCAAATTCGCAGGTGGGCCGGAAGCGCACAAGCTAGCATAAAAACCGGCAGATGAGTCGGTTTATTCGAAACCGGCAGAAGAAGGTCGCGCCGGACAGCAAGATCCGGACGATCGGGAGAGGGGAGAGCCTGGGGATGAAGACCGCGCCGAAGAACTATCTGTCGTACCTGCTTGCCGGCACCTGCATGGCGGTGTCCGCACCTGCGCTTGCGCAGGAACAGGGCGCGCAGGGTTCGGCTACAGGAGGGCTGAAAGAGATCGTCGTGACAGCGCAGAAGCAGGCGCAAAGCCAGCAGGACGTGCCGATCTCGGTAACGGCTGTCACTGGGGAGATGCTTCAGGAAGCGCAGGTCAACAACATTGCGGACATGTCCAACTCGATCCCCAATGTGCAGATCAATACCTTTTCGAACTCGCCCGATTCCGCCGTCTTCACCATCCGCGGCGTCGGTGTGAACGACGCCGACCCTTATGTCGGCACGACCGTTTCGGTCGTTGTTGATGGTGTGGTTGTCGGTGTGAACACGGCTGCGCTGCTCTCGCTGTTCGATATCGATCGGGTGGAAGTGCTGCGCGGGCCGCAGGGAACGCTGTTCGGCGCGAATACCACCGGCGGCGTCATCAATGTCGTGACCAAGCAGCCCACCGGGGTGATGGGCGGCGAATTCGAGGCGGTCTACGGCAACTACAACCACCTCGAACTCAATGCGGCGCTGAACTTTCCGATCACCGATAACCTTTCGGGCAAGATCTCGATGCTGCACAATTCGATGGACGGCTATTTCCGTAACTATGCGGACAATCGCCGTATCGGCGAACGCAACATTACCACGCTGCGCGGTTACCTGAAGTACGAGCAGGGCGACTACGACGCGACGCTGATCGGCCAGTACGTGCGCAGCCGCAACGGATCGCAGACCGGCGTTATCGTGGCCGGGCCGGGCGAACTGTTCTATGTGCCCGGCCAGACCGACAACCCCTTCGATTTCAAGCGCGGGCTCAGCTACGATCAGCCGGACGCCAACGATCGCGATTCCTATGCGGCCACCTTTACCCAGAACCTGACGACGGGGATTGGCGATCTCACCTCGATCACGGCCTATCGCGAATACGACAACGATCTCTATTCGGACGATGATGCGACCACCAATGTGTGGCTGCAGACCCACCGCCGCATCAAGCATCACCAGTTCAGCCAGGAACTGCGCGATCTCGTCGATCTGAGCGATACCACCCGGCTGATTCTGGGCGGTTATTATTTCCGTCAGCACTATACGCTTGACCAGCAGGGCAAGCTCGACGGATTCCTTCCGGGACTCGGCCAGCCGCAGACGCAGGAGCAGACCAACTGGTCACTCTCCGGTTTCGCGCAGCTCTATCAGGATATCACCGATAACCTGCGCCTGCAGGCGGGCATTCGCTACAGCCACGAAAAGACCGAAGCCACCTCGACGACGGCCAACACCTTCAATGCTTCGGGTCAGTCGACCTTCAACGATCCCGTCATTCCGGGCAGCCTGATCGTCGCCAGCGGCAAGAAGTCGTGGGACAACGTGGGCTGGAAAGTGGGGCTCGACTACAAGATCAACCCGGACGTGATGCTCTACGGCTACTACGCCCGCGGCTTCAAGTCGGGCGGTTTTACCGGTCGCATCGCCATTGCGCAGGACATCGGGCCCTACAATCCGGAAACGCTCGATACCATTGAGGCCGGCTTCAAGGCGGACCTGCTTGATCGTCACCTGCGCGTGAACCTGGCCGCGTTCTACAACTGGTACTCCGACATGCAGGTGGTCCAGAACATCACCTATCCCTCGGGCGCGAATTCGGCCTCGATCGCCAATGCCGGCAGTGCCCGGACCAAGGGCTTCGAACTCGAAGTGAGTGCGGTTCCTGTTTACGGCCTGACGCTGACCGGATCGCTCGCCTACCTCGACGCCAAGTACAAGGAATACGACACGCAGGTCCTCGACCCGGCGACGGGCGGTCTTGTGCCCGCGTCCTATGCCGGCAACAGCCTTATGAACTCGCCGAAGTGGAATGCCGCGTTCGGGGTGAACTGGAAGCAGCCGGTGGGCAGTGGCACGCTGAGCACTAACGCCCAGTACAGCTACACCAGCTCCAAGTTCACCAGCTACACCAACCTTCCGGTCGAGCGCGTCGGTCCGGTGGAACTGGTGAATGCCAGCATGAACTGGGGCCCGGACGATGCCGGATGGAAAATAGGAGCGTTTGCGCGCAATCTGTTCAACGAAAAATACTTCAACCAGAAGCTGAGTCTGGCCGGGATCGGCACGCTAGCCTCGCTCGGTGCGCCGCGCGAATATGGCGTCAACTTCCGGTACAGCTTCTGAGAATGAACGGGAGAGGACGGGCATGGCAACGGTCATGACAACCGCATTCGATCTGGAAGCGGAAATCCGCGACCTTGCCGCGCGCCGGGACATCAACGCTGCCGTGCAGCGCTATATGCGCGGTCTCGACCGGCTCGACGCGGATTTGCAGCGCAGTGCCTTTCATGCCGACGCGGTGATCGACTGCGGGCTGATGAAGGGCGGTGTCGATGAATTCGTGACGTTCGCGCAGGATCTGCTCGCCGGGATGGACGCCACGCACCACCTGCTCGGGCAGGTGCAGATCGACCTGAACGGAGATGTCGGGCAGGGCGAGTGCTACTTCCAGGCCTGGCACCGCACGGCAGGCGAGGATGGCGGCGTGCGCGACCTGTTCATCGCCGGTCGCTATATCGACGATTACGCCTGCCGCGACGGCGAATGGCGCATTTCCGCCCGCACGCTGGTGACCGACTGGGTCAAGGACGATCCCGGTTCTCTCGATTTCTTCGAAGCCAATCCCTCTGCTCCGCGCGGCGCGCGGGGCGGGGCGGATCTCAGCCAGACCCGTACCTCCTCCCCCCAAGCCAAGATCTGAAAAGGAAGCCCCCATGAACGTCCAGAGCACAGCCTCGCGCTACTCGCCCGATTTCGACATGCCGGTGCGTGGCGATCCGATCACCGCCGAGCGTTACATCTCGAAAGAGTGGATGGACCTCGAGACCAAGAACCTGTGGCCCAAGGTCTGGCACCTCGGTGCGGTGATCGCCGAGTTCGAGGAACCGGGCGACATCGTGCGCCACAACTTCGGCAAAGAGTCCGTCATCATGGTCAAGCAGGAGGACGGCTCGATCAAGGCCTTCTACAATGCCTGCCCGCACCGCGGCAACCGCCTGATCCTGGGTGAACAGGCCAGCGTCGCGAAGATCACCTGCGCCTATCACTCGTGGACCTACGACCTCGACGGGACGCTCACCAAGGTACAGGACCCGGACGATTTCGAGGGCGGCAGCCCCTGCGGCAAGGTGCACTTGTCCGAGCTGCGCTGCGACACCTGGGGGCCCTTCGTGTTCTGGTGCATGGACGATGACGTCGCCCCGCTGCATGAATGGCTCGCCCCGTTCCCCGAGCGCCTGAAGGGCTACGGCGTCGACAACTGGGTGCGCGTGCTCAAGCTCTCGTGCGATGCGGACTTCAACTGGAAGATCATCCGCGACAACTTCAACGAGAGCTATCACCTCCCGACGATCCACCCGGAACTGTCGACCTTCATCAACGATGGCTTGCCCGACACGCTGTTCGAGATGTATCCCTCGGGCCACAACGCGATGTGGATGAAGGGCCACCAGGCGACCACCCGCGTCGACTACCACACCACCGAGGTACCCGCTCCGCTCGACGACGTGGCGCGGGCCTGGGAAATCGATCCGGCCGAGTACAACGGGCACACCGGCGATCTGCGCGCCGCGATCATCGAGGCGAAGCGCCGTCTTGGCCCGTCGCGCGGCTACACCAATTACGAGAACATGAGCGACCAGCAGCTCGTGGACTATTTCCACTGCACGCTGTTTCCCAATTTAACGCTCACCATGAGCCCGGAACAACTGCAGGTGCTGCGCACCGAACCGCATCCGACCGATCCCGAAAAGTGCATCTTCCAGCACTGGTGCCTCTATCCGCCGGTCGAAGGCATGAAGGAAGTGGTCACGCCGATCGGCAACGAGCCGCTCGAGCATGATGCCGTGGTGCGCCATTCGGTCTACGGGGACGGCGTGTCGCTCGGCTTCGTGGCGGATCAGGACCTTTCGATCGGCACCAGCCAGCAGCAAGGCCTCAATTCGCGCGGCTTCAAGGGCTGTATCCTGCCGGGTCAGGAAAAGCGCATCCAGCGCTTCCATGAACTGCTCAACGACTACGTTGCCGGCGTCGAACCGGCCGGCAAGGCGTAAGCGTCGTGGTTCCCGCTCCCGGTGTTCCCGGCAAACATTTCATGCAGGTCGCGATGATGGTCGACGACATCGAAACGGCCTGCGCGAACTGGACCCGGACCACCGGGATCGGGCCTTTCCTGCACGTCCCGCACGTGGTTCTAGAGGAATTCAGCTATCGCGGAGAGGCATCGTCCGGGCTCGATTTCTCGGTCGCCATCGCCCAGTCGGGCGGGATGCAGATCGAGCTGGTGCAGCAGCACAGCGATGGACCTTCCGCCTATCGCGACACCATCGCCAAGGGGGAAGGGGGCTTCCACCACCTGGCGATCTACACCGACGATTACGACGCGACCTATTCCCGGTACGTCGACGAGGGTTTCGTTGCCGCTGTCGACGGCACATTCGGCGGCTATCGCTTCAGCTACATCGATACCAGCGCGGCAATCGGCTGCATGGTCGAACTGATCGAGGCCAACCCGCTGCAGACCGACTTCTTCGAACGCATCGCTGCCGCAGCCTAGGGCTGGGATGGCGTGACCGATCCTATCCGCCCCGGCTTTCCGGCCGAGGCGCAATAACCAGCGATAAAAACAACACAACAACCACCCGGTGCGCCGGGGAGAAGACCGGGACGAAAAGGAACCAAGTCATGGCGACCCGTTACCTCGATACCCCGACCAAGTCCGATACGTACCCGACCCATCCCGACGCGCAGTTCCCGGTGGCGCGCGGCGATGCGATCACCGGTGATCGCTATTATTCCAGGGAATTCGCCGAGCGCGAATGGGAACACATGTGGAAACGCGTGTGGCACGTAGGCGGACGCGAAAGTCAGCTGGAAGAAACGGGTGATTTCATCGTCCATAACTTCAAGCATGAATCGGTGATCATGATCCGTCAGGAAGACGGTTCGGTCCGCGCCTTCTTCAACGTCTGCCGCCATCGCGGCAACCGCCTCGTCAATGTCGAGGAAGGCGGCGTCGCAAAGCACCTGACCTGCCCGTACCACAACTGGAAGTGGAACATTAACGGCGCGCTCGACGAAGTGCAGGACCCGGAGGATTTCCCCCAGGGAAACCCCTGCGGCAAGCTGCGCATGAAGGAACTGCCCTGCGAGACCTGGGGCGGTTTCGTGTTCTACAGCTTCGATCCCAACGTACTGCCGCTGATGGAATATCTCGATCCTATCCCGTCGCTGCTCGCCAACCGGGATCTTGCGAACTGGAAGCGCGTCGTGTGGCTGACGCTGCGGGTGAACACCAACTGGAAGTTCGCCAGCGACAACTTCAACGAGAGCTACCACATCCCGGCGGTGCATCCGCAGTTCCAGCCGATGATCGACGATCACTATTCGACGACGATCTTCGAGATGTACCCGAACGGGCACAACCGCATGATCGAGAAGCTGCAGCCTTCCAGCCGCTATGAGACCTCGGTCAACGTCATGCCGCTCTGGGCCGATGTGCTCAAGGAATGGGATCTCGACCCGGCCGAGTTCGAGGGCCGCGCGCAGGAGGCGCGCCTTGCCCTGCAGCAGGCCCGCCGCAAGCTCGGGCCGGAACGGGGCTATCATTACATGGCCCAGCTTTCGGACGACGAACTGACCGACCAGTTCCACCACACCGGCTTTCCGAACCTGACACTGACCGGCACGCCCGAAGGCCTGCACATGTTCCGCACCGAGCCGGACGCGGATGATCCGAACTGGTCGACCTTCGACTACTGGTACATGGTCCCCGAGGTCGAGGGCATGGACGAGGTCGCCACGATCTACGGCATGCGCCCTCTCGAAGAGGCCGAGCACCAGACCGAACTGTTCGGCGCCGAAGGCCAGCAGATCGCACAGGGCGATTTCCTTGCGCAGGACCTCTCGCTCGCCGTCACCCAGCAGCAGGGCCTGCGTTCGATGGGCTTCGAGCAGGCTTATCTCGCCGAACAGGAAACCCGCATCAGCCGCTTCCACGAAGTGATCAACGACTACCTCGAAGGCCGCCGCTGATACGCAGAAATCCTCCCTGGGGCCGGTCGCCGACGCGGTGACCGGCCCGCTTTTTACAACAACGATTTCAAGAGAGAGGAATACCCTAAATGACCGTTGCCTGCCCCGTCGAGGACCGCCTTGCCATTCAGGACCTGCTGATCGCCTATGCGCACGCGGTGGACAGCCTGCACGATGTCGACGGCATCTGCGATGTCTTCGTTGAGGACGCCGTGTTCGATCTGTCGGGCATCAAGTTCCCGAGCCTCAACGGCCACGCGGAGATCCGCAAGTTCTTCGAGGACACCTTCGATGCAATGTCCGCCCATGCCCACTACCTGACCAACTTCGCGATCACCTCCTACGAAGGCGGCTCGGTGGGCTCCAAGGCGTCCATCCGCGCCTATGTGATCGGAATGGGCAACTACAAGGCGGGCGGCAACATCGTCGTGAACGGCCGCTACTACTTCGACGTGATCCTCACGGAAGCGGGATGGAAGGCCACGCGCTACACGATGGACTTTCTGATCCCGCCTGCGGAATAAGCTGCTACCGGGGTGAGGCTCAATTGCCGAGCGTCACCCCGAATACCTCGCGGCGCGGCCAGCCGTCGTCGCCATAGACCGGCTCCACCCCGGCCACGGAATAGATCAGCACGCCGAACCCGGTCAGGTCCCAGTTTTCGAGGTGATTGCGCATCGCGAGGTAGGAATCGTGGCAGAAGTGGTTGAGCAGATCTTCTTCGCTTTCCCATTCCTCGTAAACCTGGATCTTGCCCGGCTCGAGCGGATCGATGGACCAGTTGTAGGCGACGCAGCCTTTCTCGGCGCGGCTGGAGGCGATGTGGTCCGCGCCTCCGGTTATGATGTCTCGGCAGGTGCTTTCATCGCCCGCATAAGTCAGCGAGCCGGCCACGATGATGCGCATGCAGAATTCCTCTCTCGATTGCGTTTGCTGTCGGAAGGCTAGGAACGGCGCAGATCGAGCGCCGCTGGCACTTTGCACAGGTGTCCACGCGGGCCCGAAAAGGGTTCATTCGCGGCCGAAACAAAATTGGCGCGTCCAAGCGCGGAGAGGACGGAAATGACGGGACGGATCGAAGGCAAGGTGGCACTGGTAACGGGTGCCGCCTCGGGGCTTGGAGATGCCATTGTGCGGCGCTTTGCGGCAGAAGGTGCGGCCGTGGTTCTGGCCGATATCGATGCTGACAACGGCCAAGCCCTGGCCAAGGAAATGGGGCCGAACGCCGCTTTCGTCGTCCTTGATGTGACCATGGAAGATCAGTGGATTTCCGCCTTCGAAGAGATCGATGCGCGGCATGGCCGACTGGACGTTCTCGTCAATTGCGCAGGGATCACGACATATGGATCGGTCGAGGAGGTAACGCTCGACGCATTCCGGCACGAGCTGGATGTCGATCTTCTCGGCCCGTTTCTTGGCTGCAAGCACGCGGTACCGCTGATGCGCAGGACCGGCGGGTCGGTGATCAATATCGCCTCGATGGCGAGCATCCGGGCCGAGCATTACCTGGTCGCCTATAATGCGGCCAAGGCGGGCGTCACCCATATGACCAAGTCCGTAGCGCTACATTATGCCAAAGCCGGAACCGGCATTCGCTGCAATTCTGTGCATCCCGGCGTGATCCACACGCCCATCCTCGACAAGGTGCTGGCGCAGGCCGAAGACCCCGACGCGCTCTACGCGGAGTGGCTGGCACTCCATCCCGTCGGTCGCATCGGCAAGCCGGAGGAAGTGGCGGCGCTGTGCCTCTACCTCGCCAGTGACGAGAGCGCCTTCGCCACGGGCGCCGAGTTTGTGCTGGATGGCGGATCGTCTCTGTAAGTCGACCTTTTCCAGCCTCTCTGATCGTCATCCCAGCGCAGGCCGGGATCGCGGGCGTCCGGGCACATCGGTTAGCGGACCCAGCCTGCGCGGGGGTGACGGCCATGCCGCCTCAGATCGGCAGGATCTCGTCGGTCTGGTGAATTTCCAGTATCTCGAACACGTTCCCGAAGAAGTCGCGGCAATAGGTCCCCGCATAGCCCCGCTTCGTGCCATCGGTATCGGTGGTGATGGTCGAAAGCTCTGGCGGCGTATGAACGGGGAGACCGGCGGCGACGATGCGGTCGTGGACGGCGGTGATGTCCTCCACTTGCAGGGCAATGTGGGTGTAGCCGTACTCGTTCACGCCGCGCCTGGTATCGAGTGGCTGCTGCTGCGGAGCGCTGTACTCGAAGACCTCGATCTGGAGATTCCCAAGCCGGCAGAAGAACTGGCGGGCAGCACTGTCCTCCAGCCCCACAACCTTGTCGATGAAAGGATTATCCGCCCATTCCAGTGGCGCGACCTCCTCCACGGCGCCGAGGACGTCGAGATAGAATTCGCGCGCCTTCTCCAGATCGGGCACAGAGACGCCGATGTGGTGGACGCCCAGCACGCCGGGAAGTTTCCGTGACATGGCGTTCTCCTCGATAGGGGTCAGGCGCTTTCCGTAGCCGCGCTGTTTGCGCCGACATTGCGCTGCGCCGCGTCGCGCCCGGCGATGAAGCCGAAGGTCATGCCCGGTCCCAGCGTCCCGCCGGCGCCGCCGTAGGCCTCGCCCAGCACTGCCGCCATGGCGTTGCCTGCTGCGTAAAGGCCGAGGATCGGGTTATCGTCCCAGTCGAGGACCTGCGCCTTGGCGTTGGTGCGGGGGCCGCCGGCGGTGCCGAGCGCACCGGCCTCCATCTTGACGGCGTAGAACGGCCCCTGATCGATCATGCCCAGCGTGCGATAGGGGGGATCGAATGCGGGATCGCCCCACATGTAGAAGTTGTCGTAGGTATTGTCGCCGCGCTGGAAGTCGTCGTCGTGGCCCTTGCGCACCATGTCGTTGAACCGCGCCACGGCCGCAACCAGACCGGCGGCGTCGATCCCCGCCTTGTCGGCCAGCTCCTCCAGCGTGTCGGCCTGCATCATGTAGGAAGGGACGGGCGAGCCCGGCATGGAATTGAATGTAGGGTACTTGTCCCTGTAGCGCTGGTCGATGATCAGCCAGTAGGGCAGGTTGGCGTATGTGTGGCTCCCCGCGTCGAAGGCGTGGAGCGCCTTGCCAACAGCATTGTAGTTGGCGGCCTCGTTCACGAACCGCTTGCCGGCGCGGTTGACGAGGATAGCGCCGGGACGGGCGCGCTCGTCCGAGCCCAGCAGGTAGTTCGGCTTGGCGGCGCGGTGTTGCGGCGTGAATTCCAGCACGCTCTGCATCCAGAAGGCATGCTGCATGTTACCCAACTGGGCGCCCGCATCGATTGCCATCAGGAGCCCGTCGCCCTCGTTCTCGGGCACGCTCACGGGGCCGGTGAGCGGACCGCGCAGGAAGGTTTGTACGAGCTTCTCGTTCCATTCGAAACCGCCCGTTGCAATCACCACGCCGCGGCGGGCACGCACCCGGAAATCGCGTCCATTGGCGTCCTCGGCGATGACACCGATCACTTCGCCGTCGTCCTTGATCAGCTTGCGCGCGCGCTTTTCGAATTCGACCGGTATGCCGCGATCGAGCACTGCCAGATAAAGCGATCCGATCAGGGCCTGACCCAGCCCCCGGTAATCTTTCGCCTCGCGCTCGGCGAGCGCTGCCTCGTCGAGCGTACCCTGCACCGCCTCCATCAGGCTGCCGCGCAGCGGATAGGCCATCTTGCTCGGGTTTACCCGGCTCGCCCATTTCCCGAGCCGTTCGAAGGAAAAGGCTTCGTTGTCGAGCGAACGGCCGCCGTCGGGTTTCGCGCCCGGCATGTACGGCTGGTAGTCGGGAAAATCGGTGAAGACATGGAAGCGGACAGGGGTCTTTTCCGCGAAGTGACGCAGCATCTCGGGCCCGTTTTCCATGAACGCCATAAGCGTGTCGGGGTCGAGCTGGCCCGGTGCGAGGGCATCGAGATAGGCGACGATGTCCTCGTCGTCCTCTTCGATCCCGGCTTCCTGCTGGTGGTGGTTACCCGGAATCCAGAGCATTCCGCCCGACATCGCCGTGGTGCCGCCGACCATCCCGGACCGCTCCAGTATCACGACCTCTTGGGCGCCGAAATCATGCGCGGAAATCGCCGCCGTCAGCGCCGCGCCGCCCGATCCCAGCACGACGACGTCGGCTTCCAGATCCCATTGGTGATGTGAAGACATTGTTGCTCTCCTTTTCTCAGACCTGGGTGAAGCCGCCGTCCATCACCAGTTCGTCGCAGGTCATGAAGCTGGAGGCTTCGCTGACAAGGAACACTACGCCGCCTGCCATTTCCTCCGGCTTGCCGAGGCGGCCGATGGGGTGGGTAGTGTTCATGGCCTGAACCGAGGCTTCGACCGAGGGCGCGGCACCCAGATCGACGTAGCGCTGCATGATCGATTTCAGCATCGGCGTTTCGATCCCGCCGGGATGCACCGAATTGACGCGGATGTTGTAGCCCAGCGCGGCGAATTCGGCGCCGAGGCACTTGCTCAACATGCGAATCGCGGCCTTGCTGGTGCAGTAGGCGGCGTTGAACGCGGCGCCGTTGATGCCGCCCACGCTCGAGAAGTTCACCACCGAGGCGCCGGCCTTGCGGGCCTTGCCGCCCGCCTTGAGCAGTTCGAGCATGATCTGGCAGCCGATAATCGCCGAATCCACGTTGACCGCGTTGACCTTGTGGAATTCCGATAGCGGCGTGTCCTCGAACTTGGTGACGATCGAGAACCCGGCGTTGTTTACCAGGGCATCGAGACGGCCATGGGTTTTGCGCACATAGCTTTCCACGGCGCGCCAGTCGGCTTCGCTGGTGACATCGTGCTTGAGGTAGTGGTCCGCGCCATCGACTTCGGCGCTGTCCTGAAGGTCGGTGGCGATCACGGTGGCGCCGGCTGCCTTCATGGCCTTTACGATCTCGCGGCCGATGCCGCCAGCCGCACCGGTGACGACGGCAACGACGTCGGGAAGGGCGATGGTCATGGTCTTGGTCTCTCCCGTGTGTTCTCGTGCCGCCGGGGGCTTAGACAAGCTGAGCCAGAGCGGGATCGAGAGTGATTTTCTGTGCCTCCGCGCGGGCTGAGCCTGTCGCAGCCCGCCGAGCCAGTGCGCTTATTGGGCGGTCCAGCCGCCATCGATGACGAGTTCGGCGCCGGTCATGTAGGAGCTGTCGCTGCTCGCCAGGAAGAACACGGCGCTGGCCAGTTCGGACGGCTCGGCGAGGCGGCCCATCGGTGTCTTGCCGGCGACCATGTCGACCAGATCCTGCGCCTTTTCGGCGACGCCGCTGTCGACCCAGCGCTGGAAGCCTTCCTTGAGCAGCGGAGTGACGACGAAGCCGGGATGCAGCGAATTGGCGCGGATCGGCATCTTCTTTTCCGCGAATTCGAGCGCGATCGACTTGGTGAAGAGCCGCACCGCGCCCTTGCTGGCGTTGTAGCCGGAGACCTCGCTCATGCCGACAAGGCCCATGATCGAGCTGACATTGATGATCGACGCGCCACCTTTCACGTCCACGCCGCTCTTTTCCATCAGCGGAACGAACGTGCGCACGCCAAGGAACACGCCGTCGACGTTGATGCTCATGATCCGGCGCCAGCCCTCCATCGAGGTTTCGGCGACGGGACCGGTCAGGTCGATGCCCGCGTTGTTGACGAGGATGTGCAGTTTGCCGTGCTGATCCTCGACAGCCTTGCGCACGCCCGCCCAATCATCCTCGCTGGTGACGTTGGCCTGAACATAGCTGGCGGCTTGTCCGAGGCGGCTCATCGTGGAGGTCGCCAGTTCGCTGTCGGCGGCTTCCAGATCGGTCAGGACGACTTCCGCGCCCTCTGCCAGGAACCGCTCGACGCAGGCGAGGCCGATGCCGCGCAGACCGCCGGTGACGAGGGCGACGCGCCCCTCCAGACGCTTTGAACCCAGATCGGTCATGGCCTCAGACTCCATTCATGCCGGCGGTGCTGGCACCGTCCATGGTAAATTCTCCGCCGGAGCAGAACGCCGCCTCGTCGGACGAAAGCCACGCGACCATGCCGGCCACTTCCTCGACCGTGGCCATGCGGCCCATCGGCGAGAGCCCCTCGTAAGCGCCGCGGGTGGCGGCGGGATCTTCCGATTTCTCGATCAGGTTGCGGATCATGGAGGTTTCCACCACGCCCGGCAGTACCGCGTTGATGCGGATCTTGTACTTCTGGTTGCCGGCATGGACTGCCGAAGACTTGACCAGCGCGATCACCGCCGATTTCGAAACCGAGTAAGCCACAAAGTTGCCCATGGCTCGGTGCGCATTCATCGACGAATTGACGATGATCGATCCGGTCGGGCCGTCCGAATTCTTCGCCATGGCGCGCATCGCATGCTGCACGGTGAGCATGACGCCGGTGAGGTTCACGTTCATGACGTTGTTCCAGCCGTCGATCGAGATATCCTCGATCGATCCATCGCCGCTTTCGGTGCCGGCGTTGGCGAAGGCGATGTCCAGCCGACCATGCTTTTCGAGGATTTGGGCGATAAGCCCGTCCCATGCAGCGGCATCGGTCACGTCGTGCTTGACGAATTCGGCCCCGGTCGCGGCGCAGACTTTTTGCGCTGCGGCTTCGTTCGAACCGGTAAAGATAACTTTGGCGCCTTCCGCGCTCAGGCGCTCCACAGTGCCGGAGCCGATTCCCGAGGTTCCCCCGGTAATGAGCGCTACCTTGCCTTCAAGCCGTCCACTCACGGCAATCTCCCATCTGACTATTGCTGCCCTACATGACCTATCCACAGCGACCGGCAACCTATGATTTCGGCAAGGTGACTCCGGCCTTGTCAGCAGGCAGACAAGGCCCAAACAGGGAAAATCCATTCTTGGGAGAATGTAGAGCAATGGCCGACCGCGACCCCGAACTGACCGGCGATATGAAGCTGGGCGAGGACCGTTCCGAAGGCGTGAGCTGGGCCGAACTCATGGCGAGCGACTCCGTGCCGCCTCCCCAGTTTCTGCGTGACGAGAGCTACACTTATCGTGGCTCCGCCCCGATCCCCGCCGAGCGCTACACGAGCGAGGAATTCGCGAAGCTGGAGCGCGAGCGCATGTGGCCCTACGTGTGGCAGTTCGTCGCGCGCGAGGAGGAACTGCCCGAGCCCGGCGACTATGTCGTCTTCGAGAACGCCGGGCGCAGCTTTATCCTCAGCCGGCACGACGACGGTTCTATCCGTGCCTTTCACAATGTCTGCCTCCACCGCGGCCGCAAGCTGCGCACCGAGGACGGCCATGCGGACACCTTCACCTGCCCGTTCCACGCCTTCTCGTGGAACAAGGACGCCAGCTTCAACAAGATGCCCTGCGAGTGGGACTTCCCGCACCTGAAGAAGGACCAGATGGACCTGCCGCAGGCCGAAGTCGGCCGCTGGGCGGGTTACGTCTTCATCCGCGAGGAAAGCGGTGGGCCGAGCCTCGAGGAATACCTCGCGCCGCTGCCCGAGCATTTCAAGCGCTGGCGGCACGAGGAATGCGCGACGGTGATGCACGTCGCCAAGGAAGTTCCGGCCAACTGGAAAGTGACGATGGAGGCCTTCATGGAGGCCTGGCACACGATCGTGACCCACCCGCAGCTGCTGCCCTTCACCGGCGATTCCAATGCCGCCTACTGGACCTGGGGCGACAATGTGAACGTCAATCTCGTCCCCTTCGGCGTGATGAGCCCGCATATCGAGCAAGGGCAGGGCGAGCAGTGGATCGTCGACGAGTTCATCAAGTACAACGGTCGCAGCTCGGACAACTACGATCCCGATGGCGACCCCATGAAGATCGAGGTGCCGGAAGGCCAGAAGGCGCGCGAGGCGCTCGGCAACCGGATGCGGCAGGTCTATACCGAACAGACCGGCTACGACCACTCCGATGCGACCGACGCCGAAGTGCTCGACGCGCTGGTCTACAACGTGTTCCCCAACTTCGCGCCCTGGGGCGGGTTCATGCCGAACATCGTCTATAGCTGGAAGCCGGGCGCCACGCCCGATACCTGCGTGATGGAAGTGCGCATTCTTGCGCGTATGAAGAAGGGCGAGCCGATCCCGCGTGCCGCGCCGCGCAAGTTCCTGCGTCTCGACCAGAAGTGGACCGAGGCCACCGAACTGGGCGGACTTGGCGACGTGTTCGAACAGGACATGGATAACCTGCCTTATGTGCAGGACGGTCTGCATGCCTCGAAGACGGGCAAGGTGAACCTCGGCAACTACCAGGAAATCCGCATTCGCCAGTTCCAGGACACCATGATGAAGTATATCGAGGGTGAACTGGGGGGCAGCAAGGACAAGCCGGCATGAGCGGAGAAGGCGCATACGGCGGCGAAGTGCCGCCGCCCAAGGCCGAGCCGGAACATCCGCCGCGCATCAACTGCGTGCTGGTCTGCGGTGGTGTGTGGCACGATATGGACTTTGCGCGGCTCGAGTTGCTCAAGCTGCTGGCCGAAGACCAGAGCGTGCGCACGCGCGTCTTCGAGAATTATGAAACGCTCGAAGCGATCCGCGAGGCCGACATCCTCATCACCTACACGTGCGACGTCACGCCTTCGCTGGCGGCACAGGAGGTGCTGCGAGATTGGCTGACTGCTGGCGGGCGCTGGTATGCTTTGCATGGGACCAATTCGGTACTGCGGATGCTGGACGACGGGCCCAACAAGGGATTGTGGGATGCGCCGCGCTGGGCGCCGCTGTTTATGGACCTCCTCGGCACGCAGTTCCTCACCCATCCGCCGATCGCACCCTATACGGTCACGGTCGCCGATCCCGATCACGAACTGACCAAGGGTATCGAGCCGTTCGAGACGACCGACGAACTCTATCACATGGAGCGTCACGGCGACCTGCATGTGTTGCTGGAAACCGAATGCACCGAAGAGGGCACCGGTTTCGTGGAAGCCGCGGACGCGCCAGGCACGCACCCGGTCATGTACATCAAGCGCCATGGCAAGGGGGCGGTGCTCTACAACACGCTCGGCCATTGCCGCGGGCACTACGACCTGCAGCCAATGCTCGACTGGTGGCCGACGGTGGATCGCTGCGCATGGGACCTGCCGGTATTCTACGACCTGCTGCGGCGCGGCATTTCCTGGATCAAGGCGCGCGAGAGCGCCTGACAAAGTTCCTCGCTCCCATGAGGATAAAAGGAAGGGGCGGTCGGGATTTCCCGGCCGCCCCTTTTGCAGGGTGAGGAGACTCTTAGTTGAGCAAGCCGGCGTAGCGGTCGAGCGCGGCCTGCGGGCTTTCGGGCCAGCGCGAGAGCACAAGCAGCCGCTTGTGCCCGCCGCCGATGGCCAGTTCGTCGGTCACGCCCATGCCGCCGTGGAACTGGATCATCTCATGCCCGAGCGTGAGCGAATGCTCTGCGATATAAGCGCGGGCACCATAGACAGCGCTTTCGAACTGGTCGGTGTCCCAACTGACAAGCGCCAGGTTTAGAAGGGCGCGGCTCTGTTCGATCGCTGCATATTGCGTGACCATGCGGTGCTGGATGGCCTGGAACGACCCCAGCGGGGCACCGAACTGGTCGCGGGTGCGCAGGTAATCGATGGTCTCGCTGAACAGGCGCTCCATGATGCCCAGAGCTTCCGCGCTGCGGGCCAGTGCCGCCAGCACTTCCACTTCGTCGATCGCTTCGATCCCGCCGCCGAGGCGGTTGCCGGCAGGAATGCGCACTTTGTTCAGAGTCAGGGATGTGGCGATACTGCCGTCCGCCAGATGCCAGGTGTTTGCGGACAGGCCAGCTGCATCGGCCGGGACGAGGAACAAGTCTACGCCCTCTTTGTCCTGCGCGTCACCTGAGGTCCGGGCTGACACGATGAAGCCGTCAGCTCCGCCGCTAGCAATGCAGTAGGGCTTGGTACCGGACAGAACGACTTCGTCGCCGTTAATCTGCGCGCTGGTTACCACCCAGGGCAGGCGACCGCGGGTTTCGGCTTCGGCATGGGCGAGCGAGAGGCGTTTTTCGCCGGTCAGCAACGAATCCATCCATTCGCCGATCAGGTGCTCGGGCGCATGCTGTGCGAAGAGGCGTCCGGCCAGAACGACGTTTTCCGCCAGTGGCTCCACGACGAGTCCGCGGCCCAGCGCTTCGAACACGGTGGCAATGCCGGTGGCATCAAGGCCGAGCCCGCCCAGTTCCTCCGGGAAGGGGGCGGCAATCAGGCCCAGCTCTCCGAGCAACGCCCAGTTGGTGGCGGAAAAGCCGTTCGGCTCGTTCAGGAAAGCCCGGCGGCTGTCATGATCGTAATGGTTGGTAACGAAGCGCTCGGTCAGAGCCTTGAGCATTTCTTCGTCTTCGTTGAGATCGAAATTCACGTTCCACTCCCGTCTGTGGGATTGGTCTATCATCACCTTGCGCGGTCCTCCGCTGCGCAAAAGACTAGGGCGAAATGCAGGATTCGGGCCGGTGCAGCGATTGTGCCGGGTGGTCTGGCAGGCTAAAGGTGGGGCGGAGAGGAACCCATGCAACTGCTGTCACAAGAAAACATCGACGCCGTCCGGGTCGCATCGCCCGATGGCATTCGCGCTGCTGCAGAGGCCTTGCATCGCATAGCCCAGGAACATGGCATGCGCGCGGCCCCCGCACACGACATCGCGGACAAGCGAACGCCGGTGGACGCGGAAGGCAATATGCTTGCCACCGAAGTCTTCGGCTGGAACGACGATGATCGCGTGTGGTGGCGCAATTCGCGCATCGCGCTGGATTCGCCGCTGACCACGGCGTGCCGGTTCGAGAGCCAGCCGTTCTGGGCCAATGCGGAGGGTTTCCGCACGCGCGAACCCAACGCCTATCTCGATTCCATAGATATCAACAACTTCGAGCAGCGGGCCATGACCCGCGCCGCGATTGCCGTGCCGGTGCACCTGCCGTTCGGTCAGATCGGGGCGGTCAGCTTCAATCCGGTGGACAAGAACAAGACCGATCTTGCCGAGGAATTCGATCGGCTTTCGGATGCCTTCGGGATCTATGCCCGCACGTTTATCGCCACTTATGTGCAGGTGATGGGCTCAGTGCAGGCACTGCCGCCAGAATCGAGGCTTTCCAAGCGCGAGGTCGAGTGTCTGCGCTGGGCGGCCATCGGTAAAACCGATCTGGAAATCAGCATGATCATGTCGCGCAGCCGCGCAACGGTGCGTTTCCACATCCACAATGCCGCGACCAAGCTCAATGCGGTCAACCGCAGCCAGACCGTCTTCAAGGCAGCGCAGTTGGGCTATATCTCGCTGCAGCGGTAACGGGGCGGGACGCAGGCCCTTAGCCGCGATCTTCCAGTACCATGCTGGCGCCGCGCAGGCCTACTGCCATGGCCGGAGCATTGGTGTTGCCGGTAACATGGCCGGGGATCACCGAGCAGTCGGCCACACGAACGCCGGTGACGCCCTTCACCCGCAGGCGCGGATCGACGACCGCCGCTTCGTCGCTGCCCATGCGGCACGAGCGGATCGCGTGAAGACCGCAACTCGACAGCCGGCGAAACATCGCGAGGATATCCTCGTCGCTCTCGACCTGGGCGCCCGGCACCAGTTCCGCGCCGATCATGTCGCCCAGCGGCGGCGCGGCCATGAACGCGCGCATCTTGCGGACAAGGGCGATGGCAGAACGCTGATCGTGTTCGGTCGTCAGGAAGTTGTGCCTGATATCGGGCAGGTCGCTGCCGGAGGGACCGCTGGCGCGTACCGCACTCTCGCTGGTGAGGCGCAGGAGCTGGCCGTAGATGGTCACGCCCGGCTTGGGATCGATCTTGTCGAGCGGGACCGGATCGTTGTCGTCGCCGACCTTGAACGTATAGCCGCCAAGATAGAACTGCGCATCGGTGCGGCCGTCGGGATGGGCGACGTTGCAGAAGGCGCCGACTTCGAAGGGGCCGGTGGCCAGAATGCCGTCGTGGCGCACGAGATAGCGCAGCATGGCGAGCGCGGCGCCAATGCCGAAGAAGCTCTTGTTGGTGCCGCGTCCCTGCTCGAGCCGGAACGGCATCGATAGCGACAGGTGCTCGATCATGCGCTCGCCGACATCAGGTGAGTGGACGAGCGGCGCGATGCCCGCAGCTTTCAGCCGTTCTCTATCGCCGATGCCTGACCGCTGCAGCAGAAGCGGGCTTTCCATGGCCCCGGCCGAGACGATGATTTCTCCGGCGCAATCGAAGCGGGTCGGCTTTCCGTTCACGGTTGTCTCGATGCCGATGGCGCGAGTCCCCTCGAACAGTATCCTCTCAGCCATCACGCCGGTCCGCACCGACACGTTGGGGCGCTTGCGGGCCTGCGCGAGATACGTGCGGGCGGACGACTCGCGCTTGCCGCAGCGAATGTTGTGGCTGAACAGGCCAACCCGTGGGCCGGTGGCGCCATTAAGGTCGTCGACGCGCTTCAGCCCGAGCGTCTCCCCCGACTCGATCATCGTTTCAGCAAGCGGATAAGTGAAACAGGCCGGATCGACATGCACCAGACCGCCGCTGCCACGCATGGGGCCAGGCCCGGCGGCATGATCCTCCAGTTCCAGAAAAGCCTCGGTCATGCTGGCCCCGTTCCAGCCCGTGGCGCCTGCATCGCTTTCCCAGGCGTCGTAGTCGGCGGGTTCGCCGCGGCTCCAGATCATGCCGTTGATTGCCGATGAACCGCCGAGACCCTTGCCGCGAATCCACACTTCGCCGCCGCCTTCCGCGCCTTCCTCGCGCGGCTGGGCGACAGGGTAGGCCCACATATGTTCGGGTTTCTGCACCAGCTTGGCCACGCCCTTGGGCAAGGTAACCCAGAAGCTGTCGTTTTCGCCGCCTGCTTCCAGCACCAGAACTCGAGAGCGGCCATCCGCGCTGAGCCTCTCGGCCATAACGCATCCGGCGGATCCGGCGCCGACGATGATGTAATCCCAGATTTCAGCCATGCATGTTTCTCCCGGGAAACTGCCTCGCACGACCTAGCCGAATGGACACCCTAGCGTTTTGATGAGTCACAATGGCGGCCTTTGCGGGCCTACAGGTTTTCCATGACCGGACTCGAAAACCGGAGTGGGAGCGAGATGCACGCGATTGCGGAAAACCTGTTTACCGACGAGACGCCGTCACGGCTGATCGGCGGGCGTGACCGGGAGACCGGGCGCATCGTCTTTCCCTGCCCCGAAGGCAATCAGTACGAAGCCGTGCCGCTCGCGAGCGAGGGGACGCTGTGGTCCTATACGGTGCAGCGCTTCCGTCCCAAGAGCCCGCCCTATGCCGGACCGGAGGCCTTTGCGCCCTGGATCGTCGCCTATGTCGAACTGCCCGGGCAGGTGATCGTCGAGGCGCGGCTGGTCGACATCGATTTCGATGCCGTGAAGATCGGCATGCCGGTGCGGTTCAAGCCAGTGCCGCTCGATCCCGATGCGCCCGGCAGTGCGTTGATTCCGGCCTATGCACCTGTGGGAGACAAGGCATGAGCGATGTGTGCATCGTCGGCATCGGTATTCATCCCTTTGGCCGTACCGATGGCGTTTCGGGCGTGGATCAGGGTGTTCATGCCGCTCGGGCGGCGATGGCCGATGCCGGTATCGCATGGCCGCAGGTCCAGTTCGCCTACGGCAGTTCGGATGCGGCCGGCAACCCCGATACCATGGTCGACCGTCTCGGTCTGACCGGAGTTCAGTTTATCAATGTCCGCAATGGCTGCGCCGCGGGCGGCTCCGCGCTGTTCAGCGCGCAGATGGCGATCAAGTCGGGCGAGTTCGACATCGGTCTCGCCGTCGGTTTCGACAAGCACCCGCGCGGTGCCTTCGATGCCAAACCCGCGGAGTACAACCTGCCTGACTGGTACGGCGATGCCGGCTACATGGTCACGACGCAGTTCTTCGCGGCCAAGATCATGCGCTATATGCACATGTTCGGGATTTCCCGCGAAACATTGGGCCGGGTCGCCGAAAAGGCATTCCGCAACGGTGCGAAAACGCCCCACGCATGGCGCCGTCAGCCGGTTTCGATTGAGGAAATCCTCGAGGCGCCAATGATCAGCGATCCCTATAGCAAGTACATGTTCTGTTCGCCCGGTGAAGGGGGTGTGGCGCTGATCCTAGCCAGCGAGAAAAAGGCGCGCGAGCTGGGCAAGCCGCTGGTCCGTCTCAAGGCCGCGACCATGCGCACACGTCCGCCGCACAGTTTCGAGGTCTTCGCACCGTCGGTCGATGTGGTCGAGAACGATACCGGCCCGCGCGGCACGGCCTCGCAGATCGCTTCGGCAGATGCTTTCCGCATGGCCGGGATGGGGCCGGGGGACATCGATGTCGCCCAGCTGCAGGATACCGAGGCCGGTGCCGAAGTCATGCACATGGCCGAGAACGGCTTTTGCGCGCACGGTGATCAGGAGAAGTGGCTGGCCGAAGGGCGCACGGAAATCGGTGGCGCGCTGCCGGTCAATACCGATGGCGGCTGCCTGGCCTGCGGCGAGCCGATCGGCGCATCCGGTCTGCGCCAGGTCTATGAAAACGTCGTGCAACTCCGCGGCGATGGGGGAGACCGTCAGGTCCCGGGCAATCCCAAGACGGCATACAGTCACGTCTACGGGGCGCCGGGCGTCTCGGCGGTGACGATACTGGAACGATAAGAACAATGGATATCGAACTTTCGCCCGAAGACGCTGCATTCCGCGAAGAGGTTCGCGCCTTTTTGCGCGATCACCTGCCGCAGGACGTGAAGGACGGCGCCGCCGCGACTCCCTCCGTCTTCGTCGAACCGGACATCGGGCAGGCGTGGAACGCGGTTCTGCACGAGAAGGGCTGGCTGGGCTATCAGTGGCCGCAAGAGCACGGCGGCACCGGCTGGACCCCGCTGCAACGCTACCTGTTCGAGAAGGAATGCGCCGCTGCCGGTGCGCCGAACCTGACAGTGCTCGGTCTCAAGCTGCTTGCGCCGGTCATCTGGACCTTCGGCACCGAAGAGCAGAAGCAGGTCTATCTGCCGCGTATCCTTTCGGGTGAAGACTACTGGTGTCAGGGCTTTTCGGAACCCGGCGCGGGATCGGACCTTGCCAGCCTCAAGACCCGTGCGGTCCTCGATGGCTACAAGTATGTGGTGAACGGGTCGAAGATCTGGACGACCCATGCTCACCACGCGAACATGATGTTCACGCTGGTGCGAACCAACACCGAGGTGAAAAAGCAGGCGGGCATTTCCTTCCTGTTGATCGATCTTTCATCCCCCGGCGTGTCGGTTCGGCCGATCCTGACCAATGCCGGTGATCACGAGGTCAATCAGGTCTTCCTCGAAGATGTCGTCGTTCCGGCGGAGAATCTTGTCGGCGAAGAAGGGCAGGGCTGGACCATCGCCAAGTTCCTCCTCGAGAACGAACGCGGCGGGTCGTGTCATGCGCCCAAGCTCTGCTACGATCTCGACCAGATCGAGGCGGCGGCTGATGAACAGAGCGATGGCAAGGGCGGCAGGCTGGCGGATCAGCGCGACTGGCGCCGCCGTGTCGCCAGGGCGCGGCTCGGCGTCAATGCGCTGGACATGATCGAACTCAAGATCGTTTCCGAGATCGCCAAGGGCAGCCAGCCTGGACCGCAGACTTCGCTCACCAAGCTGCTGGCTTCGAACCTGCGGCAGGAAATCGACCTGCTGGCCGTCGATGTCTACGGTCTGGCTGGCTTGCAGCTCGACACCACGCGGCCGCTCTATGGTGCGAACGCTCCGGAGCCGATGGGCTCCAAGGGCGCGCAGATAGCCGCGGCGCGCTATCTCAACAGCCGGGCCTGGACGATCTTCGGCGGCACCAACGAGGTGCAGAGCACGATCATCGCCAAGTCCGTGCTTGGCCTCTGACATACGATGACGCACACCGTAGAAAACTTGAACCAAGAGAGGATGCTCCCATGCAGCTGAACCGCGAGGCGCTGACCCGCGCCTATCGGCAGATGAAGCTGATCCGCGAATTCGAGGAACGTCTCCACGAGGAGATCCAGACCGGTGAGATCGCCGGGTTCACGCACCTCTATTGCGGTCAGGAAGCCGTTGCCGTCGGCGTGTGCGAGCACCTGACCCCGCGCGACAAGATTGTCTCCACCCACCGCGGGCACGGCCACTGCCTTGCCAAGGGCTGCGACGTGAACGGGATGATGAAGGAGATCTGGGGCAGCCAGGATGGCCTTTGCAATGGCAAGGGTGGCTCGATGCACATCGCCGACCTCGACAAGGGCATGCTCGGCGCGAACGGCATCGTCGGTGCCGGTGCGCCGATTGCGGTGGGCGCGGCGCTTTCCAACAAGATCGACGGGCCCGACGAGGATGGAAAACTTGCGATCTCCATTGCCTTTTCCGGCGACGGCGCCTGCAACCAGGGCACGACCTTCGAAGCGATGAACCTTGCTGCGGTCACCAAGGCCCCGGCGATCTTCGTCTTCGAAAACAACCACTATTCCGAGCACACCGGCGACGCCTATGCCGTCGGAACGAGCAAGGACATCGCCAGCCGCGCCGAAGCCTTCGGCATGAAGGTCTGGCGCGCGGACGGCACGGACTTCTTCGCAGTCTATGACTGTATGCGCGAAGTGCTCGACTACGTCCGCACGCCGGGCAATGGCCCGGCGGCGGTGGAATTCGATACCGAGCGCTTCTTCGGCCACTTCGAGGGCGATCCGCAGCGCTATCGCGGCGAGGGTGAGCTCGACCGGCTGCGCGCCACGCGCGACTGCATCAAGAAGTTCCGCGAGAGCGTGACCGGCGCCAAGCTGCTTTCCGACGAGGATCTCGACACGATCGACGCCGACGCGCTCGATGCCATCGAGACGGCGGTTCAGGAAGCGCGCAAGGCGCCGCGTCCTCAGCCCGAGAACGTCCTCGACAACGTCTACATCAGCTACTGAACGGCGGGAGCGAAGACATGGCAAAAATGATGTACCGCGACGCCATTCGCAATACGATTTTCCAGGAAATGCAGCGCGATGAACGCGTCGTCGTTCTCGGCGAGGACGTTGTCGGCGGCATGGGTACGGCCGGTGGCCCCGAGGCTATCGGCGGCATCTGGTCGACCTCGACGGGCCTCTACGATGCTTTCGGTCCCGAACGCGTCATCGACACGCCGATCTCCGAAAGCGCCATCATGGGCGCTGCCGGTGGTCTCGCGCTGGCGGGTAAGCGCCCGGTGGCCGAAATCATGTTCGCCGACTTCATCGGCGTATGCATGGACCAGCTGTGGAACCAGATCGCCAAGTTCCGCTACATGTTCGGGGGCAAGTCGATCTGCCCGGCGGTGATCCGCATGCCGGCGGGTGCGGGCTACAATGCCGCTGCCCAGCACAGCCAGATGATCAGCCAGTTCGTCACCAACATGCCGGGCATCAAGGTCGTCATGCCGGCAACCCCTGCCGATGCCTGCGGCCTGCTGCGTCAGGCGATCCGCGACGACGATCCGGTGGTCTTCCTCGAGCACAAGTTCCTCTACGCGATGAGCGGGGAAGTGCCCGACGATCCGGACTTCTGCATTCCCTTCGGCCACGCGCGGCTGGCCCGCGCGGGCGAGGACGTGACCATTGTCGCTTCAGGCATGATGGTCGGATACGCCGAAACCGCTGCCGACGATCTCGCGCAGAACGGAATTGGCTGTGATGTCATCGATCTTCGCACCACTTCGCCGCTCGACGAGGAAGCGATCCTCGACTCGGTCGAGGTGACCGGTCGTCTCGTCATTGTCGACGAGGCCCCGCCGCGTTGTTCGCTGGCGACTGACATTTCCGCATTGGTCGCCAACAAGGCTTTCGCGAGCCTCAAGGCGCCGATCGAGATGGTCACGGCGCCGCATACGCCGGTGCCTTTCGCGCGCGAGCTGGAAGGCGCCTACCTGCCGAGCCCGGTCAAGGTTGCCGCTGCGGTTCGCAAGACACTCGAATACCGTTGAGGAGGGCCCGGACATGAGCCGTATCCGCGCCTTTACGATGCCCAAGTGGGGCATCGAAATGACCGAGGGCACGATTGCCGAATGGATGGTGAAAGAGGGGGACTCCTTCAAGCGCGGCGATACGCTGTGCCTGATCGAGACCGCCAAGATTACCAATGAGGTCGAAGCCGAATACGACGCCACCGTGCGCAAGATTATCGTCGATGGCGGCTCTGAAGCCGAACCCGTCGGCGCGCTGCTGGCCGTTTTTGACGACGGCAGCAATTCGGATGCCGACATCGAGGCGTTCGTGGCCAGCTTCAAGCCAGCCGAAGGCGGCTTGGCGCAGGGCGCTTCGAAGGCCAGGGCCGAGCCGGAACCGGCCCCTGCGGTGGCCGCACCGGCGGAAGTCGAAAAGAAGCGAATCAAGATCGATACCAACCGTCCGATCAGTCCGGAGGCGCTGCGCCTGGCTGAAGAGGAAGGCGTCGACATTGGCGATATCGAGGGTTCCGGTCGCGGTGGCCGCATCACCCATCAGGACGTCGTAAAGGCACTTCGCGGCCCTGCCTCGCCGTCGCTCAAGGGTACGGTCGCGGTGGAGGAAGACGACCTCAAGGTCTTTGCCTCGCCACTGGCACGCCGGATTGCCGCTATCAATGGCATTGCGCTGTCGGGCGTGACCGGGACCGGCGCGCGCGGCCGTATTTCAAAGGCCGACGTACTGGCGCTGATGCCCAAGCCCTGTTCGGGCAGCGTGGGCATACCGGAGTTCGTACCCGGCGAGAACCGGCCCGAAGTCGTCCCGTTCGATCGCATTCGCAAGGTTGTGGCCCAGCGCCTCACCCAGGCGAAGCAGGAACTGCCGCACTTCTACCTGCGTATGTCCGCCAGTGCCGATGCACTGCTGGAAATGCGAAAGACCGCGAACCTCGTGCTGGGCTGCAAGGCTTCGGTGAACGACTGGATCGTCAAGGCCTCGGCCATGGCGCTGGTCAAGCATCCTGACGTCAACGTGCAGGTCCACGGGCAGGAAATCCACCGCTTCCCGCACGCTGACGTGTCGATTGCGGTTGCCAGCCCCAAGGGCCTCGTCACCCCGGTCGTGCGTCAGGCCAATCTGATGCGCATCGACCAGCTTGCCGCCGAAACCCGCCGCCTGATCGACAAGGCACAAGGCAAGGGCCTCTCCATGGAGGATATGGAAGGCGGAACGTTCTCCGTCTCCAATCTCGGCATGTTCGGCATCGAGAACTTCGATGCGATCATCAATCCGCCGCAGGGTGCGATCCTTGCCGTCGGCGCGGCGCAGCGTCAGCCGGTCGAGACTGCCGCGGGGGGCATTGCCTTCGAGACCCGCATCTCGTTCACGCTCTCGGTCGACCACCGGGCGATCGACGGGGCTGCCGGCGCGCAGTTCCTGCAGACGCTCAAGGACTTGATCGAGAAACCGGAAGGACTCTTCGCATGATCCCGAACCCTGCAGCGCCGGGGCCGCTCAAGGCGCTCGGCCCGGTGATCCAGCTTGCCTATTTCCCGACCGATTTCGATGCGGCGATGACATACTGGATCGAGACGGTCGGTGTCGGGCCGTTCTTCGTCCTCAACGACGTCAAGCTCGGCGAGATGAAGTACAAGGGCGCTCCGACCGAGGCTGTTTTCACGATGGCGATCGGCTACTGGAACGACATCCAGATCGAACTGATCAAGACGGACAGCACCGAGCCGTCGCTCTACCACGGCGAATACGCGGTGCGGGACCGCCTGCACCACGTCTGCGTGTTCGTCGATGATATCAAGGCCGCCCGAGCGGCCTGTGCCGAGTCGGGTGCGGAAGTGATCGTCGAGGGCAAAGTTGGGGAAGACGGAGAAGTGATCTACGTCGATCCGGGCAAGGGCCCGGGCTACGTGATCGAATATCTCCAGCCGATGGCGGGTTCCGAGGGCCTGTTCCAGATGATGAAGGATGCCGCCCGTGACTGGGACGGCACCGATCCTGTGAGAGTGCTCCAGTAATGACCGTACTTCAGACCAACCCGGCTGCCATTTCCGACTATGCGCGCGAGATGGGCGCGAAAGTCGAGGCTTTCGTGCGCGAAGTCGTCGTGCCCTACGAAAAGGACACGCGCCGCGATCATCACGGCGCGCCGACCGACGAACTCGTGATGGAAATGCGCGATAAGGCTCGCGCCGCCGGCGTGCTGACGCCGCACATCCGTGACGATGGTTCGCACCTGACGCAGCGCGAGACGGCCTATGTCCTGATCAAGTCGGGCCTGTCGCCGCTGGGCCCGCTGGCTTGCAACACCTTCGCGCCCGACGAGGGGAACATGTACCTGATCGGTCATGTCGGCTCGCCCGAACTCAAGGAGCGCTTCCTCAACAAGCTGATCGACGGCACCGCGCGTTCGGCCTTCTTCATGACCGAGCCCGCCGAATGGGGCGGAGCGGGCTCCGATCCCTCAATGATGAAGACGACCTGCCGCCGCGACGGCAACCACTGGATCGTCAATGGCCGCAAGACCTTCATCACCGGTGCCAAGGGCGCGAAGGTCGGCATCGTCATGGCCGCGTCCGAGGAAGAGGACACCAAGGGCGGCGCCTGTATGTTTCTCGTCGACCTGCCCGATGACGCGATCCGCATCGACGAGATACCCAACACTATCGACAGTTCGATGCCGGGCGGCCACGCGACGCTGACGCTAGATAACCTGCGCATTCCGGCGGACCAGATGCTCGGCCAGCCGGGCGAAGGCTTCAAGTACGCGCAGGTGCGCCTGTCGCCAGCGCGCCTTTCGCACTGCATGCGCTGGCTGGGTGCCTGCATCCGCGCGCAGGAGATCGCCACCGACTACGCCTGCCGCCGCGAGGCTTTCGGTAAGACGCTGATCGATCACGAGGGCGTGGGCTTCATGCTGGCGCAGAACAAGATCCTGATCGAGCAGAGTGAACTGATGATCGACTGGTGTGCCAGCGTTCTCGACACTGGCTCGCTCGGCACCGTCGAAAGCTCGATGACCAAGGTTTCGGTCAGCGAGTCGATGATGACGATTGCCGACAACTGCGTGCAGGTGATGGGCGGTACCGGCGTGACCGACCGCACCATCGTCGAGCAGGTCTTCCGCGAAGTCCGCGCCTTCCGCATCTACGACGGCCCGACCGAGGTTCACAAGTGGAGCCTCGCCAAGAAGATCAAGCGGGAGTGGAAGCAGGCGCAGGAAGCGCAGAACGCATGAACGACCTCGCCGAAGCCAATACCGGGACCACGGCCGTTCGCGAGGGCTATGCCTTCGACGAGGCGGCGCTCGAAAACTGGCTAAAGGCCAATGTCGAAGGCTACGCCGGGCCGCTGGGCGTCGAGCAGTTCAAAGGTGGGCAGTCGAACCCGACCTACAAGCTTGTGACCCCCGCGCGCAGCTATGTCCTGCGCCGCAAGCCGCCCGGCGAGATCCTCAAGGGCGCCCATGCCGTGGAGCGCGAGGCCAAGGTGCTGACCGCGCTCCATGCGCAGGGCTTCCCGGTCGCGCGCGTCTACGGCTTGTGCACTGATGAGAGCGTGATCGGCACCTGGTTCTACGTGATGGAAATGGTCGAGGGCCGCATCTTCTGGGATGCAACCGTACCCGGCGTTTCCAACGAAGAACGCGCCGCGATCTTCGACGCGATGAACGCGACGATCGCGCAGCTCCATTCCTATGATCCCGAGACGATCGGCCTCGGCGATTACGGCAAGCCGGGCAATTACTTCGCCCGGCAAGTCGGCCGCTGGTCGCGCCAGTACCGCGAGGACGAGGCGGCGGGGCGCGACGAGGCCATGGACGCGGTGATCGAGTGGCTGGAGGTGAACATGCCCGAGGACGATGGCGCCTCCTCCGTTATCCACGGCGACTTCCGCATCGACAACATGATCTTCCACCCGACCGAGCCGCGCGTGCTGGCGGTGCTCGACTGGGAGCTATCGACGCTGGGCCATCCGCTGGCGGACTTCGCCTATCACGCGATGATGTACCACATGCCGCCGCACATCGTGGCAGGGCTCGGCGGCGCGGACATCGCCGCGCTCGGCATTCCCAGTGAGGAAGACTACGTCGCTGCCTATTGCCGCCGCACGGGCCGCGAGGGGCTGCCCGACTACCGCTACTACCTGGCGTTCAACTTTTTCCGCCTCGCCGCGATCTTTCACGGCATCAAGGGGCGCGTCATTCGTGGCACCGCCGCCAACGCGCAGGCGAAGGAACGGGCCGAAGCGTTTCCCGAACTGGCCAGGCTGGCACTGGGATTTACCGACGCTTGATCCGGCCAGGCGATCTTAAGCCGCGTTTCCAGCCAAAGAACCGAGGTTCAAGAAAAATTTAGGACATCTCTGTCTAAATTGTCCTCGTAGTTGTGAGGGCGTCACATGACGGACGATCACCAGCCGAAGCAATCGTGGGGCCAGCGCCGCGAAAAACGCCTTACCTTGGGCGCGTCGGCAGTCGTGCGCGATAGTTGCAAGACGCGGATTGGCGGCACCATGCTCGACATTTCGCAATGGGGCTGCCGGATTCAGCTTTCGTCTCCAACTGCAAGTCCTGGACGATGCGTCACTATCAAGCTGGAAGGGATGGAATCGTGGTCCGGCTATGTGCGCTGGGCCAATGCCACGCAGGTTGGCGTCGAATTCGAGCGGCCCCTGCATCTGGCCATCGTCGATCACCTGGCGCAGGTTCATCCCGAAGTGGAAATCCTCTCCGCAGCCTGACGGAGTTCGGGGCGCCAGTGCTGGCTTGAAAGCGCCTCTGCCAGAACTTTCAAATCCTGGACGAAACGGGCTGTCTCCCGCTCGCGCGCATCGCCTTCCAGCCGCAGCAGATAGCTTGGATGGGCGGTCAGCAGCATGTGCGTGCCGTCGGGGAGGGGCACAGGAACACCGCGTTCACGGCCCACGCTGGGGGTGCGTCCGAGCAGGGCGCGGCCTGCGCTGGCGCCCAAGGCGAGAATCCAGTCCGGGCGCACCAGCGCGCGTTCGGCGTCCAGCCACCAGCGGCAGTGATCGATCTCTCTGGCAGAAGGGTTCTGGTGCAGCCGTTTCTTGCCGCGCGGTAAGAATTTGAAATGCTTCACGGCATTGGTGAGGTAGGCTGCACTCCGGTCGATGCCGGCTTCCGCCAGATGCCTATCGAGCACGGCTCCCGCAGGTCCGACGAAAGGACGGCCCATGGTTTCCTCGGTATCGCCGGGCTGCTCGCCGAGTATGAGCAGCCGCGCCTGCGTCGGGCCTTCACCGGGCACTGCGCGCGTACCATTGCAGCCGATGGGGCAGCGGCTGCAGTCGGAGATACCTTCGGCTATGTCCGCCAGATTTGCAGGCATGGGCGACGATGCGATGTCTTCGCCGGCGATGGCGATCATTGCGGCCTCGCGGGCCTGCGCACCTGCTATCAGGTCCGGGATCAGCCGCGTCTCGGGCATGTTCTTCCAGTACTTGCGCGGCATTTCCTTGAGCATCGCGCTCACTTTCAGCCGCGCCGGATTGAAGATCGAGGCATAGTAGCGCTGCCATGCCGCTTCGGTGGCGTCGTGATCGGGGGCATCCTCGCGCCGGGCTGCCGGGCCTTCCTGCAGCGCCGACCCGTCCCAATGCAGGCTGAGCGAGGGCGTGAGGATGGACCACTGCTGATTGGCGAAGCGGTCGACGAAGAAGGCGGCATTGGCCCGCACGATGTGGTGTTCCGGTTCGAACCAGGCGACGAAGCGCTCGCCTCCGGTCTCGTCGCGCATGCTGCGAAAGCGCACGAAGGCCCGCATCTTGTGGATGTCGCGCCGAACGGTCCGGGCCAGCCGCTCGAGTTCGCGGACCTGCCCGTCGGCGGCATCGTCCATCAGGTGCCGGTTTGCTTGCAGGCGCCAGAGCAGGTCGTAGAGCAGCGAGAAGCGTTCAGGCGCGCGGTGCAGCAGGGCCGTTTTTGCGAGATCGAGAAACCGGGCGCTGGCACGAACCAGTGCAGCTGGGTTCGCTTCCGGCGGAGGAGCGCTGGCCATGGTAGCGAAGAGATCCCCCGTCGTGCCACCGGCAACGCTCCAAGACACGTGCTCCGGCGCGATATGCGCTGCCACCAGAGCCCTTGCCCGTTCGCGCCAGCCTGCGAAATCATCAGGGGCATCAAGCTCCACGTGAACCCTCTCGGCGATTTTGCGGGCCGGAGTCATGCAAACAGTTCCAGCTGCTGTTGCGGCGGGGCCAGCATCCGGCGCAGGTCGACGCGGTCCGTGAGGCGGGTGGGGCGCCAGTCGGCCGCCACCAGAAAAGGGCGTAGCCGGGCGACGGAAACGGTCAGCCGCGCCACATCGTCCAGCCGCAGGCGCCGATGCCGGCGGGCGGCGAGCAGGGCATCGACTGCGCGCGTTCCAAGCCCCGGCACCCGCAGCAGCGCCTCGCGCGGGGCGGTATTCACGTCGACGGGAAAGGCCTCCCGCCGCTTGAGGGCCCAGGCCAGTTTGGGATCGATGTCGAGCGGCAGCATACCATCGTCCTGCGCGGCTTCGGCGATTTCTTCCGGCGCGAAGCCGTAGAACCGGGTGAGCCAGTCGCTCTGGTAGAGCCGGTGCTCGCGGATCAGCGGCGGGCGCTTCAGCGGCAGGATGGCACTGGCGTCGGGGATCGGGCTGAAGGCGGAGTAGTAAACCCGGCGCAGGCCGAAGCGGCCGTAGAGACTGCTGGCGCGCTGGATGATCGCGATATCGTTCGCGCCATCTGCGCCGACGATCATCTGCGTCGATTGCCCGGCAGGCGCAAAGCGCGGGGCATGGCGGAAGCGTTTGCGCGCGTCCTTTGCTTCATCGATGGCGCTGCCGATATGGCCCATTGCGCCTTCGATCCGCGCCGCGTTCTTGTCCGGCGCGAGGCGGGCGAGTCCTGGATCGGTCGGCAGTTCGACGTTGATCGAGATGCGATCGGCCCAGAGCCCGGCTTGCTCGACCAGTTCGGGATCGGCCTCTGGAATGGCCTTCAGGTGGATGTAGCCGCGAAAGTCGTGATCCTCGCGCAGCGAGCGGGCGACTTCGGTCAGTTGCTCCATCGTATGGTTGGAGGACTTCACGATCCCGGACGAGAGGAACAGTCCCTCGATGTAGTTGCGGCGGTAGAAGTCGAGCGTCAGCTGCACCACCTCAGCCGGCGTGAAGCGCGCGCGGCGGACGTTCGAGCTCTTGCGGTTTATGCAGTAGTGGCAATCGAAGATGCAGTGGTTGGTCAGCAGCACCTTGAGCAGCGAGATGCAGCGCCCATCCGGCGCGTAGGCATGGCAAATACCCATGCCCTGTGTTGACCCGACGCCGCGCCCACCCCGGCTCGAACGCTTGTCCGTGCCGGAAGAGGCGCAGGATGCATCGTACTTGGCTGCATCGGCGAGAATCCCCAGCCGTTCGAGCAGATCGGAACCAGACATTGGTTCTTATTATGTTCTTATCATCGGAAGGGCAATATCCAATCGCGGGCAGCCGTCGATCGCAGGCTATTGCTGTCCCGATCCCGCAACCGATCGCGGTTTACAGGATGCCCGGCAGATCCAGCCCCTTCTCGCGGGCGCAATCGAGCGCTATGTCGTAGCCAGCATCGGCATGGCGCATCACGCCCGTCGCCGGATCGTTCCAAAGTACCCGTTCCAGACGCCTCGCAGCCGCTTCGGTGCCGTCGGCGACGATCACCATCCCCGCATGCTGCGAATAGCCCATGCCCACGCCGCCGCCGTGGTGCAGCGAGACCCATGTCGCGCCGCTGGCGGTGTTGAGCAAGGCATTGAGCAGCGGCCAGTCCGACACCGAATCGGAGCCGTCGCGCATCGCTTCGGTCTCGCGATTGGGACTGGCGACCGAGCCGGAATCGAGATGGTCGCGCCCGATCACCATCGGTGCCTTCAACTCGCCGCTGGCGACCATTTCATTGAAGGCGAGGCCGAGCCGGTGGCGGTCGCCGAGCCCGACCCAGCAGATGCGTGCAGGCAGGCCCTGAAAGTGGATGCGCTCGCGTGCCATGTCGAGCCAGCGGTGCAGGTGCGCGTCATCGGGCATCAGTTCCTTCACCTTGGCGTCGGTCTTGTAGATGTCCTCCGGATCTCCGGAAAGTGCCGTCCAGCGGAACGGGCCGATGCCGCGGCAGAACAGCGGGCGGATATAGGCGGGCACGAAGCCGGGGAAGTCGAAGGCGTTCTCCACCCCTTCGTCCTTGGCCATCTGACGGATGTTGTTGCCGTAATCGACGGTCGGCACCCCTGCGGCCTGAAAGTCGAGCATGGCGCGCACATGAATTGCCATCGAGGCCTTGGCCGCCTTGGCAACGGCATCGGGTTCCCGCTCGCGGCGTTCCAGCCATTCGGCCACGCTCCACCCGGCAGGCAGGTAGCCGTTGACCGGATCGTGCGCCGAGGTCTGATCGGTCAGCAGGTTCGGCCGAATGCCGCGGGCGTACATCTCGGGCAGGATTTCCGCCGCATTGCCGAGCAGGCCGACCGAGACGGCCCTGCCTTCGTTCTTGGCCTTGTCGATCAGGGCCACGGCCTCTTCGATGGTATCGGCGCGGTGGTCTAGGTACCCGGTACGCAGGCGCATCTCGATGCGGCTTTCCTGGCATTCCACGGCAAGGCACGAGGCGCCGGCCATGACCGCCGCCAGCGGCTGCGCACCGCCCATGCCGCCAAGCCCGGCCGTGAGCAGCCAGCGGCCTTGCAGGTCGGCGTCATAGTGCTGGCGCCCCATCTCGGCGAAAGTCTCGTAAGTCCCCTGAACGATGCCCTGGCTGCCGATGTAGATCCACGATCCCGCGGTCATCTGGCCGTACATCGCCAGCCCCTTGCGATCGAGTTCTTGGAAATGCTCCCAGGTTGCCCACCTGGGCACGAGGTTGGAGTTGGCGAGCAACACGCGCGGCGCATCGGCATGGGTGCGGAACACCCCGACCGGCTTTCCCGACTGGATCAGCAGCGTTTCGTCGTCTCCAAGCCGGCGCAGCGTCTCGACGATCCGGTCGTAGCTCTCCCAGTCGCGCGCGGCGCGGCCGATGCCGCCGTAGACCACGAGTTCCTCGGGGCGCTCGGCGACGTCCGGGTGCAGGTTGTTCATCAGCATGCGCAGCGGGGCTTCGGTCAGCCAGCTTCGGGCGGTGCGCGCGGTGCCGGTTGCCGGAACGATCCGGCGCGAATTGTCGAGGCGGGTCATGATCGGCCTTTCGCGAAGTCGAGACATGCGTCGATGACGCGGTGCAGGGGGGGCAGAACAACGGGCGCCTCGGCGAGAGGGGCGGGCCAGTTCTCGGGCGAGGGCGCGTCGGGTTCGGTGAGATAGCCGCGCATGGCCAGTTCCATCTGGATGGCGTGGATCCCGCTTTCCGGCGTGCCATAGTGGCGGGTGGTCCAGCCGCCACGGAACCGGCCGTCGACCACGTGCGACAGGCCACTTTGGATGCAGGTATGCGTGACGGCATAGCGCAGGGCGGAATCGCAGGTGCGCCCGCCATCGGTGCCGATGTTGAATTGCGGCAATTCGCCCTCGAACAGGCGCGGCACATGGCTGCGGATCGAGTGGGCGTCGTAGAGGACCACGCGCTCATGCGCGGCGCGAAGGCGCTCGATCTCAGCTGCTATGGCGGCGTGGTAGGGATCGAACCCGGCCTTGCGGCGGCGCCCGATCTCCGCAGCGTCGGGGGGATCGGCAGAGTAGAGCGCTTCGCCGTCGAAGGTCTCGACCGGGCACAGGCCCGTGGTCGTCTGGCCCGGATAGAGCGAGGCGCCCGATGGATCGCGGTTGCAGTCCACGACCGTGCGCGAAATCGAGGTCGCGACTGTTGTCGCACCGCGTTCGCGGACGAAGGCATAGAGCTGGGCGATGTGCCAGTCGGCGTCCTTGCGGGCCAGCCAAGGGGAGGTGAGGCGCGCTTCGAGATCCTGCGGGATAGCCGAGCCGCCGTGCGGGAAACACACGATCAGCGGGGCGTCCCCGCGCTGGATGTCGATCCAGTCGGTCATGCCAGCGCCGGCAGGTCCATCCCGGCCGTCTCGGTAACGGCGCCCGACCGCACGAGGGCATTGGCCGCTTCCATGTCGGGATGGAAATGCCGGTCCGATCCGAGTGCGGGTACGGCCTCGCGCACGAGGCTGCGCACCGCTTCGAGCGCATCGCTCGAGGTGAGCGGGGCATGGAAATCGCAGCCTTGGGCCGCCGCCAGCAGTTCGATGCCGACGACGGCGGTGGCATTCTGCACCATACCTGTCAGGCGCCGGGCGCCATGCGCGGCCATCGAAACGTGGTCTTCCTGATTGGCCGATGTCGGGATCGAATCCACCGAGGCCGGATAGGCCCGCTGCTTGTTCTCCGAGACGAGCGCGGCGGCCGTCACCTGCGGGATCATGAAGCCGGAATTGAGGCCGGGTTCCGGGGTGAGGAACGCCGGCAGGCCGGACAGCGCCGGATCGACGAGCATCGCCACGCGCCGCTCGCTCAGTGAACCGATCTCGCACACGGCCAGCGCGATCATGTCGGCGGCGAACGCTACGGGTTCGGCGTGGAAATTGCCGCCGGATAGCGCTTCGTCGGTCTCCGTGAAGATCAGCGGATTGTCCGAAACGCCGTTTGCTTCGATGGCCAGTGTCGTTGCAGCTTGCCGCAGCAGGTCGAGCGCGGCGCCCATGACCTGCGGCTGGCAGCGCAGGCAATACGGGTCCTGCACGCGGATGTCGTTGACGATGTGGCTGGCGCGGATGGCGGAACCGGCCATCAACTCGCGCAGGACATGGGCGGTGTCGATCTGACCGCGATGCCCGCGCAGGGTATGAATGCGCGGGTCGAACGGCGCGTCCGAGCCTTTGGCCGCCTCGGTCGAGAGTGCGCCGGTGACGAGGGCGGTCTGCAGCAGCCGTTCGGTGTCGAACAGGCCGGCAAGAGCCCATGCGCAAGAGAACTGGGTGCCGTTGAGCAGCGCGAGGCCTTCCTTCGGGCCGAGCCGGGCAGGCTCCAGCCCAGCGTCCGCAAGGGCTTTTTCCGCCGGAAGCCGGGCCCCATCGACGAAGACATCGCCGACACCGATCATGGCAGCGGCCATGTGCGCGAGCGGGGCAAGGTCGCCGCTGGCGCCGACCGAGCCCTGGCTGGGGATGACCGGCGTGATGCCCTTCACCAGCATCGCTTCGAGCAGGTCAGCGGTGGCCGGGGCGATGCCGGAGGCGCCCTGTGCGAGGCTGGCGAGCTTGAGCGCCATCATCAGGCGCGCAACGGGAACGGGCGTCGGTTCGCCGGTGCCGGCAGCGTGGCTGAGCACAATGTTGCGCTGGAGCGTCGCAAGATCGGCATCCTCGATGCGGATGCTGGCGAGTTTTCCGAAGCCGGTGTTGATGCCGTAGACCGGTTCGCCATGCGCGATGATCCGGGCGACCGCCTGCGCGCTGCGGGCAATGCCGGGCGCGGCGTCCGGGTGCAGGCGCACCTCGGCGCCGCGGTAGATCGCGCGCCAGTCGCTCAGCGAGACGTCGCCGGGGGTGAGAGTGATCGTGCTCAATGGCCTCTCCGAATGCGGGTATGAAGGGGATTGAAGCCGATGCGGTAGACCAGCTCGGCAGGGTTCTCGATGGTCCAGACGGCCAGATCGCAAGCCTTGCCCGCTTCCAGCGTGCCGATCTCGCCATCCATTCCCAGCGCCTGCGCGGCATGGCGGGTGACGCCGAGCAGGCATTCCTCGACCGTCATCCGGAACAGTGTGGCGCCCATGTTCATCGTGAGCAGCAGCGAAGTGAGCGGGGACGTGCCTGGATTGCAGTCTGTCGCCAGTGCCATCGGTACCCCGGCTTCGCGCAGGGCGGCAATCGGCGGCAGGCGGGTTTCGCGAGTGAAGTAATAGGCGCCGGGCAGTATCGTGGCGACGGTACCAGCGCGGGCCATCGCAGCGACACCCTCATCGTCGAGCCATTCGAGGTGATCGGCGGACAGCGCGCCGAATTCTGCCGCGAGGGCCGAGCCGTGCTGATTGGACAATTGTTCTGCATGGAGCTTGACCGGGAGACCGGCCTTGCGCGCGGCTTCCAGTACGCGGCGGGTCTGCGCGTTGGTGAAGCCGATGGACTCGCAGAAGGCATCGACCGCATCGGCAAGGCCTTCTCCCGCCAGCGCCGGGATCATCTCCTGCACTACCGCGTCGATATAGCCATCGGCATTGCCGGCATATTCCTTGGGCAGGGCATGAGCGCCGAGGAACGTGGTCGTCACGCCAACATCGCGCTCTTCCCCGAGGCGCCGGGCGGCGCGTAGCATACGCCGTTCGGCTTCCAGCGAGAGGCCGTAGCCCGATTTCACTTCGACGGTCGTGACGCCCTCGGCGATCAGCGCGTCGAGGCGGGGGAGGGCGCCAGCGACGAGATCGTCCTCCGACGCGGCGCGTGTGGCGGCGACCGTGGAAACGATGCCTCCGCCAGCGCGCGCGATTTCTTCATAGCTGGCGCCTTGCAGCCGCAGTTCGAATTCATGCGCGCGGTTGCCGGCGTGGATCAGGTGGGTGTGGCAGTCGATCAGGCCTGGCGTGATCCAGCGGCCTTCACAGTCGTGCACTTCGGCCCTTGCGAAGTTCGGGGCCGAGGCAGCCGGTCCGGCATAGACGATCCGGCCATCCAGACTGGCGATAACGCCGTTGTCGATCAGCCCCAGGCGATCTGCGCCGTCCCCGCACATCGTCGCGAGGCGCGCGTTGGTCCAGGCCCTGTCGCATTGCATCGCAGCCGAATCTCCCTTCCCGGCCTGTTCGCCGCCGGCACGTTCTTGGCAGCGCGCCTCATTAATGTATAGACATTACATCCGCCCAGCAAGGAAGGGTTCGATGGGCACGGTAACGACACTCCATTTCGCCTCGCTGTTCACACCGGATGGCTGGTGCCGCGATGCGCGCGTGACCGTCGCCGATGGTCTCGTGGCAGCATTGGCAATGGACACCCCGCCGCAGCCGGAGGACGAGCGCCATGCCGTCGGTCTCCCCGGTATGCCCAACCTGCACAGCCACGCCTTCCAGCGCGGCATGGCGGGGCTGGCTGAGCATCGGGGGCAGGGCGAGGACAGCTTCTGGACGTGGCGGGAGGCCATGTACCGTTTTGTCCACGCCCTTGATCCTGATACGTTCGAGGCGATTGCCGCGCTGGCCTACATGGAAATGCTCGAGGCCGGCTTCACCCGCGTCGGCGAATTCCACTATCTGCACAATGCGCCTGATGGGGGCTCCTATGACAACCCGGCGCGCATGGCCGGGGCTCTGGCGGCCGCAGCCGCGAGCACCGGTCAGGCGCTGACGATGCTGCCCGTCTTCTATGCGCAGGGCGGCTTCGGCGGCATTACGGCAGGGGCTCAGCAGCGACGGTTCGTCACCGATCCGGAAAGCTATGGGCGCCTGCTGGATGGCGCGCGCGCCGCTCTGGCGGGACTGGATGACGCGAGACTGGGAGTCGCCCCGCATTCGTTGCGCGCGGTGACGCCTGCCTCCTTGCGGGAAGTGCTGGCCGTTGCACCCGCGGGGCCGGTTCACATCCACATCGCCGAACAGGAACGCGAAGTGGCCGACTGCCGCGACTGGAGCGGTGCGCGCCCGGTGCAATGGCTGATGGACAATGCCGATGTCGGCGCCGACTGGTGCCTCGTTCATGCCACCCACGTCGACCGGAGCGAATTGGCTGCCATTGCCCGGAGTAAGGCCGTGGCAGGGCTGTGCCCGATCACCGAAGCGAACCTTGGCGATGGCGTGTTTCCCGCCGTCGAGGCGCTGGGGCAGGGCGTGCGGTTCGGGATCGGGTCGGATTCCAATGTGCGGATCGACATGACCGAGGAACTGCGCTTGCTCGAATACGGGCAGAGGCTGATCCACCGCCGCCGTAATTGTCTTGCGGGATCGGAAGGAGGATCGGCGGGAAGGGTGCTGTTCGAGCGGGCGCTTGCCGGAGGACAGCAGGCGCTCGCGGCGCCATCTCCGCTGGGCCTCGGTTCGCCTGCGGACATCGTCAGTCTCGAGGCCGATCATCCTTCATTGATCGGTCGCAGCGGTGACGCGCTGCTGGACGGCTTGCTGTTCGCGGCGGGGCAGGGCGCTATCGACTGCGTCTGGCGGCGGGGCATCAAATGGGTCGAAGGCGGACGGCACCGGAACCGCGATGCCATCAGGACCAGGTATCGCATGACGCTGGAAGGGCTGCTGGCATGACCAGACCGCTCGGCGAACGCATCCGCAGCCAGGTCGAGGCGCGTATTCTCTCGGGTGACCTTGCCCCGGGCGAGCGCCTCCCCACCGAAGCCGAACTGATGCAGCAGTTCGGCTGTTCGCGCATGACGGTCAGCAAGGCGCTATCCGCGCTGGCCGATGCTGGGCTGATCGAACGGCGCAAGCGGGCGGGTTCCTTTGTGTCGCGGCCGCGCGTGCATTCCATGGTTCTCGACATTCACGACCTTGCCGAGGAAGTGGCCGCGCGCGGGCAGGCGCATCGTTATCGTCTGATCCGCCGCGAAGTGAGCGAGGCCGGCATCGCGCACTTCGGCCCGGAAGGCGGACAAGTGCTGGCGCTGGACGGCCTGCATCTGGCCGACAACGTGCCCTTCGCTTTCGAACAACGGCTGGTCGACATCGCGGCGGTGCCGGACATTGCCGGGGTCGATTTCGACCACCTCGCGCCCGGCTCCTGGCTGCTGCGGCACGTTCCCTGGGACGAAGCGGAGACCCGGATCGCGGCGGAAGGGGCCAGCGGCAGCATTGCCGACTGGCTGGACGTCGAAGTCGGGGTCGCAACGCTCGTGGTCGAGCGGCGGACCTGGCGCGGCCCGGATAGTATCACCTTCGTGCGGCAACACTTCCGGGCCGATCAGTACGACCTCGTCGCACGCTTCGGGCAGCGTTCTGCCAGCCGCTCGAGCGGGTAGGTCAGCCTTGAAGCCCTGACCGGTCAGCCAGCGCACGAGCGAGTTTTCCGGCGAAAGGTCGAGGATGTAATACTTCATGATCCACGCCGGCACGATCAGCACCGGCTCGGGCCGGACCTGCGCGGTGGTCGGTTCGTACTGGATCAGTTCGATCAGGTCGTTGCGATAGACGACCTTGCCGGGCGTGGTGGCGACCTTTTCGCCGACCGGGAATTGCTCGGCGCCGACCGGCGGTTCGCCGCGGGCCTGCCGTTCGAAATCCTCAATGAAGTATTTCCAGCCATCGGCGAGGCAAAGCCCGCCGGTTTCGAGCAGGCGCTTCTGCAGGACCGGATTGGTGGCGATGAAATTGCTCGGCGCTGCCACATCGAGCATCTGCCGGGCCATGAACGAAACGATGTCCTGATGATGGCGGCTGACGCCCGGAACCCCGGTGGTGGCCGCATGCCACCACTGCTGGGTCAGCAGAAACATCTGCGCGATCAGCCCGTAAGGCGCTTCTCGCCATGCCGGATCGTCGAACCGGTGGTCCTGCGGCAGTGGCTCGATTGCCGGGCAGGGTTCGTCTTCGCGGGCGCAGCGCGTGGCGTAATCGGTCAGCCGGACATTCTTGCGATAGGCCTTTTCGGCCAGTTGGAGCTGCTTGCCCGGCGCCACCGCGACATGGATACACCAGTCCATGGCGGAGAGCGCAAGCGTCGCCGGGGATATACCGCCGGTGAGCCGCGAAATGCCGGCCATCGCCATGTGGTCGAGCGTTTCGGCAACACCATCGATCGGATCGGGAGGCGTGAAGGGTTGGTCTGATGAAGTCATCGTCGTTCCCGCAATCTGGCCCGCCGCCATGGCAATCCGGTGTCACTGCATGAAGTGAGCCTCGAATCGCAATGACTTGCGCGTCTGCCTGCCGCCCATAGCATCTCCCGGCCTTCTTAGGGGGCGGGTTTGTCTAGAGCGGTTTTCGATCATTCTGGTTCGTACCCGCATGATTTGAAGTAGTTGGCGCATTCGTGGG
>NZ_BMLK01000022.1 GCF_014645195.1 Novosphingobium indicum | reverse complement strand
TGACACCCGCCATCACGGCGGCGGATAACCATCTACGCATCGGTGCGTTTGCTACATAATGCCGGTCATTCCCTCGAAGGCGGGAATCCAGTCTGCGCAAAGGATGGTCGTAGCTGGGATCAAGTGCCCGGTTGCAGGCATTGAGCGTGACCGGTTAGGCAACCTCTTTGCCTATCGTGACATGAAGCAATCCACGGCGTCGCCGCGAATGGGCGATACGCCAAAACCGGAAGCGGACTTGAATATCAGAGCGAAATTGCCCTCAGGGTCAGGATCATATGCGAGTAAGACATCGTTGTCCTCAGCGACGATCACAACCTGTCTTGGCACTGGTTTGGGTATGCCTTCGGGAAAGCGCCCGTCACCATCAATCTCCATGAGGTAAGGCTCGATCAAAGCCGCCCTCATCTCATCCAGTTGCTGCGAAAACCATTCGGCGGGGAGAAGCTCTCCAAGCTGATCCGGACGCGGCACTGGTACCGCGAAGGTTTCGATTTCCGTCACTACCTGTTGGCGGATGCCGGCCAGAGAAATGTGCGCTTCCATATTCAGGAATGTGTGTGAAACGCGCTGCGGTAGCAAGGTCCGCTCCCCACCAATCAAACGACACCAAAGTCCACCTAACCTCCCGCCGGGTTCAACCCTCGCAGATGGCCGGTGTTCTCCACGCCCGCAATGATCGGCGGAGCGCCCAGACTGCGCTCGATGCGAAGGTAGGACAGGGCCATGGTCTTGATGGTCCAGCGTCCGTCGGTCTTCTCGTAGGTTTCGAGGTAGTGGCCCCAGCCGTGGTTCTGGCTACCGTCTTCCCAGATGTTGTAGTCTTCCATCGCCCAGATGCCGGTGGCCGTCGTCGGGGCGGTCAGTTCGATTTCGGGCATGTGGCCATGGTGTACGCTCTGGATCAGCTTCATGCTGCGGGCGTATTCCATGTAGGCTTCGCGGCCTTCGAAGAGCTGGCCGCCGGCGCGGCGCAGGTCCACCACCACGTCGCGGGCGAAGAGCGAGCCGTAGAGGTCCCAGTCCTTGCTATCGAGCGAACGGAAGTAGCGCGCCTTGAGTTTCCGGATTTCCTCGATGTCGTCCAATGCCTCTCTCCCATGATGTTTGTGTTTGACGCCAGTATGGGAGGAAGGCGTGCGCGGGTTCAAACGAAAAAGGCGCGCCCTCCCGAGGGAGGACGCGCCCGGTCGTGGAGATGGAGCTCCGCCTCAGCGGCAACGGGGACGCGAGTTGTTGCGGTCCACTTCGCGGCCCAGCAGGGCACCGGCGGCGGCGCCGAGGATGGTGCCGGTGGCGCGGTCGCCGCGGGTGTCGATGGAACGGCCCACGAGTGCGCCGGCGACGCCGCCGATCAGCAGGCCGGTCGTACCGTTGGACTTCTTGCAATAGTACCGGCCGTTGTCGCCGCGCCAGTAGCGGATGCCGTTGTCGGTGCGGTGATAGCGCCGCTCGTGCTTGTCGTGCGCCGCGGCCGGGGCGGAAACGGCGAGTGTGGCCGGGACGGTGAGCGCCGCCATCGTGGCGGCCATGATAACCTTGCGCATGATTGAACCCTCATGGTTTGCTGCGTTCGTGAATGGCTAACGCCGGATTTCGTTCATGGGTCCACAACCTCAGATGAACGGATCGGCAGAGCCCCGTATGCGCGGCGAACAGGCGCTGGATTGCGGCAAGTTGCTGGAAATGGGAGCTATGTGATGGCGGAGGGGACGAAAAAGGCGCGCCGACCTTGCCATCGACGCGCCTTTCGGACTTGGCTTGGCGGAATGCAGATCAGCGGCAGCGCAGGTCGCCGCGATCGATCTCACGCCCGAGGACACCGCCGATCACGCCGCCCAGGATCGCGCCGAGCGTGCGGTCGCCGCTTCCGGCCAGTTCATGCCCGGCGAGTGCGCCCACGCCGGCGCCGATGATCAGGCCGGTCGTGCCGTTGTCGCGCTTGCAATAGTAGCGTCCGTCGCGGCCTCGCCACACGCGCGAGTTGCGGGTGATCCGGCGCGGCTGGAGGTAGCGGCCACGCGAATCGTAGATGCGGTCGCGGCGGTAATCGCGCCGCTGATCCCTGCGGTAATCGCGATAGTCGTGACGGTCGTGGGCGCCGTGGGCCGGGGCCCAGGGCGGTGGATCGGCTGCGGCCGGCATGGCCGGAAGGGCGAGCGCCGAGATGGCCAGAGCTATCAGGATCTTCTTCATCGTATCGTTCTCCTGCGAAAGCACGGACTGAATAACTGGCGCAGAGTGTGTCGGTTGCATGCCCAACAGGGGATGAACCGGGCACCTGCAGGAGGCAAGGGCAGACAGCACGACACAATCCTGCGATGAGGCGCTGCTCGCGCGATGGAAGGCATGCAGGGAAGGACGCAGGAATGTTGCTCGATCTGGTCGACGTGTTCGGTTCGGGGCCGCTGAGCGGCAATCCGCTCGCCGTGGTGCGCGGCGGCGAGGAACTGGATGCCGCCGGGATGCTGCGCCTTACGCGGTGGCTGGGCTTTTCCGAAACGACATTCCTGCTGCCGCCGACCGATCCGGAAGCCGACTACAAGGTGCGCATATTCTACCCTGCGGGTGAACTGCCCTTTGCCGGTCACCCTACGCTCGGCACGGCCCATGCGTGGCTGGCGGCGGGCGGGACGCCGAAGGCGCCGGGGCGGATCGTGCAGGAATGCGGCATCGGCCTGGTCGAGGTGCGGCAGGACGCGGACCGGCTGGCTTTCAAGGCGCCGCCGCTGATCCGGTCCGGCCCGCTCGGCGATGCGGACAGGGCCGAGGTGCTGCAGCTTACGGGCGTGTCTCAGGATCAGGTTGTGGCGGCGGTTCATGCCAGCAACGGGCCTGCCTGGCGCCTGCTTCATCTGGAGACGGCCGAAGCGGTGCTCGCGGCCGAACCTGCATCCCGCGCGCCGGTGCCGACCGATGTCGCGCTGCTCGGCCCTCGCGCGCCGGGCGGCCCGGCCCAGTGGGAAGTGCGCGCCTTCTTCGCCGACCCGACCGGGCGCCTGTGCGAGGACCCGGTGACCGGCAGCCTCAATGCCGCCGTCGCGCAGTACCTGTTCGGAGCGGGGCTGGCTCAGGGCAGCTATATCGCCGCGCAGGGCCGCAAGGTGGGCGCGGACGGACAGGTCCATTGTTCGCAGGCCGACGATGCCGTCTGGGTGGCCGGGAACGTGGTGACGGTTTCGGCGGGTGGTGAACTGCCCGCTTGGTGAGGAGAAGCCCACCCGCCGCGACTGGCGCGAGGGGTGGGCTGTTCCGTATCAGGCAGGCTTCTTGGGCAGCGCGATTTCGGCAGTGCCGAGGCACATCTTCACGCCGCGCTGGTTGGTCATCAGGTGCTTGACGTGCACCAGATGGCGGCCCTCGTCATCGACGGACTTTTCGGTCACTTCGGCGGTCTGGATAGTGATGTCCCCGGTCAGCGCCGGGCCGCGGTAGTTGGCGACCGAGTGCACGACCATGCCGTGTTCGCCGGCCCAGCCGGAGAGGAAGTCCGTCACCCACGAGCCCATCGAGGCGCCGTAGCCGTAGCCGCGCGGCATGCCGATGCGGCGGGCGTACTTGGGGAAGAGGTGCCCGCGCGAAGGGCCGTAATAGGCGCCGTCGGTCAGCGTGGGGTTGATCTTCTGCATGTCCGGATCGTTCTCGTACCCGGCCATTTCGGGCGTGAAGCCCATTGCCAGCAGATCCTGCTTGCGCAGGTTCATCGTGCCCCAGGTGTTGACGATGTAGGCGCGCCATTCGGTCGCGAAGCTGGCGATCGAGTGCGGGCCGAAGACGCGCTCGGGGAGCTGATCGCCCACGTTCACGTCATCCCACCAGCGTTCCTTGTGGCCGAGGTCGTGGAGCATCTGCACCCATGTAAAGGCGCGCTTTTCGACGTCGTCCAGTTCCTCGTCCGTCCATTCGGGATCGGCGAAGTCGGCCTCGTTCACCGCGCTGCCGCCGGCGTGCGCGTTGTAGCGCAGGGCGGTGGAACGCTGCTTGGCGATCGGCTCGCCGTGCTGGTTGGAATAGTTGTTGTCTCCGCGCTGGAAACAGGTCGGCCCGAAGCCGGTTTCCTTGACGGTGTAGTCGAACGGAACGCGCTCGTTCCGGACCATGTCCCCGGCCTTGATGCGCGGGCCGTAGAACCACCATTCGTCACCGGCGAAGAGCAGGTGCGAATTGGGGATGCAGCCAACGCAGGCCGGAGCTGCGCCGTGGCCATCGTCGGTGGCGATGGGGAAGCTCTGCGGGGCAACCAGTCCGCCCCAGCGGCTGGCGGCCGCATAGTCGGGATCGTAGTGCAGCAGGTTGGGGTAGTGCATGGCGTGCACCCAGCGCCGCATATCGTTGTTGGCGATGGGTTCGCGCAGAGGCGAGAAGTCCAGAACCTTGCCCAGGTGCCGGTCGATGTCGGACGTGTCGAAAGCCGCGGTATTCGTGCTCATTTTCTGCTGTTCCTGTATCAGTACTGGCGCTGGCCGGTGGCGTCGCTCGCCTTGAAGACCGGAATGGATTCGATGGCCTTCATCATCACCAGCGGGATGACGCGGTCGGTGGCCTTGGCGTAGTCGCCGTAGAAGGGGTGGCAATCGACCATGAAGTTCCACACCTTCTCGCGCTCGGCGCCTTCGGGCTCGCGCCAGGTGGCGCGGAAGGCCTGCGTGGCGACCTGGAAGTCGACGAATTCCTGCTCGCGGATGTTGAGGTACCAGGCCGGGTGATGGTCGGCCCCGCCCTTGGAGGCGCAGATGACCACTTCACCGCCGATATCGCCGTAGCAAAGCGGGGTGATGAAGACCTTGCCGCTCTTGCGACCGACGTACTTGATCATGCAGTGCGTGGCGAAGCTGCGGCCGCCCACGGCGGTCACGTCCATGATGTGGCCCTGCGCTCCGCCGGAGTTGAGGTACATGTCGCGGTGTTCGGTGATCCAGTCCTTGCGCGTGTCGCGGATTTCCGCGGACGAATCGTCGCTCATGGCGCGTCTCCCTTTCCTCGCCGGACCTGTGCCCGGTGTGTGGATGCAGGATTGCGGATCGCGGAGCCCCGGTCCAGTGCTGAACCGGTCAAGACGTATCGCCGCTGCGAAGTATCATCCCGGCGGAGTCTCGGTTCATTGGCGGCGCAGGGAAGGCTTTGCGCTTCTGCGCTTGTCGGGCAGCTACCCCAGACGTTCGAGGAAAGCGGGCCCCTTTAGTGGCCGCATACGCGACCGGCTTGGCGCAAGGTGGCCCAGTTCTCCCCGAAAATACAAGGGAATGCCGCGAGCCGGGGATGGATCATTTGCCGCATCCTGCAGAAACAGGATGGCGTGCCGTCCGCTTTGCTCCGCCAAAGGAGCCAGGGTCCAGAGCGCCCGGCGCGGAGCATCGGTGCCGGAGGGAAGGCCGAGGTGGCAGGTGTGGGATTTCCGCTTGGATGCCGCAGCACTGAAATGCAGCGCCAGCATCCGGCGCAGGGTGACGGCATCCTGGGAGTCGAGCCATGGCTCGAGATCCGAATGGCAGAGCATTTCGGGATCGTGGCTGCCCATCATGGCTGCAGCGGCGGCATTCGACCAGGCAACGGTGCCGGTGACATCGACAATAAGAACACCGATCGGCGCATGGGCAAGCGCGCCCTTGAACTGATCCATTGCCATGCTTGTGGGCACTGCGGGCTCTCCCTTGTCAAAGGCGGCCAGGAAGCCAGCCGCCGGGGGCAGACAGGTAGCAGTGCTACGGGGGAACGGGGGGCATGTGCACCGCTACCTGTCGACTGCAAGGGATACTGCAGCGATCTTTGTGTATAGCGAAAAAAAGTTTCCGAATGTTTACTTAGGTGCGACCCGATCGCAACGATTGCATACTCAAACAATCGATTGCTGTGCGTTAAATTTCTGAAAAGCGTCCTGCGGCGCGATCCTTCTTTACTTTGAGACCATCGAACACGGAGCCGTTCATCGTGATCCAGACGCCGGGCTTTGCAGCCTGGCAGCAAGAGAAGGCCATGCCGAGGTTGAAGGGCGCATCGCTCTCCGCAAAACGCGCCGGAGCCAGCGCCCCGGTGAGCACGATGGTCTTGCCTTCGATGTCCGCGAGCGTCTTCGCGGTCTCGGTCATCGTATCGGTGCCGTGCGTGACAACGACATGCGTTTCCGGCGCCGCGGCAATGGTTGCCTTGATCAGCGCGCGGTCCTCATCCGTCAGTTCGAGGCTGTCCTTGCGCATCAGTTCGACGATGCGGAACGGATGGGTGACGCGGGAAATCTTGAGGATGTCTTCGATCACGCTCTCGGCGATCTGGTATTCGCTGAGCGCGTCGAAGTACTGCTTGTCGATCGTGCCGCCGGTGGTGACGACGAGGATGGGGGCTTGAGGCATGGATGGTGTTTGCGACATGGTCCGCATCTAGCCATTTGCGCCCGCGTTGAGAATGGGGCCGCGGCAATCAGGTTGCGAAGAATTAACAAGGCCAGCGGCGGATGGTCGGCAATGATGCGGAATACCGACTGCCGAGGGAGGACGTGTCATGCTCGCCGCGAGTTTGGGTCTGTTTCTGGCACTGGCTCCCGCCGCCGAGGCCGTGCCCTGCAACCCGTTTGCGGGGGCACAAGCCTTCCTGCAGGGGCGCAAGATCAACTGGCTGGTCGTGGGGGAAATTCACGGCACCCGCGAGATTCCGGAAGCCTTTGCCGATCTGGTCTGCGCGGCGGCGCATGAGGGGCGCAAGGTCGTCGTCGCTCTCGAGTTGCCCGTGGCCGATCAGGACATGGTCGATGCTTTCATGGCTTCCGACGGTGGCACCGAGGCGCGCGAGCGCTTTCTTGCAGGCCAGTTCTGGCAGAACGGGCGCGATGGTCGCAGCAGCGAGGCCATGTTCGCCCTGCTAGATAGCCTGCGGATGATGCGTCAGGAGGGAGACATTCTGGGCGTGGAGGCAATCAAGCCCGGAGTAGGCGAGGCAGCCTCGATTTCGGAATATGAAAAGGCGATGGCGGGTCATGCTCTTCAGGCATCGCGGGAAGGGGCGCTGACGCTGGTGCTTGTCGGCAGTGTCCATGCGCAACTTCGGGAGCGGTCCTCTGCGAACGCCATCGCGTACCTCCCCATGGCAGCCTACCTGCCCCGCGCCGCGACGCGAACGCTGCAGGCAGCCGGGCAGGGTGGTTCGGCATGGACATGCCTTGCAGAGGCTTCGAACGACCACCTCGATTGCGGCGAGCACGACATGCCCGAACCCGACAGGCGCTATCCCCGTGGTATGGTGATGCTGGACCGCGAGGGCGCGCCTTATGACGGGTATCTCAATACCGGCGCGCCATTCACGGCTTCCCCCCCGCAAGTCGATAACGCGAAGGGGTGATCACCCCTTCGCCATCTCGCCCAGCGTCACGTAGTCGAGCTTGCCCGTGCCCAGCACCGGCAGCGCAACCAGCACGCGGATGTCGCGCGGGAGCATCAGTTCGGTGACGCCGTTGGCGCGGCCCCAGTCGAGCAGGGCCCTGGGGTCGGCGTCCGGCCTGGTCGTGTAGAGCACCAGTTGCTCGCCCTTCTTGGCGTCTGGACGGGTAACCACGGCGTGTTCTGCATCGGGCCAGACTTTCGCGGCATAGCCTTCGACGGCAGGCAGCGAGACCATTTCACCGCCGATCTTGGCAAATCGCTTGGCCCGACCGCGGATCTGGACGAAGCCCGCCTCGTCGATGGTGACGATATCGCCGGTGTCGTGCCAGCCCTCGGCAGGCGGCTGCAGCTTGCCCGGCTCGCTCGCCAGCATGTAGCCGGCCATGACATTGGGGCCCTTCACATAGAGGCGTCCGCCTTCCTCGATTCCGGGGACGGGTTCAAGGCGGGCTTCCATCGCGGGCAGCAGGCGGCCGACAGTGCCAGCCTGAAAGTGCATCGGCGTGTTCACCGCGATCACCGGCGCGCACTCGGTGGCGCCGTAGCCTTCGAGGATGCGCAGGCCGAACTTGTCGGCATAAGTCTTGCGGGTTTCCTCGCGCACCTTCTCGGCGCCCGCGAAGATGTAGCGCAGCGAGTAGAAGTCGTAGCTGTGCGCCATGCGGGCATAGCCTGAAAGGAACGTGTCGGTGCCGAACAGGATCGTCGCATTGGCGTCGTAGGCGAGCGCGGGCACGATCCGATAGTGCAGCGGGCTGGGGTAGAACACGGTCTTGATGCCGCTCAGGATCGGCAGCAGCGTTCCTCCCGTCAGCCCGAAAGAGTGGAACACCGGCAGTGCGTTGAGCACGACATCGCTCGAATTGAAGTCGATGCGCGCGGCAAGCTGGGCGCAGTTTGCCAGCAGGTTTCGGTGGGTGAGGACGACGCCCTTGGGGGTGCCTTCCGATCCGCTGGTAAACAGGATCACTGCAGGCGCATCGGGCGAAACCTTGCGCTTGAGGTGACGCCCTTCCGCGCCGTTCTTCAGCAGCAGGTGCCACAGCTTGGCGCCGGTGCCGATCTCCTGCGCGAGGTCTTCCAGATAGAGCACGCGGCGGTCGCTGGCTTCGAGCGCGTTGACCGTGTCCTGCAACTTGGCCTGTTCGACGAAGGCATGGGCGGTGACCACGGTCTTGATTTCAGCCGTCTCGCAGGCGGAGAGCAGGTTGGTGAGACCGGCGGTGAAGTTGAGCATCGCCGCCACGCGCCCTTCGGCCTGCAGCGCGAAGAACGCGAGCGCCGCGCTGTTGACGTTGGGCAGCAGCAGGCCGATCGCTTCACCGGGGCGCGTGCGGTGGGCAAGCCGGTCGCCGAGCAGTTCGGAGCCCAGGATCAGCCGGTCGAGCGAGAGCGGTTCGCGCTTGATGTCCTCGACCACCTCGGCCTTGCCGCCATGCACGGCGCGGGCGGTGCATAGAGCCGAGAACAGCGTCCGGTCGGTGTCGGTGGTGGCGAAGATCATCGCGCTCATTTCGTCGTAGAGACGGCGGCCGGCGATGGCGCGGCGTTCGCGCGCGGACATCTCGCCTTCGATTCGGAAGCGGCGCGGGGGCAGCACGTCGATGCTGATCTTGGGGAATATCCGGGTACGGACCTTGCCCTTGAGGCGCGAGAAGGGGGTGAACTGCGGACCGTTGAGGCGCACCGGCACGATCGGCGCGTCGGCCTTGTCGGCGACCATGCCGGGGCCGTCGAACACCTTCATCAGCGCGCCGGTCACGGTGATGCGGCCTTCGGGGAAGATCACCAGCGTATTGCCCTCGCGCACGGTGCGCACCATGGCCTTGGCCGCCATCGGGTTGGTAGGATCGACCGGGAAGGCGCGGAAAAGCTTGAGGAACGGCTGGATCCACCAGCTCTTCGCAATGGCGGTATGCACCGCGAAGGTCGGCTTGCCGGGCAGGAAGGCGCCGAGTAGCACGCCGTCGAGAAACGAGAGGTGGTTGACCACCACGACCGCGCGCTCGCCGGGCCCCGGCATGTTCTCGATCCCGGTCACTTCGACACGGTAGAGCCCTTTCAGCACCACCCGGATCACCGCCTTGAACAGCGTTGCCGGCAGCAGCCAGATCGAGACCATCGCGACCACCAGCGTCGCAAAGCCCAGCACGCCGATCACCTGCGCCACGCTGAACCCGGCGGACAGCAGCAGCGCGACGATGACGACGGCGATCACTGTCATGCCGGCGTTGAGGATGTTGTTGGCGGCAATCACCTGCGAGCGTTCCTCCGCCGGAGAGCGGACCTGCAGGATGGCATAGAGAGGGACGATGAACATGCCGCCCGAAAAGGCGATCACGAACAGGTCGGCGAAGATCCGCCACGAACCGGGGCTGGCGGCGAACTCGGCAATGGTGGCGTTGGGATAGGTGACGGCAAAGCCGCCGGCCGCGAAGGACAGGTCGATCAGGCCGTGCGCCAGCGCCAGCGCGCTGATCGGCACGTACTTGGCGGAAACCTCGCCTTTCAGCAGGCGGTTTACGGTCATAGAGCCGAATGCGATGGTCACCGAGAAGATCACGAGGAACAGTGTCGCCACGTCCTTTTGCGCATTGAGCGTATCGGAGACGAGCGGGACGAATTCAGTCAGCAGCACCGCGCCAGCGGTGAAGAACCAGCTGATGCCCAGCACCGCCAGCCACACGCCGCGGCCCTTGTGGGCGGTGGTGAGCACGTGCCAGGTGCCGCGTGCGATGTTCCAGTCCACCGGATGCCCGCCGCGGCTGGGCGGGGCGCTCGGGATCGCCAGCGCCGAGACATAGCCCAGCACCGCAAGCCCCATGGCGACGAGCCCGGCCTCCCACGGCAGGACCTGCCCGGCGAGCAGCTGCCCGGTCAGGATGGCGAGGAACGTGCCCGCCTCGATCAGGCCGGTGCCGCCCATGATCTCGCGTTCATGCAGGTGCTGCGGCAGGATCGAGTACTTGACCGGACCGAACACGGTGGAGTGCAGGCCCATCAGGAAGAGGCTGGCCAGCAGCAGCGGGATCGATTCCCACGCAAAGCCGACAAGGGCCACGCCCATGATGCCGATCTCGGCCAGCTTGACCCAGCGGACCAGCGTGGCCTTGTCGATGCGGTCGGCCACTTGCCCGGCCAGAGCCGAGAACAGGAAATAGGGCAGGGTGAACAGCCCGGTGGCGACCACCGAAAGCATGCCCGCCTTGTCCGGCGCGTCGCGGAACAGGCCATAGTTCGCGAGCAGCAGCATCGCGTACTTGAGCAGGTTGTCGTTGAAGGCGCCCAGGAACTGGACTGTGAACATCGGCGCGAAACGCCGCTTTGCAAGCAGTGAGAAGTCTGGTGCAGACACGCCGGTTCCTCCTGATACCTATGCTCTAGACGCAAGGCGTTAATAGGACGACCCGCGTTTGGCAGGCTTCGTGTCCCACAAAACTAGACAGTGTTCAATTAAAAAATTGGACGCCGTTCAATTAATTTGCGAAAGGGCTGGAAAGGAAAGGGTTTACGGATATGGGACGGCGGTCCGATCACACGCGTGAGGAACTGCGCGAACTGATACTGGAGGAAGGGCATCGCCAGCTTTCCGAAGTGGGATTCGCGCGATTCTCTGCGCGCGAGGTTGCCAAGGGCGTCGGCTATTCGATCGGTACGATCTACAACGTGTTTGGCTCGTACAATGCCCTGATGCTCGCGCTGAACGGGCGCACGCTGGATATCTGGCTCGCTTCTCTCGAAGAGCGGCTGGCAGGCCGCGAGAACGACAGGCTGGATGCGGCGATCGAGGCCTACTTCGATTTTGCGCTGGGCCGCCGTCATGCGTGGACGGCGCTCTACGATTTCAGGCTGCCGGAGGGGGAGCTGCCTTCGGAAAGCTATCGCGAAAAGGTCGCCGCGATTACCGGGGTGATTGTGCGCGAGATCGCTGCCGTTCTGCCGTCGGACGCGCGAGACGAGGCCTTGCCGCTCGCGCGCTCGCTATTGGCAAGCGTGCACGGGCACTGCTTCTTCGCGCTCAACGGCACGTTCACGATGCTGGGAGAAGACGATCCGGTAGGCGCGGCCAAGGCGCGGGTCGCCGATGCGCTTGCGCGCTATTCCTGACGTTCAGGACTCGTCGATCAGGTTCACGCGGCTGGCGATCAGCTCTACAAGGCAATCGACGAAGTCTTCCTGTTCGGCCTTGGTCGGCCGCTTCGGACGCAGCTGAACGTCGGAGCGATAGCCGGAAACGGCGGAGACGGTCATCTGCATCAGCCTTTCGGCTTCGGTCTCGTTGAACTGCGTCGCGTAGAATTTCACGATGCACTTGCGGACTCTCTCCGGGCCGCGCGAGGAGAACATCTCCCTGATCTCGGGGAAGCGTTCGCCTTCGCTCAGGATCAGGGTGAAAAGCCGCACCGCGTTGTCGCGCATGAGGCATTCCAGAAAGCGCATGCATAAACGCCGCAGGGCGGGGACTGAATAGGTCTGGCTGGTCAGCACTTCGTCGATATCGCGCGAGAAGGACCCTACCTGCAGGTCGATCACCGCTGCGAAGAGCTCTTCCTTCGAGGAGAAGTGTGCCCAAAGCGTCGCTTTTGAGCCGCCAAGCTCTTCGGCAATGGCCGACATGGTGGTGGCGGCATAACCCTGCTCGAAGAACGATCGCGTGGCTATGTCCACGATCTCGGCACGCTTGCGAGCCTTGTTGAGCTCTCGTTTTCCCATCAGGTTCGTCATACTCGTACCACGCAGTACAGTTTTCTATTGACACGTGCAACGGAAATCTCGATGAAAGTGTACTAATGAGTACACATAGCTTTTCGCGATTCGCCGCGGCATCGCTGCTGGCGGGCGCGTTCTCTCTGTCCGCCTGTGCGGCGCCCGATCTCGGACCGCGCCCGCAGATGACCGTTCCTTCGACGCTGGCTTCGGCGCAGTCGATCGATGCGACGGCGGCTGCGCAGGCGTGGCCGGACGATCGCTGGTGGACCGCCTATGGCGATCCGCAGCTCGATACGCTGGTGCAGGAGGCGCTGGCGGGTTCGCCCAGTGTGGCTCTGGCGCAGGCGCGTATCCGGCAGGCGCGCGGTGCCGCGCAGGCCGCCGGAGCCGCGCTGCTGCCTTCCGTCGGCGGCGAAGCCTCGGGCGGCTGGACCAAGCAGAGTTACAACAACGGCATTCCCTCGGCTTTCGTCCCCAAGGGGTGGAAGAGTACGGGTACGCTGGCGCTTTCCGGCGATTTCGACCTCGATCTCTGGGGCAAGAACCGTAAGGCCTTGGCGGCAGCGACGTCCGAAGCGGAAGCCGCGGTTGCCGATGCGCGGCAGGCCGAGTTGATGCTGTCGAGCAATGTCGCCTCGTCCTATTTCGACCTCGCCCGCCTGATCGCGCGCGGCAAGGCGCTGGACGAGGCCAGCAAGGCGCGGGCCGAAATGGCCGACCTGTTCGGCAAGCGCGCCGAGCATGGCCTTGAAAGCGACGCCCCGCTGCGCCGGGCGCAGGCGGCGGCGGCATCTGCCCGCGCGGCCGTTTCTGCCAACGACGAACAGATCCTGCTGCGCCGTCATGCCCTGGCCGCGCTACTCGGCGCGGGCCCGGACCGGGGACTGGCGATCACGCCTCCCGCGCTGGCGTCAGTGCCCGAGACCGGCGTGCCCGCAAATGCCGGCATCGCTCTGGCTGGCCGACGTCCCGATATCGTCGCGGCCCGCCTGCGCGCAGAAGCGGCTGCATCGCGGATCGATGTCGCGCGCGCCGAGTTCCTGCCCGACATTTCGCTGCGCGGCCTGATCGGCCTCACATCGCTCGGTATTTCCAACCTGATCGACAGCGGATCCACCTATGGCAATGCAGGCGCGGCGCTCAGCCTGCCGATATTCCAGGGCGGACGTCTCGAGGGCAATTTTACGCAGGCGCGCGGCGGCTACGATGCCGCCGTTGCGAACTACAACGAGACGGTCGTCGGCGCCTTGCAGGAAGTCGCCGATACGCTGGCCAGCCGCGAAGCCGCCGCCGTGCAGGAACGCGAGGCCAGCGAAGCCGCTTCGACCTCCGTCGCGGCCCACGATCTTGCGATGAAGCGCTATCACGGTGGACTTTCCAACTACCTTGAAGCGCTCGATGCCCAGACTGCCGCGCTGCAGGCGCGTGAAACGGCGGTCGATGCCCATTTCCGTACCCTCGCTCTCGAAGTCGCGCTTCAGCGCGCTCTGGGCGGTGGGTTCGCAGACAATTTCAGTGAGAAGGCTCCCGACAATGAGTGAAGACGTGCAGGATCAGCCTGCCGGTGCGCCGGATGACGCGCACGATGCGCAGAATGCCGAGGCAGGCAATCAGGGCGGGAGCGTGGTCGACAAGAAGAACCGCCGGCCGCTGCTGATCGGGCTTGCCATCGCCGTGGTGGCGCTCGCCGGGATCTATTTTCTCTACGAGGTGTTCATCGGCGGTCGGACGGTCTCGACCGACAATGCCTATGTTGCGGGTGAAACGGCGGAGATCACGCCGCTGACGTCTGGCAAGGTCGCGGAAGTCTATGTGACGAACACACAGCCGGTGCGGCGCGGGCAGATTCTCTTCCGTCTCGACGATGCCGATCAGAAGATCGCGCTTGCAGAGGCACAGGCGGGGCTGGAATATGCGAAGCGCCGCTACGGCCAGTCTCTGGCCAACAACAAGGCGCTTGCCGCCGCGGCCGATGCCAGTGCGACGCAGATCGGTGCGGCGCAGGCAAAGGTCGAATCGACGCAGGCGGCCCTTGCGAAGGCCAGGGCCGACTACGACCGCCGCGCCGCGCTTGAAGGTAGCGGTGCGGTTTCCGACGAGGAACTGACAGCGGCGCGCGAGGCTCTGGCCTCTGCCCGGGCGGCTGCGCAAGAAGCCAGGGCGGGGCTCGTTTCGGCCAAGGCCGATGCCAACAGCGCGCGGCAGCAGGAAGAGGCATCGCGCGCGCTCACTCGCGGGACCGATGTGGGAACGGCGCCCGAGGTTCTTCTCGCCAAAAGCCGTCATGCCGCCGCCGAACTGGATCTGAAGCGCACGGTCGTCCGCGCGCCGGTGGACGGTATCGTCGCCAAGCGCACGATCCAGGTCGGGCAGAAGGTGGAGAACGGCATGGCGGCGATGATCATCGTCCCGGTCGGCAAGCTCTACGTCGATGCCAATTTCAAGGAAGACGAACTGGGCAGGGTGCGCAGCGGCCAGACCGCCGAGGTCGTCTCCGACTTCTACGGCGACGACGTGGTCTTCCACGGGAAGGTCGTCGGCTTCGCCGGCGGGACCGGTGCCGCCTTCTCGCTGATCCCGGCGCAGAACGCGACGGGCAACTGGATCAAGGTGGTGCAGCGATTGCCGGTGCGGATCGAACTCGATCCCCAGGAGCTGGAAAAGCACCCATTGCGCATCGGCCTGTCTATGGAAGCAACGATCGATCTGACGAGTAAGGACTGATGGCTGCTGCGGGAACAGCCGGCGCCGCGCCTGCACAGGGCGCGGGCGACGGCTCGACCACCTTCCACGGCGCGCGTCTGGTTCTCGCCGGTTTCGTGCTCGCGATGGCGAATTTCATCGTCGTGCTCGACATGACGATCGCCAACGTGTCGATCCCGCACATTGCCGGCGGTCTTGCCGTCTCGACCCAGAGCGCGACTTGGGTGATCACGTCCTATGCCGTGGCGGAAGCGATCTGCGTGCCGCTTACCGGCTGGCTCGCCGGGCGCTTCGGCGCGCTGCGGACCTTTCTGATCTCGCTGGCCGGTTTCGGTGTATTTTCAGCGCTTTGCGGCCTTTCCGGCTCGCTCAACATGCTCGTACTGTTCCGGCTGGGGCAGGGGCTGTGCGGCGGTCCGCTGATGCCGCTCACCCAGACGCTGATGCTGCGCATCTTTCCGCGCGAGATGCACCCAAAGGCCATGGCGCTCTGGGCGATGACCGTGGTGACGGCGCCGATCGTCGGGCCGATCCTGGGTGGCTACATCAGCGACAACTGGTCTTGGGAATGGATCTTTTTCATCAACGTCCCGATTGTCGTGCTCATCTTCTTTGCGGTCGTTGCGCTTCTGGATGGGGCGGAGACGCCGACGGTCAAGCTGCCGATCGATTTCGTGGGTCTGATCCTGCTGGTGATCTGGGTCGGCGCGTTTCAGATGATGCTCGACCTCGGGCGCGAGGAGGACTGGTTTAGTTCGACCAAGATTGTCCTGCTGGCGGTGACCGCAGCGATCTTCTTCTGCGTGTTCCTGATATGGGAACTCACCGACGACCATCCCATCGTCGACTTGAAGGTATTCCGCCATCGCGGCTTCACCGCTGCGGTGATCGCGCTGATGATCGCGTTCGGAACGTACTTCTCCTCGGTCGTGGTCATTCCGCAGTTTCTGCAGCTCACAATGGACTACACGGCGACCCAGGCCGGATATGCCATGGCCTTCTCGGGCGTGCTGGCGGTGCTCATGTCGCCCTTCGTGCCGAAGCTGATGCAGAAATACGACCCGCGCCTGCTGGTGTTCATAGGCATTGCCTGGATCGGCGTCTGCGCGATCTTCCGGACATGGTGGTCGACCGATTCCACGTTCTGGGAGTTCTCCTATCCGCAATTGCTGCAAGGGATCGGGGTGTCGCTGTTCATGGTGCCGCTCACCACGATCAGCCTCTCGGCGGTCGATCCGGAGGAAACCGCTTCCGCGGCCGGTATCGCCAACTTCGGCCGTACGCTGGCCGGTGCTGCCGCGACCGCGATCGTAACCACGATATGGAGCGACTTAGGCAAGACCGATGCCGCGGAAATGGCCGGAACGCTGAACGACGCGCATGGGGTGTCCTCGATGCTGCAGTCCCTCGGGATGTCGGCGGATCAGGCGCGCGCGGCGATTGCGCAGATGGTGGCGCGGCAGGGCATGGCGCTTGGCACCACGCATCTCTTCGCGATCGCTGCCGTGGCGCTCTTCATTGCAGCGATGGCGATCTGGCTGGCCCCGCGCCCGCCCAAGGATGCCAAGCCATCGGCAGGGCATTGATGTAACCAGTTTCCGGCTCCGGCCGGAAGGCGACACCGGCAGGCTCTCCCCCCAGCCTGCGGTTTTCCGGAACTCCCTCAGCCCCCGAGCGCGGAAAACCCGGCCGGTGTCGCCATTGTTATCCCGCACAAAGCAAAGCGGCCGGCCCGGAATGTCCGGACCGGCCGCTGAATGCTCGTCAGGGTAGGGCGATCAGGTGGCGGAGCCGCAGTTCGCCAGCACGTCTGCCGCCAGTTCCTCGAGTTTGAGTTCGGCATCGACGGCGCCTGCCTCGATGGCGGCCGAGGGCGCCTGCGGGACAGTGGCGGTCGTGCGGTCCTGCGCCAGCGTACGGAAACCCGCAGCCTTGAGGAGCCTCAGGCCCTTGGCGCCGTCTTCGCCCATGCCGGTGAGCACGGAGCCGATGGTTGCCATGCCGGCGCGCGAGAGCGAGCCGAAAAGGAGCGTTGCCGAGGGGCGGTAGCCTTCCACCGGATCGCGGTCGACCATGCGCAGCTTGGCGGGAATGCCGGGCTCGACAATGACGTGCTTGTTCGGATCGAAGACGATGTGGACAACGCCGGCCTTGAGTTCGGCGCCGTCGGCAGCCGCCTTGACCGAGCAGCCGCATTCCTTGTCTGCCCTGGCGATGAACATTTCGGCCAGCGCCGGTTCGGTCTGCAGGACGATAACGGTCGGCGGGCAATTCTTGGGATAGTGGGCCAGCACTTCGGTGAGGGCGTCGACGCCGCCCATCGAGGCGCTGAACGCTGCGATCTTGCCGTTGGGCGAATAGTCGGGGCCGCTTTCGCCCTCGGCCTTGGCGGCCTTGGGGCGCGGCTTGTCGCGCACGTTCGAGTTGGCGGCGGCGAGCACGATCTTGCCAAGCTTGCCGACTGTCTTCTGGAACTGTTCGGGCGTTGCCTTGAGCGGCTTGGGGAAGCACTCGACCGCACCCAGCTCGAAGGCCCTGAGCGAGGTTTCGGTGCCGCTCTGCGTAAGGCTGGACAGCATGACCACCGGCAGCGGGTTGGTGTTCATGATCTCTTCGAGGAATTCGATACCGCTCATGCCGGGCATTTCGACATCGAGGGTGACCACGTTGGGACGCAGGTCCGCGATCTGGTCGCGTGCTTCGTCCGCGTTGGCTGCAGTGCCGACGACGAGAACGTTCTTGGTCTGCTCGAGGACGTCGCAGAACAAGGCGCGCATTGCCGCGGAATCGTCGACTACCAGGACGCGGGCGTCATGCATGGGATTGGGACCTTCTGTTATCTCTACTCGGTTCGTGATTGCGACATACCGCTAAAGGTCCGATGAAATTCCTTAACCACACTACGCACTTCGCCTGAGTTTCGCACAAACGTCACGTTGTCAGGCCTGCCCCTACCACTGACCTGTTCACCCGCGCCGGAAATCCGGGGCGACAAGACGATCTGTGTGAAAAAGGATGGTTAAAATGCGCCGATTTCTGCCGATCCTGGCCCCGGGTGAGCCGACTGCGGAGAAAACTTGCATGCCGACGAGGGAAAATCCGGATGTGGCCGAATACCCGGCGGGAACCGCCAGTCGTTAAGCCAGTCCGGAGAAACGGGGGAAAATGATGAACAGCATTACCTTGCCAGCGCGTTGCGACAGGGCCGCGGCAGAAGCGGTCTGGCCGGAGCTCGTTGCGGCGCTGGGTAGTGGCGCCATTCGAATCGACGGCAGTGCTGTGGAGCACGTCGGTCAGGCGGTGCTGCAGCTTCTCGTTTCCGCGCGGCGCAGCGGTGATGGCGCCCATATCACGCCGTCCCCGGCACTTGAGGATGCTGCCCGTCTCACCGGGCTGACCGCAGAACTCTTCGAAGAGAGCGAACTATGAGCCCGGAAGAAATCCAACAGATATTCTTTGCCGAGTGCGAGGAATCGCTTGCGGCGGCCGAATCTGGATTGGCGGCCTGCCATGCCGGCACGCACGATTCGGATACGGTTAACGCGGTCTTCCGCGCGGTCCACTCGATCAAGGGTGGCGCCGGTGCGTTCGGTTTCGCCGCGCTTCAGGCGTACACGCACACGTTCGAAACGCTGCTTTCCGATGTTCGCGAAGGTCTCGTTGCGATCGAGGGCGAGCTTGTGGAACTGCTGCTGCGAGCGCTCGACACGCTGGCCGACCACGTCGAAGCCGCTCGCGAAGGTGGCGATGCCCCGTCCGATGGCGCTCTGATCAGGGAGATGGAAGCGTCGATGGCGGCGAATGCCGGCGGTTCTGTTCCTGCCGAGCCGGTCACAGAGCCCGAACCGGCCCCGGAACCAGTGGCCGAGACTTCGGAAGGCGGGGGCGATGATCTCGATCTCGACGCGCTGCTCGATGACCTGACTGCCGGTTTTGAAGCACCTGCGCCGCAGGCTGCGGAAGCTGCCGCTCCCGCCGCAGACGACAAGCGCTGGAAGGTGCATCTGCGTCCGCGTGCCGGCGCGATGCGTAACGGTTCCGAGCCGCTTCTGATGCTGCGCGACATTGCGAGCCTCGGCGGCGATTGCACATTCTGCGACGTCAGCCAGGTTCCGCCGCTCGACACGTTTGACGTCGCGCAGGGCTATCTGGGCTGGACCTTCGCGATGCCTGCGGATGTCAGCGAGGATTCGGTTCGCGACATTTTCGATTTTATTGGCGACGACTGCGCGCTGGCCTTCGGTGAGGATGCGGAAATTCCCGCGTTCGAGGTCGTCGAAACCGCGCCGCCGCCCAAGCCCGAGCCGATTGCCATCAAGCCGGCGGCCGAGGCAGCGCCAAAGGCGGCACCTGCTCCGGCTCCCGCGCCTGCCAAGGCGGAAGCGCCGGCGCCGGTCCCGGCTCCTGCCGCAGCAGTTTCCGCCCCCGTGGAGCAGGCCAAGCCTGCCGCAGCAGAAAAGCCGGCGGAAAAGGCCGCGACCACGGCTTCGGGCGCACCGGCAGCCACTGCCGGACAGTCGATCCGCATCGACCTGTTCAAGCTTGACCGCCTTATCGACCTTGTCGGCGAGCTTGTGATCGCACAGGCCATGCTCGTGCAGCGGCTCGACAACGCCAGTGTCACCGCCTCCGAAGAACTGAGCCTGCTCGAGACCCTGACGCGCGACATTCAGGAAAGCGCCATGTCGATCCGCGCCCAGCCGATCGCCAGCGTCTTCAGCCGCGTGCCGCGTATTCTGCGCGATCTTGCCGCTTCTACCGGCAAGCACGTGAAGCTGGATGTCTTCGGTGAGACCACCGAACTCGACAAGACGGTTATCGAACGTCTCGGCGAGCCGCTCACGCACCTTATCCGCAACGCGGTCGACCACGGTATCGAAAGTGCCGAGAACCGCATTGCTGCGGGCAAGCCGCCGGAAGGCACGCTGACGCTGTCCGCAGAGCACCGTTCCGGTCGTATTCTTATCACGATTTCGGATGACGGCGCCGGCATCAACCGCGAGGTCGTGCTGCGCAAGGCCATCGAAAAGGGCATTGTCAGCCCCGATGCCCAGCTTTCGGCCGAAGAAATCGACAACCTCATCTTCGCTCCGGGCTTCTCCACGGCGCAGGTGGTCTCCAACATTTCCGGCCGCGGTGTCGGCATGGATGTGGTCCGCCAGAACGTTAAGGATCTCGGCGGCCGCATCACCATCGACAGCACGCCGGGCAAGGGCACGTCCTTCGTACTCACGCTGCCGCTGACGCTGGCGATTTCCGATGGCATGATCGTCGATGTTGGCGACCAGACGCTGGTGGTTCCGCTCGCCCACGTGGTGGAAAGCCTGCGTCCTGGCGAGGGCGATTTCCATGGCCTCGGGTCGAGCGCGCAGATGCTCAACGTGCGTGGCCGGTTCATCCCGATCATCTCGCTCAAGACGGCGCTCGGGGCCTCCACCGGCGCGGTCAATCCGCAGGAAGGCGTCCTTATCGTGGTCGACACCGAAAGCGCCGGACAGGCCGCGCTGCTGGTGGACGACATCTGCGATCAGCGCCAGTTCGTGATCAAGAGCCTCGCGACCAACTTCCGTTCGGTCGAGGGCGTCGCCGGTGCGACGATCCTGGGCGATGGCCGTGTCGCGCTCATCGTCGACGTCGACGGTCTCGTGGCGTGCGCATTGCCCGCCAACGAAAGGCAGGCTGCGTGAACGCAATCCCCGCCTCGAAGGACATGATCCCGGGCGTCAGCCCGGACATCTACAGCGCCGACGACTTCGCCAAGATCGCGAAGATCATCTACGGCGCTGCGGGGATCGTGCTGCCGCAAGGCAAGGCCATGCTGGTCTATTCGCGCCTGGCGCCGCTGGTGCGGACGACCGGGAGCGTCACGTTCGGCAAGTATATCGAGCTCATCGGTGAAGATCCCGCAGAGCTCAACAAGGCCGTGGCCGCGCTTACCACCAATCACACGTTCTTCTACCGCGAGGCACACCACTTCGAGCATCTGGCCAATGAAGTGCGTCCGCATGTGATCGAGAAGCTGCGCAACCGGCAGCCGGTGCGCATCTGGTCTGCCGGTTGCTCGAGCGGCGAGGAAACCTGGTCGATGATCATGACCCTGTTCGGGCCCGACCGTTCGACCGGGCTGAACATGGGCCGCAGCGACTTGCGCATCCTCGCAACCGACATTGCGCCCCATGCAATCAACAAGGCCGAGGAAGCGCGGTACGCCGTCAAGGATCTGAAGCCGGTGCCGGAGGCCCTGCGCCGCGCGTGGACGACGGAAACGGGCGACGATGCGGTCATGGCCGATGCCATGCGCTCGATTGTACGCTTTCGCCTGCTCAACCTGCATGGTGACTGGCCGATCAAGGGCAAGTTCGATGCGATCTTCTGCCGCAACGTGATGATCTACTTCGACAATCCGACGAAGGAGCGGCTTGTGAAGCGGTTCAGCGATGCGCTTGCGCCCAATGGCTTTCTCTACATCGGTCATTCGGAACGCGTGACCGGCCCCGCCGTCAACGACTTCCAGCTCGTCGGCCCGACAATTTACCGCAGGAGGGCTGCATGAGCGTCCGCGTACTCATCGTCGACGATTCGCCGACCATGCGCGCCATCCTGATGTCCCGCCTGCGCGAGCAGCCCGATATCGAAGTGGTCGGTGCCGCCTCGAACGCGGTCGAAGGGCGCGAGCTGATCAAGAAGCTCGATCCGGACGTGGTGACGCTCGACATCGAAATGCCGGGCATGAACGGTCTCGACTTCCTCGAAAAGATCATGACCCTGCGCCCGACGCCGGTGATCATCGTTTCCGGTGCCACGCAGGAAGGCAACGAGGTCACCGCCCGTGCGCTCGCGCTGGGTGCGGTGAACTGCTATTCGAAATACGACCCGACCGGCAAGCTGGCCCTGCAGGACAGTGGCGAACTCGCCAAGATGATCCGGGATGCCTCGCAGGTCCGCTATTCCAAGCCCGTCCGCAGCGCGCCTTCGGTTGCCGAGGAAAGCCGTCGTTCGATCAAGCGCGACACGCGTCTGATCGCCATCGGGTCCTCGACCGGCGGCGTGGAAGCGCTGCAGGTATTGCTGCGCCAGTTCCCGCGCGACTGCCCGCCGACCGTGATCGTGCAGCACGTTAACCCGCGCTTTGCGCCGGCGATTGCCCGCACGCTCGACCAGGTCTGCCCGGCAACGGTGCAGGTGGCGGTCAATGACATGCCGCTGAAGGAAGGCCATGTCTATCTGGCGGCCGAGCCCGAACACCACCTGATGGTTAAGGGGTCGACAACGCTCTACGGCAAGTTGCGCCGCGGCGAGCCCATTTCCGGTCACGTGCCCAGCGTCGATGCCCTGTTCAATTCGGTTGCCCAGTTCGTGGGCGCCGATGCAGTGGGCATCTTGCTGACCGGCATGGGCCAGGACGGCGCCAAGGGCCTGCTGGCGATGAGCGAGGCCGGGGCGCACACCATTGCCCAGGACGAAGCGACCTGCACGGTCTTCGGCATGCCTCGCGCCGCCATTTCGCTGGGAGCGGCGCGCGTCGTCGCCCCGATCAACAGCATCGCGCGTCACGCGCTCAACAAGGCAGCCTGACGTCATGCCAGTAGACCTATCGCCACCCAACATGACCAGGCTGACTGTTCTGCAAGGGCAGTACAAGGTCAGTGCTGGTCCGAAGGTGGAACTGGGGACCGTGCTCGGCTCGTGCGTGGCTACTTGTCTTTACGATCCGGTCGTCGAACTGGGCGGCATGAACCACTTCCTGCTGCCCGAACCGCCGGCGAGCCACAACCGCGGCGAGGTGGACGTGCACTACGGCGTCTACCTGATGGAAATGCTGATCAACGAAATGCTTTCCTATGGCGCTCGCAAGGACCGGCTCCGCGCCCATCTCTACGGCGGCGCCAATATCCGCGCCGGCATGCAGCAGATCGGCACTGCCAATGCCGAATTCGCGCGCAGCTTTCTGGAGCGCGAACGCATCGAACTGGTCCGTGAGGACCTGGGCGGTACCAACGCGCGCCGCGTCGATTTCCGTCCGGCATCCGGCCAGGTCCGGTGCCGCACTGTCGCTTCCTCGGATGCACCCGAGGTCAAACCCCAACCTGTGTTCCGCCCGGTTCCACGCGGCGAAGTCGAACTGTTCTGAGCAAACGAGGCATCCGATGTCGAAGACAACCCGCATTCTTACCGTCGATGACAGTGCATCCATGCGTGCACTGCTCAATCATGCCCTTTCCACCAATGGCTTCGAAGTCGCTCAGGCGGACGACGGAGTCTCGGCGCTCGAGTGGCTTGCCGTCAACGAGGTCGATGTCGTCATTACCGACATCAACATGCCTCGTCTCGACGGTTTCGGCCTGATCGAGCAGGTCCGCGGCGGCACGCGCCACCGTGACCGGCCGATCCTGGTGCTTACCACCGAAAGCTCGGACGAGAAGAAGGCCCGTGCCCGCTCTGCGGGCGCGACCGGCTGGATCGTCAAGCCTTTCGATACCGACAAGCTCGTCGCGGCCGTGCGCCGCGTCGCGCACTGACACTGCCCGCACAGGAGGTTCAGGACATGTACCGCGAACTAATTACCTTTGAAGTCGCCGGCCAGATCTTCGCGCTCGACATTATGGCGATCCGCGAAATCCGCGCCTGGACGCCGGTCACGCCGATGCCGCGCGTTCCTTCCTATGTCGCCGGCGTGGTCAATCTGCGCGGCACCGTGCTGCCGGTGATCGACCTGGCCGCACGTCTGGGCTGGACGCCGACCGAAGCGACGCCGCGCCACGCGATCATCGTGTGCCAGGTCAACGGCCAGTCGCAGGGTCTCATCGTCGATTCCGTCAGCGACATCGTGGCGCTCGACACCGACAACCTGCAGCCGCCGCCGACCACCGGCCAGGAAGACGTGGCCCCGTTCCTCGAAGGCCTGTCCGCCATCGAAGAGCGTATGGTCATGGTGCTCGACCTGCAGGCCCTCAGCGCCTCCGAGGACCGCGCGATCGCGGCCTAAAGTCGATGATGCACGAACCCAAATTCACGGCAATGGCCGAAGTGCTTGGCGAGCTCGGTTCCGAGATCGAAGCCCTGGGCGAAGTGCTGTGCCGGGATGAGGATTTTGCAGCAAGGCACATGCGTGAACTGCAGGCGATCGACCTGATCGCCCAGAAGCAGCGCGCTCTGGCCTCCCTGATCGGAGCCGGCTTCAGTGAAGTCGAAATGCGCCGGATCAGTCTGGAAGCCATCCGTATGCGGTTCTGCGGTTTCATCGAGGAAACGGAGCTTTCGCCCGGCGAAGGGTCTGTCGATAGGGGCGGAGCCGCGGACAATATGAGCCTGTGGGATTGATGCCATCCCGGCGCTCGCGGATGCGGACGCCCTACTGAAAACACTGTCCCGCGGTTTGGCGATGCGGGTCGCCGAACCGCGGGACAAGTGCGTCCTGCGCCCGTGCCGGGCTTGAACTGACAGCGCCGAGTGCCCAATGGCGAAGCATGACCCAGGACGCCCGCCGCCACGCTCCCGCCACCGAACGCAATCGCGAACCGATCCTTGTCCTGTTGCGGGAGGTCCTGCCCCCCGCCGGTCTCGTGCTGGAAGTGGCGAGCGGGAGAGGCGAGCACGGCGTTTACTTTGCAAGTGCGCTGCCGGACCTGCAGTGGCAGCCGAGTGATCCCGACCCCGATGCACGCGCGTCCATCGCCGCCTGGCGGGCGGAAGGCGCCACTGCCAATCTTCTCGAGCCTCTCGCGCTCGATGCCGCTGCGCCGGACTGGCCGGTGGACCGGGCCGATGCCGTGGTGTGCATCAACATGATCCATATCAGCCCCTGGGCATCTACCGAGGGGCTGATGGCCGGGGCAGGGCGCCTGTTGTCGTCCGATCAACCCCTCGTGCTCTACGGGCCCTACCGCCGCAAGGGCCATCCCACCGCGCCGAGCAACGAGGCGTTTGACGAAGATCTCAAGCGGCGCGATCCGCGCTGGGGCTTGCGCTGGCTCGAAGACGTGGAAGCCGTCGCGGACACAAACGGGCTGGTCCTTGAACGCGTCGTCGAAATGCCGGCGAACAACCTGACGGTCGTCTTCAGGAAGCGCTGAAACTGCGCCGTGTCAGCCTCGGCAGGACGACGAACTGGCCTGCGGCACGAACGGCGAAGAACACCGTGAAGGCGGCCCACAAACCGTGGTTGCCGAGCGGCCCGAGCAGCCAGAGCAGCAGCAGGTAGAGCGCCATGGCCACGGCCATCGTGCCGAGCATGGCGCGCGTCCACCCGGCGCCGACGAACACGCCGTCGAGGACGAACGAGGCCACGCCGACCAAGGGCAGGGCAATGACCCAGGGGATGTAGGTCGCGGTCGTCGCAATGACTTGCCCATCGGTGCTGAACCATGCAGCCAGCGGCGCCCCGCCCACGGCATAGGCCAGCGTCAGCCCGGCGCCGATCACACCGCCCCAGATCAGTGCCAGGCGAACCGTTTCGGAAAACCGCGCCCGGTCCTTCGCGCCCAGCGCTTCGCCGCAGAGGACCTGCGATGCGTTTTCGAAGCCGTCGAGCATGAGGGTGGAGAGCATGAAGAGCTGGAAAAGGATGCCGTTCGCCGCGAGCGTTACCGGCCCGTGCTGCGCGCCGCTGCGCGCGAAGATCAGGATTGCCGCCGTAAGCAGCAGCGTGCGCGCGAAGAGATCGCGGTTGAGAGCGAACAGGCGCGCAAGCGCGCTGCGGTGCCATGTCGCCCGGTCGCGCGCGGCGGCAAGGGCTTCGCGCGCTGCCGGCTGACGCAGGACGATCGCGGCGAGCAGCGTGAACTTGAGGATCTCCGACCCCAGTGTTGCCGAGGCCACGCCCGCCACACCCCAGTGCATGACCAGTACCAGCAGCAGGTCGAGCGCGATGTGGACGGCATTGGCAATGATCTCCACCACCAGCACATGGCGCACCAGCCGTTGCCCGATCAGCCAGCCGACCAGCACGCAATTGCCCAGCCATACCGGGCCCGACCAGTAGCGGATGCCGATGTAGAGCTGCGCGTCGGTGCGGACCTGGCCCTTGGCTTCGAGCAGGTCGAGCCCGATCGGGATGGCCCAGTGCATCGCCATCAACAGCAATGCGCCGACGCCGAGCGCGACCGCCATGGCGCGGGCGAGCGTCTGTCCCTGCGCGGTCCGGTCGCCGCGTCCCGCGCTTTGGGCGGTCAGCGCGACCGTGCTCGTGCGCAGGAAGTTGAAGACGTTGAGCAGCCCCATCATGTATTTTGCGCCCAGTTCGACCGCCCCTTGCGCGGGGGCATCGCCGAGCCGTCCGATGGCCCACATGTCGGCGAGACCGAACAGCGCGGTCGCCACGTTCGTCAGCATCGCGGGCAGCGCGATGGTCCACAGCAGGCGCGTGGTGCGGGGGTTGGAAGGTGTCGCTGTCGGCTGGTTCACAGGGATGGGACGGTCGAGGACGCGGGTGTGTTGCCGTACCGACCTACCGGAGGTGACGGTCGGCGGCAATGCGCCGAAATTTGCAGGCGGGAGCGGAGATACTTCCTCTGGGGGAAAAGTGATTCGCCCGGCCAGCGAATCAGATCGACTGCGTTCGCTCCCGCAAGTGAAGCCGGACATAGTAATGTTGCGCCGCACAAAAAGGTGCAAGCGGCATTGTTCTTTCAACAGTTTATGCTGGAAGAGCTGCCGCATAAGCGGTGCAAGAGAAGAAAGAAAATATTGCTGCAGGTGCGAAGGGAATCGGCGCGCCGGGATATGTATTACATCCCCCGGCGCGCTCTCTCCCAACGCCGGTAAGGTCGAAAACGACCTCTCAAGTTCACTTTGCAACATAAATTGCGGCGCGCCAAGCAAGAATTGCACGTTTTGCTGCGCAACAAACGCATGATGTCGAAACGTTTCACGTCACCGGGGCGATCTTTGGTAGCGGTGCTTGTGCACCGGCAGGCGGCATGATCCGATACTGGCAAGACAGGAAGTAGAAGGGAGCGGCCACTATGGACACGCGTAAACTCGGCGAGGGGCTCGAAGTCTCGGCTCTGGGGCTTGGCTGCATGAGTGTGAGCGGGGCCTATGGTCCGAAGCTGTCGCAGGAGGACTGCAATGCCCTGCTGCGCGGCGCCTATGAGCGCGGCATCACTTTCTTCGATACGGCGGAGATCTACGGTCCGTTCATCGGCGAGGAAATGGTCGGTGCGGCGCTGGCGCCGATCCGCAAGCATGTGACGATCGCGACCAAGTTCGGGTTTCGCACCGGAGGAAAAGCGGAACCCGGCAAGCCGATCCAGGGCTTCGACAGCCGTCCCGAACATATCAGCGAAGTCTGCCATGCCTCGCTCGCGCGGCTGGGTACCGACTGTATCGATCTGCTCTATCAGCACCGCGTCGATCCGGAGGTTCCGATCGAGGACGTGGCGGGTACGGTCAGGGATCTGATTGCCGAGGGCAAGGTGCGTCACTTCGGCATGTCCGAGGCTCCGGCGGACCTGATCCGGCGCGCCCATGCCGTCCAGCCGGTCGCAGCCGTGCAGAGCGAGTACTCGCTTTGGACCCGCGATGTGGAAGACACGGTGCTGCCCACGCTGCGCGAGCTGGGCATCGGCCTCGTTCCCTACAGTCCGCTCGGGCGGGGTTTCCTGACCGGCAATGTAAAGCCGGGAGAACTGGCGGGGGACGACTGGCGTTCGAACATGCCGCGCTTCAAAGGCGAGGCAGGCGCACACAACCTGCGGTTGGTCGAAGCGCTGCAGGCGCTGGCCGTACGCAAGGGCGTGACGGCGGCGCAGCTTGCGCTCGCCTGGGTGATGCATCAGGGCGATGACATCGTCCCGATCCCCAGTACGCGCCGGATCGAACGTCTGGAAGAGAACATCGCCGGGGCCGCGATTACCCTGTCGCCATCCGATCTTGCCGAGATCGAGCAGGTCATGCCGGCGCGCGAAGTGCAGGGTGGCCGCTACGCATGACGCCTGTTGCCGAACAGAATGCCGATCCGGCTGCTTTTCTCGCGGCTCTCGAAGCGCAGGCGCAGCGGGTGGAAACCCCTTGCGGCGATGGAACCATGGTCTGGCGGATCTGGGGCGAAGGCCCTGCGCTGGTACTGGCGCACGGTGCGCAGGGTTCGTGGACGCATTGGGTGCGCAATATAGAAAGCCTCTCGCGCCACTACCGGCTCATCATCGCGGACCTTCCCGGGCACGGCGATTCCGCGATGCCGGAGACGGAGGATCACGAGGGCATCTCCAAGGCGCTGGCGCAGGGGCTCGAAGAGATTCTCGGCACAGAGGGTCTGCCGGTCGACTTGTGCGGTTTCTCGTTCGGCGGTGTCGCGCTGGCGCATCTGGCCGCGCTCCATCCGCATGTGGCGCGTCGGCTGGTGATCGTCGGCTGCGGCGGGCTCGGCACGCCGATGGGGCATCCGCGGCTCGGCCGGATCAGCGGTCTTGTCGGCGAAGAGCGCCGGGCTGCGCTCAAGGCCAATCTGCTCGGCCTGATGCTCCACTACCCCGACAGTGCCGACGATCTGGCGATCCACATGCTGCTGCCGACGGCCAAGGCCGCGCGTCTCAATGCGTCCGGGCTCGTGCTGCCGGATCGGCTGTTGAAGATCCTTCCCGGCATCAAGGCCCCGGTCGATGCGATCTGGGGCACTCTCGATCTGCCGCATCCCGATCCTGCCGCGCAGGAAGCTGTACTGCGCACCGTTCAGCCGGACATGCTGTTCCGTGTGGTCGACAATTCCGGGCACTGGGCCATGTATGAGCGCCCCGAATCGTTCGAGCGCGAACTACAATCGATTCTCTCGACGCCGGTCCGGTCTGTGCCGTCCCAATAGGCACTTTGGATAGGTCGCCGGTTAAAACGTTTGCATCGCTATCCACTTCGGTGCCTTTTTGACACTTTTATGGCGCTAAATAGCGGTTCGAACTCCAAAATTGGACCAAACCGAACTTCCCAAGAATTCGTCGCTCCGCCATCTTGAGGACGAGCTTCAGAACTTGGGGATTTCGCCCATGACCGAAGATAACGGAAGCACACCATACCGGACGCCGGGCCGCGGATCTGCAAAGGCCGTGGGCAAGCGAAAGGCTCGACGCAAGCGGGGGGTCGCAAAGTCGAGACGGGGTGCTGTTCTGAAAGCGCCGGTTGCCGAAAAGGCACCGAAACATGCTGCCGGGGGGCGGCATGAACAACCGGCCCAAGGGGCGGACGCAGGAATGGGGGTTTCGCGCCCAACCCGGCAGGCCGGTACTTTGAAGCAGGGGCAGTCGGCCCGAAAGGCGACGCGGACCCGGACACTGGGCACCACCGGGGGGATGCTCAGGCCGGACAAGTGGGGCATAGCCGCGCGCCGCCGAAAGCCGCGAGTAAACGCGGCCGGGACCTTTGCCTGCACCCGTGGTGTGATCGCCAGGGTGCGGGTAAACGGGGGGCTCCCGACCGTGCTTCGCCTCTCTGGCCGAAAAGGCCGAAATCGCAGTTGCGACGTGCGGCTTGCCAAGATCGTCGGACTGCAGGTTGTTCCTCCGCGCGAGCCGCTCTTCGGGTCGCACCGTCGCCGCGCGGAGGACAACCGGGCAGCTCGCAGCCAGCACGCCAGTTCACCGGATAACGCCGCCGAACGGCTTGCCGGGACCGACGGCATTAATTCCGAGAACAAGACGCATCCCGCACACGACGATGTGCATGGCGCAGGAACTGCGCATGCCGTGAAGGCCGGCGTCCCCCTGCCGCAGAAGGACGAACCGCTCGTCGAGAGCGATGCGCCGCAGGCGCGCGATCCGGCTGTTCAGCCGCTTGCGCGCGATCGTTCGCTCGCGCCGCTCAAGGGCGGGCTGATCGCGCACATGGAAGCCTGGCTGCGCGATACCGCGCAGAAGATGGGGCTGCTTATGGGGCCGCGCACGGCCGCCGCCAAGCCGGCTGCACTGCGCCCGCAGCCGACAGTCCCGGCCATTACCCGCGCCAACCGGGAAATTCGCGCCTTGCGTGCAGAGAACGAAAAGCTCCGCCAGCGCCTCCAGGCACTCGAAGGCGTCCCCTGGACGTCCGAGCCGGCGCGTTAGCTACGCCCACGAAAAAGGGAGCCGAGACATCCCGGCTCCCCTCTCGAAGTCTGCGGTGTCGATCCGGATTACTTCCAGGTCAGCGTCACTTCTTCCGGCCCGATAACGCCACCGGGGCGGTACTCGATATGGGCGCCTTCCTTGAGCTTGAACTCGGGGATGCGCTTGAGCCATTCCTGCAGCGCGATTTTCACTTCCAGACGGGCAAGGTGACCGCCCATGCAGGAGTGGACGCCGACAGTGAAGGCGAGGATCGTCTTGCGCGGGCGGTCGAAATCGACTTCCAGCGGGTTCGGGAACACGTCGGGGTCGAAGTTGCAGGCGGGCAGGATGAAGGTGACGCGGTCGCCCTTCTTCATCTGCACGCCGCGCATCTCGTAGTCCTGATCGAGCACGCGGCCCGAGAAGGTCACCGACCAGCGGCGCAGCAGTTCCTCGACGATCCGGTCGATGTCGTTGTCCATGCGCTCGGCGATTTCCTGCACCTTGGCAGGGTTCCGGGCAAGGTAGAGCCAGATGTTGTTCAGTGTGGCGAACACGGTGTCGAGGCCGCCGATGAACAGGAAGCAGACGAAGCCGAAGATCTCCTTGTCGGAGAGCGGCACGCCGTCGGGCGCGGCATGAGCGATCAGGCTGACGACGCCGTCGTCGGGGTTCGCCTTCTTCTCGGCAATCGCGTCCTTGAGGTACTCGGTAATGCTCATCATCGCCGCGCCCATGCGTTCGCGGTCGTTCGAGTGGAGCAGTTCCATCGCCCAAGACACGAAGGTATCGCGCATGTCCTGCGGCAGGCCCATGATGTCGAGGAACACCGAGACCGGCAGCGGACGGCCGAATTCCTCGGTGAACTCGCACGCGCCCTTGTCGATGAAGCTGTCGATCAGATCGTTCGCGCGCTTGCGGATCAGGCCTTCCAGCTTGAGCACGCCCTTGGGCGAGAACACCGGATCGACGATGTTGCGATACTTGCGGTGGTGCGGCGGATCGATCTCGATCGGGATGAAGTAGAAATAGTCGTTCGGATCGCGCGGGAAAGGCGTCGCGCCTTCGTTCGAGAAGATCTCGGGGTGGCGCAGGCCGAACAGGGCGTCCTCATGCTTGATGAGGTGCCACATGTTGCCCATTGGGCTGACGTCGTAATAGATCGGCGGCTGCTTTTCGTGCATCGCCGCCATGAAGTCGTGCGGGTTCGCCAGGAACTCGGGACCGAAGGTCAGGCCGGACTGGCGGATGAGGTCCTTGGGGACATGCGCCGGAACCTGATCCATGCCGACGTGGCGCGGGAAGGTTGGCGGAACGGGGTTTGCTGCGTCGATGGGCACGGGTTCTCTCCCTTTGGCTCGCTATAAGTCAGTGCGAGCGGATCAGTACTGGGATTCGGGCATGTGGATGACGAGGCCGTCGAGGTCGTCGGTCATCTCGATCTGGCAGGAAAGCCGGCTGTTCGGCTTCACTTCCGACGATGCGTTTTCCAGAAGCTCTTCTTCGGCTTCGGAAGAGGGGCCGCCGACTTTCGCGGTCCACGCGTCATCGACATAGCAGTGGCAGGTCGCGCACGACAGGGCACCGCCGCACTCGCCGGCAATCCCTTCGATGCCGTTGTAAACCGCACCGTGCATGACGTTTTCGCCCACCGGCACGTCCATTTCCGTGTCCTGTCCGGTGTGGTCGACATAGTGAACCTTGGGCATGAATCTCTCCTCGAAAACCTCTGAGAACATCGTTCTCAATTTTTTACTCCGAGACGGGTCGCGGAGTCAATGTCCAACACCATGCTGCAATAATACCTTGCAAGTACTGGACCGCCATCCGAACTCAGCTTACCTGTTCATGGATGGCAAGCGCCCACCCACAACTCGTTCCTCTCGCTGAAGTCGCCGAAGGCGATCGCGACCGTGCTCGTCTGCTGATCGGGGCGGCGTACGACCTGCTCGACGAAAGCGGGCTGGAAGGGCTGACGATCCGCGCCGTGCTGGCACGCACCGGGCTGGCGCGCCGGGCCTTCTACGAATGCTTCCAGGGCAAGGACGATCTCGTGCTTGCGGTGTTCGACAGCTCGCTGCGCGCCGCCGCCGCGCAGTTCCGCGACATCACCGCGAACTGTTCCTGTTCCGAAGAGGCCCTGCGTCTGATCGTCACCAATATCGTGGTCGGGCAGCTCGGGTACAACCACATGGGCGCCAACCGCCGCGGTGCCGCGCTCAGCCGCGAACACCTCCGGCTGGCGCAGACCCGTCCGGGCGAACTGCAGTCGGCCCTGCAGCCGCTGCTGGACCTGATCGCGGGGTACGTCAGCTCGGGTGTGGAGAAGGGGCAGTTCCGCAAGGCGGACAGCCAGCTTCAGGCCCGGCTGATCTACAACCTCGTCTCCACCACGGTGCACACGATGCTGCTGGCCGAAGAGGCCGGCGTCGGCGACCGGCAGGAACGCGAGGAACTGGCCGACGCGATCTGGGAATTCTGCCGCTGCGGTATTCTCGCCTGAGGCTTGAGTCTTTGGCTGCGGGGGCAAATTTTTTCATGCCCCTTCGCGTCAGCTTTCCATCATTTTTCGCCGGAACCTGCCTTTCCGGACACGCCGACATTGCTGCATAGCAACAATGGCTGCTTCGCGCCCATTGCGGTCGTAGAAGAGTTCGTTTGACAGTCCTGAAACCGGCCGTTCACATCCAGAGAGAGAAAGGATAATCTCGACGCATGATCCCCAAAGTCGTCCAACCCGAAAACCCATTGTTCACCAACGGCGAGCACTGGAACATGAATGCCTGCGTGGGCGACAATGGCGGCCCATACACGATGTTCCATTATGCAGAGGGATTCTTTGAGGCTGGTCATGTCGCCGTGCAATCGGTCGAAGCATCGACAGCTAAGATCGATTTGCTCGTCTACCCCATCGCCTTCTCATACCGGCATGGTATCGAACTGATGTTAAAGCATCTAATCCATATGCTAAACCTGATTTTGGCTGATGACGGGAATCCTAGAAAAATCCATAATATGGAGGGTTTATGGAAAGAGGTTCAGCGGCTCACTGATAAAATTGACGATGATCTCATCGAACCGGAGGCGGTTGCCCGCGTGGGAGAGCTAGTCGGGCACTTCAACGATATCGATCCCACAGGGCAGGTTTTTAGGTATCCTGAGGACGTGCGAAACAATCGGCACCTCACTGAGCATAAGCTAATCAACGTCGAGGTTCTGCGAGACCAGATGAAGGAAATGCAAGAGCTACTAAACCGATGGGATACGCAGTGCTGGGCGTTTCTGGATTGGCAGGCAGAGGAACGCGCAGCGTGTGGTCTACCCGAGGGCGGTTGAGGTCATTTACCTTGGGTGACTTCGAGGCAAATTTCTTTGGCGCGCGGTGAATGCCGCCAATTTGAATTATTGTTCCGATAGCCGTCAGTCGGCAACCGGCCCATTGCGGTCGCTATGGTCGCCTTTGTCGATGTCCGCCCTCCCCGACATTGCCGCCATTCGACCTGTTCAAAGCATCTCCTGAAAGCAGTCTTTCATTCGCTGACGGGAATTGCTGGTCGCTGCCTAAAGCGGCTGAACCTGTTCCAGCAGGCGCTCGACATCCCCCGGATGGGCAAGGCCGGTGCCCGCGCGCAGCACGGCGGCTGACCCGGACGCCACGCCAAGGCGGAAGGCTTCTGCCTCGCTTTGTCCGGCGTGCAGCGCGAAGAGCATGCCCGCCACGAAGCTGTCGCCGGCGCCGACGGCGCTTGCGGCCTCGATCTTCAGGGCGGGCAGGAACAGCGGGCCGTCCTTGCGGGCCAGTACCGCGCCTTCATGCCCCATGGTGACGGCCACCAGCCGGGCCTTGCCGGCCTCGACGATGCGCATGGCCTCCTTGCCGATGTCCTCGGGCGTTTCCAGCGTGCGGCCGACGTAGTTCTGCAACTCGCCCTGGCTCGGCTTCACCAGCCAGAGCGAGCCGGCATCGATGCCGTGGATCAGCGCGGGGCCGGAACTGTCGAGCACAAGCTCGATGCCGCGTGGCTGCAATATCTGCGTGACCCGCGCATAGAAGTCGTCGGGGACGCCGGGTGGCAACGAGCCGCTCATGACCATGGTTCCGCAATCGGCTTCGGCTACGCGGTCGAGGCATTCGCGCCATTCCCGTTCGGAAATGGTGGGGCCCTGCGGCACGAAGCGGTATTCCTTGCCGCTCTCCCGTTCGAGCACGGCGGAGGCGATGCGGGTGTGGCCCGAGATCGGAATGCGCGTGCGCACGAGCTGATGCAGGTCAATCAGCCCGTCGAGCGCGGGGCCGGTGGATCCGCCCGAGAGATAGTATGACCGCGCATGGCCGCCGAGCCGCACGAAGACGCGCGCCACATTGATGCCGCCACCGCCCGGTGCGTACCATTCGTTGTCGGTGCGCATCTTGTGCGTGTGCTGCATCCTGGCGATGTCGTAGGACACGTCGATGGTCGGATTCATCGTCAGGGTGGCGATGCTTTTCATCAGGCAGGCTCCGAAACGCGGGTGTGGCTGGAATCCCGGAAGATTATGAGGCACCTTTCATGCACTCGGCGAACAAGAGTGCAAGGGGAGAGGGCGGATGAAGTTCCGGCCACTGCATCGCGACTTCGGTGTCGAAGTGCACGATTTCGATACGCAGTCAGGGGGATCGGCGGAAGAGATCGCCGCGCTCCGGGCCGCCTGGGCAGAATGCGGGCTCCTGCTGTTTCGCGGCGGCGGGCGTCTGTCGCCCGAACGGCAGCTGGAAATCGCCGCGTGGTTCGGCCCGCCTCCGCCGGTCGCCAACAGCGCGCACGGCGATTACGTCACGGTGCTGCATAACGACGATGCCGCCGGGGCGGTGCCGCTCGCGTTCCATTCGGACCTGACCTACACCGACCATCCCATTCGCGGCATCTGCCTTCATGCCATTGCCTTGCCGCAGGGGCCCACTTCCACCACGTTCGTCAGCGGCGTCGCGGCCTGGCGGAGTTTGCCGGAAGACCTGAAATCCGCCGTCGAGGGGACGAGGCTGCGCCACAAGCTCGACATGTTTGCCAGTGGTTACGACTGGCCGGTCTTCATCGCCGAGCATCCCACGGTCCTGCCGCATCCGGGGACGGGTGAGCCGGTACTGTTCGTCACCGAATACCACGCGGACCGCATCCTCGAACTCGATGAAGCGCGCAGCCGCAGCGTGCTCGACCGGCTGTTCGCGCACCTCTATGCCGAGCGCGCGCGGTATGAGCATCGCTGGCAGCTTCACGACCTGTTGATGATCGACAATATCGCGCTCCAGCACGCGCGCACCGCGCAGGCCGATCCGGCGGCAGGCGAACGGGCGCTGCAACGCGTCGCGCTTTCGGACGCGACGCTCGATGAACTGGTGGAACGCGCCCGCGAGCAGGAGAAGGCGCGGGCCGGGGCCTGAAGCGTTCAGGCGGCGCGGATGGCGGGTAGCTGCAGCCGTGAGACCGGCTCGGGCTTGCCGAACAGGTAGCCTTGGCCCTGGAGGCAGCCTTCCTCGCGCAAATAGTCGCGCTGGACTTCGTTCTCGATGCCTTCCGCCGCAACGGTAAGGCCGAGGTTCTTGCCGAGACCGATGACGGCGCGGATGACCGCGCGCGACTTGGCTTCCTGATGGAGGTTCAGAATGAACGCCTTGTCGATCTTGATCTTGGTGAACGGGTAGTCGAGCAGATAGCTCAGCGAGGAATAGCCGGTGCCGAAATCGTCGAGCGAAATGCCGATGCCGAAAGCCCGCAGGTTGCGGATGATCGATCCGGAGCGGGGGCCTTTCTCCATCATTACCGCTTCGGTGATTTCCAGTTCCAGCCGTTCGGCGGCAAGGCCGGAGGCGGAAAGGGCATTGATCACCGTGCTGATCAGGTTTCCGTTGCGGAACTGAAGCGGGGACACGTTGACGGCTACTTTTACGTGTTCGGGCCAGCCTGCCGCTTCCTGGCAGGCCTGGTTGAGCACGTAGCGGCCGAGCTGGTCGATAAGGCCCATTTCCTCCGCCAGTTGAACGAAGGTTTCCGGCGAGACCAGACCGCGCTCCGAGTGGTTCCAGCGCAGCAGCGCCTCGTAGCACTCCACTTCGCCCGTCCCGAGATTGACGAGGGGCTGGTAGTGCACTTCCAGTTCGCCGTTGCGGACGGCGGCGCGGAAGTCTTTTTCCAGCTGGCATTTCTGTTGTGCAGCCTCGTCCATGTCGGTCGCGAAGGCCCGGCAGCTGCCACGCTGCTCGCCCTTGGCGGCATAAAGCGCAAGGTCGGCATAACGCAGCAGCGTTTCCGGATCGCGGCTGTCGCCGGGGGAAGACGCGAACCCGACCGTTGCACCGATGTGAATGAGGTGGCCGTGAACGAAGAACGGCTCGGTCAGCGTGGTGATGACCGACTTCGCGACGAGTTCCGCCTGTGCAAGGCTGGAGCCGCGGAAGATGATCGCGAACTCGTCGCCGCCGATCCGGCACAGCAGGGCATTGGGCGGGATCAGCTTCAGCATGCGCCGGGCCGCTTCGGTGAGCACGGCATCGCCGAACATGTGCCCGTAAGTGTCGTTGACGGCCTTGAAGTGGTCGAGATCGACAAGCGCGATGGTGACGGTCTGCTTCCCGGCGGTTTCTTCCAGCAGGTTGACCAGATGCTCGCGGCAGTGCGCGCGATTGGCAAGGCCGGTCAGTTCGTCGTGACGGGCCATATGCGTCATGCGCTGTTCGATGCGTCGGCGTTCGGTCACATCGAAGATCGAGACGATGGTTGCCGAGTAGCCCTCGAGCCGGGAGAGGCGGGTGGCCACGACGGCTTCCACACTGGACCCGTCGCGCCGCAGCATCTGCCAGCAAGCATTGGAATCCGAATAGTCGGTGGCGAGCATGGCTGATGCGCCCGACTGCACGGCCTCGGGGAAGAGCGCCTGAGCAGGCAGACCGGCCATTTCCTCACGCTCGTAACCGAAGAAGGTGCAGGCGGACTCGTTGGCGGCCCGGATCAGGCCCGTGTCGACGTCATAGACGAGCATGGCGAGCGGGTTGCGCTCGAACAGCAGGCGGAAGTTTTCTTCCTTCTGCTTGAGGTCGGTGATGTCGACGCGGATGCCGATCGTGCCGCAGCCGTCGACCTTGCGTTCCTCGATCATGATGCAGCGACCGTTGGCCAGCCATTGCTCGTGACGGACACCGGGCTGCTGCAGGCGGGTCAGGCGTTCGGCGATCCACTCTTCCTCGCGCCCCAGCGCTTCCGGGTAATCGCCGCGTTCCACGCCGATGCGCAGCGTATCGGCCAGCCTCACGCCCGGCTCGAGGAGATCCGCCGATCTTTCGTAGATCTCCGAATAGCGCTTGTTCCACAGGATGTAGCGATCGTTCTCGTCGAGGAAGACGATACCTTGCGGCAAGACCTCGATTGCTTCGCGCAGCCGCTTCTCCGCGCGGGAGGCCGCTTCGAGGGCATGATCGAGCGACTGGAGCGCCTCGCCGGGCTCCATCATGTCGCTTTGATCCATGCTAAATCGCCGATGCACATAAGCCCCCTGATGCTGAGCGGAAGGCTATGGTGCGAGGGTTAATTTTTTCTGCATTGTAACACTGGAGCACACAACTTTTTTGCATGTATTTGCAAGCATTTCGCTGGTTGGTGCAGCGAGGGTAGCCTGGCGCTCGCGTTAATCCTGAACACTTGTGAACTTTCAGGAATTCACCGCTTTGGGAAGCGCGAGGCTGGGAGCGGGAGCCGGGTGGCCGAAATAATAGCCCTGGGCCTCGTCGCAGCCTTCACTTTGCAGGATGCGGAGCTGGCGTTCGTTCTCCACGCCCTCGGCAAGAACCGGGATCGACAGGCTGCGTCCCAGCGCGAGCACGGTGCGCACGATGGCAAGGGCCTGCGGGCTGTCTTCGGCGCGCAGAAGGAAGGACTTGTCGATCTTGATCTTGTCGAATGGAAACGAGTGCAGCGTGTCGAGCGAGGAATAGCCCGTACCGAAGTCGTCCAGAGCCACCTTGACGCCCATGGCCTTGAACTGGCGGAGGCAATGGAGCGCGCGCAGCTTGTCACTGATGATAGCGGTCTCGGTGATTTCCAGCTCCAGCCGGTTGGGCGAAAGGCCGCATTCGACCAGGATCGCGCGCACGCGATCGACCAGCCCGGGCTGGAGGAACTGGACCGGCGACAGGTTGACGGCTACCTTCATTTGCACGGGCCACTGGCGCGCTTCGATGCAGGCTTCGCGCAGCACCCATTCGCCGATGACGATGATGTCGCCGGTTTCCTCGGCCAGCGGAATAAACTGGCACGGAGATACCAAGCCGAGGGCTGGGTGGTGCCAGCGCAGCAGTGCCTCATAGCCCGAGACTTCTCCGGTCCGCAGCAGGCGCTGGGGCTGATAGAGCAGTTCGAATTCGCCGCGTTCTTGCGCATGGCGCAGGACCATGGCGAGTTTGCGGCGCTCACGGGCACTTTCGTCCATGCCGGATTCGAAGAAGCATACGGTCTGCCCGACCGTCGATTTCGCGCGTCTGCGTGCCAGGTCCGCGTTGTTGAGCAGGGTCTCGCGCTTGGCGCCGTCTTCGGGATAGTGCGCGACACCGATGCCTAGGCCGACGGTGAGAGTATGTCCTTCGATCTCGACCGGCACGGACAGGGCGCTGCGCAGGCGCGCGATATAATCGTTCAGTTCTGCGCGGTGGATAAAGGTCTTGGCTGCCGCAAATTCGTCCCCGCCTAGACGCGCGGCGATTTCACCGTCGCGGCATTGCGCGGCGAGCCGATCCGCCATGGTCTGCAGCAGCATGTCGCCGAATGCGTGGCCATGCGTGTCGTTGATGGCCTTGAACTGGTCGAGGTCGATGGAAATGACGGCCACACGCTTGCGCTTGGTTGCAGCCTGCTCGATTTCGGCATCGAGCCGCCGTGCGAAGCGTGCGCGGTTGGGGAGGCCGGTAAGCGGATCGTGCAGCGCCATGTGCTCGATCTTCGCTTCGGACTGGTGTTGTTCGGTAATGTCGGTGCATGTCGTCACCCATCCGCCGTCGGGCAGGCCGCGGTTGGCGATGGACACCACGCGATTGTCGCCAAGCTGGGTCGCCAGCGGGTGACTGTCTTCCTCGCACAGCGCTTCATCGCGCATGCGGCGAAATTCCCAGAGTTGCTTGGCTGCCTGATCGGCGCCGTCCGGATTCATGAAGCCGGAAACGATAAGCCGACCAAGCGGCGTGCCCGGCACGGCATCGGCTTCCTTCAGGCCCCAGAATTCGCGAAAGCGCCGATTGCACAGGACGATCCGCTCGTCCGCGTCGAACAGGCATAGCCCCTCGTGCATGTTCTCCAGCGCGGTATCGAGCCGCTGCGATGCCTCTGCGGCGAGCTTCTGCGATTCCTTGATCTTGGTGACGTCGTGCGTGATCAGCGAGAAACCGAGGTGCCGTCCCTTGCTGTCGCAGACCTTCTCAAGCGTGCTTTCTGCCCAGAACTGCGAGCCGTCGGAGCGGCGGCAGATCCAATATCCCTTGCAGATGCCGGTCCTCGTCGCTCTGCCCAGGATACGGTTCGGCAGGCCTTCCGAGCAGTCCTTAATCGTGAAGAGGCGGGCGATCGGCATGCCGATAACTTGCTGCTCGTGGTAGCCGGTGAGCGCCTGCACCCCGGCGTTCCAGTGCGAGACGCGGCCTTGGCGGTCGAGCATGCAGATCGCGTAGTCGGACGTGTTCTTGACCAGGATGGAAAATTGCAGCGAGTGCCGGTCCAGCGCCTTGCGTGTACGGCACACCGCTGCAACCGAGATCAGCGCGGCGGCCATCAGCGCCATGGTTGCGGAAGTCGTGCCGGTAAGAGCTGCACGGGCATGGAAAGACGTGGCGAAGAGATAGGCCGCGCAGCCAACGACTGTCACGGTGAGGCCGGTGATGCCGGCGCGGCCGTGGCGTGCCACCCACGATGGCGCGTAGGCAAGCATCGCAGCCGTTCCCGCCAGGAACAGCAGCGCAAGCGTCAGCAGAACCGTTTCCGGCCGATGCAGATCGCCGAAGCCCAGGCCCAGTGCAACAATAGGATTGACGTGGAAGTCCCCCATGAACACCCGCCTAGGGGATCAGCAATTGCGGTCACCATAAGCGATTGTTGCGCAGAATCCCCGATAGCGCCGACAGCAAAACTTAAGTTGCTGGTAATACTTGCGATCTCAGAAAAATGGCCCGTCGCACCGGCGTGCGACGGGCCAAGCTTTCCTCCCCAGGAAAACTCTTGCTGAACCTCAGCGACGGACCGCCGATCCGAGGCGGTGATAGAGGTTCGAATACTTGGACGAAATCGGATCGTCCTGATGCGCCTGCAGATAGAAGCGAACGGCTTCCTGCAGCAGCTTGAAATCCTCGTTCGAGAGTACCGCGCGTGCGCGGGTCGGTTCGATCGTGGCAGTCGTCATTTCACGTCTCCTTTCCGGTGCTCGCGTGGTTTGATCCCGTGAGCGGGTTGTTACCGAGCGGGGCGAGGGACAGTGGTGCCCCGCTCGGCAATTCTGAGTGTTCGCGGCGGTCATGCTGCGAACTGGTTCCCCAGCTCCCTGAGGCGAACTGGTTCCCCCAGCCGCTTCAGGCGGCGAACTGGTTCATCGTGTTGTGCTCGCCGCCGGCCTTGAGAGCCGCTTCGCCGGCGAAGTATTCCTTGTGGTCGTCGCCGATGTCGGAGCCGGCCATGTTCTGGTGCTTCACGCAGGCGATGCCCTGGCGGATCTCCTGACGCTGGACGCCCTTGACGTAGCCGAGCATGCCCTGTTCGCCGAAGTATTCCTTGGCGAGGTTGTCGGTGCTCAGCGCCGCCGTGTGGTACGTCGGCAGGGTGATCAGGTGGTGGAAGATGCCCGCCTCGCGCGCCGCATCCTTCTGGAAGGTGCGGATGCGCTCGTCGGCTTCTGCCGCCAGATCGGTTCCGTCGTAGTCGATGCTCATCAGCTTCGCACGGTCATATGCCGACATGTCGCGGCCTTCCTGCTCCCAGGCGTCGAACACCTGCTGGCGGAAGTTGAGCGTCCAGTTGAAGCTGGGCGAGTTGTTGTAGACGAGCTTGGCGTTGGGCATGACTTCGCGGATGCGGTTCACCATGCCGCCGATCTGGCCGATGTGCGGCTTCTCGGTTTCGATCCACAGCAGGTCCGCGCCGTTCTTCAGGGCGTGGATGCAGTCGAGCACGCAGCGGTCCTCGCCGGTTCCCGGACGGAACTGGTAGAGGTTGCTGGGCAGGCGCCTGGGCTTCATCAGCTTGCCGTCGCGGCTGATCAGGACTTCGCCGTGGCCGACGTTGCCGGCCTCGACTTCCTCGCAGTCGAGGAAGCTGTTGTACTGGTCACCGATGTCGCCGGCGGCGCGGGTGAAGGCGATCTGCTTGGTCAGGCCGGCGCCGAGCGAGTCGGTGCGGGCCACGATCAGACCGTCGTCGACGCCCATTTCCATGAAGGCATAGCGGATCGCGCGGATCTTTGCGATGAAGTCCTCGTGCGGGACGGTAACCTTGCCGTCCTGGTGGCCGCACTGCTTCTCGTCGGAGACTTGGTTCTCGATCTGCAGGCAGCAAGCGCCGGCCTCGATGAACTTCTTGGCGAGCAGGTAGGTCGCTTCGGCATTGCCGAAGCCGGCGTCGATGTCGGCGATGATCGGAACGACGTGCGTTTCGTAGTTGTCGATCGCGGTTTCGATGCGCTTGGCTTCCATTGCGTCTCCGGCGTCGCGCGCCTTGTCGAGATCGCGGAACATCATGCCGAGTTCGCGGGCGTCGGCCTGCTTGAGGAAGGTGTAGAGTTCTTCCACCAGCGCCGGGACCGAGGTCTTCTCGTGCATCGACTGGTCGGGCAGGGGGCCGAATTCGCTGCGCAGGGCGGCGACCATCCAGCCCGACAGGTAGAGGTAGCGGCCCTTCGTCGAGCCGAAGTGCTTCTTGATGCTGATCATCTTCTGCTGGCCAATAAAACCGTGCCAGCAGCCCAGCGACTGGGTGTAGTTGGCAGGGTCCGCATCGTAGGCGGCCATGTCCTGACGCATGATCTTCGCCGTGTAGCGGGCGATGTCGAGACCGGTGCGGAAGCGGTTCTGCAGACGCATGCGGGCGACCGATTCCGGTTCGATGCCGTTCCAGTTGGGCTCGGTGCCGATGGCGGTTCCGGCTTCGATGATCTGGCTCTGGTAAGTCACGATTCGCTATCCCTTGCGGAAGAATGTTGCTGTTCGATGTGCTGCAACTAGGCATAAATTTCTCACCCCGAAACAGGCTGCGAAGTGTCGTTGTCAAACTTGACAGATTTTCCTTGTAAAGTTGTGCGGTTATGACAGGAGGGGCTGGATATGGCAGAAAGCCGCCCATTATACCTCGGCCCGCGGCTGCGCCGTCTGCGCCGCGAACTGGGTCTGACCCAGCAGGCGATGGCCGATGATCTGGAGATCTCGCCCAGTTATGTCGCGCTGCTCGAACGCAACCAGCGTCCGGTCACCGCGGACATGCTGCTGCGGCTGGCGCGGACGTACCGCCTCGACATTGCCGATCTCGCCGGGGATGACGGCGAGGAGTACACGCGGCGGCTGACCGAGGTGCTGCGCGATCCGATCTTTACAGACATCGATCTGCCTGCGCTCGAAGTGGCCGATCTGGCGACCAGCTTCCCCGGTGTGTCCGAGGCGCTCCTCCGGCTGCACGGCGCCTATACGCGCGAGCAGCAGGCCCTGGCCGAACAGCGCGCGGCGGGGCCGGGCAGCGAAGCCGGCGATCCGGTGCGCGAGGCGCAGGCATTCCTCGCCAGCCACCGCAACTACTTCCATGTCCTCGATCAGCGCGCGGAGGACCTTGCAGCCGAAATCGACCAGAACGGCGGGGCGGAAAAGTGGCTCGGTGCCAAGGGCGTGCGGGTGCGCTTCCTGCCGCCCGACGTGCTGATGGATTCGCTGCGCCGGTTCGACCGGCACAACCAGCAACTGCTGATCGCCGATACGCTCGACGCCGCCAGCGGGGCGTTCCAGATCGCCACGCACATCGCCCACACCGCGATGCGTACCGAGATCAAGCAGACCTTGCGCGAGCAGACGTTCTCCAGCCGCGCCACGGCGGCGCTGCTGCTGCGCGCGCTTGCCGGGTACTGCGCCGCTGCGATCCGCATGCCCTATGCCCGCTTCGCCCGCGCTGCCGAGCAGCGGCGCTACGACATCGACGCGCTGTGCAGTCTTTTCGGTGTCAGTTTCGAGCAGGTGGCACACCGGCTCACTACGCTGCAGCGCCCCGGCGAGGAGCGGGTGGGCTTCTTCTTCATCCGGCTCGACGAGGCGGGCAACGTGTCGAAGCGGCTCGATGGGGCTGGCTTCCCCTTTGCCGCACATGGGGGCGGGTGTCCCTTGTGGAGTGTCCACCAGGTCTTCCGTCAGCCGGGGGAGATCGCCACGCAATGGCTCGAACTCCCCGGCGGGGAGCGCTTTTTCTCGATTGCGCGCACTGTCCGCGGCGGGAGCAGAGGTTACGGCAAGTCGAGCGTGCTGCGCGCCGTGGCACTGGCTTGCGGGGCGGAGGAGGCGGGGCGGCTCGTCTATGCCGGCGGTGTCGACCCGGATCATGCCCCGACCACCCCGATCGGGGTGACCTGCCGGCTTTGCCATCGCACCACCTGCACCGCACGGGCGGTGCCGCCGATCGGGCGCGATGTGCTTTCCGACGACTATCTGCGCACCGCGCAGCCTTATACCTTCGCCGAAAGTTGAGCGTACGGCTGCCCTTGCACTTTTCTGTGAATTTCCTCAATATCGATCAAAGATTTGCAATTTCGAACTGTTTCGGCCCGGCGATGCCCGGACCTAGACACTTGTCTTGTCGGTTCGCAGGTTGCAGGATTGCCGGGGAGAACGGGCAGGCCTTTTGGAAGGCAAGGCCCAGCGAGAGGATGACGCATAGTGAGCACTGACACGGACGGGCAGAGCGCACCGGGATCGGCCAAGACGTTCCCGCAACTGATCCGCGCGACGGCGGCTTCCTATGGCGATGCCCCGGCAGTGGTGCTCGAGGATGGCGACAACGTCGTCGACTCGATCTCGTACCGCGAACTCGACGAACGCTCGGCGGAAATTGCCCGTGGCCTTCTGGCACGGGGTATCGGCAAGGGCGCGCGTGTGGGCTTCATCTTCGGCAATGGACCGGGCTTCGCGCTGATGCTCGCGGCGATCAGCCGGATCGGCGCCATTGCCGTGCCGATCAGCACGATGATCCGCGCCAACGAACTGGTCCGCGTGCTGCGCCAGTCGGACGTGCAGGGTGTGGTGATGAACCGCACGATGCTCGGCAAGGACTACGTCGAGCGTATCGTCGATGCCCTGCCCGAACTCGAAGGGCAGGAATGCGGTGCGCTGCGGGTCAGGCAAGCGCCGTTCCTGCGCTGGATCGTGACGACGGGCGACGATCTGCCGTCCTGCATCGCGCCGATGCGCTTCCTCACCGACGCCGCCGCCTCGGTGGACGATGACCTGCTGCGCGAGGTCGAGTCCGAAGTGCACACCGCGGATCAGATGATCGAGATCTACACTTCGGGATCGATGGCGCTGCCCAAGGGCGTGAAGCACAACCATGGCCCGGTGCTGTTCCGCAGCCACACCATGCGCGAGATGATGGAGCACGTCCCCGGCAAGCGCATTCCGTGCATGCTGCCGATGTTCTGGGTCGGCGGGCTGATGATGTACCTCGTGCCCGGGATCGAGTCTGGCGGCGTGGTCGTCTGTACCGAGCGCACGTTGAGCAACAGCCGCTTCGCCATGGGCAGCGTGCTCGCCGACGAGGATCTCGAGACGATCCGTGGCCCCAAGCCCTGGTGGGGGCTCGGCATGAGCGAGTCGCTCGGTCCCTATTCGTGGGGCGACGATTTCCGCGCACCAGGCCGCCCGGTCTGCGCGCCGATGGACCACTTCGCCTCCGGATACGAAATCCGCATCGCCGATGAGGAGAACCGTCCGGTCGGAGACGGCGAAACGGGGGAAATGCAGGTGCGCGGCTATCCGATCGCCACCGGCCTGCACAAGATCGAGAAGACCGAGCACTACACGCCCGACGGATACTACCGCACCGGCGACCTGTGCCTCGTCGAGGATCGTCCGCAGGGTCGCCGCATCCATTTCGTCGGCCGCAACGGCGATATGATCAAGGTGGCCAGTTCCAACGTCTCGCCCGCTGAAGTCGAGATGGAACTGCAGTCGCTCGAAGGCGTGCACAGCGCCTACGTCGTCGGCGTGCCCGACAAGGAACGCGGCAACCTGCTGGTGGCGGCTGTCGTTCCGCGCGATGGCGCCGGTCTCGATCTGGCTGCGATCGAGGGCGAAATGCGGGGCCGCCTGTCGAGCTACAAGGTACCGCGCGCCTACTTCCGGCTGGAGCGCGAAGAGGTGCCGCTGCTCCATTCCAACAAGGTCGCCCGCCGTGAGATCGCCAAGATGATGGCTGAGCGTATGGGCCGCGTGGAGGCGTAGGTAATTCAGGACGAATGTGGGGACGTAGTGCGCGGGAGGCCTGTCCCCGGTTTCGTCTCGAAAGTTCGCTCCAATGAACAGTCGTGTCTATTGACGAACGCGGGGGTTTGCCCATAGGCGTGGAAATTCGAAATAGCGAAAGAACTCATGTCGCGTTCCTCCCCCGGTGTCGCCCGCGTCGCCGCCATCCTGAACTTCATCGCCGACCATCCCGGACAGGCTTTTGCGCTGACTGATCTCGTGCGCGCGCTGAAGCTCAGCCGTGCGACCTGTCATGCGCTGCTGACCGGACTGGTGGACGTCGGCTATCTCTACCGCACCACTGACAAGACCTATGTGCTGGGCCCCGCGCTGGCCGCGATCGGGCGTACGGCGGCCGAGCATTTCTCGCCGCTGCAGGTCGCGCAGCCGGAAATGCGGCGGCTGGCGGACGAGTTCGACGTCGTGTGCGGCGCCTACTTCCTCGAAGGCGATACCATCCACTTGCGCGAGCGCGCCGCTTCGCTCAGCCATGTCGGCTATCCGGTGCCGCTGGGCACGCGCATGCCGATGCGTTCGGTGCAGGCCATGTCGTTTTATTCGCGCACGCCGCGTGAGGCGGAAAGCTGGCTGGCGCGGACCGATTCCGAGCTTTCGCCCGAGCAGATCGACGAGTTCCATGCCGGGCTCGAGTTCGTGCGCCAGAACGGTTTCATCCCGCTTTCGCGCCGTGGCGGCGTCAATGCGGCGATGAACGGTCCGGGCATCCGCACCGGGACCGACGATCCGCCGGTCGCGCCGCAGCTCACGCTGGAGCCGGAAAAGAGCTATCCGCTCATGGCGATCATGGCGCCGATTTACGACAACCGGAACCGGGTGACGATCTCGCTGGTCATGGCCGGCTTTCATGCGACCATGACGGGAGCCGCGATCCGGCAAGCCGGGCGGCAGCTCGCCGAAGCCTGCGCGCGTATCTCGGGCTTTCTGTCCGGGCGCGGTACGCCCGCCGACTGAACGAGCCACCTCAACTCCCATTGCGAACGACGAACTTCGTGCAGGCGGGACGCTCCCTGCTTGACCGGCTTTCGTTGCGCCATTATCAAATAATGGAAAATAAATTCGCGATGTCGAACTTATAAGCGGCATCGCCACGAATGGGAGAGTGGCCATGTCGGACGTCATCGTTGCACCGGAAACGCGCGATCTGGAGGATCTTGCCACGAAGCTGGCGCAGTGGCTTTCCACGCAGATTCCGGGCGCGACGGGCGTTGTCATCGACAATCTCGCCTATCCGCGCGGGGCAGGGCAAAGCCATGAAACGGTGCTGTTCGACGCGCGCTGGAGCGAGGGCGGCCGTGAACACGAGCAGGGCTGTGTTGTCCGCATCAAGCCGCGCTCGTTCACGGTCTTTCCGGACAACCTGTTCGACGAGCAGTATCAGGTGATGAAGCTGCTGGCCGAGGACGGGCGTGTGCGCGTTGCCCGGCCGCTGTGGTTCGAGGAAGACCCCGCGCTTCTCGGCAATCCGTTCTTCGTGATGGAAAAGAAGCAGGGGCGTGTGCCTGTCTCGATCCCGCCCTATGCCCGTGAAGGGTGGCTTAGCGAGGCCACTCCCGCGCAGCGCCGCACGCTCTGGGAGAACGCGGTCCGCCAGCTTGCCCTGATCCAGTGCGTGCCGACCGACGATTTCGGCTTTCTCAAGGGGCCAGCCGGTGCCGAGCAGGGGCTGGCGCAGGAGTGGAACAAGTATGAGCGCTTCACGGCGTGGCTGGAAGAGGTGGAGCCGCAGCCGATCCTGCGCGCGGCGCTCGATCGTCTCAAGGCCTCATGGCCACAGCAGGACCCCGCCGGTCTCGTCTGGGGCGATGCCCGGATCGGCAACATGATGTTCGATGACACCTTCGATGTCGTGGCGGTGATGGACTGGGAGCAGCCTTCGCTTGGCGGCGCGCTGCACGACCTCGCCTGGTTCTGCACGCTGGCGGAGACGATGCACGGGCGCAGTGCGGTGCATGGCGCCTATCTTGAGGGCATGGGCACCCGCGAAGAGACGATCGCCCTGTGGGAAGAGACCTGCGGCAAGCCTGCGGATGGCCTCGAATGGTATGAGGAGTTCACCCACTTCAAGATGACCTGCACTGGCGTACGTCTGGGGCAGCTGCGCGGCACGCCGATGATGGACGAGGCCATGATGCGCAAGCGCCTGAAAGTGGATTGAGCCGACTGCGGCGCCTCAGTTGTCGCGGATCCGGAACAGGCTGCCGATATCGGTCTGAAAGCGCTTGAGCCGCCAGGTCGACAGCAGCGATTCCACGTTCGCCAGCACGCCCAGTGCCAGCAGCGAGACGAAGAACGCCGGCGAGTACCCGAAGGCATAGAGCCAGATGAAGAAGACGCCGGACCAGAAGGCCGCCAGCTTCGATGTGTAGAGGTGGTAGGCAGGTAGCACGCGGAACTTTACCAGGCATGCCAGCGCGGCTGCGGCATAGCTGGCAAGGAACACGTAGAGCGCCGGCAGTTCCGGACTGAAGACCGCTCTGTCCAGAAGGTAGAGGCCGAAGATGCCCGCGATCACGGTGCAGGAATCGGCGATTGTGTCGAGCTTGGCGCCGAGTTCGGTAACCTGCCCGAGCCGGCGGGCGAGGGGGCCGTCGATCAAGTCGGTAATCAGGCTGACGATGAGAAGGACGAAGAACGCATCCCGATAGCCCGCCAGCGCTACTCCCGCCGCGACGGGAGCCGCGGCGAGACGGTAGATCGTCAGCAGAGTCACGATTTTGGGAATGTGCCTGTCCTCGCCCTTGCGACGCGTGTGCGTTCAGCGGCACCGTCTAGGCAGGCCGCAGCCCCGGCGGCAAGTGAAAAGAGACTGGCTACAAGATCTTAGCGCAGCAGGACGGGCAGGGCGGAGGGGCCGCGCTGTTCCAGTCCGCCTGTCATGAAGGGCGCGGGCGCGTCGGGATCGAAGCGCATGTCCGGAAAGGCGTCGAGCAGGGCATCGATCCCGCGTGCCATCTCCACCTTGGCGACATTCATGCCGAGACAGCGATGGGTGCCGAGGCCAAAGGCCATGTTGGTGAGCTTCGGGCGGTGAATGTCGAACAGGTCCGGATGGTCCCAGCGCGCGGGATCGCGGTTGGCTGGGCCGAGGCCGAGTTCGAGCACCGATCCTTCGGGGATCTGGTGGCCGTAGAACTCGGTGTCCGCCATCACGAGGCGGTAGTGATAGGGCGCGGTCGGTTCCCAGCGCAGGCTTTCCTCGATAGCGTCGTCCATCAGATCTCGGTTCATCTTTACGTCTTCGAGCTGGTCGCGGTTGCTCAGCAGCGCGAAGAGCGTGATGCCCATCTGCCGCCACGATGTGCCGCCGCCAGCCACCATGACCAGCTTGGCCTGCGTCATGATCTCCGCATCGGTCAGCAGGCGCGGGTCCTGTCCGGGCAGTTGCAGCGGCTTGTCGACGAGATAGCTGATCAGGTCGTCCTGCGGCTCTTCGCGCCGCGCGGCGACGAGGTCCATCAGCAGCGATTCCACCAGCTGGAAATTGCGCATGCGCTCTTCGCGCGAAATCTTGCGGCTGGCGCTGGTGCTGTTGAGGTAGGCATGGCGGAAGCGCAGCGCCTCGTTGCCGTGCAGGCCGATGGCAGTGGTGATCGTGTAGACCGGAATGCGGGCGCAGTACTCGATGTTGAGATCGGCGCGCTCGCGCGTGGAGAGGCGTTCGACCAGACGCTCGACGATGCTGTCGATGGTGCGGTTGCGCCACCAGCCGAGCGCTTCGGGCATCAGGAACTTGGGCTGGATGGTGCGGCGATAGGCGCGGTGCTTGGGTGGATCGATCTCGAGCAGGCCGGTCCTGTCCTTCTCCGGTACGCGCGGATCCATCTGCACGGTGTTGGAGAAGAGCCCCGGATTGCGGAACGCCGTCTCGCAGGCCTCGTAAGTCAGAACCGTGTAGTGCTGGCGTCCGGTCGCATTGACGTGGCGCTCGTACGTGACCGGCAGCCCCAGGATCTCGCGCAGCTTGCCTTTGTGGACGGGGCCCTTGGCGCGCAGTTCGTGGATTTCCGGCGTGACGTCGCGGTCGATGAAGTTGCCCATCGACTCCGCCTCGCGGCGCACGTCGTAAAGCTCTTCGTAGAGCGGATCGTCGGCGGTGAGGACGTCGTCGGACATCGGGTTTACTCCGTTGGTGCCGGCTCGCCGGCGGCGGCGGCCAGGGCAAGGCGGGCTTCGGGGGTTTCCTGGGGAAGGCGTTTCGCAGCGAGCCAGAGGAACACGAGCGCGATCGGGGCCAGGATGAGCAGGCTCAGCATACCGGCGGTCAGCGATCCGGTCACGGCGCTGACCTTGCCGGCCCAGTACGGGCCGGTGCCCGAGGCCACGACGATGGCGATCAGCGAATAGCAGGCGGCAGCGGAGCCGCGCATGCGCGGCAGGACGAGGTCCTGCACGAGGGCAGCGGTGGCTCCGCTCCACATCGCGCCGAAGACGCTGACCGAGGCGTAGGCGATGAGGAACAGGTCGACTTCGACCACCAGCAGCATGACGAGCACGCTGGGCAGGGTGCCGCAGATCGAGATGGCGGCCATGCCCAGCGGCGCACGGCGGTCGCGCTGCTTCCACTTGTCCGAGAGCCAGCCGCCGGCGATCACGCCGATCACCGCGCCGACAGTGTGGATCACGCCGAGCCGCAGGCCCAGTTCGCTGGGGCTCAGCGCATGGGTGCGCATTGCAAAAGGGGCGGCCCAGACATTGATGGCGCCGCCCACGCAGGCGATCAGCGCGGTGGCCGCCATGGCGTAGAGGAACGTGCGGTCGCCGAAGGTCAGTGCGAAGAGCGGCCGGTCGCGCAGCGACTGGATCTGCCCCCAGGTCACGACGACATAGGCGCCCACGCCGAAGGCGATCCACTGGGCGTAGTCTCCGGTCCACGCGACAAGCAACACAGCGGCAAAGCTGATTGCGGCCAGAATGACGAGATTGCGCCCTAGCGCTTGCGGTCCGCCTTCGCGGGCAACGGTTATCAGCGTGAACGGGGGCAGGGCGGCGGAAAACTCACGGACGATGACGCCGGTCGACTGCTGCGCCTTGCCGCTATTGCGTGCGGGCTCGCGGATGGTGAGCAGCAGCAGGGCAAGCGGGAAGCCGGGGATGCCGACAGCGAACAGCGCTGCTTTCCAGGCCGCCAGATCGCAGGCCCCGGCAATCGGAACCGCCGTGCACATGCTCGTCGACCAGTGCTCTAGGAAATAGCCGCCCACGGCCATCGCCAGAGCGCCGCCCAGGAACGTGCCGGCAAGATAGACGCCGAGCGCGAGGGCGCGGTTCTTCGGGGGGAAGACGTCCGCCAGAAGCGAATGCGAGCAGGGATTGGCGGCGGCCTCTCCCACGCCCACGCCGATGCGGGCGGCGGCGAGGGTCATGAAGTTGGGGGCGGCGCCCCCCAGAGCCGTCATGCCCGACCACAGCGCCAGACCGAAGGCCATGACCTTCTTGCGGCTGAGCCGGTCGGAAATGCCGCCCATGGCGACACCGACGATTGAATAGAAGATCGCGAAGGCCGTCCCGAGCAGGAAGCCGAGCTGCGCGTCGTCGAGCCGCAAATCCGCCTTGATCGCCTCGGCGAGGATCGAGACCACGAAGCGGTCGAGATAGTTCAGCAGGTTCGCCGAAGCGAGCAGGGCCAGGGCAAAATAGGCCGAGGCCGGGATCGATGCGGCTGCCGCCGTCACCGATGCCCGGGTTCCAGATGTTGTCGCCACGCCTTCTCCCCGGCGCTGTTGTCGTTCTTATCGTGTGGGCTGGCCGGCCTCAGTCGAGGCCGAGCAGCTTGCGGCAATTGCCGTTGATGATCTTCTTCACATCCTCTTCGGGCACGCCCTCGAAGTCGCGCAGGATGATCTGGCGCGATTTGGGGAAAGTCGTTTCCGAGTGCGGATAGTCCGAAGACCACATGATGTTCTTGCCGCCCGGCAGATCACGACACAGGATGCCCGTGCGGTCCTGGATGAACGAGCCGTAGACGTTGCGGTCCATGTAGTACGTCGGCGGTTCCTTGAGCGCGCTCTTGGTCCAGAAGCGCTGCTTTTCCCAGGTGCGGGTGATGTATTCGGTGTACCACGCGAACCAGCCAACGCCGCTTTCCATCGACCCGATCTTGAGGTCGGGGAAGCGGTCGAAGATGCAGTTGAAGATGAAGATGCCGATCGGTTCGGCCATCGCCAGCTTGCTCATCGGCATGTCGGGCAGGAAGAATTCGGCCTGTCCGAAACGCGGCACGCGGGCGCCGAGGTGGAAGGTGACGACTACGCCCTCGTCGCAGATCGTCTTCCAGAGCTTGTCGAACTCGGGGTTCGAATACTGCAGTTCGCCATGAGGATCGCCGGTGAGCGCCGCGACCTGGCCGGACTTCATGTTCTTGACGTTGGACGAGGTTTCCCATGCCTTCTTGTTCTGCGGGAAAGCGGGCAGGTTGATCGCGCGGAAGCCCTTGCGGGCGAGCCGCTTCACGTGTTCGCAGGTCTCGTCGATGTCGCGCATCGGCACATAGCCGACCGGATAGAGCCGGTCCGGGGCGACCGAGCAGAAATCGAGCACCCAGTTCTGATAGGCCTCGTAGCTGGCGAGGTAGAGCTCGTCGTCGGTCGTGCCGAGCGGTCCGCCACCGAACAGCAGCGCGGCGTCCATACCGTCCGCATCCATGTCGGCCAGGCGGGTGGCAGGCTCCCAGACCTTGCGCTGCTCTTCCAGGCGGCCCTTCATCTTGAAGTTCTGGCCGTCGCGGCCGGCCTGGTTGTTGATCATCATGAACGGGCGGCGATTGCCTTCGAAGCAGATGTAGTCGCCGTCTTCGGCGTGCTCGATGTAGGGTGCGCGATCCTTCAGGTGGGAGGGCAGGTAGTCCTTCCACATGTCGTGCGGTGGATCGATGTGGGCATCGGCATCAAAGATCGGGCCGTAATGCCACTCGGTAACCTGACCGTCCCGGATTGCTGGATCAGCCTCGCTCATCTTCCAGACTCCTCTCCTGCCGTTTTTCGGCAATTTCTAATAATTCGAAATAGTGAACTAAGTATCGCAATTAGGAACGACTCTGTCAAGGTCGGGACTCGTCCCGGAGCGCAGTCAGTCGCGCCGCAGGATCATCGCGCCGTATCCGTAGCCGCCGTTGGAAATGATGCAGGTCTTCGCATCGGCAACCTGCCGTCCGCCGCCCCGGCCCCAGAGCTGGACCGTGGCTTCGTGGATATGGCCGTAGCCATGGAAACGGCCGCCGGAGAGCTGCCCGCCGCCGGTATTGAGCGGCAGGTCTCCGTCCAGGGCGATACGCTGGCCGCCTTCGACGAAGCGGCAGGCCTCGCCGGGGGGCACCAGCCCGAGCGCCTCCATCCAGAGCCAGACGTGGATCGAGAAGCCGTCATAGATCTGCGCGCAGTCCATGTCGGCGGGCTTGAGATCGGTACGCGACCACAGCATCTCGCCGCATTTGTGTGCGGCGGGCATGGAGGTGAAGTCACCTTCGTAACGCCCGACCCACAGGCCGCCGACGGCCATGCCCATCGATTCGATGTGCAGCGGCGGGTTCTTGAGGTCCTTCGCCGCATCCTTGTGCGAGACCACTATCGCAGTCGAGCCGTCGATATGCGAGTCGCAGTCGAACAGCCGCAGCGGCGTGGAGATCACACGGCTGGCGAGATAGTCCTCCAGACTGAGCGGTTTGCGATAGACGGCGTTCTCGTTGTGCCCGGCATTGCGGCGGTTGTTCACCGCGATCATGCCGAGCTGCTCCTCGTTGGCGCCGTACTTCTCGAAATAGGCCTGCGCATAGAGCGCGAAGGTGTTGATCGGTGAGAGCGCATTGAACGGCACGGTCCAGGCGTTGTTGCCGTCCACCCGGCTGCGCGAACCGGACATCAGCGTCGAGGAGCGCGAGGCCATGCGCGCAGTCGCCTGAGCGACCGACCGGAACACGACGACATGACGCGCCAGCCCGCAAGCAATGGCGGTAATCGCGTTGAAGATCGGCGCCATGTGGCTGAAGCCTTCGGCCGACGCGAGAATCCACTTCGGATCGATGCCGAGCACGGCTGCCGCTTCGGAGGGGCTGACCGGGGCAATCCCCCCGCCTTCCGCCGACTTGCCGGGATAACAGGCGATGCCGTCGATGTCGGACACTTCGAGGCCGGCGTCGGCAATGGCAGCAAGGCAGGCATCGGCGGTGAGTTGCAGCGCGGTGCGCGAGGAAGGGCGTCCGACTTCGGACTGCGCCGCGCCGGTGATGCAGGCGAGCTTTTCGGGGTGCAGGGTCATGCCGCGCCTCCCGTTTCATCGGGGCGGAACATCGGCAGCCAGACGTCCTCGTGCTGTTCGAACGTCACGTTCACGGGCATGCCCACGCGCGCGGCATCGATGGGCGCCAGCAGGTTGGTGAAGACGTAGAGTTCCTTCTGCTCGGCCAGTTCGACCGCGGCATAGAGGAAAGGTACCTCCAGACCGGGAACCCAGGGTTCGCGGTTGATCGTGTAGCTGGCGACGCGACCCTTGCCGGACACCGGCTCGGGCGCAATGGCCTCGCTCCCACAGGATGAGCAGCGAGGGAAGGGGGGATGCTGATAGAGGCCGCAATCTCCGCAGCGCTGGATGCGCAGCACGCCATCGGCGCCACTGGTCCAGAAGAACGCGGTATCGGGTTCGAGTGCAGGCAGCTTGCGGGCAGGGGGTTTCGTCTCGCTCATCAGAATACCACTCCCTGCACCTTCAGGTCGACGATCTCCTCCTCGCTGTAGCCGAGGCTTTCCAGCACGGCGTCGCTGTGCGCGCCCAGTTCGGGCGAGCGGCTGGAGTTCATGGCCTGCCCGTCGAACAGCATGGGCAGGCCGACCATCGGGATCTCGGTGCCGTCGCCATAGTCCACGCGCTTGAGGTAGCCGTTGGCCTGTGCCTGCACGTCGTCCTTCATCTCGCCGACATCCTGCACGACGTCCCACTGGCCCTGCTGGCGCGAGAGGATGTCTTTCCACTCGGCCAGTGTCTTGCTGGCGAAGAGCGCTTTCACTTCGCCGTAGCAGGCATCGACGTTTTCGCGCCGGGCTTTCGCATCGGTAAAGCGCGGGTCGGAGGCGAGATCGGGCCGTCCGGCGACTTCGCAGAACGGAGCCCAATACTTGTCCGCCTGCAGCATGCAGAGCGCGAGGAAGCGTCCATCGGATGTGCGGTAGTTACTGACCAGCACATTATTGGGCTTGTTCGCCGGCGGCTTGGGAAACTTCTGCACGCTGTCCGCCGTTGCCTGACAGATATAGCGCTGCATCGACCACATGGCGGTGCCGAGCAACGAGACGTCGACCGTCGAAGCCTCGCCCGTGAGCGCGCGCTTGGCGATCGCGGCGCAAATCGCCCCCGAAAGCATCGAGCCGGACAGCGTGTCGCCAAAGGCCGGGCCGGGCGGGCCGACGGGCAGTTCGGCGCCGTCCCCGGTCAGCGAAGAGGATATGCCGCCGCGCGCCCAGAAAGTGATGGCATCGTAGCCGCCTTTCTCGCTTTCAGGGCCGGTGGGACCGACGGCGCTGCCGCTGGCGTAGATGATGTTCGGAAACCGGCCGCGGATCGTATCGGCGTCAATCTGCATCGACCGGCGGGCCGGCGGCAGCAGGTTGGTGAGAAAAACGTCTGCATCTTCGAGCAGTTTGTAGAGGACATCGCGCCCGGCCTGTTGTTTGAGATCGAGCGTGATCGAGCGCTTGCCCCGGTTGTAGCTTTCCCAGGAATAGTCGATGCGGCGGCCTTCCTCGTTGAGCCCGCCGATCTGGAGCCCGCGCAGCGGATCGCCGCTTGGCGGTTCAATCTTGATCACGTCCGCGCCGAGATCCGCCAGCATGCCCCCGCAAGCGGGCACGAAAGCCCACATGGCGACTTCGACGACTTTGATTCCTTCCAGCGGCTTGCCCATGGCGCTCCGGTCTCTCCCGTGTTTTTCGCTTTCCCGTCGTTTTCCGACAGCCCGAGACGACCATCGCATGACCGGAAAAATTCTCTATTGCGAAGGATGGACCGAAATGGCGAATTAGGTCAAGGCATAGTCAAGCGGTTGGATGTGGCGATTGCCGGATCCGTCGGAGAACCAGATAAGGAAAGGGAGAAGAATGTCTCAGGCACACACGAGCCGCGTTCCCGCGCAGCCCGATACGCGAGTTCCCGCCACGCTGGAGGAGGCGCTTGACCCGACATGGCTGGGCGGGGCCCTGGCCGGTGCAGCGGGCGGCAAGGCCGTGACCAGCGTCGAGCAGGTGGAAGTGATCCGCACGGTTGCCACCAAGGTGCGTTTCGCCGTCACTTTCGCTGATGGCGCAGTGGGCGACTTCTGCCTCAAGGGCTTGCTCGATGTCGATGAAATGACCGCACGCGGCGGCCCCACATGTGTGCTGGAAGCCGATTTTTACGGCAAGGTGGCACCGATCACGGAGGTGCGCGTGCCCGAGGCCGTTGCCACGGTAATCGACCGCGAGAAGCAGCAGGCCGTCACGATCATGCGCGATCTCATCGTCGAAGGTGCGACGTTCTGCTCCGCGCTCGACCCCTTCACGGCGGATGACGCGGTGCAGAGCCTCGAACAACTCTCGCGCCTTCACGCCAAAAGCGCGTTTCTCAAGGGTGCGGACTGGATCCGTCCGCGCGCGGCGGAACTGGCAAAAATGTCCTACGTCACGCCGGAGATGCTGCAGGAGCTGCTCGACGGGCCGCGTGGCGACAATCTGTCGCCCAAGGTGCGCAACGCGCAGAACGTGGCCGCCGCAATGAAGGCGCTGGCGGCGCGCGATGCGGAGCGCCCGGAATTCATGATCCATGGCGATGCCCATGCGGGAAACATCTTCCGCACGCCGGACGGCATGGGTCTGATCGACTGGCAACTGCTCCAGCGCGGGGGCTGGGCGCTCGACATCGCCTATCACCTCAATGCGGTGCTGCCGACCGAGATCGCCGAAATGGAAGAGCGCCGTCTTATGGGCGAGTACCTCGCGATGATGCGCGGACACGGCATGGCAATGCCCGATGAAGAGCAAGCCTGGGGGCAATACCGCGAGGCGGTGGCCTATGGTTTCTACCTCTGGTCGATCACCCGCCGCGTCGATCCGCCGATCACCAACCAGTTTGCCGACCGTCTCGGCAAGGCGGTGATGCGCCACGACAGCTTTGGCCTTCTGGGTGTGGTCTGACGCCAGCGAACCAAGGAAAAAGCCACGCCGGTTAAGGCGTGGCTTGAGGCTGGTCCTGAAAGGACCGGAATGCCCCCGCGCCACTCGGAAAAGCGCGGGGGTTCTTGTCTGGATCAGGTGCCGAAGTTGTACTTCAGACGCACACCGTACATGCGCGGCTGGCCGTAGGCGAAATCCTGGATGCCCGAGGATTCGTATCCGCCGCCTGAAGTCACCCGGTACTTTTCGTTGGTAATGTTGTTGGCGAACAGGCCGAGATCGAAGCCGGTGCCGCCAATGTCGTCGATACCTGCCGTCAGCGTGAGCAGGCTGTAGCTCGGGATCTTGTTGTTGCCGTCCACGAACTGCGAGGCCGTGTAGGCAAAAACGGCGCCGAGCTTGAGCACGCCGGCATCGCCAGCCGGGACGCTCAGATCACCCGAGAGGGTCAGCTTGTGCTTGGGCGAATAGGTGAGTGGGCCCCCCACGACGCCGCGGGGAATGATCTCTGCGAACGGGCTGTCCGCGCTGAGGGTCGGCGGGGTCAATTCCTTCAGCTTGGTGTCGAGGTAGGTGTAACCCGCGCCCAGACGCAGCATGTCGAACAGGGTTACACCCGAATCGACTTCGATACCCTTGATGACAGACTTACCGGCGTTGATCAGAGCCGCACCACCGGCAAGGCCACTGTCCGGCTTGGCCACGAGCGCGCCGAAGATCTGCTGGTCGCTGAAGTCGTTGTAGAAAGCGGCGATGTTGAAGTACCCGGGGGCAGAGCCGCGGAACGTCAGCTTGGCGCCGATTTCGTAGGAATCGACCTTTTCCGGACCCACCGTTTCGAGGCCGGGGTTGGTGAAGTTCACCGCGCCCTGGCGATAGCCACGTGCGTACTTGGCATAGACGAGCGTGTCCAAAGTCGGCTTGAAATCCAGGCCGATCAGCCATGTGGGCTTGTTGGTCTTTTGCGTGATTTTCGTGTTGCAGACGCCTTGACCATCCGCGAGCGGGTTATCGGTCGGGTGGTTGAGCACGTCGTTGCAAACCTGCTGAAGCGGAATCGTGCCGACCAGGGGGAACGTACCGAGCGTGTAGCGGGAGCTTTCAGAGTAACCGACGATTTTGTCGAAGGTCCAGCGGCCGCCGAGGGTCAGAGCCAGCTGATCGGTGAAGTTGTAGGTGCCCTGTGCGAAGATGCCGTGGTTGTCGAACGACATCTTGGTGCGCGATTGCGAAATAAGCGCTGCCGAACCACCCAGAGCAATCGGGATGCCGGGGATGGCCCCCGCCGGAAGAGTTACTGGAATGATACCGCCCGAGCAATCGAGCGTACCCGGATCGGCGCAGTTGCCGTAGATACCCGTGCGCTGCTGGTTCCAGCCGATCGGGCGGCTGAATTCGAGGTAGCCGCCGATGACGAAGTTGAACTTGCCGTCGAGCGTGCGGCCCTGGATCTGCAGTTCTTCGGTTGTGGTCGATTCGGCTGCAGCGTCGTATCCGGGCTGCGTGTCCAGCGTGATGTACTGGAAACGATCGCCGGGAGCGAGTCCGCCTTGGCTGGCGAAGTACTGGGTCGTCGGTGTATTCGGAACGAAGAAGTTGTCGCTGTAGAGCGAGAAACCGGCCTGCTCGCGATACTCACCATAGCTAAGGATGTTCTTGATGGTGATCATGTCGCTGGCTTGCCAGGTTGTCGTGTTGATGACCTGCCAGGTGCGCAGATAGATACGCGGATCGGGATTGGCGACTTCGACATCCAGCGGACCGTCGCCGCGGGCGGTTTGACGGTCGATCTGATCGCAGGCTGCGAGAGCGGTGTAGTAACGTGTCAGGCTGCCGCCGACGAATGGCGAGGCCGCATCGCGGTCGCAGCTTTCATAACGTGTGGCGTAACCGTTCGTATCCGACTCGGAGTAGTGGAAGATCGTGTAGTTCTCGAGTTCGGGCGTCAGGTCGGCAACTATGCTGAGACGGCCATAAGTGTAGTCGACGTTGTTATAGTCATCCGGGCCGATCCCCGAATGGTTCTTCATGTAACCGTCGCGCTTGTTGCGATCGACTGCGACACGAACCTTGAAAGTGTCGGCAAGCGGAACGTTGACCGCAGCCTGCACACGCTTCTGGTCATAGTTTCCGTAGGTGCCTTCCACATAGCCTTCGAGGAAGTCGCTGGGCTTGGTCGGAACGAGGAGGATCGAGCCGCCGGTCGTATTCCGGCCGAACAGGGTGCCTTGCGGACCTTTGAGAACCTGCACGTTCTGCAGGTCAGTGAACGAACCGGCGCCCACGCTGTTGCCGCTGGCGGTGCCGCCCTGCGCGCGCACGCCGACCACGTCGGCGAAGTACACACCCACCGTCGGGGCCGCTGCGGCATCCTGGTTGAAGCCGCGAATCGCGAAGGTTGCCTTTTCAGGGCCGTAACGCGTGTTGACGGACAGCGAGGGAGTATAAGTGGCAAGATCCGATGCCACGGCGACGTTGCGATCCTGCAACTGATCTTCGTTGTACACCGTCATCGAGATCGGGACGTCCTGCAGGCGTTCCTCGACGCGCCGGGCCGTAACGATGATTTCGCCGGGTGCCATCACCGATTCCTGCGCAACCGCAGGCATCGCCACCGAGGCGCCTGAAAAGGCGGCGCTCAGCAACAGCATGCATTTAAAATTCCTAGCAAGCATAGTTATTCTCTCCCTCCGGAAACCCTGTTCTCAAGTAAGGCAAGCAGAGTTGTCGGCGGCCGGTATTCCGGTCCGAAGGAGTTGGCTGGCTTGTAGAGATAGCGGGAAAGATTTCTTCCGGCTTTGCCGGGAATCCCCCATGCGCTTTCCCTTCGTGCCTCCTCTCACCCGACGTGTCTGTTGCCGACATCTTCGGTTTTTCTTTCGCCGCAGAGTACCGAACTCGTGTCCGGATGCAAGCAAAAGGAATGGCATTCTGTTCCTTATTGTGAATTCAGTATCGCATAATAGAATATTTCATGCAGCTGTGGCTGATCGGTGACACCTTTTCTGCAGCGTTTAGCCAATCATTTCTGAAAGCATGGCCAGAGTGCCTGCCCAGGCAATGCGGTGTGCCTTTGGATCATAGGCGATCCCCTCGGCTACACCGTCGTGATCGGGGTCGGTGAACGAGTGCTGTGCACGTGAAAACAGTGTGATCTGGTAGCTTGCTTGGGCCGCATCGAGCTCCGCGCGCAATGCATCGAGATCGGCCGCCGGAGCATAAGGGTCGCGCCCGCCGGACCAGACCGCAATTTCTGCGGAAACTTCGCCTTTGCGAGCTGGAGCATGGGTCGTCAGCAAACCGTGGTAGCTGCTGACGGAGGCTACTGCGGCACCGCTGCGCGCCAGTTCCAGGACACACTTGCCGCCGAAACAGTAGCCGATGGCCGCGACCCGTTTGGCATCGACGTCCCGCAGGTCGCACACGGCTTCGAAAAGGGCGACGACGCGATCCCGCAGGACGTCGGGTTGTTCCATCAAGGCCATGAAATGCTGCCCTGCCGCCTGAGGCGTCGAAAGGTCTGCCCCGATGCCGTACATGTCCATGCCGATAACCAGATAGCCGCAATCGGCCAGTTCGCGCATCGCTGCGTGAAAGCTCTTTGCCGGTCCGGTGGCGCCGGGGAACATCATGACGGTACCGCCATTATCGGCCTGCGGTCTTGCGATAGTACCCTGCAGCGCAACGTCGCCATGCATGAACCGGACCGGCTCGAAATCCGCCACTCTGTCCTCCTCTCGACACGTCTTCGCAATAGTGAATTATGATTCTGAAAAAGGAATGCATCGGGCGGTGGCGGATGTCAAAGCGGGAGTGTTGCAAGGTTTCGCCACAGCATGGCATGGCTGGCGTATGACGCAGGCCGACTTCCGGATGGATCGCCGTAAACGATGGGGCATTGCGGCTACGGTGCTACTGATTCACGTGGTGGTGGTTGCTGCCCTGATCCGCGCCTTCACGCCTGATTTCGCGACCGATGTCGTCCGCACGATGACGCAGGCTTTTACGGTTACTCCGGAACCGCCCGCTCCTGAGCCTGAGGCTTCGACGTCCCCGGAGCCCAGCGCCGCACTGCGGGATAAGGAGGGGGCGGCTGGCGCTGCGGGCAGGAAGGCGAAACCACGCGAAGTGGCCGCGCCGAAGGCCAAGGTTGTCGTGAAGCCTACCCAGGCGCCTCCCGTTGCGGGCGAAGGCGATGAGAACGCCTCTGGCGCCAAGACAGAAGGCGAGGGATCCGGTGCGAGCGGATCGGGGCTGGGAACCGGTGCCGGTGCAAGCGGCACGGGACAGGGCGGCGGAGGACAGGCCGCGCCGACGGTCAAGATCAAGGGCGATATCAATTCGGCAAAGGACTATCCGCGTTCAAGCCGTGATCGGCGAATCGGTGCCTCGGTGACCATCGACCTGACCGTGGGAACGGACGGGCGGGTAAAGGCCTGCCGCATCGTGCAGCCCAGTCCCGATCCCGTGGCAGACCGGATCACCTGTGAACTGGCGACGAAACGTTTTCGGTTCCGACCGGCGCTGGACAACGCAGGCAGGCCCATCGAGGCGGTCTACCGCTGGCGGCAGCGCTGGTTCTACTGAATGCAGCACACAGCAATGACGGAATTTGTCATGGGCTGTCGTTGCAATGCAGCAGGTCCACAGTATTACTCGGAATTGCCTGACGATTTCGCAATCGAATGAGGAATATGTCCAAGATTTACCCGGTCATCCTGTGCGGTGGTAGTGGCACGCGGCTTTGGCCGCGAAGTCGTGCGAGCAAGCCGAAGCCTTTCCTGCCGCTTGTGGGGGAAAGTACCCTGTTCGAGGCTGCCGTGTCCCGGTGTCCGGCGGAAAAGGGCTTTGCACCGCCCGTGGTAGTGACAGGCCACAAGCACCTCGATCATGTCGAGGAGCAACTCGGTTCGGGTGAGGGCGGCCAGATTCTCGTGGAGCCCGTCGCGCGCAACACGGCGGCGGCCATAGCCCTCGCGGCCTGCCGGCTGCCCGAGGATGCCGTTATGCTCGTCTGTCCGAGCGACCACCACATCGGCAATCCGCACGCTTTTGCTGATGCTGCACTGGCGGCAGCGGACCTCGCTAGGGAAGGCTGGCTTGTTTCTTTCGGCATCGAGGCCACTGCCCCGGAAACCGGTTTTGGCTATCTCAAGCGCGGTGAAGCGATCGGAGCGAAGGGGTTCCGGACCGCCCAGTTCGTCGAAAAGCCCGACCTTGAGACTGCAAAGGGATTCCTCGCTGAAGGCATCTACGCCTGGAACGGCGGCATCTTTGCATTCCGGGTGAAGGACTTCCTGAATGAACTGCAGATGCATCGCCCGCAGATCGCCTCGGTTGTAGCGGAAGCTGTGGCCAAGGGCCGTGAGGAAGGGCGCCGCTTCCACCCGGACGCGGACACGTTTGCATCGGTCGAGAGCGACTCGGTCGACTACGCGGTGATGGAAAACACGCAGCATGCCGCGATGGTGCCTGCGGACATGAACTGGTCCGATATCGGCAACTGGCATGCCCTGCACGAAGCGCTGGCGCGCGACGAAAACGGAAACTCCGTGCGCGGCTCAGGCAAGACCGAAATGGTCGATTGCCGCAACGTGCTCGTCGACAGCGATGGCCCGCGGGTGTCCGTGATCGGTCTGGAGGATGTCATTGTCGTGGTGGATGGCGACGACATCATGATCACCACGGTCGCCGGCGTGCAGAAGGTCGGCAAGCTCGACGGGGCGGCCAATCAGTGACGGAGGCGCCGTGATGGCCGCTCTGCCCATTCGCCAGGTGGAAAAGCCCTGGGGCAAGGACGTGCTCCCGGCGCCGTTCGCCGCGCCCGAAGGCACACGCATCGGCGAGATCTGGTTCGAGCCGCCGCCGGAACTGCCCGAACTTCTGGTGAAGTACATCTTCACCAGCGAGAAACTGTCGGTGCAGGTCCATCCGTCCGATGCGCAGACCCTCGCCAGGGGCATAGGCCGGCAGGGCAAGGAGGAGTGCTGGCTGATTGTGGCTGCTGAGCCCGGTGCAACGCTGGGCATCGGCTTCGACACCGCGATCGGTGAGGACGAACTGCGCGCGGCCGCCCTGGATGGCTCCATCGAAGACCTGATGACGTGGCATGCGGTCAAGCCGGGGGACTTTTTCTACATTCCGGCCAACACCGTGCACGCCATCGGCGCCGGGGTGAGCCTGATCGAGGTGCAGCAGAACTCCGACATTACCTACCGCCTGTTCGACTATGGCCGGCCGCGCGAACTGCATCTGGAAGAGGGCATGGCCGTCGCGCAAGGTGAGCCCTACGATCTCGGTTCATGGAACAAGGCCGTTCCGTCCCGAGGGTCGCACGTGTTGGTCGATGGGCCGCTGTTCCTGCTCGATCAGATCGAGGGTGAGCCGCCCGCGGAAACGGCAGCGCGCTTCCCAGAGGCTCTGCTCGTCATTCCGCGTGAGGGGGATGTGATCGTGGCCGGCGAGACAATCGCTCCCGGCGGTTGCGCTCTGGCGCATGCCTTGAACGATGTCGTTTTCGGCGATGAAACCGTGTGCCTTCTGGCAAGGGGCTGTCCAGCCTGATCCACTGGTGCGATAAGAGCCACCATGATTGCCCAGACCATCCAGCTCGCGCTCGCACCGGTGTTCATGCTGGTGGCGATCGGCAATATCCTCAATCTGCTGACGGCTCGCCTCAGCCGTGTGGTCGACAGGGCTCGCGCGCTTCAGGAGAAGTATGCCGGAACCGACGGCGCCGAGCATGACATGGTCGTGCTGGAAATCCGCACGGTCGACCGGCGTATCCGGCTGATCGGGCAGGCCATGCGCCTGCTGGTCCTGAGCGCACTGTTCATCGGCACAACGGTGTTCCTGCTTTTTCTGGAGGAATTGCTCGGCGCCGAAGTGCGGGTCATCGCGGCGGGGACATTCATCGCCGCCCTGTCCCTGCTGATGGTGGGGTTGGTGCTGTTCCTGCGCGAAACGCAGGTTGCGGCGGCTTCCTTGCGTATTCCGCGCGACTATCTGGAGCTCGATCGCCAGATCTGAGTGGCAAGAACATCGCTGCAGCGGCGCCTTTGCTCCTTGTGATTGCCTAATTCCGCCTCGCCTCTAGGCTGCCGGGCCGAGAGGGAGGATCAGCCGTGACGCAAGCAAGACCGCAGACGCAGGCCGATGAGTGGTCGCAGGGCTGGACGCTGGTCCTGGCATCGGCGGTGGGGTTTTCCTTCTTTTCGGTGCTGCTCTCCGCCGTCGGTCTGTTCATGGAGCCGCTGAACAAGGAATTCGGCTGGGACAAGTCGCTGCTGTCTGCCGGTCCGGCGATTGCGACAGGTGTGACCGCGCTGCTTTCGCCCTTTTACGGAGCGCTGATCGATCGTCTCGGCTCGCGTCGGTTGGCTCTGCCGGGCATCGTCATCACCATGGCGGGCACGGCGATGTTCGGCCTGGCTAACGGCAGCAGTACGCAATGGCTGCTGTTGTGGGCGTTGTTCGGACTCATACTCACTTCGATCAAATCGACGATCTGGACCACCGCTGTTGCCGGCGTGTTCGAAAAGGGGCGCGGTTTGGCGCTCGGCATCGTGGTCGCAGGCACTGCCATTGCCCAGACGGTCGTGCCGCCACTGGGTAACTGGCTGATCGCGACGACGGGGTGGCGCGGGGCGTTTTTCTGGCTGGGCGCGGGCTGGGGCGCTTTGTCGCTGCTGCTGTGCTGGCTGTTCCTCTACGATGCGCATGACCGCCATGCGCGTGCTGCGGCGAGCCGGGGGGAAAAGGCTGGAAAGCGCGGCAGCACGTTCCTGCCAGGGCTCACGAAGGCGCAAGCCTGGCGCACGCCAGCGCTTTGGATGGTGGCGGTATCCACCTTCATCGTCATGCTGCTCACCATCGGCCTCGGCATCCACCTGTTCCCCATTCTCACCGAAAGCGGCATTCCGCGCGAAACGGCGGCATGGATCATGTCGCTGGGCGGCATTGCCGGGGTCGTCGGCAAGCTGACGACCGGGTTCCTGCTCGACCGGTTCCGGCCGAACTGGATCGGCGGCCTGACCATGGGTGTGACGGCGGTGACCTTCTTCATGCTCGACCGGTTTATCGAGTCTACCCCGGCGGTCATCGTGGCAGTTCTGATCAACGGCTATGCGGCCGGCACCAAGATGCAGATCTGCGCCTTCCTTACCGTGGGCTATGCCGGCATGCGCAATTTCGGGGCGATCTACGGCCTGATGTCGGCGCTGGTCGCTCTGGCATCGGGGCTGGGGCCGTTCGTCGCGGGCTACATCTACGACAACATGGGCGGCTACGGCCCGTTCCTGTGGTTCGGCGTGGTTGGCTGCACCGTTGGCGGCGCGCTCCTGTTCCTGCTGCCGCCTTATCCACGGTGGGAAGACGAGATCGAAGCCGAGGCCTTTTCCTGAGGTTGCGAGCCCTGTAACGCGGCTGTCATCGTGGCGGCAGCGAAGGTGAAGGGTGCATGTGCGGCATAACCGGCTGGTACAGACGCGGCGGCAGACCGGTACCGCGCGACGCCATTGCCCGCGCTTGCGACACCATCGTCCATCGCGGTCCCGACGATAGCGGTATCCACATCGATGGCGACATCGGGCTGGGGCATCGCCGCCTCTCGATCGTCGATCTGGAAGGCGGGCACCAGCCGATGTTCTCGGTCGACGGCCGCTGGGCCATCGTTTTCAATGGCGAGGTTTACAACTTCCCCGACCTGCGCGCGGAACTGGAAGCCTGGGGCTGGAAGTTCTCCACCCACGGCGATACCGAGACGATCCTCGCCGCCTATGTGCGCTGGGGCGACGAGGCCTGGCCGAAACTGGAAGGCATGTACGGCCTTGCCATCTGGGACGCGAAGGAGCGCCGTCTGGTGCTCGCGCGCGATCCGCTGGGGATCAAGCCGATCTATTACACCCTGCAGCAGGGCGGGATCGCCTTCGGTTCGGAAATCCGCACGCTGCGGGCGATGTATTCGGCCGATGGCGGGGCGCTGGAATTTACAGTCTGCGAGCGCGGTGTGCATGACTTCTTCATGTTCGGGCACGTGCAGAAGCCGCGCTCGATCTGGAACGAGGTGAAGACGCTGCCCCCCGGCCACGTGCTCCATATCGGGCCGAAGGGTGAGCCGGACATCCGCCAGTTCTGGCGTCCCGCATTCAAGGTCACCGAGGGTCTGTCCGAGGCCGAGTGGATCGAGCAGACGCAGACTTGGGTATCCGAAACGACGAAGCGCCATATGCTGGCGGACGTGACGGTCGGCGCGTTCCTGTCGGGCGGTGTGGATTCCAGCGCCATTGTCGCGTCGATGGCCCGTCATGCCACGGCGCCGGTCAAGGCCTTCACCATGGGCTTTCCCGGGACCGCTATCGACGAGACCGAGGCGGCCGCGCGCATTGCGATGCACCTTGGTTGCGAGCACATCACTCTGCCGCTCCAGCCGCAGGACGCTGGGATCATGCTGCCCGAAGTCCAGCGCAGCCATGACGAGCCCTGCGCCGCCACAGCTGCGGTGCCCGTATGGCACCTCTCGAAGCTCGCGGCCGAGCATGTGAAGGTCGTGCTCTGCGGCGAGGGTTCGGACGAAATCTTCGCCGGCTACAAGCGCCAGCGCACCGCGCTCGCCGCAGCGCGCACCGCACCCTTCCTGCGTATGCTCGAACCGGTGCTGGCGGCCATCGACCATGTGCCGGGCATGGGCAGTAAGCGGCTCAACTACCTGCGCCAGAACGCGCGGCGGTTCCGGCAATCGGCGATGCTGGAAAACAACTACCAGCGCTTCTTTCAGGGCACGCAGATTTCCACGCCATGGGTGCGCGAGGACCTGTACGAGCCCGGCTTCCATGCGCGGCAGGAAAGCGATCATCCCTTTGCCGATCTGGAGCGCGAATATTTCGGCGAACCCGGCGCGCGCGATCTCGATCCGCTGGCGCAGTTCATGCTGGCGGACCTGACCGTCCACATGCCCGCTTCGCTGCTCAACCGCACCGACCGCGGCTCGATGGCGCATTCGCTGGAAGCGCGAGTGCCGTTCCTCAGCCACAAGCTGGTCGACTGGGCGCTGACAATGCCGCGCGACATGAAGCTGCGCGGCAAGGTCGGCAAATATGCCCTTAGAAAGGCGGTGGAACCCTGGCTCTTCCCCGGCGCGCTCGACGAGCGCAAGCTCGGCTTCCAGCTGCCCTTCGCCGAATGGTTCAGCGGTGGCTTTGCCAGCTTCGCGCAGGAGGCATGGACCTCCAGCGGCGCGTCGAAGAGCGGTTATCTGCGGCAGGATGCGGTAGAGAAGCTGTTCGCCGAACATGCTGCCGGCCTCGCCAATCACGGTCGTATCCTCTACGCGATCGCCATGTTCTCCTGCTGGTGGGACCAGACTTTCGATGCTCGTTGATCTTCAGAACAACCCCAAAGCGCTTGCCGGCAGGCAGTTCGACGTCTGCGTGATCGGCGCTGGCGCGGCCGGCGTGACGCTCGCGCGCGAGCTGATGCGCGCGGGCCATCAGGTGTGCCTTGCCGAAAGCGGCGGCATGGACTTCGAGGAGAAGACGCAGGCGCTATACGATGGCGCGAATATCGGCCACGATTACTATCCGCTCGAGGAATCGCGTCTGCGCTTCTTCGGCGGCACGGTTTCGATCTGGGGCGGGCGCTGCGCGTTGCTCGACGAGATCGATTTCGCCAAGCGCAGCTGGGTGCCGCACTCGGGCTGGCCGATCACGCGCGATGACGTCATCCCCTACTGGCGCAAGGCGCAGGACATTTTCGAGATCGGCCCGTTCGAATGGGACGATGCCTATCGGCTCTGCGGCATTCCCGATCAGGGCTTCGACCCGGAAAAGCTCGCGACCGACCTCTGGCGCTTCGACGAGGCGACCGAGCGTTTCGCACAAGCCCGCACGAAGGACCTGATCGACGCGCCCAACCTCACCATCGTGCTCCACGCCAATGCCACGCATGTGCAGGCGAGCGCCAACGGTGCCGAGATCGAGCATGTCGAGGTGAAGGCGCTCACCGGCCAATCGGCGCGGCTGAGGGCGAAACACTACGTCCTTGCCTGCGGTGCCATCGAGAATGTGCGGCTGATGATGGCTTCGGACGACGTGATCGCCGGCGGCCTCGGCAATGCGCACGACCAGCTCGGCCGCTTCTTCATGGAGCACCCGACCGGTCGCATCGGCAAGGTCGAGACATCGCGCCCGTTCGACTTGTGGGCCGCCTACCAGAAGCGCTTCATGAAGTCCGGGCCGCCGCTGGCGCCGGTGCTGCGCCTGTCCGACGCGGTGCAGGAAGCCGAAGGGGCAATGAACTCGATCGTCACCTTCAAGCTGCAGCGCCCGCCGGAAAAGGGTGTGGCGCTGGGCAACAAGCTATACGGCACGATCAAGCACTCGCTGCACCCGAACCGCACTGGGCGCAGGCTCGATCATATCTACCGCGGCGTGCGGGCCTGGTTTCACAAGGCCGTGCGCGAGAAGGTGGAGGCGGCCATGGCCAATGCCGGTATGACCGGCCTCTACATGATCATCCGCGGCGAGCAGGCGCCCAACCCGGACAGCCGCATCGTCCTCTCATCCACGCGCAATGCGCTGGGCGAGCGGCAGGCGGACCTGGACTGGCAGCTCGACGGGCTCGACAAGCACACCGCCCGCGTCTTCGCCCGCGTCTTCGGCGAGGAACTGCAGCGCATGGGGCAGGGGCACGTAACACCCACCGAATGGATCGCCGAGGCAGGCAACGACTGGCCGGTCGATCCCACCGTCGGCAACCATCCCATCGCCGGCTACCACCACATGGGCGGCACGCGTATGAGCGACGATCCGAAGGCCGGCGTGGTCGATGCACATTGCCGGGTGCATGGGCTTGCGAACCTGTACGTTGCGGGCAGCTCGGTGTTCGCGACGGCAGGCTGGGCGAACCCGACGTTTACGCTGGTGGCGCTGGCGCTGCGGCTGGCGGAACGGCTGGACGGGGAATTGAAGGCGGGGTGAGATTGAGTATATTGAGTCCAGAATACGTGTGCTGTTGATGGAGCATGTTCATGTTGCCTGATTGGCTTCCTGTTAATCCGAACCTTAACTACATAAATGAAATGCAGGATCGGATCGCCGAAACAGCCCAACGTGAAGCGCGTCAGCGCCGCACTTTAGCAGATGCGGCTAGTTTTTCTCTCCAAGCTGCTCAATACGCAGTTGAATCGCTTATAGAACAAATGGCATGGTTCGAGGAGCGGTTGGAAGCGGATCAGGAAATCGCACTTTACATTGTCGGTGGGCCAGCGGGTGTGAGCTTTTTCCCGACTTCAGTGATTCCGATAAACCCGGATAAAGTGGCGTTTCGTGGCGAAGATCAGGACGGAAGACCATTTGCGATTATTCAACATGTGTCACAACTGAATTTTGCAATGCAGGCAGCTCGAGTGGCACCTGAGGAAAAACCGCGTAGGATTGGGTTTCATCATCCGGAAGAAGAATAAAGCATATTTCTTACAATAAGAGCCAAGTTGGCTAGGATGATGTTAGCCTAGAGCGGTTTTCGACCGTTCTGAATCGGCATGGGATTCCCTTTGGTCACGATTTCTGATTCAGA
>NZ_BMLK01000021.1 GCF_014645195.1 Novosphingobium indicum | reverse complement strand
ATGGCGCATCATGTCCATCGGCTTGCGCCAGTGGGCGCATGGGTCGTGATCAGAGAGTCTTGGTATCAGTGGTCGACAGCGGCAATCAGGTGCTACTGCTCTACGGCCAGCACAAGGCCGGCAGGAAAGCCGATGCGCGTCATCCCTTCGGATATGGGCGCGAACTTTATTTCTGGGCTTTCGTTGTCGCGATCCTGATCTTCGCAGTGGGTGCGGGCATCTCGATCTACGAGGGCATCGTCCATATCCAGGCCCCGCATCCGATCGCCGATCCGACGATCAGCTATGTCGTGCTGGCCATCGCCTTCGTGCTGGAGGGCTCGTCCTGGGTGATTGCCGTAAGAGACTTCAACGGCAAGCGCGGACGGCGGGGATGGTGGCAAGCCGTACGCCGCAGCAAGGACCCGACCGGATTCATCGTGCTGTTCGAGGATAGCGCCGCCATGGTGGGGCTGGTGATTGCCGCCCTCGGGGTGTGGTCCAGCGTGTATTTCGCCGATGCCCGGCTCGATGGCCTTGCCTCGGTTCTGATCGGGCTGGTGCTGGCCTGCGTCGCCGCCCTGCTTGCCCGCGAGGCCAAGGGTCTGCTCATCGGCGAAGCCGCCGATCCGGAACTCATCGCCCGGCTGCGGGCGGTGCTGGCGGCGCATCCGCAAATCGATTCGGTCAATCACGTCCGTACGATCCACACCGCGCCGGACAGCATATTCGTCGCGGTCAGCGCGGACTTTGCAGACGACCTGTCCATGGGCGTCGCGGAAACGGTGATCGAAGACATCGAGGCGCGGATGAAGCAACTCTCGCCGTCGATTTCCTCGATCTACATCAGGCCGGAAAAGCGGGAACAAGCCGTCGTCGATTAAAGCGCCGACGCACAATCCCTCCAAAGGCAGCGCAAAAAGAAAAAGGCCCCCGCATCGCTGCGGGAGCCCTTGTTCTTTCAAACAGGCAGCGCCTGTCAGCCCATCGCGGCGAGGCGCTTGGCTTCGGCGACGATTTCGGGCGGCTGCACCAGGAAAGCGTCTTCGAGCTTCTTGGCGAACGGCACCGAGCAGTACGGCGCGCCAAGGCGGCCGACCGGAGCCTTGAGCTTGCCGAACAGCTCTTCCTGCACGGTCGCGGCGATTTCCGCACCCGGCCCGAAGTTGCGCCCGGCTTCGTGCACGACGAGCAGGCGACCGGTCTTCTCGGCCGAAGCCAGAACCGTTTCCTTGTCCCAAGGCGAAACCGTGCGGAGGTCGATGACTTCGACCGAGACACCGGCCTTGCCGAGTTCCTCGACGGCCTGCATCACCGAGAACATCATTTGGCCATAGGAAACCAGCGTCAGGTCGGTGCCCGGCATGACCACATTGGCCTTGCCCAGCGGGATCGGGCCCTGGTTGGCGGGCGTGTCCATCGGCACGAACAGGGTCTTGCCGCTCTCGATGATCATCACCGGATCGGGATCCTGGATCGCCGAGAGGTAGAGGCCCTTGAAGTCCGCCGGGGTCCAGGGGATCACGACCTTGATACCGGCAGTGTGCGCGAACCATGCCTCGTAGAAGTCGGCATGCTGGCCGGCGGTCTGGTTGCCCGCACCGGTCAGCGTGCGGATCACCATCGGGACCTGGCTCTGGCCGCCCGACATGAAGCGCAGCTTGGCCGCGTGGTTCACGATCATGTCCATGGCGACGGTCGTGAAATTCATCAGCATGATTTCGGCGACCGGCTTGTAGCCGGCCATGGCTGCGCCGATGGCCGCACCGATGATCGCCTGTTCGGAGATCGGGGTCGACTTCACGCGCATGGTGCCGAACTTGGTGGACAGGCCCTTGGTCACGCCGACCACGCCGCCGCCTTCGTTATCGGCGATGTCCTCGCCGAGCACGAGAACCTTCTCGTCCGCTTCCATGGCTTCCATCAACGCGGCGTTGATGGCCTGAAGGCCGTTCATCTTGACCATTTCAACAGTATCGGTGCTCACGCCGGGATCTCCTCGGCAAAGACGTCGCGACGCAGTTCGTCGTCCGACGGGAATTCACAGTTCATGGCGAAGTCGATGGCGTCCTTCACCTCGGCTTCGATGTCCGCCTTCATCTTCTCGAGCTGTTCCTCGGTGGCAATGCCATCGTCGATCAGCTTCTGACGGAACAGCGGCAGCGGATCCTTCTCGAGGGCGGCGGCCTTTTCTTCCTTGGTCATGTAGGCGTCGTTGTCGCCAAAGACGTGTCCCATGAAGCGGAAGGTCTTGCATTCGAGCAGGGTCGGGCCCTCGCCCGCGCGGGCACGCTCGATGGCGGCATGGGCGTGGGCGTAGACGTCGATCGGGTCGTTACCGTCGACGGTGTAGCCCGGCATGCCGTAGCCGATGGCGCGCTTCGAGATCTGGTCGACACCGGTGCCGTTTTCGAACCGGGTGTGCTCGGCAAAGCCGTTGTTGGCGCACACGAAGATGACCGGCAGCTTCCAGACCGAAGCGAGGTTGAGCGCTTCGTGGAAGGCACCGATGTTGCTGGCGCCGTCACCGAAGTAAGCCACGGTGACCTGCTTGGTGCCGTCGAGCAGCGCGGCCCAGCCGAAGCCGTTGGCGATCGGCATGGACGAACCGACGATGCCGGTGGTGACCATTACGCCGGTTTCGGGGTGGGTAAGGTGCATCGGACCGCCCTTGCCCTTGCAAGTGCCGTCTACGCGGCCGCAGATTTCGGCCCAGAGAGGGCGCAGCGGCATGTTCTTGGCAACCATGTCCTGAATGCCGCGATAGATCGTGCAGATCTTGTCGTCGTCATTGAGCAGGGCCGAGATACCGGCGGGAATGCACTCCTGACCGCGCGCCGAGTAGTACGGTGCGTGTATGCGGCCCTGACGGATCTGGGCGCGGGTGAATTCATCGTTACGCTCGATCCGCAGCATGCGGCGGTAGATATCGAGCTGGGTGTCCGCATCGGGTGATGCGCGGTTGGATAGCGTGTCTGTCATGGTCCCTCTCTCGATAACCTCCGTCGCCAGGGTCGCTGTACAATGGAATCCACTAACCCGCAGGCATTTGAGTGCAAGGGCAAGGTCAGCGGCCCGGCGATATTTAACTTTCGAGGCGTTTGCTCACCAGTTCCTTGACGACGGCGGGCTTCACCTTCTCGCTGCCTGTCACGGCCATTTCCTCATCGGTGAAGAACAGCACGCGGCGGGGAACCTTGAAGCTGGCGATCTGCTCCTTGCAGAAGCCGATCACGGCCTTTTCGTCGAGCTCCGTGCCGTCGACGGGGACGATCGCCGTCACCACCATCTCGCCCAGCATGTCGTCGGGAATGCCCACGGTCTGCACCCGTTTCACGCCCGGATAGCGGCCGACCACCTCGTCGACCTCGATCGGCGCGACGTTGGCGCCGCCGGTCTTGATCATGTCGGTCAGGCGCCCATCCCAGTAGAAGCGGCCCTGCGCATCGATACGGCCGCCGTCGCCCGAGCAGTAGAAGCCCTGCGCATCGAAGCACTCCTCGGGCGCTTTGCCGAGGTAGCCGGTCATCAGCGTCGGCCCCTTGATGCACATCTCGCCCTTTTCGCCGAGCGGCATGATGGCGCCGGTCAGCGGATCGACGATCTTGATCGTGTTACCGGGCAGCACTTCGCCCATCGAGCCTGCATATTCCTCGTCGGCAACGCCGGCGACGCGCGAGGTGCAGATCGTCATCGTCTCGGTGGTGCCGAAGGACATCGGCACATCCCAGTCGGTATCGACGGTCGGATGCTCCCAGATCTGCTCGCCCCGCGTCACGTATTTGAGGCTGGAGAGGTCCGCGCTTGCCCAGTTCGACGCCGCCTGGAAGCGCGCCCACTGGTGCGGGCGGCCGCTGGTGAAGGTGACCTTCTCCTGCTCGATCAGGAACAGCGCCTCCTCGGCATCGAAGTAGCGCTGCAGAATCACCGCGCCGCCGGTCGAGAAGGCGGTGCCGACGACCATCGAGATATTGCCCGACCAGAAGAAACCGTTGCCGGTCCAGCTTCGCACCGGCTCGGTCATCGCGAAGATGCGCGGCCAGCGCCACCACTGGATCGCAAAGGCGCGCTGGGCGTGGACGATCCCCTTGGGCAGGCTGGTCGTGCCCGAAGAGAAGAAGATACCGCCCGTCTCCGCCGGATGCACGCCATCGGCACGCGCGAGAATGGCCGCTTCGGAAACATGCTTCGCCCGCGCCAGAAAGGTGTCCCAGCGCTCCACGGCCCCGTCCTCATGAGAGGTCAGCGGATCGGCATCGCCGAGGATGCCCGGCAGGGAAACCAGATGGCGAAGATAGGGGTAGCGTTCGGACCCGAGATGCCCGGGCCTGCCGTGACCGATCGCCGGCTCGAGCCCGTCGATCATCACGAAGAAGTCCTTTTTGAGCACATGCTGCTCGAACAGCAGAAGCGAGATTTCCGAGGCTTTGAGAAGCTGGTCCATCTCGGTCGGAGTCGAGAAAGTGCTGAGCGCCACCGGTACACCGCCGGCCAGTGCCGTGCCGAACAGGCTGGAGAGAAACTCCGGCCGGTTGGTCATCAGGATGCCGACACGCGAGCCCTTGCCGATGCCCGCTGCCGTCAGCGCGCGCGCCACTTCCATCGCGTGTTCGAACAGGTCGTCATAGGTCCACGAAAAGCGATGACTGCGATTGCGCAGGACCACCGCTTCGCGCGGGCCGTACTTTTCCGTCACCTCGCGCAGATAGCCGGCAATGGTCTGCGCGCCCTGCCCCGCCTCCTCGGCTATCGGCGGTCCCGCGACATGCGACACGGGCGGCTTCGCAAGGCTTGCCTGATCATTGCCGGCGGCATGCATGACGATAAATCCTCTCCCCGAGCGCTCCTGGCGCAAGCTACTACAAGGGCCTAGCAACGCCCGAACGGGGGCGGAATGCGCCGCTGCCGGCTTTGGGGGCTCAGTCACTTCGGTGCGCAGCCGCAGGCAAAGCCATCGCACGGGCGAGCCGGTTTCGGGCTGCGAAGCGCGCCCGCCGTAGTCTAGGGTCGGGCGCGTAACAGGAGGGAACGGATGATGAAGCAGGCAACTGTGGCAAGCGGCCAGGGCATCGAGACAATCGCGATCGGCGATGCGGCGATACCCCAGCCCGGCCCCGGCGAAGCGCTGATCCGCATCAAGGCGGCGACACTCAACTTTCGCGACACCATCGTCGCCAAGGGCTTGATTCCCGGTCTCGGCAAGGAACCCGAAGTCGTGCCCCTCTCCTGCTGCGCGGCCGAAGTCGTCGGCATCGGCGACGGCGTAACCCGGGTTGCCACCGGCGACCGCGTGGTGCCGCTTTTCGCGCCGTTCTGGCTGACCGGCAGTACGCCCGATCCGCGCATGCTCGGCGGCCCGATCGACGGCGTCGCGCGCCAGTACGCCGTGTTCGATGAGGAGAGCCTTTGCGCCCTGCCCGACCAGCTCGGCGATCTCGAAGGCGCAACGCTCGCCTGCGCCGCGCTGACCGCATGGTCCGCGCTCACCCAGTTCCGGCCCACCGGCCCCGGCGACTGGGTGCTGGCGCATGGCACCGGCGGCGTGTCCATCGCCGCGCTGCAACTCGCCAAGGCGATGGGCGCGAAAGTCGCGATCACCTCTTCATCGGACGCGAAGCTGGCACGCGCCGCGTCCTACGGTGCAGACTTGTGCATCAACTACCGCACCACGCCCGACTGGGCCGCCGAAATCCGCAAGGAACTCGGCGAGCGCCCGCTGGCCAACGTGGTGGATACCGTTGGCGCCGTTCAGTTTGACGACAACGTCTCGCTATTGGGTGAGAGCGGACAGCTATCGGCCATCGGCATGCTCGGGTCCGACTTCAGCTGGTCCCGTATGGGCGAACAGGGCATCAATCTCGCCCCGATCGGCGTCGGCAATCGCGAACAGCACGAAACGATGACCGATTTCATCGTGCAGCACGGCATCAAGCCGGTTGTCGATGTGGTCTACGATCTCGACCGGCTGCAGGACGCGTACCGCCACCTCGAGAGCGGCAAGTTCTTCGGCAAGGTCGGCGTCAATCTGCTCTGAGCGCCGGGCCGGAGAAGTACTGGAAGATTCCGTCCGCCGATCCGGCCGCCTCGCCATCGACCTCGAACAGGCCGCGCATGAACACGAGGCGGCTGGTGCGGCGGACCGCTTGCGGGCGGCAGATCACCAGCTGCCCCACGCGCACGCTGCGCACGAAGTGGTAGTTGAGCTGCACGGTCGCGCAGTAGGGCCCACCGGCCGCATCGACCGCCCCGATTCCGAGCGCGATGTCAGCAAAGGTCATCATCGCACCGCCGTGAACGGTATCGGCGCGGTTGTTCGCCATACCCGGATTGGTCTTCACCGCGACTTCGCGGCTCACACCCGGCTCCCCGCGCGTGAAGACAGGATCGATCGTCGCCGAAAAGGTATCCAGCGGGATGTGCGACCAACCCTCGGCTTCTAGCGCCGCTATTGCCTCGTTCATTCCCGATCAGGCGATCTGGTTGTCGAGCCCGGCTGCATGCTTGGCGGCGAGCCATCCGAAGGTCATCGACGGACCCACACTCGCGCCCGCGCCCGGATAGACGTTGCCCATCGGCGAGGCCGTGGTGACGCCCGTCGCATAGAGGCCTTCGATCACCGAACCGTCGGCGCGCAGCACGCGGCTGTGCTCGTCGGTCACGACGCCGCCGTAAGTGCTGACGTCACCCGGCACGCAGGACACCGAATAGAACGGCGCCTTTTCGATGGTGCCGATCGATTTGGCCTCCGAGAACGGATCGCCGACATAACCGCACTTGTCGTATTCGCGCTCGCCGCGGTGGAAATCCTCGTCTTTGCCGGCGCGCGCAAAGGTGTTCCAGCGCTCGACCGTGGCCTTGAGCTTGTCGGCCGGTACACCGATGCTCTGCGCCAGTTCCTCGAGCGTATCGGCCTTGTGCAGATAGCCGGTGCCTTCCCAGGCCTTCGGGATCTTCTTGTCGATCCACTTGCCGGCGACCTGGTACTTTTCGGCGTACTGCTGGTCCATGATCGCCCAGCTCGGGATCGCACCGACCTCGCGGTCGCGCTTGAGCATGTTTTCGCAGAACAGCTCGTAGGAGCCGCCTTCGTTCATGTAGCGCTCACCCGTCTGGTCGACGAGAATGGCATGAGGCTTGGCCGTCACGCTCTGCATGCCGGGCATGACGTATTCCTTTTCCCAGCCCGGCGCCTCGGTCATCTGGAAGCCGACCATCTGGTCCATCTGCGCCAGCACGCCGCCGAGGCGCTCCAGCTCGATGTGCATGTCGCCGGTATCTTCCTTGGGCGTCTGCGACCACTTGGACTGGCTGCCGGGAATGTACTTGTCGCGCATCGCCTGGTTGTGCGCGAAGCCCCCGGCATTGACGAGAATGCCCAGGTTCGCGCCGACGCGGATGGCCTTGCCGCCCGGCTCGGCCACGACGCCCACGGCCTTGCCGGCATCGTCGAGAATGATCTCGCGCACGGGCGCTTCGGTGCGGATATCGACACCTGCTTCGAGCGCCGCCTTGAGCAGGCGGCCCTGCAGGCAGGCACCCGCGGTGGTGTACTGGCGGCCGCGCAGCTTGTCACCGATAGTGCGCAGCGCAATCTTGGCGAGCGTCTTCTTGGCGTTCGGATTTGTGCGCATGTGGCCAAGCTGCATGCCTTCGCTCAGCGTCGCGTTCACTTCGACGAAGCCCTTGCGCAGCTTCTTGCGCCAAGGGCCGAGTTCCTTGAGATTGAAGGGCTTGGCCACGACAGTTCGCGTGGTTTTGAAGCCGCCGGGCATTTCGTCGTAGTAGTCCGGCCAGTAGTGGTGGCCCCGCTGCAGTTCGATCCCGTTATCGATCAGGAAGTCGATCATCTTGGACGCCTGCGTCGCGTAGGCGCGGCGTTTTTCCGGGGTTGAACCCGGTGCGGGATTCCCGTCGAGGTTCTGCAGCGCATCGAGATAGGTCACTGCGGCTTCGACGGAATCGCTCTCACCATCCTCGGCGATGAAGCGGTTGTTCGGGATCCACATGACGCCGCCCGACTTGCAGGTGGTGCCGCCCACGACATCCGCCTTTTCGAGAATCAGAACGGACTTTCCGGCCTGACGCATCAGCAGTGCGGAAGCCATCGAGCCGGCCCCGCTGCCCACGACCACCCAATCGAAGGTCTCGTCGAATTGCGCCATACCCTTGCTCCCTCTCGCAGTGCCTTATTCGCGCCTGATGCGCGTCTGTCTGGCGCGAAAATAGACAGGAGCGCGAATGCTTTGGCAAGGTGAGGCGCGCAACGCCACGGCGATGGACCACAGGTTTCGCCCGAGCGAACGGTTGGCAGAGCACGGTGGATTTGCTCTGGCCTCAAGTCGATCCTGGCCTATGACCAGCAGCGTTCCATGGGAGACCCGCCGCGATGACCGATACCGCCCCTGCCCTGCCCAGCCTTGGCACCATCGAGATGGCCCGCGAAGGCCGTCTGCTGCGCATCACGCTGAACCGGCCCGACGCGCTCAACGCGGTGAACCTGCAGCTTCACGACGATCTGGCCGAGGCCATGTGGTTCGCCCAGTGCGACACGGGATCGGACGTCATCGTCCTGACCGGCGCCGGCCGCGCCTTTTCGGCGGGCGGCGATCTCGACCACATCGAGAATAACGCAAAGAACCCGCACCTGTTCGACCACGAGACGCGCGTCGCCAAGCGCATCGTCTCCACGCTGCTCGACATCGACAAGCCGGTGGTCTGCCGGATGAACGGCCACGCGGTCGGCCTAGGCGCCACGCTCGCCTTGCTGTGCGACGTTATCTTCGCGGCGGAAAGCGCCAAGATCGGCGACCCGCACGTCGGCCTCGGCCTTGTCGCGGGCGATGGCGGCGCGGTGATCTGGGCCCAGCGCATCGGCCTCACCCGCGCCAAGGAATACCTCCTCACCGGAGACCTGCTGAGCGCGCAGAAGGCCGCCGAGATCGGTCTCGTCAACCACTGCGTCCCACTCGAGGAACTCGACGCGAAGGTCGATGCCTTCTGCGAAAAGCTGCTGAACGGCGCCACCGTCGCGATCCGCGCCACCAAGATCCTCACCAACCTCGAACTCAAGCGCGTCGCCACGGCGCTGATGGATGCGGGCATTGCCTATGAAAGCGTCTCGGTGCGCAGCGCCGATCACATGGAAGGCATCCAGGCGCTGAAAGAGAAGCGCAAACCGAAGTTCACCGGTCGCTGATTTTCAAAACGCCGGGCTCAGCCCGACAGCACAATCCCGGCCAGCAACAGAAGCTTGGGCACTGCAATCAGGGTTGCGGTGCCTAAAGTGATCGCGCGGATGGACGGACTGACATAGCCCGCATCGTTACGCCTCAGCCACACGGCCAGAAATCCGCCGACCAGCACGGCCCAGGCAATGGACGTGACCACGATCTCACCGGTCAGTTCCGCAGGCAGGCCGATCAGATAGGAACTCTGCGCCCAAGTCGGCAGTGCAAAGACGATCGCGACGAGCACCGAGACGGCGACCTGACGCGGCCCTAGCGCGCGGGGTTCGTGCCGGTCGGGCCCCAGTATCCGGGCACTGATGTACATCATCGGCGGCGCGAACAGCAGGGCCGCGAACCACCCGGTAATGGCGCCGATGCCATGCCGGTCGAACATCGCATAGCTCACGGTATCGGTCGGACTGAATTTGCCGAGAACATGCCCACACGACCATGCCCGTGCAAAGACAAGCACGAGCATCATCATCACGCCCAGCAGGTCCAACGACTTCCGCATGCAGCTTTTTGGCCGAGTTGGCGTACTCCCCCTGTCGGCACGCGCTGCATTACTTATCCGTTATTCAACCGATTTTGCCAAGGCCTCCGCATTGCAGGTGGCGGCTGCCGGCTCTCCGGCGACGAAGCGGGACACGCTGGCAACAAAGCAGCCCGGCGCGACGAGCGGCATGAAGTGGCCCGCGCCTTCGACGGTCACGAACTGCACCGGATCCCCCACCTCCACGAGCGCTGCGGCATGGTCGCTGGCGCCGCCATAAGGCGTGTTGGGATCGAGCGTGCCGTGAACGATCAGCGTCGGCGGCAGATTCTTCGGATCTTGGCCGAAGTAGCCGTCACGCCGGTAGCGCGGCCCCGGACTGCTGGCGAGAAGCCCCGGCAAGGTGCTGACGAACAGAGCGTCCTTCGCCTCCGCAGCGACGGTTTCCCTGGTCAGGTCGGGCCTGGAATTGTTTTCCGATCCGCTCACCAGCATGACCAGCGGGATCGATGAGGGAGACTGCGGATAGTGCTGGAAAAGCGCCCCATGCTCCGCAAGCTTCGCCGCGGCATCCTTGAGCGGCTGCACATCGTCCTCAGCAAGCGCCGCGATGATCGCGGGGATGCGGTCGCGCAAGTCGGGATAGTTAAGGAAGCTGCCGAGCAGAAGCCGCAGATTTCCGCCGGGGACTTCCCCCTTCCACGCCGGCGAAGGCTCGGCCAGTAGTGCACGGTATCGCGCGATCTGCGCCGGCGTCAGCACGGCGCGGCCGACGGCATCGACCACTTGGGTACGATGGCTGAGGTCGTGCCCGGTATCGGTTTCGGGCGGAACCAGACCATCGAGCACGATCCCGTCGAGGACGGGCGGCGCAACCAGCATCGTGCGCAGGACAAGCTGCGTGCCGTAGGACACCCCATAGAGATAGACCTGCCCCGGCTGCCGATAGCGACCGATCAGCGTGGCAAGATCATGCGCTGCATTGGTGACAGTGAAAGCCTTGGTGCGTTCCGCCTTTGCGAAGAGCGTGCCGATGCACGGCCCCCATTCCTTGCCGGCCAGTGCCATGCCATCCGGACTGTCCGGCGCCTCCTGCTCGGGGCACAGCTTGGTCGAATAGCCAGTGCCGCGATGGTCCGGCACGACGAGGTCGTACCCCGCAAACGCCTTCCGGTAGCTGTCCAGCAGGGGATAGAACGAAGCGCCGGATTCGCCCGGTCCGCCCGCCACCAGCCAGACTTCGCCGCGCCGCTGCGCGGGGTCGACCGCGGGAAACTTGCGCAGGAACAGGTCCATGGCTTCGCCGTCATCCACAGAAGATCCGGCCGGATCGAGCGGCACCCGGGCCATGGCGCACAGCGAACCCGGCAATGCCGGACCATCGGCGCTGTCCTGACACGGATGAAATGCCTGATCGGCGATCGGCGAAGCCCGCGCGTGCGCAGGAGCCGTCAGGCAGAAAGCGGAGATCGCAAAGGCGAAGACCGAAGTTTTTCCAAGCATTATAGAGGGCTATCAATACCCCTCGCCAGAAACAAGCCAGCCCGCCGGGTATTCGGCGGGCTGGATCGGTCGTTCGTAGAAAGCTTTTGAAATCGGGTATGCCGGATCAGTCCGGCACCACCCGGTCGCCCATTTCGGTGAAGAGCGCGGTGTAGCAGGTCCCCATGTCCTGGGAATCGCTCTGGGTCATCTCTCCGGCCTGCGCAGCCTGGCCCATGGCCCCCAGCAGGGCCATCGGATCGTCGGCCTCGATGTCGTAGATCGCCATGTATTCGTTTTCGTCGCTGCCCATCAGCTTGGCGACGAGCTTGTAGCGCTGCGCGCCGGCCATGCCGAACTTGTTGACCAGTTCGGGCAGGTGCGTGTTGTTGTACCAGTCGTGATACTCTTCCTCGCGGCCGGGTTTCGGACGTGTGAGAGCAACGAGCTTCAATTTGGGCATGGCATCCTCCTGATTATGCAGCGCGCAACATTCGTCATCACTGAAAGCGATGCAAGTGCGCACTATCTAGCAGTACGCACTCATCGCCTCGCCGGACGCGGGCTTACTGGAGAAGCTGGCCGGCTTGCGGGAAGTCCGGAAAGCGCTCTGCCTTCTCGACCTGCATCGCCACTTCCTCCCGCGCACTGCACTCACCGCGAAACTCGCGGGGATTGGCGCCGAACACGCGCTTGAACATGCGGCTGAAGTGCGCCGGGCTCTTGAACCCGACGCCATAGGCGATCTCGCTGATCGAGATGTCGCGCGGGTCCGAATTGGCGAGCCAGTCCTTGGCTTTGGCCAGCCGCTGCTCCCAGACGAGCTCGGAAAACGAGGTCTCGCGCAGACGCAGGAGGAACGAGAGATAGCGCGGGCTGATGCCGCAGCCCTTGGCGACCATCGCGGTCGAAAGCTGCGGATCGGAAAGGTGCACTTCGATGAAGCGCAGCACTTCTTCAAGCCTGCGGTCGGCAATCGACTGGCGCGCCGGCTGCAGTTCCTCGGTTGCGCGAACGGCATTGCCGATAAGGCCGAACGCCGTCTCGGTCAGCAGCCGCGCCGATTCCTCGCCCAGCCCGCCGTCGTCATCGAAGACGTCGGTCAGGATGTTCTCGGCAATGGCGAGTTCGGGCCGCTCGACGGGCATGAACAGGCCGGTGCTGAAATCGTGCTGGATATACGAGCGCAGGATATGGGTTGGCACGGTGACGTGCAGCACTTCATGCACATTGTCGCTGTCGGTACGGCATTCGATGAAGAACGGCGACATCGAACGGGTAATGACGAAATCGCCCGGCTTGGCCACCTTGCTGCCGCACTGGTTCGAAAAGGTCAGTTCGCCGTGCTTCACGAACCACAGGATCGAAAGATCGGTGGCATCCTCGCGGATGTGCTGCCGGGTGCGCCGGAAGAACAGGTTCGTCGCGGACCGCTGCTTGATGATCGAGATCGCGCCGACCGTCTTACGTTCGGAGCGGACCTCCACGTTCGATGCATCCTCGATCCAGAAATCGCCGCGATAGTATTCCTGGTCGCGAGCCCCGCGGAACATCTGCTGACATTCGCGGTAGTTACGCTTGTCGAACGAGAACAAAGTCTCAGTCATGGTTCTCTCCCGTTGGCGGGGCAGGGAAATCCTCTCCGCCCTCACCGGACTGGCCGCCGACTCCTGTCGGTCTGGTCACTTCAATAGGTACCACGTACAGGGCAGCGAACTCTACATCACGTGCAAACCTTTCTGCATTGCACGCATTGTCGATGCTCACCGCCCTGCAGCGTTCTGCGATCAGCCCTTGCGGCCCTTCATGGAAAGGCGCCATTCGGGCGGATAGTTCTGGTCATGGCCCTTCACGACCATGCCGATGCCCTGCTTGAAGGTATCGCCCTTGCCCAGGTTGACGTCGTTGTCCCCGTCATCCTTCATCAGCGGCAGCATGCCTTCGAGCCAGCCGGTGAGCAGCGAACCGAAGTATTCGCCACGGTACTGCTTGTAGGCCTCGATGAAGGTTTTCTGCGCGACGACGACGTCGGTCGGGCGCGTGATAGAGCAGGCATGAGCGTATTTGGCGGTTTCCGCTTCGAGCTGATCGCGCGGCACCACCGAATTGACGAAGTTCGACTGGAACATCTCGGCCGCCGTGAACGGACGGCCGGTGAACAGCATCTCCGAGAAGCGGCGCAGGCCCACGGTTTCCAGCCACTGCCACATGCGCGGGCCCCAGCCGGCGTAGCGGAACGAGGGATGGCCGAAGAGCGCATCGTCGGACGACACGATCAGGTCCGCGTCGGCGCACTGGTAGAAGTGCCAGCCATAGCAGTATCCCTTGGCCTCGATGATCGAGATCTTCTTGAATTCCTGCAGCGGACGGTTGCCCGAGCGCGCCTTGGCGTAATAATCGGTGAGCCCGTGCAGGTAGCGGAAAGAGCCTGCCGGCGGATACTTCACGCTGGGGTCGTCGATTTCCAGATCGACCAGGAAGTTATCGTCCGGACCCGGGTTCAGATAGAGATCGCCATGCTCGTTGAGGTCGCCGCCGCTGCCGAGGTGATCGCCCATGCCGCGGATGACGAGCACTTTCACTTCGTCGTCGATGTTCGCCTTGAACACCAGCTCGCCAAAGCGGGCGCGCATGCCGATGGTGGCGGTGTTGTGCTTGTCGAGCCGGTTGAAGGTGATCGTCGCGATCTTGGTCGCGGGGTCCTTTTCGTAAAGGACATGCTCTTCTGCGGCTTTCTTGTGATCGGCAATGGTCTTCATCTGATCTCTCTCCCGATTATGTGGCGTATTCGTGCTTTCCCGCCTGCTGCCACAGGCAAGCAAGGGGGTATTGGCATTTCGCGCGGCTTTCTCGATATTGCATGCCGCAATACAACAGCGGGCAGGACGCGCAGACGGCCGCCCCGACTTTCCAGCCGGTGAGGACAGCCATGGGCCAAAGCAGCTTCTTCAGTCTCGACGGACCTCTCGACGTCGCCCCCGGCGGCGGCCAGGTCCGCGCCGCCAACTTCGCCGGATTGGCGCAGGTCGCCCGCAATCACGGACGCGATGCGCGCGGCATCGTCGAGCGCTACGGCATGGAAGCGCGCGTGCTGACCGATCCCGAAAGCCTGATCGCGCCGCAGCAGCTTGCCGATACTTTCGAATACTGCAGCACGGCCTTCGACGACCCGCTGTTCGGGCTGCACATCGCCACCATTCAGGACCCCGAGGTCTTCGGCTGCGTGACCGCGCTGTGCCGTTCGGCCCCTACGGTTCGCGCGGGCATCCGCTGCCTGATCGATTTCCTTCCGGTCGTCCACGCCCCCGATTGCGAAGTCGTGCTGATCGAAGGCCGCGAAACCGCCGAACTGACCTGGCTGGTCAACGCCGACATTGGCGTGAACGACCAGGCCAACTACCAGGCGGCCATGCTCAACACGAAACTGCTACAGGCCATCGGCGGCCCCGGTTTCCGTCCGAGCTGGGTGAGCCTTTCCGCCGATACCCGCTCCAGCGATCTGCCCGAAATCGAGAAGACGCTGGGCTGCCGGGTCGTCGGCCATTCCGCGCGCAATTCGGTGGCCTTCCCGGTCCACGCACTCGAGCAACCGGTACCGAGCGCCAACCGCCTGCTGTTCAAGCTGCTCGGGTCCTATCTGCAGCGGGTGAAATCGGAGCACAGCCAGTCGATTATCGACAAGGTCGACAGCTTCATCCGCGGCTCGCTGGCGCGCGGGACGTGTTCGATCGAACGCTGCGCCGAAAAGACCGGCATGTCGGTGCGCACGCTGCAGTCGCGCCTGTCTGCCGAAGGCGCGAAGTTCTCCGAACTCGTCGAAAAGCAGCGCGAAACACTGGCCAAGGCGCATCTTGCCGACAAGCGCCTGTCGCTCGACGAGATCGCCGACCGTCTCGGCTACGGCGAGCAGACCAGCTTCGGGCGCGCCTTCAAGCGCTGGACCGGGATAACCCCGCAGCAGTACCGCGCATCGTCCTGCTGAGAGCCACCGACTGATGACCGAAGTGGAACGCCTCCTCGCCATCGAGGAGATCAAGCAGACGAAGGCCCGGTATTTCTACGGTCTCGACCACCGCGACTGGGATCTGTGGCGCAGCAGCGTCTGGGCACCCGATGGCCGGCTCGAAGTGCCCGAGGCCGATATGGTCGTCGCACCGCTCGACAAGATCATCGAGTGGGTCGCCGCCTCGACCGGCGATCAGGTTTCGGTGCATCACGGACACATGCCGATCATCGACTTCGTCTCGGACGACGAGGCGCGCGTGATCTGGGCGATGGAAGACCGGCTCTACCGGACCGCGCAACATCCGCTTGCAGACGGCAGTACTTATCTCCACGGCTTCGGGCACTACCACGAGACCTACCAGCGGCTCGATTGCGGCTGGCGCATCCAGTCCAGCCGGCTGACACGGCTGCGGGTGGAGACGCGCAAGACCTTCTGACGGCTGCGCTGTCGCCGGCTGCCTCAGTCCATCTTCAGGACGATGCGACCCGCGGCCTTGCCCGAGAACGCCGCGTTCATGGCGGCTGCATAGTCCTCGATAGCAAAGCGCTCGGCGATGGCAGGGCTGAAGATGCCCTCGCCCGCCAGTTCCATGACCTTGCGGCGCATCGCCTCAGCTTCTTCGGGGCGCTTGATCGCGTGATCGCGCATCTGCACGCCGACGAGGCTGGCGCTCTTGAGCAGCGCGAGGTTGGTGCGCAGCGCGGCAATGCCCCCGGTAAAGCCGATCACGAGATGTCTGCCGTCATAGCCGAGGCACCGGAACGCCGGCTCCAGTGCGTCGCCGCCGACCGGATCGAAGACCAGGTCGATCGGCTTGCCGTCGTTTGCCGCGACCACCTGATCGCGCCAGTCCTCGGCTCCGGTGGTCACAACTGCATCAGCGCCGCCGTCAAGCGCCGCCTGCTGCTTTACCGCGCTGGAGGCCGAGGCGATCACGCGCAGCCCCAGATGCTTGGCCACCTGAATCGCCGCGAAGCCGGTGCCACCGGCTGCCCCGAGCACCAGCAGCGTCTCGCCCGGCTTCGCGCGGCCCCGATCGGCGAGCGCATAGTAGGCGGTCTGGTAGTTTACCGAGAAGACCGAAGCCTGCTCGAAGCTCATCGCCTCGGGGACCTTTGCCATGTTGGCAGCCTTGAAATTGTTCGCTTCGGCGAACAGTCCGCCCAGCCCCCCGCAGAACACGCGGTCACCCACGGCAAGGTGCGTGACGCCCGGCCCCACGGCCTCGACGACACCCGCCGCCTCGCTGCCGGGAGTGAACGGCAGCGGCGGCTTGAACTGGTACTTGCCCATGGCGGTCAGCACATCGACATAGGAGACCCCCGCCGCCTTGATCGCCACACGGACTTCGCCGTCCTTGGGGGCACCGGGATCGAAGTCTTCGAGGACATAGCTTTCGGGCGGGCCGAATTCGTGGCCGATTACAGCGCGGGGCATAGAAAAACTCCCAGGGAACGTAGTGACTTGGTCAACCGATCCTCCTCCCGCAGGCGGGAGGGGAGAAAGTGGGGCCGCGCCCTTCGGGACGGCGCGCCGGTTAATGCTGCCCGCCGTCGCAGCGAACGAGCGAGCCGGTCACGTTGACCGAAGCCGGGCTCGCCAGAAACAGCGCGGCGGTGACGATGTCCTCCGGCTCGGCGGCATGACCGCGCGGAATCGGGATCGGGCCCTTGCCCTTGTCCGGCCAGGCCTCGACGATGTCGGTGCGGAAGGCGCCGGGCGAGAGCGTGTTCACTCGCACCTTGGGCGCATATTCCCACGCGAGGCTCTTGCTCATGGCGTTGAGCGCCGCCTTGGACGAGCCGTAGGGAATCGTCTTGGGCAGCGGCATCATCGAGCCCGAGGACGAGACGTTGATGATGCATCCGCCCTTCCCTTCGGACATGCGGTGCGCCATCAGGCTGGCAATGCGGAACGGCCCCTTGAAGTTGAGGTTCACGACGGAGTCGAACAGCTTCTCGGTTACCTCGTGGCTCGGTTGTGCCGGACTCATCCCCGCGTTGTTCACAAGGATATCCACACGCCCGAAGGCATCCCAGGCCTGATCGACCAGTTCGGTGCAGGCATCCCAGCGGCCGACATGGGCGGAGAGTGCCATGGCCCGCACGCCCAGCGCGCGGCATTCCTCGGCGACGGCCTCGCAGTTTTCCAGCTTGCGACTGGCAATGATGACGTCGCAGCCGCGCTCGGCGAAGGCCTTGACCATCTGGTACCCGAGCCCGCGCGAACCGCCGGTGACGAGCGCAACCTTGCCGGTAAAATCGAACAGCGGGTCCATCTCTATTCTCCAATCCTCAGATCTTCGTCATGGCGAGGAGGCGAAGCCGACGCGGCCATCCAGAGTGCAGGCAAACCGCCCTGGATCGCTTCGGCCTGCGGCCTCGCAATGACGAGGGGGATGTTGGACGCCACGTTCATGACTCCCGCGCGTCGGGATAGCGAGCCAGCGCGGCCGCCGTCCGTGTCGGGATGTGCTCGCTGGGGAACATGCCCTCGGCAGGCTTCGCGCGCTTGAGATAGGCGCGGGCAAGCTGCGACTTGTGCGCATCGGTCGGCCCGTCGGCGAAGGCCAGGGACATGTGCCCGCCGTACCACTTGGCCAGCGGCATATCGAGCGAGATGCCCAGCGATCCGTGGATCTCCAGCGCCTTGCCGACGACATTGGCATAAACCGAGGCCATGGCGACCTTGCACATGCCGATGTGCTTGCGCGGCGCGCCGTGCTTCAAGCGGCCGGCCTCGACTTCATCGATCATCCACGCGGTCTTGAGCACCAGCAGTCGGAACTGTTCCAGCTCGATGATGGAATCGGCGATCTTTTCCTGCACCATCTGGTGCTCGCCCAGCATCTTGCCCTTGGTCGTGCGCGAAACGGCGCGTTCGAGCATCATGTCCATCGCCCGGTTGCACATGCCGACCGTGCGCATGGCGTGGTGGATGCGCCCGCCGCCCAGACGCGCCTGCGCGACCTTGAAGCCGTCCCCCCGCTCGCCAAGCATGTGATCGTAGGGAATGCGCACCTTGTTGTAGCGGATATGCGCGTGGTGGCCGTTCTCGGGATCGAAGTCTCCGGCGATCGCGACATTACGGATGATCTCGATGCCCGGGGTCTCGGTCGGCACGATGAACATGCTCATGCGCTCGGTCAGCGGCTTGTCGGCATCGGTAACGGCGAGCACCAGCAGGAACGAAGCGAACTTGGCGTTGGATGAGAACCATTTCTCGCCCTCCAGCACCCATTCGTCACCCTCAAGCGTAGCCGAGCAGGTGAACACGTCGGGATCGGCCCCGCCCTGCGGCTCGGTCATCGAGAAACACGAGACGATCTCCCCGGCCATCAGCGGGCCTAGATAGCGCTGCTTCTGCTCGGGCGTGCCGAACAGTGCGAGGATCTCGGCATTTCCGGTGTCGGGCGCGGCAGTGCCGAACACCACCGGCGCCCAGCTCGAACGGCCGATGATCTCGTTCATCAGCGCCAGCTTCACCTGCCCGTAGCCCGGACCGCCAAGATGCGGGCCGAGGTGGCAGGCCCACAGGCCCTGCTTCTTCACTTCCTCCTGCAGCGGCTTGAGGTGGCGTTTGGCCGCCGCGTAGTCGGGATCGAACTGCGCACCCTGTTCGGGAAACAGCAGGTCCATCGTCTCGCATTCCTCGCGGACGAATTTGTCCATCCAGTCGAGCTTGGCCTGGAATTCGGGTTCAACACTGAAATCAATCATCTCAGACTCTCCTCAGATCCTCCCCGGTGCGGGGAGGGGGACCATGCGAAGCATGGTGGAGGGGCACGGGCGGCAAGACGAAACGCCGCGTAAACCGCCTGTGCCCCTCCACCACCTTGCGGGTGGTCCCCCTCCCCCGCCGGGGGAGGATTTTACTTGAGCTTCCGCACTTCGGCGGCGGTTTCCTTGAAAACATTCTCAACGATGCGCGCGAAGAAGCGCCCGGTGTCCTTCGAAAGGATACCGGCTTCGGCCTGGGCCACCTTGTATTCGAGCAGGCATCCCGACTTGAACCGCGAGAGGATCGAGAACCAGCGAAAGTCCTCGATATTGCGGCCGGTCCCGGCGCAATAGTAGCGGGCCAGTTCCTGCTTGGTGGGGAAGTGTTCCGGGTTGTTTAGCGCGGTCGCGAACTCCTTGTCGGGGTTCTCCTCGTCGCGCATGCCGCCGGTGAACCAGCCCATGTCGATCATGGGATCACCGATGGTCGAAAGCTCCCAGTCGATCATCGCCGCCAGCCGCGCCGGCGGCCCCCACTGGAACATCATGTTGGGCGTGCCGACATCGCCGTGGATGATGCCGCGCACTTCCTCGGGCAGCTTTGCCCCGCGCAGCCATTCCTCGGTTTCCTTGTAGCCTTCCAGCTCGCGGCCTTCGTAGCCGTAGCGCTCCTTGTAGGAGGCAAGCTGGCCGGACCAGCGATCGACTTGTCGCTCTAGGAACTTGCCCGGCTTGCCGTAGTCGCCGAGGCCGATCGCCTCGTAGTCGACATTGGCCAGCTTCACGAGGCCGTCGACGATGGCGAAGGGAATGCCGTATTCGTAGGGCATCCGGTCGAACGGCGGCTCATTGTGGATCTTCTCGTCGCGCAAGTTGGGCGCCCAGCCGTCGACCTTTTCCATTACGTAGAACGGCGCGCCGGCCACGCTGTCATCCGGGCAGGAACCATAACAGACGGGGTGCGGCACATCGGTCTGATTGAGCGCGGTGAGGATGCGCGCCTCGCGCAGCACGCCCTTCTCGGCGCCCGGTGGCGGCACTTCGGGCGGACGGCGCATGACCATCGGCTTCTCGCCGCGGTCGAGCGTGAGCACGACGTTGGAGGTACCGCCCGAAAGCAGCGAGGTCTTGAGCGGCCCCTTGCCCAGTTCGGGCACGTGGGCATCGAGCCATTCGGTCAGCGGCCCGATCGGGGCCAGTTTATCGAGATCGGCTTCCATCATCCTCTCCGTTTCAGCGCCTGCGAAGCTGCGCTTCCAGTTTTCTGCGTAGGGCACGAAGCACCAGCGTCGCCTCGCGCACGGATTCGATCTCGGCGGCGGGCAGCAGGTCTTCGGCAATGGCATCGGCGCGCGCATCGATGGCGCGTTTCAGCGCCAGCCCTTGCTCGGTCGCGCACAGCAGCGGGGCCCGCTTGTGATCGGGATTGTCGAGCGTTTCGATCAAGCCGCCATCGCGCAGCGAATTGGCCGCGCGCTGCACGAGTTGTCGCGCCTGCCCCATAGAGCGGCCGATCTGCGCCACGGTGGGAGCCTTTTCGGCCTCCACCACGGCATTGAGCACCATCTGCTCGGAATCGTTGAGGGCACTTTCCTGCCGCGCAGCCGCAAACACGCTGCGCAGCCGGCTGTTCAACCGGATCGTCTCATCGACAAGCCCCACCAGGGGATGCCGCGACTCGAAAGGCCCTCTCTCCATGACATGATCATGTCATTTCGACACGATCATGTCATTCTGAATCGGCTTCGATCTCGTCGAGCATCGTCCGGGCGAGCTTGAGGAAAGCCACCGTATCGTTCTGCGCCGAGGGAATATCCTTGCGGAACGTCGCGAAGCCGTGGATCAGCCCCTGGCCCTCATAATAGACGGTCGGCACGCCGGTCTCGACCAGCTTGGCGGCATAGGCCCTGCCCTGGTCGCGCAGCGGATCGAGCGAGGCAGTCACCAGCACCGTGGGCGGCATGCCGTGCAGATCGCCGAGCAGCGGCGAGGCCTTCAGGCTCTGCGGATCGGCCTCGTACATCGCACTGAACTGCCCCATGCTCTTGGCATCGAGCATGTACCCTTCGGCGAATTTCTCGGCGGAAGGATAGGTCCGCGAGAAATCGGTCGCCGGATAGATCGGGATCTGCATCACGACCGGCACGGCTGCCGGCTTGTCGCGCAGGGCTGCTGCAGCCACGAGCGTCAGGTTGCCACCCGCGCTGTCCCCACTGAGGATCAGGCCGGTGAAGTCACGGCCGAACGATTCGCCGTTCTCCGCGACCCAGCGCGCTGCGGCCTCGCCATCGTCGACGGCGGCGGGAAACGGGTTTTCCGGTGCAAGGCGGTATTCAACCGAAACAACAGGCAGATCGAGCTGGCGCGCGATCTCCGCGGCTATCCCCGCGTGGGTATCGATGCTGCCAAGCACATAGCCACCGCCGTGGTAGAAGACCACGACCGGTCCCGGCTCGCGCTCCGCGCGGGTATCGAACAGGCGCAGCGCCATCGGCCCGCCGGGCCCCGGCATCGTCACATCCTTGATCACCGCCATGTCGCCGACCGGCAGATCCTGCTGCGACATCGCCGCCACGGCTGCGGGCGGAAGCTGGTGGATCTTGATCAGCATCTCGCGCGTGAACGGCGGCTTGGGTGTGGCGTAGAACGTCTTGAGATAATCGACGACATCGGGCCGCACGTAAGGCTTGGCCGCGCTTTCCTTTTCAGCCTGCGCGTGAACGGTGCCCTCTGCACTCGCATCTTTCGCCATCGCCGGGAGCGGAGCCGTCAGCGCGACCAGCGCTGCGCAGGGAACAAACCAGCGGCGCGCCATGCGCGAACGGGAACCTGTCTTCATGGTCATTACCTCCTCAGACGACGGCAACCGAATTGCCGTAGAGCTTGCGCAGTTCATGCTTGGCCAGCTTGCCCGAAGGCAGGCGCGGCAGTTCCTTGACGAATTCGTACTCGCGCGGCGCGGTGACCGGCGAAATCCGCTCGCGGCACCAGTCCTTGAGCGACTGTTCCAGCGCGGGCCCGGCATCGGCCCAGTCCTTGGGCTGGACCACGGCCTTCACCTTCTCGCCGAATTCGGGATCGGACACGCCCAGCACCGCGACGTCGAGCACCTGGGGATGGACGATCAGGCAATCCTCGATTGCCTGCGGGTAGATGTTCACCCCGCCCGAGATGATCATGAAGTCCTTGCGATCCGTGAGGTAGAGATAGCCGTCCTCGTCGAGCTTGCCGATGTCGCCCACCGCGAACCAGTTGTCGTGCTCGGGATGCGTGGCTTTGCGCGATTTTTCGGCGTCGTTGAGGTAGTTCACGACACGCCCGCCCGGCGCCTCGAAATAGACGATCCCGCTTTCGCCCGGCGGCAGTTCGCGCCCTTCCTCGTCGCAGATGTGGATCGGGCCGAGCGAGGACTTGCCCACCGATCCGGGCCTTTCGAGCCACTCCTGCGAGGTGATCGCGGTCGCGCCGACACCTTCGGTGCTGCCGTAGTATTCGAAGATGATCGGGCCCCACCACTCGATCATGCGGCGCTTGATCTCGACCGGGCACGGCGCGGCGGCGTGCACCGCCATGCGCAGCGAGGACACATTGTATTGCGCGCGCACCTCGTCGGGCAGCGCCAGCATGCGCACGAACATGGTCGGCACGAACTGCGCGACGCCCACCTTGTAGCGGTCGATGGCGGCAAGCACGCCTTCAGCATCGAACTTGCGCTGGGTGACGAAAAGCCCGCCCAGACGCTGCGCGGTGACCATGCCGGACAGCGGCGCGCCGTGGTAGAGCGGGCCGACGTTGAGCGAGACCAGCGGGTCCAGCTCGTGATAGATCGGCATCACGCCTTCGAGCGCGTTGAACTCGTCGATCGGGCCGGGGGTAAAGGGCAGGACTATTCCTTTGGGCCGCCCGGTCGTGCCGCTCGAATAAATCATGTGAAAGCCGGAAATCTCGTTCGATACCGGCTTGGCGGGCATCGCCTCCAGCGCCTCGGACAAGGGCTCCGCGCCTTCCATGGCACCCTCCCCTGCCGGGTCGCCGGCGTGGTACACCTTGGCCACACCGGGCACGAGCTCGGCATGGTCGCGGGCCAGCGCGCGCGGCGTTTCGCCGATGGAAGCCGAGAGGATCAGCACTTTCGCCCCGGCGTCCTCGACAATGTACAAGGCTTCGGAAGGCTTGAGGTGTGTGGACAGCAGCGTGACGAAGCAGCCGCAACGCGTGGCGCCCCAGTAGACCTGCGCGAACTCGGGCGAGTTGCGCAGCATCACCGCGATACGGTCTCCCGGCTGCAGCCCCAGTGAGCGCAGCAGTTGCGCGAAGCGGTTGGAGCCTTCGTCCAGCTGGCGATAGGTCAGCGTCTCGCCGGTGTCGGCGACAACGAGAGCCAGGGCATCAGGCGTAGTGCGCGCATGACACGACGGATGGTAGCCGGGCATCGATCAATCCTCCCAAAGTTTTAAGTCGGAGCGTTTGCCGCTCTCAGACTGTACGAGTGCTCAGTATAGCCCACCCTGCTGTTCTGCAAAGTCCTGTGCTTCGCCTGCGACGGCACGCGCCTTTGCCGCTTCGCGCTCTTCGCGCGCCTGCGCGATCTGTGCGACCAGGGCATCACGCCGGCGGGTGAATTCATCCTGCGCGGTATATTCGCGCGGTTCGGTATCGGGTTTGAAAGCCTCCCAGATGACCGAAGCCTTGGGCGCATCGCTCGGCTCCACACCCATGACCTGCTTGCCGGTCACACGGTCGATCCGGACCATGCGCACGCCCGGTGGGGCGAGCAGCGGCCGGTCGGTCCAGCGTTCGCGCGTGGCCTCGACGACATCCTTGAAGATCGGCGCGGAAATGCGGCCGCCCTGCGCCCAGCCGCCCAGCGAGCGCGGGCTGTCGTAGCCGACGTAGACGCCGCCGACGTAGTCCTGATTGCCGCCCATGAACCACACGTCGGTCGGACCGTTGGTAGTGCCGGTCTTGCCGAACAGCGGCAGGTTCAGGCTGCGCAGGCGCACCGCGGTACCGCGGATCACCACGCCTTCCAGCATGTGGACCGTCTGATAGGCGGTCGCGGCATCCATCACCTGCTTACCCTTTCGGGCGATGCGCGGCATCGGCTTGCCGTCCCACTCGGCCATGTTGCAGGGGTCGCAGTGCCGCGGATCGGCACGCCAGATCACCTTGCCATTGCGATCCTGCACGTAATCCATCACCGAAGCCGGGAACTGGACGCCATTGTTGGCGAGCGCCGAATAGGCGTTGACCATCCGCTCCACCGTGGTCTCACCCGCGCCGAGCGCGAAGGACAGGTACGGCTTGTAGTCGCCGATGCCCACGTTGTGGAACGTCTTGATCACGCGCGGCATGCCGGTGTCGTTGGCGATGCGCACCGTCATCAGGTTGCGCGACTGCTCGAGCCCCCAGCGCAGCGTATGCCTGCCCGCTCCGCCCTCGTTGCCGAAGTTCTTGAAGCACTTCTGGCCCAGCGCCGCGCCCTGATAGACGCAGAAGGTGCCGTCCAGCACCTGCGTGGCCGGGGTCATGCCGTTCTGGAGCGCGGTGGCATAGACGAAGGGCTTGATGGTCGAACCCGGCTGGCGCTCGGCCTGCGTGGCGCGGTTGAACGAACCGAGGCCGAAATCGAAGCCACCCTGCATGGCGAGGATGCGACCCGTGGAAGGCTGCTCCATGACCATGCCGCCAGAGACTTCCGGAACCGTCCGCAGCGCCCAGGTGCCCGCGGACACCGGTTCCGCCACCACGAAGTCGCCCACCTTCGCCTTGTCGGCGACATTGGTCAGCGCGGCGATGTTGCCATCGGAAAAACCGATACGGCCGGTGCTGCCGGACGTGTCGAGAATGACGCCGACGCGCCAGTTCTTGTAGTCGATCGTGCGGTTGGAGACGATCAGCTGGGTCTGCCAGTTCTCCATATCCTTGATATGCGCGACCGGACCGGTCCAGCCGCGGTTGCCGTGAAAGCTGAGCAGGCCTTTACGCAGCGAGGCGCGCACGGCCTTCTGCATTTCGGTATCGAGCGAAGTGCGCACCCAGAGGCCGCCGGCATAGACGCTGTTCGGACCATCCTCGGCCTTTTCGCCGTAGCGGTCGATCAGGCGACGGCGCACTTCCTCCACGAAATAACCGTTCGAGGGATCGTAGCTTTCGGAGCGGCGCGGAATGAGCCCCAGCGGCTTGGCCTTCGCGGCATCGGCATCGGCGCGCGATACCCAGCCGTTGTCGACCATCTGCTCCAGCACCCAGTTGCGGCGGGTGATCGCCATGCCCTCGTACTTCTTGCGGCCATAGCGTTCGGGCGCTTTGGGCAGGATCGCGAGGAAGGCCGCCTCGTGCAGGTCGAGATCGCCCACGTCCTTGCCGAAATAGGCTCGCGAGGCCGCCTGCACGCCGAAACTCTGACGGCCCAGCGGAATTTCGTTCAGGTAGAGCTCGAGGATCTGCTGCTTGGTCAGCACACCTTCGATGCGATGCGCGACGATCATTTCCTTGAGCTTGCGGGTAACCGAATACTCGTCACCGATCAGGATGTTCTTGGCGACCTGCTGGGTAATCGTCGACCCGCCCTTGGCGCGACCGCCCGTTCCCAGCTTGGAAACATAGTCCACCACCGCGCCGGCCAGACCGGTGAAATCGACACCGCCATGCGTCCAGAACGTCTTGTCTTCGGCTGACAGAAAAGCATTCACCAGCGGCTTGGGAAAATCGACGAAGCGCAGCTGCACGCGCCGCTCGCGCGCGTAGCTGTAGACGATGTCGCCATCGATATCGCGGACCATCGTCGGCAGCGGCGGCTGGTATTCGAGCAGCTTTCCGGCATCGGGCAGATCGCGGGTCAGGATGTTCCAGAAACCGGCGAGGCAGACGAATCCGGCCAGGCACAGATAAGTAAAGCGGCGTAACCACTTGCGCTCGCGCCAGACGGACCCGATTGCGGCCAATCCCCCCGAAGCGCCACGACGGACGCGGTAGGTGGCATCTTCGGGCTGCGGCTCGCCGGACGTGTCGGTAGGATCGCTCATTGCGCCAGCCCTCTAGCACGCTCGTTTCGCGCAGCGCCAGACAGGAAGCGCGAATTTGCGACGAGTATCTTCGTGTGGGGGCATTGGTGCGGCTGTTGCTTGAGTGATGGCGGCAAGTACAAGGCTGAGGCGCGATGACTGCTATACAGGACTTGCGCCCATAATCAGACCTGCAGGACACGCCGCCAAAGCGAAAATCATGGCAAAGAATAGACCGACGGTTATTGACGCCGAGCTGGCTCTTCGATCGCCAACCTCCGCGCAGTCAATGCAGTTTGCGCTATAAAGAACGCGATCAGCATTCCACCAATCGAACCGACGATGAGATCGAACCAAGTTAATGTGCCGAATAACACCGGCTCCGATCCGGCAACGATCATCGCCAACGTCAGGGCTATCAGTATCAGGCGGAGTTCGGTCGGCCCCGCATATGCATAGGAGAGCTTCATCTCGCCAAGCACTCTAACCAGAAGAAAGGCATGGATAGAGAGGAGCAGATAACCTGCAAGCGCGAGGAGAGCGACTTCAAGCAGAACGTAACTGCTCAGGCCGATGCCCACAACCACCAGCGTCGTCGCAAGCCCATCGCAGCTGTGATCTAGGAAGTATCCGTATCTCGGCCTCTCGATCTTGCGATACCTTGCAAGGCTGCCATCCATGGAATCGCCGAACCATTGGATCACATAGCCAAGGATGGACCACCATAACCATCCATCACCGAGATTGCTGGTAACATAGCCGGCAAACACCATGAATGCTCCCACCATGCCGATAGTGGTCAGCAAGTCGGGCACTACCCAGGCGGGCATCCGCGCACACAACCAATTGAGGATCTTCCGCTCCGATTGCGCCAGGAGATTTTCCTGAATGCGCTCGATCTTGCCTTGTTTTGTGCTTTCCAGACCCGCCATCGTCGTTCCTGCTATCTATCTTGAGGCATGGAGCCTTAGGAGCGGGAGGCGTCCCGTTATCCGTTCGCGCCTTTATCCGAGCCCTGAGACCGAATGTCCACAACAGTCGGTCGGACGAAGGACATTAGATATGCACCCGTATGCCGGGGGCAGGTCGATGTCCGCTCCCCCGACAAAATCGCGATTCCAGCCTCAGCCTTGGTCCGCCGATAGCTGCATCTATTGAACCGAAATCAGGCAGGGCGTCCTAAACCCCCGCCTTGCGCGCAAGGTAGATCCGCACCGCCCGCGCCGTGGCATCGGCCAGGACCTTGCGGCCTTTCGCGGAGCGCAGGAACGCCTGATCCTGCGGGTTGTTTATGTAGCCGGTCTCGAACAGGATCGAGGGAATGTCGGGCGCCTTGAGCACTGCCAGCGCCGCCAATTCGATGCGGTCGTGATGCAGGCCGACATCCTCCGCACGCAGTTCGCGCAGCATCAGGTCGGCCAGTTCGGTCGAATCCGCCTGTGTGCCGCGCTGCGAGAGGTCGAGCAGGATCGCGCCGACATTCTCATTCGCATCCGAAAGCGACACGCCGTTGATCCGGTCCGCCCCGTTCTCGCGCGCGGCGAAGCGTTCGGCGGCCTCGCTCGACCCCTTCCTGGACAGCACATAGACGCTGGCGCCGCGCGCCTGATCGCTTTCGGCACTGTCCGCATGGATCGAGATGAACAGGTCGGCATTGAGCCTGCGGGCAATGTCCGGGCGGTCCTGCAGCGAGACGAAGCGGTCGGTGTCGCGGGTCAGCGCGACCCGGATGCCGCCCCCTGCCAGCAGCCGGTCGCGAATGGCCTGGGCGATCCGCAGCGCCACGGTCTTTTCGCGAACGTCCCTGGTGCCGGCGCCGGGATCGAAACCGCCATGCCCGGGATCGATGACGACCAGCGGCCGGCTGGCATCGGCGGGACCGTCCACCCTGGGCAGGTCCACCGGCGCATCGACGCTCGGCAGGTCGAAGCGCACCACGTAGTCGTAGTTCTCGCCATCTTCCGCAGCGGAAAAGGTCCTGTCGACCACGAATGCCGCCACCAGCAGCGCCAGTGGCGCCGAGAGGAGGATCAACAATTGTATCATGCGCGACATTGCCGGATTGCCTAGATGGCGTTCGCCGAACCGGCAATCCTGCCCCGGCGTGTTCCCACGGTTTTGGTCAAGGAATTGGTAACCCTGTTTGCCCTAAAAGCGCCCTAGCCAAGTAACTTGCCGATGGCGGCCTTGAATGCTAGGCCAATTCGATCCGGGGCCCATGACACCTCCGGTCCTCGAAATCCGGCACAAGCATCACCAGATGACACCGGAACAGGACCGGTCAGGCAATCCCCGGACCGACTACACCGGAAAATCCGTTTCCGGGTCCGAACAGGTTGATGCGAGCCATGAGAAGCCAATTGCCGCTTTGCCAGCCGACGCCCGAAGGGGCGGTCGCGGCGTCGCCGCAATTTGTCGCGTGTCCGAATTCGCCACGCGTTCTTCCTCTCGCAGACACGAACACCGCCCTTTCGGCGGTCGACATCATTGCAACGCACGGGGCGCCGGATGGCCCCGTGTCCATATTTACCTCTGCCCGGCACACGAAAACCCCCGTCGCTTTCGACCGGGCATTCGTTCCTGCACCGGGCCTTTTCGAACAGAATCGCGCCACCCAGGCTGATCCGGCCGGGATGAGGCGCGCATGGAGATCACATAATGGCAACGCGCATGCTCATCGATGCGCGCCACCCGGAAGAAACACGGGTGGCGGTACTCAAGGGAAATCGCATTGAAGAGTTCGATTTCGAGTCCACTGAACGCAAGCAGATAAAAGGCAACATCTACCTGGCGAAGGTGACACGCGTCGAACCTTCGCTTCAGGCGGCTTTCGTCGATTTCGGCGGCAACCGGCACGGCTTTCTCGCCTTCAGCGAAATTCACCCCGATTACTACCAGATCCCGAAGGAAGACCGCGAAGCACTCCTCGCCGAGGAAGAGGCCCTGCGCGACAGCGAGAACGACGCGGACGATGACGACGAGGATACCGACAACGACGAAAACGAAGACTACGAAGATGGCGGCCTGACCGAAGTCGACACATCGGAAAAGGAAGACGTCGCCACGATCGAGGACGGCAACGTCGAGAACGGCTTCTCCGAAGGCGACGACGGCGAGGATGAATCGTCCGACGCCGAGAACGACGAGAGCAACAACCGCGGGCGCCGCGGGCGTGGCCGCCGTCAGGGCGGGCGCAACTCGGGCCGTTCCAAGGAAGCCGACGACATGCGCGCCAAGCGCATGGCGCTGCGTCGTCGCTACAAGATCCAGGACGTCATCCACCGCCGTCAGGTGCTGCTGGTGCAGGTCGTCAAGGAAGAGCGCGGCAACAAGGGCGCGGCGCTGACCACGTACCTCAGCCTCGCCGGCCGTTACTGCGTGCTCATGCCGAACTCGAGCCATGGCGGCGGCATCAGCCGCAAGATCAGCTCGGCCAGCGACCGCAAGCGCCTCAAGTCGATCATCGCCGAAATGCAGCTGCCCCGCTCGATGGGCTGCATCGTGCGCACCGCCGGCCTCCAGCGCACCAAGACCGAGATCAAGCGCGACTTCGACTACCTCGCCCGCCTCTGGGACGAGCTGCGCGAAAAGACGCTGCACTCGGCCGCGCCCGCACTGATCCATTCGGACAGCGACCTGATCAAGCGCGCCATCCGCGACATCTACAACCGCGATATCGAGGAAGTCGTGGTCGAGGGCGAGGAAGGCTACCGCGCCGCCAAGGACTTCATGAAGCTGCTCATGCCCAGCCATGCGCGCAAGGTGAAGCCCTACTCGGACCCCGTTCCCCTGTTCCAGCGCTACGGCGCCGAGGACCAGCTCACCGCGATGTACGACCCTGTCGTGCAGCTGCGCAGCGGCGGGTACATCGTCATCAACCCGACCGAGGCGCTGGTCTCGATCGACATCAACTCGGGCCGCTCCACCAAGGAGCACGGCATCGAGCAGACGGCGGTCGCCACCAACATCGAGGCCGCGCACGAAATCGCCCGCCAGCTGCGCCTGCGCGACATGGCGGGTCTCGTCGTCATCGACTTCATCGACATGGAGTACGGCTCCAACGTCCGCAAGGTCGAGAAGGCGATGAAGGACGCGCTCAAGAACGACCGTGCGCGCATCCAGGTTGGCCGTATTTCCAGCTTCGGCCTGATGGAAATGAGCCGCCAGCGCCTGCGTACCGGCGTGCTCGAAGCGACCACGCGCGCCTGCCCGCACTGCGACGGCACCGGCCTGGTGCGCACCGCCAGCTCGGCAGGTCTTTCGGCACTGCGTCTGGTCGAGGACGAAGCCGCCAAGGGCAAGGGTGTCATCGTCACGCTCTTCGCATCGACCGAAGCGGCGGTGTACCTGCTCAACGCCAAGCGTGCGGACCTTGCCGACATCGAGGCACACTACGGCGTTTCGGTCGAAGTGATCCCCGAAGGCGAGAACGAAGGCGCGAAGATGCGCGTCGTGTCCTCTGGCCCGCGCAACGACTTCGTGCCGCGTTTCGAGCCGATCTCAGCCGATGTCGAAGATGAGGACATTCCCGAAGAGGACGACGAGTTCGAACAGGAAGAAGCCCGTTCGGACGACGAAGGCGACGGCTCGGGCCGCCGCAAGCGCCGCAAGCGCCGCCGGGGCCGTGGCAGCCGCAACCGCTCCGATGAGCAGGGTTCGGACGAAGCCTCCGACAGCGAAGGCGATGAAGCCGAAGGCGACGAAGCTGAAAGCGAACAGCCCGAAATCGCCGAGGGCGAAGAAGGCGAAGCGCCGCGCAAGCGCCGCCGTCGCGGTGGTCGCCGTCGCCGGGGTCGTCGCAATGGCGAAAACGGTGAGAACGGTGAGAACGGTGAGAACACCGCCGAGAACGGCGACACCGTAAGCGAAGACGGTGAATCCGAAGCCGGCGAAACACCCGAACCGGTCGCGCAGGAAGCCGCTCTCGAAGCTGCCCCTGCCGTCGAAGCGGAAGCCGAAGCACCTGCAGAGCAAGCGCCCGCCAAGCCGAAGCGCACCCGCCGCAAGAAGGCGCCTGCCGCCAAAGCGGAAACCGGCGAAGCCGAAGCAGGCGAGGCAGCAACCGGCGAAGCCACTGCGGAGGAAGCGCCGGCCAAGCCCAAGCGCACCCGCCGCAAGAAGGCCGAACCGGCTGCCGACGCTGAGGCTCCCAAGGCGGATGCCGAAGCCGAGGCGCCTGCAGAGGAAGCCCCCGCCAAGCCGAAACGCACCCGCCGCAAGAAGGTCGAACCTGCTGCAGACGCCGAAGCAACCGGCGAAGGCACTGCCGAGGCGGCCCCGGCCAAGCCCAAGCGCACCCGCCGCAAGAAGGCCGAGCCTGCTGCCGAGACCACGGAAGCCCCTGCGGAAATGCCGGCTCCCACTCCGGAAGCTGCCACGCCTGAACCGGCTGCCGAGGCTCCGGCCGCGGCCAGCGAAGCCCCGGCCGCGGATCCCGCGCCCGCTCCGGAAGCCGCCAACGACGCAAACGGCTCCGGCCAGAGCGAAAGTCAAGGCGAAGGTGCGGGCGAGACCGAAGGCGACAGCGACAGCCAGGAAGCGCCCCGCCGCGGCTGGTGGCAGCGCACCTTCGGCAATTGATGCCGGCTGAATAAAGAAAAGGCCTCCCGTCGCTGACGGGGGGCCTTTTTCCATGGGCGCGGGCGCCCGCCCATTGCGGCAATTAAGTATCTGAAAGAGCGGCCGAACGTTTGGGATTAGACATCCCAACCAATCTCGTCATCCTCCTACCCCGCCTTCACCGCCCTGCCCCATTCCATCCAGCCCGCAAAGCGCGGCCCCACGCCCATGTAGCGGGCGCCCGCCGGTTCGGTGGCGAAGCCGGCGGCAGCAACCGCGGAGGTAATCGGGCGCGAGAGGTGGCAGTTGCCGAAGATCTTGCTCCACAGCGGATCGATGCGTTCCTGCCGCCGCGCCACTTTGGCATCGGGAGACCGGCCATGCTCGGCGAAAAGCAGCGTACCGCCGGGGCGCAGCACGCGGCGCAGTTCGGATAGCGAGCGGCCATGGTCGTGGACCGAGCACAGCGTGAAAGTGCACACGACGGTGTCGAAACTGTCGTCGGCGAAGGGGATGTCCTCGGCCACGCCCTGGCGGATGTCGGCGCTCCAGCCCTTTTCCCTGGCTGCGGCGCGGGCATAGTCGAGGCCCTTCCCCGAAGGATCGAGCCCGGCGAAGTGCTCTATGCGTGCCGGGTCGTAGAGCTGCTGGTTGATGCCGCCGCCGCATCCCAGTTCGAGCACCCGTCCGGAAGCGAGCGGCACCACATCCTTGCGGATCTCCATGATCGGCGCCTGCGCACAGCCGCAGCGGATGATGCGCGGCACGACGGTTTCATCCCACCAGCGTGCCAATCCCATCTCCGCCCTCCTCTCAGTTCTTCCCGTAAGGCTGCACGGTAACAGGAATTGCCGAAAACCGCGGCATGAAGTTTACCGGCTCCAGCACCCTGGTCAGCGAACAGAGCTGGCCGACATTGGCGCCTTCGTCGGCTTCGGGATCGTCGGTCGAAACCAGCGGGCCGAACATGTGCGTCATCGAGACGACACCGGGGCGCAGTCGGTCTTCCGCCTTCACTTGCGTACGCACCATGCCGTCTTCCGAGGCGATTTCCACGGCATCGCCCTCGCGCAGGCCATCACGCGCCATGTCGTCCGGGTTCATATAGGCAAAGTTGACCGGATAGCGCCGTTTCGTTTCGCGCGAATGGCGATAGGCGCCGTTGATGGCGTGGAGAATGCGGCGGCTTATCAGGCGATAGGGCCGCGCGTCCTCCTCCTGCTCGTCGCGGATCACGGCCATTTCGCCTGCGACATCGAGCGGCATCAATTCGAGCTTCCCGCCCTCCGCCGGGGCCGACTGCACGAAATGCTCCGGCATGTCGGGCCGTACGCCTTCGGGATGGGCGAGCAATTCGTCGAAAGGCACGGCGCTACCCGCTGCGAGGAAGCGGCACAGCTCTTCCGGATCGGGCTTTTGGGGGCCAGAGAGGTCCAGCCCTTCGGGAATGTCGGCGAAGTTGAGGCCATAGGACCAGAACTTGAAGGTCAGCGGCACGCCCATGCGCTGTCCAAGCGCCCAGAAGAACTCCCAGTCGTGCATGCAGCCTTCGGGCTTTTCGACCACGGGCCGGGTATATTGCGCGAAGGGCGAGGGATAGAGCGCATCGCCGGGAACCGAGATTTCATGCCGCTCGAACGGCTGGCTGGTGGCGATGACATGGTCGGCCAGCTTTGCGGTCTCGTTCATCCGGCAATCGAGCGAGACCAGCAGATCGAGATGCTCGAACGCCGGTTTGGCCACCGCCGGATCGCCCACTGCCATCAATGGATCGCCGCCCAGGACGATCAGCGCGCGGATGCGGTCGGGATGATCGGCCATGATCTCCGCGGGCAGCAGCACGGACGGCATTTCGCCCAGAAGCTGGCCGGTATCCTCGCTCACGCACTTGGGCTCGCGCTCGAAACTGCGCGAGGGGGATACGGCCATTTCATAGACCGGCTTGGTGCGCAGGGTGCCGGGATTGCGCACCCGGTCGCCTTCGCGCCGGTAGCCACCACAAAGCGCGTTCACCACCTCGATCATGTGGTCGTTGGCGTTCGAATGGGTTGAAAATGACGGACCGGTACCGCTGCCCGCCGTCACCCGGCGCGCCTCGCCCAGCCACTTCGCGGCCAGTTCGATCTGCTCGACCGGCACGTCGGCGCGCGTGGCCGCCATTTCGGGCGTGAACGGCGCGACGGCGGCGCGCAGATCCTCCAGCCCTTTGCACCACTTTTCCACGAAAGCGCGGTCGTAGGTGCCGTCGCGCAGCAGGATATGGGCGATGGCGGCGAAGATCGCGGCATCGTGACCGGGCAGAGGCTGGATCAGCAGGTCGGCAAAACGCGCAGTCTCGGTCCGGCGCGGATCGACGAGAATGACCTTGCAGCCATTGGCGCGCGCCGCCTCGAAAGCGCGCGCGGGAGCACCGCTCTCGGCCACGGCATAAGGCGCACCCTGGTGCGTGACCAGCGGATTGCCCCCGGCCAGCAGCGCCACATCGCAATCGCGCAGCGCGTTCTTGGCGCTGGCCATCGTGCCCAGCCGCGCCAGTGTGACCCACTTGGCCGACTGGTCGATGGTCATCGTCGAGAAGAAATTGGGCGTGCCGAGCGCCGCCACGAAAGCGCGCTCCATCAGCCCGCCGAGCACACAGCGATAGGCTCCGGTGCCGTGATAGACCGCCACGCTGCGCGGGCCATGCTCGGCCACCAGCGCCTTGAGTTTTTCACCAATGACATCGAGCGCGGCGTCGTTGGCAATAGGCGCGAACGTACCGTCCGGCTGGCGCGCGAGGCTGTGCATCAGCCGGCCTTCCGCGCCACTATGAAAGTCGACTGCCGCGAGGCCCTTGGGACAGAGATAGGCGCCGTAGGGCGATACGCTGCCGTCGGGCCGGGCGCGGACCATGCGGCCCTCGTCCATCTCGATTTCCATGGCGCACAAGGCGCTGCAGTTGCGGCAAAAGGTCTTTACGCTGTCTCCCATCCGCGCAGCCTAGGCCACGGGGGGCCGGGCGCAAAGGGCGCAGGCAGGATGCGGTCACGCAGGCAAATGCCTTGCCCGCGCCGGGCAATCAGAACGGGATCGGCTGCCCGTCCCAGGCGAAGAAACCGCCGCTTTCCGCCGGGGTCAGGCCCTCGAGGACCGCAAGCAGGTTTTGCGCGGCCTGCGCGGGCGCGGTCAGCTGGCCTTCGGCAAGATTGTTCTGGAACGGCTCGGACAGCGGCGTGTCCACCGTGCCCGGATGCAGCGCCACGATCACGCTTTCACGGTGCGTGCGGCCCATTTCGATGGCGAAGTTGCGCACCAGCATGTTGAGCGCGGCTTTCGAGGCCCGGTAACTGTGCCAGCCGCCGAGGCGGTTGTCCGAGATCGACCCGACGCGCGCGGAAATCGCCGCGAAGACACTGCGCCCCTCGCGCGGCAGCAGCGGCAGGAGATGGCGCGCGACCATGGCCGGGGCGATGGTGTTGATCGCGAAAAGCTGCGCCATGCGCCTGGCATCGAGCTTCTTGAACGTCCGTTCCGGCCCTGCCCCGTCGGCGAATTCCAGTGCGCCGGTGGCGACGATCACGAAATCGGGCGCGTCCTGCTCCGCCATGGTTGCGACGGCTTGGGCGAGGCTGTCCTCATCGGAAACGTCGCAGGTAAGCGGGACAACGCGATCGCTGGCGGCAGGTGGCGTGCGGCTCGCGGCATAGACGCACGATACGTCCTCGCGCGCCGCCAGCGCCTCGACCAGTGCGCCGCCGATACCGCCGCTGGCGCCGAAAATGCAGGCGCGGGTCACGAGGTCTGGCTCTGATAGGCGGCGATCACATCCGCGCCGACATCCAGCGCGCGTTGCACCGCGGGCCGTTCGGCAATGCGCGCGTGCCAGGCGGCGATGGCCGGGTGCACGCCCAGTCCGCCGCCGTTATCGGGGTACTTCTCGATCCACGGCCACACGCACATGTCGGCGATGGAATAGTCTCCGCACAGATAGTCACGGTCCTCCAGCGCCTGTTCGAGCACGGCGAAGAGGCGTTCGGTCTCCTTGCGGAAGCGGTGGACCGGCAGCGAGGTCTCGGCGGGCTCGCGGTCGGGATGCTGCGCGGCGCGGGTAAACCAGTTGAGCTGGCCGGACATCGGGCCCAGCCCTGCCATCTGCCAGAACAGCCAGGAATCGATCTGAGTGCGCAGGCTCTCTTCAGCCGGATAGAACTGCCCGGTCTTGCGGCCCAGGTACTGCAGGATCGCCGCGCTTTCGAATACGCGCACATCGCCGTCGACGAGCGCCGGGATCTTCCCATTCGGATTGACCGCGCGGAAAGCCTCGGCATCCTGCTCGCCCTTCAGGATGTCGACGATTTCAACTTCGTAGGGCAGCCCCATTTCCTCCAGTGCGATCGCGACCTTGTGGCCATTGAGCGTCGGGAAATAAAGCAGCCGGATCATGCCTTGTTCCCGATCTCGCGGAAACGCAGTTCCTGATGCGTGCGCGCTTCCAGACCGATGTCGGGGAAGGTCGAGACGTCCCAGGCATCGCGCCCGCCGATGTCGTAGTAGACCGCCGGTTCATCGGACCGGTTCTGCAGGTGGTGGGCATTTTCCACCCCGGCCTTGAACCCCACGCAGTCGCCCGCGCGCAAGGTCTCCTCACCATCATCGGTGACGAGCACGAGTTCGCCCGAGATCATCACCACCAGTTCGTCGTTGGTGCGGTGCCAGTGGCGCTGGGTGGACCAGGCGCCGGGCGGCAGCTCCACCCTATTCACCCCGAACTGCGCAAGCTTCCACTGACGCGTGAGCATCCAGGTCTTGCGGCCCTTCACCTTCTCGTCGTGCGGCGGCGGGTAGGAGCTGCGGCCGATGATGGCCTTGTCCGGGGAGATGTCGCCCTTGTGTACGGTCATACGCCGGCGGCCATGCCGCCGGTCACGCGAAGCGTCTCGCCAGTGACGAAGCGCGCCTTTTTCGAGGCGAGGTAGAGCAGTGCTTCGACGATGTCCTCTTCGAGCCCGTCACCGGCGATCAGCTGCATCGCCTGCACCCGCGCCTTGGTCGCTTCGGGCAGTTCCTTGCGGATCGTGTCGGTGAGCATCAGCCCGGGCGAGATCGCGTTCACGCGGATGCCGTCCACGCCCAGCTCGCGCGCAAAGGTGATGGTCAGGCCCGCAACGGCCAGCTTGCTGTCGCCATAGGCCGAACCGCCCATGTGCGCCGCGCTGGAGGAGATATTGACGATAGAGGCCCCTGCCCGGCCCTTCATGTGCGGATGCGCGGCGAGCGTACAGCAGACAACCCCGAGCACGTTCACTTCGAACAGGCGGCGCACCTTGGCGAGGCCCATCTTGAGGATCGGCTGCCCGTATTCGTCCGAATGCAGACCGGCGTTGTTCACCAGCAGGTCGATACCGCCGTGGGTCTTCGCCGCCTGCGCCATGACTTCGGCCATGCGCGCCTCGTCGGTGACGTCGCCGCCCATCCCTTCGGCCGAACCGCCCGATGCGCATATTTCCGCCGCGGCGGCTTCGGCTTCACCGGCATCGATATCGACCAGCACGACATGCGCGCCCTCGCCCGCCAGCGCCGTGCCGAACGCCTTGCCAAATCCCCTGCCGCCACCGGTCACGACCGCGGTGCGTCCCTGCCATTCGCTCACTGTACCATCTTCCTTTCGCTGTCCTTGCCCTTGGGTATCGTCATCGCCCGGGCCGCTTCCTGAAACACGATGAGCACCGTGCAGCCCTGCGGCCCGACGACGATGGGACCATATCCCGTCCCGGCGGTGACCAGACGCACATCGCCCTTGCTGAAAGTCACTTTGCCGACCGTCTGCTCGCCCTCGATCACGTATTCAAAGTAATTTGTATCGTGCGTATGCGCGCCGACGACTTCTCCCGGCTCGAAGCGCGAGAGGATCACCATCGGCGAAGCGCCTTTGCCTTCCTCCAGGAGAAAACGCGCATAGCGGATGCCGGAGGATTCGCCCTCCTGCCAGGCCATGTCTTCCGCAAAGATGTCGCGATGCCCGCGCGTAGCCATGGCTCTTCTCCCGTTCTTCCTGTTTCGGCCAAGGTCTCACCGCCCCTGCCCGCCGACAAGGCCTTTACCGTCAAATCGCATCGCCCACGCGGTTCCATTATGGTGACTTGCGCAGGCCCCCGATTGTCCCGAATGTCCCGCGCAATGCATGCCTATCCCCCGGAAGGCCGTCGCAAGCTGATCACGCTGTTCACGCTTGCAGCGGCCTTCATGACCCAGCTGGACGCAACGATCGCCAATGTTGCCCTGCCGCACATGCAGGCCAGCACGTCTGCCTCGCGCGAACAGATCACCTGGGTGCTTACCAGCTACATCATCATGGCCGCCATCTTCACCCCGCTCTCGGGCTGGCTGGCAAGCCGGTTCGGCCGCAAGCGGCTGTTCGTCTCGTCGGTGATCGGATTCACCGTGGCTTCGATGCTGTGCGGCATGGCGGCGAACTTCGAACAGCTCGTGTTCTTCCGCATGCTCCAGGGCATGATGGGCGCGGCGCTCTTGCCGATGAGCCAGGCGATCCTGCTCGATATCAACCCGCCCGAAAAGCACGGCTCCGCCATGGCGACATGGGGGCTAGGCGTGATCCTCGGCCCGATCTGCGGCCCGATCCTGGGCGGCTGGCTGATCGAGGCGTTCAACTGGCGCTGGATCTTCTTCATCAACCTGCCCTTCGGCGTGCTCGCGGTCATGGGTCTGCTGGCCTTCCTGCCCGCCTTCGAGGATGAAAACGCCGTCGAGCTCGACTTCACCGGCTTCGCGCTGCTGGCCGTGGCCATCGGCTCGTTCCAGCTCATGCTCGACCGCGGGCAGATGCTCGACTGGTTCGAATCGCGCGAGATCTGGGTCGAGGCGGTACTGGCCGCGACTTCGTTTTACCTGTTCCTTGTCCACACGCTCACTACCGACCGGCCCTTCGTGAACCTGTCGATCTTCCGCGACCGCAATTTCGCGGTCGGCTCGGTCTTCGGCTTTTTTCTCGGCGGCCTGATGTATTCGGTGATGGCCATGACGGCGCCGCTGCTGGCGGACCTGATGGGTTATCCCGCCATACTCGTCGGCATTGCCATGGCACCGCGCGGGATCGGCACGCTCATCATGATGCCGATCGTGGGCATTCTGGTGAACCGCGGCGATCCGCGGGTGCTGATCGTCATCGGCATGGTCATCAGCGGCATATCCACGGCAATGATGTCCGGTTTCTCGCTGCACATGGACGCGCGCCTCGTCGAAGTGGCGGGCTTCGTGCAGGGCATCGGCGCCGCCTTCCTTTTCGTGCCGGTAACGACGGTAGTCTTCGCGACGATCCCCGCCCACTTGCGCAATCAGGGCACGGCGATGAACTCGCTGATCCGCGCGCTCGGTGGGTCGGTGTGGATCTCCGTCATGCAGTCGATGACGATCCGCAACGAGGCCTCGGTCCACGCCCGCCTCGCCGAGGGCGTGCGTCCCGACAATCCCGCGCTGGTCTGGCGCTGGCCCGACTTCGACTTCGGTTCGCCCATCGAGATGCTGCGCGCCAGCGGCGAGATCGGGCGACAGGCGCTGATGGTGTCCTACACGGACTCGTTCTGGCTGCTCTACGTCTGCGCCTTCGCGCTGGCGCCGATGGTCGTGCTGCTGCGCTACCGCAAGCAGCAAAAGTCCTAGGCGGCGCGGGCATCTGCCAGACCCGGAAGCGGCCGACATGCCCGGTCAGTTCATTTGCCCGAACCGCCAGACTGCTCTGGCCACATTTACCGGGTTTTCCTTGCGTCGTGGCTATCCCGCCAAAACGCTGATCCCTAGGAATCGCACAACCGCGTACGCGCGCACGACCATGAGGCTGCGGACGCGCCGAACATCACGTCTTGACCGCACCGCAGGAGCCGACGCAGGGCAGAGCGACATCGGCAACGTTCGGGGAACACCATGACCATTCATTTCGACTGCACGCAGTGCGGCAAATGCTGCCACAACCTGCGGCTGACCCTGAGCGTGGACGAAGCCATCACGTGGGCGGGGCGCGGCCATGCCGTGCAGATCCTGGCCGAAGCGCTGCCGTGGCCGGCCGATCCCGAACCGGAAACGCCCCAGTCCGTCTATGACAAGGCGCGCTCCTTTCCGGGAACCAGCGGCGATATTCCGGTGCGTATTGCCATCGCGCTGGTCGCCTATCACGATGGCCCCTGCCCCCACCTGCAACCGGACATGCGCTGCGGGAACTACGAGGCCCGGCCGCGCATCTGCCGCATCTACCCGCTCGAACGCCGGCCGCTTACTGCATGGACGCCGCAGGACCGCCTCTGCCCGCCCGAGGCGTGGGACGACGACCTGCCCGTGCTGGTCCGCGATGGCGAGATCGCCGATCCGGAGGCCGTCAGCATCATCGAAGCCCACCGCCGCGTCGCGCTGGAAGACGTGCCCGATCTCGCTGCCGCTTGCGAGGCCCTGGGCGTTGATAAGGCAGCCTTCGCCAACGAAGGTCTCGCGGTGCACGCTCCCGACCCGCTGTTGCTCGCCGAGACCCTGCAGTCGGTGCGCGACAGTGCCCGGTGCCCGACAGCCGCCCGAAGCTGGACGATCCTTACCAATCGCGGGCAGACGCTGTCGCTCCTGCAGCAGGCGGGATGTCTGGCGGAACTGGTAACGCAGGGACCGGATTATCTCGGCTCGTTCGCCGACGAAGCGTGAGTTTGGCGCAGCGCCGCGGCGATTCTCGCCGTTTTTCAGGGAGAAATGGACCTTTCCTACCGGCCCCGATTTCCGCCAAACTGCGTGCAAAGCCCTTTCCGAGCCCTGCCAAATCTCATGGCGCGAGCATAAATAAACATGTTTTTCAATGCATTAACCGAAATTCCCTCATGGCCAACGTGGACAAAGATTGGGAAATTAGCGTCAAAGCCTGCGACTTTGGCCTCTTGCCCCGCGCGGCTGAATCGCTAGAGGAGACCTGTAGTCGCGGTTGATGCCGCAGTTGCGAAATCACGGGGATTCTTTCATGGCGCAGTTCACCCTCCCGGCCAACAGCAAGATCAAGAAGAAGGGCAACGTCCACAAGGCCGAGGGCGCGACCAAGGTGAAGAAATTCACCGTCTATCGCTACGACCCGGACTCGGGCGAGAACCCGCGTTACGACACCTTCGAGATCGACCTCGACAATTGCGGCCCGATGGTCCTCGACGCGCTCATCAAGATGAAGAGCGAACAGGACCCGACGCTGACGTTCCGCCGCTCGTGCCGCGAAGGCATCTGCGGTTCGTGCGCGATGAACATGAACGGCGCCAATGGCCTCGCCTGCACTACCGCGATCGAGGACCTCAAGGGCGACATCCGCATCACGCCGCTGCCGCACATGGACGTCGTCAAGGACCTCGTTCCCGACTTCACGCACTTCTACGCGCAGTACGCCTCGATCCGCCCCTGGCTGCAGACCGTCTCGACCACGCCGTCGGGCAAGGAGCGCCTGCAGACCCCCGAACAGCGCGAAAAGCTGGATGGCCTCTACGAGTGCATTCTGTGCGCCTGCTGCTCCACCTCTTGCCCGAGCTACTGGTGGAACTCCGACAAGTTCCTCGGCCCGGCAATCCTGCTTCAGGCCTACCGCTGGCTGGCCGACAGCCGCGACGAGATGACCGGTGAGCGCCTCGACGAGTTGGAAGATCCCTTCCGCCTCTATCGCTGCCACACGATCATGAACTGCGCCAACGTGTGCCCCAAGGGCCTTTCGCCCGCACGCGCGATCGCCGAAATCAAGAAGATGCAGGCCGAGCGCCAGGTCTAAGGGCGCAACGGCAAGGCCTTCGGATGAAGCCGACCGGCGAATTCATCCACGTGCCCGATCCGGAAAATCCGGGTTGGCATACGTGGCGCGTGAACGACGATGCACGCTTCAACACGCACGCGCTCGGCCGGATGATCATCCGGCCCGAGGGCGAAAGCGGCGCCCGGTTGCGCCTGCTCGACGTGGAAACCCGGCACAGCAACTTGCACAGCAACGTCCACGGCGGCGTGACGCTCGCGCTGATCGATGTCGCCATGTTCGCTGCGATCTACACCGTCCTGGGCGCCGATGCTGCCGGTTCGGTGACGCTGGACCTGCACAACCAGTTCGTCGGTTCGGGCAAGATTGGTGAACCGCTCGATGTCGTTTCTGAAGTGGTGAAGGAAACCCGCCGCCTGGTCTTCCTGCGCGGTACCGTCGAACAAGGCGATCATCTGGTGGCCAATTTCATCGGCACCCTGCGCAAGCCGAGCGTACGATGACAGCGATGCTCGAACGCTACGAGGCGCTGGTGGCAACCGGCGAGCTACGGTCCGATCCCGAGCAGGAGGCAGCAGCCGAGCGGCTCAACCGCCTGCAACGCGAACTCTACAAGACCGCCTCCTCCAAAGGGTTGATCGGCAAGCTGCTGGGCAAGAAGGCGGAGCCTCCGCGCGGCATCTACATGTGGGGCGGGGTCGGGCGCGGCAAGTCGATGCTGATGGACCTGTTCATCCAGACGCTCGACATTCCGGAAAAGCGCCGCGTACACTTCCATGCCTTCATGCTCGAAGTCCACGCCCTGCTCCGCGACGAGCGCAAGAGCGAGTCGGGCGATCCGATACCGCCGGTAGCCGCCGCCATTGCCCGTAACGTGCGCTGCCTGGCGTTCGACGAGATGGTCGTCAACAACTCGGCCGATGCCATGATCATGAGCCGGCTGTTCACGCACCTGATCGTAAATGAAGGCGTGACGATCGTCACCACATCGAACCGCGCGCCGTCCGAGCTCTACAAGGACGGCCTCAACCGCGAACACTTCCTGCCGTTCATCGACCTGATAAACAGCGAGCTCGACGTCTTCACGCTGAACGGTCCCACCGATTATCGTCTGCAACGGCTGGGCGGAATGGCGACCTGGCATATGCCTCTGGGCGAAGCAGCGACCGAACAGGCGCGCGAAGCCTTCTACCGCCTGACCGACTATCCACCCGAAGATGCCGAACACGTCCCCTCAGCGGAAATCGACGTCGGCGGCGGGCGCATGCTTCACGTGCCCAAAAGCCTAAAGGGCGTCGGGGTCTTCAGCTTCAAACGCCTGTGCGGTGAAGCGCGCGGCGCATCGGATTACCTCGCAATTGCGCGCGCCTACCATACCGTGCTTGTCATGGGCATTCCCAAGATGGGGCCGGACCGGCGCAACGAGGCAGCCCGCTTCGTGACGCTGATCGACGCGCTGTATGAAGACAAGGTCAAGCTCATCGCTGCCGCCGACGCAGCACCGGAAGACCTCTATCAGGCAGGAACCGGCCGGTTCGAATTCGAACGCACAGTCAGCCGCCTGAACGAAATGCAGAGCGCTGAATACCTTGCCCTGGGGCACGGCGAAGGCTGATTGGTTAACGATTCCCGAATCGGGACCTTGACCCTGATGCTTCGCCCGGAAGCCAACTGGCAAGAAGATCAGGCGCCCACCCTCCTGCATTTCAAATAAAAACAAGGCGCCTGTCCGCTTCTGGAAAGACGCCATATGCCCCAAATAAATGAAGCGCTTTTCAAAAGAAAACCTCTTCCGAAAAGCGCTTCAAATTTATCGCGGTTAACTGCAATCAGATTGCAGATTCACCTTGAAGTAGTGTCGGCTCAGACGCCGGCAGTACCCCAGTGACCGCCCCAGAAATCCTTACGCATAGTATATTCCCCATGTGAACAGCCGCATTCAGTGCGACTGAAAACATGGATAACAATAGCTTAACGGACCATCAAGGAATTTTTAACCAATCTTAAGAACCTTTGGTTCAGCAATCTGCTCGACCAAATCCCGGAATGGGACAGGCCGGCTGAGATAATAGCCCTGGATCACATCGCACTGCATGTCGTTGAGCATCTGCAATGCGGCTGCTGTCTCCACGCCCTCCGCGACGACGGTGCGATCCAGAGAGTGCGCCATTTCGATGATCGACTGCACGAGGAGCAAATCGTCCTTGCTCGATTCCATCGACTGCACGAAGACCTTGTCGATCTTCACTTCGCTGGCGGGCAGATAACGCAGGTATTCGATCGTCGCGTTGCCCGTGCCGAAGTCGTCGATGGATAGCCGCAAGCCAGATTTGACCAGCCTCTGCAGCATCTGGAATGTCCGCGAACTGCGATCGAGGCGATCCGTCTCGGTGATCTCGAGGATAAGACGCTCTGACGGAAGGCCATGTTCGGCCAGAATATCGCCGATCATGCCGGGCAGGCCCGGATTGCGAAGCAGTTGGGCGGATATGTTGACGGAGATCGTCAGGTCGTGCCCCAGCCGGTCCAGCTCGACGGCGGACTTGACCGCTTCGTTGACCACAAAACGCGTAATGCGTTCGATGCGGTGAAATTCCTCGGCAATGCGGATGAACTTTTCCGGGCTGATCGGGCCACGCTCCGGATGGGTCCAGCGAACAAGTGCTTCCGCACCGCAGATCTCGTTCTTCCTGACATCGAGCTTGGGCTGATAAGCCACCCAGACCTCGCCATTGTCGATGGCACGGTCCAACGATGTCAGCAGCGAGATTTCCCACTGAGCCTCGTGCCTGCGACTGTCGTGCTGGTAGACGAGCTCATCGTTGCGGACGGCCTCCTCGGCCGACTGCATGGCGCTGGCGATACGCCCTGACAAGGGACGATCGAACTCTGAATCCACACCACAGTTGAACGAAAGGTCGATATCCAGACCGCCCACCTGAATGCCGTTCTGGACGATGCGATGCAGACCCTCGAGGTTTTCGAACAGATCGAACGTGCTGCGGATATTCGAGAGCCACACGAACATGCCGCCTTCGTGATAGACGGCAACATCGTCGTCGCTGATACGGATGCGCCGGACGATTTCCTTGGCGAGCTGCGCTTCTACATGCTCGGCAAAACTTCCGATGATACCGCCGTAGTTGCGGATCTTGAGGGCGACCAGAATATGCGGGGTCAGTTCGTCGGAATTGCGCAGGGCCTGCACGCTGGGCAGCCCCGAGCCCGCATTGGTTTCGCCTGCTTCCTCGACGCGATCCAGATTGCGGACGCGGACCACGGCGACGAGAGCGACTGCCAGAGCCGGCACGACCTCGACATGTATCCGGACAAAATCGAGCAGGAAAGGCGCCGCTCCGAGAACTACGACCAGACCAGTTAGACGATAGACATCCAGCACGCGTCCTCTGCGCAGGCCGGAAGTCACAACCGCAAGGATCAGCATGAAGGGCAGCAGCCATCCATATTCTTTGGGCACACCGTGCTTGAGAGTCTCGGCACCGATAGCGTGAAAGAAACCGCCCGGTGCATCTACTCTCTGGCCGGGGATGGAGTGGATGTCGTTGAACGTTACGGCTGTGGGGATAACTAGCACCGTCTTGCCGCGAACGATGGCGGGGTCGAAATCGCCACGCATCACATCGACATAGCTCAGCTTCTTGAACGTGCCGACCTGAACCGAAAAATCAGGCGAATAGGCCTGGCTCGTGTCTCCATCAACTTCTGCAATCTTCGCCGACAACGACGGGATTTTCCCAATCGGACTATCCGAAGCCAGCGGAAGGCGGACATTCAGATTAAACGGTCTGTAATAGATGAGGAGTGAAACGACGCCCGCGTATTCTCGGTATTCCTTTAGCGGCAGCTTCCCGGCGTAGTTGCCGGGCCTGCTGTTGGCCGAAGGCACTGCGCCAAGGAACACTTTGCCGGGATTGTCCTTCAGAACACTGATGAACTCGTCGTCATCTTTCTTGGTACTGTGATTTGCGAAAGACCTGTCGAAAAACACACGCTGGGCACCTGCATCGAAGAGATGATCCAAAGCTCGTGCGTCGGTTCCACGATCGACATCGATCGCGCCTAGCTCATCGAGAGTCTTCGTGTCCTGCTGGACAATAACCACATCGCCATCGGACTCTTTTTCAACCAATGACCAGCGCACGCCGCGAAGCATGTCCTCCGCAGGCTGGGCGATGCCCGTGACGCCGAAGAACAATCCGGTCAGGGCTGCCCAGAACACGATCCGGACGCGCGGCTGCTTCCAGAACTTTTTGAGGTTGGTCCAAGCGTCAGTCACGATGGCAGCGCCCTATGCAGGTCGCCAAAGGGCGTCTGTTCCAGATGTGCACCATCGCTGCCGGAAAAACCCGGCATCTGAGAGCGATAATGGCGACCTACATCGTTCATAGACGTCCCATACTGACGTTCAGATTTCGGGCGTACGGCAAATGTCCTAATAATCGGTATAGTTAATATGGAGCATCCTTCCGGTGCCCCTGCCCGTCAGGCACCGAAATCGGCCTGCTTCAGCCGATACCGTTCTCCGCGAACGCCTTGTCCAGCATCAGAAGCTGCCAGAGCGTTCGGGAGTTATCGGCCCTTCCGGCCACGTGATCTTCGACCAGCGTGGAGAGGCGGCGGGTGTCGAACCACCCGGTACGCGCGAGCGTCGCGCTATTCGCGATATCACGGGCTGTTTGCGCCAGCGGACCGCGAAACCATTGCGCAATCGGGGTCACGAAGCCCTGCTTGGGGCGATAGAGGATATCGTCCGGCAGATAGCGGCCCATTGTGTGCTTCATCAGCCACTTTCCCTGCCCGCGGCGCACGCGCATCGATTCCGGCAGGCTGGCGGCGAATTCGATCAGGCGGTGATCGAGCAAGGGTTCGCGCGCTTCGAGGCTGACAGCCATGCTGGTGCGGTCGACCTTGGTCAGAATGTCGCCGGGTAGCCAGACCTTGAGATCGGCATACTGCGCGCGATCCAATCCGGACCTAGCCGGTGCCGATCGCATCAGATCCTGCAGCGGCTGTTCGGCCCGGTAATCGCCGCGCAGCCGCCGAAAAGCATCCGAGTAGAGCAGGTCGCGGGATTCCGGCGAGGCACAGGCGAGCGCTCGTGCGTAGCCTTCGGCACTGTCGCCGGCCAAAGACAGAAGCGTCGTTTTCGCCCGCAAAGGCCGCGGTGCCCAGTCCGCCTTTGGATAGTAGGCGCCCAGTGTACCGAACAGCGGGCCACGCAAGGCCTGCGGCAAAAGGCGCCGCACGCGATCCTCGCCATGCTGGAACACATGCCGGCGATACCCCGCAAGAGCCTCATCCGCCCCGTCGCCGGACAAGGCGACGGTCACCGATTCCCGGGCCAATTGGCACACCCGCCAGGTCGGCAGGGCCGAGGCATCGGCGAAAGGCTCGTCGAACATGCCGGCCAGCACATCGATCGCGTCGAAATCGTCCGGCGAGACAAGCCGCGATGCATGATCTGTCTGGTACTGCCGCGCTACCTTCGCCGCGTAGTCGCTTTCATCGAGCGCAGCGACATCGAAGCCGATCGAGCAAGTCCGCACCGGCTGCCCGCTCGCCTCGGCCATGAGCGCCACAACACTGGAGCTGTCGACGCCGCCCGAGAGGAAAGCACCCAGCGGGACATCGGAAACCATGCGCGATGCTACTGCCTGCCGCAGGAGATGCAGCAGTTCCGCCTCCAGATCGGCTTCCTTGCCCTTGCGGCGCTCGGCGAAGGATACGTCCCACCACTGGTTAGGCTTTGGCAATGGCGCACCGTGGCGCAGCAGCAGCGAGTGCCCTGCCGGCAGTTTCGTCACGCCCTTGAGGAATGCACGATGGTCGGGAACATAGCCCCAGGTCAGGAAGTCCTCGACCGCCAGCGGATCGACTTCGCGCCGCAACAGCGGGTGCGCCAACAGGGCCTTGAGTTCAGACCCGAAAGCCAGACTGCCATCGCTCAATGGAGCGAGATAGAGCGGCTTCACCCCCAGCCTGTCCCGCGCGAGGAAGAGCGTGCGCGCATCGAGATCGTAGATGGCAAAAGCGAACATGCCGTGCAGGCGGGTGACACAATCGGGGCCCCAGCGCTGCCATGCGGCCAGGATGACCTCGCTATCGCCATCGGTCCGGAAGGTCGCCCCCGCGCTCTTCAGTTCCTGACGGAGTTCCTGAAAATTGTAGATCTCGCCATTGAAGACCAGCATCGCCCGACCGTCGCTGGCTGCCATCGGCTGAGGGGAACCGGCAAGGTCGATGATAGAGAGGCGGCGGTGCCCCAGCCCGACGCCGGGGGCTGTCCAGATCCCGTGACCGTCAGGCCCGCGATGCGCGATGGCGTCGCACATCGCCTCGACCCTTGCGGGATCGACCGGCTTGGGCGTTTCGAGATGAAAGATACCGGCGATACCGCACATGCGAAGGGCCTCTATCTCACGTGCGTCATGCGGTCCATCCACGGTCCCAACGGACCGGTGGACTTGCGGAACGCGCGAATGGCCTCTGCCGCCTGACCTTTAGGGCTATCCTCCGCGGAGAGGATCACAGTCACCGTCGGCCGAACGCGAAAAAGCAGATGGTTGGCGATTACCGCCAGCTTGAGGCGGGCATTGCTGCCCGAGAGCAGGTCACCGTTCCGATACCACGTGACCGCCAGACGCTCGACATTCCCGTTGGCCAGGAAGCGTTCGCTCTTGCCGCTATCGAAAGCCGGTCCGGGCGACTGCCAAGACCATGCACTCTCGGGCATGAGAGCACCCTGCCCGAAGCCTCCGGCTTCGCGACCTTCCCCCTGACTGGAGTAGACCGCGACGAAAACATCGACCTGCCGGCCTGCGGCATCTTCGTAGCGTCCCAGCAGGCGATGCTCCGCACCTTCGGCGTGCGGTTCCCACCACACCGTTGGCGTGTAGTCCACTCGTTTCCATCCCGGAACCTGAGGCAGATCGATCTGTTCGGGCACAGGCGCGGTGAGCCTGTCTGCACTGAAAGCCCATGCCTGAGCGGCGATCACGAGCGCTGCGAGGCCAAGCAGAACGTTACGATGCGATTTCGAGGAGACCTCTATCCGCTCGAGCACGGCCGCAGTGCGAATAGCTTCGGCATCGAGCACTGGCTCGTTCAGAGGGCGGTCGAAAAAGTGCCAGGCCCCGAGGATGACAAAGGCCAGAACTACCGCGAAGAAGACCCAGCCATAGACGATGTGATCGAACCCGGCGGCCACTTCCACGCCTACGATCTGCGCGGCATAGATCGTCCCCCAGGCGCGAATGCCATTGGCGACGATCGGCACCACCAGGCAAGCCGCTATCATGCCGAAACGCCGCTTCCAGCTCACGAAACAGACATTGGAGGCAAGCACACCGAACGCAGTCATCGCGATGAGGAACTTTACGCCGGAACAGGCTTCCGCAACTTCGAAAAGGCCGGCAGGCGTATCGATGAACACGCCATCTATGACCGCAGGAATTCCGCTGAGATGGGTCAGCGCGATGGTGATTTCAGCCGTCACCGTCTGCAGGACTTTCACCAGTTCCTCACCAACAGGAACGAGGAAAGCCATGTAGCAAAGCGGGAAGATCAGCCCGGCACTGACGCGCACGCCCAGCAGCACCGGCACAGCTGCGGCCAGCATGGCAACAGCGCCTGCCTGTCGCGCCAGATCCAGCCCCGATATGGCGCCGAGCACCCAGATAAAGGCCGCTCCCGCAAACAGGAACAGGCCCGGCCACCATGCCTGCGGCTCCAGCTTTTCCAGTTCGGGCCAGCGTTGCCACACCAGCCACATCAGGATGACTGGGATCAGGACAATGTGGTTGTAGGTGGAAATATCCCACCACTGCCGCGCCATCGCAGCCCAGTCGGATGCAAAAACGACCAACAGCACGACCCAGGCCGCAGTAAGTCGCAGCAGGGCTCCTTGCCAGGCAGGCGAGAGGCGGCGGCTTGCGGAAAAGAAGGTGTCAGCCATGGCGCGCGTCTCAGGCGGCATCGCTCAGATTCCCGCCTTCGAAACCGAGATAGACGGGAAGCTGGGCAAGCGCTGCGTCCCAGCTGGCGTTGGCGACGATCCACTCCCTTGCGCAATGGCCCATCCGCTCGCGCCGCTTCTCATCGCCGGCCAACCCGATGACAGCCTCGGCCAGGTCTTCATCATCTGCGGCGATGATGAAATCGCGCCCATCGCACGCCTCGATCCCGGTGGCAGCCCCCGGTGAGAGCACCACCGGAACCTGCATGGACATGGCTTCCAGCACCTTGTTCTGAACACCGCGCGCGATTTCGAGCGGAATCAGTGCGATGTCGGCAGCGGCCAGCCAGGGCCGGATGTCCTCCACCCTGCCCCAGACCTCGATGCCGTCCTTGCCGCTGCGCGCCTGAAGCGACGCAGGCGGATTGCGCCCGACGATGTGCAGAGTTGCCTCGGGATAGACCTTGCGCACGAACGGCATCACGCGATCCATGGCGCGAGTAACCGCTTCGACATTGGGCGCGTAATCCATCTGACCGGTGAAGATCAGCCGCGGCGCGCCTTTTTCGAGCATTTGGGCCTCGGGCTCGACAAGCGAAGGATCGAAACCTTCGCTGTCCATGCCATTGCCCATGGCGCAGACATGCGCAGACGGATCTGCCGGGTCGGGAAGACGGGAGCGCAGTAGCCCCGCTTCGGCCTGACTGATCAGCAGGGTTACGTCGCGCGTGTGGGCGATGCGCGCCTCTTCAGCACACAGGAGCTTGCCTTCGCGGCGCTCCATCCAGGAGCGGAAGCCCCTGCCCTTGGCTGCGTAAGCCTCGAACTTGGCGGAATCGACATCGACCAGATCGGCCACGACGCGCCCCCGGAAGTCGGCCGGGACATATTGTGCCATCTGACCGGAAAAGACGTAGATCACATCGATCGGATGGTGCGCCAGAACCTCGTGAACATACCGTTCGAGCCGCCCGTCGTGGAACGCGACAAGACTGAGAGGTTTGCCCGTCGCCAGTGCCTCGATCCCAGCCACCGACAACGACTTGTTGCGGTCGACAAGACGATAGCTCGCCGAAATGGCTGCCAGATTGGCTTCGAACTGGTGATCGTGCCGGTCATCCGCGAAAGTGGCGACATGCACCGGCGCAAGCCGGGCCAGCGCTTTCAAGATGTGGTGTGAGCGGATCTTGTCTCCGCGATCCGGTGGAAACGGGATGCGGTGGGCCAGGAACAGGATTTCGCCCATTAGCCGATCCCGCGCGCAATCAGCGGCCCCAGGCGGTTCGCAACGGCCAGCGGCAAGCGCTGCCAAATCGCAATCTGCAGCGACAGCTTCGAACTCGTCGGATCGGCTTCGCGAGCTGTCGAACCCGGCACGGTCCATGTCGCGTAGGTCAGCGGTTCGGGCTCGAAACCCCAGTTGCGCTTGAAGTGATAAGCGCCGCTTCCGGTCTTGGAGCGACCGAAGTCGAAGCTCGTGCAACCCCGGCGCCGGGCATGGAGCATGAGCTCGTAGTACATGCGGTCATTGGCCCGCAGACGCCGTGCATCCCAAGTGCCCCCGCCCCAATAGGGCATGACCGCACCGCCATGATAGACGCTGATGACGCTGGCCACGGGCCGGTCTTCATGCCGCACGGTGAGAATATCGGCATTCTCGCCGAAAGCATCGACGACGCTGTCGAGCAGCGCCCGTGGGAAGACCGGCGTCCCGAGATTGCGATAGCTCTCACAGAAAACTTCGTAGTGCGCCGCCTTGTCCCGTTCGGACGAGCCGACTTCCACGGTCAGATCGTTGGCAAGTGACTTGCGCACTTCGGCGCGTTGCTTGCGCGGAATCGCCTTGATCTGCTCGTCATCGTCTGCGGCAAGCGGACGGGCGAAGTTGGCGTGGGATTCGGTCTTCAGCGCCCAGCCCTCGCCCTCGGTCGGGAGTGTGCCACCGCGCAGCTCGATCGAAAGGCAGGACTGGCGCCGCGCCAGTTCCTCCACCGCGGAGAACATCGCGTCGGCATCGGCGCCTTCAGTCACCAGTAGACCACCGCCTACAGCGAAACCGGTCGAGGCGACAACGCGCCCGAAAATCGGCGAGTGAATGACATCGACGGGAAGGAATGCGACGATGTCCCCGCCCCGCTCCTGCACCAGAGCCTGAGCCTCGTTACCAGTGGCGCTGGCGACCGATACAAACCACGCCGGGCGATGGTAGGGCGTACCTTCCGGATGTCGGGCAACGAAGCCTTCAAGCCGATCGATCTCGCCGGGGTCGGCCAGATCGACGAGGCGCACTGTGCTGCGCATCAGGGCAAACGGAGCATTCATGCCGCGAGCGCCACTGCTCGGCCTGCCTCGCGGGCCGCAAGTTCGTCCATGCGTCCCCAGCGGAAATCGCCGATCAGTTGGCGGAGCTTGCCGGCCATCACTCCAAGGTTGGTGTAATGCCGCAGCTTCGAGCGCATCGGCGCATCGGCGACGCGGGGCTGTTCGGGGTCGATTTCCCAGGGGTGGAAATAGAACACGGCGGGACGCTTTTCCTCGCGGTTCACCTGCCGGATGGCCCAGCGCGAGAACCCATAAGGCAGAACACGAAAGAACCCGCCCCCGCCGGCAGCCAGACGACGACCCGCGAAAGTTGCGGTGGTCACCGGAATTTCAACGAGATCGCATCCGGGCAAGGGATGAAAAGCAAAGCGCGGGGCCTCGCGCCAACCATAGTGGTCGTGCGTTATCGGCGCCACGCTGGAGCTGTAGGCATAGCCCTGCTCTGCCAGAACTTCGAAAGCCCAGGGCGTACGCGCGTCGATGGAAAAGCTCGGAGCCCGATAGCCGAGAACAGCTGTACCCGAGGCATCCTCGATGGCCTTGCGGGCCCGCGCAATGTCCTGCGCGAAGCCTTCGGCGCCAAGGCGGAACACGCGCTCGTGATCCCAGCCATGGCTGGCGATCTCGTGACCCTCTGCAGCGATCCGGCGCATCAGCACGGGATGCCGTTCAGCCACCCAACCGAGTGTGAAGAATGTCCCCTTCACCCCGCAATCATCGAAAAGACGCAGGATTTCGTCGCAGTTGCGCTCCACGCGGTCGGCAAGCAAGGGCCAGCTGTCCCGGTCGATCACCTTTTCGAAGGCGCCCACCTGGAACCAGTCCTCGACATCGACCGAGAGTCCGTTGATCGGCTCGCTGGAATTCATCGGACGAAACTCCCCGGACGAAAATGGATCAGGCCGCTTCGCGTTGGCCTTCACCGCCTTCGATCCATTCGATCAGCATGGTCAGTGTGTGACGCAGCGTGCGCTCCTGCTCGCCGAGGCGCGCTTCGAGCTTGGCCGCATGATCACTGACGTCAACCAGCTGCGCCTGCAACGCGGCGACCTGCTCGTTCTCGCTTTCGGCTTCTGCGGCAGCGCGTTCTTCCGCAGCCGCGGCCAGGTCATCCATCGCCTGCTTCAATTCGGCGATCTGCGCGTCTCGGTCGACGAGCGCGGATTCGATGAGAGCCACCGCAGCGGCTGCATCGAGCCCGTCCGGCTGAACCGCTTGCGGGGCCGGCGCTTCGGCTTCGACGGCGACATCGTCCGCCGGTGCTTCGCTCTGCACGAAGGGGCGCGGGTCTTCCTGCACCGGGGCCGGTACCGGTTCGGCCGCTTCCGGCTTCTGCGTCACCAGAGCCAGCGATCCATCGTCGTTCATTTCGTCGAGGACCTGACGGACCATTGACCCATCGATACGCGTGCGCTGGTCCACAGCGCCCAGCAGCAGCAGGCGATTGACGATCTGGTTGATCCGGCGCGGAATACCTCCGGTCGCCTCATAGATCTCCGCGAAGACGCGCTGGTCGAAGCTAGGATTGCCCTTCCAGCCCACGCAAGTCATGCGGTGTTCGATGTAGGCCTGCACTTCCTTGGGCAGCATCGCGCTGAGGTGGTGCGCGGCGATCACACGCTGGCGCAGCTGTTCAAGCTGGTTGCTCTCCATCAGCACGTCGCGGAATTCAGGCTGGCCGAGCAGCAGCGTCTGCAGCAGCGGATGCGATCCAAGCTGGAAGTTCGACAGCATGCGCAGCTCTTCGAGCGCGCTGATCGAGAGGTTCTGCGCTTCGTCGACAATCAGCAGGCAGCGGCGGCCGGCGCGCGCTTCCTCGTGCAGATAGGCCTCGATGGCGCCCAGCGCCGAGGCCTTGTCGTGCCCGGCAACCTGAAGACCGAACGCCTGCGCGACAACGTGGACGATCTCCTCACCGTCCAGCGCGCTCGTCACGACGTTGGCCGCCGTCATGCGCGAAGGATCGATCGTGGCCATGAGGTAGGCGACGAGCGTGGACTTGCCCGAACCGACCTCGCCCGTGATGACCACGAAGCCCTCACCTTGCGCAAGGCCATAGCCCAGGTAGGAGAGCGCCTTGCGGTGGGTCAGGCTCTCGAAATAAAACTCCGGATCCGGCGTGAGCTGGAAGGGCCTTGCCTGGAGCCCGTAGAAATCGTCGAACATTGTATGTCCTCCCAGGGGACTCAGAAATTGTAGCGAAGACCGGCCAGTGCCGACGCGGTCCAGATATCGTCGATGTCGGGCGTGTCGCGGCTTGAGCCGTCGACAGCGACCGCCACGTTCGCGCGCAGGCGCCTCGTCAGCAGGCGGGAATAGCTGGCCGAAGCACCATAGCCGGCCACATCCCCGAACAGCGGATCGTTGGACGAGAGCCAGTTTGCATAGACATTGGTCGCCCAGCCGGCGTCACGGCCGAGCGGGCCACTGAGATATCCGGCGAGCCAGTAGTTCTCGTCGATCACGCCATTGGCCGAAGCCAGCACCGTGCCTTCGGCAGCAATGAACTTGCGGCGGTCATAGCCGAGACCGACGCCTGCATTGAGCCGGCCGATCTTCATCGTGTAGCTCGCCGAGATGCCGCGCGCGCGGAACGTCGAGGAGCGCAGCGATCCCAGTGCCCCGGAAAGGCAGTTGTTGCCTTCGAGCGTGTCGACGCAGCCGGTCAGATCGCCCGTCACCGGGTCGCGCACGGCCTCGAAGTCGTCGGGCAGTTCGTTGATCAGGCGGTTGAGCTGACCGCCGTAGCCGGCGATGTTGTTGTAGACCGCAATACTGAGCTGCTTGCGGTCATCGGGCGCATAGGAAAGCGTGCCGCCGAAGTTCGTGGCGCCGTAGCGGCGTCCGACATGCGCGGAGAGCGAAGTGCGCCGGCTCGGGCGCCACATCACGGCAACGTCCCAGGTCAGACCGTTGACGTCGTACGCCAGCACGCGCGGTGCACTCTTGTCCGTCTCGTAGCGGCCATCCGAACCGATCACGGGATTGCCATCAGCATCGCGCACCGCATCGCGGCTCGATACTTCGACGTCCTCGTACCCGATCGCGCCCACAGCCTGCACCGTGCGGCTGACGGGCACTGTCACCATGGCGCGGACCTGCATGTCGCGCAGGCGTTGGTCCAGATTCGAAATGTCTTCCTGGTAGAAGCTACCGCCAACCGCGAGACCCACGGGAAGCACAGTGCCCGGCGCCACACCTGCCTCGACGTCTGCGACCTGCGTCACGCTCTCATCGAAAACGTCCACGGCCGCGACGCCCGGCGCCGATACGAAGGCATTCGACTGATCGACCTTGGTGTAGCCGGCGCGGTAGTTCGCCGTGAGATTCACGGCCCCCGCGCGCGTCGCCACCGAAGGACCGCCATAGACCGAGTAGATCTTGGTCTTGCTCTTGTCCGAAATTTGACCGTTGTTGCCCGCGACAACGCCGTTTTCGACGCTGGCCTGTGTGGCGAGACCGCCTGCTTCCAGCGTCACGCCCGGCACGATGGTGGTGTAACCGCGCGCAATGCCGCTGATCGCATCGCCATCGGCGGCTTTCTTGCCCCATCCGAACTGGCGTTCGTAACGAACCGAGACCGACGCGGCATTGTTACGGCCAGCGATGCCCGCGTCGATGCCTGCAGCCAGCTGCGTATAGGTCAGCACATCGTTGCCCGGCGAAAGCTGGGCATTCACGATCTGATCGACCTCGATATAGGGGCTGATCTCGAGCCGCTTGCTGCCCTTCCCGCCGCGCTTGCTCGCCTTGGAGGGCTGAGATGGCGAAGCCTCGGAACCACTGCTGTCGCTGCCGTTGAAGCCATCGTAACCGATGGACTGGGCCGAGGCCGCGGACGGCATGCTCACCACGGCCAGCGCGACAAGCGCCATGCCCGAGGTCGCGGAAAACCTGATCGATGCCAGTCTGTGCAATGACTGTCGCATCCGTTTCACCCCTTGTAACCGTAATAGGTGCCGAAACGGCGACCGGTGGGACTGAACTGCGCGGCATTGAGAAGAAGCTGGACGTTGGGGCAGGCGTTGAGGAGCGAGATCGCATCCTCGAGCGAGCCCTGCCCGGTGCTGTCGGCCCGGACAATGACCACGGTCTGCCCGACGTACTTGGCAAGCTCGGCCGCCGGCGACGCAGCAAGCGCCGGAGGAGAATCGAAAATGACGATGCGCTGCGGCGTGCCTTCGGTCAGCCGTTCCAGCACCCGTGCCGTGCGCGAGCTGGAGAGGTATTCGCTGTCGTGGTTGCTCGTATCGCCGGCAGGAAGCACCCAGAGCCCCGGAATATCGGTGCCCAGCACGCAGTCGGCAACGTCGATGCTCTCATCCATCAGCGCATCCATCAGACCGGGACCGCCAGGCATGCCGAGCGCCGACAGGATCGAAGGCTTGGCGAAGTCGGCATCGACAAGGAGGACTTCGCTTTCCTTTTCCGCCGCGATGGAAAGCGCGAGATTGAGCGCGCAATAGGTCTTGCCCTCGCCCGGGTGCGGGGAACTGATCAGCACGCGCTGCGCCATCGGACCAGCTTTCTGGCGGCGCAGGTCGGCGGCCTGAACGAGGATCTGGCGCTTCACGATGCGGAATTCTTCGAGCAGACCGGTTACGGCCCCCTCGGGTACGATCAGACCCTGCTCGCGCAGATGCTCGCGGTCGACCGGATGGGGCTTCCCGTGGAAGACAACAGGTATCGGCGCGGGTACTGGTGCTGGTTCTGGTGCCGGCCGTGCCGGCGGCACCTCCTCGTTGACGATGGGTGCCGGGGCCGGCGCTGGCGTTTCAGCAACGGCACGCGGCGGCGGGGCCGGAGCTTCGCGCGGCGGCTGCGCCTTGGCGCGGGCCTCGGCCGGGACTCCACCGGGTTTCGCGATCGCGCTTCTGAAATCGAAACGGCCGGCGGCGCGTTCGAGCAGCGATTCGCTGCGCTTTTCAGACCCTTCGGGCATGGGGATCTTGCTCTGGTCGGTCATGCTGTTCCCCTCACGCCACCATGCCACGCTGGACGAATTCGACGGCGAGCAGCACGACGAACAACCCACCCAGCGCTGCGCTGGCGCCGTAGAAATATTTCATCCGCTTGCGGCGCAGCGCGCGCGCGGCATCGGTCAGATTCTGCGAAATCGCGCCCAGAACCGGCAGCCCCGTGCTCCGCTCGAGACCGGCCGTAGTGCTGAACACCGAACGCACGCGGCTCAACGCGAAAGCACCGGCGCAACCACCGCAGATGCCGACAATCAGCACCCCGAACAGCAATACCGGGCGATTGGGCGCGACCGGCGAGCGCGGCGTCGTCGGTGGATCGACCACTTCGAACTTCACTGCCTCGCGTTCGGTTTTCACCTCGCCGCGCAGCTTGAGTTCCTCGCGGTCCTGCAGGAGCTTGTCGTACTGGCGACGCAGAACGTCGTAGTCGCGATTGATGCGCTGAGCCTGTGCGGACAGCTCCGGATCCTGAATCGCGGCGGACATCAGCGACGAAACATCGGACTGCAATGCTGCACGGCGCGACTGGAGGGCCTGAACATTCGCCGAGCGCTCGGCACGGATGGACTGCAACGAGCTGTAAGCCGGGTTGATGGTTCCACCGCCGCTGGCGGCTTCCTGCGCGGCCGGAGCCTTGAGTGCAGCGATCTGGTTGCGGGCGGCAATAACGTCCGGATGGCTGTCCGTCAGGCCACGTGCCTTCATCGATGCGAGATCGGACTGGGCCTTGGCGAGCCCCGCCTGCGCGCCGCCGCCGTTGGGGCTGGCGATGGTGCGCGGCGTACCCGCGATCTGTCCGTCGATAGCGGCAAGGGCGCTTTGCGCGGCGGCAAGATCGGCCTCGACATCACGCAGTGCCGCGCGCGACGTTTCGAGCCGCTGGATCACCGCTGTCCCGCCCTGGGCAAGTTCGGGGTGCGCAGCCTCGAAAGCCGTGCGCTTCTGCTCGGCCACTTCAAGCTGCTTCTCGCGCTGCTTGAGCTGCTGGTTCACGAATTCCAGCGTCTCGACCATTTCGCCACGGTCGCCCGAGAGGTTCTCCTCACGGAAGATGTCGATCAGCTTCTGCGCAATGTCCTGCGCCAGCTTGGCATTTTCGGCGTCGGAAAAGGACGAGTAGCTTGCGGTGGCGGTGATCTCGAACAGGTTATCCTGCTGGCTCACCACTTTCACATTGTCGGCCAATGCTAGAACCGTCGATTCCATCTGCTTGGGCGATTCGATGGTATCCCCGAGGCGCGTGCCGCGAACGACCTTCTCCAGGTTCACTGCGCTGGTCAGCGTCTGGCGAATGCGTTCGATGTCGCGCTTCTTGTCGGCAACGCCGATGCCGACCTGTTCGGCCAGCGCATCATCGAGCTGAATGAAAATCCGCGCCTGCGATTCGTAGCTGTTGGGGATCAACGCCACCACCAGCCAGCCCAGCAGGCAGATGCCCCAGGCAAGCCCTAGGGCAATCCAGCGCCGTGTCCAGACGCTGTGTATTGCTGAAAGCAGCTCTTCGTAGAGGTTGGTCATCGCCTGCGCCCGCCCCTCAGAACATGCTTTCGGGGATGATGATCACATCGCCGGGCTGCAGCATCACGTTGGCCTTGCTTTCGCCCTTCTTGAGCAGGTCGCCCAGGCGCAGGTTGTATTCCTTCTGCTTGCCACTGCTCTTGTCGAAGCGGATCAGCCGCGCCTTGTTGCCCGCTGCATATTCGGACAGGCCGCCGACGGCGATCATCGCGTCGAGTACGGTCATGTTGGCGCGGTAGGGGATGGAGGCTGGCTTCTCGGTGGCACCGACAACGCGGATCTGCTGGCTGAACGTGCCGGAGAAGTTGTCGACGATCACCGAGACCAGCGGATCCTCGATGTACTGCGACAGCTGCAGGCGCAGGTCTTCGGCCAGCATCGAGGGCGTCTTGCCCACGGCCGGCATGTCGGTGATCAGCGGGGTGGTAATCCGCCCGTCGGGCCGGACCTGAACTTTCGCGCCGAGTTCCGGGTTGCGCCAAACGAAAATCGTCAGCGTGTCGAGCGGCCCGATGACGTATTCCTCACCGGGACCTTCCTGCATCGCCACGAACGAGGCAGGCGGCAATTCCGGTCCCGAGGCCGATCCCATGCACCCCGTCAGGGCGACGCTGGCAAGCGCAGCAGCGGCCAGATGTCGGGCAAAGCGGTAACGCGGCATGGACACATCCTTGTTTGCGCCAACCGCCCCTGTTCCTGCAGGCACGAAGGGATAGCTGGCAAAATCCAGCCTCCGTAATCCGAAAAAAGGGTGAACATTGCGTTAGCCTTGGCCACTGAAAAGTAACCGGGTCCCAAAACGGGACGCGCAACCACTTAAATCCTTACGGCTTTTTCAGACGAGCATTTCCGCTGCCGGTCCCTGCCCGAGGAACGAGGCTGGGCTGGCACTCGCGCCGTACGCCCCTGCGCAGAAGACGGCAACGAGATCGCCCACCTCGGCGCGCGGGAAGCCGCCCTTGTCGGCCAGCTTGTCGAGCGGGGTGCACAGGCACCCGACGATCGAGGATTCTTCCTCGACCGGGACATCGAAACGGGTGGCGATGGCGGAAGGATAGTTGCGGCGCACCACCGTACCGAAGTTGCCGGATGCAGCGAGCTGGTGGTGCAAACCACCGTCGGTAATGAGAAAAATCTCGCCGTGGCTTTCCTTGCGGTCTATGATCCGGGCCAGATAGACGCCTGCTTCACCGACCAGATAGCGCCCGAGTTCTATGCAGAACGCCGTCTCCGCAAGCACGTCAGGCAAGCTGGCGAACTGCTCCGCCAGCTTTTCGCCCACCAGCGGCAAGTCGACCGGGGTGTCTCCCGGGAAATAGGGAATCCCGAGGCCGCCGCCGAGGTTGCAATGGGGGAGCGGCGCTCCGCTATCCTCTGCCAGCTTCGCCGCAAGAGCCAGTGCCTGCGCCTGCGTATCGGCAATCGCCTCGGCATCGAGCGCCTGACTGCCAGCGAAAATGTGAAAGCCGCGCCACTCCGCACCGCTCTCGCGAATCGTGCGGACCAGTGCCGGCACACGTTCGGCATCGACACCGAACGGCTTGGCACCGCCGCCCATCTTCATGCCCGAGCCCTTGAGGTCGAAGTCGGGATTGACGCGCACGGCCAGACGCGGCGTCACGCCCAGCCGTTCGGCAATGGCAAGCGCCCGTGCTGCTTCACCCTCAGATTCGAGATTGAGCGTCACGCCAGCACGGATCGCCGCTTCCAACTCGGCATCGCGCTTGCCCGGCCCGGCAAAGCTAACAGCATCGAGCGGGACGCCCGCACCACGCACGATTTCGAGTTCTCCGCCCGAGGCGATGTCGAACCCATCGACGAGCTGCGTCATCAGCGAAAGCAGCCGCGGAAAGGGATTGGCCTTCACGGCATAGTGCAGCGCCAACCGATCGGGCATTGCGGCGCGTAAGTCGGCGACGCGCTGGCGGACATGGTCTGCGCTGTAGAGGAACAGCGGCGTCGTGCCGGCCTGATCGACCCAGTGGGTTACAGGTTTCCCGGCAATTGCAAGCACGCCATCGACGGCTTCATAGCCGGCGGGAATCGGGCCAAGCTGCTTCATGCCGCAAGCTCCGTCTGCAGGCTGGTCCGGTCGATCTTGCCGTTCGGCCCAATGGGCATGGCATCACGCCAATGAATGACTTTCGGCTGCATGAAGTTCGGCAGTTCCTGCATTAGTTTACGCGGCAATTCTGTTTGCGCATCTGAAGTTCCCGGCGCCGCCCTAACGACGAGATGGACCGCCTGCCCGAGCCGCTCGTCCTTCACGCCGAGAGCCACCGCCTCGGCCACCAGGCCGGTGGCGAGCGCTGCTTCCTCGATCTCCTGCGGACTGATGCGGTTACCCGCGCTCTTTATCATCGCATCACGTCGACCGACGAAATAGAGCAAACCGTCTGCGTCTCGCTTCACGCGGTCGCCGGACCAGACGGCCGTGCCGCCATAGACGGACGCTTTCGGCGCCGGCTTGTAGCGTTCGGCCGTGCGTTCCGGGTCCTGCCAATAGCCCTGCGCGACCAAGGGCCCGCAGTGCACCAGCTCGCCTTCCTGTCCGGCCTCAGCTATGTCGCCCATATCGTTGATTACCAAGATTTCTGCGTGCGGAATGGCGGTCCCCATCGAGGTCGGATGGGTATCGATCAGATCGGGATCGAGATAGGTCGACCGGAAGGCCTCGGTGAGACCGTACATGGCGAAGAGACGCGCCCCCGGAAACAACGCGCGCATGCGGTGAACGAGATCGACGGTTAGCGCGCCGCCACTGTTTGTCAGCCGGCGCAAGCGCGCGGCCGTCTCGGCGGGCCAGTCGAGCTCGCAGACCTGCACCCAGAGCGGCGGGACAGCCGCCAGCGTCGTGATCGCATGACGCTCGACGGCCTTCATGACGTCACGCGGCATGAGGTAATCGAGCGGGACTACGCAGCCGCCAGCGTACCATGTCGAAAGCAGCTGATTCTGGCCGTAGTCGAACGAAAGCGGCAACACGGCCAGCGTGCGGTCATCGCTTGCCATGCCAAGGTAGTCGGCCACGCTATCCGCGCCGAGCCACATATTGGCGTGGCTGAGCATCACGCCTTTGGGCCTTCCGGTAGAACCACTGGTATAGAGGATCGCGGCCAGATCGTCCGGATCGGCTGTCGACGGGGCAAGGTCGCCGGCCAGATCCTGCGCGTCGTTCAAAGCCTGTGCTTCCTCGACGATCCGGCACTGCGACGAAACATCGCCATCCTGCAGCGTCTTGAGCCGCGCGGGCGTACCGATCAGCATCACGGCGCCGCTGTCCGCCAGGATATGCGCCACTTGTGCGTGCTTGAGCAGCGGGTTGATCGGTACATGGACCAGCCCGGCCCGCGCCGCGGCCAGCGGCATGAGGCAGGTCAGTTCGCCTTTCGCAGCCCAACTTGCCACGCGCGCGCCCTTATCGGGCACCTCATGCGCCAGCCACGCGGCGAGGCGAGAGACACGCGATCTTAATTCTCGGTAGCTAAGCACACCTTCACGCAAGACCAGCGCATCGGCCTCGTCGTCCCCGCGTAGGGCGAGATGGTCGAGCGGCAGGACGGAATTTTCAGGACTGCCGCGCATGGTCAGACAATGGCTCCGTGGAAGGGTTTCGAAGTAACGTGGTAAAGATCGAATATCACTCCGATCTTAAGGAAGTGCAATCGGATGGCCAGCTTGCGCGGCTGCTCTCCGATGCCTCCCAGCATGCCCCGTTCGACCGGCTCGCCTGGTGGCAGTTGCTGGAAGAGCATTGTGACCTAAAGCCCCTCCTCGCCGTAGCCCGGGAGGCGGACAGTGCGGCAGTGCTCGCACTGGCAGGGCCGGACGGTCACCTCACGGCACTGGCCAACTGGTATACGTTTCGTTTCCGCCCCATCGTGACGGACGATCAGCCCCCGCTTGCAGAACTTGCTCGCGAACTCGCTGGACGAGCACACCGCATCACAATCTCCGGTCTTCCCGATGAGGACGATAGCGCCAGCCTGCTTGAAGCCGCCTTCACATCGGCCGGCTGGCTCGTGCGGCGGGAAGTCTGCGATACGAACCACATCCTCGCCGTGTCTGGCCGCGACTATGACGCCTATATCGCGGGCAGACCGGGCAAGCTGCGCACCACGCTCAAGCGCAAATCGAACAAGGTCGATACGCAGATCCTCACGCATTTCGATGCGGATGCCTGGGCCGCGTATGAGGATATCTACAGCGAAAGCTGGAAGCCCGAGGAAGGCTCGCCCGATTTCCTGCGCGCTTTTGCGCAGCAGGAAGGCGAAGCCGGGCGACTCAGGTTGGCCGTTGCCCGGCCCGCCGGTGGCGACGAGGCAATCGCAGCGCAAATGTGGACTGTCGAAGGTGGAACGGCTTTCATTCACAAGCTCGCCCACCGCGAGGCGGCCAAGCCGCTATCGCCCGGATCGGTGCTCACTGCGGCCCTGTTCCGCCATGTGATCGACACCGACAAGGTCGATCTCGTCGACTTCGGCACGGGCGATGATCCGTACAAACGGGACTGGATGGAGGAAGTCCGCCCCCGCTTCCGGCTCGACATGTTCCGCCCGATGGCGCTGCGCAACTGGCCCGAGCTTGGCAAGATCGGCCTGCGACGCCTTGCCGCCAAGGCCAAGCGCGGCTAGAGGCGCGCCGTTAATCATGCGAGTTCACCGAGGGGCCATGTCCAACGATACCGACCAGTTGCTGCGCCGCATCCTTACCGATGTGCTGGGGCTCAAGCCGGGCCAGGCTGACGGTTTCGATGCCGACACCGGCCTGTTCGGCCACCTGCCCGAGTTGGACTCGATGGCCGTGGCCGGTCTGCTGACCGAACTGGAAGACCGCCTCGACATAGTTATCGAAGACGATGAGATCGACGGCGAGATGCTCGAAACCTATGGCGGCCTGCTCGCCTTTGCCGAGGCCAAGCTCGCCGAGGCATGAGCATGCGGCGGCCTTTGCGATGACGCCGACGAACTGGCCCTGTCCGCTGCCCGATGGCGGCATGAGCCAGGAATACGCCCTCACCTTCGACCGCCAGCGCCGCCACCGCCTGCTGATCCTCCCTGCCCTGTTCGACGAAGGCAATCGCCTGCGCCGTTTTACGGTGGAAGTGATGCGTCGACTCGATGCGGCCGGGATCGACGCATTCCTGCCTGACCTGCCCGGCTGCAACGAAAGCCTGCAGCCTCTCGGCAAACAGACGATTCCCGGCTGGCTCGCTGCGACCATCGAAGCGGGCCGCCACTTCAGCGCTACCCATGCGCTGGGCGTTAGAGGTGGTTGCCTGTTCACGCCGGTAGAGCTTCCGGCCCTGCACTATGTACCGGTCAAGGCGGCCTCGATCCTTCGCCAGATGCTCCGCGCGCGGGTTCTGTCCTCGCGCGAAGCCGGACGCGAGGAAACCCGCGAAACGCTAGCCGAGCAGGCCCGGACCTCGGGAATAAACCTTGCCGGCTATGAGTTTGGCGCTGATTTCTACAGCCACTTCGAGCCCTTGGTGCCCGACAGCGGCGCAACCGTCATCGAACAAGGCAAGCTCGGTGGAAGCGGCTTGTGGTTGCGGGCCGAACCCGACGAGGATGCCACGCAATCCGATACACTAGCCGCCATCCTGACGGCCGAGATCACGGCATGACCCGGCGTCAATTCACCTTTCGTTGCGAGGGCGCCCAACTTGTCGGAACGCTGGACGAGGCAGCAGGCACCACCGGACTGCTGCTCGTGACCGGCGGCAATGAAATCCGGGCAGGAGCGTGGAACGGACAAGCACTGTTTGCGGACCACATTGCTCAGGCCGGGCATCCAGTCCTGCGCTTCGACCGCCGAGGCACCGGCGACAGCGAGGGCATCAACGGTGGCTTTCGCTCCAGCGTACCCGATCTGGCCGCTGCCCTAGCAGCTTTTCGCGCGCAGTGCCCCCACCTTACCCGCGTGGTCGGTTTCGGCAATTGCGATGCAGCCAGTGCCCTGATGCTGGCTGGTGGCGCCGGGTGCGATGGGCTGATCCTGTCCAACCCCTGGACCATCGAAGACGACTCGGAAGAGGCTCCGGCCGAAGTCGTACGCGACCACTATCGCCGCCGCCTGACCGATCCGGCCGCGATCAAGCGCCTGCTCACCGGGAAAGTCCCGATCGGCAGCCTGATCCGCAGTCTGCTTTCCGCCCTCCGCCCTGCACCGAAGGCCCCGGAAGGCCTTGCTGCAGAGATCGCGGCGGGACTGGCTTCATTTTCCGGAGAGGTTCGTTTCCTGATTGCAGGCCGCGACCGCACCGGCCTCGCCTTCCTGTCGAAATGGGACAAGACCGATCCGCGCATCTGCACCTTTGCAGAGGCGACGCACAGCTACGTCGAGCCGGCCGCGCAGGACTGGCTCGTCGAGCAGGTGCTGGAGGTGCTGCGTAACTGAGCCCCGTCAGCCCTGTACGGTTGCGGTAACCCCGCTGAATTCCTTCTCGGCGAGATAGCGCTCGGCATCGAGAGCGGCCATGCAGCCCATACCCGCGGCAGTGACCGCCTGACGATAGGTGTGATCGCAGACGTCACCTGCAGCGAAGACACCCGGCACGTCGGTCTTCGGCGTACCCGCCTTGACCAGAAGATAGCCCGAATCGTCCATGGCGAGCTTGTCCTTGAACAGCTCGGTCGCCGGTGCATGACCGATGGCAACAAAGGCGCCGTCGGTCTCGATCTCGCTTTCCTCACTCGTCTGCGTGTCGATCAGCGCGAGAGCACGAAGCTCGCTGTTCTCGCCGCCTACGAAGCGTTCGACCCGTTTGTTCCACAGCACCGAGATCTTGGGATTGGCCATGAGCCGGTCTTCCAGAATCTTCTCGCAGCGCAGCGAGTCGCGGCGGTGGATCAGCGTCACGTCATCGGAATGGTTAGTGAGGTACAGCGCCTCTTCGACCGCGGTATTGCCGCCGCCAATGACCACCACCTTCTTGCCGCGATAGAAGAACCCGTCGCAGGTGGCGCAGGCGGAAACGCCCTTGCCCGAGAGTTCCTGTTCGCCAGGTACACCCAGCCACTTGGCCTGCGCGCCGGTGGAGATGACGAGCGTATCGCCTTCGTAAATGTCGCCGCCATCGCCGATCGCCTTGAAGGTGTCGCCGGTAAGATCGACGGACGTGATCGTATCCCACATCATGCGCGTGCCGACATGCTCGGCCTGCGCCTGCATTTCCTGCATCAACCAGGGGCCCTGAATGACGTCACGGAAGCCCGGATAGTTCTCGACGTCGGTGGTGATCGTCAGCTGCCCGCCGGGCTGCAGACCCTGCACCACGATCGGCTCGAGCCCGGCACGCGCGCCGTAGATCGCGGCGGACAGGCCGGCGGGGCCGGAACCGATAATGAGCATGCGGGTCTTGTGCGTGGTCGCCATGTAACTTGCCTCCGGCGTGAATCTCTCAAGTGGCGAAATAGGGACATTGGCGCGCTTTTGCCAAGCGCAGGGCGCCAATCGAAATTGTTCTCCCCCGTAAATCAGGGCTTCGATTGACCTTGCGCGCGGTCCGTACCAATTTCCCGCGCATGGAAACGCAGCTAGGCCCCACCTCCAACCGCTTCATATCGCAGCGCCTTCGCCTCAACTACGTCGATTGGGGCAATTACGGTGCGCCGCCGCTGATTCTCCAGCACGGCGGACGCGACCATTGCCGCAGCTGGGACTGGGTGGCCGAACAGCTACGCCACGACTGGCACGTGATCTGCCCCGACCTGCGCGGCCATGGCGACAGCGAGTGGTCGCCCGAGGGGCACTACGGGATGGACGCCTTCGTCTACGACTTCGCGCAGCTCGTGCATACGCTGGGCTATGAGAAGGTGACGATCATCGCCCATTCGCTGGGCGGCAACATCGCCACCCGCTACACCGGCCTCTATCCTGAAAAGGTCGAGAAGCTCGTCAACATCGAAGGGCTCGGCCCGCCGCCGCAGATCCGCCGCGAGATGGAAGAGAAGAGCGTCGGCGAGCGGCTGCGCCAGTGGGTGGAAGACAAGCGCAAGGCCTCTGGCCGTACGCCGCGCAAGTATGCCACGCGGCGCGACGCCTATCAGCGGATGAAAACGGAAAACACTTTCCTCACCGATGAACAGGCGCGGCATCTGACCATCCACGGCGCCAGCCGGAACGAGGATGGCACATGGAGCTGGAAGTTCGACAATTACCTCAACGTCTGGTCCGCATCGGACCGGCCCACCGATGAAATCATCGCCTTGTGGGAAGCCATCACCTGTCCGATCCTGATGCTGTGGGGCAAGGACAGCTTCGCTTCCAGCCCGGCTTCGGACGGTCGCATGGACCATTTTCCCACCGCGCAGCTCATCGAGTACGAGAACGCCGGGCACTGGCTGCACCACGACCAGCTCGACCGGTTCATGGGCGACGTGAAGACGTTTCTCGGCTAGTCCTCGACCAGCTCGGCACGCAGCCTGTCACGCGTTGCCGCATCGATACCAAGCGCCTCTTCGAGATAGGCATCGATGGAGCCATGGCGCTCCTCGATCGCGGCCAAGGCCGTTTCGAGATATTCCGGTTGGACGCCCATGAGCACGCGCAGGACAGCATCGTCGAGTTGCCCGGTAACCGCACGGATCGTTTCCGCGCCGGCCGCGATACGCGCTTCGGGATCTCCCGCCGTGTTCGTCAGCAGGTAGTCCTCGACCACATCGTCGCGGTGTACGCCTACCGCCAGGTGAAGCATCGCGACCGCGATTCCGGTCCTGTCCTTGCCTGCCATGCAATTGACGAGGCTCGGTCCGTGTCCCTCGGCCAGCCGTGAGAGATAGCGTCCGACCATCGTCTGAAGCTCCGGGCGGAAGCAAATCGCGCTGTAATTGCGTACGAGGCTTTCGTGCGTCGATTGCGCCGTGCGCTCGCGCGGGGTCTGTGCCGCAGCGATATGAGGCGCATGCCTGCGCACCGGATCATCGCTGAAAAACACTTCTGCTTCAAAGTTTTGCGGACGGCGACAGGGATGTGATTCGCGCTCCTTCGATGTGCGCAGATCGAACACGCTGGCGAGCCCAAGTGCGCCAATCTTTTCCAGATCCGAATCGGTGGCGCCATGATGCTGTCCGGAACGCCAAAGAACCCCGCAGCGCAGGCGTCCGCCCCCAGCTACGGAATACCCTCCGCAGTCCCTGAAGTTGTGCACACCGTCCAGCGGAAGGACCCGTTCCAATGTCATCTCCTATCTTCCTATTGCCGATAGTAGCCATGCTTAGTATCGGCACATAGCAGTCAGAACAGGAAGTTTCATGAACGCTGAGACCACTATTTCGGCCGAAGGCGAAAACGAGACCGTAACGCCGCCCCGCAAGCGCAGCCTGCGGACCATCCTCATGGTGACAGGACCGGCTCTGGTCCTGATCGGTGCCGGGTGGTTCTACCTTACCGGTGGGCGCTACGAGTCGACCGACAATGCCTCGCTGCAGACCGGCATGGTCGCGATCAGTCCCAGCGTCTCGGGCACGGTTGTCTCGGTCGAGGTCAGTGAAAACCAGCGCGTCAGCAAGGGCGACGTGCTGTTCCGTATCAAGGCCAGCAGCTATGAAGCGGCCGTTGCCGAAGCCGAGGCCGAACTGGCCAATGCCCGCACCGATGCCAGCTCGCTCCAGGCGGATCACCGCGAAGCCCTCTCACAAGTCAGCGCGGCCAAGGCACGCTACGACCTGGCGACCAGTGAAGCAGCCCGCCAGAAGTCGCTGGTGGCCGAAGGCATCTCTTCTCAGGCCCAGTACGACGAAGCCGTGACCGAAGCCCGCACCGCACGCGACAGCATCGCCGCAGCGCAGGCCAAGGCGGAAAGCCTGCGCGCCAGCCTTGCCGGAAGCGTCACGGGCGACGTCGCCTCGCAACCGTCGGTTCGCAAGGCGGCCTCCAAGCTTGAACAGGCGCGAATTGCTCTTGGCGATACGGTCGTGCGCGCGCCGCAGGATGGCGTCGTGACCCGGGTCAACCAGCTTCAGCCGGGCAACTATGTCACGCCCGGTCGTCCGGTCTTCATGTTGACCGGGCTGCACTACTGGGTGCAGGCTAACTTCAAGGAAAACCAGCTGCGCTACATGCGCGTGGGTCAAGCGGCCGAAATCGAGGTCGATGCCTATCCCGACGAAAAGCTGGAAGGCCATGTCGAGAGCTTCAGCCCCGGCACGGGTTCGAGCTTCTCTGTGCTTCCCGCCGAGAACGCCACAGGCAACTGGGTGAAGGTGGTGCAGCGCCTTCCTGTCCAGATCGCGATCGACAACGCCCCCGAGGGCCTGCCTCTCAGCGCCGGCCTGAGTGCAACCGTCGAAGTCGACACCGGACACCAGCGCCACCTCTTCGGGTCCGATACCGCGGCCAAAGCGCCGGGAACGAAGCAGTAGCGCAGGCTGCCAGCGGCCCATGCGATGACGTCCGAACTCCCCATCCAGTATCCGAGCAAGGCTCGACGGATGCTGATCACGGTGCCTTCGATGATCGCCTCGACCATGGTCGCGGTGGACATCACGATTGCGAACGTAGCGCTGCCGCATATGCAATCGAGCCTCTCGGCATCGCAGGAGCAGGTGCTGTGGGTGCTGACATCCTACTTGGTGGCAGGCGCGATCGCGACGCCGCTGAGCGGCTGGCTCGCCGGAAGGGTCGGCCGCAAGAACGTCATGCTGTTCTCGGTCGGCGGGTTCACCTTGGCCTCGGCTCTTTGCGGGCTTTCTACCAGTCTGACGATGATCGTGTTCGCGCGCTTCCTGCAAGGCGCCTTCGGTGCAGCGCTGATCCCGCTCAGTCAGGCGATCCTGCTCGACATCAATCCGCCTGAAGAACACGCCAAGGCCATGGCCATTTTCGCACTGGGTTCGATGGCTGGGCCGATCATCGGCCCGACGCTGGGCGGCTACCTCACCGATACGCTGAGCTGGCGCTGGGTCTTCTTCATCAATGTGCCTTTCGGCGTCCTCTCGTTTGCAGGGATGGCGGCCTTCCTCATCCGCCGTCACAACCGCGAAGTGCATCGCTTCGACCTGTTCGGCTTCGTCACGGTATCGATCGCACTCGCATCACTGCAGCTTATTCTCGACCGCGGCGAGCATCTTGACTGGTGGGAATCCACCGAGATCCGCATCTATGCGCTGATCCTCTGCATCTCCGGCTACCTGACCGTGGTGCACATGTTCACCGCGACGGATACCTTCATCAAGCCGCGCCTGTTCCGCGACCGCAACTTCGCGGTGGGTTCCATCTTCAGCATGATGATCGGCATCGTCGCCTTTGCCACCATCCCCATGGTGGTGGTGATGACCCAGTCGCTACTGGGCTACTCGGCGCTCCACACTGGCCTCGTCGGCCTGCCTCGCGCGTTCGGCACGCTGGTCTCCATGGTCATCGTAACGCGGCTGGTTTCGATCCTCGACGTACGCGTAGTCATTATCGCGGGCCTGACGATCATGGGCATGAGCATGCTCATGTATTCGCACATGGACCTTTATGTGGACGAACGCACGCTGCTGATCACCGGCTTCGTGCAGGGGCTAGGCAGCGGCCTGATCTTCGTGCCGCTCTCGGTCGTGGTGTTTTCAACGCTGGCTCCGGCGCTGCGCAACGAAGGCGCATCGATGTATGCGCTGACCCGCAATATCGGCAACGCCATCGGCATCTCGCTGCTGAACGTGCAACTGGTTCAGGACATTGCCGCCTCCCGGAACACCCTTATCCAGGGTCTGCGTCCAGATAACCCGGCCGTTCTCTACGCTCGCCCCGGTCTGGACTTCAATTCGACCGAAGCGCTGGCCCGTCTCAACGGCGAGGTCATGCGCCAGGCCAGCATGGTCGGCAACATTTCGATCTATCACTTCGTCTTCATCCTCACCCTGGTACTGATTCCGCTGGTGCTCTTGCTGCGCGTGGACAAGGTAAAGGGCGGGGATGCCACGCTTCCAATTGGGGAATGACATGAAGCGCACCACCGCCGCCGCCCTCGTCCCGCTGCTTGGTTCGTGCCTGCTTGCCGGAGGCTGCATGACGGCTGGGCCGGACTTCACGGCACCGCCCGCGCCCTCCGCCTCTGCAGGGTATGCCGACGATGGCGGCAGCCGCGCCGTGCTGAACGAGGGGCCGGAAGGCCAATGGTGGAAGGTGTTCGGCTCCGCGGAGCTGGACGCGCTGGTCGACCGTGCGCTGGTGGGGAACCACAGCCTTGCCGCAAGCCGCGCGACGCTTGCCAGGGCTCGCGAGCGCATCGCGGCCGTTGCCGGCAAACGCCTTCCGCAGGTCGATGCGCAAGGCCGCGGGGAATACCAGCAGGTAAACCTTGCCGCTTTCGGTTTCGACGGTTTCGGTGGACAGAGTATCTCCAATCCCGAGTTCGATCTCTACACTGTGGGCGGCGGCGTCTCCTACGACCTTGACCTGTTCGGCAAGAACCGCCGCGCGCTTGAGCAAGCCGCCGCACAGGCCGAAGCGCAACAGCGGGCGACCTCCGCCGCGCATCTCGTCATTGCCGGCCGTGTGGTGTCGCAGGTTCTCGCCATCGCGGCGCTCAACGACCGCATTGCGACCGAGCGCAAGCTGCTTTCCGAAGACGAGCGCAACCTCTCTCTCACGCAAGCGCGCAAGAACGCCGGCGCCGGCACACTCGTCGAAGTGCTGAGCGCCCAAGGCCAGCTTGCCGGAGACAAGGCGAGCCTTCCCGCACTGGAACAACAATTGGCGGAAGGGCGTGCCATGCTGGCGGTCCTGCTCGGCATTTCTCCGGCCGAACTGGGTTCGACCGACTTCGTGCTTGATGACTTCATCCTGCCTGCCAGCGTCCCGGTCGCACTGCCCTCGGCGCTGGTCCACAAACGACCGGACATTCTGGAGTCAGAATCGCGTCTGCATGCCGCGGTTGCCGGCGTCGGTGTCGCGACAGCGGAACTCTACCCGGACATCACGATCGGCGCTTCGATCACGCAGTCCACCTCCGAACCCGGCAAGATCGCGAACAGCAAGTTCAACGCCTTCGATATTTTCGCCGGCATGACAGCCCCGATTTTCCATGGCGGCACACTCAAGGCCAACAAACGCGGTGCGGAAGCGGAAGCACGCGCGGCCGCTGCGGAATACCAGCAAGTCGTGACCGAAGCTTTCGGGCAGGTCTCCAGCCTGCTTTCCGCGCTGGACAGCGACAGCCGCGAACTGGAAGCTCGCCACGAAACCGCAACCATCGCGGATCGCTCGCTCCACCTGTCGCGGCGCAGCTTCCAGGTCGGCAACAGCGGCATCCTGCAAGTCCTGGATGCCAGCCGCTCCTACCAGCGCGCACGTCTGGCCTTGCTGGAAACGCGGATCCGCCAATACCAGAATGTCGCACGTCTATACGTCGCGACAGCAGGTGGTTGGGATGTTTCGGAAGTGACGGAACCTGCCAGCTAGAGCGGTTTTCGATCATTCTGGTTCGTACCCGCATGATTTGAAGTAGTTGGCGCATTCGTGGGG
>NZ_BMLK01000020.1 GCF_014645195.1 Novosphingobium indicum | reverse complement strand
GATCGCGCCCCTCCAATGAATCATCATACCCGCCAAAACGCTACCGGTTTTTGCGGGTCTCCAGCTCGGGGAGGAATAGTCGTGCTTACTCGGCCGGGTCGGTGGTTTCCTCGGCCGGCAGGTAGAGTTCGTTGCCCTTGTCTTTGTAGACCTTGGACATCTCTTCCATGCCTGCTTCTGCCTCTGCGGCGGCGAGGAAGCCGGTGCTCGGCTGGTTCTGCTTGGCGGCGAAGTCGCGCACTTCCTGGCTGATCTTCATCGAGCAGAACTTGGGGCCGCACATCGAGCAGAAGTGCGCGGTCTTCGCGCCTTCGGCGGGCAGCGTCTGATCGTGGTACTGCTCTGCCGTGTCCGGATCGAGCGACAGGTTGAACTGGTCGCGCCAGCGGAATTCGAAGCGGGCCTTGCTCAGCGCATCGTCGCGCACCTGCGCGGCGGGGTGGCCCTTGGCGAGGTCCGCCGCGTGGGCGGCCAGCTTGTACGTCACCACGCCGACCTTCACGTCGTCGCGGTCGGGCAGGCCGAGGTGTTCCTTGGGCGTGACGTAGCAGAGCATCGCCGTGCCGTACCAGCCGATCTGCGCGGCGCCGATGCCGCTGGTGATGTGGTCATAGCCCGGCGCGATGTCTGTGGTGAGCGGCCCGAGCGTGTAGAACGGGGCTTCGCCGCAGCTTTGCAGCTGCTTTTCCATGTTCTCCTTGATCTTGTGCATCGGCACGTGGCCGGGGCCCTCGATCATCACCTGGACATCCTGTTCCCAGGCCTTCTTGGTCAGTTCGCCCAGCGTATAGAGCTCGGCGAACTGCGCCTCGTCGTTGGCGTCGTAGATCGAGCCGGGGCGCAGGCCGTCACCCAGCGAGTAGGCGATGTCATAGGCCTTCATGATCTCGGTGATGTCGTCGAAGTGCTCGTAGAGGAAGCTCTCCTTGTGGTGCGCGAGGCACCACTTGGCCATGATCGAGCCGCCGCGGCTGACGATGCCGGTCATGCGCTTGGCGGCGAGCGGCACGTAGGGCAGGCGCACGCCGGCGTGGATGGTGAAGTAGTCCACGCCCTGTTCGGCCTGTTCGATCAGGGTGTCGCGGAAGATCTCCCAGGTCAGGTCCTCGGCAATGCCGCCGACCTTTTCCAGCGCCTGATAGATCGGCACGGTGCCGATCGGCACGGGGCTGTTGCGGATGATCCATTCGCGCGTGTCGTGGATGTTGCGCCCGGTGGAGAGGTCCATCACCGTGTCCGCGCCCCAGCGGATCGACCAGACCATCTTGTCGACTTCGGCAGCGACGTCGGAGGCGACGGCGGAGTTGCCGATGTTGGCGTTCACCTTCACGAGGAAGTTGCGGCCGATCGCCATCGGCTCGCTTTCTGGGTGGTTGACGTTGCTGGGGATGATCGCGCGGCCGCGGGCGACTTCATCGCGCACGAACTCGGGCGTCACGTAGTCGGGGATCGACGCGCCGAAGCTCTCGCCCGAGCGGTTGTACTCGGCAAGGCGCGCACGGCCCAGGTTCTCACGCTCGGCGACGTATTCCATCTCCGGCGTGATGATGCCCTGCCTGGCGTAGTGCATCTGCGAGAGGTTCTTGCCCGCCTTGGCACGCAGCGGCCGGCGCAGTGCGGTGGGGAACGGAGGCACGCCGCCCGAACGGTCCGGGCCGAGCTGGCCGTTGTCTTCCGGCTTCACTTCGCGCGGATCGTACTCTTCCACGTCGCCGCGGGCGAGCTGCCATTCGCGGCGCAAGGGCTGCAGGCCGGCCTGGATGTCGATCACCGCGTCGGGATCGGTGTAGGGGCCGGAGGTGTCGTAGACGCGCACCGGCGGCTCGCCGCTCGAAGGCTCCAGATAAATCTCGCGCATCGCCACCTTCACGGCAGGATTCGCCTGCGCCGGGACGTAGATCTTCTTCGATCCGCGGATGGGTCCGGTTGTAACGCCGATTTCCAGCTTGCTGTTGATGTCGGCCATATGCGCTTCTCTCCAGTGGGCGGATCGTGCGCGGATATACCGGTGACGGCAATCCACTCCCTCCGCCCGTGCTAACGGGTTCAGGTTCGACGGGTCTTGTGGAGCATACCCACAACTCTCAGCCGATGGCCGATTACCGACCTGCTGGCTCCCCGGGGAAGACGCATTGATAGACGTCTGCGGGCATGGCGTCTAGGGGCCGGAAGCGATGCCGATGCTCTATCGCCTGGATGCTGCCGCTGCTGCGGTGGGCCGTGCCTTCGGCGCGCACGTGGGGGACGATCCCTGGGCCGGCGGACACGTGGCACCGGGCCAGTTCGCCCCGGTGATCACCGCCGGGCGCGAGTTCATCGCCGGGCCGCGACCGGCTGGGCGCACGCTGGAAACGCGGATGATCCCGCGGCTGTGGGGCGTGCCGCCGCCGCCCTCGGTGCCCGATGCGCGGCCGGTACTGACCGTGCGCAACCTTGCGAGCCCCTTCTGGATCGGCACCTTGCGCAACAGCGAGTTCCGCTGCCTGATCCCGGCGACCGCCTTCATGGAATGGGGCAAGCGCCGCCAGTGCTGGTTCGCCTGCGCCGACCAGCCGGTCTTCGCGATGGCGGCGGTGTGGAAGGACAGCGAAGTTCCCGGCTTCGCCCTGCTCGCCTGCGAGGCCAATGCCGCGCTGCGGGCCGAGGGGCGCGAGACGATGCCGGTGATCCTGCCGCCCGATGCGGCCGCGCGCGACGTGTGGCTCCATGGCGGTTGGGACCGGGCGCAGGCGCTGGTGCAGCCCTATTCGAGTTCGCTGATGGCGGTGCGGCGGCTGCCGGAGGACTAAGGACTCAGCCCACCCGGAATGCAGATCGCAGATGCAAAATATGCACCAAAGCTGGTCAAACGGGCTCCGCCCTGCCAAAGCGCCCGCGAACAGGAGAGCGCATGATGGCTGACGACGAGGACTACGTGTACGACGAGGAAAGCGGCGAATGGATGCCCGCTTCGCAGCTGGCCGCCAAGCAGGCTGCCGCGAACACCGTGGAAGTGCGCGATTCGGTGGGCAATGTCCTCGCCGACGGCAATTCCGTCACGCTGATCAAGGACCTTACCGTCAAGGGCGCGGGCCAGACGCTCAAGCGCGGCACCGTCATCCCCTCGATCCGGCTGACCGGCGACGAGCAGGAAATCGACTGCAAGTACCCCGGCATCAAGGGCCTGGTCCTGCGCGCGGAGTTCGTGCGCAAGCGCTGATCAACACGATCCGGAACGTTCCGGATTACGCCCGCCGACCGCAATCGAGGGTAAAATCAGAAGTGCAGCATGGCCACTGCGATCAGAGCCAGCCCGATCACCACCGAGGCCCAGCTCCACAGCTTGGACAGCGGGCCGAAGCGGCGCACCCAGAAGGCCATGTAGACGTCCGAAAAGGCGATCACCATCAGCGCCTCGATGCACATCAACCCGCCCACGACGCTCAATACGCTGGAAAGCCAGTCGGGCGAGGCCCAGGGATTGGCAATGTAGATCACCGCGCCCAGAAACAGCTCCAGCAGGCCGGTGGCCAACTGCAAGGCCGGCGACGCAACGATTTCCTGTATCAGCGTATGCCAGTGCCCCGGCTTGCGCAGCTCCCCGATCCCCGCGAAGAACGCAAAGAGCCCCAGAAAAAGCGCGGTCCACGCCGGTGCCAGCGACAGGTCGGGCATATTGATTTACCTCCCAAAACTTCAACCAGATTGTAACATGGCAATTTGGTTGTCCAACTCCATGCGCCCGATCAAATTCGACACCGCGAAAGAGTGCGACCTTGGCTCCTGCGCCAAAGGAAGGTGATCGCTTTCCAGACATGGCAAGTTTCCGATCGTAAGACCATGATCGGAAATGCCACCAAAAAACCACACTCTTTACTTATCAACCAAGAAAAATTGGCCACCAAAACCGGCCATATTGCCAAATCACTAAAGTCCTATAGCGATCGTTCGACCTGCGATTCGCAGGTTTTCTTAGGGTGCCATCAATGAACAACTTGACTTCGCGCGTTTCGCGCATCGCCATCGCTTGCTCTTTTTCCGCAATCGCTCTGTGCGCCCAGCCAGCCGCGGCTCAGATCGTCATCGACGAGCCGCTTGCGAACGGCAGCACTATTCAAATCGTCACTCCGGTGAACGATACCAATTGCGTGTATTCGCCGTGGATGTTCACGGACCCCACAGCTCCATGCGCCTTTGACGGTTCGCGTACTGTCAGCGTGCTGGACTCGTCGCGGACAAACTTCAACGCCAGTGTCGATCGAATCGCCACCTCTTATCATGTCGATTTCGACGGCAGACTGCAGCTTGACGGACGTCCGGTAGTAGTGGCCTTTCCGGCAGAGCAGCCCTTCTGGCTCGACATCACCGAATTCTATCAAAGCTTTACGAATCTGACGCAGGAAATTGATGTAACCGGGAGTTACGACGGCATATTTTCGCAGTTCGTACCGGTGGGGTCGCCGGCCCCCGCACCGGTTAGCGAACCGGCCTATCTCTTTTCCACGTCGAACGTGAACTTCGCTGTCAACAGTATCAATGCAGGTTTTTCAGGTGGGCTGGAAACCGATGACGGCGGCGAATACGAATTTGCCTACGAAACCGAAAATCCCGAGAGCATCATCAACGGCAATTCGGTTGCGCTTACGGGACGCTTTCACGGCACCAGCGGTTCCGGCGCGATCCAGTTTGGGAAAATCGGGGGAACAGCCACGCTGCTGACCACCCCGCAACTGACCGACTATCCGGCCTGGGCCGGAGGGACTAACTACGCGCTCTATTCTCCGTTCGGCCTCGAATACGCGCTGACTACGCAGATCACCACTCAGCTTGATGAAAACGGCCTGATCACGCCTGCCATCATGGTGACCGACGGCATCGAGATGAACGGCTCCAAGGTAACCGGTCTTGCTGCAGGCACCAACGCGACCGATGCTGTCAACAAGGCACAGCTGGACTCCGAGGCTCAGGCGCGCATTGCAGCCGATGTGGGCCTCGCCAACGGCCTCGCCAATGAGGCCGCAACCCGCGCTCAAGCCGATACTCTGCTTAATCAGCGCATCGCCGCAGAGGAAGCCGCTCGTGCGCAGGTGGCCGCAGACCTGCAGAGCGAAGCCAATGCTCGTGCCGCCGCGGACTTGGCCCTCGGCACCCAGATCAATGCTCTGGGTGCCCAGCTCGATACGTTGACCGGGCGCGTCGATACTCTCGAAACCCGGGTGGACAAGCTCGACCGCAAAGTCGCCGCATCCACGGCAATTGCTGTGGCGATGAGCGGCAACAGCTTTCTCCCGAACACGAAGTTCAACCTGACCGCCAACGTCTCCACTTACGATGGCGCGCAGGCCGGCGCGTTCCAAATGGGCGCCATGCTGTCCGACAATGTGGCCGTGAACGCGGGTGTCGCGACCAGCTTCAACAAAGGCGGCAAAACCGCTGGCCGGGTGGGCTTCACCGTAGGCTGGTAATCCTCGCAAGCCTTCGAAAGCAGGGGGCGCGATTGCGCGCGCCCTGCTTTGCTTTAATAGCAGTCTTGCCCCGGCGGATCGGCACCGCCATCTCCAACCCATGCCCGCCACTCTCGACACCCTGCTCGGCGAAATCCGCGCCTGCCGCGTCTGCGCGCAGGACTTTGAGGATCTGGGCCACGAACCCCGCCCCTTCGTCGCCGCATCGCGCGAGGCGTCGGTGCTCATCATCGGGCAGGCGCCGGGCAGCAAGGTGCACGCGAGCGGCATCGGCTGGGACGACGATAGCGGCGACCGGCTGCGCGACTGGCTGGGGATCGACCGCGAGACCTTCTACGACGCCGCGAAAATCGCGCAGATGCCCTCGGGCTTCTGCTATCCGGGCAAGGGCAACGGCGGCGACCTGCCGCCCCGCCGCGAATGCGCGCCGCTCTGGCATGAACGCTTGCTGGCGCAGATGCCCCGGATCGAGCTAACGCTGCTGGTCGGCCAGTATGCGCAGAAGCGCTACCTGCCGCGCGGCTTCGCACGCAACCTCACAGAAACGGTACGCCACTGGCGAGAGGCGCCCGAGGGTCTGTTCCCCCTGCCCCACCCGGCCTGGCGGAGCCGGCTATGGATGCAGAAACACCCCTGGTTCGAAGCCGAAGTCCTGCCCGCGCTGCGCGAGCGCGTGCAGGCGGCAATTCAGAAGGTGTAGGCGGCGCCCACGCCGAGCGTCCACTGATCGGCGCTGCCGCGGAGCGATGTATAGGGCGTGTCCTTGCCCTCGCCGAGCATGCGCGAGTAGTTGCCGATAGCGAAGAGCGCGAGCCCGCCGTCACGCAGATCGCCGGACAGATCCCAGCCAACCAGCATGCCCGCGCTCACCTTGTCCCAGCCGCTTTCGGCCTGATACTGCGGCAAACCGCTGGCCGCGCTCTGTGCCGGGGTAACCGAATAGTAGTAGCGCGCATATTTGTCGTCGACATGCCGGGCGCTTGCCGACAGGGTGACGAGAACCGCCTTGCTCAGCGGGGTGACATAGGAAACCGAAGGTGCCCAGGTCATGCCCTTGTAGGCGCCGTTGATATCCCACTTCACATCCGCCGAGACCGTCAGCGAATCGTAGTCGTTGAGCAGCTTGTAGGCGGTTACGCCGCCGTTGACGCCCAGTTCGATCGCAGTGTCGAGCTTCCCGGCAGCCTTGACCACATCGTCCTTGATCTGCCGATTGCGGTTGAAGGACACGCTGGCCACAGGGCCGAGCGAAAACCCGATCTTGGCATCCCTGTCGTCGGGGATGAAATCGAGCGCCACGCCGCCGCGGCGCGGCGTGATGGCAACGCCTTTCACCTGCCCCTGAACGATCGGGAACGGGGACAGGACATAGTCGTCGGACCCGTCGTAGCTGGCACCGTAGATAGCTCCCACCCCCACGGTGATGCGGTCACCACCGGGCATGCCTTCTGCCGGATCGTCCTGCGCCGCGGCCGGAAACGCTCCGAACAGGGCTGCAGCCGATACGACCAATGGAAGCTGGAAACGGGACTTGAGCATGAATTTTCCTTTTTGCCTGCCTCGCGCAACGCCCGGGCTCGCCTGGAGGTTGCAGGCGTGTTCACCAAGCACACGGATAATATCGCTACAGTTGTCCGGCTGGCACTTCGCCGGGGAGGGTTTCATTCCCCTCTCCCAGCTGACGCTGCATGAGGAAGACATCGATCCAATGATCGTGCTTCCAGCCGGCACCACTGAGCGTGCCCACCGGGCGGTATCCGGCGCGCGCGTGCAACACGACCGAGGCCGGTTCCGACGCAGCAATGACCGCGAAAGCCTGCCGGTATCCCAACCGTTCGCAGGCATCGACCAGTTCGGTCAGCAGGCAGCCGCCGATACCGCGCCCGACGGAATCGGGCCGCACGAAGATTGTCGTCTCCACGCTGTAGCGGTAGCCATTGCGCGGGCCGTAGCGATGCGCGAAGCCGAAGGCGACAACCCGGCCAGTGCCGTCGCGCGTCACCAGGAAGGGATAGCCGGCATCGTTGATATCCGCGATCCGCCGTGCGGTTTCCGCCTCGTCGGGCGGCTCGGTTTCGAATGTCGCGGTACTCTCGAGCACGTAGTGTTCATAGATTTCCGCAATAGCCGCGGCATCGTCCTGCGATGCATCGCACACGGTCAGATCTTCTGTCATTCCCATGACAATGCCGCAAAGCACTGAAGAAGCCAAGTTGCAGCAATCGAAAGGCGTCCCTAAACGGAATTGTAATGCAATCGAATACCTGTGATCTCGCAATACTTGGTGGTGGCCTCAGCGGCGGGATCATTGCTTTGGCAATGGCCGCCCGGCGCCCGGACTTGCGTGTGATGATCGTCGAGCGCGAAGCGCGGCTCGGCGGCGATCACGTCTGGTCCTTCTTCGCCAGCGACGTGCCCGCAGACGCCATGGCACTGGTCGCGCCGATGATCGCCGCGCGCTGGGATGGCTATACCGTGCACTTTCCCGGCCATTCGCGCGGCCTCGCCACGCCCTATCGCAGCGCCACAAGCGAACGGCTCGATCAGGCCGTGCGTGCCGTGCTGCCGACGGAGAATATCCTGTGCGGCGCGGAGGTTGTTGCGGCTACACCCACCTCCGTCACGCTGGCCGGCGGGAGCACGATCGCGGCGCAAGGGGTGATCGACGCGCGCGGGATTACCGGCCTGCCCCACATGGCCGGCGGCTGGCAGAAGTTCATGGGCCAGAGCCTGCGCCTGTCCGCTCCGCATGGCCTGGAGCGGCCCATCGTGATGGATGCGCGGGTGGAGCAGCTCGACGGCTATCGCTTCGTCTACTGCCTGCCCTTTTCCGAAACCGAAGTCTTCGTAGAGGACACTTACTACGCCGACGCCCCCGATCTCGACCGGCCGCTGCTGCGCCGCCGTCTCGCAGACTATGCCGGGCAGCAAGGCTGGCAGGTGGAAAGCGTCGTCTACGAGGAAACCGGCGTGCTGCCCGTTATCGCGGCGGGCGATTTCGATGCGTTCTGGGCGGAAGGGGCCGGCGGCCCTGCCCGCGCCGGCGCCCGCGCCGCGCTGGTGCATCCGCTGACGTCCTACTCGCTTCCCGATGCTGTAAGATTTGCGCTGCATGTTACAAGTCTCGACAACCTCTCGGGCGCGAGCCTAGAAAGGGCCAGTCATGCATGGGCCGCAAATCACTGGCGCAAGGGGCGCTTCTACCGGATGTTGAGCCGCATGCTGTTCGGCGCGGCCGCGCCCGAGGCGCGCTGGCGTGTGCTTGAGCGATTCTATCGCCTGTCCGCCCCGCTGATCGAACGTTTTTACGCCGGAAATTCTACACTGGCCGATCGCGCCCGCATCCTCGCCGGCAAGCCCCCGGTGCCGCTTGGCGACGCAGTCGCCGCCCTTGCCGGAGGCGGACGCCCGCTTGCCGATCTCGGATTAGAAAAGAGCAAAAAGACATGAAGAAGGCCTGCGTTATCGGCGCCGGTTTCGGCGGCCTCTCCCTCGCCATCCGCCTGCAGAGCGCCGGCATCGCCACAACCCTGATCGAAGCCCGCGAAAAAGTGGGCGGCCGCGCCTACGTGTGGGAGCGCGAGGGCTTCACGTTCGATGCCGGCCCCACCGTCGTCACCGATCCCGATTGCCTGCGCGAACTGTGGGCGCTGTCCGGGCAGGAGATGTCCGAGGACGTCGAGCTGATGCCGGTCTCGCCCTTCTACCGGCTCAACTGGACCGACGGGACGAATTTCGATTACTCGAACGACGAGCCCGCCCTGCGCCGCGAAATCGCCCGCATCGCCCCCAACGATCTTGGCGGGTACGACGAGTTCCTGCGCTATTCCGCCGGCGTCTGGCAGGAGGGCTACGTCAAGCTGGGGCACGAGGCGTTTCTCGACTTCACCAGCATGATCAAGGCCGCCCCCGCGCTCGCCCGCTATCAGGCATGGCGCTCGGTCTATTCGATGGTTTCCAGCTTCGTGAAGGACGAGCGCCTGCGCGAGGCCTTCTCGTTCCACACCCTGCTGGTCGGCGGCAATCCGATGACCACCAGCGCGATCTATGCCCTGATCCACAAGCTGGAAAAGGATGGCGGCGTCTGGTGGACCAAGGGCGGCACCAACAAGCTGGCGCAGGGCATGACCCGGCTGTTTGAGCGACTCGGCGGCGAAGTGCGCCTCGGCGACAAGGTCGTGCAGATCCACACGCTGGGCGATCACGTGACCGAGGTCGAGACCGCCAGCGGCTGGAAGGGCCGCTTCGATGCGATCGCCAGCAATGGCGACATCATGCACACTTATGCCGATCTGCTGGGCCAGACCGACCGCGGGCAGAAGGTGGCGCACCAGCTCGCGCGCAAGCGGTTCTCCCCCAGCCTCTTCGTCGTCCACTTCGGGCTCGAGGGCACCTGGCCGGGCATCCCGCACCACATGATCCTGTTCGGCCCGCGCTACAAAGGCCTGCTCGACGATATCTTCGAGCATGGGGTGCTACCGCGCGACTTCTCGATCTACCTGCACCACCCGACCGTGACCGACCCCTCGATGGCGCCGCCGGGCAAGAGCACGTTCTATGCACTGGTGCCGGTAGCCAACATGGGCAAGCTGCCGATCGACTGGGCTGAGGTAGGCCCCGAACTGGAACGCCGTGTGCTCGACGAAGTGGGCCGCCGCCTGATCCCGGACATCTACGACCGCATCGTCACCCGCTTCCACTACGCCCCGCCCGACTTCGAAGCCGATCTCGGCGCCTACAAGGGCAATGCCTTCAGCCTGGAACCGCTGCTGACGCAGAGCGCCTGGTTCCGCGGCCACAACCGCGACGACAAGCTGAAGAACTTCTACCTCGTCGGTGCCGGCACCCATCCGGGCGCGGGCATTCCCGGCGTGGTCGGCAGCGCCAAGGCAACGGCCAAGCTGATGCTGGAAGGTCTGCGGTGAGCAGAGTCATGCAGGCCCTGCGCCGCGACTGGGGCTGGACCGGCGTGGACTTTGCCGAAGTGATCGCGGTGAGCCGCATGGGCCACATGCTGCTCACCGATACGGACGATGCTATGCACTACCTCGATCCCGAAACCCGCGAGCTGATCCGGCTGGGCGGCGAGGAGCAGACCGCGCAGTACATGGCCGATCCCGAAGTCGCCCTGGTCTGGCGCGCCGAGCAGCTGGTCGAGGCCGCGCGCGAACGGCTGGGCGAGACCGGCGAAGAGGAAGTCTACACGCTGACGCCCGATGCCCTGCTCGCCGGGGACTACGCGCACGACAATCTTGTCCGCCAATCGCTGGCTGACCTCATTTCCTTTACCGGTCAAGTCGCCTACCAGACGCGCGATCTGCCCGATGGCACTCCGATTCAATTGAAGGCCCAGAACTGAAATGAAACGCCTCGCCGTCTATTGCGGCTCTGCCACGCCTGCCGATCCGCGCTATATCGATCTTGCCCGCGAAGTCGGCTCCACGCTGGCCCGTCAGGGCATCGGCGTTGTCTACGGCGGCGGCAAGCTGGGGCTGATGGGCGCGATTGCCGGATCGGCCATGCTCGCGGGCGGCGAAGTGATCGGCGTCATTCCCGAGGCCCTGGTGAAAGGCGAAGTCGCCAACTACGACTGCGAACTCACCATTGTTTCCGACATGCACGAGCGCAAGGCCGCCTTCACCCGGCTTTCCGACGGTTTTCTGGTCCTGCCCGGCGGCGTGGGCACCATGGACGAACTGTGGGAAGCGGTAAGCTGGGCGCAGCTCGGCTATCACAACAAGCCGGTCGGCATTCTGAATGCTTTCGGCTTCTACGACGGGCTGCTCGAATTCAACCGCCACATGGCCGAAGTCGGCTTCGTCCGCCCCGCGCATCAGGGCATCATCATGGCCGAATCCGAACTGGACCTGCTGCTGACCCGCATGGCCGCGCACGAGCCGATCACGCCGATCACCAGCATGAACCCCGACGCGCTGTGAGCGCGTAATGGCGAGCAGTCGCGCACAGCTTGTCGAAGCCGCCCGGCGGTCGATCCGCCGCGGTTCCAAGAGCTTTGCCTCTGCCAGCCGCCTGTTCGACCGCACCACGCGGGAGCGCGTCTGGCTGCTCTATGCCTGGTGCCGCGCCTGCGACGACATTGCCGACGATCAGGACCACGGCCATGCGGCAAGGCCCGGCGCGGTGGGCTCCGGCATGGCCCCGGAAAACCGCCTTGCCACGATCCGCACGCTGACCGAGCTGGCCATCGCCGGCGAGGACACCGGCTCCCCCGCCTTCGATGCGCTCGGCCTGCTGATGCGCGAAGTGCCGCTGACGCGCGCGATGGTGGAAGACGTGCTCGCCGGCTTCGCGCTCGATGCCGACGAATGGCGCCCGCGCAGCGAGGCCGACATGCTGCGCTACTGCTACCACGTCGCCGGCGCGGTCGGAGTGATGATGGCGGTGGTCATGGGCGTGTCTTCCGAAGACGACGACACGCTCGATCGTGCCTGCGACCTCGGCATCGCCTTCCAGCTCGGCAATATCGTGCGCGATGTGTGGGAAGACGACGCGCAGGGCCGTTGTTATCTGCCGGTCGAATGGCTGGTAGAAGCCGACATCCCGCCCGGGGAAATCACCAAGCCGCACTACCGCCACGCGCTCGTGCCGATGGTCGCCCATGCCTGCGCCCTGGCCCGCGAATACGAAGCTTCGGCCCGGGTCGGCGCCGCGCGGCTGGCTTTCCGCCAGCGCTGGGCAGTGTTGTCGGCCGCCAACATCTATGGCGGGATCGCCCGCGAGGTGGAGCGGCTGGGCGCCCATGCGTGGGATCACCGCGTCCACACCGGCAAGCTCGACAAGCTGCGGATGGTCATCGCGGCCTATGGCGAAGCGAAGCGCGATCCGCAGCCCGCCCCGCACCCGGCGCTGTCGCGGCGCGAGCTGAACGCGATGGCCAGCAAGAACCGGCCGCGCATGGATGGACGGATGGATCACTGACCGGTCGGGAGCCTCGGACGATCCGAGGCGTTGAGCATGCGTACCCTCGCGGAGAAACCTTCATGCTCTATACCATCGCCGCCATCCTGCTCGTCTTGTGGATACTCGGCTTTATCGTCTTCAAGGTCTCGGGCGCGCTGCTGCACCTGCTGCTGATCGTCGCGATCGTCGTCGGGCTGGTCCAGCTCTTCCGCGGCCGACGAAAGTAGCTGCAATCAGTGCGCTGCGGGCGGCACGACGTTCTTGTAGAACCCCGGCGGATTGACCCGGCGGAACAGCCGTCCCCGCTCCGAGTAGAGAACCAGCACCAGCGCGGTTGCTCCACACAGGAGCATGGCGCCCATGATCGGCCTTGCCGTGCCGTCATAGGCCTGCCCGATGAGCGTCCCTAGAACGGCCCCGATCACCGTGCGCAGGAACGACATGACCGAAGACGCCGCCCCCGCCGTGCGGCTGAAGGGCTGCAGCGAGATCGCCTGGAAGTTCGCCCCGATGAAGCTCATCATGCACATGCTTGCCGTCATCAACGGCACAAAGACCCACAGGGTCTCCCCGTGCAGCGCGACGCCGAGATGGATTGCGGCAAGGACGATATAAACAAGCAGCGCCGTGTGCGAGACGCGCCGCGCGCCGAACCGCTCGACAATCCGCGAATTCACGAAGTTCGTCCCCGCCATGATCAGCGCCATTCCGCCGAACACCATCGGAAAGAACGAGCCTGCACGGAAGTGTTCGGCCACGAGTTGCTGCGCGCTGTTGATGTACCCGAACAGCGCCGCCTGCACGAAGGCGGCGCCGAAGAAGTAGCCGAACGAGGCCCGCTCGCGCAGCGCCATGCCCATGTTTCCGGCGATGACTCCAACGTTGATGGCCTGACGATACTCCGGCCGCAAGGTCTCGGGCAGACGGGCCCACACCCAAACGAACACGAGCACGCCCATCAATGCCATGATGCCGAAGATCCAGCGCCAGCCGGCAACCAGCAGCACCGCCTGCCCCACCATCGGCGCGAGCATCGGTACGACCATGAAGGTCATCGCGATCATCGACTGGGTGCGCGCCATGCGATCCCCGTCGAACCGGTCGCGCAGGATTGCCATCGGCATCACGAGCATGGCCGAGGTGAACACGCCCACGACCGCGCGGGTGATCAGCAGCAGTTCGAAGCTGCCGGCAATGGCACAGACGAACGATAGCAGCACATAAGCCGAAACCGCGACCAACAGGACCGGCCGCCGGCCGAAGCGGTCGGCAATGGCGCCGGGAAACAGCGAGGCCAGCCCCGAGGAGATCAGGAACACGCCAATGATCAGCTGCCGCTCGTTGGGATCGGAGCCCCCCAGATCGCCGGAGATGTGCCCGAGCGCCGGCAGCATGACGTCGATCGACAGCGCCATGAGCGCCTGGATCGAAGCCATCATCGCCACGAATTCGACTTCCCCCACGGGAAAGCCTTCGGGCTCTTCGGCAGGGGATGGCGCACCGGAGGAAGGCATGGAGGCGCGCATGCCGCAAGTGCGAAACAAGTACCAGTCAATTCGTAACAGCCAATGGTGCCGTTTTCGCAACCAGCGTCTATATTACCGCAATGCCGCCGCTCGAACGACAGGAAGAGGACCAGGAAGCCGACGGCCTGCGCAAGGTGATCCACGTCGACATGGACGCCTTCTATGCCAGCGTCGAACAGCGCGACGACCCGAGCCTGCGCGGCAAGCCGATCGCGGTGGGCGGCTCTTCGGGCCGCGGCGTGGTCGCTGCCGCCAGCTATGAAGCGCGGGTCTTCGGCGTGCGCTCGGCCATGCCCTCGGTGCGCGCATCGCGGCTTTGCCCGGACCTGATCTTCCGCAAGCCACGTTTCGATGTCTACCGGGCCGTCAGCCAGCAGATCCGGGCGATCTTCCTCGACTACACACCGCATGTCGAACCGCTCTCGCTCGACGAGGCCTATCTCGACGTGACGGCAGACCTGAAAGGCATCGGCTCGGCCACGCGCATTGCCGAGGACATCCGCCGCCGCATCAAGGCCGAAACCGGCCTGACCGCAAGCGCCGGTGTTTCGTACAACAAGTTCCTCGCCAAGCTTGCCAGCGATCAGAACAAGCCCGACGGGATTTGCGTGATCCGCCCCGGCGAAGGCGCCGCTTTCGTTTCGACGCTGCCGGTGCGCCGCTTCCACGGCGTCGGTCCGCGCGGCGCGAAAAAGATGGCGCGGCTGGGCATCGAGACGGGGGCCGATCTGGCGAAGAAGGACCTTGCCTTCCTGCGCGCGCACTTCGGCAGTTTTGCCGAATACCTCTTCCGCGCCGCCCGCGGCGTCGACCTGCGGCAGGTACGCGCCGACCGGCCCAGAAAGTCAGTGGGCGGCGAGCGCACGTTCTCCGAAAACATCGAGGATCCGGACACGCTGCGAGACACGATGGATTCAATCATCGAGATCGTCTGGGAGCGCATCGAACGCGCAGAGGCGCGCGGCCGCACAGTGACGCTCAAACTGCGCTACGCCGACTTCAAGACCCTCACCCGCGCCCGCTCGCTTTCCCATTCGGTTACCGACAAGGCGGAGTTCTCACGGATCGCCCATGCCCTGCTCGAAGACCTGATGCCCCTGCCCCAACCGATCCGGCTGATGGGCCTGACGCTGTCGGCGCTGGAGCGTGGTGAGAGCGAGACCGGCGAGGCGCAGGACGGTCAGTTGTCGTTCCTGTAGCGCTCCCAGGTTGCAATCCAGCGATCCAGCCCGGCTTTCACCTTGGGCGCCAGCCCCTGGGGCAGCGCATCGCGGCCGAACCAGCGAACCTCGCGTACCTCCCGCCTGTCAGCTTGCGGATTGCCCGCTGCCAGTCCGACCACGACCCGCACTTCATTGATCAGGCCGTAGTAGTCCTCGACGAGTGCTTCGACTTCATAGGCCTCTCGCAGCGTGCAACCGGTTTCTTCCGTCAATTCGCGCTTTGCCGTAAAAATCGCGTCTTCGCCGCGCTTCATGCCGCCACTCGGCGCCAGCCACCAATCGCGCCCGTAGGTCTGACGCAGCAGGAGAACGCGCCCCTGCTCATCAAGCGCGATGATCCGGCACCCGTAGACGGTGACATTGAAACGCCTCAGCAACGCCATGCGAACGGGATGCCCGAAGCGCATGATCATCCGGTGGAGGAACCGCGGGATCAGCAGAAACACGTCACCTTATGCCGCGCGGCCTTGAGCAGCCGCGCGATCGGCAGGTCGTTCTCGCCCTGCACGGCCGCGACGAACACCGCGCGCTTGTCGGCGCCGCGGATCACGAACATGATCTCGTCGCTGTCGGTCAGCGAGGGAATGGTGAGGCTCAGGCGGTCGAACGGCGCCTCTGGCGGCAGCGGATCGGGGGTCAGGCGCCGCACCGGATGCGGATCGTCGGCCTGCGGATCGGTGTTCGGGAAGAGCGAGGCGACATGCCCGTCCCCGCCCATGCCGAGCCAGGCGATGGCGAAATGCGGCGGGCGCGCGTCCTCGGTCAGCGGGACGATCCGGGCGCCTGCCGGCTCGAGCCGGGTGCGGATCTTGCCGACATTGCTCGCCGGGTGATCCTCCTCGACGATACGGTCGTCGCCCGGCCACACCGATATCCGCTGCCAGGGCAGGTCCTCCTTGGCGAGCAGATCGAAGATCGGGAACGGGGTAGAGCCGCCAGGCACGGTCACCGCGATCTCGGGAGACTGCGCCAGTGCAGCGCGCAGACGCCCGGCAAACCATGCGGCAATCGCATCGTCCCGGGCGTCTTCGATCATTTCCAGCTTGACCATGGAGCCGTGTCTACCACTCCCCCACGGCGCACGGAATGGTTCAGGCGAGAATTTCGCGCAGGAACCATGCGCGTTCCTCGGCCTGGTCGGTCCAGTCGTCGAGCAGACCGTCGGTGGCGTTGTCGCCCGCCTCGCCAGCCAGTTCCTTGGCCGCCTTGAGCGTGCCGACATAGGCCGTGTTATCCTCGAACAGTTCCTTGACCATGGCCATGGCATCGAGCCCGGTATCGTCCTGGTTCTTGATCGTGGTCTTCGCCGCGATCGAGCCAATCGAAGTCAGCGTGGTTCCGCCCAGCTTGCGCACGCGCTCGGCGATCATGTCGGTCAGCGCGAAGATCTCGGCGGCCTGCTCGTCGAAGAGCAGGTGCAGGCTGCGGAACTGCGGTCCGCGCACATGCCAGTGAAAGTTCTTGGTCTTGACGTAGAGCGCCAGCGTATCGGCCAGCAGGCCGTTCAGGCTGTCGATCAGAGCGGCTTTCGAGTTGTCCTTGGACGTCATTTCGCGTTCCCTCAATGTTGCGTTGTGAGCAAAGTTGTACATAGGGAACGTCGATTAAAAGAGATGGTTCAATCGAATATGGCGATCAGAGTATCCCGATTTCCGAAAGGAACATCGCCAGCGCCACGACGGTTAGAACACCGCCCATAATCCGGCGCATCCAGCGGATAGCGGGCGTGTCCAGCAAGTGGGGCCATCCCCAGGCGAAGCCGGCCAGAACACCGCCACCAAGTATGCCCGCAGCGCCGGAAGCCAGCGGTGCGGCAAACCCCACGCCCATACCGAAGACCATGAAGCGCGCCGCATCGGTCACCTGATGCGCCAGCAATACCAGCAGCAGCGCCCCGAGCGAATTCGTCGGCTCGCGCGGATCGCGGCGCGGGCGCAGGATCAGCGATTCCAGCCCGGCCAGTCCAAGCGCAATGGCGGCGAAGATGGTCCGCGCCGGCGGCGGCAGTTCGGCCAGCATGACCATTGCCGCCCAGGCCGCGAAACTGGCCGTCGCGGCCGCCGAGACGAGCGCTACCAGCAAGACCCCGGGCCGCTGCCCCTGCCGCCGCGCAAGCGCGGCAATCGTCACCTGATCGCGTGCACCGATGCCGGCCAGCAGCACCGCGATCAGCGTGAGATAGAATGCGGGCATTGCGCCGTTATCCGGTCAGATGCCCGCGGGCACCGTCATCCCGCCTTCTGGCAGGCGACAATGGCCGTGATCACGTTGGCGGTATCGGCCGGGTCGCGCACGCATACGGTGTCGAGGCCCATGGCCTTTGCCGGATAGTCGTTGCCGCCGGGGAAAATGGCATCGCCGATGAACAGCATGTCGGCCTCGGCCACACCGCTGTGCTCGGCAAGGCGCTTGAGGCCCCAGGCCTTGTCCACGCCCGGCTGCGTGACGTCGACCGAGGTCGCGCCGCCGAGGTTGATCGAAACGCCCGGCAGGCGCTTGATGAGATCGGCCTGGATCACCTTGCGCTTGGCGAAGTCAGGATCCCAGACTTCCTTGGCATGGAGCGGCGCCTGCTGGCCCAGCGCGGAAAAGGTGATCTGGCTGCCACGATCCTCGATCCGCTCGCCCCAGGTCTCCTCCGGAGTGAAGCCGGTCGTCGCCAGCGACGCGTCGAAGGCGTCGAGAATCTCGCGCTTCTGCTCGTCGGTGAACAGTTCCGCATAGACCGGAGTCCAGGCATCGTCGCGGTGGACATAGAGCTTGGCGCCGCTCGTCGGCATCATCCACAGGCGCGACCGGTCGGCGTGATCCGGCAACCGGCTGGCGACCTGCTTGTCGAACTGCGGCCAGTCACCCCCGGAGATGACCGCCACCTGCGCGACAGTGAGAAGCTGTGCCATCAGGTCCGCCATCTCGTCGGTCAGCGGCTGTTTGCTCAGCGCGAGAGTTCCGTCGAGATCGAACGCCACGATTTTCTTCATCAACTGCCTTTCATCATTTCTGTACGTCTGCCGATAGCCGCGGCCGACGAAAGCTTCAATCGATCGGATGCTTCGAAGAGTACTGCCGGGGGTTTCGCGATCTAATTCGCAAATGCAAAAATTTTCTCAAGTAACAATGCCTGTCTGACAATCGGGCATGGCACTTCTATTGCAATCATGGCAACGCCCCCAAAGGTCCGCGGTTCGCACAAGCGGCCGCGGGATATCCTTTCGCAACTGCCGCATAATCAAGCCTTAGGGGGTGGCCTTTCGCCATTGAAGGTGCAAGATTACCGGCAATGACCCAACCTACCGACAGCCTTACCCGGGCGGAGGATAGTGCGCCGATGCCCGATCTTCCGCCACCGCCGCCGCTGCACATCTCGGCGCAGACTGCCCTTTTTCTCGATTTCGACGGCACGCTTGTCGATATTGCCGACCATCCCGACGACGTGGTGGTGGCCCGCTCCCTGCCCGGCCTGATCGAAATGCTGTCCCATCGGCTTGAAGGCAAGCTGGCGCTGGTAAGCGGCCGTTCGCTCGACGCGCTGGAAGCCATGCTCGGGCCGATCGATGTCGCGATGGCAGGCTCCCACGGCGGCGAATTCCGCCCTGCTGGAAGCCGGGAAATTCACCCGCTCGCCGATCCGCTGCCGGATGCCGTCGTCGCGGAACTCTCCAGCTTCGCCGAAGCCAACGGGGGCATGCTGGTCGAACCCAAGCCTTTCAGCGTGGCCGTTCACTATCGCCGCCATCCCGATGCCAAGGCCGGCCTGCTCGACTGCGCGGCATCGATTGCCGAAGATCGCGGCCTGAAAATGAAACACGGCAAGCAGGTCGTCGAACTGGTGATGCCCGGCTCCGACAAGGGCAGCGCCGTCAGCAAGTTCATGGAACGCGAAGAGTTTTCCGGAACCGTGCCGCTCTTCGTGGGTGACGACGTGACAGACGAAGACGCATTCAATGCCGTTACCCGTTTCGGGGGAGAGGGCGTGCTGGTAGGCCCGATGCGCCAGACAGCCGCACGCTGGAGACTGCCCGATGTCGGCGCGGTCCATGACTGGCTTTCGAGCGCACTGGGTGGAGAAGCACGGAAATGAATGCGCCTGAAAGCAAGCCAGCAGAGCACAGCACGCTGCAATTGTGGCCCATCGGCAATTGCCAGGTCAGCGGCCTGATCGACGAACGCGGCGCCATCGTCTGGGGCTGCGTCCCGCGCGTCGACGGCGACCCGACGTTCTGCGCCCTGATGCGCGGCGACAAGGGGCAGGACGCGGGCACCTGGCGGTTCGAACTGGAAAACCAGGTCTCCACCAGCCAGCACTACATCCGCAACACGCCGATCCTCGTCACCCGGCTGGAAGATGCGAGCGGCGGCGCGGTCGAAGTCTACGATTTCTGCCCGCGTTTCGAGCGCATCGGCCGTACCTATCGCCCGGTCGCCTATGCGCGCATCGTGCGCCCGGTGGCGGGCTCTCCGCGCATCCGCACGATCCTGACGCCGATGAGCGGCTACGGCTCGCAACTTGCGCACATCACTCACGGCTCGAACCACATCCGCTATCTGGTCGAGCGCAACACGCTGCGCCTGACCACCGACGCGCCCGTGGGTTACGTGCTCGACGAGCGATACTTCCGCGTCGAAAGCCCGCTGCACTTTTTCCTCGGCCCGGACGAGCCCTTCAACGGCAACGTCGAGTACGAGCTGGAAACCATGCTCCAGCTGACCGGCAATTACTGGAAGCAGTGGGTGCGCGGTCTCGCCACCCCGCTCGACTGGCAGGAAGCGGTCATCCGCGCCGCGATCACGCTCAAGCTGTGCCAGCATGAGGAAACCGGCGCGATCGTCGCGGCGCTGACCACCTCGATCCCCGAAGCGCCGCATTCGCAGCGCAACTGGGACTACCGCTACTGCTGGATCCGCGACGCCTACTACACCGTGCAGGCGCTCAACCACCTCGGCGCGCTCGACGTCCTCGAAAAGTACCTCGCCTACTTGCGCAACATCGTCGACGATGCCGAAGGCGGGGCCATTCAGCCGCTCTATGCCGTAAGCGGCGCCAAGGAAATCATCGAGTGGGAAGCCGCCGACCTGGCCGGCTACCGCGGTATGGGCCCGGTTCGCGTGGGCAATGCCGCCTATTATCAGGTCCAGAACGACTGCTACGGCCAGATCGTCCTGCCCTCGATTCAGGCCTTTTCCGACCAGCGCCTGCTGCGCGTGGCGAACATGGACGACTTCGCCAGCCTTGAGGAAGTCGGCGAAATGGCGTGGAAGACCCACGACCAGCCCGACGCCGGCCTGTGGGAACTGCGCACGCGGACGGCCGTCCACACGTATTCCAGCGTCATGAGCTGGGCCGCCTGCGACCGTCTCGCCAATGCCGCCGAGCATCTCGGACTGGAAGACCGTGCCAGGCTCTGGCGTGAACGCGCCGACACGGTGCGACGCAACATCGACGCCGGCGCCTGGCATGAAGTCGAAGGGCCCAATCTCGACGATGGCGGTGCCGGCGGGCACTACGTCGCCAGCTTCGGCGGCTCGCAGCTCGATGCCAGCCTGCTGCAGATGGTCGAACTGCGCTACCTGCAGGCCGACGATCCCAAGTTCCAGGCGACGCTGGAGGCCGTCCAGAAGTCGCTCCGCCGCGGCGAGCACATGCTGCGCTACGCCAACGAGGACGATTTCGGCCTGCCCGAAACCGCCTTCAACATCTGCACATTCTGGCTGATCGAAGCCCTTCACCGCAGCGGCGAGGACGAAGAGGCCCGGCGCCTGTTCGAGGCCATGCTGGGCCACCGCACGAAGTCCGGGCTGCTGTCGGAAGACATGGATTTCGAGACCGGCGAGCTCTGGGGGAACTTTCCCCAGACGTACTCGCTTGTTGGTATTATAAATTGTGCCGGGCAACTGTCCCGGTCATGGCGCGACTGGCGCTAGAAGGCGCAGCCGCAAGGACGCCTCAGGGGGCACGTAGATGAGCAGGCTGATAGTCATTTCCAACCGGGTTTCGGTGCCCAAAGCCGCGGGCGCAGCAGGCGCCCAGGGCGGCCTGGCCGTAGCGCTCAATTCTGCGCTTCGCGAACACCGCGGGATCTGGTTCGGATGGTCGGGGCAGGAGACCGAAGAGTTCACCGGCCACCTTGACATGCAGCGCAACAACGGTGTCACGACGGCGACCATCGACCTCGAACCGCAGGACATCGACGAATACTACAACGGGTACGCCAACCGTACGCTGTGGCCGCTGTTCCACTATCGCATCGACCTGACCGAATACGACCGCAACTTCGGCGAGGGATACGAACGCGTCAACGCGCGGTTCGCCGATTCCGTCGGACCTCTGATCGAACCGGACGATCTCGTCTGGGTCCACGACTATCATTTGCTCCCGCTCGGCTCGATGCTGCGCCAGAAGGGTGTAAAGAATCGCATGGGCCTGTTTCTGCACACGCCCTGGCCTCCGGCGCGCCTGCTGGTCTCGCTGCCCTTTCACGAACGGCTGGTCAGCTCGATGCTCGAATACGACGTGATCGGCTTCCAGACCGAGGAATGGCTGGGCAGCTTCCTGCACTACGTCGACAAAGAGTTGGGGCTGGACGTCAACGAAGACGGCACCATCGACTACAACGGGCGCACCATCGTCGCCCGCGCCTTTCCGATCGGCGTCGATTACAAAGAGTTCGTCGAAGGCTCCCACAGCACCGAAGCGAAGGACGCCTACGAGCATCTCAAGGCCAGCGTGCGCGGCCGCAAGGTCCTGATCGGCGTCGACCGGCTCGACTACTCGAAAGGCCTGGGCGAACGCTTTGAAAGCTTCAACCGGTTCCTGGCGGACAATCCCGATCGGGCCGGCGAAGTCGTGCTGCTGCAGATCGCGCCCCCCTCACGCGGGGACGTGGCCAGCTACCAGCAGATCCGCGAGGACCTCGAACGCAAGACCGGCCATATCAACGGCGCCCATGCCGACGTCGCCTTCGTACCGATCCGCTACGTCAACCGCGGCTACCCCCGCCGCCAGCTCGCCGGCTTCTACCGCGCCGCCGACATCGGCCTGGTCACCCCGCTACGCGACGGCATGAACCTCGTCGCCAAGGAATACGTCGCCGCGCAGGACCCCGAAGATCCCGGCGTCCTCATCCTGTCCCAATTCGCCGGCGCCGCCCTGCAGCTCACCGACGCCCTGCTGGTCAACCCGCACTCGATCGAACACGTCAGCGAAACCATCAAACGCGCACTCGAAATGCCCCTGGCCGAACGCCGGGAGCGGCATGAGAAGCTGTTGGCGTCGGTGCGAGATGAGGATGTCGTGCATTGGCGCGATGAGTTCGTGAAGGCGTTGTTTGGGGATGAGGACGACGACGTTATCCGCTAACTGGCATTCACAATTCCCGAGGTGCTCCGCGAACGCAAACAGCGGCTTGCGAAGCTATTACGCTTCGGCCATGTGCGGCATCAAAGCCTAGCCACAAGGGCTCTCAAGAGAAGAAACGATATTCGGGTTGACGACAGGCGTGGGCGGATGGTCAGGGATCGACAATAGCTTGCACACTTCAATGCTCGGATGTTCGGCAAAGGCACCTGTAATGATCGGCCGGTAAAGCGACGACGCCTTTAAGCCATCCAACCACGCTCCCAAGCCTTCTGAAATATCGCGATTGCTTGCAAACATGTTTTCGCGCTTCATGATCATTGAGTCTGTCTCTGCTGGAACGGCCAAAATAGCCTTTTCACCAAATATGGCATTTGCCGAAAATGCATTGCCTTTGGGTCGGCTCAATTCACCGAGAGAAAGCTGAGATAAATCTGGATACTGCTTTTTCCAGACTTTTGACGAAACTGGAACACGCTTCAGCTTCTCAAGCAACTGATTATTGACAGATTTTGCTTCCCAAGGTCGACGCTCCCTTTGAACATTCATTCCGCGACTGTCAAAATACAGCGCCGCCCTTGACTGATTTACAAATAGGTTTTCGTCGATCGTGTTGCTTCTACCACCTCCAAGAATGACGCCGAAAGCGCCTCCATCGACTATGTTACGCTTCACCAGCGTACCGCCGATTTGATCATCCAAATAAATACCAGTTATTAGAGATCGCTTCCCCTGACCGCCAAAATCATGAATGTAATTTCCCATGATGCGGTTGCCTCGCTGGGTCCAATCACGCCCTAAGTAAATTACCCCCACATCATTGCTTGCAAGAGCAGTGTTTTTTATCACGTTTTCTATTATAGAATTATTGTTACCGACAACTATTATTCCGGAATGCGCACCGCCAGAAATCAGAGAATCGCGAACTTCCTGCCCCACGCCCGAAACGCGAATGCCAGGGCTGTAGTCGGGATTTTCCAAGCCAAAGTTGGCAACTATGCTGTCGATCACCTTATGGCGCGCGGGAGACAAGGTTTGCCTATCCCCGCCATGCAACTCGATACCTGCTTCCGCAGTACCATTCACAACAGATTTCCTAATGACAACATTCTGACCATCGATAACCGCTATGGCGCGCCCTCCAGATTGCCGCACTGCGCAATGCACCAATTCAATATTTTTTGAATCTCTTATTTTTACTGCAACACCTAATGACCTATTAAATCCAACACCTTCCACACGTACATTTTGTACGTTATTCAAGATCATCAAATTTTCGGTTACGGCCAATTCAACTCCGCCACCACTATTCCTTATGGGCAAAACCAAGACCTGGCGACGAGGCACATCGACAAAAAACTCTCCAGGACTGTCCAGTTCACTTAAAGCATTTGCAACAAACAGGTTTGGACGATCCGCCAGCGGCAAAGAGGAAGCGCGCGAAGCGACACGGACCACGTCATTCTTCCCATCGACATCAAACGCCGGCATCAACTCAAAGTCCCACCCCCTTGACCACCGCCCCCCAATCCACAGGTTCCGTTCACGCAGCCAACGTTTCTGTCGTTGCTGCGGGAATCGAACGGCTGAATGTCCAAGAGTGCCTTTCAATTGAACAAGCCGCGCCGTGACCATCCCTCTGTTTGGCCACCTGGCACTCCACAGTTGCGCGCCTCCTTGGTACACTTCTACTCCCGCGGTGCGATTTTTGACAAAAACTCCACGGCGACGAAGCCCGCGCTTTGGGACTGTCAGAGAGCCGAGCGATACCGTCAGAGCACCCTTCGGAACCTTCGCTCCGTCGAAGTCTGCGGAGGTTGAAGGCCGGCTTGGCATTCTCGCTGAACCGAAAAGCTGTGTGCTCCCATCGCTAGCTCCACGGATAATCAGAGGGCTACGGGCAGTACCGCCATGGGCGCCGTTGATGTAGACCGCAGCGTCCAAACGGCTCACGCCGGAAGGCAACTGGACAATCACCGGTCGATCCGGATTTCCTTGAGCACGGACCGCCGGCACGACCGCGATAGCACTCGCCAAATCCGGATAATCCTGCCCTACTTCGATGACATTCGCTTCATTGTCAGGGGATGCTGCCCCCAATTTACCGAGGATAACAAGCCCCAGAACCAAGGGCACCAGCATCGCAAGCCATGAACTTTTCCGCATGACTTTACTCCTTGATCCGTAACGAACAAATCTCAACACACCACTTGCACAGCAGCTGCCCAAATGAGCAGAATTCCTAGTCGCGCCTTCAGGTCAAACACCTCACCATAGCTCTCGTCGCACATGCACCGCTTATCCTCGTCATCCCCAAGTTTTGGCAGCGACTTTGCCTCCAATCACCGAGTATACGACCATGGCCCCTGTACCGGCAGTCCACGCGCAAGCGCCAATGAGCCTACCTCATGAGAAGGTGTCACTCCAACAGGTCGTGACAATCTACGTTATGACCATTCCGACTACACCGCCTGAACTGCAGTCAGAATACGTCCACGCCCATTTTCGTCCTCCAATTTGCACCACACCCCCTGCCCTCTGAAGAAGCCTGCGAACACCGCTCAAAAGCGCATGTTTTGAACAGCCCACCTGCCAAACCCCACTCGAAAGCAATGCGTGATGCTAACGTCGCCCTAAAACAAGCGGATCCAGCGGCAAGTAATGGCACGACCAATGGAACGACTTGAACGGCCTTTCGCACTGCACAAAAATGCTCTAGCTGATTTGGATATCTGATTCTAAGGCACAATTTCGTGCATGACAAAGGGAGGCGAACGGCATGGATGCCGTAGCAACGGGGAAGCTAGTTGTAGTCGGATGCGGCGCAGCAACAGAGCAATTCTACTTGCCTTGTCTGGCTGCCAGAACGGATCTGGCAGGTCGCCTGCTTTTTATGGATCTTTCAGTCGAGCGTGCACAGAAATTGGCCGACGAGGCTGGCGGCGGCGTCGCCACGTCATTCGATGATGCAGCGCAGCAAGGTGCAACTGCAGCAATTTTGGCAACACCTCACCACGTCCATTGCACCCAGGCGCTGGAAGCCATGGACGCAGGTCTAGACCTTCTCATTGAGAAGCCTGTCACGATTTATGCGAGCGAAGCGCGCGAGATTTCTAAAAAGAGCAAGGAACTCGGTCGCATTGTAATGGTGAACAATACGCGGCGTTTGTTCCCTGCCTATCAGGCCATAAGAACACTCATTCACAGCGGGGAACTTGGCGCCCTACGCAGTGCAGAAATCTACGACGGCAGTTCTTTCGAATGGCCTACCGTATCGGGTTTCTATCTGACTTCCCGCGATGCCAAAGGCGTACTTCTCGATCGCGGTGCCCACACGATCGACATTCTCACATGGTGGTTCGGCGATGACCTTTCCATTGCCTCTGCGGCGCATGACGGCTTTGACGGCCCCGACGCCACGTTCCACCTCACTTTGAAGACGCCAAACGGTGCGTCAATCAGCACGAAATTCAGCCGACTTGAAAAGCTCTCAAACACGTTCGAACTGACGTTTGAACATGGCGCCATCAAAGGCCGACTTTTCACGTGGCACAAATTCGAAAAAAAGAAGGCCAATGGCCCGTGGAAAACTATCAGTGTTGATGGCTTCAACCCCAAGAACTACAATGACTTCGCTATAAAGATGACCAACATCTTTTTGGACGCTACGTTCAACGGAGGAGAAAGCTTGGTTTCGCCAGAGGATGTAGTCAGCTCTATCCAGATCATGGAAGAGGCGTACAACTCGGCTCACCTCTTTGAACTTCCCTGGTATGCCGAATGGGAGGCCATGAAGTGAGCATTCCCCAGAAGAAAGTTTTTGTAACCGGGGCCACCGGCTTCATCGGCGGCTGGGTCGTCGAAGCGATGCATCTGTCCGGCCTGTACACTCCCATAGCTGCGGTGCGACGTTGGCAAAAAGCAGTTCGCATTGCGCGTTTCGGTGTTGAAATGCGGATGTGCGACTTAATGGATCGCGCTTCACTTGAAGCAGCCATGGAAGGGTGCGACGCGGTCGTTCACGCAGCGGTCGGCGACGACGATGTAACCATCGAAGGCACACGTAACGTCGTCGAAATAGCCCGGAAGCTCGGCATCAAACGGGTGGTGCATCTCAGCACGATTTCCGTGTACGGCACAAATGAGGGCACGTTTCGCGAAGATGCGCCACTCGACATGTCTGGTACGGACTATGGCGCGCGCAAGATAAAGGCTGAACAGATTGCTTTGGCGGCGAGCTCGGACACAATGCCCGTCATCGCCTTGCGCCCCACAATTGTCTATGGTCCGTTTGGTACCCAATGGACCATAAACTTTGCTCACCGTATTGTTTCAGGAACCTGGGGTACATTTGGCGACAAGGCCGAAGGAACCTGCAATCTTGTTTACGTAGGTGACGTCGTGCGGGCTATCATGTGCGCTCTGGAAACAGACAAGGGCTTTGGTCAAGCTTTCAACGTAAACGGCCCTGACGACCTCACATGGAACGAGTACTTTGTGCGCTTCGCAAGAGAGCTTGGACTTCCTCCGCTTGGAGAGGTCTCCGCCGGTAAGACGGAACTCAAAGCGAAGCTATTTTCGCCGATCCGTTCGTTCGGCAAGTATGTCCTGACGAACCATCGTGATCTGCTGGTCGCCATTCTCAAGTCGAGCAGCTTGGCTGAAAAGGCAATGCGCAATCTGGAGGACAATCTGAAGCGCACACCCACGTCAGATCAATTCGCACTTTACGGACGAAAGGCTTTCTTCCCGAACAATCTTGCGACCGAAGTAATTGGCTATGCACCCAAGACTTCAGCCGACGAAGGCCTGAGCCTTTCGGTCCGGTGGCTTAAGCACCACTCAGTGGTCTGACATGGAGGCTTGCAAGGACAATTCGGGCAGTGCGCCTGCTGTCCTCTATTTTGTCCCGAACAGCCTCGAAACCAAGGCCTTGGCTCGCGCCAAGGCCATGAGCGATGCAGGCATCGATCTGATCGTAGTTGGGTTTCGGCGCCCCGGATACCCCGCACCAGACCCCGGCACCTGGCAGTATGTGGATCTCGGAGAACTGAGTGACGGTAACTATCTGGCGCGCATAGGCACTCTTCTTCGAGCCGCCTATCGTATCATTCCGGTCGCCCGTCGTTTGAAAAGGCGCTCTCGAGCAGTTGTCATAGCGCGCAACCTTGATCTCGCATTGCTTGCACGCGCCTGCACCATGGTCACCCGACTTCGGGCGCCGTTTGTTTATGAGGTCCTCGATATCCGGAAGGTCATGGTGGGGAGCGGCATTGCTGCGCAGGCGTTACGCTGGGCAGAACGGCGCATCTTGAACTCTACCGCCAGACTGTGGATCAGCGCACCCAAGTTCGCCGAAGAATATTTCGCAAAAATTCAAGGATTCACTGGGCAGTGGCGGCTTCTGGAAAACAAAATTGTCCATACGGCAGCCCCCAGTCCGGACCAACTGCCTGAAAACCGATGGGTAATCGGATGGTTCGGTGCACTACGGTGCCCCAAGAGCCTGGAGATGCTGTGCCGCCTTGCATCCGACCTCCCGGACACTTTGGACGTGTACATAAGAGGTTTTCCTACTACGATAGACGAAGAATATTTTCACCAATCGGTGACCTCCCATGATAACATTTATTATGATGGAGCTTATTCGCATCAAGACCTGCCCGACATGATGGCGAAAATCCATTTCTCTTGGTCATTCGATTATATTGATGCTTGGGGAAATTCCGCATGGTTGCTTCCCAACCGGGTTTATGAAGCCGGATATTACGAGCGCCCACTGCTTGGCGATGCAGATCACGCAACCGGAACGCGCATTCAGGAAGAAGGCTTGGGCTGGACGTTCTCGGGGGATATTGTCCGAGGCATCGAAGATTTTCTAAGGGAAATGAACTTGGATCAATGGATGCAGAAGCGCGATGAAATTGCTTCGAAAGACAAGAGCCTGTTCTATGATCCGGGCGAGGTAGTTAGTTTGATCAATGAAGTTTCTGGGTGAATTTCGATAAATGGATAATACGGGCACCTCACCTCTGAGCTACGCATTCCGTCGACTTGTAAAAGAGTTGATCTGGAAGTACCTGCTCAAGCATAATCCAGATGGAAACGCCCCGCATGTCGCAGTATTTTCATCCCGACGAGGCGGCTCTACAATGCTCATGGAGTTGCTTTGCACCAATTCGTGCATGAGTTTCTCCGACCAGCCGTTCAGCTTGTACACCGCGTCACAGGCGCAGATGCAAGAACTGCCGTTACTTGAGTATAGCCAGATAATCTCTCCGGATGACGATGAGCTTGAACGCATTTTCGAGTATACTGACAGGATTTTGAGCGGCCAGTCGGTTGTGAATGGCCCCTGGAAGTTCTGGACCTCCGGCTCCAACATGCGAACGACACGCATGGTACTGAAAATCACGGATGCGAAGTCGATTGCGGGCGCACTCACGCATCGGTTTGGACTCAAGACAGTTGTGTCCACGCGCAATCCGATCGCGCAGGGTTCATCAGTGGAACGCAATGGATGGGATTTCACCGGGCGAGCATTTCTGCGCAATCCGGCATTTGTGGAACGATGGCTTCCTGGATCATTGCTGGGCGATGCATGGTCGATCCTGCGGGGAAATGACCGACTGGCATGCCGGGTGCTGGACTGGACATTGGAAAACCTACCGCTGATCGATGCAACAAAATCCCATCCTGACTGGCTCTTCCTCAGTTACGAGAAGCTCGTCCTGGCGCCCGAAGCAAGCGTCCGGGAACTGGCTTCCTACTGCGACCTGCAGGGCGAGGAGGATCGTATGCTGCAACAACTCCTCCGCCCTTCGCGGTCGACCAAACGACAAAGTACGGCAGCCACCAGGGAAAAGATTGCCGAGGGCGACCGAACCTACTTGGCGAGCCGATGGCGAGAGAAGATTTCAGAATCGCGCGAGCGCGAACTTCTCGACATCTGCTCGCACTTCGGATTGGGCATCTACAAACCGGGATTAGATGAACCGGTATTTTGATCTATAGGGCAGGTGAAGAGCGTAACGATGTCCAACGAATTCAGAAACAATCCGACCGCGCCGAACTTCATGGTAATCGGTGCCGCCAAAGCTGGCACCACCTCCATGTATCACTACCTCAAAAAGCACCCTGAGGTATTCATGTCGCCGATCAAGGAGCCCTTCTTTTTTGGGGACGATCAGCACTACGCAAATGGTCTCGACTTCTACCTTAATAAGTTCTTTCCAAAAGCTGAAAGCTACCCACTTCGCGGCGAAGCAACTCCTTCCTACCTTCACATGCCACATGAGGTAATTCCCCGGCTTCAAGACGCGTTCGGGGACACACTACCGAAGTTCATTGTCATGCTTCGACACCCGGTCATGCGCGCCTGGTCACACTACCGGCACCGCAACAGAGTGGGTGAAGATCTTAAGAGCTTCTATGACAGTCTTATAGAGGAGCAGGCTGCGGGGTTCCCACATCCCACCGGGTATGCGGCAGGCGGCTTCTATGCGAGCAAGCTGAAGCTCTGGATCGATGCATTCGGTGCCGAACGGTTTCATGTCCTGCGGCTCGAAGATTTGGAAAGCCAGATGCAGACCGAAATGGAAGCTATCTGGCGCTTTCTCGGCGTGGAAGCGCCAGCGGTCGAGATCGAAGCAAGCCGTCACAACGTGGCTGCAACCCCAAAGTCGAAGCTGCTCATGAGGCTGATTTCCGGCAACGGGCCTCACAAGTACATTATCCGGCGGCTCATGCCCGTAACGGTAGTTCGCCGGCGGGTCATGACCCATCTCCAGAATTGGAACGTTAAGGCCGAGAGGTCAGTGGCCATGCCTGATGACAAGTCGGTGCAGTTTTTGCTGGATTTGTTCCGTCAGGATACGCTGCAATTGCAGGATCTATTGGGGCGCTCGTTCGGCGAATGGTTGGAACCTCCGACGGCGCCAGACGGACAATCGTCCAGCAAGGTTTTTGTTGGCGTGCGCTAGGCACCCCGACAGTCCAGTTCGAGGCCGACGAAAGGCAAATCGTGGATAGACAAGAAGAGTTCTCGCTGCTGCGCTGTGGCAGCGCTGTCGAAGCGGTACCAGGCAGCAAGATAACTTTTGTGATTTTCGGAGGCATTTCCGAGGGTATCGGCATACCTCCATTCGAATTCCGACGAATGATGGCGGATATTCCCGCAAATAGGATCTACGTCCGCGATTTTGCACAGGCATGGTATCACGCCGGCATCGATGACAGCGCCCCTAGCCTCGATGGCGCGGTCGCAACCATCAAGAGCATGCTGGATTCGATCGATACTCAGCACACAATTTTCGTAGGCAATAGCATGGGTGGGTTTGCCGCCCTGCTCTTGGGCAACAAGCTCAGGGCCGACAAGGTTATAGCATTTGCACCTCAAACATACGTTAGTCCGTTTAAGCGACTAAAAACGCGCGACTTCAGGTGGATGCGACAAATCACCAGAATGTATGTAGCCAACGGCCTGTCAAAGCCTACCTACGACCTGCGCAAGTATCTCAGTGCGAGTTCCTACAAGCCCTCTTCAGACATATATTACGGCGAGGCTTCGCGGCTCGACAAGCTACATGCCCAGAACGTGACAGATGTTGAGAATGTCAAGCTTCACGCCTTTTCCGGCGAAGGACATGGGCTGGTCAAGGAACTGAGAGCATCCGGTAGGCTGGAACAGATCTTGATGAATTGCGTTCTTGAAGCAAAGCCATGAAAATCCTGCAGAAATTGCGCGGAGAGAAAGGACAGTATCTTTCCGCCCTCATCGTTCGTATCGCCGGCGCTGGCATGATGTATGGGATGAATGTTGCGCTCGCTCGGATTGCTAGCCCGGAAGTCTACGGCACGGTTGCCATCGGACTTGCCTGGGGTCTCGTGGCGATGAATCTGGGAAGCCTTGGCTTCAATCTCTCCTCGATACGCTTCGTTGCAGCTTATTTGCACTCAGAAAGACGCGACCAGCTCTTATCGTTCCTCAAGACCGCGATCCTGCTGACTGCCCTAGGTGCGTTCATCGGATGCATAATTTCGCTTACCGTAGGCCTTGCCGGTGCGCAGTTCGGTTTTCTTGAAGAGAAAAGCGCGAGCGCGTACTTGTTCGCCATACCAATGATATTGGTTTTTCCCTTTCTGGACGTGTCCGGCGGCATGATGCGCGGCTATGGCACGGTCGTACGCTCACTGCTCCCCTACAACGTCATTTTCCCGCTCGTTGTGCTTTGCTCAGTCGGAATAGTCGCCCTGTCTCCATCCCTGGGCATGGAAACTCCTATTGCTTTCTACTGCCTGTACGCTGGCACAGCCTGTGCGATCGTTGTTTCCGCTCTTTTGGTTTCACGCAAATGGCCCGGCAACGTTCAACCCGCTTTGGAGCCAGAACGGCGCAAATGGATCAGTACCTCCCTTGCCACACTACCGTCAGCCGCCAGTAGCTTTGCCGTGCGGCAAGTCGATTCCATCATTCTGTCCTTCTTCGTAGCGCCGAGCCAGATCGCCCTGTATTGGCTGGCTGGTCGAGTGACCCGATTCGTAAGCTTTGGACTACAGGCGGCCCATATGGTCGCTAGCCCACAATTCGCCCGACTGAAGGAAGAGGCGGATATGTCAGGCCTCCAAGACATCAAGTCCGATACCGCCCACCGAGTCAAGATGCAATCGGCGTTGTCAGGTGCAGCAAGGGCTACGGCAGTGATGGCGTTGCCCAGTATTGCAGCGATTGCGTTGCTTGGCCCCACGCTGCTTGATGTGGCCGGGCCGGAATACCGTAATGGCCTTCCGGTGCTCTACATAATTCTGTTTGGCGAAGCCTTCAACGTAATCTGTGGGCCCAATGCCTCGTTCATGAACATGACCGGCTTGCAGAATACATTGTCGAAAATCTCGACAACAATTCTCGCGATGTATGTCCCGCTTATCTTCTTGGGATCGTCGCTATACGGAATCTTGGGGGCTGCTGCGGCAATAAGCCTGGCAACAATTATCCAGAATATTGCGACGTCGCTGGCAGCCTATCGGTCCTTTGGCGTGAATACGACGATGTTTTCTCGCGAAGTCTGGTGTATCTAACAGGTAGCTGAAGCGCCGCACCAATGAACACGGCGCTGTAGATCACAATCTGACGCATACCACCAATATTGATGTCACGGAACGTCGAGATCGAGATAACGACTACCAGCATCGCGAATGTCAAAGCTGCCTCTTGCGATCTCCTGACCAGCCCCCCTGCCCGGTAGAGAGCGGTCAGAAGCACACCGATGTAGGCACCAGATACCAGAATGCCATTTTCAAAAGCTCGGGTGAGGAAGGTGTTATGGAAACTCGCACCTGCGGCAGGAAAACCGTGTCGCCTCAGAAAGTCCCCGTGCATGGCAGTATACATATTTGATGACTGGAACCCGTAGCCGCGCAAAGGATGCTCGCCGATATAGAACAGAGCGAAGTTCCATACCCCCTCACGGCCGGACAACCCCGTTTCGGCCCTGAGGTAGCTGCCGGCGCCGGGAAGCAGGCTGATGAGATTGAGAGCATAGATTGGCGACAACACCAGCAATACGACAATAGCCACCAAGGCAGCGGCCGGAATGCGCGAGCGCATCGCGAATACTACGGCGCCGATGCCAACGAGAGCTCCCAGAATGGCAGCGCGGCCCTGACTAGTGATCAATCCCCCTGCAATGAGCAGCGTGCTGAGAACTAGCAGCGGCGTAGGCTTGGAACGCACCATCATGTAAAGAGCGCATATAAACGACAGCGCCATCTGTGCGCCCAAAGTCTCGGGGTAATCCAGAATGCCCGAGCTTGCTGGAAACGAAGCGTACCTCGCATAGCCATACTTGTTGAACATTGGCAGACCAAAAAGGCTATTAAGGCCCAACGAGCCAAGTATGCCGGTTGCACCCACCACAGCACCCACGAAAATCACACACCAGATAAAGAAATTGAAATAACCACGGCGCTCGAAAAACGTTTGCGGCAGGACCACTGCCGTCAGAAATGCCCCAACCGCATATACTGTAATAAGCGCTACAGACGAGGTTCGATGGAGAAGAAATTCATTACACAACCAAAGTACAAAAAAGAGAACCAGAATCGCATAGGATATCGAAATAGGCAGTGTGACCTTCTTCAATGCCGCCCCAGTGTTAAGAAGAAAGAAACCGACAAGCAAGACCAGGCACAAGCCTTGCATCGGTGTTTCGAGACCTGCATTCACCGCAAATAATGTTGTCGATGCGGTGGATATTACAACCAAGGCTAGAATTATAGACTTCGAGAGCCCTGGGACTGTCAACAAAGTACGTATCATCTAATGCAAATCCTGCCGCTAATGGCTCTGAAGGCACGCCAGGCATTGCGGTGCCGGTCAGACACTATCCGATCGACAACACAAGGCCAATCCCAAAGCCGAAGCGGAAACACCCCAGCGCCATGACTTCGATCATCCTCGATCGGCAGCCAGACGCAAAATCAAAGTTTGATCAGCACTCGTCCCGCAAACCACGACGAGCCTCAATCACCGCCCGTTGGCAATGACACGCTGCCCCACGCGCTCCTCAAATGCTGCGAGAATACTGCTCTGCAGCCACCGTTCGGCAGATCGCTTCCGAGCTGCAATGCCATATTCGGCTCGCAACGCGTCATTATCGATCAATTTCATGATGGCGGCTGCCATGGCGGCACCGTTATCCGGCTCGCAAATCAATCCCGCGCCTTCCACCTCTCGCGCCAGGCCCGTTCCCGGCTCTGCACCAGCGACTACAGGCCTGCCGGAAGCCAGCATATTGGCAAGCTTTGAAGGAAGCACTAGGTCGGCAGCATCCTTTCGCTGAGGCAACAAATGGACCGTTGCCGTCGACAAAAGCTCCGCCAAACGTTCCTTTGGCTGAAGATCATGCACTTGGACGTTATCCATCTTCGCCGCACGGGCCTCGAGCATCGCTTTGGACGGCCCCGCACCGCAGATCAGGAACTGAATGTCGCTACGATCGGCCAGCAACTCGGCAGCATCGAGAATCGTTTCCACACCTTGCTTGCTCCCGAGTGCTCCAGAGTAGAGTAACACATGCTTGGCTAATATGTTGAAGTCATCTCGATATCTGGATGTAGCGCCAGCGGGCATGTCTGCGATATTTGTCCAGTTTCGCAGTTCGTATATCCGCTCCGCCTTGCAGCCTTTTTCAAGCAGCTTTGCGCACATTTCGGGCGAAATGCTGCTCACTTGATCAAAGCTGCGTAAGATGCCACGTTCGTAAAGTGTCGCCGCCTTGGCAATCGCACCGCCACTGTTCAATTCTCCGGTCGCGAACCCCGCTTCTACTTCGAAATCCTGAACATGAAGCCATGACACAGCGCCGGAAAGCTTGGCAGTCAGCAAAGCCAATGGAGCGGCGAGCAAAGTGGGGGCAACCATGATCACAAGATCAGGACGAAAAGTTGCCGCCAACTTCGCCGCAGGAAAAAAGGCTGAAGCAGCAAAACTTGAATAATGAATCATCCGAGTGACGCCTCGGACGTTCTTTGGAATATAAACCGGGCAGCGGTGAACTTGGACGGCACCTTCCCGCCGACTACTCCACGCTATCGGAGAGAACCCAGGAAAAAGCTTCCAATCCGGGTAGGAAGGGTTGGCGGCGATGACATGAACTTCATGACCAGCGGCTGCCATACCGTCCGCCAGTTCACCAGTAACAGGCCCGATTCCAGTAGGTTCGGGCCTGTACAGATTGCTAAAAATAAGGATGCGCATCGCGTCTGCTTGTGCCTAAATCCATTACTTCGCCTGACGCGATTTAAGTGCGACGTTACTCACATCCCTTGCCGGCTCAACCGGCAAGTTTCGTAAGCGCCCCTGACTCTGCCAAAGCTGCGTTCTTGAGACGGTTAAACACTTCTGTCAGAGATATTTCATCGTCACCTGCCCCTTTCGGGACATTCATGTCAACGTGATAGCCGGTCGTCTGATGAATGGCGTTTTCAATGGATACAAGCACGAGATCGTCCGACGCGTCGAAACTCCGTCCATCGAACTGAACTGCCTTTAAACCTTCGGGCCGACCAAAGTAGCATACTTGGCAAAACAGCGTCAGACCGCGGTCTTCAATGCGGATCAAGGGCGTATCCGAGTTACCGACGGACGTGGCAGTCAGTTTGGCTATTGCCGCTTCTGCATCCACGCGATCTTCAAATTCAAGGAGGAAATCGCGCGACATCCGCGGCAAAACCTTAGCGCCAGTCACGCCCAACTTGCCCAAGAATGCATCGAATTCCACCATTCGATACTGATAGTGCTCTCGCGGATTTGGAGTCTGACTAAGTCCAGTGGTTATGAGCACTCGGAGATCCGAGCGACGCATACATTCGCCGATGATGTCGTCATAAACCTCATAGATAAACAAAAGGGGATCTTCATCGTTTGCCGCGGCTTTACTGTACCACTCGGGATTGGCCATTTCGCCGCTGTACACGCTGGAATCATACGTGTGATGATGCTGAATATGCGCGCCCGCGTTGAGAAACAGCGACATGTAGTCCGGCCGCTCGCGCTCCTTCAACTTCATGGCCAGGTCAAACAAGAGAACGTCGAGGAATGCCGCCTTGGCCCACTTGTAACGCAACGCCTTCAGCAGAACGCGCGTGTAGCGTGCCGTTGATGCTGCATTTACATACCGCATTGCGAGAGGGGCGAGTTGCTTTCCGACTGCTGCAAAACCCAGGTCATTCGAAGCGTTGGAATTCACAATCGAAGCAACCAGCTTCCAAAGCTTTTTGGTCGCATCATCTGCGGTAATATCGGTATTCGTCCATGGATCAGGGAGGAAAAAACACGGATTTTCACAGCGGTTCGCAGCATTCATCGGCGAAATCGCACCAACCCTCAAGCCCTCCTGCTCGAGCGCTTCCCAAATTTGGGGGTAATCGCGGCTTACGATGTCTCCGAGTCGAAAAATGCCATGCTCAGCATAAGTCTTGCCGCTGTAAACCGTGGGCCATTGAATCCACGGCTCAAGGTCAGGATAAGCCTTTTCAGCAATCGTGCGGGTAAGTTGACACTTGGCCAGCAGAGCCCCGAAATTCGGAAGTTTTCCCTCTTCGATGAACTTCTCAATGTAATGGAAGTTCAACTCATTCATCTCGAGAGACAAGACTGTCATCGTCAATCCTTCCTTAACACGGGCTATTACCCAGCAATCGGTCCTTCACACAAAAGAAGCCAACGGGGGTCAAATGCTTAGTGACTCGTACTGCAGATGCTGCACTGCATCAAGGCGCGACCATCATACCATGCAGCCGTAACGTGGCAAATTGGCGACGATTGGAACTGCCGCCGACCGAAACCTGAAAAATCTTGCGGCCAATTCCTTTGATCGTGATCAACAAAAGACCGCTAGAATGAACCCAGTAAAGGCATTGAAGATCGCCCCAGCGAGCCCTTAATGGGCAACATTTTACAGCGAATTTTTCAAAAACCACTCATATGTACTACGGACACCGGCCTCAAGGGTAATTTCCGGAGACCATCCAAGCTCCTGCAACTTTGCAGAATCCATCAACTTTCGGGGCGTTCCATCCGGCTTGTCAGTGTCGCATTCAATACCGCCCTCAAAGCCGACAACGTCGCAAACAAGTTCGGCCAACTCACGAATTGGAATGTCCACCCCCGAACCAATATTGACGTGCTGAGCTGCAGAATAGTTCTTCATCAAAAAGACACATGCGTCGGCACAATCATCTACGTGCAGAAATTCACGACACGGCGTACCAGTACCCCAGATAGTTATATGGGGCTCGCCACGTTCCTTGGCTTCATGAGCTTTGCGCATGAGCGCAGGCAGCACATGACTTGACTTCAGATCGAAGTTATCGCCAGGCCCATATAGGTTCGTCGGCATCCCGCTGATAAAATCAGAGCCGTATTGCTTTCGGAAGGCTTCGCAAAGCTTGATGCCGGCAATCTTTGCAATGGCATACCATTCGTTCGTCGGCTCAAGAGGCCCCGTCAGCAAGGCATCTTCACCAATAGGCTGCGAAGCCATCTTCGGATAAATGCACGAAGAGCCAAGGAACATGAGCTTCTCAACACCCTGCGCACGTGCACCGCCGATGAGATTGGCCTCGATCATCAGGTTGTCGTAAAGGAAATCGGCCGGATAGGTATCGTTCGCCAATATACCTCCGACTTTGGCAGCGGCGACAAACACAGCGTCTGGGCTGTTATCCTTGTACCATTCCCGCACCTGCGCTTGCTCGCGCAGGTCCACCGACCGATCCGAAATCAGGATCTCGCAGCCTTCGGACTGCAATCGCCGAATTATCCCTGAGCCGACCATGCCCTTGTGGCCGGCTACGTAAACGCGCTTCCCCTCCAGATTGTAACCAGTCATCACGAATCCTTAGCAATGGGGGCATGCCGCATCACTTCGAGGTCCGCCTGAACCATTTCCCTAGCCAGCTCGCGAACACTTGTTTCGTGCATCCACCCCAGCTTTTCCTTTGCTTTTGCAGGATCACCAATAAGCAGGTCGACCTCGGTCGGGCGGAAATAACGTGGATCGATCTCGACCAGCAACCGGCCGTCAGACTTTGCATAGCCCTTCTCATCGACACCTTCCCCACGAAATTCTATCGGGATTCCAGCATCTTCAAATGCCCAGCGGACGAATTCGCGAACTTCTGTAGTTTCGCCTGTAGCCAAAACGTAATCGTCAGGCTGATCTTGTTGCAACATCAGCCACATGCCGCGAACGTATTCACGTGCATGACCCCAGTCTCGTTTTGCATCGAGATTGCCGAGGTAGAGCTTTTCCTGCCTGCCCAGGGCGATCGCCGCCGCCGCCCTTGTGATCTTACGCGTTACAAATGTTTCGCCGCGCAAAGGGCTTTCGTGATTGAACAAAATGCCGTTCGATGCGTGGACACCGTAAGCTTCGCGGTAATTTACGACAATCCAGTACCCATAAAGTTTCGCCACGCCGTAAGGGCTCCGCGGGTAAAATGGAGTAGTTTCCTTTTGCGGAACTTCTTGAACAAGGCCATATAATTCAGAAGTGGATGCTTGATAGAATTTGGTCTTTTTCTCAAGGCCGAGTATTCGAATGGCCTCAAGCAACCTTAGAGTTCCGATCGCATCGGCGTTAGCAGTATACTCAGGCGTCTCGAAACTCACCTGAACATGACTTTGCGCCGCAAGATTATATATTTCAGTCGGACGGACCTCTTGAACTATGCGAATGAGGTTCGTCGAATCCGTAAGGTCACCGTAGTGGAGGTGAAAGCGGGCCGATTCCTGATGCGGATCCTCATAAATGTCTTCAATTCGTCCCGTATTGAACGATGAAGACCGGCGCTTCACACCGTGCACTTCATAGCCCTTATCGAGCAGCAACTGAGATAGATAAGCGCCATCCTGACCGGTGACACCCGTGATAAGTGCAACTTTGGGATCCAAGTTCCTGCCCTTCTTCATGCAAATAATGACGCAACGATACCGCTGCGGACCGACAAATCCAAGAGGATAACACCCTCAGGCTCAAGACGGTGCAGCGCACCATATGGCTAACGCAGCACGTGCGAGTTGTATCGTTACAGACACCGTTAAGAGAAAAAGTGAACTCAAAGGAAACGTCAAAAAATGAGCAAGAAGATGATTCCTAATCAAAATCAACCATTAATCCTTGAACGCCAGCCTCCGAGGCAATCAAAAGAAGCTCTTGAACACTGCAATTTTGCATAGGTATTTGGATCTGCGTATCACCTTTACTTAACGATCCATCAACCAGATTGTCCGAACTAGAGATCTGCGATCTACAATAGATAGCGAACCTAGCGGCTTTACCGGGCATTTGCGATGCATCATTTAGCTTTGCATGAAGGGTGTGCTTCCCGGGAGGCAATGCGAGATACTTCTTGGCAAAGACCCGTCGCAAGGGGTCGGAATTTTCAACGCTAAGCGTTCCCTTCTCAGAGCCTTCGCCAAATCTTCGTACAAGTCCTGCGACATCTGGAAATCGCCAGGCATAAGGGTCTTCGGCGCCACCGGAATTTGATCGAAGTACATTGAAGGCGAAGTCAGATTTTACAGACTTCCGGCGAACGCCACATTGACTGCGCCAGACACGGTCAGCGAGTTCGGCATAACCTCGCGCCAACAGTTCTCTAGAATATGATGTGACGCCATTGCAGGGGAATCTGACGTCATGAGCGACGGCGTCGCCCATCAATTCTACCACTGCCTTTGGCTGCAAATTTGCCTGGGACCAAATTAGAAACGCCCGCGTCCAGTCACTTTCGCCAACTAGCGTTGCTGCAAATTTCGTTCGCATTTCCGAAGTCTGCAGCAGTTCGCTCGACAGTTGACGCACATTGTCGCTTGCCGGATTTGTCTTCCATAAAGCTGCCAGCCGGTCGGCAGCTATATCCCATTGCCCGCTTGCGGCGGCTGCCAGTGCAATTGAACGCTGGGCCATAGGCTCTCGCCAGCCTCGTTGCGCCGACAACATGATGGCGGATGAACTCCTCGCCTGATTCCCCGCTGCGAGTTCAGCAACCGCCAGAAGGGTCAAATTTTCGGCTGGAACTGGATGCAACCACACCAGACGCCTAGCGCTCCACAACGCTTGCTGAGACTCACCTTCAGTCAGGTCTTCCGCTACTTTCCGAGTCAACGAAAAGCTTGCGACGGAATCTGGCACAATTTTGGCAAGGCTCGGCATTTCCACGGAATGCCGGTCAGCCTGAGCAATGGCTGCAAGCCCCGTCAACAGTCCTAGAAAAAGATACCACGCCCAGCGAAACATCGCCATCACATCAATCAGGCCGTTTCCTCGCGACGGTCAGATCCATACGTATAGTAATTGTAACCGTAATATGCGTAATCGCCATCAGCAGAACTTGGATCAAATTTAGTAACCACTGCACCGAGGACGCGGGCGTTGACCATAGTGAGGCGCCGCAGCGCAGATTTTACGGCACCGCGATGGAAACGGGTCGCGTCAATTACGAAGAGTACGCCGTCCACTTCACTCGCGATCGACGCCGTATCCGAGAGGCCGAGAAGCGGGGCGGAGTCCAGAACCACGACATCGAATTTCTCCAATGCCTCCTTGATGACGCCAGACATTCGATCGCCGCCAAGAAGCAATGAGGGCTCCGGTGGAATCGGCAGGGCAGTCATGTACGAGAGGTTGTCGTAGTCTGACGGATGGATCACGGCATCAAAGCTGGACTCACCGACCAGAAGTTCTGTGAAGCCTCCAGCATTTTTGTCAGCCATACGTCGGTGCAGCGTTGGACGACGCAAGTCAGCGTCAATCAGCAAGACTGACTTGCCAAGACGAGCAAGGTCTACAGCGACGGAATGGGCGGAAGTCGTCTTACCTTCAGCCTCGTTCGTGCTGGTAACCACCATCGAGCGCGGGAAGCCATTGGCCGTTGAGAAACGGAGGTTCGCGACGAGGGAGTGGTAGGCTTCCGAGAGTGATGACTTTGCATCCGTCGCAGCAGCTGCTGCCTCGCCATCTGGAACGGTCGGGATGAGACCCAGCAACGATAGCCCCAGCTTTCCTTCAACATCTTCTGGCGACCGAATGGTGTCATCAAAGTGTTCACGCAGCAGAACGAAAACAGCTGCACCTATTACACCAAGCACAAAGGCAACGAGCAAGTTGATGATCAGCTTTGGAGAGGAAGGCTCACGAGGCATATCGGCCCGGTCCACCAAGGTGACATTATTGGAAGTAGATCCGGCGGTCGCACTAAGCTGATTATAGCGCTCCAACAGGGTATCATACAAAGCACGATCAGTTTCGGCGACCCGCTTAAGCACAGCGTAGCCGACGCCACGCTCCTGCTCTCCCATCGCCTCGTCGCGAAGCTTATCGACCTGCCCTTTGAGCGATGCTTCACGCTCCCTGGCAGATTTGAAGTCCAGGTAGATTGACCGCTTGATCCCCCCGCCGATCGTATCGATGCGACGGTTGAGCTCCGCAATTTGAGCCTTGAGAACCTTTACAGTTGGATAGTCGTCCAAGTGGCGACTGCGTTCATCGGCCAAGCGGGCTTCGAGCGAGGCCTTCTGCTTCAGGATATCCTGAATAGCCGCATTTTCGATGACCTGTGGAATGGCCAGAACCGGCTCATTCGAGATTGTGTTCCACCGGTTCTCTGCAGCCAAACGCTGTGCCGTCGCTTCGGCTGCGGCGCTGTTCACCTGAACAAGGGAATTGTTGGTAACAGATAAGGTCGTTTCACGATCGGCGTTCTGGCCTTGACCAGAAACACGAATGAGACCTGCAGCACGAGAATATTGATTCAACTCGCGCTCGGATGCCTCGACCTTTGATCGAGCATCGGCGAGCTGACTGGCGAGAAACTGACGAGCGTATGACGAACTCTCGAACTTCCTCTTGAGATTCGCTTCAATATAACTTTGAGCGTAAAGGTTTGCGATTTGTGCCGACGTAGCCGGATCAGTCGACTCAAATTCGATCTTGATGACCCTGCTATCTACAGGAAGCACAATCCGGAGATTGTCCTGCATAAGCTCGACAACCGTATCGAGACGCAAATCGTGAAGGCCAGCCTTGCCAGCACCTTTTTCTTCGAGGTCGTCCAATTGCGGCATAGGCGCGCCCATGGCATCATAAAATGCCTGCTTATCAAGAAGACCCGCCCCGTTCGCCACACGCTCTGCCAAAGTACGGCTACGGAGAACGTCGACCTGCGTAGCTAGGAAGCGATCAGCATCCCAAGGCTGGTTTGAATTCTCTTGGAGCTCGCTACCCTCGATAATCGTGTCGGCATTTTGCTCAACAAGCACCTGAGCGGTGGCCACATATCGTGGCACCATCAACACGGTAATAATAAATCCCGCTGCCAGCGCGCCAATTACGATCAGGACAATCCACTTGAGATTGCGACGTACGGACGAAAGAACTTGCTTAAGGTCGATGCCCAGAAGGTCATCTCGTGCATCATAGGAGGCATTGTCCCCTCCTTCATCGCCATTCATCATGACCGATTCACTCAACCTAGTAGCCGCCATATTTTGGGTATTCACTTTCTTTTACATCTTGCCGCAACGCTCAAGCAGGCAAGCCGAGGAAAGACGGTTTGCAATCTGCGCCGTGCCGACCTCAAATTTTGTGGCACGTCAGCGAGATGAAAGCAATCAGTGAAGGCCGGAGTTGTATCGGAATGGGCCGAAAATGCTATGTTCTATTACATAAGTCATAAATCACCCCTGCCGCGATGAATTTTCAATTGCGAAGAATATGTCAAAAATGCAAGAAACAGCGTACCCACACACAATATTGCCTGGTTTCTTAGCGGATAATCGATCACAGATTGTAGACCTATCATCACTAGCGCCGTAATTGCAGCGCTTGCCAGACGCAGTCTTCCGTTAGACCAAGACTTATATGAAGCCCAGGCAGACCACCCTATCCAGCCGAGGATTAACATGAGTCCAGGCAAGCCGCCCTCTTGCGCGATTTCGAGGTAGTCGTTGTGAGCGCGCCCCGCACGGTAGGGCCAGACGTTTTCCAACGACTCATCGACTTCAAACACTTCCGCGAATGACGATATCCCACTGCCTACCGGCCAAAAGCGCTCAATCGACGCAAGAGTGTCTTCCCAGATGGCAGGACGCACGTCTTCAATTTTGTCAAAGCGCCCAAGACTTGCAGCGAATCTCGTACCCCCGCCAACCACCAGCATCGCCCCAATGGCAAACGCGACAGACATCAACAGCGCGACCACTTTCTGCCAACGCACCATCTTTACGTCAGGCATCAAGAGTATAGCTGATACTGCAAAAACAACAGCAAGCAACGCCATACTTGAGCGAGACTGCGTCAGTATAACCGCAACTGCAAACACTGCGCCGATGGCAATGGCGACCCAACGGGAACTCCAGGGCCGATCTCCGCGGGTTTTGGAATTGTGTGGAGCGAGGCACGCGAGCGCCTGCAATGACACCACCGCTAGAACAAAAAACAACCCGCTAGTGTTATGGTTTGCGAAAGTAGCATAAAGAAAGTCAGGATGAACTCTTTCACGGTAGAGCAAAAAGCACCTGTTCTCTAGCAACAACTGCAGACTACCAAGCACAACCAATGCGATAGCAGCAACTACGAAAACACGAAAAGTCGCGCGCCACTGACGGTCATCGAAATTACTAACCAGCACCATGATGGCAAATACGGGTAAGAGCGACATCAGTGCTACAAAAGTTCGCGAAGGCGACAATGATATTGGATACCACGCCTCAGGACTATCAATGAGCGAGAGGCTTTCAGCCAACAGATCGCGGCCCGGCAGACTTGCCCATACTGCAGGAGGGAAGGGTAACAGTTGCATTACCGGAAGCGCCAAAGTCAAAATAACTAGCGCAACATATATACCTGGCCCTCGTCGGAAAAAGTATAGAACACGGCCCGAATTCAACGCCAAAATGAGCAAAGACGCCAACTGGACAACCAAGTTGTAAACGCCATAAGCCGCGCCACCGCCACCAAGGAGCAGCGCGAGAACCAGCAAAAACTGTGCTTGAAAATCGGGGCGTAGCCACAGAGAGCCTTTTGCGCTGCCACCATCCTCAAGAGGATGCCGTGACCGGACTAACCTCGCCAAGACCGCCCTCTTCCAACTAATAAACTAGACTTAAAAAGAAAGGGCTCGGCGGAGCATTAACTCCTCCGAGCCCTCCCTACAATCCCCGATTAAATCAGGAGCCGCCCGAACCGTTGTCGTCAGCAGCGATGATCACGCCGCCCACAACCGCAGCGAGAGCGATGCCGCCGATCAGGAGACCGGAAGTGGCCTTCTGCTTCTTGGCGACGGCAGTCGAAGCGCGAGCGCCTTCAGAGGCGATCGAAACGCCAGCAGCGGGAATCGAAGCCGCTGCCTTGGTGCCCGCCTGGGCAGCCACGGGAGCGAAAACGAGACCAGCAGCAGCAACCGCCGGAAATACGTTGCGAAGTTTCATGGATGGGTTCTCCTGTTGATTGCCCTAACACTAGACGTCTGTGTCCACCTAATCGTATACCGCAACGCACAAACCGATGCAATGTGAAAGACACTGTTAAATCTATGTCACTCCACGCGTTCGTTCGACTTGTCGCCCTATCGGCACTGCTTGTCGTCGTACCGAAAGTCGCCTTTGCCGAAACCGCCTCCCAACCGTGGCCGATTTCGATTCGTAATCAGATCGATCGAATCGGAAACGTCGAATATCGACTACGCAAATCTGCCGCAAACCTTTGCAGCGATTCAAACACCCTCACAGGAATTAAGATCGATTACATTGGTGCATACGCATCAGGCGACCAGCAAGTCGTGCGGGAGTACGCGGGACTGGGAGATGCACCGCAGGTAATTTCCGTCGCCGCCGAAAGCCCTGCAGAATCGGCGGGCGTCCAGGTCGGGGATGACATTCTGTCTGTAAACGGCATGCCGATTTCGCAGCTGCATATTCAAAGCCACGATACAGCGTTGCTCGCCGATCAGATCGAGGAACGGCTTGCTGCAACACCGGAAGGACGCGACGTCACGCTCGTTCTGGAGCGAGACGGCCAGCCTGTAACCGTCTCGTTTAAGGGTGAAACAGCCTGCGCTACGCGCTTCATACTCAAGACCGGGAAGGGGCTCACGGCGTACAGCGACGGCAACAATGTGGCGCTCAGCGGCAAGCTGGTCGATTTTGCCCGGAATGCCGACGAATTGGCCATTTTTGCAGGACATGAACTGGCGCATGTCGTCGCCCGGGATGGCAAGGCACGTGGCTTGGGACAACGGCGAGCCATGGAAGACCGTGCCGATATACTCGGTGCCGACTTGATGCGCTGCGCGGGCTTCGATGTAAGTCGGGGCCTCGCCATCTGGCAGCGATACAACAAGCGCGACTGGCTGCGATGGCTGCGCGGCCCGAGTCATCGCAATGTGCCGGAACGTATCCGGCGATTCGAGGCTCACCTCGAATCAGCTCCAATGGTCTGCCCACCGGAAGTGCCGCCCCTTGCGGATTGATCGGCGCGCTCGACATCGAAATAGGCAGCGAAAAGGACAGACACTTTTTCGAATACGCTTTCCCCGTAATGCGCATTCGGCGACGATCGGATGAAAATTGCTTCATCCAAAATTCGCGCGCCAAACAGATCAAGGCTTTGCACCCTGCATAAAGCACTATAGAAAACCGCTCCATGCCGGGTTTCGAGTTAGGAAAGACTACGCCCTCACTCCAACGAGTTTCCTCCTTTGGCACACTCCCTTTGTTTCGACCTAGCCATCATGGTGGGGGCCGGTTATGGCAATGCACTCAAGGTCATGGAGACGTTCAATAATGCTCAGTACGCGTAAAGGTCTCGGCCTTGCCACGTTGTTTGCAGCTATGGCTGCAGTGGCAGGCTGCAGTTCGGTGTCGCAGAATCCGAATATGCCTACCGGGGCCGCCGCATACGATATCATCCCGGCGACTGTTGAAGCACCAACGGCCTATACTATCGATCCCGCAGATACGATTGCCATCAACGTTTTCGGCGAGCCCGATCTCACCTTTGAGAAGCTGCGCGTTGACGATGCGGGCTATATCCAGCTGCCACTGGTCGGGCAGATCAAGGCCGCAGGACAGACACCCGCCGAAGTATCCCAAAAGGTCGCTGGCCTTCTGGGCAGAAAATACCTCGTCGATCCACAGGTAACCATTTCGGTTGTTGAAGCAGCCCCCCGTTACGTTTCGGTTGAAGGCGAAGTAAACAAGCCCGGCGTCTACGAGATTGACTACGACACTACTCTGCTTTCGGCAATTGCCCGTGCCGAGAGTCCAACCGATACGGCAAAGCTCAGTGAAGTGATCATATTTCGGACGATAGATGGCCAGCGCATGGCGGGACGCTTCAATCTGAAAGACATTCGTGGCGGTTTGATACCCGATCCGATCGTGATGGATCGCGATGTCGTGATGGTCGGATACTCGGGAACGAGGGCGTTCTGGCAGAACTTCCTGAAGGCCGCGCCGGCTCTGAATGCGTTCTCGCTGATTGCCACTCGATAAGGCCGGCGGCAGCCGCCTCCTTTCGCCTCGGTAGATGAGGACGGATGATGACGACCAAAATCCCTGTCCTCGTTACCGGCGGTGCCGGCTACATCGGCAGCCATGCCGTTCTTGCCCTCAAGGACGCTGGCTGGCCGGTGGCGGTGGTCGATAACCTCAGCACCGGCTTCAGGTTTGCGATTCCCGATGGCGTGCCGCTCTACGAGGGCGACATCGAGGACGGCGAGCTGCTCGCGCGCATTTTCGCCGAGCAGGGTACGCAGGCGATCATGCATTTCGCAGGGTCGATCATCGTGCCGGAATCGGTCGAGAACCCGCTGAAGTACTATCTCAACAATACGGCCAAGAGCCGGGCACTGATCGATGCGGCGGTGAAGGCCAGCGTGAAGCACTTCATCTTCAGCTCGACGGCGGCGACCTATGGCGTGCCCGAGGTGTCTCCGGTCACGGAAGACAGTCCCAAGTCGCCGATCAATCCCTACGGCATGTCCAAGCTGATGACCGAGATCATGCTGGGGGACGTGGCCAGGGCACATCCGCTCAACTTCTGCGCGCTTCGCTATTTCAACGTCGCAGGCGCGGACCCGCAGGCGCGGACCGGGCAGTCTACCGCCGGGGCAACGCACCTGATCAAGGTGGCGGTGGAAGCCGCGCTTGGAAAGCGCAGCCATGTCGGAGTGTTCGGGACCGATTTCGACACACCCGACGGAACCGGCGTGCGCGACTACATTCACGTTTCCGATCTCGCCAATGCGCATGTTCTGGCGCTCGAGGCGCTGATCGAGGATCCGCAGCAGTCGCTCACCATGAACTGCGGATACGGTCGTGGCTTTTCGGTGCTCGAGGTGCTCGATGCGGTCGACCGCGTCACCAATCAGACAATCGACCGCCGGATGGAAGGCCGCCGCGCGGGCGATCCGGCCTCGCTGATTTCGGATAACAGCCGGATCAAGGCCACCCTGCCCTGGGAGCCGCGCTATGCGGACCTGCCGACCATCGTCGAGCATGCGCTCGCCTGGGAACGCAAGCTGACCGAGATTCGCGGCGAATAGACCGCCGGCATTTCGCGTCTCTCAACTCCACGGCCGCAATTGCAGCCACATCGCTTGTACGGCAGCCTTCCAGGCCGGCGGCCAGTAATCGACCCGGCGATAGGCACGCCGTTCGACGACCCAAAAGTGACATAGGTCGATGCTAACTGGCGCGGCGAACGCGGCCGGGGGCACTGTGCTTTCCAAGACGCAAGAGATTACGCCCCGGCACGATGCGCCCGCCCGCACCGGCCCGTGGCATTCCGAGGTGACCGTTCCCGCAACCGGTATTCATGCCGGCCGCGGGAACACGGAGCGGGAACAGGAGGGACGTGTCCCTCTCTCCTGTGCCCGCTCCGTAACCCTCTGCCCGAAATCTCCGATCCGTGCCCGCTCTGGCCGCTGCCCGCGTTATCCACTAGTGCACCTTTTCCCGCTATGCCGCAGCCGCACTGCCCGAATGCCGTAGCGGCCCGGGCCCGGCCCGATGCATGATTGGAGACTCGATGAGCGTTCACGATTCGGCGGTTCTGGTAACCGGTGCGGCAGGCTTCATCGGAGCTGCCGTGGCCGAGGCGCTCATGGCCCGCGGGCAAGCGGTTATCGGCATCGACAACATGAACGACTACTATCCGGTGTCGCTAAAGCGCGCCCGGCTCGACCGTGTCGGCGTGCGCTTCGGCAACCTGTTCCAGTTCCGCGAACTGGACTTTGCCGACATGAATGCCCTGTCCGCGGGGCTGGAAGACCAGCGCTTCGGCGCGATCATCCACCTCGGCGCGCAGGCCGGTGTGCGTTATTCGCTGGAAAATCCGCAGGCCTACGTTGCCTCCAATCTGGCCGGGCACGTCAACATGCTCGAACTGGCGCGCGCACGTGAGGTCGGGCACATGGTCTATGCCAGCTCGAGCTCCGTCTACGGCGGCAACACCAAGCTGCCTTTTGCGGTAGAGGACCGCGCCGATCATCCCGTCTCGCTCTATGCCGCCACCAAGAAGGCCGACGAGCTGATGAGCGAGACTTACGCCCACCTCTTCCGCATTCCGCTCACCGGCCTGCGCTTCTTCACGGTCTACGGTCCGTGGGGCCGCCCGGACATGGCAATGTGGAAGTTCGCCGACCGGATCCTCTCGGACCGCCCGATCGACGTCTACAATCACGGCGAGATGCACCGCGACTTCACCTATATCGACGACATCGTCGGCGGCGTGCTGGCCTGCCTTGATCGCCCGCCCGCCGATGACGGCGATGAGAAGGCCGGCGGCAGCGTGAAACCGCATGCGCTCTACAACATCGGCAATAACCGGTCGGAGCACCTGATGCGGCTGATCGAGGTGCTGGAGCAGGCCTGCGGCCGCAAGGCCGAGCTCAACCTTCTACCGATGCAGCCCGGCGACGTGCCGGCGACTTATGCCGACATCACTGCCCTCACCCGCGACACCGGCTATGCGCCCTCGACCCCGATCGAAGAAGGCGTGCCGCGCTTCGTGGAATGGTTCCGCAGCTTTCACGGGCGGTGACGGGACGGGCAACGGGATTGGACTTGATGGCGCTTGGCTTTAAAGGCCGGACGGAATTCGACCGAACGAGGTTTTCATGAAGATTGCGATGGTAGGCTCGGGCTATGTGGGCCTGGTTTCGGGGGCGTGTTTCGCCGATTTCGGTCACGATGTCGTCTGCATCGACAAGGACCAGGCGAAGATCGACCGGCTGCACGCCGGCGTGATGCCAATCTACGAGCCGGGTCTCGATGCGCTGGTCGCCGGCAACGTCAAGGCCGGCCGCCTCTCGTTCACCACCGACCTTGCCGAGGGCATCAGGGGCGCGAGCGCCATCTTCATCGCCGTAGGCACGCCCTCGCGCCGCGGCGACGGGCACGCCGACCTTTCGTTCGTCTATGCCGTCGCGCGCGAAGTGGGCGAGAACCTTTCGAACGATGCGGTGGTCGTTACCAAGTCGACCGTGCCGGTGGGGACCGGGGACGAGGTCGAGCGGGTCCTACGCGACAGCGGCACCCCGCATCTCGTCTCGGTCGTTTCCAACCCGGAATTCCTGCGCGAAGGCGCGGCCATCGGCGACTTCAAGCGTCCCGACCGCATCGTCATCGGCGCCGAGGACGATTTCGGCCGCGAGGTCATGCGCGAAGTCTACCGCCCGCTGTTCCTCAACGAATCGCCGCTGCTGTTCACCTCGCGCCGCTCTTCCGAACTGATCAAGTATGCCGCGAACGCGTTCCTGGCGACCAAGATCACTTTCATGAACGAAATGGCGGACCTTTGCGAGAAGGTCGGCGGCAATGTGCAGGACGTCGCGCGCGGCATCGGCCTCGACGGGCGCATCGGCTCGAAGTTCCTGCACGCAGGCCCCGGGTATGGCGGTTCGTGCTTCCCTAAGGACACGCTGGCGCTGCTCAAGACGGCAGAGGATTATGAAAGTCCCGTTCGCATCGTCGAGGCGGTGGTGAAGGTCAACGACCTGCGCAAGCGCGCCATGGGCCGCAAGGTCATCGAGGCGCTGGGCGGCCCCGACGAAGCGCGCGGCAAGCGCGTGGCCATGCTCGGGCTCACCTTCAAGCCCAACACCGACGACATGCGCGATTCGCCCGCCATCGCCATTGCCCAGACGCTGAACGACGCGAAGGTTTCCGTCGCCGCCTATGACCCGGAAGGGATGGAGCAGGCGCGGCCGCTGATGTCCGAAGTGGAGATGATGGGCGACCCCTATTCGGCCATCGATGGGGCGGATGCCGTGGTGATCGTAACCGAGTGGGATGCTTTCCGCGCGCTCGATCTCAATCGCGTCAAGTCATTGCTCAAGGCGCCAGTACTGGTCGATCTGCGCAATATCTACCAGCCCGAGGCCATGCGCGAAGCGGGATTTGCCTACACCTCCGTCGGCCGCGCCTGATCACGGCAACCGGCGCTCCTCTGGGGAGCGCCCTTTCATTCCGGTAAGCGGTGGACGTGCAATTTCCCGCGCGTGCATGCCCGAGAGCACCGCAGGACAATCGCGCACGACGCGTTTCGATTTCGATAACCTTTCACCTTTAAACAGGAGGAAGTTGACTTTTCGATAACGCATCAAGGACGCGTCGATTTGCCCGACCGCTTTGCCGCTTCTCTGACCGACCGGGTCTACGTTGAGCAGGTTCGCAGCCTTTATCTCAACGTGGTGCCTGCGCTCGTCATGTGGGTGGCCTTCATCGTCAATTTCGGGCTCGCCTACCGCAACAAAGCGGAACCGGGGCTATTGCTTCTGGGCGTCGCCGGAATTGTGGCCAGCTCGACCCGTATCGCCATTACCATGCGTTTTCGCGACTGCGCGCTCACCGCCGCTCTCGACCGAAAAGACGCCCGTCGGCTCGAGGTTCTTTTCTCGGTTCCGTACCTGGCGTTCTCTCTGCTGCTCGGCATCCTCTCCCTGCACATTTTCCTCTGGTCGACACCAGAGCTGCACATGCTCACGATCTGTGTTGTCGTGGGCTATTGCGCCGGCGTGGCGACAAATTGCGGGCAGCGTCCGAGGCTGGCTATTCCCAGCATGCTGCTGGCAGTGGGGCCGCCTATCGTCGCAGCCGCCCTGAAGGCGGAGCCGGTCTACATCGGCATGGCGACCATAGCCTCGGCTTTCGTGGTTGGCGGCATCCAGGCCATTCACGTCCGCTTCGAAACCTCCAAGTCCGAAGTCGGGCAACGCCTGGCATCGGTCTCGCTGGCCCGCTGCGATACGCTGACCACCCTGCCCAACCGCCTCGCCCTGCAGGAGTATTTCGACGAACATGCCGCGCTAACATCACCGCATCGCGCGATTGCCGTCCACTACCTCGACCTCAACGGCTTCAAGCCGATCAACGACCGTCATGGACACGCCGTCGGCGACGCCCTGCTTCAGGCCGTGGCGGACCGGCTGCGCGGCGCCGTGCGGAGCGGCGACATGGTGGCTCGGATGGGCGGTGACGAGTTCGCTGTCGTTCAGTTCGGCATACATCATGCCGACGAGGCGGATCTGCTGGCGCGCCGGATAGTGGCGACGATCGCCCAACCCTACGCTCTCGCAGAGTACGAACTTTCGATATCAACGTGCGTTGGAACTGCGATCAGTACCGACCGCAGTGTTGATCTGGACGCCTTGCTGAAAGAGGCCGATGCTGCTCTCTACGAAGCCAAGCGCAAGCGCCATGCAAAGACCATGGCGATGAGCGCCTGAGGCCTCCGCTCAGTTCGGACGGTGCTTCCAGCCATCGGTTCGCATATCCGCGCCGACACCGATCTCGTCATTTTCCAGGGCAAAGCAGGCCGCTTCCAGCGCCGTGGCTGCGTGCACGGCGGGCAGCGCAAGGCCCTGCTCATCGTAGAGCGTCACGATCTGTCGCAGCGCGTCTATCGAAGCCTTCAAAGCGTCTTTCGACGAAGCAGCTTTTGAAAACATCACTCACACCCATCACATTCGGCCATTGCCGCACTGCATTGTAAGCGCATTGGCGGCACTAACCTAACAGAATTAAGATAAAACGTTCTGAAACGGCGGCGAGGCAAAGGATTGCATTTCGCCGCGCGTCGATTTTGGTTCCAAAACGGAAGGAATGCGGGTTAGTAAACCCCTAGCGGGTCAACCGCAAAAGGGGCGCCAATGTACAACACCACGACCGATGGGAGCGATGGTTCTGGTTTCGCAGAAAAGTCAGGACGTGAAAAAAATCCCGGGATTCCCGCACCATGCGATGAATTTCCCGAAAAAGACCTGCATGGTCAAAGCGATATGGCAGCGCGCCTCTATCGCCTCAGGCGTCAGCGCGACGCACTGTTCCAACCGGGCATGTTCGGCGATCCGGCATGGGATCTGCTCCTTGATCTTTACGTCTCCGAGCAAGAAAAAAAGCAGATCTGCATAACCAGTGCGTGCATAGCTGCCGGAGTGGCAAACTCCACCGGTCTGCGGTGGATCAGTATTCTGGTCCAGAATGGATATGTCGAAAGGCAAGACGATCCTGCCGACGCCAGGCGCGCCTATCTGACGCTCACGGCAAAGGCACGCAATGCACTGGACACGCTGTTCGAGCAGTTCGACGCAGCGCAGAACTAGGCTGCCCAAATCATTGCCGGTGTGTTCACCGAATCGATGACGTGGTAGAGTCAGGCGGTCGCCAGAAGCTGCGTCTATGGCAGCCATGCCTCTGATCTATTTGACCGGTCGTGCGGGTTGTCGCAGCGTGCCGTCAAAGAGAAAGACGCCATGACAGATATCGCCGGTATCCGGACCTTCATCGACCGTTTCGTGCAGCCAGACATGCGCGGTGCGCTGCTGCCGCTGCTCCATGCCCTGCAGGAAGAGTTCGGCCACATCCCCTCGCAGGCAGTCCCCGCGATAGCCGAAACGCTGAATCTCAGCCGCGCGGAAGTGCACGGGGTGATCAGCTTCTATCCCGATTTTCGCACCGAGCCCCCTGCCCGCCATGTGATCAAGCTGTGCCGCGCCGAAAGCTGCCAGTCGCGCGGCGGCGCAGCCATCGAGGGCGAACTGGCCCGCCATCTCGGTGTCGCGATGGGCCATGCCCGCAAGGACGGTCAGGTCGCGCTCGAGCCGGTCTATTGCCTCGGCCTCTGCGCCATTGGCCCCAATGCCCTGGTCGACGGGCGTCCGGTTGCGCGCATCGACGAGGCGCAGGTGGAAGCCATAGCCCGCGAGGTGGAGGCATGACCCGCGTCTTCATAAGCCGCGACATGGCCTCTGTCGCGCTCGGCGCCGATGCCGTGGCCGAGGCCTTTGCCCAGGCGGGCTGCGAGGTGGTGCGCACAGGATCGCGCGGGCTCTTCGCCATCGAACCGCTGGTGGAAGTCGAGACCGGTGCCGAACGGATTGCCTATGGCCCGGTCGGTCCCGGCGACGTGGAAGCGGTCCTGAACGGTTCCCATGCAAACTGCATCGGCCCCATCGAGGAGCATCCGTTCTTCTCGGGCCAGCAGCGCTTTACCTTTGCCCGCTGCGGCATGATCGATCCGCTCAGCATGGCCGACTATGCCGCGAACGGCGGCTGGAAAGGGCTGGACGCCGCCGATGCGCTCTCGCCGCAGGAGGTGGTCGAGGCGGTCAAGGTCTCCGGCCTGCGCGGGCGCGGCGGCGCGGGCTTTCCCACCGGCATCAAGTGGCAGACGGTGCTCGACACACCGGCGGACGAGAAGTTCGTGGTCTGCAACGCCGACGAGGGCGACAGCGGCACCTTCGCCGACCGCATGCTGATGGAAGGCGACCCCTTCCACCTGATCGAGGGCATGGCGATTGCCAGCTACGCGGTCGGCGCGCGCCACGGCTACATCTACGTCCGCAGCGAGTATCCCTTCGCGGTCGAGACCATGCGTGAGGCGATCGCCCGTTCGGTCGACAGGATCGCGCCGTTCACGCTGGAAGTGCGCGTGGGCGCGGGCTCTTATGTTTGCGGGGAGGAAACCTCGCTGCTAGAATCGATCGAGGGCAAGCGCGGCGAAGTGCGCGTCAAGCCCCCGCTGCCCGCGATCGAGGGCCTCTGGGACAAACCCACCGTCATCAACAATGTGCTCAGCCTCTCTGCCGTGCCCTTTATCCTCGCCGAAGGGCCGCAAGCCTATGCCGATGTGGGCTTCGGCCGCTCGCGCGGGACGATGCCGATCCAGATCGCGGGCAACGTGAAGAACGGTGGGCTCTACGAAGTCGGTTTCGGGCTGACGCTGGGCGAACTGGTCAACCAGATCGGCGGCGGCACGGCCAGTGGCCGCCCGGTGCGCGCGGTGCAGGTCGGCGGGCCGCTCGGCGCCTATTTCCCGCCCTCGATGTTCCACCTGCCCTTCGATTACGAGGCCTTTGCCGAGGCGGGCGGGCTGATCGGCCATGCCGGGATCACCGTGTTCGACGACACCGTGGACATGGCGAAGATGGCGCGCTTTGCCATGGAATTCTGCGCGGTCGAAAGCTGCGGCAAGTGTACGCCCTGCCGCATCGGCTCGACACGCGGCACCGAACTGATCGACCGCATCGTCGCCAAGGCCCCGCGCACGGCAGGCACGGTCGAGACGCTTCCGCAGATCCGCAACGCCCGCATCGCGGCGCGCACGCACGACGAGGAAATCGAGCTGCTGCGCGATCTGTGCGACACGATGAAACACGGCTCGCTCTGCGCGCTGGGCGGCTTCACGCCCTACCCGGTGCTGAGCGCCCTCGATCATTTCCCCGAAGACTTCGGCAGCACGCCCGCGCTTACCGAGACGGCGGAATAACATGATCTACGTGCGCGTTCGTTCCACCCTCACTCGTCGCCCCCGCCCCTTCGACACGCTCAGGATCGGGGGCCCCGCTTTTCTCCTCTACGCCACAAGGAAAAGCGGGATCCCCGCCTTCGCGGGTATGACGGGACTAGGGATGCACACTTCGGATTCAGGTGAGTAAGACCCATGACGTTCACCCGCGAAAAGGACTTCGGCACCCCGAAAGCAACGGGCGAGGCCGTATCGCTCACCATCGACGGCCAGCCGGTCTCGGTTCCCGCCGGAACCTCGATTATGCGCGCGGCGGCCATGGTCGATACCGCGATCCCCAAGCTCTGCGCCACCGACAGCCTCGAGAGCTTCGGCTCGTGCCGCATGTGCCTTGTCGAGATCGAGGGCCGCAAAGGCTATCCCGCCTCCTGCACCACTCCGGTCGCGCCGGACATGGTCGTGCGCACCGAGACCGACAAGTTACGCAAGCTGCGGCGCGGGGTGATGGAGCTCTATATCTCCGACCACCCGCTCGACTGCCTCACCTGCCCCGCCAACGGTGATTGCGAGTTGCAGGATCAGGCGGGCGCGGTGGGCCTGCGCGATGTGCGCTTCGGCTATGAAGGCGCCAATCACCTCGAAAGCTGCAAGGACGAGAGCAACCCCTACTTCACCTTCGATCCGGCCAAGTGCATCGTCTGCTCGCGCTGCGTGCGCGCCTGCGACGAAGTGCAGGGCACGCTGGCGCTGACCGTCGACGGGCGCGGTTTCGCAAGCAAGATCGCGGCAAGCCAGGACGAGGATTTCCTGTCCTCCGAATGCGTGTCCTGCGGCGCCTGCGTGCAGGCCTGCCCGACTTCGGCGCTGATCGAGAACACCGTCATCGACAAGGGCACGCCAGACCGCGCCGTCGTCACTACGTGCGCCTATTGCGGCGTCGGCTGCACGTTCCGCGCCGAGATGCGCGGCGAGGAGCTAGTGCGCATGGTGCCCTGGAAGGAAGGCAAGGCCAATCACGGCCACTCCTGCGTGAAAGGCCGTTTCGCCTGGGGCTATGCCCAGCACCGCGACCGCATCCTCAATCCGATGGTCCGCGCTTCGGTCGATGAGCCCTGGCGCGAGGTTTCGTGGGACGAGGCGATCGCCCATGTCGCCTCCGAATTCCGCCGCATCCAGAGCAGCTACGGCACCCGCGCGATCGGCGGCATCACCTCCAGCCGCTGCACCAACGAGGAGACCTACCTCGTCCAGAAGCTGATCCGGCAGGGCTTCGGCAACAACAACGTCGATACCTGCGCGCGCGTCTGCCACTCGCCGACCGGATACGGGCTCAAGACCACCTTCGGCACCTCGGCGGGCACGCAGGATTTCGACAGCGTCGAGCAGGCGGACGTGATCCTCGTCATCGGCGCCAACCCGACCGACGGGCACCCCGTCTTCGCCAGCCGGATGAAGCGGCGCTTGCGGGAGGGCGCCAGGCTGATCGTCGTCGACCCGCGCCGCATCGACCTCGTGCGCTCGCCGCATATCGAGGCCGCGCACCACCTGCCGCTGCGCCCGGGCACCAATGTCGCGCTGCTCACCGCCATGGCGCACGTGATCGTCACCGAGGGGCTGGTGGACGAGGTTTATGTGCGCGAGCGCTGCGACGGCGAGGCATACGGGGAATGGGCCGCCTTCGTCTCCGAACCCGCCCGCTCGCCCGAAGCCATCGAGGATCTCACCTGCGTACCCGCCGCCGACCTGCGCGCCGCCGCCCGGCTCTATGCCACCGGCGGCAACGGCGCGATCTACTACGGCCTCGGCGTCACCGAGCACTCGCAGGGCTCCTCGACCGTCATGGCCATCGCCAACCTCGCGATGGCGACCGGCAATGTCGGCAAGCCCGGCGCCGGCGTGAATCCGCTGCGCGGGCAGAACAACGTGCAGGGCTCGTGCGACATGGGCAGCTTCCCGCACGAACTGCCCGGCTATCGCCACGTCTCCGACAGCGCCACCCGCGCGCTGTTCGAAGCGGACTGGGGCACCGTGCTCGATGCCGAGCCGGGCCTGCGCATCAACAACATGCTCGATGCCGCGACCGACGGCATCTTCAAGGGCATCTTCATCCAGGGCGAGGACATCCTCCAGTCCGACCCCAACACGAAGCACGTCGCGGCGGGCCTTGCGGCGATGGAATGCGTCGTCGTGCAGGACATCTTCCTCAACGAGACCGCCAATTACGCGCACGTCTTTCTGCCGGGCTCTACCTTCCTCGAGAAGGACGGCACGTTCACCAATGCCGAACGCCGCATCCAGATGGTGCGCAAGGTGATGGAGCCGAAGAACGGGTACGCGGACTGGGAAGTCGTCCAGCTCGTGGCGAACGCCATGGGGCTGGACTGGACCTACACCCACCCCTCACAAGTGATGGACGAGATTGCGCGGCTGACGCCGACTTTCGCAGGCGTTTCCTTCGATGTGCTGGAAGAGCGCGGATCGGTGCAGTGGCCGATGAACGCGGCGGCGCCCGAGGGCACGCCGACGATGCACCTCGACCACTTCGTACGCGGCAAGGGTCTCTTCGTCGTCACCGACTATGTCCCCACCGACGAGCGGACCGGCCCGCGCTTCCCGCTGCTGCTCACCACGGGCCGCATCCTCAGCCAGTACAATGTCGGCGCGCAGACGCGGCGCACCGAAAACGGCGCCTGGCATGCGGAAGACCGGCTGGAGATCCACCCCCACGATGCCGAGAACCGGGGCATCCGCGATGGCGACTGGGTGGCCCTGCGCAGCCGTGCAGGCGAGACCGCCCTGCGCGCGCTGATCACCGACCGCGTCGCGCCGGGCGTCGTCTATACGACCTTCCACCACCCCGACACGCAGGCCAACGTCATCACCACCGATTTCTCGGACTGGGCGACGAACTGCCCGGAATACAAGGTGACCGCCGTTCAGGTCATGCCCTCGAATGGTCCCTCGGACTGGCAAACACGCTATCGTGAGCAGTCCGACCGCAGCCGCCGCATCGCCACGGTCGAGCCCGCGGAATGAGTGATCATGCAATGATGAGTACCGACGAGCGCCTCGCCTATATGGCCGAGCATATCCTGCGCAATTTCGCAACGAGGGGCGACGAAGAGGCCATAGAGGCGACCGCCCAGCATATCGGGCTCTACTGGGACCCGGGCATGAAAGCCCGCGCGGCTGCCATGGCCGACGTGCCGGGCGTACCCCTTTCCGAGGCCGCACGCGCCGTGTTCCGGCGCCTGGGGGAAGAACAGCCTCTCGATTGACCGGCCATCCCGGCGCGGGCTGGGATCGCTCTCAATGTTGCGCTTGGCCCGAAACGATCCCAGCCTTCGCTGGGATGACGTCCAGTATTACACTTGCGTAAATTGATATTACGCATACGCTGGCCTCATGCAGACTCTCCCGCGCGCCGCCGGCCCCCTCGCCCTTCTCGCCCGCCTGCTCCTGCCGGCCGGTGCCGCCCTGCTTGTAGCGACCTCGCCCGTGCCGCCCGAAGCGCCGCAATTCGAACACTGGATCGACGGCACGACCGAGAGCGAGCCGGAAATGCAGGTCCAGCAGATCGATGCGGACACTTTCGTCATCCGCCAGTCGGTGAAGACCAACTTCGAAGCGCCGTTTCTCTACCTGCTGTTCGGCAACGAAAGGGCGATTCTGATCGATTCGGGTGCCGGAGGGCTCAAGATCCGCCCGACCATCGATGGACTGGTCAGTCAGTGGCAAGCTGCCCACGGCGACCATCCGATTCGCCTGATCGTCGCCCATTCGCACGGGCACGGCGATCACCACGCCGGGGACGAGGAATTCCGCGACCGGCCGAACACCGATGTTGTCGGTCTCGCACCCGAACAGGTCGCCGCCTTCTTCGGCATGGGCGACGGCTGGCCGAGCGACACGGCGCGATTCGATCTCGGCGGACGCGTGCTCGACATTATCCCGACGCCCGGCCATCAGCCCGCGCACATCATGGTCTACGATGAGCGCACCAAGCTGCTCTTCTCGGGCGACATGCTCTATCCGGGCCGCCTCTACGTGCCGCACGGCGAGTTCGACACGTTCCGCGCGAGCGCCGACCGGCTGGCCGCCTTCGCCAGGACTCACCCGATCCGGGCGCTGCTGGGCGCGCATATCGAGATGACAACGACGCCGGGCGAGGACTACGCGATGCAGGCGCCGGAGCATCCCTCGGAGCATGCCTTGCCCCTCCCGCCCACCGTGATCACCGAACTGCAGCAAGCGGCCGCCAATGCCGGCCCGGAGCCGAAAATCGACCGTCACGCGGATTTCATCGTCTACCCGCTCCCGCCGCGACCTGCGGAGTAAACGCTCCCCAAAAGGAAGCTCGTCATCCCGGCGCAGGCTGGGATCGCTGTGAGCAAGGCGCAACATCGAGAGCGATCCCAGCTTGCGCCGGGATGACAGCTTGCGGATCGCCTCATGACAGGCTCCGCCGATCGCGCTAACGCCTCGGCAAATGCCAGAACTTCCCGAAGTCGAAACCACTGTTCGCGGACTTGCCCGTTTTCTCGAGGGCGAGCGAATCGCGCGCGTTCAGGTCAACCGGCCCGACTTGCGCCGGCCCTTCCCACCCGATCTCGTCCAGACGCTGACCGGCGCGCGCGTCACCGCGATGGGGCGGCGCGCCAAGTACGGGCTGATCCATACCGACCGCGAGACCACCATGGTCTTTCACCTCGGCATGTCCGGCCGGTGGCGGATAGAGCCCGAGCAGCCCGAGAAGCACGACCACCTCGTGATGGAAACCGAATCGGGTCACGTTCTGGCGCTCAACGATGCCCGCCGCTTCGGCTCGGTCGATCTGGTCCCCACGGAAGGGCTGGAAGCCTGGGGTCCGTTTGCCGGGATGGGTCCGGAACCTCTGGGGCCCGATCTCAACCCGCAGCATCTCAAGCGCGCCTTCAAGGGCCGAATCGCCCCCATCAAGCAGATGCTGCTCGACCAGGGCATCGTGGCCGGGCTCGGCAATATCTACGTGTGCGAGGCGCTCTTCCGTTCGGGTATCCGTCCGGACAAGGCAGCGGGGCGGGTATCGCTGCCCGCCCTCGCCCGGCTGGTGCCCGATATCCGCACCGTGCTGGGCGAATCGATTGCCGCAGGCGGCTCGACCATTCGCGACTATGCGCAGCCTACGGGGGAGTTGGGATACTTTGCCGCCTCCTGGCAGGTCTATGGCCGCGAGGGGCAGCCCTGCGCCTGCGGGGCGCCGGTCCTGCGCTTCGTGCAGGGTGGGCGCAGCACCTTCTGGTGCCGCAAATGCCAGAAATGAGCGGGTTCGCGCTGCGCATCCGGCTTGACGCAACGCGGGGTCGACGTTAAGGGGCGCGCTTTCCGGCGAGTCCGCTCGCCATCTTCAGATTCGACAGGCAATGGGGCCGCACGGCGGCCAGACAGAGGAAATTCGATGGCCAATACGCCGCAAGCCCGCAAGCGCATCCGTCGCAACGAGCGTCGCGCTCTGATCAATACCAACCGCATGAGCCGCATCCGCACCTTCGTGAAGAAGGTCGAGAGCGCCATCGCCGGCGGCGACAAGACCGCTGCTTCGGCTGCCCTCAAGGAAATGCAGCCGGAACTGGCGCGCGGTGTTGCCCGCGGCGTGGTGCACAAGAACACCGCAGCGCGCAAAATGTCGCGTCTGTCCAAGCGCGTCTCGGCGCTCTGATCGGAGCATCGATTCGGCGCTCGGGAGGCAGGTGCCAGACACCTGTTTTAAGCACGAAACAGGAACGGGGCAGGAAGCATCGCTTCCGGCTCCGTTTTTGTTTCTGCTGCGTTGCCGCATGATCGCCAGCAAATGCCCGGAAACCCTACGATTCGTTCCACCGCATCGCAGAACACATTGATTTTTTTAGATAAAAAAATTTTGTCGGTGAAATCCCGCAGGCATCCTTGTGTCAACCGGCATAATTTTATTTATTTGGCTAAGCCCGTATTGCGCGCTGCCCGAACCTCTCCTTAGAAGGGCGCTCGGCCGTCGCGGAACCGGCCGGGGTAATTACGATAGAACGCACGACGAAAGCTGCAAACAGGCGTTTGCGGTGTGAGGTTCTTTTGCTTCTCTCGTAGCGATACGGTTCCAAAACGGCTGCTGGGGTCACACACGAACCAGGGGAGTTCGAGCGGGTGTCAGGGTCATCGGGTCAAAACACAAATTCAACGAACAGAAAGTCGAAGGCGGTGCGAGTAGTGATGGAAGAGGATCAGGAAGCCGTGAATCTGGCGGCCGACTGGGCAGACATCAGCCAGGGCCTGCGCAAGGACCTGGGGCACCAGGTTCACAGCCAGTGGATCCGGCCGATTCAGCCGGGTAACTACTGCAAGGAAACCGGCACGCTCGACCTCTATCTGCCGACCGAATTCTCGGCAAACTGGGTCAACGATCGTTTCGCCGATCGCCTCTCGCTGGCCTGGAAGATCGCGCGTCCGGACGTGCGCCACGTGCGCATTCTCGTGCATCCGGGCCGCCGCCAGCTGCCTGAGCTGCGCCTGGGTGGCGGTGGCCGTCCCTCGAGCGCGCCGGCCAATGATTCGGCGCAGGGTTCGTCCGATCCGCTGTCGGCGGCACTGGCAGGCGAATCGTTCGCCTCGCTGGGTCAGGGCCCGGCAGGCATCGACGCATCGCAGACGTTCGCCAGCTTCGTGACCGGCACTGCCAACGTGCTGGCATTCAACGCCGCGCAGCGCATGGCCGCGACCGAAAAGCCGCAGTTCTCGCCGCTTTATCTCAAGGCCGCCACCGGCCAGGGCAAGACGCACCTGCTGCACGCGATCGGCCATGCCTATCTCGCCAACCACCCGCATGCGCGGATCTTCTACTGCTCTGCCGAGCGCTTCATGGTCGAGTTCGTCCAGGCGCTGCGCCAGAACCAGATGATCGAGTTCAAGGCCCGCCTGCGCGGCTTCGACCTGCTGCTGGTGGACGACATCCAGTTCATCATCGGCAAGGCTTCGGCGCAGGAAGAGCTGCTCTACACGATCGATGCGCTCTTGGCCGAGGGCAAGCGCCTCGTCTTTGCCGCCGACCGCGCGCCGCAGGCGCTCGACGGGGTCGAACCGCGCCTGCTCAGCCGCCTGTCGATGGGTCTGGTCGCCGACATCCTGCCGGCCGACATCGAACTGCGCCGCTCGATCCTCGAGAACCGCCTCCAGCGCTTCGCCTCGATCGAGGTGCCGGCCGACGTGATCGAGTTCCTCGCACGCACCATCAACCGCAACGTGCGCGAGCTTGTGGGCGGCCTCAACAAGCTGATCGCCTATGCCCAGCTCACCGGGCAGGAAGTCTCGCTGCAGCTGGCCGAGGAACAGCTCACCGACATCCTCTCGGCCAACCGCCGCCGGATCACCATCGACGAGATCCAGCGCACGGTCTGCCAGTTCTATCGCATCGACCGCACCGAGATGAGCTCCAAGCGCCGCGCCCGCGCCGTCGTGCGTCCGCGCCAGGTGGCGATGTACCTCGCCAAGGTGCTCACCCCGCGCTCCTACCCGGAGATCGGCCGCAAGTTCGGCGGGCGCGATCACTCCACCGTGATCCACGCCGTGCGCCTCATCGAGGAACTGCGCACGCGCGATGCCGACATGGACGGTGACGTCCGCTCGCTGCTGCGCCAGCTGGAAAGCTGAGCCGTCGGCCCGACCGGGCTTGATACCGAAAGACACTGTGAAAAAGCCTGCGAGGCGGCGTCTGCCCCTCGCAGGCTTTTTCACATCCGGCTCAAACTCCACTGCACTTCGGACCAAATACTTACGTGATGTGCAATCGATATTTCCCGGAATTCCGGGCTTTCTGGCCGAAGGTCTTAACACTTTACTAAGGGATAAGGCGCAGCGTCACAGTCACACCCTGCGATCTTTTCGCAGTCATCGTAACTGGAAGAGGCAATCCCCCCATGCGCTTCTACAACGCCACGGCCTTTCTATTTCCGAAGCACTACGAATGGCGGATCCTGTGTATCTGCTTCGGCGCCGTCCACCTCCCGCTGATTGCCTACGTCGGCCTGCAAGCCGCCACCGGACACTGGGACGTGACCACCCTGCTCACGCTGCTGGCTGCAACGCTGGTCGGCACCGGGCTGGGCCTCGCCGCCATCCGCGCCCTGCTCTCACCCATTGCCGAGGCCACGCAGATGCTGCGCTCGGTCCAGGACGGCGAACCGATTGCGAAAATACCGCGCGGCGCGGACGATCTCGTCGGCCGCCTGCTGGGCGGTGTCGCCACGGCCGCCAACGAATCGGCGGCTCGAATCAAACGCCTCGTCGATGCCGCCGAGCGCGACCCACTGACCGGCATTCGCAACCGCCGCGGCTTCACCGATTCGGCGCGCGAGATCCTGCTCGGGCACCAGACCGCCGTGCTGGCCCTGATCGACATCGACCACTTCAAGTTGATCAACGACCAGTTCGACCACGAGGCCGGCGATGTCGTGCTGAAGACCGTGGCCGGCAGGCTGGAGAGCGAACTGCGCCGGACCGACCTTTCCGCCCGCTGGGGCGGCGAGGAGTTCGCGGTGCTCCTGCCCGATACGATGCTCGACGAGGCGCGCATGATCATGGAGCGCCTGCGCGCCTCGGTCGCGCTCGATCGCACGCTCGACGAACAGGGCTGGCCGGTCACGTTCTCCTGCGGCCTCGCCTCGATCCGCGACTTCGCGCAGTTCGACGAGGTTATCCGTCAGGCCGACGCGGCGCTCTACGGCGCCAAGAACGGCGGCCGCAACCGCGTTCACGTCTCGGCAGCGGAGTAAACAGTTCCCCCCGGGCCGGCCGGCTTCCTCCGCACGGGAAGCCGGCCGGTTTACGTTCGGGCGAGGTGCAACCGGGATTTCCGGCTTCACCGCCAGCCGCCCATGCTGTAGGCGCAGCCCCATGATACCTGCCACTTTCGTTCAGGCCGCGCTGCGCGGCATTCGCGGCAAGTGCCCGCGCTGCGGAGAAGGCCACCTGTTTCGCAAGTGGCTCAAGCCTCTGGAGCGCTGCCCTGTCTGCACGCTGGACCTGACGCCGCAGCGCGCGGACGACTTCCCGGCCTACATCGCGATTCTCGTCACCGGCCACCTGATGGCCCCGCTGATCATCGCGCTTTCGCTCGATTTCGAACTCGGCCCGCTGGCGATGATCTCGATCCTCGTGCCGCTGGCGCTCGTGATGATGCTGGGGATGCTGCAACCGGCCAAGGGCGCGGTGATCTCCGCCCAGTGGTGGTTCGGCCTGCACGGCTTCCTCAAGGAACGCCTGCCCGAAGACACGCCTTCGGACCCGGCCTGAAGCCCGGCCCGCAATGAGCCTTTCGCCAGACCGTCTTTCGCGTTTCGCACGCCATATCGTGCTGCCCGAAGTGGGCGGCGCCGGCCAAGTCGCACTGGCCGATGCACACGTGGTGCTTGTCGGCTGCGGCGGGATAGGCAGTCCTGCACTGCAATACCTCGCCGCAGCCGGCATAGGACATCTGACACTGGTGGACGACGACGTCGTGGACGTCAGCAACCTTCAGCGTCAGACGATATTTGCGCCGTCTGATATCGGCAGGCCCAAGGCGGAAGTGGCGGCCGAATGGGTGCGGCGTTTTGATCTTGGCCTTGAGGTGGAGGCAGTCGTTATGCGGGTGGGGGGTGCCAACGCTGCCCGGATCCTCTCCGGCGCGAGCCTCGTAGTAGACGGGTGTGACAACTTCGCGACTCGCCTGACGGTGTCAGATGCCTGTGTCGAATTGAAAATTCCGCTTACCAGCGCCGCCATCGGCCGGTTCCAGGGGCAAGTCGCCAACTTCGCCGGGCACCTGCCGGGCCAGCCCTGCTACCGCTGCTTCGTGGGCGATGCCTTCGATGCTGAGGATTGCGACACCTGCGCGGCTGACGGCGTACTCGGCGCGATGGTGGGCATGGTCGGCACCTTCGCCGTCATGCATGCGATCCGCGTACTGCTCGACGGGCACGCGGCTTTCGGCGATCCGCAATTCGGCACGCTGCAGCTGATCGACGGCATGGCCCCCTCGATGCGCCCGCTGCGGATCGCCAAGGATCCCGCCTGCAAGGGATGTGGCCAGAAGGCCTGACCGGCGTCTCACGAGGCCGGGGCGAAGCCCCGCTTCCGTTCGTGTCGAGCGAAGTCGAGACACGTGGGCGCTACAGTGTCTCGACTTCGCTCGACACGAACGGTGGGCGGTCGCTGCGGGTGAGAACGGACCCAACAAAGCGTTCGCATCATAATCGTCGCCCCCGCGCAGGCGGGGGCCCCGCTACTTTTCCATGCTTACTCTGTGTGAAAAGCGGGATCCCCGCCTGCGCGGGGATGACGGCGAATAGGGCGGAGAGGAATAAGGCAGGAACGACAGGACGTCGCGATGCCCATCTGCCGTCGTCGCGCTAGAAACTGGCGCCGTCGGTGAACTCGACCGGAATACCCGCGAGCACGGACGGCGCGAACATCCGCATGTTCACGCCCATGCGCTTGTAATGATGATCGGCAGCCGTCCAGTGCGTGGTGCACCCGCAATGGGTGCAGTGCCAGACGGTAAGCGACCGGTCTCCCCACCGGTACCCGCCCGCATCGCCGTCCACAGTGACCTCCGCAGGATCGAAGTAGCCCCACAGCCCCGCAATCCGTCTGCAGATCGAGCAATTGCATTCGCTGACCGTTTCAGGCGCATGGGTGATCGTGAGCGTGATGGCGCTGCAATGACAGCTGCCATGCAAGACGCCGGTCATGAAAGCATCTCGTCCACCCAGGCTGGCACCACCTCACTCGCCGGGCCATGCCGCGCCTCGTCGAACCACAAGGTGCCCTGCGACGGCTCCAGATTAAGCTCCAGCGTCGCTGCGCCCAGATCGCGTGCATTGCGCACGAAACCCGCAGCCGGATAGACCGCGCCAGAGGTCCCGATCGAAACGAACAGATCCGCCTCCTGCAGCGCGGCGAAGATCTCTTCCATGCGATAGGGAATCTCGCCGAACCACACGACATCGGGCCGCAAGGCGCTCTCGCCGCAGGCCGGACAGGCCGGACCGTCGATCAGCGGCCCGGTCCAGCGCGAGCGCACGTCGCAGGCGGTGCACCAGGCATTGAGGTGTTCGCCATGCATATGCAGCACCCGCTTCGCCCCGGCCCGTTCGTGCAGGTCGTCGACGTTCTGGGTGACGATCAGCAGATTGCCGCTCCATTCGCTGTCGAGCCGCGCCAGCGCATGGTGCGCGGCGTTCGGCTGCTTGGTCTGGATGGCTTCGCGCCGCATGTCGTAGAAGCGCTGGACCAGTTCGGGGTCGCGCGCGAAGGCCTCGGGCGTCGCCACGTCCTCGACGCGGTGTTGCTCCCACAGGCCGCCGCCGTCGCGGAAGGTGTCGATGCCGCTTTCGGCGCTGACGCCGGCGCCGGTGAGGATGACGATGTTGCGAATGGTGGACATGGCGCCATCATAGCCTGCACCGCAACCTTGTCGAAAGAGGCTGTTTGCGCCATGCGGGGCGCGGAACCGCCCGGCGGCGCGCGCAGGGCTAGCGGAGAGTGCGCAGTGACGAAGATCGGAATTATCGGCAGTCAGGGCCGGATGGGCCAGGCCATCGCAGCCGCCGCCGAGGCAGCGGGCGTCGAAGTGGCCGGCGGCGTCGACAAGGACGGCGACGTGGCCACGCTTGCCGCCAAGGTCGATGTGCTGATCGACTTCTCCAGCCCCGGCGCGCTCGAAGGCAATCTCGATGCGGCAATGGCGGCCGGCGTGCCGGTGGTGATCGGCACAACCGGGCTGGAAGAACGGCACCACTGGCTGATCGACAGCGCCGCGCAGGTCATCCCCGTACTCCAGACCGGCAATACCTCGCTCGGCGTCACTCTGCTCGCCCACCTCGTGCGCGAGGCCGCGAACCGGCTCGGCGAGGACTGGGATATCGAGATCGTCGAGACCCACCACCGCATGAAAGTCGATGCGCCTTCGGGCACGGCGCTGCTGCTCGGCGAAGCGGCCGCCGAGGGGCGCGGCATTGCCCTCGCCGACAACTCGGAACGCGGCCGCGACGGCATCACCGGCAAGCGTGAGAGCGGCACCATCGGCTTTGCCGCGCTGCGCGGCGGCACCGTCGCCGGCGATCACGCGGTCATGTTCCTCAGCGACAGCGAGCGCCTCACCCTCTCGCACATGGCCGAGAACCGCACGATCTTCGCCAAGGGCGCGCTGAGAGCCGCCGAATGGGTGCAGGGCAAGCCTGCCGGGCGCTACACGATGCCGGAAGTGCTGGGGCTTTGAAAAAGGACGCCATGTTCGATTTCTTCCGCCGGCTGGCCGAGCTGAACCCCTCGCCCGAGACCGAGCTGGAATTCGGCAATACCTACCAGCTGCTCGTCGCCGTGGTGCTGTCCGCGCAGGCGACCGACGTCGGCGTCAACAAGGCGACGCGGGCGCTGTTTCGCGAAGTGACGACGCCGCAGCAGATGGTCGAGCTGGGCGAGGAAGGGCTCAAGCAGCACATCAAGACCATCGGCCTGTTCAATTCCAAGGCCAAGAACGTCATCGCCCTCTCCGAAATCCTCGTGCGCGACTACGGCGGCGAAGTGCCGGAGGACCGCGACGCGCTGGTCGAACTGCCGGGCGTGGGCCGCAAGACCGCCAATGTGGTGATGAACTGCGCCTTCGGGGCCGAGACCTTCGCGGTCGATACGCACATCTTCCGCGTCGGCAACCGCACCGGCCTCGCCAAGGGCAAGACGCCGCTGGCAGTGGAGAAGCAGCTCGAAAAGAAGGTGCCCGAGCCCTTCCGCGTCGGCGCGCACCATTGGCTGATCCTGCACGGGCGCTATATCTGCAAGGCGCGCACGCCCGAGTGCTGGCGGTGCCCGGTCGTCGACTTGTGCGGTTACAAGCCCAAGGTGATGGAAAAGGGCGCGGCCAAGCCGAAAGCGAAGACCGGCTCGCGTTCCTGAGGTCCAGCATCCCTCAGGCAACACGGTACCGGGAACGGATTGCGCGCCCGAACGTCGGAGTCAGGAGAGGAAAAAGTCATGAACGCCAGAAATCTCGCCATTCTTTGCGCCGCGCCGGTGGCGCTTGCCGCCTGCACGCAGGGCGAACCCGCCAATGCGCCGCCCGTAACGCCCGCCGCCGTGGCCGTAGGACCGGCGCAGGACTGCCTGCCGATCACCCAGTATTCGACCACGCGCATCCGCGACGACCGGACGATCGACTTCATCGGCGGCGCCGGCAACAAGGTCTGGCGCGTGACTCTGCCGAACCGCTGCAGCGGCCTGAAGTCGGCAGACACCTTCACTTTCGAGACGTCGCTGTCGCAGCTGTGCAAGCAGGACATCATTTACCCTCTCCAGCAGTTCGGCAACAACCTGCAGCGCGGTGCCGGCTGCGGCATGGGCGAGTTCGTCCCGGTCAAGCTGGAGCGCTGAACCAACAGCTGCCGTTCGTGTCGAGCGAAGTCGAGACACGCATACCCCGCGCTGACGTGGCTCGGCACGAACGGGATGGACGGACGCGGTCAGCGCCTAGACGTCGTCCGCGCTGATCATTTCGGCGCGGTCGATCTCGCCGGTCATGACCGCCACCGTGGTCGCGACGGCGGCATCGCCGCTGACGTTGGTGGTCGTGCGCATCATGTCCATGATCCGGTCGACGCCGGCAACGAAGGCGATCGTTTCCAGCGGTACGCCCACCGCGCCGAAGACCAGCGCCATCATGATCAGCCCCGCGCCCGGAATGCCCGCCGCGCCCACCGCGCCGAGCGTCGAGAGGATCGAGATCAGGAAGTAGTCGCCCCAGGACAGATCCACCCCGAAGACCTGCGCGCCGAACAGCGTCGCAAGGCCGAGGTACATGGCGGTGCCGTTCATGTTGATCGTCGCGCCCAGCGAGATCACGAAGCTGGCCACCGAGTTGCTCACGCCCAGGTTGCGCTCGGCGCAGCGCAGCGTCACCGGCAGCGTCGCGTTGGACGAAGCGGTGGAATAGCTCACGGCCATGGCATCGATGATGCCGCGGAAGAAGTCGTGCACCGGCAGCTTCGCGAGGAAGTGGATCATCGCCGAATAGATGCCGAAAATGATGAGCAGGCAGCCGAGGTAGTTGAGCCCCACCAGCTTGGCGAGCGCGATCAGCGCGTCCTGCCCCAGCGTGCCCGAAACCCAGGCCATGAGCGCGAAGACGCCGAACGGGGTCAGCTCCATCACGATCATCGTGACTTTCTGCATGACCACCGCGCCGCTGTCGAAGATCTTGGCGGCGGGCTCTCCGTCCTTCTCGGCCATGAGGATGCCGATGCCGATCAGCATGGCGAAGACAATCAGCGGCAGCACCTGCGCGTCGGCCATGACCTTGACCGGGCTTTCGGGCACCATCGAGAGGATCATGTCGACCGCGGTCGTGTTGTTCGGTGCGGGCGTGGGGCCAAGCTCGATAGCACTGGCGTCGATCCCCTGCCCCGGCTTGAAGAAGGTGCCGAGCGCCAGCCCCAGCCAGACGGCGATCTGTCCGGTCACGACGAAGAGCAGCATGGCCCGTCCGCCCACCGCACCCAGCTTGCGCAAGTCGCCGATGGCGGCAACGCCCGAGACCAGCGAGAAGAAGATAAGCGGGACGACGAGCATCTTCACCGCCCTGATGAAGAAGTCGCCGATCCACTTGATCGATTCCGCATCCGGCCCCCACAGCAGGCCGGTGATCGTGCCCAGCACCAGCGCGGCGATCACGCGCTGCCAGAGCGGAATGGCAAACCAGAATCGAAGCATGAACAGTCCCCAAGATCGGCAGCAAACCGGAGTGCATCACGGCCGCCCGGCGCTGTCACGCCTGCCGACTAGCCCCGCAAGAATATTTCAGGCGAGACTAACACCCTAACGCGCCCGGTCAATCCGGACGCCAGTTCAGTCCGGATCGCGATCCGCCAGCGCCGTCTCGACGACGCGGCGGTAGATCCGGGCCAGCGCCTCGAGATCGTCCATCGCCACGGCCTCGTCGCGCTTGTGCATCGTCGCGTTGCACAGGCCGAACTCGATCACCGGGCACAGGTCCTTGAGGAAGCGCGCGTCCGACGTGCCGCCGCTGGTCGAAAGCTCGGGATCGACGCCCGTCTCCGCGCGGATGGCATCGGCGAGCAGCGTGGAGAAGCGGCCCGGCTCGGTCAGGAAGCTCTCGCCCGAGATCACCGGCCGCGCCACACCGCCGTGCTTTTCGGCAATGGCCGACACGCGCGAGCCCAATTCAGCGCCGGTGTGCAGATCGTTGAAGCGGATCGAGATGCGCGCCGCCGCCCGCGCCGGGATCACGTTGTGCGCGGGGTTGCCCACGGTGATGTCGGTGATCTCGAGGTTGCTGGGCTGAAACCAGTCGGTGCCCTCGTCGAGCGTCAGCGCATCGAGTTCGGCCAGCATGGCGACCAGCTTGGTCACCGGGTTGTCAGCCATGTGCGGATAGGCCACGTGGCCCTGCACGCCCTCGACGTCGAGGAAGATGTTCACCGAGCCGCGCCGGCCGATCTTCATCACGTCGCCCAGACGGTTGACCGAGGTCGGTTCGCCGACGAGGCACAAGTCCGGAATATCGCCGCGCCCGCGCATGAGGTCCATCAGCGCGCGGGTGCCGTAGATCGCCGGTCCTTCCTCGTCGCCGGTGATCACGAAGCTGACCGTGCCGGCCTCGGCCGAAATGTCCCGGACCGCCGCGACCATCGCCGCGATCGAGCCCTTCATGTCCACCGCGCCGCGGCCGTAGAGCAGGTCACCGCGCCGCTCGGGCAGGAACGGTCCCGTCGTCCAGCCGTCGCCGGGCGGCACGACATCGAGGTGGCCGGCAAAAGCGAAGTGGCGCGATCCTTCCGGGCCGCGTCTGATGGCGAAGAGGTTCTCCACCGGCCCATCGGGCGCTTCGCCGGCAACGAAACGCGCCACGTCAAAGCCGAGCGGGGCGAGCTGCTGCTCGAGACAGTCGAACACCATGCCGGTGGCCGGCGTGACGCTGGGACAGGCGATCAGGGCTTCGGCAAGTTCGGTTACGCTTGCCGCGGAAGAGGCAGTCTGGGACATATCCGCGCTATTCGCACAAGCCCGCAGCGATAGCCATAGGGAGGAGAATACCGCCATGCCCAAGCTCGACATCGAAGCGATCCCCCAGTCCAATGCCACCGGTTATCCGGCGCCCTACGACGAAGCGGTATCCGGGCGCTGGTGGCGGCGTCTCGCGCCTGTCGGAGGGCTGACCGAGATGGGCGCCAGCCATGTCGTGCTGAAACCGGGAGCATGGTCCAGCCAGCGCCACTGGCACGACCATGAGGATGAACTGCTGATCATGCTCACCGGGGAAGCCGTGCTGGTGGAAGACGGCGGGCGCACGGTGCTCAAGCCCGGCGACGTGTGCGCCTGGGCCAAAGGCGTGCGCGATGGACACCACCTGATCAACGAGAGTGATGCGGACTGCAGCTTCGTGGCGATCAGCGCTGGCGACAGGAACGGCACCGGCGCCTACCCGGACATCGACATGACGTTCAGCAGCGAAGGCTACTTCCACAAGGACGGCACACCCTACGCGACCCAGCGCTTGCGCTGACACGACCGAACTAAGCACCAAAATGGACCTTTTGTGCGTCTTCGACCAGCGGCGCAGGCAAAGCCTCGCTTTCGGAGAATGGATCTTCGGCACCTTCCCGAAGGTACAGGTCGAAATACTCCCTCAATGCCAGCAAAGAGATGCTAAGTAACGGATATCAATAAAACAAATCGCTTTAGAAATACACTCCATATTAACCATGTCGGGATGGTTAACAACTGAAAACATCAGCCTCGCACATCCCACTCATGCCCGAACTTCAGGAACCTTCACAAATCGCAATGTATAAAGATGCTGAAATACGCATCAACACGTAGGCACATGCCCACCAAAAAAACGGGTCGCATGTCTAGGTACGGTTAACAGTATTTCATTTGACAGCGGCTGAACCGAATCGACTGCAATCGATTATCGGGCGGTTTCAAACGTTTGAAGGGGCAGAGGAACAAACACATGCTAGACTGGTTTGAAAAGAAAGCACCGATTCGGCAGAAATTCAAAGTGCTGCTGATCGTCCATACCGGACTAGGCTGCGTAGGTCTGGCAACAACGGCGCTCGCTGTCGCAGGCAGCCTTCCCGGTCCGGTGCTCATCGGTATCGCGGCCTTGGCCTGTGCGGCGATCGTCGCTGCGGTTCTGATCTCCGCTGATCGCATCTGCCGGCCCTATGTGAACACCGTGGTGCGCATGGAGGCCCTCGCTGCCGGCGACACCACCAGCAACATCCAGTATACGGAATACGAAGACTGCGTCGGCCGCATGACGACGGCCATGGCCACGTTCCGCGACAACGCGGTTCGCGTGCAGGAAGCCGGCCAAGCCCAGGAAGTGGTCGTGGGCCAGCTGGGTCAATCGCTCAAGGCATTGGCGAGCCAGCGGCTCGACTGCCGCATCGACCAGCCGTTCCCTGCTGAATACGAAGCGCTGCGCAACGACTTCAACCGGGCGCTGGCCTCGCTGACCGATACCCTTTCCTCGGTTCGCCAGACTGCCGATGCCGTACTGACCGGTTCTTCGGAAATCCACACCGCATCCGACGATCTGTCGCGCCGCAACGAGCAGCAGGCCGCGAGCCTCGAAGAGACGTCGGCCGCGATGAATCAGGTTACGCAGGGCGTGAACGAAGCCGCCAGCGCTGCGGTCGGCGCACAGCAGACCATTGCCGATGCCAACCGCGAGGCCACCGAAGGCGGCGTCGTCGTCGAGAAGGCCGTAAAGGCGATGAGCGCTATCGAGCAGTCTGCCGAAGAGATCAGCCAGATCATCGGCGTAATCGACGGTATCGCCTTCCAGACCAACCTGCTGGCGCTGAACGCCGGCGTGGAAGCCGCCCGTGCGGGCGATGCCGGCAAGGGCTTCGCCGTTGTCGCCAACGAGGTGCGCGCCCTTGCGCAGCGTTCGGCCGATGCCGCCAAGGACATCGGCGCGCTGATCACGGCATCTTCCGAGCATGTCGGTTCGGGCGTGAAACTGGTCGGTGAAACCGGCGACCTGCTCTCCAAGATCGTCTCGCGCGTCGGCGAGATCAACACGCAGATCTCCAGTATTGCCACCAATGCCCAGAGCCAGGCGGCCAGCCTCAGCCAGGTCAATGCCGCGATGGGCGATCTCGACCGCGTGACCCAGCAGAACGCGGCCATGGTCGAAGAAGCCAGCGCGGCAACCCGCTCGCTCGCGGATGAAGCCAAGGTGCTTTCGCAGGTCGTGGGCCGCTTCACATTCGACGGCAAGTCGGTGCCCGCCGCCAGGGCTGCCCTGCCAACCATCGGCAAAGCGAAGCCCGCTCCGGCCGCCCGCCAGTCGAGGCCGATGGTCGAGGGCAACCTCGCGCTCAAATCGCAGCCGGTCGAGGAAGACTGGTCGGAGTTCTGACCGCCTGAGAGGGGACTTTCGGGAAGGGGCCGGCCGCTTGCGGTTCGGCCCCTTTTCCTGTGCCTCGCCCCAAAGCGGAGCGCGTGCTTTCCTACACGCCCCCCGCCCGGCACACTGTGCGCGGCATCCTTGTGCCCCGCTCCTTGAACCGTAAGTTCACCCGCCCCCAGGCACGCCGCGAAGTGTGAAGTTTCGCGCGGCATAGGCTATTGAATTCCGCGGTCTTTCCAGAACTCACTAATGCCGGAGTGGGCAAACTTTGAACTTGGCCCGGCCTGTCAGCTCAGCGCCTTGTCCAGCATCTTCGCCAGCCGCAGGCCCGCCCGCTCTATGCGTTCGTCGACGATGGGAATGGCCTTCTGGATCGCTTCCTCGCTCCAGACCACATGCTCGGCCTCGTCGCCGTCGCACGGCAGTTTTCCAAAGGCAGCCGGGTAGAGGAAGTCGCGCGAGACCTGCCAGCTCTCCTTCGCCCAGTCCTCGACGCCACCCGTGGCCAGACGCGCCTTTTCCTCGGCACTGTAGCGGCGAACCAGCGGCGGATTGGCGGAGGAAATCGCGCGCTCGGCCTCGGGGCCGTCCCAGATCCAGTGCAAATTCAGACCCGGCGCGATGCCATAGTCCGCCTTGACGCGGTTGCCGCCCAGATCCTCGTTCTCGCCCACGTGGAGCGGCTGATGCAAATCGCCGACGAAGTGCGTGAGGAACATCAGCGCTTCGAGCTGCTGTTCGGCGGGCAGGCGTCGGTCCGCCAGCAGCCGGGCAAAGCGTTCGACCTGCCCGGTCACGCAAATGCCGTAGGCGCACTTGGCCTTGATGTCGAAAGGCTTGCACACGGAGATGTTCTGGTAGTGCCACGGGAACGTGTAGGCCCAGCGCCAGCCTTCCCCGCGCACGCAATCCGGCCAGACCGAGGCATCCTCGAGGCTTTTCACCGGGCAGTCGGGCGTCAGCAATTCGGGCGCGGCATGGAGGATGCGCCGGATCTCCGCCCGCGTGCGCGGCGTGACGTTCTTCATCGCGATCGAGGCGACGGTGCGGTGGCCATAGGCGCCCCAGGCCATGGCCGGCGTGGCGGCGAGCGATACGAGCGCCGCGATCAGCAGGAAAAAAGCACGCATCGTCAGGTCACCGGCATTTCGTACTGCTCGATCACCCAGTCCTCGGCCTCGGCCGCGGCAATCCACTGCTGCATCCATTCATGCTCCCACACGGCCTGCATATAGGCCTGCGCAAAACCGGGCACACCGATGCCGTAAGTCAGGAACCGGCTGACGACCGGCGCGTAGATCACGTCCGCAGCGCCGAACGTGCCGAATAGAAACGGCCCGCCCTTGCCGAAGCGCGCCCGCGCCTCTGCCCAGAGCGTGAGGATGCGGACGATATCGGCCCGAACTTCCTCTTCGATCTGCACGTTCTCGGCCCGCGCGCGAATGTTCATCGGGCAGGAGCGGCGCAGCGGCAGATAGCTGGAGTGCATTTCCGCCACCATCGAGCGCGCCATCGCCCGCGCATCCTCGGGCTTGGGCCAGAACCGGTCGCGGCCGACCTTGTCGGCGAGGTATTCGATGATCGCCAGACTGTCCCACACGACGGCCTCGCCGTCCCACAGGATCGGCACCTTGCCGTGGCTCGGCGCGAGATCGTCGGAGCTCTTCTTGCGATGCTCCCAGTCCTCGCCGAACAGCGGAACGGTCAGTTCGTCGAAATGCAGGCCGGACTGCTTGCAGGCGAGCCAGGCGCGCAGCGACCAGCTTGAATAGTTCTTGTTGCCGATGATGAGCTTCACGGGCGGGGGTCCCTCTGGCTTTGCTGCGGACCTAGGAGGTCAGACGCCCGCTGTCGAGGTCGAAGCGAGGCAAGGCGCATGGACTTGTGATCCCTGATGGATCATAAGTGACGCATGCACAGACTCGCTGCCGTGTTGCTCACACCCCTGCTGCTCGGCGCGGCCTCTCCCGGCAAGCCGGTGGTGGTCGCCGTCTCGGGTATCGGTGCGGCCAAGGGCATAGTCCATGTCGACATCTGTCCGGCGAAACAGTTTACCCGGGAGGACTGCCCCTGGGCAGCCGAAGCCGTCGCCCATGCCGGAACGACCACCGTGACGGTACCGGATGTCCCTCCCGGCCGTTACGCGGCGCAGGCCTATTGGGACGCCAACGGCAACGGCAAGGCAGACCGCAACTTCATCGGCATGCCGCTCGAACTCGTCGGCTTTTCAAACGATGTGCAGGTAAAGCTGTCACGTCCGAAGTTCGCCGCAGCCGCCTTCGACCATGGGACCGCGCCCACGCGCATCACCTTTGCAGTGCGCAAGATCCCCTGATCAGAACAGGCGCGTGAGCATATAGAACAGGGCGCCGACGGCAGCGCTCGCCGGGATCGTGATGATCCAGGCCACAATCACGCGGCTCGCCACCGACCAGCGCACCGCACTGGCCCGCCGCGCCGCGCCGGTGCCGACGACGGAGCCGGTAATGGCATGGGTCGTGGACACGGGAATGCCCATGGCGCTGGCCCCGAACACGACGAACGATCCGGCCGTCGACGCGCAGAACCCCGAGTGATGCGTAAGCTTTGTCAGCCGCGTGCCCATGGTCTTGATGATCTTCCACCCGCCCGAAAGCGTTCCGAGCGCAATCGCCGTGTAGCAGGACAGCACGACCCATTCAGGCACATGGAAATCGCCCGTAAGATGCCCGGTCGAATAGAGCAGCACGGCGATGATGCCCATCGTCTTCTGCGCATCGTTGCCGCCGTGGCTGATCGAGTAAGCGGCGCTGGAAAGGAGATGCAGGCCCTTGAACGTGCGGTTGGACCCGCGCGACGACACCCCCTGAAACAGCCAGCTGGTGACCAGCATCAAGAGCATCGCAATGGCAAAGCCGATCATCGGCGAGGCCACGATCGCGACGACCGTCTTCGTCGTGCCGCTCCCTTCGACGACGGCAAAGCCGCCGTGCGCCATGCCCGCGCCCAGGAGACCGCCGATCAGCGCATGGCTGGAACTGGAAGGAATCCCCTTGAGCCAGGTCACCACATTCCAGAACATCGCCCCGACCAAGGCCCCGAAGACGACAGCCGGGGTTACCGCGTCCTTGTCGATGATCCCCTTGCCCACCGTTTCGGCGACATGGAGGCCGACAAACCAATAGGCAGCGAAATTGCCCACGGCAGCAAATACCACCGCCATGACCGGCGAGAGCAGCCGCGTCGCGACAACCGTGGCAATGGCATTGGCGGCATCGTGCAAGCCGTTCAGGAAGTCGAACGCCAGCGCGAGCGCGATGAGGCCGATCAGCAGCGGCAGGGCAAGACTGTGATCCATCGGGAATAGGCTCAGGCGTGATCGATCACGAGGCCATCGATCTCGTTGGCGAGATCCTCGAACCGGTCGACGACGCGTTCGAGCCGCTTGAACATTTCCTGGAGCACGATGAACTGCAGCGGATCGCTGTTGCTGCTGGCCTTGAATACCCGCTTCAGCCCCTCGGCGTGGATCTGATCGGCGTGACCTTCCATGCGCACGAGACGCTCGGTCAGTTCGTGAAGCCGGTGGCCGTTGTCGGCGATCTTGCGCAGCAGCGGCATGGCTTCGGCCGTCAGACGGGCGGCATCGACGATAATCGCGGCCATGTCGCGCATTTCGGGTTCGAATTCGGAGACCTCGTAAAGGTCCACGGCGCCCGCCGTCTGCTGCATCTCGTCGATGGCATCGTCCATCGTGGTGATCAGGCTGGTGATGGCCGAACGGTCGAACGGTGTCAGGAAGCTGCGACGAACGGCATGCAGCACTTCGCGCGTGATGTCGTCGGCGTCGTGCTCGCGCTCCTCGATCTCGCGGATATGCTGCGCCCGGCCCGGTCCACCCTGCGCAAGCCTTGCGAGCGCGTCGGCCCCGGCCACCAGCGTCGCGGCCTGCTTCTCGAACAGATCGAAGAAATGGCTCTGCTGCGGAAGCAGCTTCTGGAACCACGCAAACATCGTATTGACCCCTGTTTTCTTTACGACTGCGCCGATAAACCGGGCGGGACTGGCGGCAGCGCGAAACTCGCTTGCGCCGAACGAGCGGATGAGCGCCTGCAGGTCTTCCTCGTCCACGGCATCGGCCGCATCGGCCAACGAAAACCACTTTCGCTCGCGCTGGTGCTGCTCGTCCCAGGTATCCAGTTCTTCGGTCACGGCGAACGGGAAGACATCCACATCCGCCCATACCGAAGCGCCGGACCTGCGACGCTTGCGATAGCGATAGGAACCGATCGGCGTCGGGCACACGGCGCCGAGTACGCCCGCCTCTTCCTCTGCCTCGACGGCTGCGGCGGAATGGGGCGGCAGTCCCTTCATCAGCCCCCCCTTCGGGATCACCCAGCGACGCGTTTCACGCGACGTGATCAGCAGGATCTGGATGGGGGCATCGACGGCAAGGCCAAGAGTTCGATAGGGAAGTACGGCAATCTGGCGCATCGGCGAGACCTCCTCCTTCCTGGCGCAAACTGGAGCGTGCCCTTAACCGAGCTGTAGTCGTCATACAATCGTCACAATGACGGAAACCCGGGGTTATCCTGAGGAAACCCCCGGCCTTTGGTCAAAGTTCCGCGTCTCCGAGCACGGCGGCGCGCAATTCTTCTATACCCATGCCCTTTTCCGAACTTGTGACATGGACCTCCGGAAAGGCTGCCGGGTGCTTGCGCGCTTCGGCGATAGTGGCGGCGTGCACTTTCGCCAGCTCGCTCGCCTTGATCTTGTCGGCCTTTGTCAGGACGATACGATAACCCACGGCGGCCTCGTCGAGCATCTTCATCATCTCGACATCCACCGGCTTCACGCCATGGCGGCTGTCGACGAGCAACAACGTGCGCTTGAGCACGACGCGGCCACGCAGGAACTCGCGCACCAGACGCCGCCACTTCTCGACAACCGCAGGAGGTGCCTTGGCAAAGCCGTAGCCGGGCATGTCGACCAGGCGGAACTGCAGTGGATCGCCCACATCGAAGAAGTTGAGCTCCTGCGTGCGCCCCGGTGTAACCGAGGTGCGGGCGATCGCCTTGCGCCCCGTCAGCGCATTGAGCAGCGACGACTTGCCGACGTTCGAACGGCCGCAGAAGGCGACTTCCGCCACATCGGGATCGGGCAGGAACTTGAGTGCGGGCGCGCTCTTCAGGAACGTGACCGGTCCCGAAAAAAGCTTGCGCGCGCGCTCCGTCAGGTCATCGGGGCTCTCTTCCACGTCAGGCCTTGCTCTTCTCGCGGTCGGCTGCCCGCTGCTTGTCCTGCGCGTCCTTGTCGGCCTGTGCCTTCAGCTGCGGATGACGGCTGTAGAGGTACTTCTGCTGCGCGATAGTCAGCAGGTTGGACGTGATCCAGTACAGCAGCAGGCCCGAGGCGAACGGCGCCATAACGAACATCATGAACCACGGCATCAGCGAGAAGATCTGCTGTTGGGTCGGGTCCATCTGCGCCGGGTTCAGCTTGAACTGGAAGTACATCGTCACGCCGAGCAACAATGCCAGAATGCCGATGGCAAGGAAGCCCGGAGGATCGAACGGCAGCAGGCCGAACAGGTTCAGGATATGCAGCGGATCGGGCGCGGAAAGGTCCTTGATCCACAGCACGAAGGGCTGGTGACGCATCTCGATGGCGAGGATCAGCGTCTTGTAAAGCGCGAAGAAGACAGGGATCTGCAGGAACATCGGAAGACAACCGGCAAGCGGGTTCACGCCTTCCTTCTTGTACAGCGCCATAACCTCCTGCTGCTGCTTCTGCTTGTCGTCCTTGTAGCGGTCCTGGATCGCCTTCATCTTCGGCTGGATCGCGCGCATGGCCGCCATGGAGGCGAACTGGCGCTGGGCGATCGGAAACATGATGCCGCGCACGATCACCGTGAGCAGGATGATGGCGACGCCGAAGTTGCCGACAAACTTGAACAGCGACGTGAGCAGCCAGAAGATCGGTTTTTCGAACCAGCGGAACCAGCCCCAGTCGATGGCGAGGCCGAAGTTGGAAATGCCCTGCTTCTCATAGGCATCGAGGACTTCGTGTTCCTTGGCGCCGGCAAAAAGCTTGGTCTCGCGGGTCAGCGCCTGACCGGGCTGCACGACTTCGCGGTCATAAAGCAGGTCTGCACGGAAGATGTGATCGCCGAGCGAGCGGAATGCGCCGCCGGCCTTGGCTCCCACCGGGGCCATCGTCGACATCCAGTAGACGTCGGTAAAGCCGATCCAGTTGGCATTGCCGCTTTCCTCGATCGTCTTGGCATCCTCGACATCATCGTAGTTCGTGCCGAACGTCACCGAACCGTCGAAGGCGCCGATCGGGCCCGAATGGACGTTCCAGGTGTCGAGGCTGGCGGTCTGATCGGTACGGTTGACGAGCCCGAACGGCTGAATGGTGATCGGGCTGGACCCCTTGTTCACCACGCGCTGATCGGCGGTGATCATGTAATCGTCGTCGATCTTGAGCGCGATCGTGTAGACCTGCCCTTGCCCGTTGTCCCAGCTCAGCGTGACCGGGCTCGACGGCGCCAGCTTCGCGCCGGCGGGCGCTTTCCACACGGTCTGACCGTCGGGCGTGGCAACGCCCTGACCGACCCAGCCGAACTGCGCGAACTGCTGCGCCGGCGTACCCGCGGGCGAATAGATGCGGACGGGACCGGAGTCCTTCTTCACCGTCTCGCGGTGGCGGTTGATGACGAGATCGTCGATCAGCGCGCCGGTGAGGTTGATCGACCCCGAAAGGCCAGGCGCTTCGATGGGCAGGCGACCTCCGCCGGCCAGTGCCGTCTCGAGATCCTGCTGTTCGAGAGCGACTTCCGCCGCATCGCGCAGACCGCCTTCGCGGGTCGGCTTGATCTTGCTGGGGTTGGTCGGCTTTGCCGCTTCCTCAGCGCCACCTGCCTGCTCGACTTGCGTCGGCGTCTTGGTCTGCGGGTAGAAGTAGCCGACGCCGGCCTCCCACCCGAAGAGAACAAGGGCAGTCAGAACGACCGCCAGGATTATGTTGCGCTGATTATCCACGAAGACGTTTCCTGTCGTATTCCCGTAAGCCGCGACATCGTGGGCCGCCCGCTTCTCGTCAGTCTTTCTGCTTCAAGTCCGGTACGGGATCGTAACCGTGACCGCCCCAAGGTTGGCAGCGCAATAGACGCCATATCGCAAGGCTTCCACCCTTAATCGCACCATGCTTTTTGACCGCCTCGATGGCGTATTGCGAGCACGAAGGGCTGTAGCGACAGGTCGGCGGCATGACCCGCGAAGGGCCCAGCTGCCAGGCGCGCGCGATCCCGATCAGCAGAAGGCCGGGCAGCGATACGATGAAGGACCATACCCTTTTCACTTGCGCCTCCTGCGCGGTGCGCCCTTGCGCCGGGCAGGATCGCCCTTGCCGGCTTTCGCCCGGCCGAGCGCCGCCACCAGTTCCTCGCGCAACAGCCCGAAATCGCGCTCTACGCCGCCGTCACGGCCGATCAGCACATGGTCGGTATCGACAAGGCCATGCTCGGGCAGCACCTCGCGCAGCAGAGCGCGGAAGCGGCGCTTCATCCGGTTGCGCACGACCGCGTTGCCGATCTTCTTGGTGACGGTGATCCCCGCACGCTGCCCCTGTCCTTTATTGGCATTCGCCAGCAGGACGAACCCCGGACGCGCGACTCGCAGGCCCCGGTTGGCGGCGAGAAAATCCGACCGGCGGGTCATGGTCGCGTAGGGGGCAGTCATGATGTCAGGTCTACACAGATTGGCCTAGTCGCGGAACCGAGCGGACCGATTCGTACATGCTTTGGCCCCAAACGACGGCGGCCCGCGCCGCCGTCCGGTTCCGCCGCTGCTGCGTGCGGAGTGTCGGACGGCGGCGCGGGCCAGTGCCGCATCCAGCCGTGAGGCTGGAAAGGATTAGGCCGAGAGCTTCTTGCGGCCGCGGGCGCGGCGGGCGCGAAGCACCTTGCGACCACCGACGGTCGCCGTACGGGCACGGAAACCGTGACGACGGGCGCGGACAAGGCGGCTGGGCTGGAAAGTGCGCTTCATGTCAGTCCTCGAAAAATTCCATGGCCCCGAAGGACCGAACAAAAAGGGCCGCCCGCAGCGGACGACCGTTTACAGACGGGCGCCGTTACTGGAGGCCCGCGTGAGAGTCAAGGACGTCTGCGTCTGGACTGCCGCGTTTCCGGCCTGTGCGCGGTCAAGATTGACCCACAGACCCATGACGCCGGTGCCGAACCACTTGGCCGATTCGAACGGCACCGAGTTGGTCATGGCATAGAACGCTTCCGCCTCGATCGGGCTCATGCCCATGGTCTGATAGTATTCGAGGTAACGGCGATTCTCGGGCGCGTTCTTCGAATAGTCGTCAGGCTCGAGCCCGGTGTTGTCCTGCCACGAATGGACGGCGAACTCGGCACCGGGATCGGCATAGCGCCGTGCGCCCGCGAGAAACAGCTCCACCCCGCCCGAGCGCACAGAACCGCCGTCCGGCACATGCATGGCGATCCCGCGTTCGCGGATCATCCGGCCAAGACGCAGGTTGGCCAGATCATCCTCGGTTCCGGGACAGTCGACCATTTCGATTTCGGAGATACCGGGATGGTCGCGCAACATGGCCGCGAACTGGGCCGGGCTGCCTCCATTGGTCACGTCCACAAGCGCGGCACGCTGGCGATCGAGGACGCGGAAAGGACCGTAGGCAGCAGTCCCGGTCGGCACGGATACCGATGGCTGGACCACCCAGCGGGAAGGCAGGCTGCGCTCGCCACCGTCGTGGATCGGATCGGCATTCAGATCCACGAACTCATAGTCGATGGTCTGCGCCGACAGGGGGGACGCGGCAAACAGACCAAGAAATACAAGGATTGCACGGGACGAGCGCATGGCCGGAAAATGCGGCCCGGCCACTTACCCAAGTGATGAGAGAAAAGGTTAAAACGTTGTAAGGCATGAATTCCTTGCCTTCGCGTCCTCCCGCTTCAAGCGCATAGTCATACGCGACACGCTGCCAATACAGGGGGACTTCGTGGTCGCGCTGGTTTCGACCGTAGCCTATCTCGGACTCGAAGCACGCGCCGTCGAAGTGCAATGTCAGGTCGCGCCGGGCCTGCCTGCTTTCGCGGTGGTGGGCCTGCCGGACAAGGCCGTGGGTGAGAGCCGCCAGCGCGTTTCCGCTGCGCTGACCGCAATGGGCCTTGCCCTTCCGCCCAAGCGCATCACCGTCAACCTCTCGCCCGCCGACTTGCCCAAGGAAGGCTCGCACTACGACCTGCCCATCGCACTTGCCCTGCTGAGCGCCATGGGCATCGTCGATACCGAGCAGATGGCCGACTTCGTGGCGGTGGGCGAACTGGCGCTAGACGGGCGAGTCATCCCGTCCCCCGGCGTGCTGCTCGCCGCGCTTCATGCCAGCGAGAGTGAGAAGGGCCTGATCTGCCCGGCCGCACAGGGAAGCGAGGCGGGATGGGTCAGCGGTGGTGCCAACGGCATGCCGGTTGTCGCCGCGCCCGATCTCATCAGCCTGCTCAATCACCTCAAGGGCAATCAGGTGCTGCCGCCGCCCGCCCCCGGACAAGTCGATCCGCCCGAGCACGGCCCCGATCTCAAGCAGGTAAAGGGCCAGGAAACCGCCCGCCGCGCGCTGGAGATCGCCGCGGCCGGCGCACACAACCTCCTACCGTTGTCACGTAAAGGACCCTAGGCTTTCAAGGGCGTCTAAGCACTTTCATGAAACGTCAATTTTGGCGCAAGCTCGTTCATTGCGTAGTGAACAAACTGCTTGCCGAGTTCGGTCAGTTCGTATTGCTCAACACGGTCAAACGCTGATGTCATGACCTTGCTGCCTTGCCCCTTCCCAGTCTTGGCAGGTGTCTTCTTGATGAAGTTTCCATGATAGTCCGTTTGCCGATGCTGCCTGATTACTCCGCCCATGCTCAAGTCGCGAATGAGCATCCGATAAAGATCGGCATCAGCAGAATTTTCTTGCACCTGCTTTCGACCTAAGTTCTCCCAAATTCCACCTCTGGTAATTCCGGGACTACGATACACTTCACCAATCACCTGAAAATGGAAATCTGAGTATTGATCCAGCCAATCTATAAACAGACTTATCACGTCATCTGAAACGACAGATGAACCTGCAGCGTTAGATAGTATGTTTCTAATCTTTTCCCGCTTTCCCTCAGTATCTATAGAAGACCATTTCCTGAAACTCTTCTTCAGCAACGCTTGGTACTCTGGCGATTCGATGCGTTTAACGGTCTCCTCGTCCTGCATGTCGAGCCTTGCCATTATTTCCGCGATAGTTTTTCCCTTTTCACGCAACTCATCCTCAAGCATCTGAATCCACTGCCTGAGGACGTTTTCAGCGTGCGCCTGCTCTTTCTCACTCCACATTCCGGCGATTGCCGCAAGAATGCCGCCAACGAAGGGAATCATCCCTGAGGTGTGGACCGGCGTGCAAAAGGAACCCCGTAGCGGGTTGATCGGCGTCCAATCGGGACCCCTCATTC